>CAKUBV010000016.1 GCA_934643455.1 Candidatus Proelusimicrobium excrementi | reverse complement strand
GGAAGACCCCAATAGATTATACCTTAAAGGCTTTGGGTCTATCTGCTCAAAAGTCCAATATGTATAGATACCATACACTGTTTTATGATTTTTCAAAACGCTCCGACGTACGACACGGCGCAAACAAAATATTAAAAAGAGAATTAATACATATATGTAGGTCGGGCTCTGCCTGACGTTAAAAAGGTGTTCCTCTGTCAGGTAGAACCTGACCTACATTAATTGATAAAAAAGTTATGGAAGCATTTTGCGACCGGATAAGTTTATATATTGGAATATAAAGAAGAAATTTTTAGGAAAAGAGAAATAATTATAAGAGTTAGAAATAAGTTAAACGTAGGTCAGGCTCCGCCTGACGTTAAAAGGAATTCCCTTTGTCAGGTAAAACCTGACCTACATTGAATGGTATTAGAGAATGAAATAGACGTAGAATTTCAGCATGCGAGTATAAAAGCAGCGTGTTTTTTAAGATTTGTGGGAAATTGCTAGCCGTGAGAGCACTACTTAACACGAGTGAAAACTATGCGAATATTTTAGAAGCGTGGTTTGTTGATTTTGGCGCGGATTTTAATTTTTGACGAAGAAGGTGTACTAAGAGTGATGGCAACGAAGTTGCCGCAGTACCCGACTGAGGAGAAAATTTAAAGCCGCCCAAAAGCGGCAAAGTGCTAGCAGAGAAAACGTAACATAGACCGAGTAAAAAATAAATTCGGCCACATACAAAAGCTTGCTAGCCGAGTACACGTAAGATAGACCGAGTACAACTACTCCTCGCCCAATTTCTCAGGCAGCTCTATCGGCACAAAAGCATCAGCCTCGGACTGAGCATCAGCCTTGGCCTTCTTAGCTTTTTTGCTTCGGGAGCCTATCCCGAATATTCCCAGTATGCCGCCGACGCTTTTCTTAACAAAGCGGCTGCCGGCATTATTAAAAATAGTTTGGCTGACAAGATTCGCCGCGCTGGAAAGCATACTCATATTGCCTTGCGGTTCATCCACCGTACCGCTGACGTTCAACCTAAGCGGCATTATGCCGCCGCTTTCGTGTTTGCCGGGAGCGGCGTCAACCGTCATATTAATTTTGCGGTTGTTAAAATTTATCTGTCCGGCCAAGTTGAAAGAAAGCAGAGAAGATATAAAATTACCGTTTTTGATATCGGTCAAGCCGTTGGCAAAAGTCAAATTGATTTTAAAGCTGTCGTACTCAAGCGCGCCTTCGATTTTATCCGGGCTGGCTTCAAGAGCTTCTTTTTGCTTGTCGCTTGGCAGCACGGACGCCGAAAGAGAATTTAATAATGAAAGTACGTCCAAACTGTTTATCAATTTGCTTACCACGCCCAAAGAAACAAACAATACTTTTGTTACCGCGTTGGCGTTGGTCAGGTGATACAAATCTTTGATAACCCCGGCGGAAGTTACAAGCGATAATCCGCCGTCTATATTGGCTATATCGGGCTTGAAGTTGCGTATATCCGCTTTAAAATCAACGGCTTCGGCATTAATAAACGGCGCTTCAAGCGAACCTATTTTAACCGCGCCTTTTATATGAAGCGGCGGCAAGAACCAAATCTTTTTAACTTCGGGTGATATTTCCGGCGCACCGGCGATGACAGGGTCTTTATCCGGGTCATAAGCGGGCTTAGGCTGTTTTTTAAGTTTAATAAGCATTTTATCGGCCTGAAGATTAAAATTAACATCCCCGGATGAAGCTTTTTCCGTATAACTTAAAGCCGCGCGGAAAGGATATCCGTTTAACCTGCCCGTAAGCGAGCTGAGGGATATTTCCTTAAGGCTTTTAACGGCAAGAGTCAGGTTTACCCCGCTGAACGCCCCCGCCTGCGAATAGTAAAAGCCCGCCTGTTTGACGGATAGACTGCCGCTTACATCATTATTGACCGCTTTGAAAGCCGCGTCGGCGGTTCCGCTCAAGCGATACTCCGACAGCATTGAAAAAGTTTTTGCGATTTCCGCAAAAGACAGTGCCGCTTTGACGTAGACGTCGTAAGAAAGTTCCTTACCGAAGCGCACTATGCCGCCCGCGTCTACGGAAGAGTTTAAAGCCTTGACGTTAAAAACATTTACAAGCAATTTACCGGCTTCGGCATTATAAGAAGCGTCGATGTTTATATCGACGCCCCCTATGGTAAATTCCGGCGTATCGGCAAAACCGCTTAGTATTTTATCCGAAACACCCGTGCCCTTTATTTTTAGGCGGACCTGCGGATTTATGAAATTTTTTACGGAACCGGAAGCCCGCAAAGTGGCCGGGCCGTGCTCTACAACCAGAAGGCGAATGTCGGAAGAAGCCTCTTCCAGTTTTAACAAATTTAAATCGGGATACAACGTAAAGCCGAAAGGCAAAGACTCCACTTTTACCCCCCCGCCGTTATAGGAAACCTCCGCGTTGACGCTTACGCGGAAAGGCGCGGTAAAACTGAAATTGTAAACGTCTAAAAACAAATTGTTTAAAGAGGCCGAAATCCCGGCGGATTCATCTAAGTATGAAACTTCCGCATTGCGTATTTGGAAGCGTTTTACGCGCAAATCTTTTATGAAAGAAGAACTTTCCGAATTTTCTTTCCCGGCGGAAGCATTGCCTGCTGCGTCCGCAAAAAGCCCGTCAAAATTAAACTTGCCGTTTTTATCCCTGATGATATTTATTTTAACGCCGTCAATAAAAATACGGTTAAAATCTATCTCGCCCCTAATAAGTTTAAGAGGCATAACCTTCAAAGAAAGCGACTCTACGGACGCAATATCCCCGCCTTCGGGCAAACTTAATGAAAGACCCTCCGCGTTAATCCCCGTAAGCCCTGCCGTTACGCGCTTTATTTGAACTTCCCCGTTTGTTTCGGAAGCTATTAAAGAAGAAATCTTCTCCTGAACGCTGTCCGTAGGCAAGAGCCAGCGAAGAGATAAATCCGCCGCCAAAAGTATAAGCGCGGCCGCGCCCGCTAGATACAGCAAAAATCTTAAAACAAACCGAACAAAACGCATAAAACAATACCCCTTTACAAAATTATCCCCGATATTTTAAGATATCGGGGAGTTTGAATTTACTTGGCTAAAGCGGCTATTTCTTTAGCTTTATCGGTCTTTTCCCATGGGAAAATATCCCGCCCGAAATGCCCGTAAGAAGCGGTTTTTTGATATATCGGCCGCTGTAATTTAAAGCAATCGATTATGGCGCGCGGAGTCATTTTAAAAACTTTCTTGCATATTGAAGTAAGTTTATCGTCCGCGATTTTGCCAGTGCCCAGCGTATCCAAATAAAAACCGACCGGCTCCGCCTTGCCTATTGCGTAGGCGATTTGCACTTCGCACTCGTCCGCCAAGCCCGAAGCCACAACGTTTTTGGCAATATATCTGGCCAAATACGCGGCGGATCTATCCACCTTTGTCGGATCCTTGCCGCTGAATGCGCCGCCGCCGTGCGCCGTGCGTCCGCCGTAAGTATCAACTATAATTTTGCGCCCCGTCATACCAGTATCGCTCTGCGGGCCGCCTATCACGAACTTGCCCGTCGGATTGATAAGATATTTGGTCTTGTCGTCGGCCCACTTGGCTATAACGGGTTTTACGGCCTTTTCAATAAGTTCAAGTTTGGCTTCTTCCGTAATTTTTTTGCCGGATTTATCCAAAATCTCTTCCGTATGCTGTGTGGAAAGAACAACCGTATCCACGCGCTGTGCTACACCGTCTTTATACTCCACGGTAACCTGGGATTTGGAATCAGGCCCGACATAAGAAAGTTTACCGGATTTTCTGAGTTCTGCAAGATTAAGCAAAATTTCATGCGCCAGCTGTAAAGGCAAAGGCATATATTCCTTAGTCTCGCGGCAAGCGTAGCCGACCATAAAGCCTTGGTCCCCCGCTCCGCCGACGTTTACGCCCTGGCTGATATCAGGCGACTGTTTGCCTATAACGTTAATTACAGAGCACGTCGCATAGTTAAATCCGTATTTGGAATCCGTATAACCTATGTTTTTTATCGTGTCGCGGGCGATTTTATCGACGTCGACCCACGTAGACGTCGTTATCTCCCCGCCGACTACCACCAAACCGCGGGTTATATAAGTTTCGCAAGCGACGCGGGCTGTTTTGTCTTTGGCTAAAATGGCGTCCAAAACGCCGTCGGAAATCTGATCGCACACCTTATCGGGATGCCCTTCCGAAACGGATTCGGAAGTCAAAAAATATTTGCCTTTTCTCATAAATTGTTCCTTAAAATGATATTATATCACTTATGAAGAGAATTTTCCTTTCATGGAACGTCAACGGACTGAGAGCCGTAGAAAAGAAGGGCTTTACAGACTGGCTTATTAAAACCTCGCCCGATATAATCGGCCTGCAGGAAACAAAAGCCTGGCCCGAACAGCTTTCCGAAGACATAAAAAATATTGACGGGTATCACGCGTATTTTTCCAAGCCGCAAAAAAAAGGATACAGCGGCGTAGGCGTTTACACAAAGCAAAAACCGCTTGCCGTAAGCGATTCCCTGGGCAGCGAAGAATTTGACGCGGAAGGCCGCCTGCTCTGCTTGGAATATCCCGAGTTCTACTTTATTACGGTATATTTCCCAAACGGAGGACGCGGAGAGCACAGGGTTGATTACAAATTGCGCTTCTACGCGGCCTTTTTGGAAATGTGTCAGAAACTTTCAAAACAAAAATACGTCATAACCTGCGGGGACGTAAACACCGCCCACAAGGAAATTGACCTTGAACACCCCAAAGAGAACCAAAATACCACCGGCTTTATGCCTTGCGAAAGGGCGTGGCTGGATAAGTTCTTCAGCGAGGGGCTGGTTGATACGTTCCGTATGTTCAACAGCCAGGGCAAACAGTACACCTGGTGGGATTACAAAACCGCCGCAAGAAGCAGAAACGTAGGCTGGCGGCTGGATTATTTTATGGTTGACGAGAAGGCCTCAAAACTTATAAAAAATGCTTATATACTAAGCGACGTTACGGGCTCCGACCATGCGCCCGTAGGCATAGACATTGATATATAAAACAGGAGTTAACAAATGAAGAATATAAAATTAATGATATTTGCACTGGCGGCGTTAACGCTTGCTTCCGCCGCATGCAAACAACCCTCGGCGGAACAAGGCGAAACCGTCGCCGCGGAAGTTATCGTAGAGGAAACGGTATTGCCGCAAGATAACGCCCAAGGCGCAAATAAGGCCGAAGAACCTGACGCCGCAGCCGAAGAAGCTGACGCCGAAGCCGAAAAAGCCAACAGCATGAGCGATATTCAAGAGCTCTTTTCCGGCTGTCAGGAAGACGCGGACTGCGCGGTAGTCTTTCCCAGCTGCTGCAAAAAAGCGTACGCGCCGTATTTTGTAAATAAACAATACGAAAAAGAACTTATAAAAGAATATAAAAGAATCACCGGCGAACCGGAAAAATGCCCGGAAGTTTCCAGCTGCCCCAAAAGCTATTTCGGCGGAGCGAAAGCGGCCTGCGTAAGCGGAAGATGCCTGCAAAGTATTTTTGACACGCCGGCTTTTCAGTAAATAAAATTATGATTAACCTCCCCCGGCGCACCCGGGGGATTTTTATCGCCGAACGCCCAGGCCGCATTAAATTGATTTGTGTTGATTTTCACGTCGGGAAACGTTAATATTTTAATCGTAAATTTAAAATACTGGCTAAAAAGCCTATTAATTTAGTAGAATATTAATGTCTTAGAAATGCGGCTTAGATTTTTGGCAAGCCGATGAACGACAGCAGATTTACGCGCCCATAGCTCAATGGATAGAGCACCAGCCTGCGGAGCTGGGGATACAAGTTCGATTCCTGTTGGGCGCACTCTTTCAGACGATAGTGTAGTAAAAAATGTAGTAAAAAATAAAAAATCCCTATTTAAGATAGGGATTTTTTATTTTATTCAAATTTTGATGGTCTTACGTAAAAAAATTCTTCCCTTGCAGCGTCGTTCCAATTTTAAACCGGCCTTAAATACCTCACAAGACGTATGCAGTCCTTACACGAGGTGCCTTTTCCCTCTCAAATCACTCCAATTCTGTTTAGGAAAAAACGCTAATTTTATCGGATATATTAAAACAAAACTGAATTAAATAACAAGAGGATTATTAAACAAAAAAATACCCCAAGCCAAAGCCTGGGGTATTAAAAGCGGAAATAATATTGCTTTTATAAAACATAAATTCTAAAAACATAAGAAAATGTGCTTTTTAATATGCAGCATATTAAATGTATTTAGCGTACGACATATATTTCCACTCTTCTGTTAGCTTCCTTGCCGGATATAGTATCATTGCTTTCTACCGGTTCGGAAGAACCTTTTCCAAATACTTCCATATGGTTATTTATGCCATATTCATTATGCAGCGCATTTTTAACCGCCTGAGCACGATTTTTAGAAAGAATCATATTATGTCTTTCGTTTCCCATATCACAAGCGTGCCCTACAATTTGGAACAAGGCATCAGGATATTTATCCAACTCATCAACAATATATAGAAGCTTTTCTCTAGTTTCAGCCGTAAGCGCGGCGGAATCATATTCAAATTGCAGATTTCTGCTAATTTTAAAACCGCGTATATCCGCAAGCACAGTTGATACGTCTTCCGTTTTATTATCCTCAATTTTGTTATCCTCAATTGTGACTACCTCGTCCACATCAAGTACAAGGTTATCTTCCGGCGTATCAGCTTTTTGAGATGAAGCGCAGCCCACAAATAAGCAAACCAACAAAAACAATATATATTTTTTTATGGAATAATTTTTCATATGCGACTCTCCCAAGCATTAACGCTGTCTAAAATTCAAACAGCGTTAATGCACAGTTGATAAAATTATTTTTTTGCCAATTCGGCTTCCAAGGAGGCGATTCTATCCGTCAGAGCTTTTAACTCAGCCGGCGTGATATAAGCGACGTCTTTAGGAGCTTGTACGCTGGTATGCTTTGCGGCATTGATTGTTACATTGTTGGCATTAACCGTATATTTCTTTTTCGGTTTTAAGAACCCAAAAGAAACGCCGGCTTTTACTACATTGTTATCAAAACCGGTGTCAGCGGCGACACCAGCGTTGAAGGCAATATTTTCCGTTGCGTAGTAATTTGCACCGGCAGCAAGGGCCGCTTCGCCCTGATAAAAGCCTGTACCGAGTTGGAATTGCAATTTGCCTGCATCCATACCCAAGGGCTGAAGGGCAGTTAAAGCCGCCACAGAAGCCATACCGGTACGGGTTTCATCTTTCAAGTCGGACACTCTGTTATTTACAGAGGTGACTCTGCCATCTAAAGCGTTGATATTATCCATTGTAGCAACATCTACACCGTTGACGGTAGGCGTTTTAGTAAAGTTAATGGCGCTTTCATTCAACGCACCAGGGGCTACAAAGCTTATATCCCCGGTAGTATCATCCAAAATAAAAGAGTTTTCACCTATATGGATTTTACCGTCAGTTCCTCTATGGAAATCGCTGTCAATCGCCAAGACGGCATCTGTTACATTGGTCGTAGTTTTTACAACCGAGCCTTTAGCACCTACCAAAGTTGTTACATCGCCAATATCTTGATGATTTTTTGCGATTGCCGTTTCGTTGGCGGCAATTTTACCTGCATTGGTTGCAATATTGGCTTTATTGGTAGCGATATCAGCTTTATTAGTAAGGATATCGGCTTTATTAGTAGCAATATCAGCAGTATTATGTTCAATGTTGGTTTTGTTGGTGGCGATATTGGTTTTATTGGTAGTGATATCAGCCGTATTTTTATTAATCTGAGTCGTATTAGCGGCGATAAGGCCGTCTTGAGCTTCTAACTTAGTTTTATTAGCAGCAATAGCCGTTTCGTTGGCGGAAATTTTACTTTCATTGGCAGAAATTTTACCCGCATTGGTAGCAATATTTGCAGCATTGTTTTCAATGTTGGTTTTGTTGGTGGCGATATTGGTTTTATTGGTAGTGATATCAGCTTTATTGCTTAATATATCAGCTTTAGCAACGGCAATATCAGACGTATTCGTAGCGATCTGTGTTTTATTTGCAGAAATATCTGCCGTATGACCGTTGATAGCGGCAGTATTATTAGCAATTTGGGTCGTATGAGTACCAATTTCCGTAGTATTATTGGCAATAGCCGTCGCATTCTGAGCAATAGCAGTAGTGTTATTGCCAATGGCAGTTGTATTATTGGCAATTTTACCATCCTGAAGGCTATTTTGATTATCTACTTCCGTTTTTGTATAAACATCAGAAACATCGGCTTTGGTACCCAATGCGGCATCTACTTCTCCTTTTGTATATACGTCACTAGAATTGGCTTTTTTACCGAGTTCGG
>CAKUBV010000015.1 GCA_934643455.1 Candidatus Proelusimicrobium excrementi | reverse complement strand
ATTTAAAGCCGCCCAAAAGCGGCAAAGTGCTAGCAGAGAAAACGTAACATAGACCGAGTAAAAAATAAATTCGGCCAAATACGAAAGCTTGCTAGCCGTGAGCAAGAAAGATAGACCGAGCAAAAAATAAATCCGGCCGAATACGAAAGCCTGCCTGAAGAAAAAATTTAACTTAGACCGAGCAATTAAAAAGCCCCGGGTCAACCGGGGCTCTCTCTAGCGCTCGAAATTGCGTACGCCGCCTTCACGGATTAAAAAGCCCCGGGTCAACCGGGGCTCTCTCTACTGATAAATCAAAGGATTTGCATTCCTCTGGGCCCGCTCAAATGCGGTGTCCTGCTGCTTCTTTTTATACTCTTTATATTCGTTGCGTTCCTTTTCCTTTTCGCTGTAAGCGTCTTTCTTGGAAACAGGGAACTTATACGCCACACTGATTTGATAGACTTTATCATCGTTAAGCTGAGGGTTCAGAATGGTGCCGGCGTCAATTTCGAAACCAAAGAGTTTAAGGCCGAAACCAAGGGTCCACTCTTCCTTAATTTCTTCCATAAGTTTAACGCCGCCGCGGACAGCCAACATATCAAACAGATACATTTCCGTACCGATGCGGACTCTGTTTTCTTTCTCTTTAAGGTAAGAAATAAAGTCGCCGCTGAGCGTCCAATGTATGCCTTCTACATCTACGGGCACGAAGAACAATCCTGCGGAAAGCGTAGCCGGGAGAGGATCTTTCTCCTCTATATACTTAATATCCGTACCGATATTTTTTATTGCGACGCCGACGCCGAAATGCCTGTCCAAAACGGCGGTATAACCGGCGTCAAACGCAAAAGCATCGCCTTTTACATTGCCCTCGCGGGGTTTGGCAAGTTCGGAACGCAAATATTTACCGGTAACGCCGATATAATGTTCCAAATCGGAAGAAGTACCGAAAGCCTCCCAAGCGGTAGTGCCGATATGCTCGCCTATGCCGAAAGAGAAAGACCAGTCGTCGCCGATTTTGCGGCTGTATACGTCATCGGTATCGCCTTTGTCAAACACATAGCCGGAAAAGGCTATATTCAAAGGATTATTGCCGAATATGCTTAAAAAACCTACCGGGAAAGCCAAAGCGCCGTGATGGTATTTCATATCAAGCTGCGCTTCGGAAGTGGTTCCGGCCAACTGGAAAGACTCCACCATACCCAAAGCCGCCGGGTTATAAAAGGCCATACCTGTAACGTCATCGGCCAAAGCCGTGGCCGCGCCCGCCATACCGTAATATCTTGCGCCCATATCCATTTTAAGGAAAGGCAAAGCCGTACGGCCGGCATCCTGCGCATAAACGGAAGTCGCTAAAACGGCGGTAAAAACTAAGGAAGTTAAATATTTTTTAATGTTCTTCATATTATTTCACCACCACTATTTTCTTAAGCTTCCGGTCTATCCCCGCGCCGTCGACGCGCAGCAGATAGACGCTGCTGGCAACCACTTTGCCCGCACCGTTGCGTCCGTCCCATTCGACTATTTGCGTAATGCCTTGGCTGACGTCGCCGTCCTTAATCGTTTTGACGAGCAAGCCGTCAATCGTAAAGATTTGGACTTTTAACTTTCCGTCGGATTTCGGAACGATTTCAAATTTAACTTTGCCGCCTTTCATCGGGTTAAAGACGGAATCTTTTATATAAACTTCTTCTCCGCTGGTTGAAGCCGTAACTATCGGGTTTGAAATGCCCAAAGAAACAACTCCGTAATCCTCGCGGTAATTAGTGTTTCCGGCATCCTGATCGGCTTTGTTCGAGCGCAATTTGCCGAAAACCTGCAAATACACCATATTATGCCCCAAGGAGGCGAATCCGTTTCGAATGGTAACTTTACCGCTCATGATATTATTACTGTCTATACTGATGGTCATTGGAATCTCAAGATAGTTAGCATCAGCCGTGTTTGCGCCCGGAATCGGGTTCATATCGGAATCCAGCAATCTTGCGGAATGGAAGAACTCGTAATAAGAAGGCGCCCATTCGCCTAAGCCAAGCGTACTCAAAGCGCCGCTAAGGCCGCTGTCTTTAGTCGTTGCCAAAGGAACGCTGAAGCTTATCTGCCTGCCGTCGGCAAAGTCATCAAGCTGAGCCTCCACATTGCCGACATTGGAGCCCTGCGCAAAAGTAAAATTAAGTTTATATGCGCCGGTATCCGCGGAAATATCCGAAGGATAATACCCGTTTGAAAGCTTATAAACGCCCAATATATAACGCCCCGTATTGCCGTTTAACAAAGACGGCGCGTTGAAAGTGAGGGTTATTGTTTCAAGATTCGTCGTTATGCCCGTATTGCCCTGCTGGTCATCCGGGACGTCGGAAGGACGCACCAAATCAACCGCCGTTTGCATATCGGCGTCAAGCAAGAGCATACCAAGCGGAATATATCTTCCTTCCCTAACTTTCGGCATAGTAAGCACGGCTTTAAATTCGCCTTCCGGCAGCGAAATGCTGTAATAATCCATATCGCTGGCGGGATTTATGCTTGCGGAAAGTTCTTTCCTTGAAATTGAAGCTATATCCACATCGGCCGCCGCATAGGGGCCGTTGTTAGGTTCGTAAATATCGCCCTGCGCGGTAATGATATTGTCATAGGTAATACCGTGCGCGTCAAAAGCGTCTTCAACGGCGGTAACCCAAGCGGAGTTTCCGCCTATCGCCGAAATACCCGCAACGGCAATCATAGCGTCGCGGAATTCAAGCAAGCTGTCCGGGAAGAACATCAATGCGTTCCAAACCAGCTTATCTATGTTTGCGCCGATAGAGGATATCCTAAGCTGCCATAAAGCCTGGCTTAAAAATTTGCTGTTGGCGTGCTGGCCCATAGGCGCACCGTTGGCTATCCATTTTTCGGGAGTGTAAGAATCGGTGCCGTCCAAGTTGCGGGCCATACCTTCGCCGGAAGTCCCCGCGACGTATGCGCCGATTATAGAAGTATACGGTCTGCCCGACGCGTCTTTAAGGGAAGACAGCGCAAAGTAATCGGACACGGCCTCGGAAATCGCTGCGCCTTCATCGAAATAAATTATCGGCCATATTTTGTTTACCACCGCATGTACATATTCATGGCGGACGATTGCGCTTTCAAGAGCGAAGTTTACATATTGGCTCTTGCTGACGTCGTAGCGGCCTTGGCCGACCAAAATCACATCGGCGTCCAAATCATAAAAAGCGTTCTGCATGCCGTCGTCATGACTGCTGTATCCGGCGCCGGAAGCGTTCACCATTACCGGCATATGTCCGTTAAGATCAAAATTGCTGCCTGCCAAGCCTACAAAATAATCGCGCATTGCGTTAAGGTTATAAAACGCGACGGCTTCAGGCGTTTGTATATTGTCATTGGCCATTACAACCGGCAGCGTAGACGTATCCGTGGAGGTATAACGCGCCGGCGTGCTGGAAGGAACGCAAAGTTTGTTAAACGAGGTTATGGAATAATCGCTTTCGCCCGGAGTATAATCCGCGGGATAAGCGGATATATTCATCATTTGGGCCGAATTATAATTGGAAATAAGAGGCCCGTTTAAAGAGTTAAATCTGCCTATATAAGCGCCCAAAACTCTGTCGGAAGGAAGCGAGCTGCCCAGCAATAAGAATTTTTTATCCTCAATGTCGCCCGACACGTTCATTTTGCCGATATTAAGATTTTTTATCAAAGGATAAGAAAACACAGGGTAATCCCCGCTGTTCTCGCAGGCATTGTAAGTCTGCCATGTGGCGCCTTTTGTAAATTCCGTCCAATCCAATCCAAAAGTTTCGCCGTCTCCTTTTTCCACGTAATATTTGGTAAGGGCGGCTTCGTTGGTAACCGTAAAATAAGGCCCGGATAAAGTTGCCCACATTCTGCCGGAAGTCGTAACTTCGCCGTCGGAAGACGTGGTTTGAGGAGCCTGCGGCGCGCCGCTTCCGTTAAAAGAGTAAACGTACATATTGGAAAGAGGCAAAGTCTGCGTAGAAATACCGGGGGCTTTCGGATAGACCGGGTTTATATTAATGGAAAATTGGGCTTGTCTGGAAGCGTAAAAAAGTTTGCTTATTCTGTTAAGAACGTCGCCGGTTTGGGCGTCCACGTAATAATCCCATTTGGCAGGGGCGTTTTCCCCGCCCTGAACAAGCGTTTTCCACGCCAGCCTGGCCTGAGCCGTACCGGGCGTAACGTAAATTACTTTTTCAGGGGAGCTTAAAGCTTTGCCGCCGGCGTCTTGCGCGGCTATTAACGCCGCCGAAGCCGCGGGAACGCTTTCTTTTACGTCGATATCCAAATCGGGAACATAAGTTGACTGATAGTTAAGCAAGGAGCCGTTTTTATCGATATTTACTTTAACGTAAGCGTTTTCCACCGGCAAATCCTTATAATACTGCCTGAAATAAAAGTGCGTGCCGACGGCGGATTTTAAAGGCTTTCTTAAAAGTTTAAGGTCCTTTTCGTTAACGCCGAGCAAATCTTTACTGCTTTTAATAAATTTAAGAGCGTTCTTATCGCTTGAACCGACGCGTACGCTTCTTCCGCCCACCAAAGAGCGGGGCGTTTTTGTCGCGCCGTTCATTCTTATACGCCACGAAGCGCCTGTTTTCTTATTAAATTTTTCAAGTTTTTCAAGGGCGGAACTTTCCAGTTTTACCGGCTCCTCGGAATCAGTCTTTACGACGGCGAAACGCCGCGCGTCAAGAGCTCTTGCCGTATCCAGCGGCGACGCCGCGAAAGCGGCTTGCTGACACAGAAACACTGCGGACAGCAACGCTGACAGCGATTTTTTTGATAAAAGCATTAATGCTCCTCCTAAAAGGATATAAAGTCAAATAATATATTTTTATTGTAGCATAAGATTAAATATTTGTATAATTTTTCAAACAAAATTACAATCAGGAGGTTTTATGCCCGCACATTATTGGTTGATACTCGGCATAGCTTTGCTTATAGGGGAAATTTTTACGGTGGATTTTTCTTTGTCTTGTTTTGGTTTGGCGGCGATGATTGCCGCCGCGGCCAGCTGGGCCGGGCTTAATCTTTACTGGCAGATAGGCATAGGCGTGGCGGCGATATTCGTATTCTTTTTTAAGCTCAGGCCTTTTATGCTTAAGCATATGTACAAAAAAGGAGAAGGATTTAAAAGCAATATGGACGCTTTGCGCGGCAAAGAACTTACAGTCTGTCAGGCAGACAAAGAAAATTCCAAATACTACGCAAAAGCGGACGGAGATTTGTGGGAGCTTGACTGCGCAAATTCTCTTGAAGAAGGCGACAAAGTAAAAGTTTTGAAAGTTGAAGGCAGCAAATTGACAGTACAAAAGGAGAACAAATAATGGAAACAGTATTGATATTATTGGCCGTTTTTGCCGTAGTATTTTTTGCTTTCGGCATAAAGACGGTTCAGCAGGCAACTGTGATAATCGTGGAAAGACTCGGGAAATACAACGGTGTGTTGACCTCCGGCATAAACTTTATGGTGCCGTTTTTCGACAAACCCAAATATATAGAATGGAAATATCCTTCCGACAGAATCCCCAGGCAGATTTGCGTAATAGACCTTAGGGAAACCGTTTACGATTTTCCTCCGCAGGACGTAATCACCAAGGATAACGTAAACATCAAAATCAACGCTCTTATATATTTCCAGATTACCGATCCTCTTAAAGTAGCTTATGAAGTAGCCTCTCTGCAAACCGCCATTGAAAAGCTTACGCAGACCACTTTAAGGAACCTTATCGGCGAATTGGAACTCGACCAAACTTTAATTTCGCGCGAAACCATAAACGCCAAACTAAGAGCCATTCTTGACGAAGCTTCCAATAAATGGGGCGTAAAAGTAAACCGCGTGGAACTTCAGGATATCACCCCGCCGCCCGCCATACGCGAAGCCATGGAAAAACAAATGAAAGCCGAACGCGAACGCCGCGCCGTAATTTTGGAAGCGGAAGGCACCAAACGCGCCCAAATCTTGCAGGCAGAAGGTGCGAAAGAAGCCGCAATCAACAAAGCCGAAGGCCAGAAACAGGCTAAAATCCTTGCCGCGGAAGGTGAGGCTCAGGCTAAAGTAAAAGTGGCTCAGGCCGAGGCGGAAGCCGTCAAAATCATTACCGATAACTTAAAAGAATTCGCCAACCCGGCCAATTATCTTATCTCTATAAAATATATAGAAGCCTTGCAGAAAATGGTTGACGGCAAAGACAATAAACTCGTCTATATGCCTTATGAAGCCACCGGCATTTTAGGCGCGGTCGGAGCGGTAAAAGAACTTGTAACCGCCAACGGCAAAAAGAACTAATCTTATACGTACAAACGCAAAATCCCCCGGCCTAAACCGGGGGATTTTTAATTTATAGCAGCAATACAAAGATTTTAGTCCGCACTTTTAAATTTGTTTAAAACGGCCGAAGCCGCGGATTCATAAGACGTAAGTTTAGAAGAAGGCGTAACGAAAGAAAGAACAAAGCGTCGGCCTCCCTCTGCAAAGAAATAGCTTGACGCTTTTACGTTAAGCGCCGTCTTCCTGACAAAATTCACGTCCTTGCCGGCGATTTTTATTTTCCGCGTCGGGTTTTGAGTAAACTTTTTGCCGGGAGCGTATTTTGCCAAAACTTCATCATTATAGCTGCGGCTGTTTTTAAAGACCGGCTCCAGCCACATGATGGCATCGGCCTCCTGCTTTAATATTATTCTGGCGTCCTCTTTGCCTTCCGGCTTGGCGGATATACCGGCGGGCAAAGTCATTATATAAGAATATATTTTGTCATTTTCGGCTATATTAAAAGAGAATTGAACTTCCCGCGCGGAAATATTTTTTGAAGACCAGTCCTCCAATACCGGCGCGGTTCTTTCCTCGGCCGGTTCGGCGGCGTGTTCCGATATTTTCGGCGTCTGCACCGCGTTTTGTTTGGCTGCGCCCGAGTCAAAAACAGCTCTGTTCAAGCTTGAAGCTATTATGCCCAAAGCCGCTTCCCCCCGGCTTATCTTCGCGCCGGATACGGATTTGGGATTTGCATTGGGCGAAGCCATATAATTGAATGATATATATTTGCCGTTATAAGGCGCGGTTAAAATTATGATTTTCGCTTCTTTGGTGGAAAAGGAGCAAACGTCGTAATTAATTCTTCCGTAAGTTTTTTTTGTATACTGAGGGCGGATTTCCTCACCGTATTCCTCGGAATATTCTTTAATTTCGCTTTTGATATCCTCAGGCTCGTTTTTCAAAGCCGCGCTTATGGCAAAAGCACCCGGCTTGGAAATTTCTTCTTCCGATTGGTCATAATTGCTGATAACGGAAAGATCTTCATCGCTGTCCGTATTCAAAGAAACGGGCGCCAAAACATATACCGCTTCCGCCGCGTTTTTGCTTAAAATCACTGGTTTATACTTGCCGTCTTTTCCGAGGCTTTTAAGCGTTTTGGTTATACCCTCAACGGATTCAACCGCAAGCGGAGTTTTGTTTTTCTCTTTGGTAAGATAATAATCCTGAGCGTAAACGCCGAACGCGCAAAACATAAAAACAAAAGAAAGAAAAAGTTTCATAAAATCTCCTTTAAAGCAAACTTAAATAACGTTCTCCCCCGTCGGGAGCGATTAATACTATGTTAAGGCCTTTGTTTTCCGGGCGGGCGGCCAAAACTTCCGCCGCACGGTAAGCCGCGCCGGAAGAAATCCCGCAGAATAAAGCGTCTTCAAGGCGCAGTTTGCGCGCGGCTTTAAAAGCGTCTTCGCCGGAAACGGGCAGGATTTCGTCTATAAGGCTTAAATCAAGCAAGGAAGGTACAAAACCCGCGCCTATGCCCTGTATTTTATGAGGGCCGGGCTTACCGCCGGAAAGAACCGGGCTTTCCGCAGGCTCTACGGCCACCACTTTTACTTTGGGATTTTTACTTTTAAGAAAACGTCCCGTACCCGTTATCGTGCCGCCGGTGCCGACCCCGGCCACGAGAATATCGACTTTGCCCTGCAAATCCTTGTAAATTTCCGGGCCGGTGGTTTCAAAATGGGCCAAAGCGTTGGCCTTGTTGGAAAATTGATCCGGCATATAAGCCCCCCGCGTCGACGCCAAAACTTCTTTGGCTTTTGCTATTGAGCCTTTCATCCCTTCGGCCGCGGGCGTAAGAATCAGCTCCGCGCCCAAAAGCTTTAAAAGTTTTTTGCGCTCCTCGCTCATGCTTTCCGGCATGCAGAGTATAACCTTAAACCCCATAAAACCGCCGAATGCGGCAAGGCCTATGCCCGTATTGCCGCTTGTCGGCTCGACAATGGTCCCGCCGGGCTTCAAAAGGCCTTCTTTAACGGCGGCGTTTATCATATAAAAAGCGGCGCGGTCTTTAACGCTGGAAAGCGGATTGAACAGCTCCGCCTTTACGTATATATCCGCCGGCAAAGAAGATTTTATTTTTATTAAAGGCGTAGAGCCTATCGCGGACATTATGTTTTGCACGTTTGCCTCCCGTTACGCGGCGAAGTTAAAACATTTTCTTAATACGGACAGAGCGGCTTCGTCGCCACTTTTGGAATAGATATAAATTAAATTGGCCAAAAATCTTTTTATCACTTGTTTTGAAGACATCGGCGAAATAAAAGCCCCGCTCCACGCAAAGCCGCGCGCGGACGCATAAATGCTGCATTCGTCTTCCCCGACGAATCTTCCGCCCGCGAAAACATCGACGTACACGGGCTCGTAGGAATATTTGTCGCGCAGCCTTATCATAACTTTTCCGCCGGCGTCAAACATATCGGCTTTTACATCAAAGCATTCCGCGCAACAGCAATATAAAGCCGCCATAGCAAAACTGCTGGCCCCGCCGCAGGCGATTATATCAGGCAGACTAAGAGTCCTGGGGCCCACGCTTAAACTTTCCAGACGGTAATGTCCGCCGATAAAAAAGAACCGGGACATAACTTCCGCCTTATGGAAAACGTCGAAACCGGCGTCCATACGCACGGCAAGGCTTTTATGCAAAAGGCCGAATTTATCAAGCACGGCTTTTTGGGAAAGCTGGGGATTGATAAATCTTGCTATAAGAGCAAAACCTTTTAGCAAAGATGGATTTTTAACCTCAAAATAAGCTTTGAAATGGGAAAGAAGCTCCTCCCTTTTGATATTGAGGACGATATCCCTTATATAGCCGGGCACGGCCGCGCCGAAGCTTTCTTCTATAACGTTTTTAAACTGCAAGGGTTCTTCCTTGATGAAACGGGCGAGCGTCGCCTGAAGCTTGGGTTTAAGCTCCGGCTCTTTATCTATTAAATCAATTAAAGCTTTAATTTTGTTTCTGCTAATCATTAATATATCCGAAACGTTTTAAATCTTTTACGTTCTGCCGCCAATTGGGCGTTACGGTTACATGCAGTTCCAAACGGTACTTTTGCCCGAGGAACTCGTTTATCCTCTTTTGCGCCGCCTGCCTTAACTTGGCTATCGCGCTGCCGCCTTTACCTATAATTATAGGCTTCTGGCGTTCCCTTTCAACGTGGACGATCGCGCTGATATAATTTTTATCGCCCAAATCTTCCGTAAACTTTTCTATTTCCACATAAGTGCTGTAAGGTATTTCCTGTCCGTACTGCAAAAATATCTGTTCGCGGATAAACTCCCCTATGTAAAATCTTTCCCAGCGGTCCGTAAGCTGGCCTTTGGGGAAATAAGCCGGGCCGTAAGGAATATAATTTACTACGGCGCGTTCCAACGGCTTTACCCCCTCGCCTTTTTTGGCGTTGACCAAGAAAACTTCCTTAAAATTAAGCTCCGCCGAAAGAGCTTTGATTATTCTGTCCAGTTCGTCCTTATCTTTTACCAAATCTATTTTGTTTATTACCAAAAGCAAAGGGCAATATAAACCTTTAAGCTTTTTTATAAGCGGCATATGGCGCGCCATAGGTGCGGTAGGGTCATAAACGAAAATGACTAAATCCGCGTCTTCGTTAATGGCTTGGTTTAAAGAGTTAAGCATAATCTGCTGGAGTTTGTATTCCGCATGCAAAAAACCCGGAGTGTCGACGAAAACTATTTGATAATCGTCGCCCTCGCTTATGGCGAGGATGTTCTGCCTCGTCGTTTGAGGTTTATGCGTAACGGGTGAAAGCGCAACCCCCGCGAACTGATTGAGCAAAGTGGACTTGCCCGCATTTGCAAGCCCGGCCATTACGGCAAAACCGCTTTTAAATTTATATTCGGCGTTATTTTCCATATACAGATATTTTATCAATTTAAAATGAGAATATCGCACACGTTTATTTTATTTAAGCCGCCAGGCAAAATTCCCCGGTAAAAACCCCGGTCCGTCTTTGCGAACCGGGGCGGTTAGTTGAGAGCCGGGTTTTATCCCGGGAAATTATTTACTATCCTTGTCTGCACAGATATTCTTGGCAATAGCCTCTACCGTTTCTATCTGGATATTGCGATCCGCAGCCGAAATTCCAAGTACCATCCTTTATCCACTTGGACCAATAATAGCCCTTTCTAGACTCATTACACTCCGGAAGGGCCCCGGTACCGCATTCAATTTTATCCTTACAAGGCGTTCCGGCTTTTACCCAATTATAAGGCACTCTGTTGTCGCCAGCGCACCTTCGCCCCGTGCCGTCCTTTCTTTGGCAGCAGGGGCCGCCTACTGCTGGTACTTTTTCAAAAGCCGGATCACTGCAATCGCATTTTCCCCAGCTTCCGGTCGTCCATGTTCCAGTTGACTCATTGCATGTTACGGTTCTATATTTATATCCACCGTAACATGACTCTTTTGTGCTGGGTTTGCTTGATGTCGGGCATGTCGTTGTAATTAGGCAGAAAGCGTCCCAGTCGCTCCATGTGCCGTCTGAACAG
>CAKUBV010000014.1 GCA_934643455.1 Candidatus Proelusimicrobium excrementi | reverse complement strand
TTTGTTGATTTTGGGGCGGATTTCAATTTTTGACGAAGAAGGTGTACTAAGTATGATGCCGCCGAAGGCGGCGCAGTACCCGACTGAGGAAAAAATTAAAAAACGCCCAAAAGCGGCAAAGTGCTAGCCGAGAGTATAAAATATCACGCGAGTAAAAAATGCGAGCGCTTAACTTAGACCGAGCCAAAATACACAAGTTAACTTACTCATGCTTTAAGTGAGGGGCAATAAAAGTAGTCATCAACCCCACCAACGCCACCAGCGCAAAAGAAAACTTCAGCCCCCACGCCTGAGCTATAAAACCTATAACCGGCGGCCCCATAAGAAAACCTAAAAAGCCTATCGTGGAAACCGTCGCCAAAGCGACGCTTGCCTTCATAACTTTTGAACGCCCCGCCATACTGTAACACAAAGGCACAACGGAAGAAGTGCCGAAGCCCACCAGCAAGAAGCCGAAAGTCGCCGCGACTATCGACGGAAATAAGACCGAAATAATCAGCCCGGCAAACATTATCAGCCCGCTTGCTTTTATTACGGGCACAGCCCCGAAACGGTTTACAAATCCGTCGGCCGTAAAACGCCCTAAAGCCATTGTACACATATAAGCCGTATAACCAAGCCTTATAAGGTTTTTCGGCGCGTCAACAACGCTTTGGAAGTACACTCCGCTCCAGTCGTACATGGTTCCCTCACAGGCCATGCAGGCGAAAGCTATAAAGCCCAGCATAATAATGTATTTATCAGGCATGGTAAAAACTTTTTTATTTTCTTTTCCGCTGGAAGAAGGCCTGTCCGCGGCGGAAAAATCCCTCGGCACCGTAGCGCGGCGCATATATAGCAGTATCAGCGTTGTAAGCGCGAAAATTATTACAAAGTGCAAACCCGGCTTTATATTATAGCCCACCATAAGCGTGCTTATAAGCCCGCCCAAAAATCCGGCCAAACTCCATAAACCGTGGAAAGAAGCCATTATACTGCGTTTATGATAAAGCCTTTCCACATCGACGCCCTGCGTGTTAACGGAAATATTGGAAAGATTGCCCGCCATGCCAAACAAAAACAAACCTATGATAAGCCGCCAAATATCATGGGAAAAACCCAAATTAACCAAAAACGCCGGATAGAGTATGGCGGCCAAGGTCAGCATTTTACGGCTGCCGTAGCGCGCAACAAGCCAGCCCGAAAGCGCCATGGCGCACATCTGACCCACTGGTATGGAAAGTAAAACTCCCCCCAGCATGGCGTCGCTTAAGTTAAGGGCTTTTTTGATATCGGGTATTCTGCTGGCCCAGCTTGCAAACACTATGCCTTGTATAAAGAAAAAACTGCTTACGGCTATTCTGTAACGCAGTTGAGTGGAAAGAAAAATCTTTTTCATAAACGGATATTAATTAATCAAAACCTTTATAATATTATATTACTTTGCCGGGCGCGGCGTAAAATATTACCCCCGCAATTAGATACCAAAAGATACCAATTACTTTTATTTAACCGCAAAAAACCTGTTATGGGATAACGAGAACTTTTTATTATTGCATTAGTAAAGCATAATTTATATAATGGATACATAAGTATACCAATAACTTTATACTTAAAGAAGTTTAATCGGAGAACGCAAACAATGGCAGAAACCAAGAAGAACACCACTCAAAACGACGACGCCGGCATGAAAAAGCTTAATGCCGTAGTCGAGCAAGTAAAAGCGGCGCAAAGAGAATACGCCACTTTCGACCAACAAACAGTAGACCGCATTTTCAGGGCGGCGGCCATGGCCGCGGCAAGAAACCGCATTTATTTGGCCAAAATCGCCGTAGCCGAAACAGGCATGGGCGTAATGGAAGATAAAGTTATAAAGAACCATTTCGCTTCCGAATATATTTACAACAGCTATAAAGACACCAAAACCTGCGGAGTAATAACCGACGACGATTCCTTCGGTTACAAACAAATAGCGGAGCCTATCGGCATAATCGCGGGCGTAGTCCCCACCACAAACCCGACGGCAACGGCTATTTTTAAATCCCTTTTGGCTTTAAAAACCAGAAACGGCATAGTCTTTTCCCCGCACCCGCGCGCAAAGAAATGCACCATAGAAGCCGCCAAAATCGTGCTTGACGCGGCGGTGGAAGCCGGTGCACCCAAAAACATCATCGGCTGGATTGAAGAACCCACCATGCAGCTTTCCGACGCTCTTATGCGCCACCCCGGCATTAACCTGATCTTGGCCACCGGCGGCCCCGGCATGGTCCATGCGGCGTACAGCTCCGGCAAGCCGGCAATCGGCGTAGGCGCGGGCAACACCCCTGTGGTTATTGACGCAACGGCCGATATCAAAATGGCGGTAAGCTCAGTAATTATGAGCAAAACCTTTGACAACGGCGTAATCTGCGCCAGCGAGCAATCCGTAATCGTGGAGAAATCCGTTTACGAAGCCGTCAAAGACGAATTTATTTTAAGAGGATGCTATTTCTTAAATAAAAAAGAAAAAGCCGCTGTAGGCAGCCTTATCATGCCCGACGGCCATAAATTAAACGCGGCGATAGTCGGACAAAGCGCATTTAAAATAGCGCAAATGGCCGGCGTAAAAGTGCCCGAGCATACAAAAATCCTCATAGCGGAATGCTCAGTAGTCGGCGACGAAGAAATTTTCTCCCACGAGAAACTCTCCCCGATACTCGGTTTTTATAAAGCCGAAACCTTTGAAGAAGCCGTTGACACCGCCGAAGCCCTTATCGAACTTGGCGGCGCAGGCCATACCTCCGTTCTGTATACAGACGAAGCGAACAAAACTCATAAAGAGCTTTTCCAAAAGACCATGCACACCGGCAGAACGCTTATTAATATGCCGTCCTCCCAGGGCGCGATTGGCGACGTTTACAACTTCAGGCTTGCGCCTTCGCTCACTTTGGGCTGCGGATCCTGGGGCGGTAACTCCGTCAGCGAAAATATCGGGGTAAAACACCTTATGAACATTAAATCAGTTGCCGAAAGAAGAGAAAACATGTACTGGTACAAAGTACCGCAGAAAATTTACTTCAAGAGGGGCGCGCTGAAGCTCGCGCTTGAAGAACTTAAAGACAAAAAGAGAGCTTTCATCATCACCGACAAATCCATGGAAACGTTCGGTTACGTGGCCATGGTGCGCGACGTGTTGGAAAACCTCGGAATGTCTATAAGAGTCTTCAGCAACGTCAAACCCGACCCGGATTTGGCCACCATTCACGAAGCCTTGCACATTACCGATGCCTTCCAGCCGGATTTGATTATCGCGCTGGGCGGCGGTTCGCCTATGGACGCCGGCAAAATGATTTGGCTTATGTACGAAAATCCGCACATGAGCTTTGAAGACATCGCCGCACGCTTTATGGATATCAGAAAGAGAATCTATCCTTTGCCGGAACTCGGCAAAAAAGCCACCATGGTTGCTATACCTACAACCTCCGGCACGGGTTCGGAAGTTACGCCCTTTACGATTATCACCGACGAAAGAACCAATACCAAATACGCCATTACCGACTATGCTTTAACCCCGGATATGGCTATCGTCGACCCGGAATTCGTAATGAATATGCCCAAATCATTAACGGCTTTTTCGGGCTTGGACGTAATGGTGCACGCTATTGAAGCTTATACTTCAATCTTCTCCACGAACTTTACCGAAGGCCAGGCTTTGGAAGCTTTAAGGCTCGTTTTCAAATACCTTAAACTTTCTTACGACGAAGGCGCAAAAAACCCCAACGCCCGCGAAAAAATGCACTACGCGGCTACGATAGCGGGTATGGCTTTCGCCAACGCTTTCCTCGGCCTTTGCCACTCAATGGCGCATAAACTCGGCGGAATTTTCCACGTACCGCACGGCTTGGCCAACGCCTTGCTCATCAGCTACGTAATAGAGTTCAACGCGACGGAAAAACCGACCAAACAAGGCTTGTTCCCGCAGTATAAATATCCTTTCGTAAAAGGACGCTACGCCAAAATATCCCACTTCCTCGGCTTGGATAACTCCAAAGACGACAAAGGGCAGAAAGTGGACAAGCTTGTTCTTGAAATTGAAAAACTCAAAAGAGGGCTCAACATCCCCACTTCAATTAAAGAATACGGCATACCGGAAGCGGACTTCATGGCGAAACTCGACGAAATGTCCGAACTCGCTTTTGACGATCAGTGCACCGGCGGCAATGCGCGCTATCCGCTCGTAAGCGAAATTAAGGAACTCTTCCTTAAAGCTTACTACGGCGAAGAACTTGTAGCTCAGAAAAAAGCCAAAGCCGCAAAAAAATAAATGATATCAAGGCCGCCGCTTAAACGGCGGCGGCCTTTTTAATCCTAAATGAAAAAACTCACCCCCCAAACAAACTCCGGTAATATGCAGGCCGTAAAACGCATGCCCCAATATTTGCGTCTGTTTAACGATATGCTCAAGTACGGCAGGCAGTATATATCTTCGGTGGAAATAGCCTCCAAATTAAGTTTAAGGCCGATACTCGTCAAAAAAGATATGCTCCTAGCCAAAGCCCCGGGCAAAACAAGGCTGGGCTACAATGTAAAAGGCAGCATAGCAGCCATACAGAATTTTTTAGGCTGGCAAAAAGAACGTGAAGTATGTTTGGTGGGATACGGCAAATTGGGCTCGGCGTTATTTCATTACGAAGGTTTTAAAAATCACGGTTTTAACATGGTCGCCGCTTTTGACACCGACATAACCAAAGCCGATAATGACAAAGTTCTGCATATAGAACATTTAGCTTCTTACGTGCAAAGCCACAAAATAAATACGGCTATCATTTCTGTTCCGGCTTACGCCGCCCAGGGCGTGGCGGATACCCTTGTAAGCGCGGGCATAAAAGCCATATGGAACTTTTCCCCGGCGGACATCAAAGTTCCGGCACACGTGGCTCTGCAAAACGAAGACCTCAGTATAGGTTTGGCGCTCTTGTGCCTTAAACTGAAAAACTAAACAAAAACGTCGGCAAAAGCCGGGGTTTCCCCCTTTCCCGGGCATTTCCAATATGGTAAAATTTATATTATGACAAAAAGAAATTACTCCGAACATTTTAAGATGGAAGTGCTGGAAGAAATCTGCTCCATGTTCTACAAAGGAACATTGGCAAAGGAAATCAACCACCTTCCCTGGAACATTATCCCCAAAGGCAGCGACGCGGCTTTCCGCTGCTGCGTATATAAAGAACGCGCAATACTTAAGCTGCGCGCTTTGGCCGCTTTCGGTTATTCGGTAAACGAAGTTGACGAAGCCCTCCCTTTAAGCGAATACGTCGGGCAGGATAACCCTCAGTTCGACCATAAAAGCAGCAAACTGTTAACCGTGCTTGAAAGCGCGTGTTCCGCATGCGTTAAAAGCAGATATATGGTAAGCGAACTTTGCCAAGGCTGTTTGGCGAGAAAGTGCGAAAACGCCTGCTTCTTCAACGCCGTAACGGTAACCAACCATAAAGCGCATATTGATCAGGACAAATGCAAAAGCTGCGGCAAATGCAAAGAAGCCTGCCCATACGGCGCAATACTTAAATTAAGCGTTCCCTGCGAGGAAGCCTGCCCCGTCAACGCCATTAAGAAGAACGAGAAAGGCATCGCCAAAATCGACCACAGCCTTTGCATCAGCTGCGGCAACTGCATGAGGAACTGCCCCTTCGGCGCGATTATGGAACGCAGCCAGATTTTGGACGTACTTAAACAAACCAAAAAAGACAAACCTTTGGTTGCCATGGTGGCGCCTTCGATAGCCGGTCAATTCGGCATAAGCGTGGGCCAGCTCGCCACTGCTATAAAAGAGCTCGGATTTACGCACGTTTACGAAGTCGCCCTCGGCGCGGATATTACGGCGCAGAAAGAAGCCGCGGAATTTATAGAAAAAGTTGTGGACGAAAAACGCCCCTTTATGACGACTTCCTGCTGCCACGCCTATACGCGTTTGGCAAAAAAGCACATACCGGAGCTTTTGCCTTATATTTCCGATACGGGTACGCCTATGCACTATACGGCGCAGCTCGTTAAAAAGGAAATACCGGAAGCCGTAACGGTATTCGTCGGGCCGTGCCTTTCCAAGAGGAAAGAAGCCCAAACCGACGACTTTGTGGATTACGTAATCAGCTATGAAGAGCTTAAAGCCATGATACTCGGCAAAGGCATTAATCTTGAAGCCTGCGCGGAAACGGAATTTGACCGCAAAGCGACGGTGGAAGCCTTGAAGTTCGGCATTACCGGCGGCGTAACGCAGACGGTTAAAAAAGCTGCGGGCGATTATTCCGCCCTTATTAAGGATGAAATTATCGCCGGCATAGACAAAAAGACCATCTTCAAGCTTAAAGCCTATGCCAAAACGGGCAAACCCATGGGCAACCTTATCGAAGTCATGTGCTGCCCCGGCGGCTGCGTAGGCGGCTGTGCGACGGTAAAGCCCATTAAGGAAGCCAGAGAGCAGGAAGAAGCTTACGCCCAAAAAGCCGGCGTGGAGAGCTTCCAAGTAAAAGCTTCCGAGTAAGTTTTAAACTTTACGCAAAAAGCCCCGGGCGCATAACCCGGGGCTTTATTTGTATAAAGAACCCCCCGCGCTCTTTTTAGAACGCGGGGCGGTTAGTTGAGAATGGGAATAAACCCAAATCAATCATAATTATGAATAAGTGCACCCAATATAGCTATTGACTCTACATCGCGGAGTCCCTCCTGTATGGAAACAGTGGTCAATAGGGGAAGAATCACAGTTATATGGATGTGAAACAAAATACCCGCCCAAAGTTGAGTCGACGAAGCATGCTTTATGGCAGCCTTTAACTATGCTATCCCAATAAGTAACCACTATGCCGTTCTGACATTTTCGACGTAAGAATTGAGTGCTATTAGAATCCTTGTATTTGTAACCATCATGGCAATTGCATACACATTTGTCACTGTCCAATGTTGCGCCGCTTTCTCTGCAGCTGCTTAAATTACAAACGCATTTTTTTTGTGCAGAATTCCACTTTGAAGAGCCATTGCAGTGGCATTTTCCGGCAGCCAAGGTGGAATCATTTGGACATGTACAAGAACAAGTATTAGGATTCCAAGTTCCCGGGCGGTTTTGGTTGTCCGTATAAACCCCTTCTAATGTGCAGTTTTTTTGTTGGGATGTATTATTACAAGTACAGCTGCAGACATCACTTGACCAAGTTCCGCCATTTGAAGTGCAAGAACTCTCATTATCACTATTGGAACAAACACAGAGAAAAACGACATTTCCAGTTCCCGGTTCTCTGACTGTTATAAGTTTCTTAGGATTCGCACATTGGCAACATTCTGAATAATATCCATACTCTTTATCAGTCCTTGTATACCCATTATTACAAGAAGAAGGACAAGCCTCTTTGCAAGACCTATCCCATTCAGAATACTCTCCGTATTCGCAACAAGTCCTTTGAGCGGTATCGCAAGTGCCGTTTGCTTTGTACTGAATATTCCCGATATTGCTGCAAGTTTCTCCATAAGAGGCGACACAAATAAAACAGAAAGTCAAAGAAAAACAAGCCTTTAAGAAAACTTTATTCTTTAGCATCTTTTTTCCCTCCTTTAATATCAATCAGCCCGCTAAAACTAACCTTAGATAAAACAAAGAGATCTCACACTTTGCAGGCCAAAATATAGAGGAAATTTATCAAAAAAAAAAACCAAGTCAACTGTTTTATGATTTTAACAAAACGCCACGACGTACTACACGGCGCAAAAAATGGAAAAAGGAATATTAAAAGGCAGCTAAGTAAAAAGTAGGTCAGGCTTTGCCTGACGTTAAAAAGGAATTTTCCATTTGTCAGGTAAAACCTGACCTACATTAATTGATAAAAAAGTTATGGAATCATTTTACGACCGAATAAGTTTATATATTGGAATATAAAGAAGAAATTTTTAAGAAAAGAGAAATAATTATAAGAGTTAGAAATAAGTTAAACGTAGGTCAGGCTCCGCCTGACGTTAAAAGGAATTCCCTTTGTCAGGTAAAACCTGACCTACATTAAATGAGTATTAGAGAATGAAATAGACGCGGAATTTCAGCAGTGCGAGAGAGCGCAACCGGCGTGGTTTTTCAGATTTGGAGGAAATTTTTATTTTCTTTGTCGTGAGCGATACTAAGAGTGATGCGTCCAAAGGGCGCGCAGTATGCCGCAGTATGCGAAACGGCAAAAAAATCAAAATTTACCCAAATATTAAAAAATGCTAGCCATTGGAATAGAACTTGACACGAGTCAAAAGAAATCAAGCTAACTACGAAAGCTTGCTAGCCGAGATAACTCAACTTAGACCGAGTAAAAATACCCAAAAAAAAACACCCTTTACAGGGTGTTTTAAAATGGTGGGCCGAATAGGACTCGAACCTACAACCTTCCGCGTGTAAGGCGGACGCTCTAACCAGTTGAGCTATCAGCCCCTAAAGGGTTTTATTACTACTCAATTACTACTCAAATATTTTATCAAAAAAAGTCATATTTGTCTACAATACGGCGGCTTAGGCACCGCATTTTCATGACTTTCCCCTTTTTACGGTCTGTTTTCTTCAGCAAAATCAACCATCATTTGCAAAGCCGTTAAAGACGCTTTACCTATATTTCGCTCACGCACTGCGGAAAAGCAAAACTTTTCCGCCTTTGCGCCGCAGCGCCCGCTGACCGCTATCCAAACTGTACCGACAGGCTTTTCCGCACTGCCGCCCGAAGGCCCGGCTATACCCGTCGTCGATACTGCCCAATCCGCCCCCGTAAGGCGGCGCACACCCTCGGCCATTTGCAAAGCAATCTCCTTACTGACCGCGCCGTACTTTTCCAAAGCTTCTCTTTTAACGCCAAGCGCGCTTATTTTTACCTCATTGGAATATGCCGTAACGCCGCCCAAATAATAAGCCGACGCGCCCGGCCTTGCGGTTATCATGGCCGAGATATTTCCGCCCGTACAGCTTTCCGCCGCGGCAACCGTGCCTATTTTAGAAAGTCTTTCCAGCAATTCGGCGTTATCCCCGCTTTTTATAACTGCGTATTTAAGCCCGCCCAAAGATTGTTTCAGTTTTTCAAAGCAGTCATCCAGCTTGGCAAGCCCCGCTCCTTTGGCGGTAAGCCTAAGCCTTATATAACCCGGCGACGGCAGATAAGCCAAAGAAAGGCCGGAAGGCAAAGCATCCTCAAAAGCGGATAAAACCATAGCCAGTTCTGCTTCGGGCTTATCATAAACGCCCAGCATTTTATAAGCAAGTTCGGAACATTTAAAAGTTCTCTTAATTCTCGGCAGAATTACGGAAGAAATTAAATTTTCCAGTTCAAAAGGGACTCCGGGCATGGAAACCAAAACTTTCCCCTCGCGCTCAAACCACATGGCGCAGGCGGTGCCTTTCTCGTTTTTAATGGGAATACAGGCGGAAGGCAAATAAGCTTGGCTTTTGTTATACTCGTTCATAGCGGAAGCTTTGCCACGGAAATATTCTCGAACCCAGCCGTAAACTTCTTCGTTAAAAACCAGCTGCGAGCCGAAAAACTCCGCCAAAACGCCTTTGGTGATATCGTCTTTGGTGGGGCCGAGCCCGCCGCTTACAAGTATCAAATCGGAAGAAGAAAACCCCTCTTCAAGAGCTTTTTTTATCTCTTCTTTTTTATCCGAAACCGAAACCATTTTCAAAGTTTCAACGCCTATGCCGGCCAATGCCGAGGACATAAAACGGGAATTGGTGTCTAAAATCTGGCCGAGTAAAATTTCATCGCCTATCGTTATTATAAAAGCTTTCATAAACTAATTTTACAAGATTCTTATTCTTGCCGGCAACGGCGGATTTTAATCAAATTACGCCGGTGGTTAAACCCTACGGTATAATTCCCCGCCCCGTTATCCGGCTGTTTTTAAAACAAAAAGGCCGGTACGCGTAAAACGTACCGGCCGAATCGCAAAACTTTCAAACTTATTTAAGATGTTTACCTACGAGGCCGGCCATCTCAAACATGCTGATCTGCGTTTTTCCGCCGAAAATCGGTTTCAAAACGTCATCGGCGTTGATCATGCGTTTGTTGGCTTTGTCCTGAAGGTTGTGTTTCTTAATATAGTCCCAGAGTTTTTTTACCACTTCGGTTCTCGGAAGCGGGGCCGCACCGGTAACCTTAGCGAGTTCGGCGCTGGGTGTTAAAGGCGCCATAAATTTTGCATTTGCTTTTGCCATTGTCAATTCTCCTAGTTTATTTTACAAGCTCTTCCACTTTGGGAGCAGCGTTTAAAATCTCGTCCGAGCAGCCTTCTTTGAATTTTTCGAAGTTCTTTACGAAAGCCGCTGCGAGCTCTTTATATTTCTTGTAATATTCGTTCTTATCGGACCAAGCGGCCGAAGGCTGCAATATTTCTGAAGGCACGCCTTCGCATTCCGTAGGTATTTCAAAACCGAATACGTCGTCTTTTACAAATTTTACGTCATTAAGTTTGCCGTCCAAAGCCGCGTTGAGCAAAGCTCTGGTATGCTTAATGCTGATCCTGCTGCCGATACCGTAAGGGCCGCCGACCAAGCCGGTGTTAACCAGCCAGCATTTGGCGTTGTGTTTTTCCATTTTTTCTTTCAAAAGCTCGGCATACTTGGAAGGATGCAAAGCCATGAAAGGCCCGCCGAAGCAGGTGCTGAAAGTCGGCTGAGGTTCTTTTACGCCTTTTTCCGTGCCGGCGACTTTGGCGGTGTAACCGCTCATAAACTGATACATGGCCTGTTCTTTGGAAAGACTTGAAATCGGCGGCAATACGCCAAAAGCGTCATAAGTAAGGAAGATGATGTTCTTCGGGTGAGGTCCGCGTTCGCTGGGAACGGCGTTGTCGATGAACGTAAGCGGGTAGGAAGCGCGCGTATTTTCCGTGATGGCGGCGCTGTCCAAGTCCAGCTTTCTGGTGTTGTCGTCAAAAACGACGTTTTCCAAAATCGTACCGAAGCGGTGCGTCGTGGAGTAAATTTTAGGTTCGGCTTCCTGGGAAAGTTTGATTACTTTAGCGTAGCAGCCGCCTTCAAAGTTGAATACGCCGTCATTATCCCAGCCGTGTTCGTCATCGCCGATAAGGCCGCGTTTCGGATCGGCGGAAAGGGTGGTTTTGCCCGTGCCGGAAAGGCCAAAGAACAAAGCGCTGTCGCCGTCGGAACCGACGTTGGCGGAGCAGTGCATCGTCATAACGCCTTTAAGTGGCAAGAGGTAGTTCATTACCGTAAATACGGATTTTTTGGATTCGCCGGCATAAGCGCTGCCAGCGATTAAGACCACTCTCTTTTTAAAGTTGATGAGGATTGCCGTTTCGGAAGCGGTGCCGTCGGTGGCCGGATCGGCTTTGAGGCCCGGCAGGAAAATTACCGTAAATTCGGGCACGATAGAAGTTTTTTCTTCGGCTTTGGGTTCAATGAACATATTTTTGGCGAAAATATTGTGCCAGGCGTATTCGTTGATTACGCGGATGGCCATCCTGGAAGCTTCGGCGGAACCGACGTAAGCGTCGCGGACGAAAAGATCAATATTTTCCATATATTTCAAGGCTTTGTTAAAAAGGCTGTCAAAATGCGCTTCGCTGATGCCTTTGTTGCCTTTGTGCCACCAAAGCGTATTTTTTACGTCTTCGGTTTCGACAAAAAATCTGTCGTTGGGGGCGCGGCCCGTAAGTTTGCCCGTTTCAACGCATAAGGGGCCGCCGTAAGTGATATTGCCTTCGTTCTTTTCAAGGGCTTTTTCATAAAGCTCTTCTACGGGAAGGTTCCAAAATACGGTTTTATTCGTTTTAATGCCTAAATTATCAAGACCGTATTTGCTCTGATAAGCGGTAGGGTTTATCTTTTTCATTTTACCAATCCTTTTTTACAATTTTATCGCCGATTTTAATTTCGGCAGGCGCGGCTTTGTCCAAAGCCCACCTTATCCTTCTTAAACCTTCTATAATATTTTCCCTGGCGGCGCAGTAACTTATCCGCAGGTAACCTTCAAGGCCGAACGACACCCCAGGCACCGTGGACACCATAACTTTATCAAGCAAAAACGCCGATAAAGCCAGAGAGTCTTTATTATAGCGGCTGAAATCAACAAAACAATAGAACGTGCCTTTCGGCGCGGTTACTTTCAAACCTTCTATCTTTGAAAGTTCGCTTAAAAGCGCGTTTCTATTATTTTCCAAAATTTTGCGCAATTCGTCTACAACTTCTTGCGGCCCCGTCAGCGCGGCAAGCGCGCCTGCCTCCGACAATGCACTGTTGCAAGAGGTCGTCTGAGCCTGCATTCTGCCCATGGCCGCGATAACTTCTTTGTTGGTTGATACGGCCCAGCCTATCCTTAAACCGGTAAGGCCGTAAAGCTTTGATACGCCGTTAACCGCCACTATATTATCGGGATTCTTAGCATATTTAAAAGGGCTGGGCGCTTTTGCTCCCTCAAAAACCAACTGATGATAAATATCATCAGTCATAAGCCAAATGTTTTTGCTCTCGCAAAGCTCAACCGTCTTTTTTACGAAATCTTCGTCAAACAGTACTCCGGCCGGATTGCTTGGGCTGTTAAGCATTATCGCCTTTGTTTTGGAAGTAACCGCAGAAGCAAGCTGCTCAAAAGTTATTTGTATACCCTCTTTGGGTTTTACGGGCACGGGCACCCCGCCGACAAGCCTTATCATATCGGGATAGCTTACCCAATAAGGCACCGGGAAGATTACTTCGTCGCCTTTGTTTACGACGCTTAAAAGAAAATTATATATGGCCTGCTTCGCGCCTGAAGAAACTATTACGTTTTTATTTTCCAAGCTTACGCCGTAATGCTTTTTGGTGTAGTCAACCACAGCCGCTTTAAGTTCCGGCGAACCCGTGGAAGGAGAATATTTTATTTTCCGGCTTTGCGCTTTTTTAACTATTGCGTCAACCGCGCTTAAAGGCGCAGGGATTTCCGGCTCGCCGCCGCCCAAATGAATGACGGGCAAACCTTCCTTTTTCAAAGCCGCCGTTTTGGCGTTTAATTTTAAAGTAGGCGAATCGCCTATAACGGAAGATAAATCGCTGAGTTTCATATAGATTAAACCTCTTTATTACATTATACCTTTATTCTCCCCCCAAGTTAATCCCTTATAAAATTATTGCCAGCAAAACAGAATTTTTTATCAAATCCTAAAGTTTGATTTTTGCTTCCCGTTATTTTAAAACCCCGCCTTGGCTTGAGCTAAGGCGGGGCGGTTAGTTGAGAGCCGGGTTTTATCCCGGGAAATTTATTATTATCTACAATAATAAGCTTGGCAAATACCTCTGTCGCCGGTATCATAATGAGCACAGCCCTGTGCAACTGCGCTCATACCGTTGTTTACCCAAGTTGTACATTCGGAACCTGGAGTAGAGCAGTTACCGCTGCATGAGCCAGATCCGCATTCCGCCTTGCTTCGGCAGTTGGTACCGGCTTTGACCCATGTATGTCCCATTTCTTGTCCCGTATCGCACCTTGGCCCTGTGCCGTCCTTTCTTTGACAGCATGTGCCGCCCTCCGACAGGGGAACACTCTCAAAGGCGGAATCGCTGCAATCGCATTTCCCCCACGGGCCGGTTATCCATGTACTCGTTGACTTATTGCATGTTACGGATCTATATTTATATCCACCGTAACATGACTCTTTTGTTTTGGGTTTGCTTGATGTCGGGCATGTCGTTGTAATTAGGCAGAAAGCGTCCCAGTCGCTCCATGTGCCGTCTGAACAGCAGGTCCTTTCAGATGTTCCGCAGGAACCGCTGGGTTTGTACTCCTTTTGCCCGGATGTGCACTCTTTCACTATCGGGTATATCGGGTCTATTACAATAGGGCCGCCCGGATTTATCGGAGTCATACACTCGCTGAGGTCGTAAGAAAGCTCCTTGCCGTTGCTGTCATACCCAGGATGCCGGCAGCATGACATTTTCTTCCCTTCACAACACGGTGCCTGACTGCTTGTACATTTTACCGCGTAAGCTGCACAGCATAATCCCATAAAACTCACAAAAACTAAACTTCTTATAAAAAATAAGCCTAGATTTCTCTTTATACTAACCATATTTTTTACCTCCGTTTTTGATTGCTTCAAGCCGAAAAACCTCAACTAACGCAAATAAAGAAGAACGACGAACGGCACAGATTTTTCAGCCTGAAATATAGAGGAAATTTATCAAAAAAAAAAAAACAAGTCAACTGTTTTCGTTTTTTAACAAAACGCCCCGACGTACGACACGGCGCAAA
>CAKUBV010000013.1 GCA_934643455.1 Candidatus Proelusimicrobium excrementi | reverse complement strand
TCTTTACCTTTGTCTTTTCCGTGTCGTACGTCGAAGCCCCCCTTAAAAGCTTAAAACAGTTGACTTGTTTTTTTTTTTGATAAATTTTACCCATATTTCAGCCTGCAAAGTGTGAGATGTCTTTGTTTTATCTAAGGTTAGTTTTAGCGGGTCGTTTAGCTATAAAGGATAGAAAAATATGTCAAAAAATAAAACGGTTAGAAAATGGTTTTTAAAAACAAAAGTTTTGCTTAGCGTTCTATTTATGCTTCCAGGTATTTTACCAGCGTTTGGGGCGAGTTGCACCTCTTCCCAATGTTATAATGGAAGTTTTTGTGAAAACACGCCAACTTCTAATGGATTCTATGTAATTGAAAATGAAAAATGCAGTGTTTACCGCTATGATAAATGTACTTGCAAAGAGGGAAACGGCTGGGAGTGTGAACGAATTCCTCTTTCTACCGGTGCCCCTATAAGTTATTGCTCAGGAAAAAGTGAATGTGTTGTCGGTATGCGCAAGTATAAAGCCTCATCTGACGGATGTTCAACAGATATCATGCACTGTTGCAATAATAATACTTGGAGTGATTGGCAAGGCTTTTGCGGTAACGGTTCTTCACAGGGCGGAGGTGAAGGAGAGGATAAAGAATGTAATACTTTTAAATCAACTAGAACTTATGCTTCCTCCAGAGATTTCGGCAGTTACAGCGAAGCCGTAAGTTATGCAAAAGCTAATGACAGCTGTAACAGGTCCGAATCAGAATACAGCGGAACATGTACAAAAGCTATGATTTGCAATGATCTTGTAGCTAAAAATACTCCTAATTATAACGGCCGTTGGTACGAAACAGGCGATATGCTGTACCAATATACTATTGATACAAGTGATGCAAAGACTTGTGAACTTTATAATTCGTATAACACTAAAATGGATCCTAATCAGGCCTGCTCGCTAAAATATTATGGTACTACTTATACTTCAACAACTGAAAGAACAAGCACTTGTTACACTAATTGCCGCTTATATTCTTCAGGCGGATATAACCCGCAATATACCTGTGATGTAAACATCCTTAAGTGCAAGCCTGTGTATTATGTGCAGAATTACAGATATGAATGTAAAGCCGATTGCAACTAGCGTTGTTTAAATCGGTTTTCTCAACTAACCGCCCCGCCAAGGCATAAGCTGAGGCGGGTTTTTATTTGTTTTTTCTTTGATTCAATTTAACCTATTAGTTGTAAATGGGGATTAACAGGGCTGTATAATTTTTAGAAATATGTTCCAAACCGCATAAGTTTATAATAAAATATACCTTTAACGGCAATTATCTTATGCTTGGTTTGTGCAGGATTCAGAGGTATATATGAAAAAATATTTGACTGTTCTTTTTACTTTATTTCTTTTATCAGCGTCTTTGTACGCAAAAGATTGCGGAAATAAATATTTCAATGTAACTTCGGAAGCCGAAGTGCTGGTCCAGCCGGATTCCGCAAAATTGACTTTCGGCATATCCATGAGGACAAAAACATTGGAAGAAGGCAAAAATAAAATGAGGAAAATTTTGGATAAAGCCTATGCTTTCTGCGGCAAAAAAGGCATAAAGCGCAAATACATACAACTTAACAATATAAATATATCCCCTTTTTACTATAACAGGGAAGTCTGCCGGGAGGGCGGCAAATGTTATGACGAAGAAAGCCTGCGCTACGGCTTTAACCAGACTTTTACAGTAACTTTAAACAATTTATCCAATTACGAGCAGCTTTTGTACGGACTGCTCGAATTGGGCGTAAATCAAGTGGAAAACGTGGAGTTTTATACTAAGGACCTTCGCAAATACAAAGACGAAGCCCGCCTTTTAGCAATATCAAACGCCAAGGAAAAAGCTAAACTCCTTTCGGAAGCGTCCGGAATAAAGCTGGGTAAAATCGTCAATGTTCGGGAAAATGCCCCTCAGGCGCCTGCTTTTAGGGCGGTTTCCGCGGCGGCCAATGTCGTGCAAAATTCTTACGGCGCTTCTCCGGCGCAGGGTGAAACCGCCGGGGCCGGGCAGATAAAAGTAAAATCGGAAATAACTTTAACCTATAAATTATAGCCCCTTTACATTTTACACAAAGCCGGCTATATTAAATATTGTCAGTAATTTTGACAAGGGGGTGCGATTTATGGGATGTGGATGCGGAGACGGTAAAAAACCTAAGAAATAATATCTTATAAGCACAAAATCGCCCGCCGCAAATATTTGCGGCGGGTTTTGCTATCCTCTGACGGTTGCTTGCAATAAACGGCCATAATTTCGTATAATATTCCTAATAGCTGCGGATAAACATTACAAACACAGAGCTTGTAAAAGGCAGTTAGAATTGATAAAATAAATTATCTTGCAGTAACAGATTTCGGGCACAGCTGTAGTCCTGCTGAACTTTAAGTTTAAGCGGCAGGTCTTTAGCCGTCCCTTTTTCCGCTTAAAAAATTAGTTTTAAGAGGTAAAATACGGCCCCGGATAAAAATAAAAGTATGAACTTAACAAAAGAACAGAAAAAAGAAAGGTCCCAGAGTCTTGCGGAAGAAATCAAACAGTCCGCCGGAATCTTCTTTACCGGATATCAGGGTTTAAAGTTCACGGAACTTGCCGGTTTAAGAGCGAGTCTTTCCGACGCTAAATGCAGATTTAGAATCGAAAGGAACTCCATCTTATTCCACGCCCTTAAAAACGCCGGTGTGGAAGGCGTGGACGAGAGCCTGTTAAAAGGCCCTACGGCCATTGCCATTCTTAAAGAAGACGGCGACGTCGCTTTGGCGGCGAAAGGTTTGGCTGATTTCGGCAAGAAAATGGAAGCCTTTAAGATAAGAGCGGGATACACCGACGGCGTATGGTATGACGAAGCCAAGGTAAAAGTCCTTGCCACCGTTGGCAGCAGGGAAGATAACCTCAGCAAGTTGGCCGGCGCTTTATACAGCGCGGTCGCCCAGAGCGCACAGGTGCTTCAGGCTCCTATCAGAGACTTTGCTTATGTCCTTAAAGCTGTTGAAGACAGCAAAAAATAAACAAAGTCAAACCCGCCTAAGAGCGGTAGTAGCCCCATTGGGATAAATGCACGGGTTTAGGCTCGGCCTAAGCAGAAGGCAGCTACTCAAAGAAAATAAGGAAATAAATACAATGGCAAAATTAACGAAAGAAGAACTTCTCAATGCGATAGCTGAGATGACCGTACTTGAGCTTTCCGAGCTCGTAAAAGCAGTAGAAGAAAAATTTGGCGTAAAAGCCGCAGCCCCCGCAGTAGCAGTAGCAGCCGCTCCTGCCGCCGCAGCAGCCGCCGCAGAAGAGAAGGATGAGTTCAACGTAGTCTTAGCGTCTGTAGACGCCGCTAAGAAAATCGCGGTAATCAAAGTCGTCCGCGAAATCACCGGTTTAGGCCTCAAAGAAGCCAAAGACTTAGTCGAAGGCGCTCCTAAAACCGTAAAAGAAAACGTAGCCAAAGCCGAAGCTGAAGAATTGAAAAAGAAAATCACCGAAGCCGGCGGCACCGTTGAGCTTAAATAACAGCCAAAAAATATAGAAACAGTCCCTTGCCCGCCGTAAAAAGCGGGCGGGGGCTTATGTGCCTAAGGCACATCGTCCGGCAGCGCAGGAAGTCAGAAAATGAAACAATTAAATTTCGGCAAAATTAAAACAAAACTACCCTTACCAAATTTGTTGGACATGCAAAAGCAGTCTTTTGAGGATTTTTTACAATTGGATGTTGCCCCGGAAAAGCGCGATTTCAGAGGTTTGCAAGCGGCTTTTACCGACGTTTTCCCCATAGAAGCCCCCGACGGCAGCATGACTTTAGAATTTGTTAAATACGAACTTTCCGCCCCCAAATACGCCTCCCCGGCGGAAGCGGCCGTCAAAGACGGTACATACAGTGCGCCTTTAAGAGTATGGCTCAGGCTTAACATTAAACAGAAAAACGGGGCTTTAAAAGAGGGCAAGGAAGAAGACATCACTTTATGCGAATTACCTTTAATGACGGAGGCCGGCTGCTTTGTATTTAACGGTGCCGAACGTGTAATAGTAAGCCAGCTGCACAGATCTCCCGGTATTATTTTTGAAGAAGACGAAGAAAAGAAACAATCAACCCTTGGTAAAAAACTTTATGTTGCGCGCATTATCCCTTACAGAGGCGCGTGGATAGAGTTTCAGTTCGATTTGGCGAACGTGCTTTGGGTCAGGATTGATAGAAAGAAAAAGGTTTTGGCGACCACGTTCCTGCGCGCGTGCGGCCTTGAAACCAACGGAGAAATTTTACAGGCTTTTTACCAGACGGAAGACATTGACGTAAAAATCCAGGATATTGATAATGTGGTGGGCCGTTACGCGGCTGAAGATATAGTCGATCCGGCCACCGGCGAAGTCATTTGGAACTTGGACGATAAAGCCGCCACCCCGATTGACGACAAAACTTTTAAAGTTCTGCTTGAAAAGAAAGTCAAAAAGATTAAAGTCCTTTCCGGCAATCCAAGGCAGGACAACCCCGGTATTTTGGCCACTTTGGAAGCTAAAAAAGAAGAAGCCAAAACCGCTCAGGAAGCCCAGTTCGAAATTTATAAACGCTTAAGAGGGCAGGATTTTATCGTTAAAGAACAGGCCGAACAATTTTTGGACAGCCTTATCTTCAACAACAATAAACGCTATGACTTAAGCTATGTGGGCCGCTTCAAAATCAACAAGAAGTTTGCGCCGTTCTTTGATATGCTTGGCAAAGCTTCTTTTAAGAAGTTCGCCCGCCCGTCGGATAAGAGAAGAACCCTCGCGCCGGAAGATATCATTGTAACATTGCAATATCTTTTAGCGTTAAACGCCGGCGAAGAATATATCGCCGAAAGATACGGTTCCTCTATAGATTTTAAACTTGACGATATTGACCACTTGGGCAACAGACGCGTACGCGGCATCGGCGAACTTTTGGAAAACCAAATCCGCGTCGGCCTTTCCCAAATGGCTAAAACCGCCAGGGACAAAATGAACAAGGAAGCTTCCACCCAGAAGCCGACTCCGCGCTCTTTGGTAAACGCTCAGCCGGTTGCCGGTATCATAAGGAAGTTCTTCGGAACCTCCCAGCTTTCCCAGTTTATGGATCAGATCAACCCGCTTTCCGAACTTACCCATAAACGCAGACTTTCAGCCTTGGGTCCCGGCGGTCTTAACAGAAAACGCGCCGGCTTTGAAGTCCGCGACGTTCACCATACTCATTACGGCAGGCTCTGCCCTATTGAAACGCCTGAAGGTCCGAACATCGGTTTGATAACCTCTTTAGCTTGCTATTCCAAAGTAAACAAATACGGCCTTTTGGAATCTCCGTTCAGAAAAGTCGAAAACGGCAAAGCTACGGATAAGATTGATTATCTTACGGCCGATATTGAAGACGATTATATGGTTGCCCAGTCCAATACGCCTTTGGGCGCGGACGGCAAATTAATGGCGGAGCAGGTGGCTTGCCGCGTTCGCTCCGATTATCCTTTGGTCGCCCCGGGCGAAGTTGATTATATGGATATTTCGCCTTTGCAGGTAATCAGCGTTTCAGCCGCTTTGATACCTTTCCTTGAGCACGACGACGCAAACCGTGCCTTGATGGGCTGTAACATGCAGCGCCAAGGCGTGCCTTTGCTTAAAGCGGAAGCCCCGCTGGTCGGCACCGGCATTGAAGCCGCGGTGGCAAGGGATTCCGGTTCCTCCATGGTGGCCAAACAGGACGGTAAAGTAATTTTTGCTTCGGCCGATATTATCGCCGTTGAACCCGCAAAAGGCGGCAAAACCGAAATTTACGAACTTACCAAATATAAACGTTCCAACCAAGACACCTGCGTCAACCACAAACCGCTTGTAAAAGCCGGCGACACCGTGGTAAAAGGACAAGTGCTTGTAGACGGTCCTTCAATGGATGACGGTATTTTGGCTTTGGGCCGCAACCTTCTTGTAGGCTTTATGAGCTGGGAAGGTTACAACTACGAAGACGCTATTTTGATTTCCAGCAGGCTTGTGAAGGAAGATATTTTAACTTCCATACACTTGCATGAGTTTTCCACCGACGCAAGAAACACCAAACTCGGCGCGGAAGAAATTACCCGCGACATACCGAACATCGGTACGGAAGCTCTGTCCCACTTGGACGAAGACGGCATAATCATTCCGTCAACGGTCGTGGGCCCCGGCGATATTTTGGTCGGCAAAGTAACCCCGAAAGGCGAGCAGCAGCTCACCCCGGAAGAAAGACTTTTGAAGGTAATCTTCGGCAAGAAAGCCGATGATGTCGTCGACGCGTCCTTGAGGGTTCCTCCCGGCACTACCGGCAAAGTAATCGGCACAAGGGTTTTTGTCCGCAAGGAAAAATTATCCAAAGCCGAAGAAAAAGCCAAGCTTAAAGCTCTCGACGCCGAAATGCGGCATAATTTGGAAACTTTGAAAGAGCAAAAAGCCCGCGCCCTTGAGTATGTAAGAAATACGGTAAAAGGCGCCAATTTGAAAAAAGCGGAAGAGTCAATGCTCAATCTTTACAAGCTGCTTGAAAAACGCTTGCTTGAGCATTATGAAAGGGAAAAAGACTTCTCCTCCAAAGGCGATGAATTGCCGGTTACGGTAAACAAGTCGGTAAAAGTTTTCATAGCCTCCAAACGCAAAGTACAGGTGGGCGATAAACTTTCCGGCCGCCACGGTAACAAAGGCGTTGTAGCCAGAATCCTGCCGGAAGAAGATATGCCTTTCCTGCCGGACGGCACTCCGCTTGACGTAGTTTTGTCCCCGTTGGGTATTCCGTCAAGGATGAACGTCGGCCAGCTTTTTGAAACGATGTTAGGCTGGGCGGCTCATCACTTAAACATCAATACCGCTACGCCGGTATTTGACGGCCCGACCGAAGAAGAAGTAAAAGAACAGGTCCGCAAAGCCAAAGACGCTTTAAGAGCCAAAGGCGTACTGGAGAAATACCTCCCCGACGATTACTGCCGCATTACTCTTTACGACGGCAGAACCGGCGAGCCTTTTGCCGAAAAAGTAACTATCGGTTATATGTATATCATGAAGCTTATTCACTTGGTTGAAGATAAGGTTCACTCAAGGTCAACCGGTCCTTACAGCTTGATAACCAGGCAGCCTTTGGGCGGTAAAGCGCAGTTCGGCGGACAGAGATTCGGTGAAATGGAAGTCTGGGCCATTGAAGGCTACGGCGCCACTTACACCTTGCAGGAATTTTTAACCGTCAAATCGGACGATTTCGTCGGCAGAACCAAAATGTACGAATCCATAGTAAAAGGCGAGCTGCCCAGCCAACCGGGCGTTCCGGAATCGTTTAAAGTGCTTGTAAAAGAACTTCAGGCATTGGGCGTAAGCGTGGAATTGCTTAAAGAACATACGGAAGAAGAGCAAAAAACCGAAGACGCCAAAAAAGAAGAAGCAGCTGCTAAATAGTGGAGAGATAAAATGTTTGATGTATCAAATAATAACACAAAAAAAACAAAGAAATTAGGCGAACTCAACTTTTTTGATTTCGACGCTATCAAGTTAGGTATTGCCAGCCCCGAGCAGATTTTATCCTGGTCGAGCGGCGAGGTTAAAAAACCGGAAACTATCAATTACAGGACTTTAAAACCGGAACGGGACGGCTTATTCTGCGAACGCATTTTCGGCCCTACTAAAGACTATGAATGCTCCTGCGGAAAATACCGCTGGGTAAAATTCAAAGGTATGTGCTGCGACCGCTGCGGCGTCGAAATAACCGAAGCCAAAGTCCGCCGCGAAAGAATGGGCCATATCGAGCTTGCCGTTCCCGTCGCGCATGTTTGGTTTTTAAGGAAGACTCCTTCCAGAATCGGTATCCTTTTGGATATGAAAACCTCCGATTTGGAGCGTATCGTATACTATGCCAGCTATGTCGTGCTGGAAGATACGATTGACTCCGTAACCGGCAGGACCGACTTCAAAAAAGGCGATCTTTTGACCGACGGTCAAGTCCGCGAAGCCAGAAAGAAACACGGCGCACGCCTTAAAGTAGGCATCGGCGCGCCCGCCATAAAAGAACTTTTGGCCGGAATTGATTTTGACAAAGAAATCCCCGCTTTGCATTTGGAACTTAAAGAAACGCAGAGCGAACTTGAAAGAAGCAAATTGATCCGCCGCATCAAAACGATGGAAGAGTTCAAAGAAAGCGGCAACAGGCCCGAGTGGATGATTATGTCCGTCCTGCCGGTAATTCCGCCGGATTTGAGGCCTTTGGTTCCGCTCGACGGCGGCAGATTTGCGGCTTCGGACTTGAACGATTTATACAGAAGAATCATCAACAGAAACAACCGCTTAAAACACATTGAATCCTTAAGGGCGCCGGAAGTAATGATTTACAATGAAAAACGCCTCTTGCAGGAAGCTGTTGACGCTTTGATTGAAAACGGCGCGCGCGGCAAGGTGTTTTTGGGTGCGGGCGGCAGGCCGCTTAAATCCCTTTCCGACGTTATCAAAGGTAAACACGGACGTTTCCGCCAAAACCTTTTGGGTAAACGCGTCGACTATTCCGGCCGTTCCGTAATCGTCGTAGGTCCGAACCTTAAATTACATCAGTGCGGTTTGCCGAAGCTTATGGCTTTGGAACTCTTTAAACCTTTTATCATAGGCGAACTTATGAAAAAGGACGGCATTACCCTTAAAGCCGCCAAGAAAATGTTGGAACGCGTCCGCCCGGAAATTTGGGATATTTTGGAAAAAGTAACCAAAAATCACCCGGTGCTTTTAAACCGCGCTCCTACGCTTCACAGATTGGGTATACAAGCTTTTGAACCGGTGCTTATTGAAGGTAAAGCCATACAGCTTCATCCTTTAACCTGCGCCGCTTTCAACGCTGACTTCGACGGTGACCAAATGGCCGTACACGTCCCGCTTACGCTTGAGGCTCAAATTGAAGCCCGCACGCTTATGCTTGCGACGAATAACATTTTATCCCCGGCTTCCGGCAGGCCTATTGCGGCGCCTTCTCACGATATGGTTTTGGGTATTAACTTCATGACCAAAATCAAAGACGGCGACAAAGGCGAAGGTTCCGTATTCGCCGACGGCGAAGAGGCCGTCATCGCTTATGAATACGGCAAAATATCTTTGCACGCAAAGATAAAAATCGCCACCGTTACGGGTGTTTCCGATGAAGGCAAAGACGTTTCCAAATGGAAAAACTTTACTTCCGTCGGCCGTATACTTTTTAACAGAATACTTCCCAAAGGCTGGAAGTTCGAAAACCGCGACATCGGCAAGAAAGAACTCGCCGCTATCGTCAGCGAATGCTATAAAAATCCTAAGTACGGCAAATACGAAACCGTACAGCTTTTGGACAGAATCATGGATACCGGCTATAAATACGCCACAAAATCCGGCTTGTCCATTTCCATCGCGGACATGATAGTCCCCGAGGCCAAAGAAAAACGCGTGGCCGAAGCCAAAAAACAGGTAAAAGCCATTCAGAAACAGGCCGAACAAGGTATCATCACCGAAGGCGAAAGGTATAACAAAGTAATCGATATCTGGATGAAAGTTACCGACGAAGTCGCCGAAGAACTGTTTAAAGAAATGAGCAGCGTTGAAAAGCAGCCCGTCAAAGAAGGCGGACAGAAATTCAACTCCGTTTATTTAATGGCGAACTCCGGCGCGAGGGGTTCCAGACAGCAAGTCCGCCAATTGGCCGGTATGAGGGGTTTGATGGCCAAACCGCAAAAGAAGCTTACCGGCGGCCAGGGCGAAATTATCGAATCCCCTATTACGGCGAACTTCAGGGAAGGTCTTTCGGTCTTGGAATACTTTATTTCAACTCACGGCGGTCGTAAAGGTTTGTCCGATACGGCTTTGAAAACAGCCGACGCCGGTTATCTTACCAGACGTTTGGTTGACGTGGGCCATAACTTGGTGGTAACGCAGGACGACTGCGGCACCTCCGACGGCGTACTTTTGAAATCTTTGATGTCCGGCGAAGAGGTTATAGAACCCCTTGAGGAAAGAGCTTTAGGCCGCTGCGCCTTGGAAGACGTCATCGTCAAAGACGGCGACAAAGACGTTACCATTATTAAAAAAGGCGACATTATCAACCCGGAACAAGCCTCCGCAATTAAGAAATACGGCGTTGAATCCGTAAGGGTCCGCTCCGTACTTACCTGCGCCGCGCCTTTCGGAATTTGCGCGAAATGCTACGGCAACAGCTTGGCTACCGGCACTTTGGCCAGAAAGGGCGATACGGTCGGCATTATAGCCGCCCAGTCCATCGGCGAACCTGGTACCCAGCTTACTTTGAGGACGTTCCACATCGGCGGTGCGGCTTCCCGTGTACTCAGCCGCTCTCAGGCTGTGGCGGAAGCCAACGGCAAAGCCGTATTTAAAGACGTCAAGATTATTACCGACAGATTTGACAATAAAATCTGTATTTCCAGAAACGGCTCTATATTTGTAGAGGCGGAAAATGGTAAAATATATGAATATAAATTACAGTACGGCGCCAGGGTTTACATTGATGATAAATCCAAGGTGACCAAAGATACTGTAATGGCAGAGTGGGATCCGCACTCCTTGCCGGTGCTCGCCGAAACCGACGGCGTAATCAAACTTGTGGACATACAGGAAGGTATGACTCTGCAGGAAGAGAGAAACAAAGTTACCGGTATTATTGAGCGCAAGATTACCGCAAGCAAAGTGGGCAGAAAAAACCCGCGCGTAATTATCGAAGGCAAAAAAGACAAGTTTACTTATCCTTTGCCTATCGACACTATCTTGCTTGTGGAATCCGGCGAGGAAGTTTTGGCGGGTGACGTCTTGGCGAAAATCGCCAGGGAAGCGGGCAGCACCAAAGATATTACCGGCGGTCTGCCCAGAATCGCGGAGCTTTTTGAAGCCCGCCGCCCCAAGAACCCTGCCATAATAGCAGAATTTTCAGGTGTGATAAGGCTGGAAACATCTCCGAAAGGGCTAATAGAGGTAGTCCTCAGGAATGATGAAATTAACAAAGAAGAGCATTACAGCATACCGCAGGGTAAGCACTTGGTTGTTTACGAAGGCGATAATGTCGCTGTAGGCGAAGCTTTGACAGACGGCGCCATTGACCCTCACGACGTGCTGCGCGTAAAGGGTATTAAAGAAGTGCAGGAATTCCTGCTCAACGCTATACAGGAAGTTTACCGTTTGCAGGGCGTAACAATCAATGATAAACACATTGAAGTTATCGTAAGGCAGATGTTAAGCAATGTCCGTATACAAGACGCGGGGGATACCGCCTTCCTTAAAGGCGAGATCGTCAACAAAGCGGTATTTGACAGGGAAAACAGACGCGTTAAAGCGCAAGGCAAGAGAGAAGCCCAAGCTGAAACCATACTCTTGGGTATCAGTAAAGCTTCACTCGCAAGCGAGTCCTTTATTTCAGCGGCAAGCTTCCAGGAAACCACAAAGGTTTTGACGGACGCCGCCATTAAAGGGCAGGTTGACCGCCTTGAAGGCCTCAAAGAGAACGTAATCGTAGGCCATCTGATACCCGCCGGTACCGGTATATCAGCAAAAGAAATCACTAAAGAATTTGAAGAGAAAAGCAAAAAAGAAATAGGAGAGAATTAAATAATGCCGACAGTAAACCAATTAATCAAACACGGCAGAAGCAAAGCTGAGTTTAAAACGAAAGCTCCGGCTTTAAACGCCTGCCCGCAAAGACGCGGCGTTTGCACCCGTGTGTATACGACGACGCCTAAAAAGCCTAACTCAGCTTTAAGGAAAGTCGCCCGTGTTAAGTTGACCTCCAAAATGGAAGTTACCGCTTATATTCCCGGCGTAGGCCACAACCTGCAGGAACACAGCATCGTGCTGGTCCGCGGCGGCCGTGTTAAAGACTTGCCGGGCGTGAGATATCACATTATCCGCGGCGCTTTGGACGCTTCGGGTGTAGAAAACAGAAAGCAGGGCCGTTCCCTTTACGGTGTGAAACGCCCCAAAGCTGGTAAATAGGAGATTGACTTAATATGCCGAGAAAAGGTTTAAGACCCAGAGACAGAAGGCCGTTGCCCCCGGCCGATTACAAGTACAATTCCGTACTTATGTCAAGGTTCATCAATAAAATTAATTTTGAGGGCAAAAGATCCACCGCGGAGAAGCTCGTCTTCAAAGCTATGGACATTATAAAAGAAAAGACCAAATCCGATCCGCTTGAAGTTTTCAACACTTGCATTGAAAACGTCCGCCCGCTTTTAGAAGTAAAAGCAAGGCGCGTCGGCGGCGCGACTTATCAGGTCCCCGTAGAAGTAAAACCTATCAGGAGCACTTCCGTAGCGATGAGATGGCTGCTCGCCGCGGCCCAGTCCAGGAAGGGCAGACCCATGGCCGAAAAATTGGCCGAAGAAATCCTCTTGGGTTCCAAAAAAGAAGGTTCGGCTTTCAAAAAGAGAGAAGATACTCACAAAATGGCCGAAGCCAACAGAGCTTTTGCTCACTTTAAATGGTAAGCAGGAATAGATAAATGGCAGATAACAATGTATTTCCTTTGGAGAAAATAAGAAATATCGGTATTATCGCTCACATCGACGCCGGTAAGACCACCACTACGGAACGTATTCTTTTTTATACGGGACGCACTCACAAAATCGGCGAAACGCACGACGGTGCTTCGGTAACCGACTGGATGGAGCAGGAAAGGGAACGTGGCATTACCATTACGTCCGCGGCCGTGTACTGCAAATGGCGTGATTGCCAGTTCAACATCATCGACACTCCGGGACACGTGGACTTCACGGCCGAAGTGGAACGCTCTTTGCGCGTACTTGACGGCGCAGTCTGCTGCTTCGACGGTGTACAGGGGGTTGAACCTCAGTCCGAAACCGTATGGCGTCAGGCCGATAAATACGGCGTACCGAGAATAGCTTATATCAATAAAATGGACAGGATCGGCGCGAACTTCAAACGCTCCGCCCAATCCATTGTAGACAAACTCGGCGGAAACGCCTGCCCGATACAAATCCCCATAGGGGCCGAATCGGAATTTAACGGCGTGGTGGATATTATCACCATGAAAGCCATCGTTTGGGAAGGCGATCATACCGGCGCGGCTTTCCACGAGGAAGAAATCCCCGCCGATCTTAAAGAAGAAGCCGAAGCCGCAAGGGCGCACATGCTTGAAAAAATCGCCGATTTCGACGATTCCATCATGGAACGCTACTTAAACGGCGAAACCAATTTCAGCGTGGACGAAATCCGCGCCGCAATCAGAAGAGGCACCTTAACCGGTAAATTCTTCCCGGTAATTTGCGGTTCTTCTTACAAGAACAAAGGCGTACAGCCTTTGCTTGATGCGGTTTGCTATTATCTGCCTTCTCCTATGGATATTCCCCCGGTAAAAGGTACCAACCCCGATACGGGCGAGGAAGAAATAAGAACCCATTCTGATAAAGATCCGTTCTGCGCTTTACTCTTCAAAATTCAGACGGACCCTTATGTCGGTAAACTCTCATTCTTCAGAATATACTCCGGCAAACTCGACGCCGGCGATACGGTTCTGTTCCCTTCCAAGAACGCTCAGGAAAGGGTCGGGCGTATTATGCGCTTGCACGCCAATAAGAGGGAAGAAGTAAAATCCTTAAGAGCTGGCGACATCGCCGCCACCGTGGCTTTGAAAAATGCTTCTGTCGGGCAGACTTTCTGCTCCCCGGATCATCCGATAGTGCTTGAAAGCATTACTTTCCCGGAGCCTGTAATCTCCATCGCGGTAGAGCCTAAATCCAAAGACGATTCCGACAAAATGTCCACGGCTTTGGCCAAACTCGCTGAAGAAGACCAGACTTTCCGCGTCCGCACCGACGAAGAAACCGGCCAGACGGTTATTTCCGGTATGGGCGAACTTCACTTGGATATTATCGTTGACCGCATGAAACGCGAATTCAACGTACAGGCCAATGTAGGTGCGCCTCAGGTAGCTTACAGGGAAACCATTACCAAGACTGTCCAGCAGGAAAGCAAGTTTATCAGACAGTCCGGCGGTAAAGGTCAGTACGGTCACGTATTCTTGAGGCTTGAACCCCAGCCGGCCGGCAAAGGGTTTGAGTTCGTAAACGAAATTACCCAAGGCCGCATCCCGCGCGAATACATTCCCGCGGTTGAAAAAGGCTGCCGCGAAGCTTTGGAAAGCGGCGCTTTGGCCGGATATCCGTTGGTTGACGTAAAAGTAGCCGTATACGACGGTTCATTCCACGAGGTAGACTCTTCCGAAATGGCGTTTAAAATCGCCGCTTCAATGGGTTTAAAGGAAGGCGCCAAAAAAGCAGCCCCCGTCCTCTTGGAGCCTATCATGAAGGTTGAAGTCGTTACGCCGGAAGCCAACATGGGCGATATCATGGGCGATTTAAGCTCCCGCCGTGCAAAAATCGGCGAAATGGGCGAAAGAGGCAATGCCAAATATATCAAAGCGCAAGTTCCGCTTTCAGAAATGTTCGGCTACGCCACTACGGTACGCTCACTTTCACAGGGCAGGGCCTCCTTTACTATGGAGCCCAGCCACTATGAAGAAGTACCCGCCAACGTCGCTAAAGGCATAATCGAAAAGAAAACCGCCGCAGCGGCAAAATAAATAAACTTTAAGCCGCCCCTTAGAAATAAGGGGCGGCTTTATCTTATCACGGAGAATAGAAATGGCTAAAGAAAAATTTTCAAGAAGCAAGCCGCACGTGAACGTCGGAACGATTGGTCACGTAGACCACGGCAAGACGACGTTAACGGCCGC
>CAKUBV010000012.1 GCA_934643455.1 Candidatus Proelusimicrobium excrementi | reverse complement strand
TGTACTAAGTCAACTAAAAACTGTTAATTTCTCAAAACTAACCGCCCCGCCTTAGCTTTAAAAGTTAATGCGGGTAATAAATATCCCCCGGCATAGCCGGGGGTTTTTCACATTGGGGCCCTGCCCCTCCTTACTAGCTAGGCGTGGAACGCCTCTCAACGTCCTGTCGCCTGCGTTTTCCACGGGCTTTTGTCAAACGGTAGTTGCGCCCCTAACTTATCTTCCCTTAACTGATTTTTTATATATTCCGCTATCTTTACTTTGTTCTTCCCTACCGTATCTACATAGTACCCTCTGCACCAAAACTCTCGGTTCTTATATTTATACTCCATATTCTTCAATCGCTCGTATATTAACAAACTACTTTTCCCTTTTATATATCCCATTACACTCCCTACACTGTATTTGGGCGCTATGGATAACAACATGTGTATATGGTCCGGGCATACTTCCGCTTCTATTATTTCTACTCCTTTCCATTCGCACAACTTCCGCAATATCTTTCCTATCTCTTCCCTCTTTTGTTTATAAAACACCTGTCGCCTGTATTTTGGCGCAAACACTATATGATACTTGCAACTCCAACTCGTATGTGATAATTTATTTATGTCATTGACCATAACAATGACCTCCTTTTGTTTAATTGCCTGCTCTCACAGGCAATTTATTATACAAAAGGAGTTTTTTTGTCATATGGAACGGTTTAACCTTACTGAACCACCGCCCTAGCCGGTGGTTTTCTTTAGACAAAAAAGCCCGCTCACAAAGAGCGGGCTTTAAATTTACTTCTAGGCTTAAGGCTATTTAAGCAAAGCTTTTCTTGAAAGCCTTATTTTGCCGTTATTATCGATTTCGACTACTTTAACTTCCACGATATCGCCTAAAGCAAGAACATCCTCGACTTTATTGATTCTCTTTTTGTCAATCTCGGAGATATGCAGAAGTCCGTCTTTACCGGGCAAGAGTTCCACAAATGCGCCGAAAGGCTGTATGGAAACTACTTTACCTTTATAGATTTGATTGACTTCCACATCTTTAGTCAAGAGTTCGATTTCAGCCTTGGCCGCCTGCAATTTATCGTCATTGGCGGCGGCTATCATTACTTTGCCGTCGTCGTTGATGTCGATTTTGGTTTCGGTGGCTTCGGTGATTCTCTTAATGTTCTTACCGCCGGGGCCGATTAACGCGCCGATTTTATCCTGCGGGATAGTCATCGTGTAGATAACGGGCGCTTTCTTGGATATATTCGGTCTGGGCTCTTTAAGGGTGCTTTCCATGTGATCCATAATGAAAAGTCTGCCGCGGGTGGCTTGGGCGATAGCTTTTCTGAGCACGTCCAAGGAAATGCCGCTTGCAAGCTTAAGATCCATTTGGAAGGCGGTAATGCCTTTTCTGGAGCCGGTAAGCTTAAAGTCCATGTCGCCTAAGTGGTCTTCAAGGCCCATGATGTCTGAAAGGACGGCGTATTTGTCGCCTTGCGTGATTAAGCCCATGGCGATGCCGGAGCAGGTGCCTTTCATCGGCACGCCGGCGTCAAACAGAGCCAAAGAACCGCCGCAAACGCTCGCCATTGAGGAAGAACCGTTTGATTCCATAATGTCGGAAACAACCCTTATGGTATAAGGGAAGTCGGCTTCGCTCGGCAAGAGGGGGAGTAAAGCCCTTCTGGCAAGTTCGCCGTGGCCGATTTCGCGTCTGCCGGGGGATCTGTCGGGTTTGCATTCGCCTGTGGCGAAACCGGGGAAGTTATAGTGAAGCATAAACTTCTCGTCATAGGTTTCTTCAAGGCCTTCAACCATTTGCGCGTCGTCGGCGGTGCCTAAAGTGGCGACTGCCAAGGACTGCGTCTGCCCTCTGGTAAACAAAGCGGAACCGTGCGCGCCGGGAAGTAAGCCCACCATGGAGCTAAGCGGGCGGATTTCTTCCGTCTTTCTGCCGTCTACGCGGACGCCTTCGTTAAGAACCATTGCGCGGGATTCTTCATAAGCGAGCATTTCCATGGCAAAATCGGCATAGGCCTGGGCCTGTTCCGGGTATGCTTCGGTAAGTTCGGTTTTGAAAGTTTCCTTAAGCTGGGCGATTTTTGTATCCCTGGTTTGTTTGTCGTAGAAACCGTGAAGGATGTTTTTTACTTCCGCTCTGTATTTGTTGTTGGAAATATCAAGAACGTCCTGCGGTAAGGTTTCTGCGGCGAATTCAAATTTCGGTTTGCCGGCTTTTTCCCTTAAGTCAAGCTGGGCCTGGCAAAGCTTTTTGATTTCGGGCTGGGCGATTTCAATGGCTTTTACCAAAGCTTCTTCTTCGACTTCGTGCGCGCCGCCTTCAACCATCATAATGCCGTCTAAAGTGCCGGCGATTACAAGGTCCATATCCGCGGTTTTGCGCTCTTCAATCGTAGGGTTGATTACATATTGGCCGTTTATTCTGTTTACTCTTACGCCGGCTACCGGGGTGGTAAACGGAATGGAGGAAATTACGGTGGCCGCGCTGGAAGCGGCTATGCTGAGCACGTCGCTGTCATTTACGCCGTCGGCCGAAATTACCATGGCGGTAATATTGACTTCGCAAGCGAAGCCTTCCGGGAAGAGCGGCCTCATTGAGCGGTCGATCAGACGGGAAGATAAAGTTTCTTTCTTGCTGGGTCTTGATTCTCTTTTAAAGAAACCGCCGGGGATTTTGCCCGCGGCGTAAGTTCTTTCTTTATAGTTTACCGTAAGAGGCACGAAATCTTGCAAACCGGGTTTTTGGTTTTTATCTGAAACCGCGGCGGCGAGCACCATCGTGTCGCCAAGTCTTGCCACTACGGAGCCGTCAGATTGTTTGGCTATAAGACCGGTTTCAAAGGTAATGGTCTTGCCGCCCACTTCAACGCTGAGGCTTGTTGGTGTTGTGTTGGTCATTGATTATTTCCTTATTTTGAGTTCTTTTGTTAATTGCTGATATTTGGCAAAATCGTTCTTTTTGAGATAAGCTAAAAGTCTTTTTCTCTGGCCTACGAGTTTTACAAGGCCTCTTTCGCCGGCGAAGTCTTTCGGGTTGGCTTTGAGGTGGTTCGTAAGATACTGAATCCTTTCGGTGATTAAAGCAATCTGTACGGAAGCACTGCCGGTATCGTTAGCGCTCTGCTGGAATTTTGAGATTATGTCTTTTCTGTCTTTTACTGTTAATGCCATTATTTTGTACACTTAGATTAATAACTTCATACCGAGTATGGGCCTGCGCTGCAATCAATTTGCGTGACTGATAAGCCCGCACCAAGCAAGAGTTTAATCTTCTCCTTATTTATATTGTATCTTAACAGATACACATATATTATAACATATTATCGTGGGCGCAACGCCCGTAAAAAGGCCGGGCGAAAGTATTTTTTAATCCTTTAAAAGGGAAAGGCAGCCTAGGGGTAAAGGCTGCCTTGGAGGGTAAATTGAACTATCTTTCTTCGTTGTATTTATACTTTATCTAATTGTGCATATGCTTCGAAAGGGCCTAAGGGCCCAAAATAAAGAGTAATTTGGACCTAGGCTTTTATGGGCCTTACGGGCAAAGGGTTTTGGCGGCTTCGGCGCGGCTATAAAGCATTGTACTCCCGCATCATTTTTTTATAGTCATCGTCCGTGATTCTTAAATCGTTTTTCAGCTTTTGCCGTTCTTTTTCCGGGAGAGCTGTTTCGCTCCCCTGCGGCAAAGTGAATTTGCCGTCGATTATTTCGCCGGGGATATTATCTTCCAACGGAAGGAAAGAACGTTTCTTTAAAAGGGCTCTGTCCATTAAAGTTATCAGCCCTGTAATATCATCTGCGGAAATGATGCCGTCGGAGTAGCGCATGATGCCCGCTCCTCTAAAGGGGGAGGAGTATTCTTTATCGTGTGTATATTGAACTTCATACTCATCCGCTAAGCCTAAAGCGTGGCCTACTTCATGCTGCATTGTTGTATAAGTCTTCGGTAAATCTTGCGGAGAAAATGACGTAATTTTTCCGTCTTTCAGATTTTTGATATATTCTAGGGCTTTCTTAAATTTTTTCTTTGACGTTTTTGACACCGTGATATCCAACCCGCCGAGTTCAAGCCAAGCTTTACCGCGCAGTTGTTTCTTCGTTTCTAAAACGCATATCTGCAAAGGGCTGCCGAATCTGCTGCCTTGTTTGACAAAATAAGAACGGTCGTTTCTGTTGCATATTGCGGAGTCGGAAACTATTTCAATATCGGTTTGGCTTCTAGTTTGGGAAGAACATTTGCCTTTATTTACAAGGGGCAAAGGCCTTTTTAACAAATCTATAATGTCTTTGAACTCTTCGGCCCGGTTTGATTTTTCCAGCCAATCGGCGGATTCCAGCGTCCAGCTTCTGACGGAGGCCTCAAAAAAGAGGGATAGATAATAATCCTCGGTTAACTCGGGGGTTCCGTAGGTGCAATAGCGGATTTCTCTTTGGTTGACTATATTGTATACCAAAAATCTGCCATAGCTGCCGTTTTGCGGAAGATGACTCCAGGAAGCTCCGCTCAAAATCACGGACGATAAAATAAACGTAAATACGGATAAAATGTATTTCATATAGAGATTATTGCATTTTAATGTTTTGAAGACAAGGGCCCAAAGGCCCGCGGAAACGGAAAAAAGGGCCTATATCCCGGCCTATGCGCGGATTTTTTGCGCGCCGATGTTAAAAAAATTCAGATTTATTGCTTTATTTGGGTCAATTTAATAGAATATCAATGTAATAAAAGTTTTGTACGACGTGGAAGATGTTGGTTTTCCGCGCGTTATTTCGTTTATGGAGAGTTCTATGGCAGCTAAAAAGACTGTGAAAGCCGCAAAGAAAGTTTGCGCGAAAGCCGCTTGTAAAAAGCAGGCGAAAGTTAGTAAGAAAGGATTTGTATATCACTTCGGCGCAGGAAAGGCCGACGGTAATGGGGCGATGAAAGAGCTCCTCGGCGGAAAGGGCGCCAACCTTGCGGAAATGGCCGGACACCCTAAACTCAAATTGCCGGTGCCGCCCGGTTTCACAATCACCACGGAAGTTTGCACCTACTATTGGAACAATAAAAGGACTTATCCCAAAACTTTAAAAGCGGAAGTCGAAACCAATCTTAAAAAAATTGAAAAGGAAACGGGCAAAGTGTTCGGCTCTGTAAACAATCCTTTGTTGGTTTCGGTACGCTCCGGCGCAAGAAGCTCCATGCCCGGTATGATGGAAACGATTTTAAACGTCGGTCTTACTTTAAAAACCATTCCCGGTATGATTAAAATGACTGGCGACGAGCGCTTCGTCTACGACGCTTACCGCCGCTTGATTATGATGTACTCCGACGTCGTGATGGAAAAAGCCGCCGGCATAGAACCCAAAGACGATAAAGGCATACGCAAAATCTTAGACGAAAAACTTTGCGACGTCAAAGCCGCCAAAGGTTACAAATCCGATACGGAACTTACCGCCCAGGAACTTAAAGCCTTGTGCGAAGATTTCAAAAAGACCGTAAAGAAAGTGCTCGGCTCCGACTTCCCCGACGACCCGATGCAACAGCTTTGGGGCGCGATAGGCGCGGTATTCGCTTCCTGGAACGGGAAAAGAGCCGTCGCTTACAGAAATATTGAAAAAATCCCGCATGATTGGGGTACTGCCGTAAACGTTCAGTCAATGGTATTCGGCAATATGGGCAACAGCAGTGCCACCGGCGTGGCTTTTACCAGAAACCCCGGCAACGGCGACAGCCACTTTTACGGGGAGTATCTCGTCAATGCGCAAGGCGAAGACGTCGTAGCCGGTATCAGGACCCCGTGCCCGATTAACGAATGGTCAACCTCCGGCCACGGCAATGACAGCGAATCTTTAAAGAAAGTCATGCCCAAAGCTTATAAAGAACTCGACGCCATTCAAAAACGTCTTGAAAAGCATTACAAAGACATGCTTGATATTGAATTTACGATTGAAAACGGCAGACTTTGGCTTTTGCAGTGCCGCGTAGGCAAACGCAACGGCATCGCCGCCGTACAAATAGCTTTGGATATGCTTAAAGAAAAGCTTATTAATAAAGTTGAAGCCGTTTTGCGCGTATCGCCGGCCCAGCTTGACGAGCTTTTGCACCCGATAGTGGATCCTAAAGCCGAGGCTTCCGCCAAAGCGATAGCCAAAGGCCTTCCAGCCGGCCCGGGCGGAGCCTGCGGTTTTATAGTTTTTGATTCCGCCGCCGCCATTGAAGCCAAAAAAGCCGGCAAGGAATGTATTATAGTCCGCGAAGAAACCAACCCCGAAGACGTAGAGGGTATGCGCGCGGCTCAAGCCATTTTGACGGCCCGCGGCGGGATGACTTCCCACGCCGCTTTGGTCGCCCGCGGCTGGGGCAAATGCTGCATAGTGGGCTGCAGCGAAATCACGGTCGACACCGCCAAACGCATTATGACGGTAAACGGCAAACAGTATAAAGAAGGCGATTATCTGACGCTTAACGGCACCAGAGGCTATGTTTACGAAGGCAAGCTCTCCATGCTTGACGCAGGGGAGAAAAACGCCAATTTGATAAACTTCCTTAAAGTTTGCGACGCCGTAAAACGCCTTAAAGTCCGCGCCAACGCCGATACGGCGGCCGACGCCGAAAAAGCAAAAGCTTTCGGCGCGCAGGGTATAGGTTTGTTCCGCATTGAGCATATGTTCTACGGGGCCAACTCCGAAAAGCCTCTTTTCGCCTTAAGGAAAATGATACTTTCCGGCTCCACCGAAGAAAGGGTAAAAGCTTTAAACGAAATCTTCCCTTTCATGAAGAAAGATATTAAAGCCGCTCTTAAAGCCATGGCGGGCTTCCCTGTAACAATCCGCCTTATGGATCCGCCTTTGCATGAGTTTATTCCTCACAGCAAAGACGCGGTAGAAGCTATTTGCAAAGCTTTGAAGATTACGCCCGAACAGTTCGAAAAACGCGCCGAAGCCCTCAAGGAAAGCAACCCTATGATGGGCCACCGCGGTATACGCTTGGGCGTAACTTATCCGGAAATTACGGAGATGCAGGCCAGAGCCATATTTGAAGCCGCGGCCGAACTTATAAAAGAAGGCTTAAAGATTACGCCGGAAATTATGATACCGGTCGTCTGCGACGAAAAAGAAATCGTCAATCAGAAGCCTATTATTGAGAAAGTTCATAAAGAAGTCTGCTCAAAAGCCGGCAAGAAAATCGCTTACACCGTCGGTACGATGATTGAAATCCCGCGTGCGGCGATAACCTCGGCCGATATAGCGCAAGTTGCCGATTTCTATTCTTTCGGCACCAATGACCTTACCCAAATGACTTTCGGCTTCTCCCGCGACGATATCGGCGCTTTCGTCCCCGATTATATCGAAAAGGGTATTTTAAAGAATGACCCCTTCCAGATACTTGATCAGACGGGCGTCGGATTCTTAATCCGCCATGCCGTAAAAGCCGGCAGAGGCGTTAAGAAAAACCTTAAGATAGGTATCTGCGGCGAACACGGCGGCGAACCTTCCAGCGTGGAATTCTGCCACCGCGAAGGCTTTGACTATGTTTCCTGCTCTCCGTTCCGCGTGCCAATAGCCAGATTGGCGGCGGCTCAGGCCAGCGCTAAGGAAATGAAGAAGTAATATTCTTAAGCAAGTTTAAGCCCCCGGCTCAGGCCGGGGGTTTTGTTTTGGGTGTATTTTACTCGTGTTAAGTTGTATTCTCACGGCTAGCACTTTGCCGCTTTTGGGCGGCTTTAAATTTTTTCCTCAGTCGGGTACTGCGCCGCCTTTGGCGGCATCATACTTAGTACACCTTCTTCGTCAAAAATTGAAATCCGCTCCAAAATCAACAAACCACGCTACTTTTATACTCGCACAGTTTTTACTCGGTCTAAGTTGAGAGCTCGCCTTTTTTTACTCGTGTTAAGTTGTATTCTCACGGCTAGCAGGCTTCCTCATTTGGCCGCCTTTGTGTTTTTTCGTCAGTCGGATACTGCGGCAACTTTGTTGCCATCATTCTTAGTATACCTCCTTCCTTAAAAACACAAATTCGGCTCAAATCCGTAAGTCCACGCCGGCTAAATTATCTCACGCTGAAATTTTTGTATTTTAATTTATTCCTAACTTTTCCAATATATTTACTCTTTTTTTAAAACTTTCGTCTATATATTTCTATATCTATACATATTCGGTCGCAAAATGCTTCCATAACTTTTTGACAATCTGACGCCTCATTCTCTTGCCATTTTTTGCTGTGTCGTATGTTGGGGCGTTTACTTAAAATCATAAAACAGTTGACTGTGTTTTTTTTTTGATAAATTTTCCTCATAAATCGGCCTGCTAAAAGTGGGATATCGTTATTTGTGCTTAGGTTAGTTTTAGCGGGTCGTTTAACTATAAAGGAGAGAAAAAAGATGTCAAAAAATAAAACGGTTAGAAAAGGATTTTTAAGCAAAATCTTATTTTTGTTAGCTTTATTTATAGTTGTTTGTATTCCCGCTTCGTTTGCGGCGGTAGCGTCTTGCTCGGGCGTTACTGATTCCCAAACAAGATACGGGACGATAAACGGAACATGCTGGGCTTATCATTGCGCTACGGGTTCAATAACAAAACTGGGCAGCGTATCCTCGTCATACTGCGCGAGTTGCAGCGGGGTGAAATATGCGGTTTCCGGAACATGCGGAACATGTGAATATAAATGCTGCAGCGACGGCAATTGGAGCGGGTGCAACCAAGATTGCCCCGACCCTTCCGATTGCGGCAGCGGTACTTGTTGGAACGGCTCAAGCTGTGTGAGCAAGCCCACGGGCAAACAATATGACGGCAAGTGTTATTTTACATGGTCAAGCTGCACTTGTAATAAGGGCAGCGGGTGGAGCTGCAGCGGCAAAAATTATATAACCATAACAACTCAAAAGGGTACATGGACTACCTGGGGTGACCAAACATATTTCAATTCTAAACCTTCCACTACATGCAACGGTTCGACAAAAAAATATGTTTATGACGGCGGGAGCGACGCTAGGCAAGCTTGCGTTGTAGAAGCGGCCGCGGTAACGGGTACTCCGCAGGGAACTACCACTATCACGCGAAGCTGCCAGGTAGTGGGAAATTGCTGGTGCGTAGATTATAGCGGTTCTACCCTTGGCGACGGCAACGCGTATTGCAATACCAGCAGATATAAATGCCAAATAAGAGCCTTAAGCTGCACCGAAGAAAAATCCTCCTGCAGTTAATTTACCCGGGCTAATCCCCGGCTCTCAACTAACCGCCCCGCGTTTGCCTTAAGCAAGCGCGGGGTTTTTGTATATAGATTGGAGAAGCGGTTTAGCAAAAATCCAATTATCAGGATTTATTGCCTAAGGAAAGTTCTTTTTTATTTTTTTACCTGTTCCAAGTCAGGGCTGCATAATAAAGGCGGACTTTGCTCATTTCAGTCCTCTTTTAAATATTTTTTAAAGAAATCAACTACGCGCGGATCGGTTTTTATATCGCTTTGGCTGAGCGGTTTTTTAAGATATACCCCGTTTAAACTGCGCGCACGGCTCAGCGCGACGTATGTCTGCCCGGCGGCAAAAGCCCCGCGGCCCATATCAAGGCAGATGCTGTCGAAAGTCAGCCCCTGGCTTTTGTGTATTGTTATGGCCCAGGCCAGTTTTAAAGGATATTGCGTAAAACTGCCTTTGACTACCGGGGTTAATTTGTCGCTCCCGGGGAGAACCTCGTATTTAATTTCCTGCCAGGTGTGCGGCTCTACGGAGTAAACGCCGCCGCGTATGTTTACGCGGATATAATCCGGGCCCAAATCTTCGACAAAGCCTATATCCCCGTTTACCCAATATTCGTCATTTACCAGCATCATTATTTTTGAACCTTTTTTTAAAGTCAGTATTTTATCGGCGGGAGGGGTTTTCTTATTGAAAGTTTCGGTAAATTCGGCATTATAGCTGAAGGCTTTGCCCGGCAGACGGGAAAGCAAATAGCCGTTTCTGGCCTGAGCGTCATAGTTCGTCGCCGTAAGCGTAACGACGCTTTCGTCTTTCGGCGCGGAAAGCGCGCGCTCGGTGTTAAGATAAAAATCAAGTTCTTGGCGGCTTATTTCATTGGAGCGGATTTTGTTTAAAAGTTCGGCAAAGCCGTTGTCTTCGCTTTGGCGGAAATTGTGTTTAAGCTCAAAGACTTTTAGAAATTCTCCGTTCATACATAAAGCGTCAAAAAAGTAAGGGCTTTTGTAAATCATTTTGAAGTAAGCCAAAAAATCGGGGTTGTCTTCTTCCAACACCGGCGGGAGCTGCCACAAATCCCCGCAGAGTATAACCTTTTTTCCTCCGAAAGGATTATTATTTTGGGCCGATTTCTTTAAGATTGCGTCGGCTGCGTCCAGCATATCGGCGCGCAGCATTGAAGCTTCGTCAATAATTAAAACGTCAAAATTCTCAATAACTTTTTTAGGCAGTTTTTTAAAGTGCCCCGGCATAAGCAAATCGTTTGGTTTTAAGCGCAGAAAAGAGTGCAAAGTCTGCCCGCCCAAGTTCAAGGCCGCCAGGCCCGTAGGCGCGCAGAGAACGCATCTTTGATATGTATGCTCCGCAAAGTATTTTAAAAGCGTCGTTTTGCCCGTGCCGGCCCGCCCCGTAAGGAAGATAAAACGCTCCGAAGGGTCGTTTAAAATATTATACGCTTTGAGGAAAGTTTCGTTAACGGTTTCCATATCATTTAACAGGGACATATAAAATTATAGCAATTTGCTATGATATTATTATGAATGAGAACATTTTTGCGGCTTTGTTTTTAAGTTTTCTCGCCGGCGCGGCCACTTGTATTGGCGGGCTGCTGGCGTTTTTCGTCAAAAAAGACAATTTTAAAGTTTTGGCTTTGGGGCTCGGTTTTTCGGCCGGGGTTATGATATATGTTTCTTTTATGGAAATATTGCCTCAGGCGCAAGTTTCTTTGACGGGCGTTTTCGGGTATAATCCGGCAGGGTGGATAGTGATAGCTTCTTTCTTTGCGGGGATAGTCATAGCCTCTCTTATAGACACTTGCCTGCCGCAGGCGCATCACCTGGAGGGGGACGCTCTTTCCCCAAAAAACAAACTTAAGCATTTGGGCCTTTTTACCGCGCTTACTTTGGCTTTGCATAATTTCCCGGAGGGCTTGGCTACTTTTATGGCGGCTATGCAGAGCCCGGCTTTGGGCGTTTCAATAGCGATAGCCGTAGCCGTGCATAATATCCCGGAAGGCATAGCGGTGGCTTTGCCGATTTATCACGCCACCGGCAGCAGAGGCAAAGCCTTTTGGTACTCCGCTCTTTCCGGCATGGCGGAACCCGTCGGCGCGATTGTAGGGTTTTTCTTCCTGAAAGCTTTACTACACGAGGCCGCATTCGGCGTGCTTTTCGCGCTGATAGCGGGTATTATGGTTTATATTTCTTTGGACGAACTTCTGCCGACGGCCCACGAATACGGCGATCCGCATAAAGTTATTTGGGGCGTCGTAGGCGGCATGATGATAATGGCCCTGAGCCTTCAAATGCTTTAAAATTTAATTAACGGGACGGCTTGAATGAAAACTAATTATCCGATCTACACTATAAAACAGGAATGCCAAGATTGCTATAAATGCGTGCGCGTCTGCCCGGTGAAAGCCATACGGGTGGAAGGCGGGCACGCCGCTGTAATATCGGAAAACTGCGTAGCCTGCGGTATGTGCTATCAGGTTTGCCCCACGCACGCCAAGCACGTCAGGAACGATATCGAGAAGGTTAAAAATCTTATAAGCGGCGGAGCCAAGGTCTATGCGTCTTTGGCGCCTAGCTGGGCCGGCATTTTGGATTGCAGCGTCAGCCGCGTGGCCGGCATGCTTAAAAAGCTGGGCTTTGCCGGCGTAAGCGAAACCGCCCTCGGCGCGCAGCAGGTTTCCGCAGCCTGCGCCGAATTTTTAAATTCCGCCGCGCCCGGAGTGTATTTTTCTTCAGCCTGTCCCGTTTGCGTGGATTATATAAGCAGATATAAGCCGGAGTTTAAAAAATTTATAGTTCCGTATTCTTCCCCGGCTTTGACGCACGCCGAACTTTTAAAGCAAACCTACGGGCCTGATATCAAAGTGGTTTTTATAGGCCCATGTATCGCAAAAAAGAATGAATCGGACACTCAGGAAGATTTAATATCCGCGGCGATAACTTTTGAAGAGCTTAAAAAATGGCTTTTTGAGGAAGGCATAGACCTGCTTAATTCCCCGCAGGGGGAGGAAGGCTTTGTGCCGGAAAAATCTTCCGACGGGGCCGTCTATCCGCTGGAAGGCGGAATGTTGCGTTCCATGCGCAGAAACGGCCTTAAAGAAGACGTTAATTTAATTACCGTTACCGGCCTTAAAAACTTTTGCAGGACTTTGGATTCTTTAAAAGAACAAGCTGTAGACAGAGTTTGCTTTGTTGAAACTTTGGCCTGCCCCGGCGGCTGCATAAAAGGGCCCTGCCCCGGCGGGGAAGTTTCCGCTTTAAACGCTTTTTTGGGGGTGGAAAAACAATTTGACTCCTCCATACCGCCCGTAATGACGGCCAAGTATAAAGTTCCGCTGGCCTTCGGCGGCGATGAAGCCCCTGAAAAGAAATTTACGGAAGACGAAATCCTTTCGGCTTTGGCCAAAGTCGGCAAGTTTACGGTTGACGACGAAATCAACTGCGACGGCTGCGGCTATAACACCTGCCGGAACTTTGCCCATGCTCTTTTGGAAGGCAAGGCCGAACCGGCAATGTGTGTTTCCTATATGCGTAAGCGCGCCAGCCGCAAATCAAACGCGATACTGCGCTGTATACCTTCCGGCGTGGTTATTTTTAACTCGGAACTGGAAATTATAGAATCCAATTTGCCTTTTGCCAAAATAGCCGGGCAGGATATAGAGGATCTTTACGAACAAATCCCCGGCCTTAAAGGCGCGGCTTTGGGCAAAATATTGCCGTTTGAGATGATTTTCAGACGCATTTTTAAAGACGGAAAAGAGATCCATAAAGAGCGTACGCCTTTCGGCAAAAAACTTTTGGATATGACCGTGTTCCCCATTGAAGAAGGCCAAACCGCCGGCCTGATAGTGCAGGACGTAACCAAGAACGAACTTCACAGGGAGATAATCGCCCAAAAAGCGCAGGAAGTTCTGAGAAAGAACATTTTGGCCGTGCAGGAAGTTGCGGGCAGACTCGGGGAAAATATAGCCGAAACCGAAATAATTTTAAACTATATCACGGAAGGATTCGGCCCGGAGAAAAAATAATTATGACCGACTTCGCTTTTGACATTGATTACTATCAAGTTTGCAAAAACGGAAAGCATGTATGCGGGGATTCTTTTATGACTTCCCGCAGCGCGGACGGGCGTATTATAGCCGTTCTTTCCGACGGCCTGGGCAGCGGCGTAAAGGCTAATATTCTTTCCACCATGACGGCCAAAATGGCCCTTAAATTCGTGGACGCAAACTGGGACGTAAAAAAATATTGCGAAGTTATTTCCAGCGTTCTCCCCATATGCAAAGAGCGCGGGCTTAACTATTCCACGTTTACCATTTTGGATTTGTCGCCCGACGGACAAGTGCAAATTTTCGAGCAGGGCAATCCCTCCTTTTTATTTGTGCGGGGCGGGCGTATTATTGAGCCCGAGGCCAGAAAATCTGTGGAGGAATATCACGGCCTTAGCATAACGACGACTTCCCTAAGTTTGCTTAGAGAGGATAGAATAGTCTTCTTTTCCGACGGAATCAGCCAGGCCGGCACAGGTACCCCAGATTATCCAAACGGCTGGGGGCGGGAGGGCGCCGCCGCATTGGCTTTAAAAGTCATTAACAGAAATCCGCAGGTTTCCAGTTTGAAAATCTGTGAAACTATTATCCGCGAAGCCCGCATAAAAGACGGCCCTATAAACCCTAAAGACGATATCACCTGCGCCGCGGTTTATTTAAGAACGCCGCGCCGCGTTATGATATTTTCCGGCCCGCCTTTCAATAAAAGTTTGGACGGCAAATATGCCAAGCAGTTGGCCGCTTTCGACGGACAAAAAGTAATTTGCGGCGGGACTACGGCTAAAATCGTAGCCAGAGAACTGGGCCTTGAGGTCCGTCCGGATTTAAACTCTTCCTCCCGTTTCGGCCCGCCTACAAGCCTGCTTGACGGAATTGACTTGGTTACCGAAGGCGTGCTGACGCTCAGCCAAACGCTTGCGGCTTTGCAGAATCATAAAGCCCCTCAAAGCGAAAGCGGCGCGTATAAGCTTTATTATACTTTGCTTGAAAATGATTATATAGATATCGTCGCCGGCACAAGAATCAATGACGCTTATCAGGACCCTGATTTCCCCAACCAATTTGTTTTAAGGCGGTCGGTGCTGGAGGGAATTGCGAGGGCTTTGAGGGAGAAGTATTTTAAGGATGTCAGGGTTAAGCTGGTGTAGTTTTAACTTGGTCTAAGCTGCTTTTTTTACTCGGTCTATCTTTATCGCTCATTGCTAGCACTTTGCCGCTTTTATTTGCTCGTGTTAAGTTCTGCTCTAACGGCTAACAATTTTCTATTTTTGAGTGTCTTTTGATTTTTTACTCACTTGGATACCTCGCTCGCTCCGCTCGCATAGCGGCAAGTATACCGCGTTCGTAATAAAATCAAAATCTATCTCAAAACTAAAAAATCACGCTTCTTAAATTCTCCCACGCTGAAAAATTTTACTCTTTCAGCCTTGTTAACTTATCCATATCTTCAAATTATTTGTTTTCCTTCTAAAGAATTTTTTATTTACATTCCTAATCTATACATATTCGGTTGCAAAATGCTTCCATAACTTTTTTATCAATTAATGTAGGTCAGGTTTTACCTGACAGAGGAAAATTCCTTTTTAACGTCAGGCAAAGCCTGACCTACTTTTATATCTCCATTTATTCTTCTTTCAATACTTCTTTTTTTATTTCCTTTTTTGCCGTGTCGTACGTCGGGGCGTTTTGAAAAAAAACATAAAACAGTTGACTTGTTTTTTTTTTTGATAAATTTCCTCTATATTTCAGGCCGGAAAATCTGTGATA
>CAKUBV010000011.1 GCA_934643455.1 Candidatus Proelusimicrobium excrementi | reverse complement strand
AATTTTTGACGAAGAAGGTGTACTAAGTATGATGCCGCCGAAGGCGGCGCAGTACCCGACTGAGGAAAAAATTAAAAAACGCCCAAAAGCGGCAAAGTGCTAGCCGAGAGTATAAAATATCACGCGAGTAAAAAATGCGAGCGCTTAACTTAGACCGAGCCAAAATACACAAGTTAACTTACTCATGCTTTAAGTGAGGGGCAATAAAAGTAGTCATCAACCCCACCAACGCCACCAGCGCAAAAGAAAACTTCAGCCCCCACGCCTGAGCTATAAAACCTATAACCGGCGGCCCCATAAGAAAACCTAAAAAGCCTATCGTGGAAACCGTCGCCAAAGCGACGCTTGCCTTCATAACTTTTGAACGCCCCGCCATACTGTAACACAAAGGCACAACGGAAGAAGTGCCGAAGCCCACCAGCAAGAAGCCGAAAGTCGCCGCGACTATCGACGGAAATAAGACCGAAATAATCAGCCCGGCAAACATTATCAGCCCGCTTGCTTTTATTACGGGCACAGCCCCGAAACGGTTTACAAATCCGTCGGCCGTAAAACGCCCTAAAGCCATTGTACACATATAAGCCGTATAACCAAGCCTTATAAGGTTTTTCGGCGCGTCAACAACGCTTTGGAAGTACACTCCGCTCCAGTCGTACATGGTTCCCTCACAGGCCATGCAGGCGAAAGCTATAAAGCCCAGCATAATAATGTATTTATCAGGCATGGTAAAAACTTTTTTATTTTCTTTTCCGCTGGAAGAAGGCCTGTCCGCGGCGGAAAAATCCCTCGGCACCGTAGCGCGGCGCATATATAGCAGTATCAGCGTTGTAAGCGCGAAAATTATTACAAAGTGCAAACCCGGCTTTATATTATAGCCCACCATAAGCGTGCTTATAAGCCCGCCCAAAAATCCGGCCAAACTCCATAAACCGTGGAAAGAAGCCATTATACTGCGTTTATGATAAAGCCTTTCCACATCGACGCCCTGCGTGTTAACGGAAATATTGGAAAGATTGCCCGCCATGCCAAACAAAAACAAACCTATGATAAGCCGCCAAATATCATGGGAAAAACCCAAATTAACCAAAAACGCCGGATAGAGTATGGCGGCCAAGGTCAGCATTTTACGGCTGCCGTAGCGCGCAACAAGCCAGCCCGAAAGCGCCATGGCGCACATCTGACCCACTGGTATGGAAAGTAAAACTCCCCCCAGCATGGCGTCGCTTAAGTTAAGGGCTTTTTTGATATCGGGTATTCTGCTGGCCCAGCTTGCAAACACTATGCCTTGTATAAAGAAAAAACTGCTTACGGCTATTCTGTAACGCAGTTGAGTGGAAAGAAAAATCTTTTTCATAAACGGATATTAATTAATCAAAACCTTTATAATATTATATTACTTTGCCGGGCGCGGCGTAAAATATTACCCCCGCAATTAGATACCAAAAGATACCAATTACTTTTATTTAACCGCAAAAAACCTGTTATGGGATAACGAGAACTTTTTATTATTGCATTAGTAAAGCATAATTTATATAATGGATACATAAGTATACCAATAACTTTATACTTAAAGAAGTTTAATCGGAGAACGCAAACAATGGCAGAAACCAAGAAGAACACCACTCAAAACGACGACGCCGGCATGAAAAAGCTTAATGCCGTAGTCGAGCAAGTAAAAGCGGCGCAAAGAGAATACGCCACTTTCGACCAACAAACAGTAGACCGCATTTTCAGGGCGGCGGCCATGGCCGCGGCAAGAAACCGCATTTATTTGGCCAAAATCGCCGTAGCCGAAACAGGCATGGGCGTAATGGAAGATAAAGTTATAAAGAACCATTTCGCTTCCGAATATATTTACAACAGCTATAAAGACACCAAAACCTGCGGAGTAATAACCGACGACGATTCCTTCGGTTACAAACAAATAGCGGAGCCTATCGGCATAATCGCGGGCGTAGTCCCCACCACAAACCCGACGGCAACGGCTATTTTTAAATCCCTTTTGGCTTTAAAAACCAGAAACGGCATAGTCTTTTCCCCGCACCCGCGCGCAAAGAAATGCACCATAGAAGCCGCCAAAATCGTGCTTGACGCGGCGGTGGAAGCCGGTGCACCCAAAAACATCATCGGCTGGATTGAAGAACCCACCATGCAGCTTTCCGACGCTCTTATGCGCCACCCCGGCATTAACCTGATCTTGGCCACCGGCGGCCCCGGCATGGTCCATGCGGCGTACAGCTCCGGCAAGCCGGCAATCGGCGTAGGCGCGGGCAACACCCCTGTGGTTATTGACGCAACGGCCGATATCAAAATGGCGGTAAGCTCAGTAATTATGAGCAAAACCTTTGACAACGGCGTAATCTGCGCCAGCGAGCAATCCGTAATCGTGGAGAAATCCGTTTACGAAGCCGTCAAAGACGAATTTATTTTAAGAGGATGCTATTTCTTAAATAAAAAAGAAAAAGCCGCTGTAGGCAGCCTTATCATGCCCGACGGCCATAAATTAAACGCGGCGATAGTCGGACAAAGCGCATTTAAAATAGCGCAAATGGCCGGCGTAAAAGTGCCCGAGCATACAAAAATCCTCATAGCGGAATGCTCAGTAGTCGGCGACGAAGAAATTTTCTCCCACGAGAAACTCTCCCCGATACTCGGTTTTTATAAAGCCGAAACCTTTGAAGAAGCCGTTGACACCGCCGAAGCCCTTATCGAACTTGGCGGCGCAGGCCATACCTCCGTTCTGTATACAGACGAAGCGAACAAAACTCATAAAGAGCTTTTCCAAAAGACCATGCACACCGGCAGAACGCTTATTAATATGCCGTCCTCCCAGGGCGCGATTGGCGACGTTTACAACTTCAGGCTTGCGCCTTCGCTCACTTTGGGCTGCGGATCCTGGGGCGGTAACTCCGTCAGCGAAAATATCGGGGTAAAACACCTTATGAACATTAAATCAGTTGCCGAAAGAAGAGAAAACATGTACTGGTACAAAGTACCGCAGAAAATTTACTTCAAGAGGGGCGCGCTGAAGCTCGCGCTTGAAGAACTTAAAGACAAAAAGAGAGCTTTCATCATCACCGACAAATCCATGGAAACGTTCGGTTACGTGGCCATGGTGCGCGACGTGTTGGAAAACCTCGGAATGTCTATAAGAGTCTTCAGCAACGTCAAACCCGACCCGGATTTGGCCACCATTCACGAAGCCTTGCACATTACCGATGCCTTCCAGCCGGATTTGATTATCGCGCTGGGCGGCGGTTCGCCTATGGACGCCGGCAAAATGATTTGGCTTATGTACGAAAATCCGCACATGAGCTTTGAAGACATCGCCGCACGCTTTATGGATATCAGAAAGAGAATCTATCCTTTGCCGGAACTCGGCAAAAAAGCCACCATGGTTGCTATACCTACAACCTCCGGCACGGGTTCGGAAGTTACGCCCTTTACGATTATCACCGACGAAAGAACCAATACCAAATACGCCATTACCGACTATGCTTTAACCCCGGATATGGCTATCGTCGACCCGGAATTCGTAATGAATATGCCCAAATCATTAACGGCTTTTTCGGGCTTGGACGTAATGGTGCACGCTATTGAAGCTTATACTTCAATCTTCTCCACGAACTTTACCGAAGGCCAGGCTTTGGAAGCTTTAAGGCTCGTTTTCAAATACCTTAAACTTTCTTACGACGAAGGCGCAAAAAACCCCAACGCCCGCGAAAAAATGCACTACGCGGCTACGATAGCGGGTATGGCTTTCGCCAACGCTTTCCTCGGCCTTTGCCACTCAATGGCGCATAAACTCGGCGGAATTTTCCACGTACCGCACGGCTTGGCCAACGCCTTGCTCATCAGCTACGTAATAGAGTTCAACGCGACGGAAAAACCGACCAAACAAGGCTTGTTCCCGCAGTATAAATATCCTTTCGTAAAAGGACGCTACGCCAAAATATCCCACTTCCTCGGCTTGGATAACTCCAAAGACGACAAAGGGCAGAAAGTGGACAAGCTTGTTCTTGAAATTGAAAAACTCAAAAGAGGGCTCAACATCCCCACTTCAATTAAAGAATACGGCATACCGGAAGCGGACTTCATGGCGAAACTCGACGAAATGTCCGAACTCGCTTTTGACGATCAGTGCACCGGCGGCAATGCGCGCTATCCGCTCGTAAGCGAAATTAAGGAACTCTTCCTTAAAGCTTACTACGGCGAAGAACTTGTAGCTCAGAAAAAAGCCAAAGCCGCAAAAAAATAAATGATATCAAGGCCGCCGCTTAAACGGCGGCGGCCTTTTTAATCCTAAATGAAAAAACTCACCCCCCAAACAAACTCCGGTAATATGCAGGCCGTAAAACGCATGCCCCAATATTTGCGTCTGTTTAACGATATGCTCAAGTACGGCAGGCAGTATATATCTTCGGTGGAAATAGCCTCCAAATTAAGTTTAAGGCCGATACTCGTCAAAAAAGATATGCTCCTAGCCAAAGCCCCGGGCAAAACAAGGCTGGGCTACAATGTAAAAGGCAGCATAGCAGCCATACAGAATTTTTTAGGCTGGCAAAAAGAACGTGAAGTATGTTTGGTGGGATACGGCAAATTGGGCTCGGCGTTATTTCATTACGAAGGTTTTAAAAATCACGGTTTTAACATGGTCGCCGCTTTTGACACCGACATAACCAAAGCCGATAATGACAAAGTTCTGCATATAGAACATTTAGCTTCTTACGTGCAAAGCCACAAAATAAATACGGCTATCATTTCTGTTCCGGCTTACGCCGCCCAGGGCGTGGCGGATACCCTTGTAAGCGCGGGCATAAAAGCCATATGGAACTTTTCCCCGGCGGACATCAAAGTTCCGGCACACGTGGCTCTGCAAAACGAAGACCTCAGTATAGGTTTGGCGCTCTTGTGCCTTAAACTGAAAAACTAAACAAAAACGTCGGCAAAAGCCGGGGTTTCCCCCTTTCCCGGGCATTTCCAATATGGTAAAATTTATATTATGACAAAAAGAAATTACTCCGAACATTTTAAGATGGAAGTGCTGGAAGAAATCTGCTCCATGTTCTACAAAGGAACATTGGCAAAGGAAATCAACCACCTTCCCTGGAACATTATCCCCAAAGGCAGCGACGCGGCTTTCCGCTGCTGCGTATATAAAGAACGCGCAATACTTAAGCTGCGCGCTTTGGCCGCTTTCGGTTATTCGGTAAACGAAGTTGACGAAGCCCTCCCTTTAAGCGAATACGTCGGGCAGGATAACCCTCAGTTCGACCATAAAAGCAGCAAACTGTTAACCGTGCTTGAAAGCGCGTGTTCCGCATGCGTTAAAAGCAGATATATGGTAAGCGAACTTTGCCAAGGCTGTTTGGCGAGAAAGTGCGAAAACGCCTGCTTCTTCAACGCCGTAACGGTAACCAACCATAAAGCGCATATTGATCAGGACAAATGCAAAAGCTGCGGCAAATGCAAAGAAGCCTGCCCATACGGCGCAATACTTAAATTAAGCGTTCCCTGCGAGGAAGCCTGCCCCGTCAACGCCATTAAGAAGAACGAGAAAGGCATCGCCAAAATCGACCACAGCCTTTGCATCAGCTGCGGCAACTGCATGAGGAACTGCCCCTTCGGCGCGATTATGGAACGCAGCCAGATTTTGGACGTACTTAAACAAACCAAAAAAGACAAACCTTTGGTTGCCATGGTGGCGCCTTCGATAGCCGGTCAATTCGGCATAAGCGTGGGCCAGCTCGCCACTGCTATAAAAGAGCTCGGATTTACGCACGTTTACGAAGTCGCCCTCGGCGCGGATATTACGGCGCAGAAAGAAGCCGCGGAATTTATAGAAAAAGTTGTGGACGAAAAACGCCCCTTTATGACGACTTCCTGCTGCCACGCCTATACGCGTTTGGCAAAAAAGCACATACCGGAGCTTTTGCCTTATATTTCCGATACGGGTACGCCTATGCACTATACGGCGCAGCTCGTTAAAAAGGAAATACCGGAAGCCGTAACGGTATTCGTCGGGCCGTGCCTTTCCAAGAGGAAAGAAGCCCAAACCGACGACTTTGTGGATTACGTAATCAGCTATGAAGAGCTTAAAGCCATGATACTCGGCAAAGGCATTAATCTTGAAGCCTGCGCGGAAACGGAATTTGACCGCAAAGCGACGGTGGAAGCCTTGAAGTTCGGCATTACCGGCGGCGTAACGCAGACGGTTAAAAAAGCTGCGGGCGATTATTCCGCCCTTATTAAGGATGAAATTATCGCCGGCATAGACAAAAAGACCATCTTCAAGCTTAAAGCCTATGCCAAAACGGGCAAACCCATGGGCAACCTTATCGAAGTCATGTGCTGCCCCGGCGGCTGCGTAGGCGGCTGTGCGACGGTAAAGCCCATTAAGGAAGCCAGAGAGCAGGAAGAAGCTTACGCCCAAAAAGCCGGCGTGGAGAGCTTCCAAGTAAAAGCTTCCGAGTAAGTTTTAAACTTTACGCAAAAAGCCCCGGGCGCATAACCCGGGGCTTTATTTGTATAAAGAACCCCCCGCGCTCTTTTTAGAACGCGGGGCGGTTAGTTGAGAATGGGAATAAACCCAAATCAATCATAATTATGAATAAGTGCACCCAATATAGCTATTGACTCTACATCGCGGAGTCCCTCCTGTATGGAAACAGTGGTCAATAGGGGAAGAATCACAGTTATATGGATGTGAAACAAAATACCCGCCCAAAGTTGAGTCGACGAAGCATGCTTTATGGCAGCCTTTAACTATGCTATCCCAATAAGTAACCACTATGCCGTTCTGACATTTTCGACGTAAGAATTGAGTGCTATTAGAATCCTTGTATTTGTAACCATCATGGCAATTGCATACACATTTGTCACTGTCCAATGTTGCGCCGCTTTCTCTGCAGCTGCTTAAATTACAAACGCATTTTTTTTGTGCAGAATTCCACTTTGAAGAGCCATTGCAGTGGCATTTTCCGGCAGCCAAGGTGGAATCATTTGGACATGTACAAGAACAAGTATTAGGATTCCAAGTTCCCGGGCGGTTTTGGTTGTCCGTATAAACCCCTTCTAATGTGCAGTTTTTTTGTTGGGATGTATTATTACAAGTACAGCTGCAGACATCACTTGACCAAGTTCCGCCATTTGAAGTGCAAGAACTCTCATTATCACTATTGGAACAAACACAGAGAAAAACGACATTTCCAGTTCCCGGTTCTCTGACTGTTATAAGTTTCTTAGGATTCGCACATTGGCAACATTCTGAATAATATCCATACTCTTTATCAGTCCTTGTATACCCATTATTACAAGAAGAAGGACAAGCCTCTTTGCAAGACCTATCCCATTCAGAATACTCTCCGTATTCGCAACAAGTCCTTTGAGCGGTATCGCAAGTGCCGTTTGCTTTGTACTGAATATTCCCGATATTGCTGCAAGTTTCTCCATAAGAGGCGACACAAATAAAACAGAAAGTCAAAGAAAAACAAGCCTTTAAGAAAACTTTATTCTTTAGCATCTTTTTTCCCTCCTTTAATATCAATCAGCCCGCTAAAACTAACCTTAGATAAAACAAAGAGATCTCACACTTTGCAGGCCAAAATATAGAGGAAATTTATCAAAAAAAAAAACCAAGTCAACTGTTTTATGATTTTAACAAAACGCCACGACGTACTACACGGCGCAAAAAATGGAAAAAGGAATATTAAAAGGCAGCTAAGTAAAAAGTAGGTCAGGCTTTGCCTGACGTTAAAAAGGAATTTTCCATTTGTCAGGTAAAACCTGACCTACATTAATTGATAAAAAAGTTATGGAATCATTTTACGACCGAATAAGTTTATATATTGGAATATAAAGAAGAAATTTTTAAGAAAAGAGAAATAATTATAAGAGTTAGAAATAAGTTAAACGTAGGTCAGGCTCCGCCTGACGTTAAAAGGAATTCCCTTTGTCAGGTAAAACCTGACCTACATTAAATGAGTATTAGAGAATGAAATAGACGCGGAATTTCAGCAGTGCGAGAGAGCGCAACCGGCGTGGTTTTTCAGATTTGGAGGAAATTTTTATTTTCTTTGTCGTGAGCGATACTAAGAGTGATGCGTCCAAAGGGCGCGCAGTATGCCGCAGTATGCGAAACGGCAAAAAAATCAAAATTTACCCAAATATTAAAAAATGCTAGCCATTGGAATAGAACTTGACACGAGTCAAAAGAAATCAAGCTAACTACGAAAGCTTGCTAGCCGAGATAACTCAACTTAGACCGAGTAAAAATACCCAAAAAAAAACACCCTTTACAGGGTGTTTTAAAATGGTGGGCCGAATAGGACTCGAACCTACAACCTTCCGCGTGTAAGGCGGACGCTCTAACCAGTTGAGCTATCAGCCCCTAAAGGGTTTTATTACTACTCAATTACTACTCAAATATTTTATCAAAAAAAGTCATATTTGTCTACAATACGGCGGCTTAGGCACCGCATTTTCATGACTTTCCCCTTTTTACGGTCTGTTTTCTTCAGCAAAATCAACCATCATTTGCAAAGCCGTTAAAGACGCTTTACCTATATTTCGCTCACGCACTGCGGAAAAGCAAAACTTTTCCGCCTTTGCGCCGCAGCGCCCGCTGACCGCTATCCAAACTGTACCGACAGGCTTTTCCGCACTGCCGCCCGAAGGCCCGGCTATACCCGTCGTCGATACTGCCCAATCCGCCCCCGTAAGGCGGCGCACACCCTCGGCCATTTGCAAAGCAATCTCCTTACTGACCGCGCCGTACTTTTCCAAAGCTTCTCTTTTAACGCCAAGCGCGCTTATTTTTACCTCATTGGAATATGCCGTAACGCCGCCCAAATAATAAGCCGACGCGCCCGGCCTTGCGGTTATCATGGCCGAGATATTTCCGCCCGTACAGCTTTCCGCCGCGGCAACCGTGCCTATTTTAGAAAGTCTTTCCAGCAATTCGGCGTTATCCCCGCTTTTTATAACTGCGTATTTAAGCCCGCCCAAAGATTGTTTCAGTTTTTCAAAGCAGTCATCCAGCTTGGCAAGCCCCGCTCCTTTGGCGGTAAGCCTAAGCCTTATATAACCCGGCGACGGCAGATAAGCCAAAGAAAGGCCGGAAGGCAAAGCATCCTCAAAAGCGGATAAAACCATAGCCAGTTCTGCTTCGGGCTTATCATAAACGCCCAGCATTTTATAAGCAAGTTCGGAACATTTAAAAGTTCTCTTAATTCTCGGCAGAATTACGGAAGAAATTAAATTTTCCAGTTCAAAAGGGACTCCGGGCATGGAAACCAAAACTTTCCCCTCGCGCTCAAACCACATGGCGCAGGCGGTGCCTTTCTCGTTTTTAATGGGAATACAGGCGGAAGGCAAATAAGCTTGGCTTTTGTTATACTCGTTCATAGCGGAAGCTTTGCCACGGAAATATTCTCGAACCCAGCCGTAAACTTCTTCGTTAAAAACCAGCTGCGAGCCGAAAAACTCCGCCAAAACGCCTTTGGTGATATCGTCTTTGGTGGGGCCGAGCCCGCCGCTTACAAGTATCAAATCGGAAGAAGAAAACCCCTCTTCAAGAGCTTTTTTTATCTCTTCTTTTTTATCCGAAACCGAAACCATTTTCAAAGTTTCAACGCCTATGCCGGCCAATGCCGAGGACATAAAACGGGAATTGGTGTCTAAAATCTGGCCGAGTAAAATTTCATCGCCTATCGTTATTATAAAAGCTTTCATAAACTAATTTTACAAGATTCTTATTCTTGCCGGCAACGGCGGATTTTAATCAAATTACGCCGGTGGTTAAACCCTACGGTATAATTCCCCGCCCCGTTATCCGGCTGTTTTTAAAACAAAAAGGCCGGTACGCGTAAAACGTACCGGCCGAATCGCAAAACTTTCAAACTTATTTAAGATGTTTACCTACGAGGCCGGCCATCTCAAACATGCTGATCTGCGTTTTTCCGCCGAAAATCGGTTTCAAAACGTCATCGGCGTTGATCATGCGTTTGTTGGCTTTGTCCTGAAGGTTGTGTTTCTTAATATAGTCCCAGAGTTTTTTTACCACTTCGGTTCTCGGAAGCGGGGCCGCACCGGTAACCTTAGCGAGTTCGGCGCTGGGTGTTAAAGGCGCCATAAATTTTGCATTTGCTTTTGCCATTGTCAATTCTCCTAGTTTATTTTACAAGCTCTTCCACTTTGGGAGCAGCGTTTAAAATCTCGTCCGAGCAGCCTTCTTTGAATTTTTCGAAGTTCTTTACGAAAGCCGCTGCGAGCTCTTTATATTTCTTGTAATATTCGTTCTTATCGGACCAAGCGGCCGAAGGCTGCAATATTTCTGAAGGCACGCCTTCGCATTCCGTAGGTATTTCAAAACCGAATACGTCGTCTTTTACAAATTTTACGTCATTAAGTTTGCCGTCCAAAGCCGCGTTGAGCAAAGCTCTGGTATGCTTAATGCTGATCCTGCTGCCGATACCGTAAGGGCCGCCGACCAAGCCGGTGTTAACCAGCCAGCATTTGGCGTTGTGTTTTTCCATTTTTTCTTTCAAAAGCTCGGCATACTTGGAAGGATGCAAAGCCATGAAAGGCCCGCCGAAGCAGGTGCTGAAAGTCGGCTGAGGTTCTTTTACGCCTTTTTCCGTGCCGGCGACTTTGGCGGTGTAACCGCTCATAAACTGATACATGGCCTGTTCTTTGGAAAGACTTGAAATCGGCGGCAATACGCCAAAAGCGTCATAAGTAAGGAAGATGATGTTCTTCGGGTGAGGTCCGCGTTCGCTGGGAACGGCGTTGTCGATGAACGTAAGCGGGTAGGAAGCGCGCGTATTTTCCGTGATGGCGGCGCTGTCCAAGTCCAGCTTTCTGGTGTTGTCGTCAAAAACGACGTTTTCCAAAATCGTACCGAAGCGGTGCGTCGTGGAGTAAATTTTAGGTTCGGCTTCCTGGGAAAGTTTGATTACTTTAGCGTAGCAGCCGCCTTCAAAGTTGAATACGCCGTCATTATCCCAGCCGTGTTCGTCATCGCCGATAAGGCCGCGTTTCGGATCGGCGGAAAGGGTGGTTTTGCCCGTGCCGGAAAGGCCAAAGAACAAAGCGCTGTCGCCGTCGGAACCGACGTTGGCGGAGCAGTGCATCGTCATAACGCCTTTAAGTGGCAAGAGGTAGTTCATTACCGTAAATACGGATTTTTTGGATTCGCCGGCATAAGCGCTGCCAGCGATTAAGACCACTCTCTTTTTAAAGTTGATGAGGATTGCCGTTTCGGAAGCGGTGCCGTCGGTGGCCGGATCGGCTTTGAGGCCCGGCAGGAAAATTACCGTAAATTCGGGCACGATAGAAGTTTTTTCTTCGGCTTTGGGTTCAATGAACATATTTTTGGCGAAAATATTGTGCCAGGCGTATTCGTTGATTACGCGGATGGCCATCCTGGAAGCTTCGGCGGAACCGACGTAAGCGTCGCGGACGAAAAGATCAATATTTTCCATATATTTCAAGGCTTTGTTAAAAAGGCTGTCAAAATGCGCTTCGCTGATGCCTTTGTTGCCTTTGTGCCACCAAAGCGTATTTTTTACGTCTTCGGTTTCGACAAAAAATCTGTCGTTGGGGGCGCGGCCCGTAAGTTTGCCCGTTTCAACGCATAAGGGGCCGCCGTAAGTGATATTGCCTTCGTTCTTTTCAAGGGCTTTTTCATAAAGCTCTTCTACGGGAAGGTTCCAAAATACGGTTTTATTCGTTTTAATGCCTAAATTATCAAGACCGTATTTGCTCTGATAAGCGGTAGGGTTTATCTTTTTCATTTTACCAATCCTTTTTTACAATTTTATCGCCGATTTTAATTTCGGCAGGCGCGGCTTTGTCCAAAGCCCACCTTATCCTTCTTAAACCTTCTATAATATTTTCCCTGGCGGCGCAGTAACTTATCCGCAGGTAACCTTCAAGGCCGAACGACACCCCAGGCACCGTGGACACCATAACTTTATCAAGCAAAAACGCCGATAAAGCCAGAGAGTCTTTATTATAGCGGCTGAAATCAACAAAACAATAGAACGTGCCTTTCGGCGCGGTTACTTTCAAACCTTCTATCTTTGAAAGTTCGCTTAAAAGCGCGTTTCTATTATTTTCCAAAATTTTGCGCAATTCGTCTACAACTTCTTGCGGCCCCGTCAGCGCGGCAAGCGCGCCTGCCTCCGACAATGCACTGTTGCAAGAGGTCGTCTGAGCCTGCATTCTGCCCATGGCCGCGATAACTTCTTTGTTGGTTGATACGGCCCAGCCTATCCTTAAACCGGTAAGGCCGTAAAGCTTTGATACGCCGTTAACCGCCACTATATTATCGGGATTCTTAGCATATTTAAAAGGGCTGGGCGCTTTTGCTCCCTCAAAAACCAACTGATGATAAATATCATCAGTCATAAGCCAAATGTTTTTGCTCTCGCAAAGCTCAACCGTCTTTTTTACGAAATCTTCGTCAAACAGTACTCCGGCCGGATTGCTTGGGCTGTTAAGCATTATCGCCTTTGTTTTGGAAGTAACCGCAGAAGCAAGCTGCTCAAAAGTTATTTGTATACCCTCTTTGGGTTTTACGGGCACGGGCACCCCGCCGACAAGCCTTATCATATCGGGATAGCTTACCCAATAAGGCACCGGGAAGATTACTTCGTCGCCTTTGTTTACGACGCTTAAAAGAAAATTATATATGGCCTGCTTCGCGCCTGAAGAAACTATTACGTTTTTATTTTCCAAGCTTACGCCGTAATGCTTTTTGGTGTAGTCAACCACAGCCGCTTTAAGTTCCGGCGAACCCGTGGAAGGAGAATATTTTATTTTCCGGCTTTGCGCTTTTTTAACTATTGCGTCAACCGCGCTTAAAGGCGCAGGGATTTCCGGCTCGCCGCCGCCCAAATGAATGACGGGCAAACCTTCCTTTTTCAAAGCCGCCGTTTTGGCGTTTAATTTTAAAGTAGGCGAATCGCCTATAACGGAAGATAAATCGCTGAGTTTCATATAGATTAAACCTCTTTATTACATTATACCTTTATTCTCCCCCCAAGTTAATCCCTTATAAAATTATTGCCAGCAAAACAGAATTTTTTATCAAATCCTAAAGTTTGATTTTTGCTTCCCGTTATTTTAAAACCCCGCCTTGGCTTGAGCTAAGGCGGGGCGGTTAGTTGAGAGCCGGGTTTTATCCCGGGAAATTTATTATTATCTACAATAATAAGCTTGGCAAATACCTCTGTCGCCGGTATCATAATGAGCACAGCCCTGTGCAACTGCGCTCATACCGTTGTTTACCCAAGTTGTACATTCGGAACCTGGAGTAGAGCAGTTACCGCTGCATGAGCCAGATCCGCATTCCGCCTTGCTTCGGCAGTTGGTACCGGCTTTGACCCATGTATGTCCCATTTCTTGTCCCGTATCGCACCTTGGCCCTGTGCCGTCCTTTCTTTGACAGCATGTGCCGCCCTCCGACAGGGGAACACTCTCAAAGGCGGAATCGCTGCAATCGCATTTCCCCCACGGGCCGGTTATCCATGTACTCGTTGACTTATTGCATGTTACGGATCTATATTTATATCCACCGTAACATGACTCTTTTGTTTTGGGTTTGCTTGATGTCGGGCATGTCGTTGTAATTAGGCAGAAAGCGTCCCAGTCGCTCCATGTGCCGTCTGAACAGCAGGTCCTTTCAGATGTTCCGCAGGAACCGCTGGGTTTGTACTCCTTTTGCCCGGATGTGCACTCTTTCACTATCGGGTATATCGGGTCTATTACAATAGGGCCGCCCGGATTTATCGGAGTCATACACTCGCTGAGGTCGTAAGAAAGCTCCTTGCCGTTGCTGTCATACCCAGGATGCCGGCAGCATGACATTTTCTTCCCTTCACAACACGGTGCCTGACTGCTTGTACATTTTACCGCGTAAGCTGCACAGCATAATCCCATAAAACTCACAAAAACTAAACTTCTTATAAAAAATAAGCCTAGATTTCTCTTTATACTAACCATATTTTTTACCTCCGTTTTTGATTGCTTCAAGCCGAAAAACCTCAACTAACGCAAATAAAGAAGAACGACGAACGGCACAGATTTTTCAGCCTGAAATATAGAGGAAATTTATCAAAAAAAAAAAACAAGTCAACTGTTTTCGTTTTTTAACAAAACGCCCCGACGTACGACACGGCGCAAACAAAATATTAAAAAGAGAATTAATACATATATGTAGGTCGGGTTTTACCTGACAAAGGAAAATTCCTTTTTAATGTCAGGCAAAGCCTGACCTACATTAATTGATAAAAAGTTATGGAACCATTTTGCGACCGGATAAGCTTATATATTGGAATATAAAGAAGAATTTATTTGTTAAGTAAGTTATGCGATAATGATAAGTTTTTAAGATTTTGGAGAAATACTGACCGTAAATATAGAACTTAACACGAGTTAAAACCGTGTGAGTATATAACCGGCGTGGACTTTAAGATTTAGAGAAAATTTTGATTTTTAATGAGGAAGGTATACCTAGAGTGGGCGGAGCCCCGTGTATCCGACCGAAGCAAAAATCAAAATTTGCCTAAATATTAAAGTTTGCTAGCCGAGGACACGTAAGATAGACCGAGTTAAAACCGTGCGAATATTTAGCTGGCGTGATTTTTTACTTTTGAGATAGATTTTGATTTTATTACGAATGCGGTATACTTGCCGCTATGTGAACAAAGTGAGCGAGGTATCCAAGCGAAGAAAAAATACAAATCAGGACAAATACGGTAGGTCAGGCTTGGCCTGACGTAAATAAGGAGTTCCTCTGTCAGGTAAAACCTGACCTACATTAATTGATAAAAAGTTATGGAATCATTTTGCGACCGAATATGTATAGATATAGAAATATATAGAAGAAAGTTTTAAAAAAAGAGTAAATATATTGGAAAAGTCAGGGATAAGTCAACAAGGCTGAAAGAGTAAAATTTTTCAGCGTGGGAGAATTTAAGAAGCGTGATTTTTCAGATTTGAGGGAAATTTAAGTTTTATTCTGATTGAGGTATACTTGCCTCTATGCGAACAAAGTGAGCGAGGTATCCGAATGAAGAAAAAACTTAAATTTACCCAAATATGGAAAATTGCTAGCAATGAGGACATAACATAGGCCGAGTAAAAAAAGCCAAATACGGAAGTTTGCTAGCCATAAGAGCGTAATATAACATTAGAAAAATTCCACAAAAAAAGCCCTCTAAAAAGAGGGCTTTTTTATTTCTAAACTCAAAAACTACTTTGTAGCTTCTTCAATCGCGACCGCCACCGCAACGCTGGCACCTACCATAGGGTTGTTACCCATACCGATAAGGCCCATCATTTCGACGTGGGCGGGAACGGATGAAGAACCCGCAAACTGAGCGTCACCGTGCATACGGCCCATGGTGTCGGTCATGCCGTAAGAGGCGGGGCCGGCGGCCATATTATCCGGGTGAAGCGTTCTGCCGGTACCGCCGCCGGAAGCTACGGAGAAGTATTTCTTACCGTGCTCGGTGGCCCATTTTTTATAGGTGCCGGCTACCGGGTGCTGGAAGCGGGTGGGGTTGGTGGAGTTGCCGGTAATGGAAACGTCCACATCCTCATGCCTCATAATTGCGACGCCTTCGTTTACGTCGTCCGCGCCGTAGCATTTTACTTTGGCTTTATCGCCTTCGGAGAAAGCTTTTTCGCTTACAATCGTAAGTTTGCCGGTATAGTAATCGTAAGAGGTTTCAACAAAGGTAAAACCGTTGATGCGGGATATGATATAAGCCGCGTCTTTGCCCAAACCGTTAAGGATTACTTTAAGCGGTTCTTTTCTTACTTTATTGGCCGTTCTGGCGATACCGATTGCGCCTTCAGCGGCGGCAAAAGATTCATGGCCGGCCAAGAAGCAGAAGCATTTGGTGTTTTCGCGCAAAAGCATGGCGGCCAAATTGCCGTGGCCCAAGCCGACTTCGCGCTGATCCGCGACGGAGCCGGGGATGCAGAAGCTCTGCAAGCCTACACCGATTTTTTCGGCGGCTTCGGCGGCGGTTTTTACTCCGCTTTTAATGGCGATAGCCGCGCCGACGGTGTAAGCCCAGACGGCGTTTTCAAAAGCGATGGGCTGTATGCCTTTTACGATTTTTTCTACGTCAATGCCTTTATCGTCGCAAATCTTTTTGGCTTCTTCCAAAGAGGCGATGCCGTTCTCTTTCAAGGCGGCGTTTATTTTATCAATTCTTCTTTCATAACCTTCAAATGTAATCATATTATTAATCTCCTCCGTGGTTACTCTTTGCGCGGGTCAATGGTTTTGACGGCTTCATTGAAGCGGCCGTAAGAATTGACGTTCTTTTCAAAGGCGGTCTTAGGATCTTCGCCTTTTTTGATGGCTTCCATCATTTTGCCCAAATTTACAAATTTGTAGCCGATGACTTCATTATTTTTATCGAGGCCGATTTCAAGGACGTAGCCTTCCGCCATTTCCAAATAGCGGGGGCCTTTGGCTTCTGTGCTGTACATCGTGCCGACTTGGGAACGTAAGCCTTTGCCCAAATCTTCCATACCGGCGCCTACCGGCAAGCCGTCTTCGGAAAACGCGCTCTGCGTTCTGCCGTAAACGATTTGAAGGAAAAGTTCCCTCATGGCGGTGTTGATTGCGTCGCAGACCAAATCTGAATTTAAAGCTTCAAGAATAGTTTTGCCCGGTAAAATTTCCGCGGCCATAGCGGCGGAGTGAGTCATGCCGGAGCAGCCTAAAGTTTCGACCAAAGCTTCTTTGATTACGCCGTTCTTTACATTAAGCGTAAGTTTGCACGCGCCCTGCTGGGGTGCGCACCAGCCCACGCCGTGCGTGAGGCCGCTGATATCGGTAATTTGTTTTGAGTTGACCCATTTTCCTTCTTCAGGGATAGGGGCCGGATTATGTTTTGCGCCTTTGCAAACGCAGCACATATTATCAACGTGAGGGGTGCATTTTTCGCAGCTCATTGTTATCTCCGTATAAAAAAATTCTATTGCATATATATTTTACAATAAATAAAAAACATTGTTAAATCCGCTTCCGTCAAAAAACCCGGGAATATTGTTAAACTTTCCCGGGTTCATGATGAGAAACAGAAAAACGCCTATATCAAAGCCGCGGCGTCCTGCGCTATCAGCTCCGGCGTAAGGCGGTTCTTTTTAAGGACTTCTTCAACATTGAATCTGTCCAAAAACTCCTTCTTAAGCCCGTAGTTGAGCACCCTCATATCGCTTGAACCGTAGAAGCGGGCGATTTTCTCCCCAAAGCCGCCGTCCAATATGCCGTCTTCCAGCGTGATTACGACTTTGTGGGAAGCTTTCAGGCTTTCCAAAAGGTCTTCGTCAACGCCCGTTATATAATAAGGGTTGATGACTGTCGGTTTAAAGCCCGTTTTGGCTTCAACAGCTTTGGCGGCTTCCAAGCCGAGCCCGTAGAAATTGCCCAAAGCTATTATCGCCGCTTTTTCCCCTTTTTGGGCGACTTCATATTTATTAAGCGCGCCCCAGTCCTTTTTAACCTCTTTGCCGCCGCTTATTACCTGCAAAGGCACGCGTATGGCTACGGGGTGTTCATTCTGCTTCACGGCCCAATCCAGCATGGAAATATATTCTTCCTTGGTAACGGGGGCCATATAAACCATATTCGGGATATTGGAAACAAGCGGAATATCATAAATCCCCAGGTGCGTAACGTCGTTCATGGCGTAGACTGAAGCCCAAAAGTTCAATATCACGGCCGGATTATTATTTATGCACAAATCTTGGGAAAGCTGGTCGAAAGTTCTTTGTATAAAAGAGCTGAACACGCCCCAAACCGGTTTTGCGCCGGCCGAGGCCATGCCTGAAGAAAGCGCGACGGCCGTTTCTTCCGCTATGCCTACATCAACAAATTGCTTCCCGGCTTTTTTGCGGTTTTCTTCGGTAAAGCCAAAGGCGGCGGGAGTACCTGCCGTTATAGCCGCGAGGGCTTTATTTTCTTTCATTTTCGCAAGCAAATATTCCGCCGTGATTGAAGCGTAAGTTTCCCCTGCGGGCGCGGAGAGTATCTTGCCGGTGGCGACGTCAAAAGGCATGCAGTAATGCCAATTTTCCTTGTTTGTTTCCGCCGGGGCGTAGCCCTTGCCTTTTTGCGTGCATATATGCACCGCCACGGGATTATTTATATCCTTAACTTTTTTGAAAGCTTCAATTAAGGCCTGAATATTGTTCCCCTCTTTAACAAAGACATAATCAAGCCCGAAAGCTTTAAACAAATTGCATTCGGCTTTGCCGTCCGTTTCGCGCAAAAGCTTTAAATTGCCGTAAAGGCCGCCGTGATTTTCCGCTATGGACATATCGTTATCGTTCACGAGAATAATGAAATTGCTTTTAAGCTCCGGCGCAAAATCCAACCCTTCCAAAGCTTCTCCTCCGCTTAAAGAGCCGTCGCCGATAACGGCTATTACATTGCCGTTTTCCCCTTTTAAATCGCGCGCTTTGGCAAGCCCGCAGGCGAGGCTGACCGACGTGGAAGTATGCCCGACGGTAAAGAAATCGTGTTCACTTTCATTAGGGTTTGTGTAGCCCGATACATCGGCGTAGTGTTCTTCTTTCAAGAATGCGTCCTTTCTGCCGGTAAGCATTTTATGGGGATAAGATTGATGCGAAATATCAAAAACGATTTTATCTTTGGGCGAACTAAAAACATAGTGCAAAGCTATCGTGGCTTCCACCATGCCGAAATTCGGGCCGAAATGCCCCCCGCGTTTGCTGAGCTTGGCAAGCAGAGCCGAGCGTATTTCCGAAGCTAAAACTTCCAACTGAGATTTATCCAATTTCTTAACGTCAGCGGGATTATTTATTTGCTCTAAATACATAATTTTATTTCTCCTTATAACAAGCGGCGCGTTTTTTAATTTCAGTTTAATTTTGCGGCGCGCCGATAAATCCGAACAATAATATTTTAACAGCTGGAGTTAACTTTAAGTCAAGAGGTCCTTTTTTATTACTGTCAAAAATCAAAATTTTATAAAATATAAAAAACTTAAATTGTTAAGGAGAAACAAATGAAAAAGACGGTACCCTTCGCTTTTATTCTTACGATTTCGCTGCTCGTTTGCGTTTTTGCGTTTGCGGGCTGCGCCTCGTCACAAACGGAAACGACATCCGCCGCAAAAAACATAACTTTGGAAGAAGCTTTGCAAAAATCGGCTGAAACCAGGCAAAAAATAAGCGACGCAAAAGCCGCTTACACCGCTGCCAAAGAAGCTGACGAAGCCGCCAACGCTTCCTCTTCCGCTTTAGATTCCGCAAAAAACGCAGTCAAAGAAAAAATCGACAATGTAAAGCAGCAAATCGAAGCCGAGAAAAACGCTTGGAAGGAAACCCTTTCCAATTAATTTTAAAGACTTCACTTAAACGGCCGCCCGAAAAGCGGCCGTTTTTTTATGACAAAACCCCGGTTCGCTTTACGCAAACCGGGGCGGTTAGTTGAGAGGCTTAAGCCTCGGAAAACATTTACATATAATAATCTTGATTTTCTCTATCACTGAGTTAGTATGCAAGCATGCCTATTTATCATATTGTTCATACTCAGCCTCACTTTTGAAGCAAATGCATTGCAACTGCCCGCTGATGTCGGAAGCTGAAATTCCGCGTTATTGCTCATCGTACAGCATTCTCCAGTAGTATCAAGTTGATCACTACGACAATTAACATGCATCCAATTGCCATTTGTTCCGGCTCTTACCTGATAGCTTCCTGCTGAGCAGCATTTATCACTGCTGGCATTATAGAACTCGTCACCCACGCATCTCTTTGCCCCGCATGTTTTGGAAGAACTGTTCCAAGTGTATCCAGTATTACATATACATGTACCGGTCCATGAACCGTAACTCCATCCGCTGCTGTGGCATGTAGCCGTACGGGTTAAAGTTCCGCTTTTTGCGTTTGCGACATTCCCTGAACACGTTTTTGAAACTGTTCCCTTAGCTTCGCACTTTAAACCGTTCCAGCATTGATTTGTTCCGCATGAACTTGAGCCGCCGCATTCGCCGTCCCAGTCGCTCCATGTGCCGTCTGAACAGCAGGTCCTTTCAGATGTTCCGCAGGAACCGCTGGGTTTGTACTCCTTTTGCCCGGATGTGCACTCTTTCACTATCGGGTATATCGGGTCTATTACAATAGGGCCGCCCGGATTTATCGGAGTCATACACTCGCTGAGGTCGTAAGAAAGCTCCTTGCCGTTGCTGTCATACCCAGGATGCCGGCAGCATGACATTTTCTTCCCTTCACAACACGGTGCCTGACTGCTTGTACATTTTACCGCGTAAGCTGCACAGCATAATCCCATAAAACTCACAAAAACTAAGCTTTTTATAAAAAATAAGCCTAGATTCCTCTTTATGCTAACCATATTTTTTACCTCCGTTTTTGATTATTTCAAGCCGAAAAACCTCAACTAACGCAAATAAAGAAGAACGACGAACGGCACAGATTTCCCGGCCTGAAATATAGAGGAAATTTATCAAAAAAAAAAAACAAGTCAACTGTTTTCGTTTTTTAACAAAACGCCCCGACGTACGACACGGCGCAAACAAAATATTAAAAAGAGAATTAATACATATATGTAGGTCGGGCTTTGCCCGACAAATGTAAACTTCTTTTTAACGTCAGGTAAAACCTGACCTACATTAATCAGTAAAAAAGTTATGGAATCATTTTACGACCGAATAAGTTTATATATTGGAATATAAAGAAGAAATTTTTAAGAAAAGAGAAATAATTATAAGAGTTAGAAATAAGTTAAACGTAGGTCAGGCTCCGCCTGACGTTAAAAGGAATTCCC
>CAKUBV010000010.1 GCA_934643455.1 Candidatus Proelusimicrobium excrementi | reverse complement strand
GCCAACAATATATGTGCAGGTAAGGATAGTAAAATAATTTACCCGGGATAAAACCCGGCTCTCAACTAACCGCCCCGGTTTGCATAAAGCGAACCGGGGTTTTCCATGAACGTAATAGAATGATAAAATATATCAATGGATATTATAGAAAAAGCCCTTAAAGATCACTCTTTGAACAAGACGGAAATAACCGAGCTTCTTCGTCTAAAAGACGCCGCCCCTTTATACGCCGCCGCCGACGCAGTGCGTAAAAAATACGTAGGGGACGAGGTTTACCTTAGAGGGCTTATAGAATTTTCCAATATATGCAAACAAAATTGCCTTTACTGCGGTTTAAGAAGGGATAACAAAAAAGTCAAACGTTACCGCCTGAGTGCGGAAGAAATAATCAAACTCGCCGAAAACGCCAAAAATTACGGCTATAAAACGGTGGTTTTGCAATCCGGGGAAGATTCTTTTTATGACGCCGATAAAATGACGTATATCATAAAAAAAATCAAAGCTTTGGATTTGGCTTTGACTTTGAGCCTGGGGGAAAAAACTTTTGAAGAATACCGCATTTACCGCGAAGCCGGCGCGGACAGATATCTTTTGCGTATAGAAACCACGGATAAATCTTTATATGAACGCCTGGACCCGGGCATGAGTTTTGAAAACCGCCTGTGCTGCCTTAAAGATTTAAAAGAACTCGGCTATGAAGTGGGGTCGGGCATAATGGCCGGCCTTCCCGGGCAAAGCGAGGAGAGCATAGCCGAAGATATTTTATTTATGAAAAATCTGCCCGTGCACATGGCCGGGATAGGGCCTTTTATTGCGCATCCCGATACCCCTCTTGTGGAAGAGAAAAAGAACAATTTTGAAATAGCTTTAAGAACTATGGCCGTAACGCGCCTTTTAATGCCCTTGATTAATATCCCTGCCACTACGGCCATGGAAGCTTTGGATAAAGACGGACGTCTGAAAGCTTTGCAAAGCGGGGCGAACGTCGTCATGCCAAATGTTACGGAGGGCGAAGCGCGCAAACTTTATATTTTATATCCCGGCAAAATATGCACCGGGGAAACGCCGTCCGTATGCCGCGGCTGTATAGAAAATAAAATAAAAGCGGCGGGCAGGAGTATAGGCCTTGGCAAAGGCGTCAGCAAAGCTTATGTATATGATAAGAGTGAGGAAACTTTATGAACTTTTTTTTAATCAGTTTGGGATGCCCCAAAAATCTTACGGACAGCGAGGACTTCTGCGCCAATTTAATATCGCACGGCCATAAAATGGTTTTTGATTTGAACCTTGCCGACGTAGTGATTATAAACACTTGCGCTTTTTTGGCGTCTTCAATAAAAGAGGCCAAAGATAATATCAAAGTCGCGCTTAAGCTTAAAGCCGAGGGAAAAATAAAGAAGATTATCGTTACCGGCTGTATGGTTGACAGGTTAAAAACCGCGGTTAAAGAAGAATTTCCAGAGATTGATTTAGTTCTTTCCATTTCCGAGCAAACCCGTATGGATAAGCTTATTAAAAAGGAGGGGGAATTTATCAAGAAAATACAAACTTCGCTTTCGCTTTCTCCCTATAAAATGACGCTGACCTTGCCCCACAGCGCATATCTTAAAGTGGCCGACGGCTGTAATAACCGCTGCGCTTACTGCGCCATACCTTACATAAGGGGCAATTACCGCTCCAAAAGTATGGAAGATGTATTGGAGGAAGCCAAAATCATGGCCGAAGACGGCGTGAAGGAATTTTCTCTGATAGCGCAGGATACGACTTCCTACGGGCAGGATTTGTACGGCAAGCCTCAGCTGGAAAAGTTGATTAAAAAATTAGTAAAAATCAAAAAATTGGAACGTATAAGAATAATGTACGCCTATCCGCACCGCGTCAGCCGAGAACTGGCGGAAATTATGGCCGGGGAAGAGAAACTTTACCCTTATATAGATATACCTTTGCAGCATATTTCCGATAAAATGCTTAAAGCCATGTGCCGCCACGCCGGGGCCGCTCAGACAAAAGAGGTGCTGGCAATGCTGAGGGAAACCGTCCCCGGCATAGCGATAAGAACTAATTTTATAGTCGGCTTCCCGGGCGAAACCGAAGCGGATTTTGAAGAACTTAAATCATTTGTTGCCGATTTTAAATTTGACAATATCGGCATATTTGAATTTTTCAGGGAACCCGGCACGCCCGCTTATGATATGAAGCCGCAAATCTCCGCCAAAATCAAAAAAGAACGCGCCGAAGCGCTTGCCTTTGTGCAGAGCCGCGTTATTGACGAAATAAACAAAAAACTTATAGGTTCCACAGTGGAAGTTATCAGCGACGGGGAAACTTCCGGCCGCACCTATAAAGACGCGCCCGACATAGACGGCACGGCAGAATTTACCGCGCCTGTTGAGGCGGGGCGGATTTTTAGAGGGGAAGTTGTTGGGGCTGAGGGGTATAGGCGCATTATCAAGCCTTTGTAAGCTTGGCTCTAAAATGGGAGTAATTCGGTCTAAGCTAAGTCTTGGTGTATTTTTACTCGGTCTATCTTTCTTGTTCGCGGCTAGCAAGCTTCCGTATTTGGCCTGATTTGTGTTTTTTCGTCAGTCGGATACCTCGCTCACTTCGTTCGCATAGCGGCAAGTATGACTCACTCATAAGAAAACACAAATCAGGCTCAAATCCAGAAGTCCACGCTGGTTGCATTCTCGCACTGCTTTTACTCGGTCTATCTTACGTGTCCTCGGCTAACAAACTTTAATATTTAGGCAAATTTTGATTTTTGCTTCGGTCGGATACACGGGGCTCCGCCCACTCTAGGTATACCTTCCTCATTAAAAATCAAAATTTTCTCTAAATCTTAAAGTCCACGCCGGTTATATACTCGCACGGTTTTAACTCGTGTTAAGTTGCGCTCTTACGGCTAGCAATTTTCCTCAAATCTGAAAAACCACGCTGGTTACATTATCTCACGCTTAGACCTTACTTAAACACTCATTCAATGTAGGTCAGGTTTTACCTGACAGAAAATTCCATATTTACGCAGGCGGAGCCTGACCTATTTTTATTTCTCCATTTATACTTTTTGCGATACGTCTTTTTCCTTCTTTTCTGCCGTGTCGTACGTCGGGGCGTTTCCTTAAAAAATAAAACAGTTGACGGATTTTTAAATAAACTTTTCTAAAAAGAAAGATTTAATTTGCCAAAGTATAAAATCTAAACGCGGATTTTAATTTGGATTGGGGCTATTTTGCTATAATAAATTGATATTTTTACTGAATCGGGAGATTTATGAATAAATTTATTAAGCTGTCCGTATTTTCTTCAGTTTTGTGCGCTCAGGCGGCCAATTTCGGCTGTATGGGCGGCGGGGAAAGCCCTAACGAGGCGATAGTTTATGATACGCCTGCAATAAGGGAAAAGATGTATCCCTTATTTACGAAAATGATTGCTGAAAATCTGCCTGATGACGTTAAACAAACTATGGAAAAAGAATACGCGGCCATGGCGGAAAAATATAAAGACGCCAAGGGCGATATGGATGAAGAAAGCCTCAATAAATTAGTTGCCCAAGCGGAAAAAGAACTGGCAGATTTGCATAAAAAGTACGCGTCTATGCCGGCGGATTTTTTCGAAACCGTTTCCCCGGCAAACGTTATTAGCGTATTTATCAATTCCGGCGACTTGCCAAACATTTTTACGCCGGAGGAACTGTTTTTCTGGTTTTATGTCGAGCGTTTGCGCTATTTGATATTGGCTTCTTTGCATGCGGATTTAAGTTTTGGGGAAGCCTCTTGGATTGTAGAGGAATTTACCGAAAGCGTAAAGCGTAATTTGCAAACTGACGATCCCAAAGTATCGGCCGGTATTTTTGAGGACGTTATCCGCTATGAAAAACAAAATCCTTTCAACTTTAAAAAATATAAAGAGTCCGCCTTGCGCGATGTCGATGAAGACGAGGATAACCCTCTTAAAGGTATCTCCGAAGAGGATTTTGCAAAAGCCCGCAAAAAGGTGCTGGCAATTTTTGAAGGGGATCTTAAAATCCTGCGCGCTCTTAAGCCGGGCCAAAGCTTTGAAGAGGCCGCCGCTGAGGAAAACACTAAAAACGGCATAGTCGAATATGAGCTTGGCCTTTCCATGCATCCTTTATATCCGATTCAGCCGTTTTTTACCGTACTTGATTTGGATGAAGAGGGGGAGCGCACGGCGGAAGTTTTCCCGCGCCCAGCCAGCGAGTGGGGATACCCTGCGGGGGGATCTTCCCATATAAGCGCAGGCGGTGCCCGCCCTCTGCCGCGCAAGCTTGATATGGTGTATTATTCCGTAATTGAAAACAAAGCTTATTTGCTGGAAGAGCCCCTTCCTTATGAAAAATTAAAAGAAATGTTTTCTAAAAAGGATGAAGACGGCGATCCTTTGTATACCGATATTATCATCGGGGCGGCCCCTTACGGCGGCGTGGCTTTGTGGACTCAGCGCAGGGATACCCGCCAAACGGAACTTATATCTTGGCTGAAGGGAAAAGAAGTCGCTTTGGTTTTTGAGGATTTTGCTTCGTCGGCCATGATTCCCGGCTCTAATTGGGACGAGTTTAGGGCGAACGCTTTGCAAGAATATCAAGAAGCGGCGGAAAATCTTGAAGAAAACGGTTTGCCGGATAAAGAACTTTTTAATCAGTTCAATAAAAAATATAATACCGCATTTACCGTACGCTTTAACGCCCCTGCCAAAGAGGGGGAAAATATACCGGAAGTCGAGTCTTTTACCGTACGCTATTTTAACGGCGAGAATGAAACATTAACTCCGGCCGATTTCGGCAAAGCGGCAATGCGCGCCAAACCCAAGGAAATTGAAATCCGCTTTAAAGACGGCAAAAACGAAAACGCCTCTTATTTATACGTTTCTTATAAGACTGCGGCAGATAACCGCTCGTCCGAAGAAGCCTATATGCAGGTGTTTTCCGCTTCGCCTGAAGCTGAAGGCGAGATAGCTTTTACTTTTAACGGCATTAAAGAACCTTGGGATATTAAAGTTTCTTCCGGCGGGAATACGGCCTTGCTGCCGTTTGAGGAAATACGCTTCCGCAATAAATTTGAAGCTTACCGCACCCCGGTTTACTATCAGCCGCACAGCTTTTGGAAAGGCCAAAAGCCTGAAGCGGAAGAAGAGTCCGTTTCTCTGCCGAAAGAAGCTTTAAACCTTTTGGATTCTGAGGGCGAAACGCCTTTGTTTAAAGCCGTAAGAACTTATGACGAAAATACCTTTAAAGCTTTGCTTGAGGCCGGCGCGGACGTTAATTTAAAAACCGAAAGCGGCGATACTCCTTTGGCTTGGGCGGCTTCTTCCGGTAATTTTGATTTTGTAAAAGCTCTTCTTGCGGCGGGCGCGGACGTCAATATGACTGATTCAAGCGGAAAAACGCCGTTAATGCAAGCGGTGTCATCGGGCGATGAAAAAATTGTCAAACTGCTTTTGGAAGCGGGTGCGGACGTAAACGCTTCATGGGTGGTCAACGGCTTGGATTCCGGCGTGACGGCTTTAGGCATGGCCGTTGAAAACGGCAATACCGCTTTGGCGGAAATTTTGCGCGAACGCGGCGCGCGTGAAGGGGAAGCTCCGTCGGCGGATTTTACACCCGCCCCTTTGCCTTCGGCGGAGAACGTCAATACTCCCGACGCAGCCGGCTTCACGCCTTTGTTCCATGCTTTAATGGCCGGGGATAATGAACGCTTGGGTGCGATAATCTCCCTCGGCGCCGACGTAAATGTTAAGGCTCCGGCGGTCGGTTCTCCTTTGCTTTTTGCCTGCACTTCAGGCAATCTAGAAGCCGCAAAGCTTTTGATACGGGCGAAAGCCGATTTAAACGCAGCCGGCGACAGCGGCTATACGCCGCTTATGATGGCGGCGCAAACGGGAAATAAAGATTTTGTCGCTCTTCTTCTTGAGGCTGGCGCCGACTTTAACGCGTCCCTCATTATTAACGGGCAGGATACCGGCTTAAACGCGCTTAAAATAGCGGAGACCGGCGGCTTTGAAGAAATAGCGGACATGCTTAAGAGCGCGGGGGCAAAATAATGAGCAGATATTTCTCAAAGGTTAAATTCATCTTATGGAGGATGCCGGGTCCTGCTTCTTTTAAGATAAGAATCGCGATTGCAATTTTGTGTTTGCTCTGCTTGATTTGTGCGCTTATGGCGGGTTCCAGCCAGAAATCGCATTATAAAGAGCTTAAGAGTATTGCCGATGATATTTTTGCGGCGGAAGAAAAATATTTCGCAAAGAAAGGTGATTATACGGCCGATTTGCGTCTTTTGGATTTTGAGCTGCCGCCTTCCTCTTCCGAAGTGAACTATTCCGCAAGCAGATATGTCCATGACGCCGGGGCGGAAGTGCTTACGCCCGAAAAATTTACTTTTACTTTGGGAAACGGCGATTCTTTTTTGGTTAATGTTTTTAAGGAACTGAATTATACGGAAGAGGGGAAAACTTCCAAATATTCGCTGTTGGAAATCCATGCTTTCCCTAAGTTCAAAACTTTGCGGGCTTCTTATTCAATAAGACGTATTTATGACGGATACTGTCCCGCTGGCCAAGAACTGCTGAAGCAGTGTAACGTAATGATACAAAATGCCGATAAGGCCGAAGATGATATCAAAAAAGGCGGAAAATTTTGTTCCCGTATGGGCGCAAATCCTACAAATATTGACCTTATTTGGTTTTTTTAGTTCAGCGGTATTTCCTTGGCGCAGTAAAAAATATACTAGGTTTGAACCGTAAAAAATACCCCCGGTCAGTTTAAATGACCGGGGGATGTTTTATTTTAGAACTTTACCGATAATTTAATAGTTATAATCTGCGGGCTCCTCATCGGGGATTATCCGTTTGTAAATGTGAATCGGCTCTGCGGCCTCTTCAAAGGGCTCTTCTCCGGGCATTTGCAAAACTGGAGGCTCTTGGGGTGTTATTTCCTTTTCGCTGATATTGTTCTCTTCTGAAGCGTCATAGGTGCGGATCAACTGTACAAATTCCGCTCTGTCGCCGTTTTCGTCAACACCTTTTGCGGCGTAAGCGATATCCGCTATTTCTTTTAAAGATATATCGCCTTTAAAATCGCTGTTTTTAACCGCCTGGCCGAATGCGGCCGCCGCCGAAGCGAAACGGAAATCTTCCGAGGCTTGCTTAAAGGGTTTATAGTCTTTTTCTTTAAGAGTTTTGCTCATAAGTTTGCTTTCGTCGCCGTCGGGGGCTTTATACCTTACTTTTACAGTCAAAACTTCGTCTGAATTTCCGTACTTCGTTTGGGAATATTTAAGCTCGTCAATATCCAAAGCTTCTTTCCCGCCTTTGGGGCGTATTTCGTAAAGCACGGTTACGGTGTGGCCTGCGCCGACTTCGCCCGCGTCTTTTTTGTCGTCGTTGAAGTCCTCGTTGTTAAGGGCGCGTTTTTCATAGCCGATAAGGCGGTAATCTTCCACTTTGGCCGGGTTAAATTCAACTTGAAATTTAACGTCTTTTGCAACCGTGAACATCGTCCCGCCAAATTCCCTTACCAAAGCTTTTTGCGCCGTTTTTAAATCATTGATATAAGCATAATTGCCGTTGCCTTTATCGGCGATTGTTTCCATAAGAGCGTCGCGGTAATTGCCCATTCCGAAGCCGAGCGCGCTTATAAACACTCCGCTTTCTTTCGCTTCGGAAACTTGCTCTTCTATGCTTTTTGAGCTTGTTCTCCCTACGTTGAAATCCCCGTCGCTGGTTATAATAATTCTGTTATTGCCTTTGCGCAGGAAGTTCTTTTTGGCGGTTTCATAAGCTTTTTTAAGGCCTTCTTCCCCGTAAGTCGCTCCGCTTGCCCTGAGAGAATCTATCACTTGAATGATTTGTTTTTTCTCCTTAACTTTTACGCCGTCAAGTTTTACATTTACGCCGGAAGCGTAAGTTACTATGGAAACAAAATCTTCCGGGTCAAGCTGTTCAAGAAGCATTTTTAAGGCTTTTTTTGCAAGCGGAAGCCTGTTGGAATCACTCATCGAACCGGAAACGTCTATTAAAAACACCAAATTGCTTTGAGGGCGGTTTTCTTTCGGCAGAGTTTTTGCTTTAACGCCTATTTTTACAAGTTTGTTGTTCTTATTCCAAGGCGAGTCGGAATACTCAATATCAACGCTCAAGGGTTCCGCGCCTTTGGGGGCGGCGTAATTGTAATCAAAGTTGTTTATTAAAGATTCAATTCTTACGGCTTCTTTTTGTACGCCCCAGCCTCTGTTGATTTGTTCTTTCAGCATAGAATAGGAAGCAGTGTCAACATCGGCCGAGAATGTGGAAAGCGGTTCTAAAGATGCTTTTTTAAAGGCGTTTTCTGTATAGTCTTTAGTTTCTTTCGCAAAATTTTGCTCTTGGGCTCTTGTCCGCCTCTCCAACTGGTATCCAAGGGGAGCTGAATATGAAACAGCCATATTTTTTGACCGCATAGCTGCGGGAGCGGCGGCATAAGTCCCTCTTACGATGGGGCCGGCGGCTTTTACGGGTGCCGGTACGGGTGCCGGCATTGGGTCCGAATCCGCAAGTAAAACTTCGGCTTCAAAATTCTCTTCTTCTTTATATACGGCGTTATCCGCAGCGGTTGTTTGCGCCTCTTGCGCTTGCTTGGCGGGCTTTTCTTCGGGTGATAAAGCGCAGGATTGCCCTTGGCAGATATCTCCGCCCGAGTATGTTTCGTTTTGTCCGTGTTTTATATAGTCTTTAAAAACAGGCGTACCGAAGACGGCTATAAGCACAACCAATGACGCCGCAGCGTTAAGTTTAAGATATCTTTTCCTCATATTAAATCTCCTTCCGGCCTGTTTGGCGACTATCTTATTAAAGACGGCCTGCTTTTTCCAGCCGGTTTCGTCAAAATTAACATTGGAAAATTTATTTTTTATTTCCTCGTCAGTATATTTCATAAATGCTCCAATATCGTTCTTACTTTTTGCATTGCTCTGTTTAATATGGTGCCGACATTGCTTTCGCTGAGGGAAGATACCGCGGATATTTCCCTGTTCGTCATGGAAGAGAAAAACTTAAGCGAAATCAAATCCCGCTCTTTAGCGTTAAGCGCGCTTAACGCCGCGTTTAGCTGTTTTACGTCTTCCTGTTTATCAAGTTCTTCGTTTACGCTTTCGCCGGAAGGCAAAACATCTTCTTTATCGGTTAAGGAAAATATATTCCTTATATAATAAAGGCGGAAATAACCGTTTACTTTGTTTCTTGCTATGCTAAACAGCCATTGTTCGATATTGCCTTTTGCTTCATCGTAAGCGTTTTGTTTTTTAAACACCGTTTCCCAAACGTCGGAGCATATATCATCGGCCGCGGTTTCGTTTAAAACCCTGGCCCTTATATAGGAATATATCCGTCCGAAGTAGGAATTATAGACTTCTTCAAAGTTCATGTCGGCCTCCACCCTGTATACGTTTTAGGGGGAAAAGTATCACAAAAAAATTATAGCAATTTATTTTTATCAAAAAACTTTTAATATTTCTTTGAAAAATGTTATAATAATTAAAAGTTCAAGGGCGTGTAGCTCAGTTGGGAGAGCGCCTCGTTCGCAACGAGGAGGTCGTGGGTTCGACTCCCATCACGTCCACCAGATTTAACGGCCGGCATATAGCCCGGCCTTATTTATTTTGCTAAAATTTAAGATATATACAAAGTATATTCAAGAGGTAAAACTTATGTTAGATAAAATTCGCGTTAAGGACGTCGGCGGATACGTCGGCCGAGAAATCACTTTAAAAGGCTGGCTTTACAATAAACGTTCAAGCGGAAAATTGCACTTTTTACAGCTGCGCGACGGCAGCGGCATTATACAATGCGTCGTTTTTAAAGGCGACGTTACCGCGGAAGTTTTTGAACTCGCCGATAAAATAACCCAGGAATCTTCAATAGAAGTTACCGGCACGGTAAGGGAAGACAAACGCTCCCCGCTGGGTTTTGAATTGGGCGTTAAAGATATAAAAGTTTTGCAAATGGCTAAGGATTATCCCATTTCTCCCAAGGAGCACGGCACTGCTTTTTTAATGGATAACCGCCATTTATGGCTTCGCTCCAGCAGGCAGGTGGCGATACTTAAAATCAGGGACGAAATCATTTTTGCAATACGCGAATATTTTAAAAACAACGGTTTTACTTTGGTGGATTCGCCTATTTTAACCCCTGCGGCCTGCGAGGGCACAAGCACCCTTTTTGAAACCGATTACTTCGGGCAAAAGGCTTTGCTTTCCCAAAGCGGTCAGCTTTACGGGGAAGCTTCCGCCATGGCGTTGGGCAAGATTTACTGCTTCGGCCCTACTTTCAGAGCGGAAAAATCCAAAACGCGCCGCCACCTTACGGAATTTTGGATGGTGGAGCCGGAAGTCGCCTTCAACGATTTGGACGACAATATGGATTTGGCGGAAGATTTCATCTGCTATATAGTTGAAAAGGTTTTAAAAAACCGCCGCGCCGAACTTGAAGTTTTAGGCCGCGACATCAGCAAGCTTGAAAATATCAAAAAACCTTTCCCGCGCATTTCTTATACGGAAGCTATTGAAATTTTAAATAAAAACGGCAACCCGACGGAATGGGGCGGCGATATCGGCGGCGACGAAGAAACTATTATATCCAAGACTTTCGACCGCCCGGTAATGATACACCGCTATCCCGCGGCCATAAAAGCTTTTTATATGAAGCGCGACCCTAAAGATGAAAAACTCGCTTTGGCCGTAGACGTAATCGGGCCGGAAGGCTACGGGGAAATTATCGGCGGAAGCCAAAGGGAAGAGGATTATGATACCCTTATCAAACGCATACACGAGCAAGGCCTTGACGAAAGTGCGTTTGACTGGTACCTTGACCTGCGCAAATACGGAAGCGTGCCGCACAGCGGATTCGGCATGGGTATAGAAAGGGCCGTGGCGTGGATATGCGGATTGCCGCACGTAAGGGAAACGATACCTTTCCCGAGGCTTATGGACAGGATAAAACCGTAAGCGGTGGTTTTCTGAGAGGGCGGGGATTTGCATCTCCGCCCTTGTTTTTTTGTATTTTCTCGGTCTAAGTTACGCTCCCGTATTTTTTTCTTGCGTGATATTTCGTTCTCCAGGCGTATTTGGCTGTTTTTACTCGGTCTATGTTATGTCCTCATTGCTAGCAATTTTCCATATTTGGGTAAATTTAAGTTTTTTCTTCATTCGGATACCTCGCTCACTTTGTTCGCATAGCGGCAAGTATACCTCAATCAGAACAAAACTTAAATTTCCCTCAAATCTGAAAAATCACGCAGGTTAAATTCTCCCACGCTGTTTGCTTTCGCGAAGTTAAACTCTGTTAGATAATAAATTGCTGCCCCCAAAACAGCTTACTTAAAAATATTTTCTTCTTTTTTACATTTCTATTTCTACACATATTCGGTCGCAAAATGTTTCCATAACTTTTTTACTGTTTAATGTAGAAAACTCCTTTTTAACGTCAGGCAAAGCCTGACCTACATTGCCGTGTTTTTGTCGTTTCGGCGATTTGCAAGGCAGTTAAAATTTGGAGATTTTTGTTTTATTTTGCGGGCTTTGTCCGAACAAAAAAATATAAGCGTAACAATATAGCAGTTGCTATTTTTTGTGAGTTGCCCGCAAAAAACAAAAATCAAATTTTACTTGCCATGAGCCTAGCTTTTCGCCTGCGTAAGTTTAGGCCGGGCCGAGAGCTGTTCAAAAAGCGGAGCAACGCAGTATAAATATACAGCAAGCGGGTGCAGTTATACCACTCAGACAAGGACTTGCTGCGCTAACTATCAATGGAGCGAGTGGGGGAAAGACTGCACTTTCAATGAGGACGGACGCGACGTCCGCGACTGTGAATCTTCCGACTACGCCAAAATCTGCGCAGAGTGGGGAAGCGGGTTTCAATGTATAGCCAAATATTTAAATACGGAACGTTATTACTATAAGCATTATACTTGTAAGTTTTATGAAAGGCGCGATGATTTTACGCCAGGTGTTTCTTCAGGCTCATGCGACTATATAAATCCAAAAGAATACAGTATGTAGAAACATACCGTCAGTATCGTAACTTGCGAGTAATTTTGCCGTATTAAAAACGGTATCTCAACTAACCGCCCCGCTTTGGCTTAGGTTAAAGCGGGGTTTTCTAAAAAAAGAAGTCAAAAATTCGGCGGTTCTTAAAAAGTTGTTTTTCTTTTCAGCTCCGATAGGCCGCCGTATATGATTTGCGTAGCATTTTAGAGGACACAAATCTTTATAATATGCTAAAATCAGTATATATATAATAATATTATCACGGAGGCGCAATGGAACCAACATCAGCAGCCGCAGCCACTACCGCAGCAGCAGGGCAGGGCTTTGGCTTTAACGGTATGTTCTTAATAATAATAGTGTTTTTTGTCGTTTTTATGTTTTTGACCAGCAGAAGCCAGAAAAAACGTGAAGAAGAACAAAAAAAAGCTATCAATGCTCTTGAAAAGGGCGACAAAGTGATTTTAATGGGCGGTATCGTCGGGACGGTATCCGGCTTTAACGACCAGATTATAGAAGTAAAAGTTGCGGAAAATACCAAATTTTCCGTATTACCAAGCGGTATAGTTTCTATTTATAAAAACCAACCTCTTGACAACGGAGCTAAATCTAAATGAACAAGCTTGCCATTAAATGGACAATAATATTAGCAGCATTATTCGGCGCCGTGGCTTTGCTTTGGCCCAGCTATGAGTGGTATTCAAAGACCCCTCAGGAAAGGGAAAAGCTTGAAGCTTCAGGCGACAGGCCAAAAAGGATTCTTAATCTTGGCCTCGACTTGAGGGGGGGCTCTTCGCTCTTGCTTGAGCTGGACGTAAGCAAGCTCAGCGGCAAGGAAAGTTTGAACGACTCCATGCAGCGCGCCATTGAAATCGTCCGCAACAGGATTGACCAATACGGCGTGGGCGAAATACCGATAACCCGCCAGGGCGAAAAATGGATTTCCGTTCAGCTGCCCGGCATAGCCAACCCCGAACAGGCCGAAGCCTTAATCGGCAAAACGGCAATGCTTGAATTTAGGATAGTTAAAGATGACGCGTCCGCGCAGGAAGCCGTCAATAAACTTAACGAATTGGATAATCCTTTCAACGCGGACGGTACTTTGACGGAAGAAGCCTCAAAGCTTGTTCCGGAAGGCATAACCGTAATGAAGGATAAACAAGGCTTTTTGGTTGCTTTGACCGATACTGCCGCCGTAACCGGCGCGGACCTTGAAGACGCCCGCGTAAGCACCGGCGAATATGGCTATCCGGCCGTTAGCTTCCAGTTTAACGGCGAAGGCGCAAAAAAATTCGGTAATCTTACGGGCGCAAACTTGAAAAAGAATTTGGCCATAGTTTTGGACAACACCGTTCAATCCGCGCCGACAATCAACGCCAGAATTACCAGGGACGGCCAAATTACCGGCCAGTTTACCATGGAAGAAGCCAGGCAGTTGGCCATCGTGCTTAGGGCGGGCGCTTTGCCGGCCCCGGTAAACATTATCGAAAAACGTATTATCGGCCCGGGCCTCGGCGAAGACTCCATAAAAAGCGGCGTAAAAGCCTCACTCGTCGGTTTTATATTTATCGTTCTGTTCATGAGCATTTATTACAGGTTCTCCGGCGTAATATCCAGCATAGCTTTGCTGCTAAACTTGGTTTTTCTGTTGGCTTTAATGGCTTATTTCTCCGCCACTTTGACGCTGCCCGGCATCGCGGGTATCATTTTATCCTTGGCGATGGCCGTGGACGCCAACGTTCTTATTTTGGAACGTATGAGGGAAGAGAAAGACAAAGGCCAGCCTTTGCCTATAATCATTAAAGAAGGCTACGACAAAGCGTGGAGCGCGATTTTTGACTCCAACCTTACCACCTGGATAGCTTCGCTGCTGTTGTTCCAATTCGGCACGGGCCCGGTTAAGGGGTTCGCTTTAACGCTTACCTTGGGTTTATTCGTGGGCGTGTTTACCTCTGTATTCGTAACAAGGGCCATTTATGAGCTTTTGCTTACGGCTAACCCGAAGGAGATTAGTCTATGAGTTATTTTAAGATGCTTCCCAAAACCAATATCGACTTCATCGGAATCAGAAAAATATTTTTTATAATTTCCGGCGTTCTGATGTTAGCCTCTCTTCTTTCCGTCGTTTTTAAAGGAATGAACTACGGTATCGACTTTACCGGTGGCACCGTAATGAAAGTTCAGTTTGAAAACAACGTCGACATTAAAGATATCCGCTCCGCCTTGGGCAAAGCGAATATCGCGGCCGACATTCAAACTTTTATCGGGCGCAATTCTTTCGCCATTAAAGTGAAAGGCAGCCAGGAAAGCGTCAATGAAGTCGCCAGCAATATCCAAAACGCTTTAAACGGCGCGGGCCTTGCCTTTAACGTCGAACAGACTGACTTCGTCGGCCCCACGGTCGGCAGCTTTTTGGCCAAAAAAGCCTTAATGGCTTTCGTTTTGGCTATGGCGGCTATGGTGATTTACATCGGCTTCCGCTTCCAAAATATTATTTGGGGCGCGATGGCCGTCGCGGCTCTGTTCCACGACGTGTTTTTGACTATCGGCGTATTTTCCGTGCTTCAGCTGGAGGTTGATCTTGTAATCGTTGCCGCTTTGCTGACGATAGCCGGTTTCTCCGTCAACGATACTATCGTAATTTTCGATAGAGTCAGGGAAAATATCGCTCTGCATCCCAAATGGGGTATTAAAGAGCTTTTAAACGTCAGTGTCAATGAAACTCTTTCCAGAACGGTTATAACCTCCCTTACCGTAATCGCGGCCACCGCCATACTTTACTTTATGGGCGGGGAAGTTTTAAACAACTTCTCTTTCGCGATTTTAATCGGTTTAATCTCCGGCACTTATTCCACCATGGTTTTGGTGCCCGGTTTGGTCTATCAGTGGACTAAAGGCGGCAATTACAGCGTAGGCGCACCCGCAGACACTCCCGTTTCGGCCGCCGCGGCTCAGGAAAATAAACCCGAAGCCAAAAAGAAATCTTCTTACAGAAGGAAACCCAGAAAAAGCAGTGCAAAGTAACCGATGAGGAAGATTAAGAAGTTTAAAGTCGCAGTACATTTGAAGGAGATACTCCGCCGCATAAGGCTGGCCAATATTGACTCGGCCGCGGCGGGGTTTCCCCTTGAAAGCGACCTGGCCGTTTTTATAGCCTCGCTTCATCAGGCTTTAAGGCCGGGCGTCGTTTATGAATTTATTGAAGGGCAGTGCCTTGAGCTTTCTTCCGCCGGAATTAAGCATGAGGACAGATTTTCCGTCTGCGCCGTAACATTGGGGCGGGAAATAGAAGAAGCCGCCGCCGTGCTTACCAATATGCACGCCGCGGCGATAGCCAATATAGTAATTTACGATTTTTTGCGTACGGCAATAACTTTTATAGCGGATTTAATTAAAGAGGACGCCGCCAAAGAAGATTTTGAAGTTGAAGGATACGAACTTTTGTCCTCGCCCGTATTTGCATACGGCCCTTTGCCGAGATTTTTGAGGGAGGCACCAAAAGCCGATCCGGAAATAGCCAAAGCCGCTTTGCCCGCTCTTTTTGAGAGGCTGAACGCGGCTAAAATAAACGTTAAATTTGAAAACGGCCAGGTATGGCCGAAAGCCACGGTCGTTTTTATAATGCCGTGGCGCAAGAAAAAAGGTAAAAAATAAATGCCAAAAAACAGATTAAGCGCGTCAAGCAAAATAAAATATTCGCTGGTAGCCAATTTCATCTCTTTCTATATTCGTTTTTGCGGCATATTTACCAAATATATAAAAGGCGGCGACGCAAACGCCGTCGAAACCGATAAACGCCAGCGCGTAATTTACGCGTTTTGGCACAATCAACAAACTTTCCTTTTATATCCTTACAGAAAACAGGGCAAAATTTGCGTATTGGTCAGCATGAGCAAAGACGGGGAATATATAGCCAGAGCATTGCCTAAATTTAAAATGAAGGCCATGCGCGGTTCCACCACAAGGGGCGGCTATTCGGCTTTAAGGGGGCTTATGGATATTTCTCAGGCGGGCTATAATCCCGCCATAACGCCCGACGGCCCCAGGGGCCCGGTTTATAAAGCGCATGCGGGCATTATATATTTGGCGCAGAAAACGCATTTGCCTATTATTCCCGCGGGCGTTGCCAGCAGCCGTAAATTTGCCGTAAATTCCTGGGATAAATTTCAGGTGCCTTTGCCTTTCGGTAAATGCGCGGTAATTTACGGGCCGCCTTTATGGGTCGGCGAAGACGACGACATCGAACAATGCCGCCGTAAACTTACGGAGTATTTAAACGAAGCTACGGCAAAAGCCGTAGAGGCGGTATCCTAATGGGCTATTTGATTTTGTTTATTCTTAATCTTTTTGCTCCTTTTGCGGCATTGGGCGTGGTTATTTTCTTTTTCTTCTCGCCCAGACGCAATTTGCTGAAAAATTTAAAATATGAACTTTCCCAGCGTTTCGTGCTGAGCCCTTTCGGGCAAAGGCCGGACAAATCTTTATGGATACACGCCGCCAGCGTGGGGGAAGTCCGCTCCGTGATAAAGCTTGCCGGGCTTTTAAAAGAATATTACGGCTGCCGCATAGTTTTAACCACTTCCACCGCCGCCGGAAGGAATACGGCTTTAAAGGAGCCCGTCTTTGACAAAGCGCTTTTAATGCCGGTGGACTGCTATCCTCTGGTAAAAAGATTTATAAAATTCTATCGCCCGGCTTATTTATATATAGTTGAAGCCGACTTATGGCCCAATATGATAGCGGCATCCGCTGCTTGCGGAATAAAAATCGCCGTCGTAAACGGCAGGCTCTCTGCCCGCAGCGCGAAGCGTTATAAATTGCTTTCTCCTTTGGTAAAGCTGCTTATGGGCAAAATCACTTTCATCTGTGCGCAGACGGAAAAAATCCGCCAAAGGTATATATCGCTCGGCGCGGCGGAAGATAAAGTTTACGCTTGCGGCAATATAAAGTACGATTTGCTTAACGAATATCCTTCCAGAGAGGGGGAAGTTTCCTCACTTTTCAAAGCGATAGGCTGGCAGGACGCTTTTATAACCGTCTGCGGCAGCACCCACGAGGAGGAAGAAGCCGTTATTATTAAAGCCGCCCGCAGAGATAAGGATATAAAATTTGTAATAGCTCCCAGGCATTTGGAGCGCAAAAAGCAAATTTTGCGCAATTTGGCCGAGTCGGGCGTTAAATATGTTTCTTTGAGTTCGTATAAAAAAGAAAAGAATTTTGAAGACTGCCGTATTCTGCTTGCCGACGCAATGGGCTGGCTGGGCGCGTTTTATAAAAAAGCTTCGGTCTGCTTTGTCGGCGGGAGCATAAGCAAATGCGGCGGACACAACTTTTTGGAAGCGGCCGTATTTTCAAAGCCGGTATTATTCGGTAAATATTATTATAATACGCCGGACGTGGCCGAAGCTCTTTTAAACTGCGGCGGCGGCGTTTTGGTTAATGAGGAAAATTTCGCTTCCAAAACGGAAGATTTATTTAACGATAAAGCCCTTTTGGCCGAGTGCGGAAAAGCGGCGGGGCGATGTTCTTTATCTTTTAAAGGAGCTACCGACAGAACCTTAAAGGTAGTGGAAAAATATGGAAAATAAAAACAATAAAGTGCTGGTTATGCGATTATCATCTTTGGGCGATATAGTTTTGCTTTCGCCGGTGTTTAAAAACATAAAAGATAAATGGCCGGGGTGTAAGATAACCCTTTTGGTCAAAGAACAGTTCGCCCAAGCTTTGGCCGGGCACCCGGATATTGACGAAATAATGGTTTTCAAAGGCTTTATTCCGACGCTGAAAGAAATCCGCGCGGCTCATTTTACCCATCTGCTGGATTTGCATGCAACCTTAAGAACCATGCTGCTTTCTTTGTTCTCCGGCGTACCCAACAGGCAGCGTTATAACAAAAACTCCATGGCCAGAAGGCTGTACGTCAAGTTTAAAATGCCTAGCCCCGCTTTGGAAAAGCACACTCTTGAAAAATATCTTGAAGCTTTAAAACCTTGGGATATCCCGATAAAATATAAAACGCCCGATTTAAACGATTGGAAGTTCCAAGCCGTGGACCTCTCCAAAAAAGAAGTGCAGAATATATGTATCTTCCAAACCTCTTTCCTGGGCGATTCCGTTTTGACGACGCCGCTTATCCAAAAGACGGCCAAGCTTTTCCCTCAGGCCAAGATTTTTGTGGTTACGCGTCCGTCCAACGTCGAAATATTCCAGAACTTAAAAGAAGTTCATAAAGTTATCGTGGACAATAAAAAAGGCTGGGGCAAGATATTCGGCGTATTTAAAACGGCCAAAGCCATAAAAGCCTGTAATATCGACGTTATTTTAGTTCCGCACAGAAGCTTCAGAAGCGCGCTTACGGCCAAACTCAGCGGAGTAAAAGTCCGCATAGGTTTTACCAACAGCGAAGGCCGCTTCCTGTTTACCAAAACGGTTCCTTTTACTTGGATGATACACGACGCCGAACGCAACTTGTATCTTTTGCAGGGCATAGTTAACGAGAATTTCAAATCCGCCAATCTCAATATGCAGGGCGCGGGGGAAAATGCGGAAGAAAGCGTCAGCCAAATGCTTAAGGAGGCCGGCGCGGAAGGCAAAACGCTTATAGGCGTTCACCCCGGTTCCGTCTGGCCGACAAAATGCTGGCCGCTTGAAAATTACGCAAAACTTATCGGCAGAATGGAAAAGGAACTCGGCGTCATTTCCGTCATAGTCGGCGGAAAGACGGATTTGGACTTAAGCGAACAAGTCTGCCGTCTTTCCCAGGCTCATCCTATAAACTTTGCCACCAAAACCACTTTGACGGAACTTATGGCCCTTATGAAGCATTTTAAGCTTTTCATAACCAACGATTCCGGCCCCATGCACATAGCCACGGCTTTCGGCGTGCCCACTTTGGCGATTTTCGGCCCCACCACAAAAGAACTCGGCTTTTTCCCTTACGGGGAATGCAATAAAGTTGTGGAGGTAAAAGGCCTTCCTTGCCGCCCTTGCGCTTTGCACGGCGGCAAAAAATGTCCTTTGGGTCATTTTAAATGTATGCGCGACATCACCGTTGACGAAGTCTTTGACTCCGCCAAAGAAATGCTTAACGTACACAACGGATAGTTTTTATGAGAAAATTTCTTCTTTTGTTTTTCTGCGCTTTTTTCGCATGTCCGGCTTTTGTCAATTGCGCCGAATATTCCTTGGAAGATATATCCGACGGTTTGGCCGCTAAGGAATTTACGGCTTATTTACAGCCCGTATATTCCGTTTACGAAGGCAAAATAACGGAAGCCGAAGTCCTTTCCAGGTGGAATAAAGGCGGGAAAATAATTTCTCCCGGGGCATATATTCCAGTACTGGAAAAATCCGAGCTTATAAAAGATTTCGATCTTTATATGTTGGCCTTGGCCTGTTCTTACGTCAAACAGATAGAGAAAAGCTCCGGCATGGCCGTACCTTTGGCGGTAAATTTTTCCCGCTATACTTTATCTCAGCCGGGCATAGTTGAAGAAATGTCAGATATAATCGAGGCTTTCGGCGTTGACCGCTCTCTTATCGGCATAGAAATAACCGAAAGCTTTAACTTAAAATCCCGCAAGGCTGTTTCCGCGTCCGCCGCCGCGCTTAAAAACAAAGGATTCGTAATTTATATAGACGATTACGGCGCGGGTTACACCAAGCTGAGCGATTTAAAACTTTTTGCGCCGGATATACTTAAGCTGGATAAAAGTTTTCTGCCTAAAGATGAACGTCTTGCCGAAGTTTCCGCGGAATCAATATGCAAAATAACCAAGCGCACGCACAAAGCGGGGATAATTGTTATATGCGAAGGCGTTGAAACCGAAAACCAGCTTGATTTGCTTAAAAAATGCGGGGTAGATTGGGTTCAAGGCTATTTGAAGAGCAAACCTCTTCCCCTGAAAGATTTTATAAACAAACTAAAAACTGACAACAAGAGGTAATTATGAAAGGTATTCGCAGTGTAATTTTTGTAGTGATATTCTTTATTTTGGCCGGTCTTATCGGATATGGTTTGGAGAAGCTTGTCGTAGCGATACTTCCCTCCGACGCCGTTGGCACTTTGGTAAGAGTTTTTGATATCGGCGTACACGCTTTATCGTTTAACTTTAACGTGTGCGGCATAATCGGTTTGATACTTTCCTATTTAATCGTAAGCTATTTGATGAAGAAATAATATGCGTCTTATATTGGCTTCGGCTTCCCCTCGCCGCAAAGATATTTTAACAAGGCTCGGCTATAAATTCGACGTCATTTCCGCCGACATTAAAGAGAATACTTTAAAGAAGCGTCCTTATGCAAAAGTAATGGACATAGCTTTGAAAAAGGCGTTCAGCGTCGCGGCTTTATATCCGGGCGCAGTGGTAATCGGCGGCGATACGATAGTTTATTGCAAGGGGGAAGTACTTGGCAAGCCTAAGGATAAGAAAGACGCTTTAAGGCTTTTAAATAAGGAAAACGGCAGCTGGCAAAGCGTTTACAGCGGTTTGGCGATAGTTTGCAAAGATAAAAATAAAATTCTTACCGGCTATGACGTTACCAAATGCAAAGCCAGGAAGCTTGATAAATCCACGCTGGAAGAGCTTTCCGGCAAACATCTTGATAAAGCCGGCGCTTACGCCATGCAGGATAAAGACGATATGTTTATCGAACGTTTTGAAGGCTCCGCCGATAATGTCGTCGGCTTTCCTTCGGAGCTTTTCCTTAAAATGATAAAGGAGTTTGAAAATGATTAAAACAGATATTCTTATTATAGGCGCGGGCCCGGCGGCTTGCGGTGCGGCGGTTTATACTTTAAGGGCCGGTTTAAAGACGGTTATGCTAGGGGGGAGTTCCCTCGGCGGACAGCTTTTGCAAACCAATGATATCGAAAACTACCCCGGCTTTATAGACCCTGTTTCCGGCTTTGACATTATGGATAAAATGCACAAACAGTGCAAACGCTTGGGCGCGGAGATATTGGGCGAAACCGTTCTGCGCTTGGACGCGTCTTCCAATCCCTTTAAAGTATATACCGAATGTGGCAAAGAGTACGAGGCTTTAAGCGTAATCATCGCCACCGGCGCGGCGGCGCGCTGGCTGGGCGTGAAAGGGGAGGGGGAATACAAAGGCAAAGGCGTATCCGCATGCGCTACGTGCGACGGCTTCTTTTTCAGAGGGAAAGAGGTCTGCGTAATCGGCGGCGGCAATACCGCTTTTGAAGACGCCTTATTTCTGACCAATTTTTGCTCTAAGGTTTATTTGGTCCACAGACGCGACGGTTTCCGCGCGGATAAACTTACCGTGGATAAAGCCAAAAGCAATCCTAAGATAGAAATGCTTATTCCTTACGTGGTTGATGAGGTTAAAGGGGAAAACGGCGCGGTTTCTTCCGTAGTGCTTAAGCATACGACGGATAATTCTTTGAAGGAAATCAAAACAGGCGGCGTTTTTGTAGCCGTGGGCTCAATCCCGCAGACTCTGTTTTTAAAGGGCAGCGGCGTTGAAACTTCCGCCGGCGGACATGTCATAATAAATGAGCATATGTCCACCAATGTGCGGGGGATTTTCGCCGCGGGCGATTGCGCCGACGAGTTTTACAGACAGGCGATTATAGCCGCCGGAAGCGGGGCTAAGGCGGCGATAGAAGCTATAAACTATGTAAACTTAGTTAAATAGCATATTTTTTACTCGTGTTAAGTTAAATTCTCACTGCTAGCAAACTTTAATATTTAGGCAATTTTTGATTTTTTCCTTGCTTGGGTACTGCGCGCGGAAGAAAATTAAAACTTGCTCTAAATCTTAAAGCCCACGCTGGTTATATACTCGCACTGCTTTTACTCGGTCTAAGTTAAAGCCTCACGGCTGGCACTTTGCCGCTTTTATTTGCTCGTGTTAAGTTCTGCTCTCACGGCTAGCAATTTTTTATTTTTGAGCGTCTTTTGATTTTTTACTCACTTGGATACCTCGCTCACTTCGTTCGCATAGCGGCAAGTATACCTCAATCAGAACAAAACTTAAATTTCCTCCAAATCTGAAAAATCACGCCGGTTGTACTCCCTCACACTATTAGAGTTAAAGTTTTAATTCTGCCCTAGTCAACTTCTTAATAAATTCTTTTATATATTTTCTATATCTCTACACATATCCGGTCATAAAATGGTTCCATAACTTTTTTGCCATTGTTTGCGCCGTGTCGTACGTCGGGGCGTTTTGAAAAAAACATAAAACAGTTGACTTGTTTTTTTTTTTTGATAAATTTCCTCTATATTTCAGGCCGGAAAATCTGTGATATGTCTGTTT
>CAKUBV010000009.1 GCA_934643455.1 Candidatus Proelusimicrobium excrementi | reverse complement strand
TAAACCAACCTTAACTAAAGCAACGATATCTCACATTTTACGGGCTGTTTTACGGGGAAAATTTATCAAAAAAAAAACCCAAGTCAACTGTTTCATGATTTTAAGGAAAAGCTCCGACATACGACACGGAAACAAGCACAGTCTGTTATCCTGGACTTGACTTAAACATCCTGCCGTTTTTTTGTCGTCACCCTGAAACAAGTTCAGCATGACGACGAGAAAACGCAAATACGGCCAAATATGGAAAATTGCTAGCCGTGAAGATTTAACATAGACCGAGAAAATACACAAAAAAATAACCGAACCTAAAAGGAAAAAGCGGAGAGCAAGGGGGGAAACATAGAAAGCCCTACAATACCATCAGCAAAGCTCCTAAATCCAAATGTTTTTGCGGGGGGATAATGTTTTATAGAGGGGTAGGGGGGCGTTAAATAAAGGCCTGAAGAGTGTTAAGGATTCTGGCTACACGGACAAGGCAGGGAAGTTCGGAGGTCAGTAGTTTAGGCGCAATTTCCGCCAATTACTATAAAACTTTAATCATATTTCGGCAGAATAGTATATTACCCAATTTGCAGAAAATGCGAATATATTTACAAGTTAAGGAATTATTTTTATTCCAAAATGTTATTCTATTACCATTTTTATAAAGACCAAGAAAATTTTTAATTTAATATTTTTTTAATTAAAACGAGTTTTTTATTTAAAAAAAGATAAGCAATAAAATAAAAAATATGGAATTAAATTAATTCCAAATAATTTTTACGAACAAAGTTTTTTAAGTATAAAAAGGCTTAAAACCGGATACTTGAATATCAAGCGAAAAACAAACAAAAGGAAATAGCTTCAGCTTAAAAAAGGGGAGTTATAAGACAGCGTTTTTTTGAATTATTTTACTTGTGATAATTTTTATTATGTTAATTAATTTGAGATTAAAAAAGGGGGTTTTTATAGTTATAATATTTATTAATAAAAATTATATTATATCGATTTTATCAATATTTTTTATTATAAATTAACACAATTTATAGTTTTTTATTTTTCCGGGAAACGTGTTTTGTAAAACTGCAGTTGAATTTACCTGGCAATATTTGATTTTTAAGTTTTTATTTGCAGAAAAACAGACCTGAAAATGTTTAAAAAATCCGTTTTTAAAATAACCTTTCAGAGGCTTTTTTCAACATATTTAAATCGCAAAAATCCCCCTCTTTAAAATATTTTTTAACACTTTTTTAATAGACATTATGGAATTAAAATATATCCATAACTAAATATAGCCCGTTTAAAATTTGCGTTTTAAGCGTTTTGGGGTACCTGGGATATTGCCGAATGCTTAAAACGCGATATGGCGCATTTTAGAGATTTTTATCAGTTTTAGAACTATTTTTATTCTACAACTTAATATTTTAGCGTAAAATATAAATGAAAACAGTATTTGTGTTTAGGAATTAAAAAAGGAAAAACGTTTGACCAAAGGTAAATATAAAAGGAATTTTAGGGCTTCAGATTCTAGGTTAACTGCTTATATAAACTATAATTAGGTAATCTGTTTAATAAAAATATCTGGGAATAAAATTGCCCTTTTATACATTTAAGGATTGTTTACTAAAAAAGCAGGGAAGAATAATGGACTTAATTTAGAGCCAAGACCGCATATTATGCAACCATATACCCCTAAGCAGGTTACTACATTCCTTTAGGAATATAAGCCAAAAAACTATAAACCTCGGCTTTCTGGCGACAAAAAATCCCTGCCGGATTTGTAATTTACATTAAAATCCGCAAACTTGTATCTATAGCAATGTTGCAAAAGGCATAAAAAAGCTTATATTTAGATTAGGAGCAGTTTCATTTAAAGGAGAATGACTAATGGCAAACAAAGTGTATATTCTTATAATAATATTGCTGACGGCGGGGATTTTTGCCTATATAGGCTGGGGGGAAAGCAGCAGCAGGCAAGGGATTGAGCTTCAAATAACGCCGTCGCCTTACACAATACAACAAAGTTTAGAACGCGCAAAAACCGCTTTAGAAGCGCAAAATATACCTGTAACAGCGGAAATTGCAATAGCGGACACCGACTCAAATTTACCTAAAGCTTACTTACTCCTTCTAAATCTGCCGGAAGCGGGGGAACTGATAGCCCAAAATATAGAAACCGCGGGAATGCTTCCCATAAAAATTATCCTTTGGGAAGACGGCCCCCAATCCAAGCTGGCTTTTATAAAGCCCGAACTGCTTGCCAAACATTACAATTTGGATCCGCAAAAAACAGAAACTATACAATTAAAACTAAATAAAGTTACGGAAGATATAATAAAACAGGATTAATATGAAACTCCCCCTGCCCTTACAGGCGCATGATTTTGCCGGGTTCCCCATCCCCCCCATATAAAGCTATGAGCTTGATATCCGCACCAAGTTTTATTCCCCCCACAGTTTTAACGGCTTAGTCCGATGAATCCCCCCCCTCAGCCGGCGTGTTTTAGGGATATTGTTATCTTATTCCCATAAAAAATACTATGCCGCCGCGCTATAATTTTATATAATTAAAAATAATTATAATAGTTTAAAGTAATTATTTCTATATGAAAAAGTTTATATATTGCCTGCTTTTTGCACAGATTTTATTTTATTGCGGATGTTCGGAAAGGGAACAGTCCGAGTTTCCTTTTTACGCTTTTGACGGAAACCGCCGCGGTAAACAAATAGGATTGCTGATTCCCGTTGAAAATTCCGGCGTATTAAAGATGTTTGTCAGCGTAGATAAAATAAAACCCGGCAATTACAATTTATATTTACATGAAGACGCCCAATCCTGCCGCGCCCCGAAGGAAGCCATTTCCGGGAATATTGTAAAAACGCAGTTTCCGCTGTTGGACGGAAGCGACGGAACAATAAGGGTAATAATAATCTCACGCGATTTAACAATGCAAGATTTAAGGGGACGCTCCTTAATAATACACGAAACTACGGGAAATATGCAGGCAAATGCTTCTTCAGTTCGAAACTCTGCCCAAACTCCGGGGGACATTCTTTCCCCCGCAGGGAAAGGCGTTGCATGCGTTAATATCCCCCATAAAAAGAAGCGTTAATTTCAGATTGCACATATGACAAAAATACCCCGGCACGGATTAGGCCCGGGGTATTTAATATTATGTAAAACTTTATTTATTGTTTTCTTCTCTTTCTTTCACCATATCCGCGGCGGGTTTACCGTCATTATTTTTAGCATTAACGTCTGCTCCCGCTTTTATCAGCAACTTAGCTACATTTGCATGCCCATGGAAAGCAGAACGCATTAACGCCGTATTACCGTCATAGTTTTTACTATTTACTTCAGCCCCAGCCTTTATTAACAGCTTAACTACATCAGTATAAAAACAATTAAAAAACACAACAAAACGCAGGGAGCGAGCAATAAGAACGGAAGATTTGCGTTTTAAATTTGTATACCTTAAAATGACACTTATTTTTATCAAAAAAACAGTCAACTTTTTTTATTCTCGCCGTAAGTTCACCTCTGAATGCCACAATTTTGGATTATAATTTACTCTCATCAAACGAAACACCATAATTAGCAGAGTATTGTTTTATTTGCTAAAATTGGATATAATAATATTGCGGTCAAAAACCGCGAAATATGTAAAAGCGGCAAACTTCCGACTTTTACGGGGTAAAACGATATGAATATAATAGACGACATAAAACAACAAACCTCATACCCGGCGAACCTTCCGGCCATAGCCGTAAGAGATGTGGTAATGTTCCCGGGCATGTCTTTGCCGATATCCGTAGACAGGCAAAAATCAGTAATGGCGATAGAGCTTGCTCTCGGCACAACCGGCAAGTACATTATAGCCGTCTCCCAAAAAGCGGCCGAAACCGAAGAACCGACCGCCGACGATATTTACAAATTCGGCGTATTGGCGGAGATTACCCAATCCCTTAAAATGCCCGACGGCAGCATGAAAGTATTTTTGCAGGGTATAGCCAGGGCCCAAATCAACAATTTGGAATTTAACCCGGTGGCGAAATGCTGGTACGCCAATGCGGAGTATCCCTCCGACGACACCAAACCCGACGCCGAAATTAAGGCCCTTATGCGCCAAACTTTGGATCAGTTTGAAGAATACGCCATGGTAACCAGGCGCATAGCTATAGAAGGCGTTTCCTTCTTAAGGCAGATTGAGGATCCTTCCAAACTGGCAGATACGATAGCTTCAAACATAATAGTAAAGACGCAGGACAGGCAGGACATTTTGGAAACCGTGCCCGTCAAGCCGCGCCTTGAGAAACTGTTAAAACTGCTCGCCAGCGAAGTGGAAATAATTTCCCTCGAGGAAAAAATCCACTCCAAGGTAAGAAGCCAGATAGAAAAATCCCAAAAGGAATACTATCTTAACGAGCAGATGAAAGCCATTCAAAAAGAGCTCAGGCAGAAAGACGACTTCCAAAAGGATATAGACGAACTTAAAGCCAAAATCAAAAAGAACAATCTGCCCAAATACGCGGCCGAAGCGGCGGAAAAGGAAATCGAAAGACTTTCAAAAATGGCGCCGTTCTCGCCGGAATCCACGGTATCAAGGACTTTTCTTGACTGGCTCGTAAATATGCCTTGGGCCGTTTCCACCGAGGATATTCTTGATATAGACAAAGCCAAAAAAGTGTTGGACGAAGGCCACTTCGGTTTGGATAAGGTAAAAGAAAGAATTTTGGAATATTTGGCCGTAAGACAGCTTACTAAAAGCCTTAAAGGGCCCGTACTTTGCTTTGTAGGGCCTCCGGGAACGGGTAAGACTTCAATAGCCAAATCCATAGCGCACGCGATAGGGCGCAAGTTTATAAGAATGTCCTTAGGCGGAGTCCGCGACGAAAGTGAAATCCGCGGGCACAGACGCACTTATATAGGCTCCATGCCCGGGCGCATTATCCAAGGTATAAACAAAGCCAAAAGCAATAACCCGGTATTTCTGCTTGACGAAATAGACAAAATGGGTTCAGATTGGCGCGGCGACCCGGCGGCGGCACTGCTGGAGCTTTTGGATCCCGAACAAAATAAGGACTTTGTGGACCATTATTTGGACGTTCCTTTTGACGTTTCCAAAGTAATGTTCATAACTACGGCAAACTCCTTAAGTTCCATACCGGTAACCTTAAGGGACAGATTGGAAATTATTGAGTTTTCCGGCTATACGCACTATGAAAAGCGTGAAATCGCCCGCCGTTACCTTCTGCCCAGGCAGATGAAGGAACACGGCCTGCCGGAAGAATCTTTAAAGGTGGAAACCCCGGCCTTGGACCTTATAATGCGCGAATACGTCCGTGAAGGCGGCGTACGCAATTTCGAGCGCGAAATCGGCACGATATGCCGCAAAGCCGCGAAGCAATATCTTGAAGACAAAAAGAAAAAAGCCATAAAAGTTACGCCAAAGAACCTGCATAACTTCCTTGGCATACCGAGATATTCCAACACTTTCGCGGAAGAAAACGGCATAGGCATAGCCACAGGTTTGGCGTGGACTTCCGTCGGCGGCGAAACTTTAGCCATAGAAGCGACGAAATTCCGCGGCAAAGGCCAGCTTATTTTGACGGGCAAACTCGGCGACGTTATGAAGGAAAGCGTCCGCGCGGCCTTAAGCTTTATCAGGAGCAAAGACTACGCCAAAAAGTTTGCATTTGATAAGACGGACTTCCATTTGCACTTCCCGGAAGGGGCCGTACCCAAGGACGGGCCTTCCGCCGGAACCGCAATATGCACCGCATTATTAAGCGTCATCATGAACAAACCCGTTAAAAAAGCCGTTGCCATGACTGGCGAGATAACCATAACCGGGCGCGTTCTGCCCGTAGGCGGGATTAAGGAAAAATTCCTCGCGGCTTACAGGGAAAATATCAAGACGATACTTTACCCTCAAGCCAACGAAAAGGACGTTTCCGAAATACCCGAACAGATAAGGAAAGAACTTAAGCTTATCCCGGTAACGCATATGGAACAAGTGGTAAAAGTGGTATTCGGCAAGCTATAATTGCTAAAATATATTAAAAGGAACGCAAACACCCCTTTTAAAAAAGGGGTGTTTTAAATTAAAAGGAGATAAAAAAGAAATGGTAACTTACATTAAAAATCTTTTTACCGACTTTAAAAATTTTGCGGTAAAAGGGAATATGGTTGATATGGCAGTAGGTATTATTTTAGGCGCGGCTTTTAACGGAGTGGTAAATTCCATCGTTAAAGACTTAATTATGCCCCCTATCAGCCTGTTGCTTTCCAAAATAAACTTCAGCGGATTGTTTTTTACTCTTAAAGACGGTTCCGCCGTTGCAGGCCCTTACGCTTCAATAGAGGCTGCGCAAAACGCCGGCGCGGTAGTGCTGAATTTGGGCGCTTTCATCAATAACGCCATAAGCTTTTTGATTACCGCCTGGGCGGTATTTATGCTGGTAAAAATCGTAAGCAAACTCAGAAAAGAACCCGCCCCGGTCGAAGCTGTTCCTACAACTAAAGAATGTCCGTTTTGCAAAAGCGTTATAAACATCAACGCCGTAAAATGCCCCAACTGCACTTCAGACCTTAAATAAATTCGTTTAGGCCCGCCGACAGCGGGCCTTTCTATAAATTACAACAACGGAGCTAATTAATGAATAAAAAAATACTCGTTATTTTGGCGGCTTTTTTATTATGCTGCTTAAACTCTTACGCCCAGGACGGCAAAAAAACCGGCTGGCAGCTTGAGCTTAAAACCCTGGCTTTAGATTTAACTTCCACCGAAGTCAAAAACTCCGAAGACTACAAAGACTTCCCGGACGCAAAATTGAACGCCGACTCCCAAAAACTCATAAAAGGCAGATTTCACTTTTCCGGTGATTACTTCGGCCAAAATTATTTATGGTCAAACGCTTTGTTTATGGAATACGGCAAAACCACCATTAAACCGGCCGAAGGCGAAAAACTGACGACCGAAAACGCCGACAGAATTTTACTTTCTTCCGATTATACTTTAAGGCTTTGGCACGTTAAGGATTTCCTTGGCGGGTTTGAGGCCGGTCCGTTTGTTTCTCTGGCTTATGAAACGGAATTTAATTCCAGCGGGGATTCCCCCCTTAAAAAAATAATAAGGGGCAATGCCGGCGCGAAACTTTTTGAAGGCAAATATCTTAAGTCCTTATTCGCCGCCGGTTTTATGGAATACGATTTTACATATCCGGAAGAATCCACCAAATACGGTTATGAAGCCGGCATAGGCCTTGAATACGATATCCGCGAAGGCGTAAAAGCCAAATTTACCGGCACTTTCCGCGATTATTGCTATGAAAGCGAAAAGCAGGCCACCGATTTGGATTACTCCTTGGAACTTGACGCGAGATTAGACGTTTTGGTACTTAAAAATCTTTCCGTCGCGCCGTTTATCAATTACTATACGGCCCAAGGTAAATACGTCGGCCCGCGCGGGGAAAACCTTTACGTAGGCGTAACGTTTTCCTTCAGCCATATGTTTTTGGCGGCAAAATAGCGGAAGCCGCCGCACAACAGTTTTAAAACCCGTCTAACCGGCGGGTTTTATTTTTTTAGGCGGGCAAACGCCTTTTTCCCCGCCGAAGAAGTTTTAAAGTTGTACAATATAAGTATGATAAACGAAGAATTAATTTTTGAAAATTTATCTAAAACCCAAAACAGCGACAAACAAAGGATTTTAGACATTCTTACACAGGCGCGCGAACTTAAAGGAATATCCCACGAACAAGCCGCCGCCCTGCTCAACCTGACGGATAAAGACTTAATTGAAGAGCTGTATAAAACGGCTAAATACATCAAAACGCAAATTTACGGCAACAGGCTTGTACTGTTTGCCCCGCTTTATATATCAAATGTATGTTTTAACGAGTGCCTTTACTGCGCGTTCAGAGCCTCCAATAAAGAGCTCCACCGCAGGGCTTTAAATCAGGAAGAAATCAAACGAGAAACGGAAACACTCTTAAAACAAGGACATAAGAGGGTTCTTATGGTGGCCGGGGAATCCTATACCGGCGCGGGCCTTAAATACGTATTTGACTCCATAGACTCTATTTACGCTGCCAGGGACGGCAAAAACAATATACGGCGCGTAAACGTAAATATCGCCCCTCTTACCCTTGAGGAATTTAAAGAGCTTAAAAAGCACAATATAGGCACTTTTCAGCTGTTTCAGGAAACCTATCACAAAGACACTTACCGTAAAATGCACGTCGCCGGCAAAAAAGCCGATTATGACTTCCGCGTAACAGGCATGCACAGAGCTATTGAAGCGGGTATAAACGACGTCGGCATAGGCGCGCTTTTAGGGCTTTACGATTACAGATTTGAAGTCTTGGCTATGCTTCAGCACGTTAAAGATTTGGAAGACAAATACGGCGTAGGGCCGCATACTATTTCCGTACCCAGGATAGAACCTGCCTGCGGATCGCCTTTAAGCGAGCACCCGCCATATGCCGTAAGCGATGAGGATTTTAAAAAGATTATAGCCGTGCTCAGGCTTGCGGTTCCTTATACCGGCATAATATTAAGCACAAGGGAAAACGCCGATATGCGCCGCGCCGCTTTTGAGCTTGGCATATCCCAAATATCCGGCGGCAGTAAAACAAACCCCGGCGGGTATGAAGACGACAACGCCGACGAGCAATTTACCCGCGGCGACCACCGCCCGCTTGAGGCCGTAATCTCCGACATAGTGGACCACGGTTATATCCCCTCTTTCTGCACGGGATGTTACCGCCTTGGCAGAGTAGGCAAAGATTTTATGGACTTGGCAAAACCAGGCCTTATAAAAGCGCATTGTCTGCCTAATGCAATGTTCACTTTTGCGGAATACCTCTATGACTTCGCTTCCGAAGATCTAAAAGCAAGAGGATTGGCCCTTATTGAAAAAATGATGAAGGACCTCCCCCCCGCCAGAGCGGAGCAGACCAAAGCCAACTTGGCAAGAGTGGCAAAAGGTGAAAGAGATATATATTTCTAACCGAAACATATTCCTATTCTCTTAACCACTAAAATCAAGAATTATTTTCAGCAAGAAATAATGAAACTCCCCGGATTTTTATCCGGGGAGTTTTGTTTTAGAAAAGTTCAGTTTAACTTTTTGCGGCGTCAACAGCCGGGAAAACAACCTAACAAGCTAACTTTCATTAATAATATTTAACAAGTTAAAAGGTTATTTTATCTAAGGTTATTTTATCTAAAGAGTTATCTGTATAGCACTTGCAATAGCCGACCGTGCCGTTGGCCAATGTTTGGCCGCAAGTATTATATTCACAGCAGCATTTACCGCCTTGCATAACTTTATGATATCCGGCAGGGCAGGAACAGTCCTCTGGAATCGAGGGCAAGCAATAAGAGCCGTTCCAAGTATACCCGGTTTTACAGGTGCAGGTGCATCTCCAGGCGGTATAACTCCACCCTGATGCGGTACATGAAGCCGTGCGATAACACATACCCGATATGGCATTAGGAACATTGCCGACGCAGCGTTGAGAGGTGCTGTCAGGCCCTACGCAAACGCCATATTCCATACAATAGCCGCTTTTGCAGCTGAATATAGGCGTTGTACAACCGGTGCTCCCGCTTCCGCCGCAAGTTAAATACATTTTGCAGTCCTGGCTGCCTTTAAGCCTTAAACTGCGCCATTGCGCGCCGGAAGCGCAAGCGGACAATTTATCCAGCCTGACTCCGTTAAGCAAAGTTTTCGAAGCGTTAAAAGATGCGCTTCCGCTTGAACTTACGCTTTCAATTCTATACGCCGCGCCGGCATTATTTAAATACGTATTACCGCTTACAGAATAAGCCTTGCCGTATCCGCCAAAGGCGTCATTTCCGCTTTTCACCGTTCCCGTGGTGGTAAGCGTTCCTTCGCCCCTGATATCCGCAAAGCCTTCTATAGCAGATTCCCTTGCGACGGAAAAATCTCCTTCGATTTCCGTCTTATAGGCTTTATCCTCAGTATCCGTGCCCATATTTATCATGAACTCGTGCGCAACCGTAAGGCTGGCGTGGCTGCCGTAAGGAACAGGATAAAAAGTTATATATTTGATCATCCTTTGCGCATTTAAAGGCAAAAGAGCAAATAAAAACAACAAAACAACCGCGGTCTTTTTCATACTTCCTCCGCCTGCTCAAATTAATTTATAAAACAAATCTTAAAAAGGTTCCCGGGAACTAGCCGCCGCAAACCCTGTAATACATCGTGCTGGTATCGCCCGTACCGCCCTGGCAGATATATCCGCCCACATTAGCCGTAGCCGTATGACATCTTGCCCTGGAAGAGCTGTAAATTGTATAAGAACTGTAACAAGCCTGCGTGCCCGCGGCGGAAGCGGCGTTGCCGTACAAAATACAGCCCGGTTTAGAAGGATTTTCCCGGCACCAGAATGTAGCGTCGCTTACATTTGAAAAACTGCAGCTTTCAACCGCATAGGGAGTACCGTTGATAATCATACGCTTAGCCCCGTCATGCTTGCCGCAAAAATAGGTAAGATTGGCGTCGGTGCATTGCTTGCTTCCCGTATAACAATAAGCCGAAGGAGTATAGCCCATCCCGCAGTTAAACGTCGCAGGGATAGAGGCGGAAACGGCTTCTCTTAAAGTGGTGCAAGGGAAGTTCTCCGTTCCGCATGCGTGCGTCTGTATACAGCCCTCCCTTTGGGAATCCCCGCAAGTATCCTGTATATTGGCGGGGCCTATCTGCCACGGTCCGAACTCACACTCGGGCAAATCCGGGGCATCACATCCGTTAGAGGCCTCATTGCAGCTGCCGCAGGTAAGATAATATTTGCATTCTTCGCTGCCCTTAAGCCTTAAAGGACACCAGTTCGGCTCTGAAGCACATCCGCCAGCCAAATTGGTAAGGGCATAAGAACCTATTTTTACATTAGAGTTGACCAAAGTATCTTCCGCAACATAAGCATAGTCTACATTATTATCCAAAGCTTCAACAGTATTGCTCGGGCCGATTAAATCCGCGCGGCCGTAAGCCATAACGGTATTGACGTCGCCGCTTCTTATGGTGCCGGTGGTTGTTACATTGCTTCCGCCGGTTTCCTTAAGGCGCAAAATGCCGTCCAAAGTAACTGCGCCGGGCACGGTAAGCCTTCCGGCGACCTCGCTTTTTCCGCCGTCCCGTCCGCTTATTATTGCCGTATTCTTTACGTCAAGCCTGTCATGGCTGCCGTACGGTATCGGGTAAAAAGTTATATACTTAACCATTCTCTGCGCGTTAAGCGGAGCAAACAACGCACAAAGCAAAACAAAAAAAGCAAACTTACGCATAAACCACCCGTAAAATTAAAATTGAGAAACGATTTAAACCCCTATATATTAAATATAACAATAATTTATATTTTGGGCAATATGTTTTTTATATTTAATATTATGCGGGCGCGCACAGGAAAATAAACAAGAATGAAGCGTTTCAATCGCGCGCGCCGATAAAAACCAAAAAGCAAAAGACAAACAAAATCAGCCAAATTAAAAATATTAACATAATTTAAGGCCGCATATAAAAAGCGGCATATCTTCCATGAGCTTCAACCCACACGGAAAAAAATGCCGCCGAAGCGAGCCGCACCCATAGGGCGGGCGGCTCCTTATATCAGCGACAGTTTTTTGGGGTTGAAGCTTATCAAAGTTTTAAACTTTGATATGGCCGGGCATTATCCGGCGCCAAAAAATCAGTCTTAAAAACAATTTTATTTAAGGCTTTTAAAAAGCCTGTATCTTAATTTTAAAACCTACAGGTTTATTTGGCATCTTCCTCCTCGGTATGAATTACGGCTATGCCGAGTTCGTCCAACTGCTTTTGATCCACTATATTCGGCGATTCCGTCAGCGGGCAGGACGCTGCCGTCGTTTTGGGGAAAGCGATAACTTCCTTAATGGAATCTTCCCCGCAGATTAAAGCGGTAAGCCTGTCAAAGCCAAGGCCCATACCGCCGTGCGGAGGCGTACCGCGCTCCAAAGCGTTTAAAAGCATCCCGAAGCGCCTTGCGGCTTCTTCTTTGGAATGCTTCATTAAAGCCAAAATCTTTTCTTGTATATCGCGCCTATGGTTGCGGACCGAGCCGGATGCCAATTCCATACCGTTAAGCACCATATCAAACTGATAAGAGCGCACTTTTAAAGGGTCCGTATCCAAGAGAGGTATATCCTCTTTGACGGGCGCGGTAAAAGGATTGTGCGCCGCGTCGTAGCGGTCTTCCTCGGGGATATATTCCAGCAGAGGGAAGTTTACCACCCACAGCGGGGCCCATTTGGTTTTCGGCTTAAGGCCGAGAACTTTTATAAGTTCTTTTCTTAAAGCGCCCATAAACAAAGCGCAGGTATCGGCTTTAACGTCGCTGCCGATAAAAACGGTGTCGCCCTCATTGGCGTTTAAGCCGCCGCGCAAAGCTTCCAGTTCGCTTTCGCTGAAGAACTTGGCGGAAGGCCCCTCAAATTTACCGGCTTTGAACTTAAGCCAAACAAGGCCTTTCGCGCCGTTTTTCTTTACAAGCTCCGTAAGTTTGTCAATCGCGCCGCGGCTGAGTTTATCGGCGGAAGCTTCGGCCTTTAAAGCGCGTATCGCTCCGCCGTCTTTGATAGCGGCCTCAAAAACTTTAAAAGCGGTATTTTTGAAGATATCCGTAATATCGGAAATTTCCATATCAAAACGCATATCGGGCTTATCGCTGCCGAAGCGCAAAAGAGCTTCTTTATACGGCATGCGTACAAACGGGGTTTTAATTTCTTCCCCCACCGCTTTAAAAACCGTCTGCATCATCCCTTCGGCTATGGAGAAAATATCGTCAAGCTCCACGAAGGACATTTCTATATCCACCTGAGTATGTTCCGGCTGGCGGTCGGCCCTGAGGTCCTCGTCGCGGAAAGCGCGGGCAAGCTGGAAGTATCTGTCCACGCCGCTGGCCATTAAAGTTTGTTTGAACATTTGCGGGCTCTGCGGCAAGGCGTAAAACTTGCCGTTGTGCACCCTTGAAGGCACCAAATAATCGCGCGCGCCTTCCGGCGTGGAACGCGTTAAAATCGGGGTTTCAATTTCCAAAAAGCCGTGTTCGTCAAAATAACGCCTTATAACCTGGGCAAGGCGGTGGCGTGTGGTAAGATTTTTTATCATGCGGGCGTTCCTTAAATCCAAATAGCGGTATTTAAGGCGGACGTCTTCCGATATATTCTTTTCCGTATCAATGTCAAAAGGCAGAGGCACGCAGGTGTTGAGCGTTTCAATTTCGTCGACGATAATTTCAACCTCGCCGGTGGGAATATTTTTGTTTACGTATCCCTCTTTGCGTTTGGCGACGGCGCCCTTGGCGCAGATTACGTATTCGTTGCGCAGAGCGGAAGCTTCCTCAAAAGCGGCTTTGTTATCCGGCCCGACTACAAGTTGAACAAAACCGGTTCTGTCCCTTAAATCTATAAATAAAACGCCGCCGTGGTTGCGATATCCGTGCACCCACCCGCAAAGCGTTTGTTTAGTTCCTTCCATGGCGGCGGTTATTTCGCCGCAGTAATTAGTTCTTTTCATAATTCACCAAGTTTTACTTAATATTTTTAATGGCGCCGGCAAGAGCTTCAAGCGGATAATCCTTTTGCTCACCGGTGGTCAAATCCTTAAGCTTAGCCGAGCCGCGGGCGGTTTCTTCCCCGCCGATTATCACGGCAAAGCGCGCTTTCGTCCTGTCGGCCTGCTTCATTTGGCCTTTAAGGTTTTTCTCAAACAAGCCGCCTTCGGTTATAATGCCATCGGCCCTTAAATTCTGCATTACGTTAAAAGCGTACTCGTTGCAGGATTTTTCCAAGCTGACGACATAAACTTTAACCTCTTCTTCCGCAGGCAAAGAACCCAAAGCCAAACAGGTCCTTTCCGCGCCCATAGCCCAGCCCACGGCGGGTATGTCCGCGCCGCCCATTGATTTTATAAGGCTGTCGTAACGTCCGCCGGCCGCAATGGCGTTTTGGGATTTGTCGCCGGCCTGAAACTCAAAAACCGTTCTGGTATAATAATCAAGCCCGCGCACGAGGGAAGTATCAACTATATAAGGGATTTTCCCGTCCAAAAGCCTTTTAACTTCGTTAAAATGCTCTTCGCACTCGGGGCAAAGATTCATTTTAGGCGCGCCTTCGGCAAATCTGTGTCCGTCTATTTTGCAGTCCAATACACGCAGGGGATTGCGGTCAAGCCTGTCTTGGCAGGTTTCGCAGAGAGTATCTTTTGAAGATGACAAATAATCAATCAAAGCCTGGCGGTAGAGCGGGCGGCACTTTTCACAGCCGAGCGAATTTATTTTTACGCTGTAATTTTTTACGCCGAAAGCCTGCATGATATCCTTTAAAAGCAATATGGCCTGAGCGTCGGCTGCGGGGGCAGGATTGCCCAAAAATTCCGCTCCGATTTGTTCAAACTCACGGTAGCGGCCCGCTTGGGGGCGTTCCGCGCGAAACATATTCCCGATATAAAAAAACTGCTGAACCGGCGCGGCTTGCGTAAAATTGTTTTCTATGTAAGCGCGCGCAACCCCCGGCGTACCTTCCGGGCGAAGAGCCAGCAGGCGGTGCCCCGCGTCTTCAAAACTGTACATTTCTTTTTGCACTATATCGGTGGTGGTGCCGGTTGATTTTATAAAAAGTTCCTTAAGCTCCACCGTCGGAATGCGCAGCTCTTTTACGCCGTAGAGTTTAAAAACTTTTCTTGCGGCGGCTTCAAGAGCGGTCAAAGCGGCCGCTTCCGGGCCGAAAATATCTCTAAATCCTCTTACTAATTTTGCCATATTAAATATTTTATCATTTTAAGGCAATTATGCATTAAAGCTTATTATCTGCAAGCAAAACCCCGGTTCGCTTTCGGCAAACCGGGGCGGTTAGTTGAGAGCCGGGTTTTATCCCGGTAAATCTTATTTCCCTAAACCTATCTTAAACACTCGCTATACGTTCCGGTATAATACGTTTGATTACCGGATTTTTTTTCCTTGCAACCGCAATAATACTTGGCTTGTCCGTTTTTTCCAATACACCCTGTTCCCGCATTTTTGTTTAAATATTTGTTATACATATTGGTAACAGGCCTATCTCCGTCGCAGCAGCAATGGGCTTCGCAAGTCATTGTAGACTGAACTGTATTCTTATAATTCATTGTTACGTTCCAGATTTCATCTTTATTTTCGCAGTAGCAAGACCCCCAATCCGTACCGGCAGAGTTGCAAGTTCTCCTCTGATAACAATTCGTAGGGCACGGGCCCACTTCACCGGGAGTACAGACCTGTTCCTTGCAAGGCCCCCAATTCCCTTCGACCCATTTTCCCGTGGAAGTATCACACGTTACAATTCTTGTTTGAGTGCCGTTGGTGCCGCAAGACCGGCTGGTTATCGGTTTTTTACCGTCGCAAGTTTTAGGGCATTCTTTATCCCAATCGCTCCAACCGTCCAAATCGCCACAGCAAGTCCTGCTGGCGGTTCCGCAAGAACCGCTCGGCTTATATTGCACATCGCCTTTATTGCAGCTTTCTATTTCTAAGTTCAGTCGACATACATATTTGCCATTAGACCCCTTTAGGCAGGTACCATTGATGCAATTCCGCAAGCACTGTACTTGAGTATCGTAGCCTAGTGAATTTGAAATAACAGCTGAACTAGCAAAAGATATACTTGATAATAGAAACCCTACAAATATAAAACTATAAACCAAATATTTCTTTAAACTAACCATATTTTTCACCTCCGTTTTTGATTATTTCAAGCCGAAAAACCTCAACTAACGCAAATAAAGAAGAACGACGAACGGCACAGATTTTTCAGCCTGAAACATAGAGGAAATTTATCAAAAAAAAAAAACAAGTCAACTGTTTTCGTTTTTTAACAAAACGCCCCGACGTACGACACGGCGCAAACAATGGCAAAAAAGAATATTAAAAAGAGAATTAATACATATATGTAGGTCGGGCTTTGCCTGACGTTAATAAGGAGTTCCTCTGTCAGGTAGAACCTGACCTACATTAATTGATAAAAAAGTTATGGAATCATTTTGCGACCGAATAAGTTTATATATTGGAATATAAAGAAGAATTTATTTGTTATGTAAGTTATGCAATAATGATAAGTTTTTAAGATTTGAAAAACTACTGACCGTAAATATAGCAATGTAGGTCAGGCTTTGCCTGACGTTAAAAAGGAGCTTATCTGTCGGGCAAAGCCCGACCTACATTAATCAGTAAAAAAGTTATGGAACCATTTTACGACCGGATAAGTATAGATATAGAAATATATAGAAGAAAGTTTTAAAAAAAAGAGTAAATATATTGGAAAAGTCAGGAATAAATTAAAATACAAAAATCTCAGCGTGAGATAATTTAACCAGCGTGATTGTTTAGTTTTGAGATAGATTTTGATTTTATTACGAATGCGGTATACTTGCGGCTACGCGAACAAAGTGAGCGAGGTATCCGAATGAAGAAAAAACTTAAATTTACCCAAATATGGAAAATTGCTAGCTGTGAGCGTAAAACTTAGCACGAGTCAAACAAAATCAGGCCAAATACGTAAGCTTGCTAGCCATGAGTACGCAACATAGACCGAGTAAAAACAGTGCGAGTATGCAACCGGCGTGGGCTTTCAGTGTGAGAGAATGTTAGCGGCGTGGTTTTTCAAATTTGAGGGAAATTTTTATTTTCTTTAATGCAAGGTATACTAAGTATGATGCCGGCAAAGCCGGCGCAGTATCCGAAGCTTTAAAAAAATAAAAATTTACCAAAATATGGAAAATTGCTAGCCGCGAGCAATAAAGATAGCCCGAGTAAACCCCCCGGCTTAGTCCGCGTCAATCCTGCCTATAGCCGCCTGCAAAGCATCCCTCCAATAGGCAATCTTAATACCGAACTCCCTCTTGATTTTTGCTTTGCTCAAAACGGAATAATGCGGACGCTGTGCGGAAGCCGGATACTCCTGCGATTCTATCGGCAGGACTTCGCACTTAAGGCCTTTGAGGCTGACGATTTCCCGCGCGAAGCCGTACCAGGAGCACACGCCTTCATTGGCGAAGTTATAAATCTTTTTTACGCCGTTTTTAACGACGGGTATCATACCCTCTATTATCGCGGCGAAATCCCCCGCATAAGTAGGCGAGCCGATTTGGTCGTAAATAACTTTTATTTCGTCTTGCTTCTTTGCCAAGGAAATTATCGTTTTTACGAAGTTCGTTCCAAATTCGCTGTAAAGCCAGGAAGTCCTTAAAACAACGCATTGCGGAGCATGTTTAAGCGTAAAAAGTTCGCCTTCAAGCTTGGTCTGCCCGTAGACGGAAAGCGGATGAGGTTTATCGTTTTCCGTATAAGGTTTAAAATTATTGCCGTCAAAAATATAATCGGTTGAAAGCTGTATCATGCCGCAATTATGTTTAGCCGAAGCCATGGCCAAGTTTCTTGCGCCCAAAGCGTTTACGGCATAAGCCTGATCAATATTCTTTTCCGCGGAGTCCACGGCGGTGTATCCGGCCGCGTTTATAACGGTGCTGACGCCGTTTTCCCTTATAATTTTTTCCACGCCGTCATATACGCTGATGTCCAATTCGGCCAAGTCCGTATAGATAACTTTATCCTGCGGAAGAATTTTCCTTAAAGAACGCCCCATTTGTCCGTTTGCGCCGGTAACCAAAATCATATTTTCACCTCATGCTTTACGTTGACTTCCTAAGATAAAATACATTATTATTTCCGTTTTATCAACGGGGTTTTTAACGGGCGGGATTTAAAACGCTTTCTCCAGCCAATTTATTGCATATTTATTTTTTCTCCGTCTGAAAGTTTTTAAAGGCGGAAAACAAAAAGCTCCCTTGGGCGCGGCAAACGCTGACAACACCCCCCAAATTGATAAAATATAATTATGAAAATTAGCAAATACATCTTAATTTTACCGGCCGTTTTGGCCTTGACGCATTCCTCTTTTTGCATGGCTCAGGACGGCATCGCCAAAAACGCCGAACTCAGCCTTGAGGATTGTATAGACATCACTTTAAAGAGCAATCCGGCGATTTCGGCCTCTTTCGCCGCTCAGGAAGTGCAAAAAAACAAACTGTCGCAAACCAAATCTTCCTATTTGCCGCAAATTGACGCAAGCGCAAATTACAGCCGAGGGGATTCCAAATCCGAAGAAGGCTGGAAGGGCGCAGATAACAGTTACAGTTCTTCAATCAACGCCAAACAGCTGATTTACGATTTCGGCCAGACGGGTCTTTCCGCTGATATTCAGGAAAATTCTTATTATTCCTCAATAGCGGACACTAAAAACTTAGTAATAAATACCGTTTATGACCTTAAAGAGGCCTATTACGCCACTTTGCTGGCCAAACAGAGCAAAGCCGTTTACGAGCAATCCGTGGAACAGTATCAGGAACAGCTTAAAAGGGCGAAGGCCTACTATCAAGTCGGCACAAGGCCAAAAATCGACGTAACCGCCGCGCAGGTAAATTTAAACAACGCCAAACTTAATTTGATACAGGCGGAAAATTCCTTAAAAAAATCTTATCACGTACTGCTTAACGTTATGGGCGTATATGATCCCAATCCGCAGTTTACCTTAAAAATGAACGATACCCTCCCCGAATTTAAACTTACGGAAGAAGAAGCGCTGGATACCGCCATGCAAAACAGGCAGGATTTACTTTCTTACAAGTTAAAGCTTGAAAGCGCAAGGCAAAACGTTAAACTTTCAAAGACGGGCTATGCGCCTTCCATAAACGCAAGCGGTTCTTACGGCTGGAGCGGCGGGGACTTCCCCCTCTACGACAGGTGGAGCGTCGGCGCGGGCATCTCGATACCGATATTTTCCGGCTTAAGCACCTATAACAAAGTAAAAGAGGCGCAAAACAGCATGCTTGGCGCATATTACAATTTAACTTCCGCGGAGCAGGCCGTTTTGCTGGAAATAAAAAAAGCCTATCTTAACGTGCAGGATTCCCGCTCCAAAATACCCGTAGCGGAAATAACGCGCACTCAGGCGCAGGAAAATTACGAACTCGCCGTAGGGCGCTATAAAGTGGGCGTCGGCAATTACATAGAAGTAAAAGACGCGGAAACCACTTTAAGCGACGCGAAACTTTCTTATATACAGGCCGTATTTGATTATATTCTGTCAATAGCGGCCCTCAACAAAGCCATGGGGATAATATAAAAATGAAAAAGATTATAAAAATACTGGCAGTACTATTAATAGCGGCCGCGGCAGTGTGGCTGGGCTTTAAATTCTTCGGTAAAAACGAAACGCAATTATATAAAACCGAACAAGTCAGAAAAGCGAAAATAGTGGAACAGGTTGAAGCTTCCGGCACAATTAACCCGACGACGGAAACCAGCGTCGGCACTCAGGTTTCCGGCAAGATACAGGAAATACTGGTGGATTACAATTCCATAGTAAAAGAAGGCGATTTGCTGGCCGTTATCGATCCATCCACTTATGAATCCACGGTAGTCCAGCAGGAAGCCAATTTGCTCAAAGTGGAAAGCGAATACAATAATCAGCTCAGGAATTACGAAAGATACAAAAAACTCTACAAGCAGGAACTCGTAGCCAAAAGCGAACTTGACGACGCCGAAACCGCATATTTGCAGGCAAAAGCGCAGGTAGTGCAGGCCCAGGCCACTTTGGACAAAGCCAAAATAGACTTAGGTTATACTCAGATAGTTTCCCCGGTAAACGGAATAGTGATTTCCAAAGAAGTGGAACTCGGCCAAACCGTGGCGGCGAGTTTTAACACTCCCACTTTGTTTTCCGTGGCGGAAGATCTTACCAAAATGCAAATTGAAGTCAACATCTCCGAAGCGGACATCAGCAAAATAGCGGAGGGCCAAGACGTTGATTTTACCGTAGACGCTTACCCTACCACCACTTTCAAAGGCAAAGTGATACAGGTAAGGAATTCCCCCGTTACGACTTCAAACGTGGTAACGTACACCGTAGTGGTATCTGTCGACAACGGCGAACTTAAACTTAAACCCGGCATGACGGCCAACGCCTCCATAATAACCGCCGTACGCGAAGACGCTTTAAGCGTTTCCAGCCAATCGCTTAGATTCGTACCGCCGGCTGAAGCCAAAATCAAAAACGTTTCCCCTGAAGGCAAAAAAGCTTATAAAGGCCAAGGCGTTTGGGTGCAGGATAAAAACACCGGGGAAATAGAGCGTATTGAAGTAACCACAGGCATAACCGACGGCAACAGAACTGAAATCTTAAGCGACAACCTGCCTGAAAACACCGAAATTATCAGCAGTTCCGCGCTTAAGAACGGCTCCAATTCCAAAAACAGAAGAATGGGCCCTCCGGGCTTTTAAACGAGGCGGAAAATAAAATGTCTTTAATCAAGGTCGAACACATTTATAAATCTTATAATCTGGGCGATATTCCGCTGCAGGTGCTTAAAGACGTCAACCTGACCATAGAAAACGGGGAATTCGTCGCGATAATGGGCCCGAGCGGAAGCGGAAAAAGCACTTTCATGAATATGCTGGGCTGTTTGGATAAGCCCAGCGGCGGAAAATATTATCTTGACGGACTGGACATAACGGATTCAACCTTAAGCGAACTGGCGGATATACGATGCCGCAAAATAGGGTTCGTATTCCAAGGGTTCAATCTTCTTTCCAGAACAACCGCTATAGAAAACGTGGAACTGCCTATGATTTACGCCCGCATACCGGCGCGCGAACGCCGGGAAAAGGCCATAAAAGCCTTGCAGGCCGTCGGCTTGGGTGAAAGGCTTGAACATATGCCCAATCAGCTTTCCGGCGGACAGCAGCAGCGCGTGGCGATAGCGAGGGCGATAGTCAATGACGCCCCGATAATCTTTGCCGACGAGCCGACCGGCAATTTGGACACTAAAACAAGCATAGAAGTGATGAGCAGTTTTTCCAAATTAAACAGCGAGCACAACAAAACGATTATTCTTGTTACGCACGAGCAGGATATAGCCGATTACGCAAAAAGAATAATCCGCTTTAAAGACGGGGAATTGGTAAGCGACATAAAAAACCCAAACAGGACCATAGTGCAATGATAGATATCTTTACCATTTTTAAAATCGCCGTAAAAGCGATTTGGACGAATAAACTCCGCTCGGTTCTGACGAGTTTGGGCATTATCATAGGCGTGGCCGCAGTTATCGTTATGCTGGCGGTCGGCGAAGGCGCGAAAAAGAAAATTTCCGACCAAATGTCCAGCATGGGCAGCAATCTGCTTATGATACGCTCCGGCTCGGTAACTTCAAGCGGGGCAAGAGCGGGCCACGGAGCAAAACCGACGCTTACTTTAAACGACGCTTACGCGATAGAAAGAAACGCCAATCACGTAAGCCAAGTGGCGGCCAGCGTAAACGGAACGGGACAGATAGTTTACGGGAATCAAAACTGGTCTACGCAAGTTCAAGGCACCACACCTTCTTTGTTCTATATACGCTCGTGGGACGTTGACAACGGCGCTTTGTTTACCGACGACGACGTCAGGCAGGGCGCAAGCGTGGCGATACTAGGCGAAACGGTGGTGGAAAATCTTTTCGGGGTGGTTGATCCCATCGGCAAAAATATAAGAATAAACAATATGCCTTTTAAAGTGGTCGGAGTGCTTAAGTCCATGGGGCAGTCGGCTTTCGGCACCGATCAGGACGATACCGTAATAGTGCCGGTAAGCACGGCTTCAAAAAGGCTGTTCGGTTCGGAGTTCCCGGGGACGGTACGGAACATTATGGTTCAAGCCAACTCCACCGAAGAACTTGCCGACGCCGAGGAAGAAATAACCATACTTCTGCGCCAAAGGCACAACATAACCGGCAAAAAGGAAGATGACTTCATCGTCCGCAATTTAACCCAAATGATGGAAAGCGCAATGGAAGCCAGCCAGACTTTTTCTCTCCTGCTTGCGGCGATAGCGTCAATATCTCTTTTGGTAGGCGGCATAGGCATTATGAATATTATGCTTGTTTCCGTTACGGAAAGAACAAGGGAAATCGGCATACGTATGGCCATAGGCGCGAAATCCTGGGATATAAGGCTTCAGTTTTTGGTGGAAGCTTTGGTGCTTTCCCTTACTGGAGGGCTTTTGGGTATAGCTTTGGGTATTTCCGTAGCCGTAGGCATAAAAACTTTTGCGCCGGACTTTCTGCCCGTAAGAATTACGATTTTTCCCATGGTAATATCATTTATTTTTTCGGGCTTGGTAGGGATATGCTTCGGCTTCTTCCCGGCGTATAAAGCCTCAACATTGAACCCCATAGACGCTTTAAGGTTCGAATAGCGTATGGCAGTCCCCTGCTTTTTACGCTTAAAAAAGTTATCCCCGGGCTTAATACCCGGGGATTTTTATGATGAGCAAAAAATTATTAATTTTCCAAAGCTTCCGCCGCTTTAAAATCGGCTTCGGCTTCCTGCGTCCTGCCGAGTTTTTCATAGCATACGCCGCGCATATAGTAAATCTGATAAACCGGGCGCAGAGCCAAAGCTTTGTCATATTCTTTAATCGCCGCGTTATAATTGCCGGTGGAATAATATATCCCCCCCAAAGAATTTAAAGCGGCCACATTGGCGGGATAAAGTTCCAAAGATTTAAGCAAAGCTTCCCTGGCTTTTGCGTATTCGCCCTTGGCCGCATACGCCGCACCCAAAGCGGAATAAAGCTCTGGCACGTTCTTATCGGAATCTAAAACCACGCCGAAATCATCTATCGCCTTGTCATACTCCCCTGCGGAATAAAGTAAAGTCCCGCGGGAAAGATACGCTTCCGCGTTATAGGGATCTTCGGCAACGGCTTTGTTAAAATATTTAAGAGCTTTCTGAACCCGGCCGGTTTTATAATACATTTCCCCCTTGGCCAAATATTCCGAAGATTTTGACACCGGCACGCTTGAACACGCCGCGGCGAGCAAGCAAATTAAAGGGATTAGAAACTTCTTCATAAAGCGGAACCTCCTGCAAAGATAAAATAAATTTACCATAATTTGATTCTTTTTTAAATATCCGCCTTAAATGTTAAAATATAATTGTGAATAATATTTTGCTTATCTGCCCCGACGCCCCGGAAAAACTTATCGCGCTTACGCCCGCTTTGAGCATACTAAAGCGCAATTTCCCGCGGGCGAAAATAAGCGTAATATCCCCACAGCCGTGGTTTTTAAAAAACAATTCGGCCGTCTTCAGCAGCATGCCTTTGCCGCGCTTTCACAAACTGCGGCGTTTGCTTAAAGAAGAAAAATACGATCTTCTTATTCTTACAAAACCCTCTTTTAAATACGCTTTGGCCGCATTTTTGGCCGGAGTAAAAAAACGCATTATGCCGCATAATTTTTATACGTCTTTTCTGGCGGATACTCCCGTCAGAACCGAAGCGGGGCAAAGCGCGGAGAAGTTTTTTATAAGTCTTTTAAAGCCTTTGTTCGTTTATCTTTTCCCCGCGGAGCGCAAAATCTTCGTCGGCACGCGGGAAGAAGAACAAGCCGCCGAAATACTTAAACGGGCCGGGCTGGAAGCGAAAGACAAATTTATATGCATTTTTCCCGGGGCGAAACGCGCTCATTTAAACTGCGGCAAAGAGTTTTACGCCAAGCTTAACGATAAAATAGCCTTAAAGCACAAAAATTTGAAAATTCTTCTGCTGACAAACGGGAAAGAAGACATCCACACGGCGAACGAAATTTTTTGGCGTTGCATAAAAAAGCCCGCCATTATACGCGAAGTTCCGGATTTAGACGTTTTAAGCGCGGTTATAGCGCACTCGCAAGGCGTTATAGGCGGATGTTCCCTGCCGGCGCATATAGCGGCGGCTTTGGGCAAAAAAAGTATAGTTTTTGCGCCTCTGAAAGCGGAAGATTTTTTAGATATTCCCCCCGCTTCCGCAATTATAAAACCAAAGCCTCAGCCATGTGAAGGCAACTGCCTTAAAACCTGCCGCGCCTGCTGCCTTAAAAGCATAACTTTGGCGCAAACCTATGAGGTTTTTGATAAAATATTTACACAGAAAAACAGTCCTAAAAAGGGGATTTTTAATGAAGAGAGAACTTTCAGTCTTTTTAATAACTAAGCAGGAAGGGGCCAATTTGAGGACTTGCCTTGAAAGCGTAAAAGGCCTTGCCGACGAGATTATCATCCTTGACAGCGGCAGCACCGACGACACTTTAAAAATCGCCGCGGAATTTAACGCCAAAACAGGGTTTAAGGAATTTGAGTCTTTCACAGAGCAAAAAAACGCCGCTTTGAAAATGTGCTCAAAACCGTGGGCCTTAAGTTTGGACGCGGACGAGTGGCTAACCCCGGCCCTGCGCAAAGAAATCGCCGATTTGCTTTCTTCAAAAAATATGGACGACTGCGGCGGATATTACCTTAAACGTTCCACCGTATTTTTAGGCCGCAGAATGAAGCACAGCGGCGTAAACAACGAAAGAATTTTAAGGCTGGTAAAAACAGACTCCGCCAAATATACCGGCGGCAGAGTGCATGAAGTTCTGGAAGTTAAAGGCCAAACCGGCGAACTTAAAAACATTTTTTTGCATAATACTTACACGTCTATAGAACAGTATTTTTACAAATTTAACAGATATACGTCTTTAGGCGCGGTTACCATGGCGGAAAGAGGTAAAAAGTTCCGCTTTATAAATTTGCTTCGTCCGCCTTTGGAATTTTTCAAAATATACGTGTTAAAGCTGGCCTGTTTAGACGGTATACAAGGCTTTTTATGGGCGCTTTTCAGCAGCATGTATCCCTCCGTAAAATACGCAAAACTTTGGGAAATATACCATAACAAAAAATAAGATTTTCCCATGTCCCCGGGGTTAATTTGCAAGCAAAACCCCGCGCCTGAAACCAAGCGCGGGGCGGTTAGTTGAGAGCCGGGTTTTATCCCGGGTAAATTATTTTACTATCCTTACCTGCACATATATTGTTGGC
>CAKUBV010000008.1 GCA_934643455.1 Candidatus Proelusimicrobium excrementi | reverse complement strand
AAAGATCACTTTTTCTTGACTACCCTTTTATTTAATCATTTATTTTTAAAGTTGTCAAGCTTTTTTAAAACTTTTTTTCGCGGCTCCTGCCACGACCTTCTTGATTTATTCTATCATTATTTTCTTTTTCTTGTCAAGAGGTCTTTGACCGCCGTCTCCGCGCGCCCTCTTCCGGGCTCTCGCTTTCTATATCCTTATTTTACTTATATTATTACATCCTTGTCAATACTTTTGTAAAATCTCCGACGGGAGAAGAAACCTATAAAAAACTATCTCAACTCGGCAAAACTTTGCTAAAATCTGATTATGAACATGGACGAATTACTTAAAAGCACAGCGCGAAGTTTATACCTGAGCGCAAAATTTATGCCTAAAAATATGGGCGGGACTTTTTCCTGCGCGTATTTAATATGCCGCGCCGCCGACAGTATAGCCGACACGGATTTAATAAGTGTAGATAAAAGAATAAAACTTATACACGATTATCTGAAAATGGTTGAAACAAACGACGAAGGCCTGCTTCAAGAATTAAAAAAAGCCATACCCGAGAAAAACAACTTGCATGAAAACGAACGCGTGCTTTTGGAACATATTGATATTTGTCTTGAAGCTTTCAAAAACTTATCCCCTTTACATAAAAAAATTACTTTGGACGTCGTAAACGCAGTATGCAAAGCAATGCAATGGGATTTATCTTATTTCCCGGAAAGCGAAAGCGGTTTGCTGAAAGCTTCCCCCAGCTCCGCCAGGACGGAGCTTTACTGCGAGCATATGGGCGGAGAACCGGGAATATTTTGGGCGAAGCTGTTACTTAACGGAAAAGAGGACACCTCTTTCACGGAAAACGGCAAAAAAATAGGTATGGCTCTGCAAATAACAAATATATTAAGAGACTTGCCGCAAGATATAAAAATAGGACGCATTTATCTGCCGCTTACGGATTTAACCTCCAACGATTTAATGCCTCAGGATTTGCTGGAAAAGAAAACATACAAGAAACTTAAACCTATAATATTCAAGTGGATTAACTGGGGCGTAGATAATTTGGAAAACGCAAAAGCTTTTATGAGCGGCATACCCCGACGGAAATTCTTTTCCCGCGCGGCGGTTGCCTGGCCCGTGCTTTGGAGTTTTGATACGCTTTTGCTTTTGGCTTCCTGTAAGAATTTGCTGGATAAAAACAAAATACAGAAAATTCCGAAAAAAACTATTTACCTGACCATGCTGGCCAGCCCCTTATATTGCTTCAGCAACAAAGTGTTTGCCAAATTGGTTGATAAAAAAGCCGCTCTTGTAAGGAAACAAACAGGCAAATAGAAAATATTTTGCACTAAAAAACAGCCGCTTTAAAGCGGCTGTTTTTAATTACTCTTCAATTTTAAGCATTGCTATAAAAGCTTCCTGCGGGATGTCCACCGCACCGATGCTCTTCATCCTCTTTTTGCCTTCTTTTTGCTTTTCCAAAAGTTTGCGCTTTCTGGTAATATCGCCGCCGTAACATTTGGCGATAACGTCCTTGCGGTAGGCAGGGATGGTTTCGCGCGCGATAATCTTACCGTTGACGCGGGCCTGTACGGCGACTTCAAACTGCTGACGGCCGATAAGCTCCTTAAGTTTTTCGCAAAGAAGCCTGCCGCGCGTAACGGCTTTATCCTTATGCGTTATTACGGACAGAGCGTCCACCGGGGAACCGTGTATCAAAATTTCCATGAGAACCACGTCGGCGCTGCGGTATTCGTCAATCTCGTAATCAAAGGAAGCATAGCCCTTGGAAACGGATTTTAATTTATTGTAGAAATCAATTACCATTTCCGCCATAGGCATATAATAGTTTATCATGACGCGCTGGCTGGAAAGATGATCCAAGCTGATGAAAGTTCCGCGCTTTTCTTTAAGCAATGTCATAACGCCGTCCATATACGCTATCGGCGTAACTATTTTTATTTTTATGGTGGGCTCTTTAATGTCGATAATATCGCCGTAAGGCGGAAAATTGGCCGGATTATCAATCCATTTATAGCCGTCGCCGGCGTCGGCCAAAGCCGCAAGTTCCTGCGGGTGCGTCTTACGGGAAATAAATTTTACCTGATAAATTACGTTCGGGCTCGTTGCGATAAGGGAAAGGCCGAATTCCCTTTCCAATCTTTCTTTTACGATTTCTATATGCAAAAGCCCCATAAAACCGAGGCGGAAACCGAAGCCCAAAGCTTTTGAAGTTTCGCTCTGATAGCTGAAAGAAGAATCAGACAAATTCAACTTTTCAAGCGCGGTTCTTAAAAGCGGATACTCAGTGGACTCTATCGGAAAAATACTTGCAAACACCACCGGTTTGACTTCGCTGTAGCCGTGCAAGGGCTCCGCGGCGGGATTATCCGCAGTGGTTATGGTATCGCCGACTTGCACCTGATGTATATCTTTTATCCCGGCTATGACGTACCCGACTTCGCCGCTTTGAAGGCTGGTGCATTTTTCCAGCTTAGGCGTCATTATGCCGACTTCTTCAATCTTTGAGCTGAAACCGGAAGCCATAAGCTTTAAAGTTTGCCCGGCTTTTATCTTGCCGTCAATCATTCTGACGTACACGATTACGCCGCGGAAAGCGTCATAATAAGAATCAAAAATTAAAGCGCGCGCCGGTGCGTTGACATCGCCTTTGGGGGCGGGGATATCTTCGACAATTCTTTCAAGCAGATGATCTATGCCGAGGCCTGTTTTGGCGCTGACGCGCTCGGCCGTAATAGGATCTTTAAGCACTTCCCAAAGCTGCTCTTCGGAGATGTCGGCGTCGGATTGATTCAAATCAACTTTATTAATCACGGGAATGATTTTTAAGCCCAAACTCTGCGCCAAATGAGCGTGCGCCACCGTCTGAGCTTCAACCCCTTGCGAAGCGTCAACCAGTAATAAAACGCCCTCGCAGGCGCGCAGAGAACGCGCGACTTCGTAAGAAAAATCCACGTGGCCCGGCGTGTCAATCAGATTTAAAATATAATCTTTATATTTTATCCTGACGGCCTTGGCCTTAATCGTTATGCCTCTTTCGCGTTCAAGATCCATACCGTCTAAAAGCTGCGCCGTCATTTTGCGCCTGGGCACGGTGCCGGTATCTTCCAAAATCCTGTCTGAGAGAGTTGTCTTGCCGTGGTCTATATGGGCTACTATTGAAAAGTTGCGAATCTTGTTCATTGCTTATATTTTATCAAATTTGTCCGTCATATTTCCCGTTAAAGAAGAAACGGGCGCAAAAGCACGCCGCGCCGCGCGGAAAGGATTTAAAGAGAATAGTCTTCCCGAAGAGTTTTTATTTCTTCGGAACTTGTGAGAAGCATTGCCGCCTGGGCCAAATCGGCGCAGGCTTCAAAATTTAAACCTCTCAATGTGCTTTTTATTCTTAAAAACATTCTGGGAGAAAGAGATAAAATATCCACGCCCAAGCCGACCAAGAAAGGTATCATTTCAGGGTCCGAAGCCATTTCCCCGCATACGCTGACCGGCTTGCCCTTTTTGCGGCAGCCTTGTATTATAAAGTTTATGGTCCTGAGTACGGCGGGATGATAAGGATCGTACAGTTCCGCAACCTCCTGATTGCCCCTGTCGACGGCTATCAAATATTGTATAAGGTCGTTGGTGCCGATTGAAATGAAATCCACCTCCGGCAAAATGCCGTCTAAACTTAATGCGGCGGAAGGCACTTCTATCATCGCGCCAAGCGTAATGGGACGGCGCGGAATTATGCCGGAATCTTCCGTTTCTTTCAGGACTTGTTTTAATGCGGCTTTGACTTCCCGCACCTCTTCCACGGAAGACACCATGGGTATCATTATTTTTACGGAAGCGTCAACCTCCGCGGAGACCCGGATTATCGCCCTAAGCTGGGTGTACAGAAGTTCCGGATATTTAAGAAAAAGCCTTATGCCGCGGCAGCCCATAAAAGGATTGCTTTCTTTCTCCCTGCGGCCCAAACCGAGCTGAGTTATTTTATCGCCGCCCAAGTCCGCCAGCCTGATCGTTACAGGCCTTTTATCAAAACGCTGAGCGGTTTTTTTATAGATTTGATATTGTTCGTCTTCCGACGGGGGATCAAACCTGTCCATATAAATAAATTCCGTTCTTAAAAGGCCCAGACCGTCGGAGCGGAAAGCGTCCCATGCTTTAAAATCCCGGCGGGGATCATAGTTGATATAGAGCGAAACTTTATGGCCGTCCGAAGTTTCATTGGGGAGCGGACTTATTTGTTTTAAAGAGAGTTCCGCTTCGTCTATTTTTATCTGCTCTTCCTTATATTGTTTTAAAATTTTAGGTTCGGGATTGATGAGGATAAGGCCGGTTTCGCCGTCTAAAATTATTAAATCGCCGTCTTTAATTTGGCTTGACGCGTCGGAAAGACCGACGACGGCCGGCATTTGCATACTTTGAGCCAAAAGCGCCGTATGGCTGGTTTTGCCGCCTATATCCGTTGCAAAGCCCAGCACGTTCTTGCCTTTTAAATTTATAGTGTCGGAAGGAAACAAATTATGCGCGATTATTATCGAAGGTTCTTTTATGCCGGAAAATTTATTTTGTTTCTTTTTTGTAAGATTTTCAAACAGCCTTTTCGCTACATCGGCCAAATCATATTTGCGCTCGCGGAAAAGCTCGTCCTTTAAAGATTCGAAACGGGCCGTTATTTCCTTGGCGGCGCAGGAAAGAGCATATTCCGCGCTGATTTGTTCTTTCTCGATTTTATTTTTTACGGAAGAAATTAAAAGAGGATCTTTTAAGATAAGTTTATGCGCCGCTATAAGCTTGGCGTATTTACTGCCGAACAAACTTTTTACCTGGGCTTGGCTTGCCTCCAAATCGGCCATGCTCTTTTCCACAGCTTCTTCAAAACGGCGGAGCTCCCAGCCGATATTCGTCGGGGGAATGCGCTTTTTTTCTATGACCGTATTATCCGGCTTAACCAAATAGGCCGGGCCTATGGCTATACCGGGGCTGGCCGCTATGCCTTTGACTATTATCATTCTTCCTCAAAAATCTTTGAAAATACCGCTTTGAGCCCGTCTAAAGCGGAGACTTCGTCCTTCCCGTTTACGGAAAGTTCCACATCGCTGCCCTGTTCCGCCGCAATCATCATTATGCCCATAATGCTCTTGGCGTTTACTTCCATGCCGTCTTTTGAAATAAATATCTCGCTTTGGTATTTGCCGGCTTCCTGCGCTATCATTGCCGCGGGACGGGCGTGTATTCCCAATCTGTTTTTTATTTCTATTTTTTCTTTAATCACAAGATCTCCGTTTTATGCCAAAAAAGCCGCTATGCCGAATACCAACGTCGCTATAAGATAAAGAAATATATTCGGTATGTTCAATTTGCGCATAAAGATGCTTAATATCAAAAAAGCGGCCAAAAGCGATATCCGCGCGATAGAATCCGGATCCATGGGAGAATTGCGGAACCTGATATATACGGCGTAAAAAATTACGAATATCACCAACACCTGGCCGAGCAATTTAAGAAAACCGATTGTTTTGTTCCAATTTAAATTGATAAGGCCGTAAAAATTATCTTCGCTGCCAAGGTAGCTGTCCTTAAGCCCTTTAAAACGTATGAAGAGCGAAGGTATATTGTAAATAAGCAAAGAACCGGCCAGCGCCAAAAGCGCGGCGACGAAACTTTGCTCCGTAACGACGTCGTCGCGGACCATGTCGACTTGGCCGACAAATAAAATAACGAAACAGAAAACCAGCGAAAGAGGTTTTAAAACCGCCCAAAACAGTCTGTCGCCTATCGAAGCGGCGGTATTGGCGGTGCTGGCGCGGATTATGCGCCATTCGCGTTCTTCTTCAAGAAGTTCATCCCCCTCCAAACCGGCCAGTTTTTCTTCCTGTTTTATCATGGCGCCTATGCTGTAAACGCTCATGGAAGGATGGCTGTTGAATGTTTCCAAATTGCGGGCTTTGGCGCGCAAATATATCGCGGGCCTGTTTTTGTAAAGACGTTTTAAAACGGGCTCCATAATATAAAGCATGCCGACGTTCTGCAAACGGGCGAAGTTCCAATACCCCTGCAATAAAAACGTCCTTAAAAATATTCCTAATTTGTTTTGCATAAAATTAATCCGATTTGGGCTTCGCGCTGAAAGACAGCAGCAAACCAGCCAGCCCTATCCAAGGCACCACAAAATATGAAAACTTAAAAGCCATGTGCAAATGCTCGGGTATTTTTGCACTTATTCCGCCGAATACCGGGCCGATTACGCTTACGCATACCAATAAGAAAGCGTAAACCGCCAAAAATTGCAAAAGCAGGCTTTGAAACAAAACACAAGCCGCGGTGGTTTTATTTTCTTTCAAAGCCTTTTCCTGCTGAGGAAGTATCCTGGAGCGAAGACGTCTGAGTTCCTTTTCCGCGAAAGAAAACGCCAGCCCGCCTATTATACCGACGAAGAACGCGAAATAAATATCCACTTTAAAAAACTGCGCCATTATAACCGCGACGCCGCAGCTTACGGCACCGCTCGGGGGAACTACACCGCCTATCGGCATAAAATCAAGATAAATAAGTTCCGTAAATATGCCCAGCTGCAAACCCAAAAAGAAATTACCGCTTAAAAGGCCGATGATACTGCCCGCCACCGTAGGCCTTGAAATAAGCACTTGGCCCAGATAGGTGGTATCAAGCTCAATAAATGCCAAAACGGCGCATATAAGCAGAAGTTCCGCCATTAAAACAACCTCGTTTTTAAAGACGTGGGCAAAGTTTTTAAAATGAAATCCACGCCGGTTTCTTCATACATTTGTTTAAGCAGGGAATATTCTTCGGCAGACAGAAACACCCCTTGCGAATATTGCTTTTTGCTTTCCTCGTACTTGGTGTTGCCGATAATAACTTCCTTAAGTTTAACCCCTGCGGAAGCAAGCCGCGACAAAGAAGATACATCCTCCACAAGAACTAAAGCTTTGCCTTGGGCTTCCCCGAGCAAATAAGACGCGGCGGCTAAAGGGCGCATAACCTGCAGAGCATATTCCTGAGGAAGGCTCATTCTCATCATTTTGCCCATGAGCCTGCTTGAAGCGGCCGTATCGGAAACCACAACCACTTCCTTTACAGACAGAGAAGGCAGCCATCCCTGCACCACTTGCCCGTGGATTAACCGGCTGTCAATTCTGATAAGGGCGATTTCCATTTATTTTACACTCTCCGTCGCATTAAAAACGGCGCGCTTGCCGTCTTCCACGGCTTTGTCCGCCAAAGCGTGAAGGCCGAGCCTGGACATATTGTTAAGGACGGCCAAAAGCATATTTAAATTAAGCCCGCATACAACGCGCACATTGCCGAGCCCGTTCGTGCAAGATAAAGCCATATTGCAAGAACTGCCGCCGAAAGTATCGGCCAAAACCAAAACTTCGCCGTCTTCGGCCAAGGCTTTTATTTCCGCGCCGATTTTTTCAAGATCGGCTTTGCCGCTGACGCTGTACGCCCGAACCGAATTTTGCTCAAAACAGCATATGCCTGAGGCTGTTTCCAGCAAAGCCGGCGCAAGCGGGCCGTGGGCAACCAATATTATTTTTACCATGTTTCCTTCTTAATTATATTAATATCGCGGTGGAACTCCGACACTTTAAAACCTTTCTCCCTTAAAATTTCCGCAAGGGAATGCGCCATAAAAACACTTCTGTGTTTGCCGCCGCTGCATCCTACGGCTATCGTAAGATAAGATTTGCCTTCCTTTATGTATTTAGGCACCAAATAAACAACCAAATCCGTAAACTTTTTAAGAAAATTTAAAGCGTGCGGAGATTTTTTAATATAATCCTGCACTTCTTTATCAAGGCCGGTTTTCTCCCTAAGGGCCGCGACATAGTAAGGATTTTTTAAGAAGCGTACGTCCATAACCAAATCCGCTTCCATGGGCAGGCCGTGTTTATAACCGAAAGAAACAACGGAAATATTCATTTCCTGAGTGCGTTTGATTTCCAAAAGTTTGGAAATTTTTTCTTTAAGTTCACCCAAAGTCAAATTGCTAGTGTTGATTTCGGTATCGGCAAGCTGTTTTATTGGAGCCAAGAACTGGCGTTCTTTGGCCAGGGCCGTCAAAAGCTGTTCCTGCAAAGGATGTTTATGTTTTGTTTCCGAAAAACGCCTTACGAGAACATCATCCGACGCTTCCAAAAAAAGAAGCTTCGGCTCGAAACCCTGACGGCTGATAGACTTCATAACACTTGGAAGGCTTTTTAAGCTTTCGCCTTCCCTGATATCTATGCCGAGGGCGATATTCTCCCAAGTGCCTCTGTCTTTTATATGTTTGCTGAAATTGGCGAAAAGGGCCAAAGGCAAATTATCCACGCAGTAAAACCCGAAATCCCCGAAAATCTTTAAAGCCTGGGTTCGCCCCGCGCCGGAAATGCCGGTAATAATAAAAAATTTGCCTTTTTTATTTTGTTCCATTTTTGCCGCCTTTCATTTTTTCAAGCAGTTTTTTGTTAAATTCCTTGGCCGAACTTATACCCTGCCCTTTAAGACGCTGGTTCAAAGCCGCCACTTCTATTAATACCGCAAGGTTACGCCCCGGGGTTACGGGGATGGTAAGGGAGTTTATTTCCACCCCCAAAATATTACTGCGCTGCTGTTCTATGCCCAGGCGGTCAATCTCGCCGGTGGGGGCTACAAGATTGACTTCCATTTCTATCGCAGTGCTGTCCATGGCCGCGCCTACGCCGAATAAAAGCTCTATATCCAAAATACCCAAACCGCGCACTTCCATATAATGCTTAAGCATCGGAGGACATGAACCTATTAAAGAATGTCCGCGACGCCTCTGTATTTCCACAACGTCGTCGGCCACCAAAATGTGCCCGCGCTTAATAAGTTCCAAAGCGCATTCGCTTTTGCCTATGCCCGCGTCCCCGCGTATAAGCACGCCCATGCCGGAAACTTTTACAAGTACGCCGTGGACATGCGTTCTGGGGGAAATGCAATCATCCAAATAAGCTATAAGCTCCGACACGAAAGTGGCCGTATCAAGGCAAGTGCTCAAAAGGGGAAGTTTTTCCTCCTTACAGGCCTGCTTTATGCCCGGAAGGACTTTCATTCCGGCCGTTACCACAACGCAGGGAACCTGCCCCGCTTTAAACATCTTTTTTAAATTGGCTTTTAATTTTTTATAAGACAGTTTTGCGCAGAAAGCGTATTCCCCGCGGCCCATTATTTGCACGGCTTCCGCGCGGAAATTTTCCAAATGGCCGTCAAGGGCCAGGCCCGGCCTGTTTATGCTGGGCTTGATTATTTCCCTGTTGATATATTCCCGGCCGCACAAAAGCTCGAGGCTTAATTCCTGCCCCTTGTCCTCGAGCATTTGCGCGACTGTTATAGAGCGGGCGAATTCCGGCACGATGCCACCTTTTATTTGGCTTTTACGGGCTGGATGAGGCCGTAAGTGCCGTCCAATCTCTTGAAAATAAGGTTGATCTGTTTGGATTCTTCGTCCATGAACATCCAGAAAGTATAGCCAAGCCTTTCCATTTCATAGGCGGCGTCTTCGGGGTTCATCGGATGGACTTCAACCTGTTTTATTACGGAGAACTTAACGTCGTTCTGCGGAGCGAATACCGCGCCGTAATAGGAGGCCAAATCTTCCTTAACAGCCGTTTTTTTGCTTTGTACGGCTTTGCCTTTGGTCTTCCTGACCTGGGCTTCGATTTTAAGAATCGTACCGTCGATAGCTTTATACAAATCTTCTTCTATTGATTTGCCGGTAAATTTCTTTTTGCCGGAATGAACGGTAAGCTCGGCCCTTTGATTGATTTTCTTGTCCACGCTTAAAACTATTTCGGCCCAGGCGGATTCATCAAAAAACTTATCAAGTTTGTCCACTTTTGAAGCGGTATAATCTTTAATCGCCTGCGTAAGCTTAATGTTCTTGGCTGTAATTTTGAGTTTCATAATTTCCTCCAGTTTTACCCTCGGGCTTTGCCCGTGTGCTTATTAAATCATTTGTTAGACATGCTGTCAACGGCAATCTTGACGAATGCGGCCGGCGAAATCAGGCCTTATTGCCCGCATGCGCCGCTTAATACTTTCAGCTTTCCGGGGCATATTTCTATTTCAAGAATGTCCTTTGCGGTTTTCGGTTCTCCGTCAATGTGATAGGCGAAGACGCCTCCAAGCTCTATCTTTGCGCTCCTTATTTTATAAGTATCGGTAATACTTACGATTTTGCAAGACGGAAAGAAAAATGACGGAAGCCCCAAAAGCAATTTAAAAATATTCGTTTTTTTGATAACCGTCATATCCAAAAAACCGTCGGAAAAAGAAGCCGCCGGCGCTATTATGAAATTGCTTCCGTACTGACGTCCGTTCGCGAACACCAAAGATATGGCTTTAAAGAGATATTCCCCGGCGTCGGTTTTTACTTTCAAAGACGGAGCTTTATACTTAAAAAAAGACTGTGCGCCTATCTTAAAATAAGGACATTTCCCCCTTTTGCCGGAAGCGCCCAAAGCGTCAAATTTAAGTGCGATGTCCGCCTCGATGCCGACGCCGGCCAAGTTTATAAAATATTCCCCGTTCGCGCGGCCTAAATCGTATGTTTTTACAGAGAAGTTTTTTAAAGCGCGGACTCTTTCTTCAAGCGCGCCGAGCGGGCAGCCGAGTTCCCGCGCAAGGCCGTTGCCGCTGCCCAAAGCGATAACCCCCAAAGCCGTTTGCGTACCGGCGAGGCTTTGGACGGCTTCGTTAATGGTGCCGTCCCCGCCGGCGACTATAACCTTCTCCGCACCTTCCGCGGCGGCTTTCGCGGCCAATTCGCTTGCATGGCCTTTATATTCCGTAAAAAGAATTTCGGCCTGCGGGAAATGTTTGTTTATTAAAAATTTTAAATTTGATCCGCCGAGTTTTTTACCCGATTTAGGATTGATTATAAACACGGTTTTCATTCTGGTGCACCCCTTACTAATATGATATACTTTATAATATTTTGAGGTAATTTATAATATGAAAAGCCAAAATGTAAGAAGCAGTTTTTTAAATTATTTTCACAAGAAGGGCTTACCGATAATAGAATCAAGCTCTCTTATCCCCCACGGGGACCCGACGCTTTTATTCACTTCCGCGGGAATGGTTCAATTCAAACCGAACTTCCTCGGGCTTAAAAAAAATCTTAAAAATGCCACAACTTCCCAAAAATGCCTCAGGACTACGGACATCGACAATGTCGGTTTTACAAAAAGGCATTTGACTTTCTTTGAAATGCTGGGGAACTTTTCCTTCGGCGATTATTTTAAAAAAGAGGCCATAGCCTGGGCTTGGGACTATCTTACCAATGAGCTTAAAATGGACAAAAGTAAGCTTTACGTCAGCATTTACAAAGGCGGCATAGCCCCCAGAGATGAAGAAGCTTATGAAGCTTGGTCCAAAATAATAGACAAAAGCCGCATTTATGAATTTGACGAAGCCGACAACTTTTGGACTATGGGCCCCACCGGCCCTTGCGGCCCGTGTTCGGAAATTTATTACGATTTCGGCGAAGACAAAGGCTGCCCCGACTGCGCCAAAAACGGCATAGCATGCGACTGCGGCAGATATGTGGAAATATGGAATTTGGTTTTTACCCAGTTCAACCGTTTGGAAGACGGCACCCTTGAAAAATTACCGCAAAAGAACATTGACACCGGCATGGGCCTTGAAAGGCTTTGCATGGTTATGCAAAACGTCGACAATCCCTTTGACACCGATTTGTTCACGCCCATAATAGACCAGGCGAAAAAGATACTGGCCATAGCCGGCAAGAACCCGGCGGAAGTTTCCGCGTTAAGAATAGTTGCCGACCATGTGCGCGCTTCAAGCTTTTTGCTTTCCGAAGGCGTTTTACCTTCAAACGAAGGACGCGGATACATTTTGCGCCGCCTCATAAGGCGCGCCGCGCGTTACGGGAAACTGCACGGAAGAACACAGCCGTTCCTCCATATGCTTGTGCCCAGCGTTTTAGAAATTTATAAAGATATTTATCCGCAGCTTTTAACCGGCGCGAACCATATCATATCGGCTTTGAAAGCGGAAGAAACCGCTTTCTTTAAAACCTTAAACGACGGCGAACAAAGACTGCAGGAAATAATCAAAAACAATCCGGCGGAGTTTTCCGGCGAAGAAGCTTTCAACCTTTACGAAACTTACGGTTTTCCTTTGGAACTTACCAAAGAAATCTTGTCCGAAAAGAATATAAAACTCGACGAGAAAGGTTTTTTTGAAGCTCAGAAAACCGCAAAAGAAAATTCCCGCGCTTACGCAGACGAGTTTGAAAAAGAAAAAGTGCTCGTCATGCAGCAGCTGGAGGGATCTTTGCCCGCGACCGAGTTTACCGGTTATGAAACTTTAACCCAACAGGCGGAGATTTTGGCTTTGCTTACCAAAGATTACAAAATTACGGACAAACTTGATAAAGAAGGTTTTGTAATTACAGATAAAACCAGCTTTTACGCTCAGTCCGGCGGACAAGTGGGCGATATCGGCGCGATAGAAGTCCAAGGAGAAGTAACCGCGCGCGTAAGCGATACCCAAAAACCGATTGAAAAAATTTATTTGCACAAAGTAAACATCATCAAAGGCGAACTCAGGAAAGGACAGAAAATTACGCTTGCGGTGGATCAGGTGGCAAGATTTAAAGCCGCCGCAAACCATTCAGCAGTACACGTGTTAAACGCCGCCTTAAGAAAAATCCTGGGCGACGAAGTGCATCAGGCAGGTTCTTTCGTTTCGCCGGATAAACTCCGCTTTGACTATACCATTTCCACACCGCCCACCCCGGCTCAGCTTTTATCCGTATGGGGCGTAGCCAACAGTATAATCGAACAAAATCTTAAAGTGGAAACGCAGGTGCGCCCGCTTAAAGACGCAAAAGAACTCGGCGCGACGGTGCTGCTCGGTGAAACTTATGCCGACCCGGCCAGATTTGTTTTAATGGCAAAAGACGGCTTTAAAGATCCTTTAAACCGCGCCAGCCTTGAGCTTTGCGGCGGTACGCACGTAAAAAGCACGGGCGAAATAATGAGTATAAGGATTTTAAGGGAAAGTGCGGTTTCCGCGGGCGTCCGCCGTATTGAGGCCGTAGCGGGATTAAGCGCAATCAAACATTTAAAACACGTCGCAAACACCTCGATGCTGCTTTCAAAAATGTTAAACACTTCCGTCGACGACTTGGCGAAAAAAGTGGAAAGTATGCTGAACTTGGAACAGGAACTTAAGAAGGAAGTGGCCGAACTTAAACGCAGGCTTTTAAGCGGCGCCGATAAATCCGCCCAATGCGATTTAACTTTGAAAGACGGTACGCAGCTTACTGCTTTTAACGCGGAAAACACCGAAATAAAAGAACTGAGAACCCTTGCCGACAATATGGCGGATAAGAATAAAGGCAAAGTTATTTTGATTTCGGCCGATAGGGACGGCAAAAAATCTTTCGTCGTGAAAAGCTTTAAAGGCGGGCCCGACGCCAACAAAACGGCTAAAGCCGTGGCGGCCGCAATAAACGGACGCGGCGGCGGAAAGCCCGATTTCGCCCAAGGCGGCGGAGAAGCCTGCCCATGGGAAGAATTTATTAAGAAGATTAAAGAAATTTAATTTTTTTGATATAATTTATTAAAGCGAAATAAAAATAAAACAAAATTGTTTGTAGATGTGCGAATTATTTTGCTATAATAAATTATCCGGTTTTTAAGAAACGATAAAACCAGAAAGGTTTTATCCGGCTTTAAAAATCATACAGATTTTAGAGGAACGGTTGGGTGGCTGAGCGGTCAAAAGCAACGGTCTGTAAAACCGTCGGGCGTGCCCTACATAGGTTCGAATCCTATCCCAACCATTCCTCTTTTTTTAGCTTAGAAAGCCGGCGCGCAGTGGTAGCGCGGGCGCAAAAGCGCAAATTTATGTGAAATTAATAGGACCCGAGTCAAATCCTATAAAACACAAAGGTACAAAATGAGCAAAACATACTTACCTTCCGTTCAGGAAGCCGAAGCAGGAAGAAAATGGCATCATATTGATGCTACCGGCAAGACCCTCGGCAGGCTCGCTACTCAGTTGGCGGTTTACCTCATGGGCAAACATAAAAGAACTTTTACCCCCAATATGGACTGCGGGGATTTCGTAGTCGTTACCAATGCCGGCAAAATCAAAGTAACCGGGAAAAAAGCTGAAGAGAAAGTTTATTTCTCCCACTCCGGCTACGCGAAAGGCGCTAAAGAAGTTCCTTTCAAAAGGCAGATGGAAAACAACGCCGCGAAAGTTATTGAGCTCGCCGTTTACCGCATGCTTGACAATAACAAACTTCGCGCCAAAAGAATGAAAAGACTTAGAATTTTCAATGGCGAAGAGCATTCTTTTGCCGAAAGGTTCTCAAAATAAAAGGTGATTTTTATGGAAACCAAACAGATTAAAACCGGTAGAAGAAAAACTTCCGTAGCTCAGGCCGAGCTCGTGAAAGGTTCCGGAAAAGTAATTATCAACACCAAAACGTTGGAAGACTATTTCCGCGGATGTCCCAGATATCAGGACACCGTCCTCGCCCCGCTGAGCGAAATCAAAGCCGAAAAAGAATTTGACGTAAACGTTAAAGTTTCCGGCGGCGGTATCGCCTCCCAGGCCGGCGCAATACGCCACGCCATAGCGAGATCACTCGCTGTACTCGGCGAAGACAATAAAAAATCCATGAAAAAGGCCGGATTCCTTACCAGAGACCCCAGAATGGTCGAAAGAAAGAAACCGGGCCAGCCCAAAGCGAGAAGACGTTTCCAGTTCTCCAAACGTTAATTTGGGATTGGACAAATTTAACCCCCGGTTCGCCGGGGGTTTTTTATTAGTTATCCGCCAACTAATGCAGACGCCGCCGAGAAACAGACGAATAAAAACGCACAGGGAAATATTTTTCTTGTGCGGTGCAAAAACTTCTGCGGTGCAAAAACAAACAGGGCGCGATATCAAGACTTCCGCCGATACTTAGCACTTTAGGCAAAATAATAAAACTTAAGGCGGGAGAAACGGCCTTTAGGCCAAGGCGGAAACTCCCCCGCAAAACTCCAAATGAAGAGTTAAAAAACATCATAAAATTTAAACCTCGCATAAACCGCCGTTGAACTAGTGTTTGGGCGGACTAATTTTCTATAATAATATTATGATTGAAGAACTTAAAAACAAACTGAATTTAATAGAAACAAATTACACATCAAAAATACAAGCCTGCAAAAACGTTAAAGATTTGCAGGATTTGCAAGTCGCCGCGATAGGACGCAAAGGCGAACTTACCGAACTTTTAAAAAGCCTCAAAGATCTTTCTTTGGAAGAGAAAAAAATCTTCGGCCCTTTGAGCAATGCTCTTAAAATAAAATTATCCTCTTTGTTTGAAGCAAAAAACGCAGAACTTGAAAACGCCGCCATTAACGAAGAGCTAAACAAAACCGATTTGGATTTAACTTTACCGGCTTTCCCGTTCAACAAGGGTGGAAGACACCCCCTCGCCATAGCGCAGAAAAGAATGACGGACATTCTTTCAAAGCTCGGCTTTATTTGGGCGCACGGGCCTTTTATTGAAGACGAATATCACAATTTTGACGCTTTGAATATTCCCGCCCATCACCCCGCAAGGGATATGCAGGATACCTTCTTTATTAAAAACACCCATAAAAGCGATTTCGTGTTAAGAACGCATACTTCCGGCGTACAGATACGCACCATGCAGAAACAGAAACCGCCGATACGCATTATGGCGCCGGGGCGCGTATTCCGCAAAGATTCTTTGGACGCCACGCACAGCCCTGTGTTTCATCAGATAGAAGGCTTGTATGTAGATAAAAACGTAAGCCTGGCGGATTTAAAAAGAGATTTAACCGTATTTATGCAAGGTTTGTTCGGCAAAAAAGCCGAAGTTCGCTTCCGCCCCTCTTTCTTCCCGTTTACGGAACCCAGCGTGGAAGTGGACGTTAAATGCGTGTTCTGCGAAGGGAAAGATAAAAACTGCCCGGTATGCAAAGGCTCCGGCTGGAAAGAAATGATGGGGGCCGGCATAGTGCACCCGAACGTCCTCAGAAACTGCCAAATCGACCCGGAAGTTTACAGCGGATACGCTTTCGGCATGGGCGTGGAAAGGCTGGCGATGTTCTCCCTCGGGATAAAAGACATCAGAACTTTCTACGAAAACGACATAAGAATTTTGGAGCAATTTTAAATGAAAATATTATATTCCTGGCTTAAAGATTTTATTGACTTGGATTTAACGCCCGAAGAATTGGCGAAAAAGCTGACCGTGCTGGGCATGGAAGTTGAAGAGATTAAAAAAACCGGCGCGGATTTTGACGATATTTACGCGGCTAAAATCGTAAAAATAAACGCGCATCCCAATTCCGAAAAACTGCATTTGGTGGATTTGGAAACCAAAGACGGCGCAAAGCGCGTAGTATGCGGGGCGCAGAATATAGCAGAAGGACAAACCGTTCCTTTGGCGAACGTAGGCTCTAGGCTTGGCAAAATTTATTTAAAACCGGCGGAAATCAGAGGCGTGGTTTCCGAAGGGATGTTATGCTCAGCGGACGAACTGGGTTTGGCCGCGGAACGCCAAAAAGGAATAATGATTTTGCCGTCGGATATTCCCGTCGGTACGGACGTTAAAACCCTTTACGGCAAAGCCGACGCTGTTTTTGAAGTTTCCCTTACTCCCAACAGGCCCGATTTGATGAGCCATTTGGGCATAGCGAGGGAACTTAGCGTACTTATGAACCTGCCTCTTAAAAATAAAGAATGGAAACAGGTAAAAGGCGAAGGACCGGCTTTGAAAATATCTTTGCACACCGATGAAAGCGGCTGCCCCAGATACGCCGGCAGAATTATAAGAAACGTAAAAAATACGGAGTCCCCGCAGTGGCTTAAAGAAAGGCTCTTGGCTATGGGAGTTAACCCGAAAAACGCTCTTGTCGATATTACCAATTACGTCCTTTTTGAAATAGGCCACCCCATGCACGCTTTTGACCTTAACCACCTTGAAGGCGGAGAAATAAACGTGCGCTGGGCCGAAGAAAGCGAGAAATTCCTGGGTTTGGACGACGTCGAGAGAACGCTGACGCCACAAAACTTAATTATAGCAGACGGCAAAAAAGCCGTGGCTTTGGCCGGCGTAATCGGCGGGAAAGGCGACAGCATTCTGCCTGAAACCAAAGACGTTTTTTTAGAGGGCGCGTATTTCTATCCGCCTTGCATTAACAAAACTTCCAAGAAATTTGCCGTAAGTACGGAATCTTCCCAGAGATTTGAAAGAGGCGTGGATATTGACACCTGCGTAAAATCCATAGAGATGGCCACCGCGCTTATTTTGGATATTTGCGGCGGAGAACCCGGCGAAATCAACGACGTATATCCCGCACCTTATAAACCGGCCGCGATAAATTTTAAACCCGAAGACATAGAAAAAATTATCGGCATGGATATAGACCGCAGGCAGCTTAAAGATATTTTTAACAGGCTCGGTGCGGATTTTAAAGCCGAAGGCGAAACCTGGAGCTTTACGCCGCTTTCCTGCCGCAGAGATTTAAACCATAAATGGGATCTGGCGGAAGAAGCCGCCCGTTATATAGGCTTGGATAATTTGGCCGCGGATAATACGGGCGTAACGCACGCTTCTTTATACTTCGGCGAAAACCCTAAAGCCGTAGACTTGGGCGAGAAATTCAGCGAAGTTCTTGCCGGGCTAGGCTTTTACGAATGTAAAAACTTTGATTTCGTTTCCGCAAAAGATTTGGCAAATTTCGGCTACAGCGATAAAACCGCCGTAGAAATTAAAAATCCTTTGGCCGACGGTATGGAATTTATGCGCCCTATGCTTTTGATAAGCTTGCTTAAAAACATTGCTTTTAACCAAAACTTCGGCAGACATGATTTGAGCCTTTTTGAATACGGAAAGATTTTCAATCTGCAAAAAGGTTTCCCGCTTGAAACTTTCGCCCTAAGCGGCGTTATGTGCGGGAAAACACCCAGAGAAAAGTTTTTTATGACGCCGCAATGCCACGTCGGTTTTTACGGGCTTAAAGGCATAGTAAGCGGTACGCTCAGGGATTTTAAAAACATTTCTTTTAAACCCGCAAAAGCGGCCCCGGCTTATATGCATCCCAAAATTTGCATGGACATTATGCTTGATAATAAAAAGATAGGCTTTTTGGGACAAGTGCATCCGCTTACCCTTAAAGCTTACGGCATTAAACAGGATGTTTACGCCTTTGAGTTTGACGTTAAAAACCTGGAAAAAGTTTTTGACGCGCAGCAATTTAAAAAAGCGGAAGAAATAAGCGCGTTCCCGGCTTCAAAGAGGGATTTGTCGGTAGTACTGGACAAAACCGTTTCCTTCGATTCCGTGCGCGAAGTTCTGAAACAATCCGCACCCGAAACGGCGTACCACTTGATAGATTTGTATCAGGGCGATAATTTGCCGCAGGGTAAAAAGAGCATTACTTTAAGCTTTGATTTTATCTCAAAGGAAAAGACCTTAACAGACGCCGAAGTCAACAAAGCCGTGGAAACCGTGCTTGAAGCTTTAAAGAGCAAACTCGGCGCGCAGTTAAGATAAATTAATATGGAAGAAGACAAATACAAACAGCTGCATCTTTTAATAGACCGCATTTCCGTAAGGCTTGCGCAGGCCGAAGAGGAAAATATCCTTCTGCAAGCGAAAGTCAGGACTTTGGAATCCAATGTAAAAGTTCTGCAAAGCGCGCAGGTTACGGCAAAGGCTTTAAAAGAATGGAAAGACGTTACGACTTCCATATTAAAAAAACTTTACAATAAAATAGACAGGGAGATTGAGAGGATAGAGCAGCAGTCCTCCTCCCCCGATTTGGGCGGCAAATGAGCAAAAAACAAGAACCCGTTACGGTAACCGTAAAAAGGATAGAACTTGATAATGTTACGCTGGAGGGCTTGGGCCCGCTGGACGTTAACGCTTTGGCCAGGGAAATTGAAAATAAAATGGACCAAATATCCGAAGAAAAACATACCGTAGACACTTTTAAAGTGCTTTTGCACACGGCCTTGTTTTACGCCGCAAAAGTTTATACCAAAAGCAATAACGAAGAACAAAAAAACAAAGCCGGAGAAAAGCAGATAGACAGCGCGATAGAAAAACTTACGCTTGCGCTTAACCGTCTGCCGCTTAAATAATTATGCAGGATTTTTTTGAAGAACAGAAAATCGGTAATGTTTTGGCCAATATGCCTTTGGCCGCGCGGCTTGCGCCTAAAAATATAGAAGACTTCGCCGGGCAGGATGATATACTTGCGCCGGGGAAACTTCTGCGCAGGCTCATTGAGGCCGATAAAGTGCGCTCGGCGGTGTTCTTCGGCCCGCCAGGAGTCGGCAAAACCGCCTTGGCCAGGTTCATAGCCAAAAGCACAAAAGCGCACGTAAGCGAACTTAACGCCGCCGCCGCAGGCGTAGCGGATTTAAAAAAAGTCCTGGAAGAAGCAAAAATAAGGATAGAAAACAATTTTGAACAGAAACGCACTCTGCTGATTTTGGATGAAATACATCACTTTAATAAAACACAGCAGGATGTTTTGCTTCCTTCCGTAGAAAGCGGACAGATTATACTTATCGGCATAACTACGGAAAACCCTTATTTTTATATCAACAACGCATTACTTTCAAGATTTTCGGTATTTGAATTTAAACCTCTCTCCAAAGAACATTTGGCGAAAATTACAAAAAGAGCCGAAAATATAGAAAATTTTAAAATAGACGAAGAGGCGAGGGATTTCCTTATCACTCAGGCCAACGGCGACGCCAGACGTTTCTTAAATGCGCTGGAGCTTGCCCTTATAACTACGCCGTACGTAGGCGAGCCAAAACAAATCACATTGGAAATCGCAAAAGACTGTATTCAAAAAAGGCATTTGAATTACGATAAAAAAGGCGACGACCATTATGATATTATTTCCGCTTTTATAAAATCCATGCGCGGATCGGACCCGGACGCCGCCGTATATTGGCTGGCCAGAATGCTGGAATCGGGGGAGGATCCGCGTTTTATAGCAAGGCGTATTTTTATCTGCGCCGCGGAAGACGTCGGCCTTGCCGAACCTACGGCCCTTGTTATAGCCGAGGCCGCCTTTAAAAGCGCGGAAGTTTTGGGAATGCCGGAAGTGAGGATACCGCTTGCACATGCGGCGATTTACGTCGCCTGCGCGCCTAAATCAAATGCGGCTTATTTGGCCATAAACGAAGCTTTAAACGAAGTCCGCAACGGCCCCAGGCGCGATGTACCCGTTCACCTTAAAAGCGGCGGCAAAAACCAAGGATACAAATACGCGCACGACTTTCCCAATCATTATGTGGAACAGGAATATATGCCCATGCCTAAAAAATTCTATAAACCTACTTTAATGGGCAAAGAAAAACTTATCAAAGAAAGGCAATTTAACTTGAGGAAGAAAAAATAATGCCGCCTTTTGACGCAAATAAAATTTTCTCCGTAACGGAAATCAGCTTAATCATAAAAGAAATGCTAGAAGGCGTGCTGGCAGGGGTGGCCGTGGAAGGCGAAATATCAAATCTGAAAAAAGCCGCCAGCGGACATATTTATTTTGATTTAAAAGACCAAAACGCCCTAATTTCCGCAGTATTGTTTAAAGGCTATGCGCGAGGGGTCAATTTAAAAGAAGGGGATCAAATCCTTGTGCGAGGAGATTTATCCTGTTATATAAAACAAGGACGTTACCAAATTATAGCGCGGGAAGCGGAAGTTAAAACACGGGGAAACCTTTATCTTGAATTTGAAAAACTTAAAGCGAAACTATCCGAAGAAGGACTGTTCGACGAAGACAAAAAACTGCCTCTGCCGCAGTTCCCTTCAAGGATAGGCATTATTACTTCGCCCACCGGGGCGGCGGTCAGGGATATACTTTCCGTCCTTAAAAGGCGCGGGCGCAATCTTGAAGTTATTATAGCCCCGACGCTTGTTCAGGGGGAAGGATCCAAAGAACAAATAGTAAAAGCTTTGGAAAACCTGCAAAGACTCACTCCGCCGGTTGACGTTATTTTACTGGGACGCGGCGGCGGAAGTATAGAAGATTTATGGAGTTTTAACGAGGAAACAGTGGTGCGCGCAGTCTCCGCAAGCAAGATACCGGTAATTTCCTGCGTGGGGCATGAAACCGATTTCACGCTCACGGATTTTGCGGCGTCTTTGAGGGCGCCGACGCCTTCCGCCGCGGCAGAACTGGTAGTTAAAAACGCTCAGGACACAGCCGAAAAACTGCTTAATTTAAACAAACTTTTGTTTAATTCGCTTGAAATACAATACCAACGCTTAAAAAGCAGATTTGAGCTGGCCGCAAACAGCAAATTCCTTAAAGAGCCGCATTTGTTCTTCGACAGGAAAGAACAGCTGCTTGACGATTTAAAAGAAACTCTTTGTATAAAAATGGACAATTTGACGCGCACTAAAGAACACTCCTTGGAAACGGCCGTCCAAAGGCTTAAATTATTAAGCCCCGAAGCCACCCTGAAACGCGGTTACGCCATAGTGCGCCGCGCGGCTACCGGGGAGGTTGTGCGTTCTTCTTTGAAAGGCGAACGCCTTACCGTGCAGACTTCTTACGATAATTTTGAGGTGGAAACCATATGAACAAAAAAAATACCTTTGAGGCAAAATTAGCCCGCCTTGAAGAAATAGTAAACACTTTGGACAGCGATACTATCGCCTTAGAAGAAAGTTCCAAACTGTTTGAAGAAGGGATAAAACTTTCAAAGGAACTTTCGGAAAAATTAAATGAAGTTAAATTTAAAGTCGACGCTTTGAAAGAAAAAGGGGCGGAATTGGTCTTAGAGCCCTTTGATAAGGAAGAAAATGCCTAAATTACGCTTAGATAACGCTTTGGTGGAACAAGGGCTTGCTTCAAGCAGAAACAAGGCGCAGGCCATAATTATGGCCGGGGAAGCCATGGTTAACGGACAGGTGGAAACGCGCGCCGACAGGAACATCAAACCCGAAGACACAATATCTTTGAAAGAAAAATCCTGCCCGTATGTATCGCGCGGAGGCCTTAAGCTGCAAGGCGCGCTGGACGCTTTTAATATAGACGTAAAAGATAAAATTTGCGCGGATATAGGCGTGGCTACGGGGGGGTTCTCCCATTGTTTTCTGCTGAGAGGCGCAAAGGAAGTTTACGGCGTTGACGTAGGCAAAGGCCAAATAGCGAGCGAAATTACCGCTTTTAAAAACTTTTTCTTTCATCCTAATACGAATGCCCGCTACATCAGGCCGGATATGTTCCCAGCCCGTTTTGAGGCGGCGGCCGTTGACGTTTCTTTTATATCGCTTAAAATGATAATGCCGGCTTTATTTTCCTGCATGGCGGATAAAAGCGATATTGCATTCCTGATAAAACCGCAATTTGAATTAAGCCCAAAAGAAGTCCCCCACGGCATAGTGAAGACGGAAGAAAACCGGCAAAAAGCGATAGCTTCCGTAAGGGAGTTTTTTAAAGAAAATCTTGAGCGGCAGTTTAACGCGCAAGAAGGCGGATTGATAAATTCCCCCATTACCGGCGTACACGGCAATATCGAATATCTTTGGCATATAAAAATAGGCAAATAATATTTAAGTTTAATGAACCCGGATTTTATCCGGGTTTTATTTTTAAACCATTTAAAACAGATCGGTTTTGCCCTTTTGTAAATGCTTACCTCAAGACTAATACCTCAATAATAAACTAAGACCATATTAAAACCGCAAACATCACAACGTGACGAAATAATATATGGCCCGTACATAAATTTAATTTATTACAAAAAAAGCCCCGCACCTAAAAGGCGCGGGGCTTATAGCAAAAGAGTTTAACTATGCGTTTACTTTACTGGTATCAACATGTAAACCGGGCCCCATGGTGGAGGATACGGAGATGGTTCTCACGTATACGCCTTTTGAGGTTGAGGGTTTGACTCTGTTGATTACGTCTAAAACAGCTTTTGCGTTGGTGAACAGTTTTTCGGCATCGAAAGAAGCTTTGCCTACGGGTACGTGTACGATGCCGTAAGCGTCGGCTTTAAATTCAATTCTGCCGGCTTTAAGCTCTTTCACGGCGGTGGCGACGTCAAAAGTGACGGTGCCGGCCTTCGGGTTAGGCATTAAACCGCGGGGGCCCAAGATTTTAGCCGCTTTGGCCAAATCTCTCATGGTGTCCGGCGTGGCAACGAGCACGTCGAAATCCATTTTGCCCTTTAAAATATCTTCCACCAAATCTTCGCCGCCTACCAAATCGGCACCGGCTTTTTGAGCATCCTGAGCATGCTCGCCTTTAGCCAAAACGGCAATGCGTTTGGTTTTACCGGTACCATGCGGAAGGACAACCATCGTCCTTACTTGCTGGTCGGATTTTTTGGTGTCTATGCCTAAGCGGACATGCAATTCAACGGTTTCGTCAAATTTGGCTTTCGCGTTGTCTTTGCATAAAGCAACCGCTTCTTTAAGTGTATAGAGCTTTTTGCTGTCTATCGCTTTTTTTGCTGTTTCAAGTCTTTTTCCCATCTTTTCTCCTTTAGGTCAACGGGCCGAAGCCCTCCCTGGGTAAAAATTTATTTTACGATATCGACGCCCATGCTTCTGGCCGTACCTTTTACCATCTCGGCGGCCTGTTTGACGTCTTTGGTGTTCAAATCGGGCAATTTTTCGGCCGCGATTTCTTCACACTGTTTCTGCGTAAGCTTGCCTACTTTATCTTTGTGAGGTGTGCCGGAACCCTTAGCAAGGCCCAGTTTCTTCACGATAAGGACCGCCATAGGCGGCATCTTGGTGATAAAGGAAAAAGATCTGTCTTCGTATACGGTGATAACGACAGGGATCTTAATGCCTTTTTCTAATTTTGCTGTTTTGGCGTTAAACTGCTTGCAGAATTCCATAATGTTGACGCCGTGCTGACCCAAAGCCGGACCTACCGGGGGGGCAGGGTTGGCTGCGCCTGCAGGAATTTGCAGTTTAATATAGCCTTTAATTTTTTTCTCTTTTGCCATTTTAATTTTACTCCTTAATTTCCCCGCTTAAGCGGGTTGCTGCCAAAATTAATTGATTTTTTCCACTTGCAAATAGTCAACTTCCACGGGGGCGGCTCTGTCAAATACGGTTACCATGACTTTAAGCTTGTTTTTGCCTTCGTTGACGTCTTCTATAACGCCCACGAAATGCTTAAACGGCCCTTCCGTAATGCGGACTTGCTCGCCGCGGTTGAATTGAACCGCATGTTTGGGCTTGCCGTCGGTAACGGTGGTAAGTTCTACGATGCCGGCGATTTCCTCTTCCGGAAGCGGAACAGGATAAGGATCGCCCAAAAAGCCCGTTACCCCGACGATATTTCTTATAAACCAATAAGACTGGCTGGAAAGTATCATCTCAACCAAAATATATCCGGGGAAAAATTTGCGTTTTCTTAAAGTTTTCTTATTTTGTTTGACTTCAACAACTTCTTCGGTAGGCACTAATACGTTGAAGATTCTGTCGCCAAAATTTTGAACTTTTATCTGGGTTAAAATCTTTTCTTTTACTTTATCTTCATGTCCGGTTTGGGTGTGCACCACATACCAGAATTTTTCTTGCGCGGAATCGGCGTTGGCGGAGGCCGCAGCGGGTTGATTGTTGGTGATTTCTTCGCTCATTATTAATTGCCCCCGATAATTTTGCCCAGTATCGAAGATAATATGAAATCTATCCCGCTTATATATATTGAAATAATAGCGACCACGATAAATACGAATATCGTGGATTGTATCATCTGCGCCCTGGAAAGCCATACGCTCTTTTTAAGCTCGAAGTATGACTCTCTTAGAAAACTAATTGCTTTGTTCATATAACCTACCGTTATTTAAAATCTGGCAGGAGCGGAAGGACTCGAACCTTCAGTCCCGGTTTTGGAGACCGGTGGTTTACCAGTTAACCGACGCTCCCAATTGAAATTTGATACGCGAATTTATTTGGAAGCTTTGCTTTCTTTATGAACGGTCTGCTTGCCGCATTTTTTGCAAAACTTGTTCAATTCTACTTTATAATCTTTCTTTTTGCCTTTCGCGAAATAGTAGTTTTTATTCTTGCATTGCGTGCAGGAAAGCACGAATGTTAATCTTTCTGCTGTTGCCATTTTCTTTTCCTGTTTTAAAATACCGAAAGAAGGGCTTTACGCCCTCTTCTAAAGATACCTATAGGGACATTGTTTTCAATGTCCCTATTAGGTTTTTGCTGCAAATTATTACTCGATAATTTTGGTAACGACGCCGGCGCCTACCGTCCTGCCGCCTTCCCTGATCGCGAATCTTACTCCTTCT
>CAKUBV010000007.1 GCA_934643455.1 Candidatus Proelusimicrobium excrementi | reverse complement strand
AAATTTATCAAAAAAAAAAAACAAGTCAACTGTTTTCGTTTTTTAACAAAACGCCCCGACGTACGACACGGCGCAAAGAATGGGAAAAAGAATATTACAAAGAGAATTAATACATATATGTAGGTCAGGCTTTGCCCGACAAATGTAAACTTCTTTTTAACGTCAGGTAAAACCTGACCTACATTAAATGATAAAAAAGTTATGGAAGCATTTTACGACCGAATAAATTTATATATTGGAGTATAAAGAAGAAATTTTTAAGAAAAGAGAAATAATTATAAGAGGTAGAAATAAGTTAGCAAGATTGAAAGAGTAAAAAAGATTTCAGCGTGAGGGAGCACAACCGGCGTGATTTTTCAGATTTGAGGAAAATTTAAGTTTTATTCTAAGCGCAGAATACCTAGAACGATGGCGGCAAAGCCGCCGCGGTATTTAAGCGAAGAAAAAACTTAAATTTACCCAAATATGGAAAATTGCTAGCCGTGAGAATAGCATTTCATGCGAGTTGAAAAATACATGAGGACTTAACTTAGACCGAGTAAAAAAGCCAAATGCGGAAGTCTGCTAGCCGTGAGAATAGCATTTCACGCGAGTTGAAAAACACATGAGGACTTAACTTAGACCGAGTAAAAATATCAAAAAAGCCCCGGGCCTAATTAAGCCCGGGGCTATACAAATCCACAAAACCACTTAAAGTGAAGTCTGTGCTTTCAAATCCTTAGTCAATCTGATTCCGCCGGTTTTAACATTGTTCTTGATAAGCTTGGTAAAATCGGAAGAGAATAAGACGTAAGTATTAGTTTTTGTGTATGAAATAGTCTTTTCAACAGGCTCGCTGGATTGCTTTATGCCGACCAATACATTAGTAGTTCCGTTTGCTCTGTGGAAAACAGGCTCGCCGAGCAAGCTCTCCTTAGCTTTGCCTTGCAATACCAAGAAGCCTCCCCTCGCCCTAAAAGCACTTTTATGCTCGCCGAAGGGCGTAAAGAATGATCTGCCCAAGAAAGCGTCTTCAACATTATCATTGGCGTTTATATTGGATAAAATTACAGTGCCGTAGTTGTTTTTTATGCTAAATTTTTCCCCTTCGGAGCTAGTCGCCCACTCCCAAAAAGCTACGCAAACATTGCTGGCGGAAGTGGCATGTTTCTGCAGGCACAAATTGCTTATTTTTACCAAAGCCGCGCCGCTCTTTTGGTCAATCCAATAATTGTTGCCGATATGCTTCATATTAAAGTAAAGTTCGCGGCCGTCTTTTTTAAATTTCATGCCGACAGGCTCCCATTCAAGCCAAGCTTCCTCAAGTAAATCAGGGTCATTATAGTCCATTTCAGGGAGTTCCAAACAGCTCTTATGGGTAAGCATATAATCTTTATTAAGCAAAGTGCCGTAACATTTGGCTTCAAAATACCCAGCGCCTTTACCCCAAAGGCCCTCGTCTTTATAACTTATATTTACTTTTTCGCCGACACCGTTAAGAACATAAATAGTTCTGTGATGAGTGGTAGTAAGTTCAAAAACCATCGGAGTATAATTGTATTTATATCCGCCCCTGTTGGAACCGACCGCTGATGACATAGCCGCATTTATCGCCGCACCGACCGTCGAAGCTTTCTCTCCGTTCTGTTCCAAGAAAGAATCCAGCTCCGAAGCGAAAACAAAAGGCGTCAAAAGCGCAAAACCGAAAATCGCTGCAATTTTTTTAATTGACATTATTTTTCTCCTCCAGAATATATTTAAATTATAGTTTTTACTTCCGGCGTTTTACAAGAGAAAAAGGACCCACCCCCAAATAGGGCTTATGGCCTATGCGCCAAGCTTTTGATTTATTATAAAATAAAATATATAAACTCAACGGAGGATTATTATGAAGAAATATTTAGCGGAACTCTTAGGCACTTTCGTGCTTACGTTTTTCGGCTGCGGTTCGGCCGCGATAGCCGGCGTGGACCTTGGCAATTTGGGCATAGCTTTTGCTTTCGGCCTTTCGATAGTTGCGATGGCTTACGCAATCGGCAATGTTTCGGGCTGCCATATTAACCCGGCCGTTTCGCTGGGCGTATACCTTACCGGCAGAATGAACGGCAAAGATTTGGCTGGTTATATCGTCGCGCAAGTGATAGGCGCCATTATAGCGGCTTTGCTTTTGGCGGCGTTGATTTCCATGAGCGATTTCACTTCCATAACGGCTACCGGCTTGGGCGCAAACGGCTACGGTGACGCTTCCGCCGTCGGCTTAAACATATGGGGCGCATTGCTTACCGAAATCATATTAACAATGGTATTCGTCCTTACGGTGCTCGGCGCTACCGACGGAGAAAAAACGGGCGTAATAGCCGGCTTGATTATCGGCCTCACGCTGACCTTCGTACACATAATGGGCATACCCTTAACGGGAACTTCCGTTAACCCCGCAAGGAGCTTCGGCCCCGCTTTGGTTCTTGGCGGAGAAGCTTTGGCCCAAGTTTGGGTTTTTATAGTCGCCCCGCTTATCGGCGCGGCTTTGGCAGCCGGGATTTACAAATACTTCAAAAAAGCCAAATAAATTATCCGGCGCAAAATCCTTTACAAACCAAAACGCTCCCGAAAGGAGCGTTTTTTATGCTTAAAGAGATGAAAACGCCCGGGGCAAAATCCGGGCCGATTTGTAAAACGGCAATAAAAAAGCCCCGCCGAAGCGGGGCTTTTTAACTGCAAATTAATATCTGCCTGCGGAGCCTAAAACCTTTTCGTTTTTCTCTTTATACATGGCGATAAGGTCGGTCCTGGCCGGGCCCAAGTATTTGCGCGGGTCAAATTCGGCCGGTTTTTCCGCAAAGACTTTCCTGATGGCGGCCGTCATTACGAGCCTGCCGTCGGAATCTACGTTGATTTTGCAGACGGCGCTCTTGGCGGCTTTTCTGAGCTGCTCTTCAGGTACGCCGACGGCATTATCAAGTTTGCCGCCGTATTTGTTGATCGTGGCAACGGCTTTCTGGTCTACGCTGGAAGCGCCGTGCAATACGATAGGGAAGCCGGGCAAGCGTTTTTCAACTTCGGCCAAAATGTCAAAGCGCAAAGGCGGTACGCTTTCGCCGGGTTTCACTTTAAATTTATAAGCGCCGTGGCTGGTTCCGATTGAAATCGCCAAGGAGTCAACGCCGGTTCTCTTTACGAAATCTTCAACTTGGGCGGGATCGGTATAGGTGTGTTTCTCTGCGGAAACTTCGTCTTCGATACCGGCCAAAACGCCGAGTTCGCCTTCGACGGTAACGTCAAACTGATGAGCGTATTCCACTACTTTTTTGGTTAAGGCGATATTTTCTTCATAAGGTAAATGGGAACCGTCAATCATTACGGAAGAGAAACCTGAGTCGATGCAGTCTTTGCAGAGTTCAAAACTGTCGCCGTGGTCCAAGTGAAGAGCTACCGGTACGGCGTCGCCCATTTTTTTCATCATTTCAATGGCGCCGCGGCCCATCCAGCGGAGCAAGGTGGCGTCGGCATAATTTCTGGCGCCTTTGGATACCTGCAAAATTACCGGGGAGCGTGATTCCGTGCAGGCGGTAATAATGGCCTGGAGCTGCTCCATATTGTTAAAGTTGTAAGCCGGTACGGCATAACCTTCTTTCATGGCTTTGGCGAACATTTCTTTGGTGTTCACAAAACCAAGTTCTTTATAGGAAACTGTCATATAAAAATTGCCTCCATAAGTTTTATTTCACTTTCATTGTACTAATTTTGTTAAAATAAAGTAAATAAGCCCGCAACGTCGGGAATTTAAGCCGCGGCGGAAATTTTAAACGGAAGGTTTTTTATGACTTTGGACGAAATAATTCAAAACAGAAGAAGCATAAGGAAATTTAAGGCCGAACAGGTAAGCCGGGAACTTATAGAAAAATGCGTTGAAGCCGCGCGTTTGGCCCCCAGCGCGTGCAATTCCCAGCCGTGCCGCTACGTTATTCTTGACGATGAAAAAATTAAAAACGAGTTTTGCGAAAGCGTTTTTACCGGCCTTTATAAAACATGCAAACGCATAGGCCTCAACGCACCGGTCTTAATAGCCGTATGCGCCAAAGCCGGCGGCAATCTTGAAACCGGCGTCGGGCAAATTATCAGCGGAACCAAATATTATCTTATAGACCAAGGCATAGCCGCGGAACACATCGTGTTAAAAGCGCAGGAATTGGGTTTGGGCACCTGCTGGATAGGCTGGTTTGACCCTAAAAAAGCGAAAAAATTTTTAAAACTGCCTTTCGGCGTTAAATGCGAAATTCTTATCGCCGTGGGCCTGCCGGACGAAGCCCCCTCCCCACGCCTGAGAAAACAGTTTAAAGATATTATTTCCTACAATAAATATTAAACCGAAAGCCCCGCCGTTAACAAAAACGCGGGGCTTTTTAAATGATTTTAAGCGCAAAGTTCTAATCTGCTTTGCCGGAAGGTTTTTCTTCCAGTTTTGCGAGCATTCTGTCAAAACATTTGATTATAAATTCCGGCTTATAATCAATTATTTTTTTATTGTGCCGCTTATAATCGTTTTCCTTTGCCGTTATCATTTTGTTTTTCGGAAGTTTTTTATAAATATAGTCCGTAACAACGGTTATATTGGGATACCAAAGATTATGCACTTTTTTATCTATCCAGTGCTGCAAACCCAAATTAGGGACGTCCAATCCTGCGGAAGCCGCCCAAAATACGGAATTTAAAGCTATTATGTAAAGTTTATGTTCCTTTTTAATCAAATCAAGCAGGTGGCAGGATTCGTTGAAAGAGAACTTTTTTATATCCAGCAATTTAAAGTCTTCGTCTACGACCGCCGAAGGCGTAACGGAAAGGACGAAATACCCTTCCCTCAAAAGCCTGCGGATTAAATCGTCACGGTGCGGATAAGTATAAGCGGAACCGCGGGAATCCAGCTGCAAAAACACCACGGCCTTGCACTTCTTGGCAAGGGAATTAATTTCCGCAAAAGTCTTTTTAACCTGAGGCGCCGGCTCTTTAGGAAAATAAAACACCGGGCGCGGAATTTCACTCCCGGAGGGCAGCGGAAGCTGAAAAGTTTTAAACAGGCTTTTTACCCTGTGCGGGATGTCAACGCCGTACTCATAATAAACCGGCACGGCCAAGAAACCTTCAGGGATATTTTTAAAAGCGTCCTCGTAGTTGTAATTCTTCCAAATAACGGGGTTGCGGTAACCGTCAAAAGTAAAAACCTTTTCAAAAGCTGGGTTCGTTTCCAGCATGGAAGCGACTATCGGGGAGTTGTTTCTGTCAAAATGTTTTGAAACATATCCGTAAAATTTAAGCTTGGGATATTTGGCTTTTAATGCGGCCAGCATAGGCGTAGTATAAAGATAATCGCCTATTCCCATAAAAAATATCAAAGCCAAACCTTTAAGGTTCGGTTCGGCCTTAAGGGCATTGTCTATATTGTAAAAAACATGTTCGTGTATGTACAAAGGGCGCGGGAGCCTGTACCAATCCGCGTTAATCGGCAAATACTCTTTTTTGCAAGCTTGGCACGGTTTGCCGAAGCTGTACCAAATACAATAAGGCTTGCGGATAAAACCGCCCAAGGTTTTATGCCAGCAGTATCTAAGGCTTTCCCAAGCCAGACAAAGCGGGCGGCACTTCCATAGTTTGCGTTGAATGTTCATAGATACATTTTAGCAAAAAATCGGGAAAGCGAAACTTCTTGAAAGCGGCCATAAAAGGCAATCATAAAAAGGTACGCCCGAATATATATTATTTATATTGCCCCGGCGGAAATAAAGTTATACAATGTATCTGTTGGCGCGCCGCGTTTTGCTTAAGGCGCGCGCGCTCTACTTAACTGAGGAGAATGTAAATGTCCAATAAATTAACCGCGATGGACGGCAACACCGCTGTATCCCACGTCGCCCACGCAACCAACGAAGTAATAGCAATTTATCCTATTACGCCTTCTTCCACAATGGGTGAGATTTGCGATGCCAAATCCGCCAAAGGCGAAACAAATATCTGGGGCAATGTCCCGGTAGTAAGCGAAATGCAGTCCGAAGGCGGTGCTTCAGGCGCGGTGCACGGCGCATTGGCCGCCGGCGCCCTTACAACCACTTTCACGGCGTCACAGGGCTTACTCCTTATGATTCCTAACATGTTTAAAATCGCCGGTGAGCTTACGCCCACCGTTTTTCATGTTTCGGCCAGGGCTTTGGCCACGCACGCTTTATCCATTTTCGGCGATCACAGCGACGTTATGGCCGTCCGCCAGACCGGCTGGGCCATGCTCGCCAGCGCCAACGGGCAGGAAGCGATGGACTTCGCTTTGATTGCTCAGGCCGCTACGCTTGAAGCCAGAGTGCCGTTCCTGCACTTCTTTGACGGTTTCAGAACTTCTCACGAACTTAACATGGTTGACGTAATTTCCAAAGAAATCATGAAAGAAATGATTGACGAAAAACTCGTCGCCAAACACAGAGAAAACGCCGTCAACCCGGAATACCCCACAATCCGCGGAACCGCGCAGAACCCCGACGTATACTTCCAGGGCAGAGAAGCCGTAAACAAATTTTACGAAAATACCCCGGCCGTAGTTAAGAAATATATGGACAAATTCGCCAAACTTACCGGCAGAAAATACGACCTTTTTGAATACGTCGGCGACGCCGATGCTGAAAAAGTAATCGTAGTAATGGCTTCCGGCGCGGACGTAGCCCAGACGGCTGTGGAAATGCTTAAAGGCCAAAAAGTCGGCGTACTTAAAGTAAAACTTTTCAGGCCGTTCAGCTCAGTTGATTTTATCAACGCTTTCCCCAAAACCGTAAAGAAAATAGCCGTACTCGACAGGACCAAAGAACCCGGCTCCCTCGGGGAACCTTTATTCCAGGACGTTTGCTCCGCTTTCTTAACCAAAGAAGCCAAAGAGAAATTCCCCTCCACCCCGCTTATCATCGGCGGAAGATACGGCATCGGCTCCAAAGAATTTACGCCGGCCATGGTAAAAGCCGCGTTTGACAACCTTGACGCCAAAGAACCCGTAACGAGCTTCATTCTCGGCATTGAAGACGACTTGGGCGGCAAATCCCTCAAAACGCCGGTTTTTGAAGCCAATGAAAACGACGGCACCTTTAACGCCATGTTCTACGGTTTAGGTTCCGACGGTACTGTAGGCGCCAACAAAAACACGATGAAGATTATCAGCGCCAATACCGACAATTTGGCGCAGGGCTATTTCGTCTACGACTCCAAAAAATCCGGTTCCATGACGACTTCCCACATCCGCTTCGGCAAAAAATATATCCGCGCGCCTTATCTTATCGAGCATGCCGATTTTATCGCCTGCCATATGTTCTCTTTCTTGGAAAGATATGACATCCTCGGCAAAGCCAAACAGGGCGCAACCTTCCTTTTGAACGCTCCTTATTCAAAAGAAGAAGTTTGGGATAAACTCCCCAAAGAAGTGCAGAAGCAGATTATCGACAAGAAACTTAAATTCTACGCCATTGACGCTTCCCACATCGCTTTGAAGACGGGTATGGGTTCAAGAACCAATACCATTATGCAGACGGCTTTCTTCGGCATTGCCGGCGTAATTGAAAAAGACGCCGCCATCGCCGCCATTAAAGAAGCCATCAAAAAGACCTATTCCAAAAAAGGCGAAGAAATCGTCAACAAGAACTATGCGGCCGTGGACGCCGCCCTTGACGGTTTGCATGAAATCAAATATCCCGATCACGTAACTTCGACGATATCCATGGTGCCGCCCGTACCGGCCGACGCCCCGGAATTCGTTAAAGACGTTCTCGGCAAAATGATTTCCTACAACGGCGATGAACTGCCGACTTCCAAAATGCCGGTGGGCGGAATTTTCCCGACGGGCACGACCCAGTACGAAAAACGCAATATCGCACTTATGGTTCCCGCGTGGGACCCCAGCACCTGCATACAGTGCGGTATCTGCTCACTCGTCTGCCCTCACGCCGCTATCCGCATTAAAGCTTATAAAGCTGAAGAATTGGCCAACGCCCCCAAAACTTTTAAATCCGTAGACGGCAAAGCCGATTTGGCCGGCCTTAAATTCACCGTGCAAGTAGCCGTTGAAGACTGCACCGGCTGCGGCGCGTGCGTAACGAACTGCCCCGCCAAAAACAAAACCGACGCGACGAAGAAAGCAATCAACATGGTTGAGCAGCTTCCTTTGAGAAAAGACGAAAGAGAAAACTTTAAGTTCTTCCTCAGCCTTAAACAGGCCGACGTCAAAACCAAAAAAGAAAGCGTAAAGGGCTCTCAGCTCCAGAAACCTTTGTTTGAGTTCTCCGGCGCTTGCGCGGGCTGCGGCGAAACGCCTTACGTAAAACTGTTAACCCAGCTTCACGGCGATCACCTTGCAATAGCCAACGCGACGGGCTGCTCCTCAATCTACGGCGGCAACCTGCCTACAACGCCTTATTGCAAACGCGACGACGGCAAAGGCCCCGCTTGGGCGAACTCCCTCTTTGAGGATAACGCCGAATTCGGTATGGGTATACGCTTGGCTTACGATCAGCTCTACAGCGACGCCGCCGCTCAGCTTAACGCTATTAAAGCGGAGCTTGGCAACGACGCTTTGGTTGACGAAATCTTGAACGCTTCCCAGAAAACCACTGCGGAAATTGACGCTCAAAGAGAAAGAGTCGCCAAACTTAAAACCTTAACCAAAGATGAAAGAATGCTCGCTTTGGCCGATTACCTCGTCAAAAAATCCGTATGGATTTTGGGCGGCGACGGCTGGGCTTACGATATCGGTTACGGCGGCTTGGACCACGTTCTTGCCAGCGGCAAAAATGTAAAAGTCCTCGTAATGGATACGGAAGTTTACTCCAACACCGGCGGACAAATGTCAAAAGCTACGCCTATGGGTGCGGTGGCCTTGTTCGCGGCTGCGGGCAAATCAATGCCGAAGAAAGACCTCGGTATGATAGCCATGACTTACGGCAACATCTATGTAGCCCAAATCTGCTTGGGCGCAAATATGAACCAAGCCGTACAAGCCTTGGCTGAAGCCGAAGCCTATGACGGCCCGGCGCTCGTAATCGCCTATGCACACTGCATCGCGCACGGTATCGACATGAGCAAAGGCCTGCTCGAAGCCAAAAAAGCCGTACAGAGCGGAAGATGGATACTTTACCGCTACAACCCGGCTTTGAAAGCGCAGGGGCTTAATCCTCTTAAAGTCGACAGCGGCGAACCTACAATCGCTTTGAAGGACTTTATGTCCGGCGAAAACAGGTTCAAAGCCTTGATGAAAAACAACCCGGCCAGAGCCGAACAGCTGCTTAAGATTGCGGAAGCGGAATACGCTTACAGACGCAACCTTTACAAACAGCTTGCGGCATTGCCCGGCCAAAAAGAAGAGGAAGTTAAAGCTTAAGCAGCAGCTTACTTTTCAGTTGAGAATCCCGCGTTACCAGGTAACGCGGGATTTTTAATTTTATATATTTGTAAAAAAATACTGCGGACGTTCCGCCAGGTTATGCTTTTAAAATCAATAACTCAGGCTGGGCCCGCCCTCATAAAATCCAAGAAGCCTAAATAAATAAAAACATATCGTAAATGTGCTTGCAAAAATTACAATTTAAGGCAAAGGTTCGGGATGAATTGAAATTATTGAACCTTCCCCGAATTCGGCTTTTAACTTTTCTTCTATTTCCGACATCTTCGTGTGGACGGTTTCGAAAGGAGTTTCTTTAGGGAAGTCTATATGCAGCTCTATAACGGCGCGATAACCCACTTTGCGGGTTTTTATCTCATGCGGGTTTTGCACGCCTTCCACGGAAAGGCAGATTTGCTTTATTGCGTCTAAGCTGCTTTTAGGCAGGGATACGTCAAGGAATTCAGATACGGCCATTCTAAAAATTTTAAAACCCACCGCCGCAATAAATAAGCTGACCAATGCGGCCGTAAGCGGATCAAGCAATCTCCATTTAGGCCCCAAGAACATCGCGCCCGCAACGCCGACAAGCACGCCTAAAGAGGAAAAAGCGTCGCTTCTGTGATGCCATGCATTTGATATCAAAGCGGTGCTGTTTATTCTTCTCCCGACTCTTACCGTATATCGATACATGGCTTCCTTTGCAATGATTGATATAACTGCCATAATTAAGGAAATATAATAAGGCGCGGGCAGCAATGCCCCTTTAAAAGAAGCGTAAACAGCTTTAACCCCGCCGTAAAACAGCCAAAAAGCGGCCAGTATCAGTACTAGGGCGATTATTAATGAGGAAAATGTTTCAAAACGCCCGTGCCCGTAAGGATGTTCTTCATCTTCGGGAGCACTGCCTAAACGAACGCCGACAATAAGCACTATATCGGTAACCAAATCGGAAAAAGAATGTACGCCGTCGGCAATCATTGCGGCGCTTGCACCGAATATACCCGTCAATATTTTAAGTACGGCAAGCGCTATATTGCCAATCATACAAATATAAGTTATTTTCTCCGTTTGTTTTACACGGTCTTGCGCGCTCAAGTTCATAATAGTATTATATAAAAAACATATAAACCCCGCCTTTGCTTTCGCTCGGGCGGGGCGGTTAGTTTTGAGGTTTATTGGCGGCCTAAGGCCGACAATTCTAACAAGATTTCGTAGATGTCGTACAAATAAGCTTTGTCCCGGTACAAGTTGCGCCGGTACCGCAAACCGAATACCAATTCTGCGGATTTGTAAAAGTTTTACTGGAATTATTAATACAGACGCATTTAATGTCCGCCGCGCACTCTCCTTCATGAATAATGCCGTTTTCGGACATTATCTCATAAGGAATACCTCTAGCACTGGCGCCTTGCCGCGAACAAGAAACGGCTGCACTTTCAGAAGAATTAACTCTGCTGCTGCATGCAATCAGAGTATTGTAAGAATTGACAACACTGCTTATAGTGCCACTCCAACTCCCGCCTTGAGTACTTACGGGCGTCTTGCCGGTGCAACTCCACCCGCTTCCTTTGTTGCAAACCCAGGAATTACAAGTATAATAGCAGGTGCCGTTATAAAACACATTTGATTTTCCCCAATATTTGGCACCGGTAGGCTTTGAAACACATCTTGAGCCGTTCCAACATGTATCGCTGGAACAATCTGAAGGATCGGGGCATTCTTGGTTACATCCGCTCCAGTTGCCGTCACTGCAACATTTATATTCGCATGTACCGCAACTCCCAGAAGGCGCATATTTCACCCCGCTGCAACTTGCGCATTTAGATGAATCTACGCTACCCAGTTTGTTTAGGGTTCCACTACTGCAATAATAAGCATAACAAGTTCCGCTTATTGTCCCGTATCTTGTTTGGGAATCAGTAACGCCAGAGCAAGACGCTACCGCCGCAAACGAAGCGGGAACACAAACAACTATAAATAAAGCTAACAAAAATAAGATTTTGCTTAAAAATCCATTCCTAACCATTTTATTTTTTAACATCTTTTTTCCCTCCTTTATAGTTAAACGACCCGCTAAAACTAACCTAAGCACAAATAACGATATCCCACTTTTAGCAGGCCGATTTATGAGGAAAATTTATCAAAAAAAAAAAACAAGTCAACTGTTTTCGCTTTTTAACAAAACGCTCCGACGTACGACACGGCGCAAACAAAATATTAAAAAGAGAATTAATACATATATGTAGGTCAGGTTTTACCTGACAAAGGAAAATTCCTTTTTAATGTCAGGCAAAGCCTGACCTACATTAATTGATAAAAAAGTTATGGAATCATTTTACGACCGGATAAGTTTATATATTGGAGTATAAAGAAGAATTTATTTGCTAAGTAAGTTATGCAATAATGATAATTTTTTAAGATTTTGGAGAAATACTGACCGTAAATATAGTACTTAGCACAAGCAAACAGCGTGAGAGAATGTTAGCGGCGTGATTTTTAACGTGAGAGGCTTTAAGTAGCGTGGACTTACGGATTTGAGCCGGATTTGTGTTTTTGAGAAAGGAGGTATACTAAGTATGATGCCGCCAAAGGCGGCGCAGTATCCGGCTGACGAAAAAACGCAAAGGCGGTCAAATACGAAAGTCTGCTAGCCGTGAGAACGCAATATCACGCGAATAAAAGTATACGAGTGCACAACTTAGACCGAGTAAAATCTGTGCGTTAATTTAACCGGCGTGGGCTTTAAGATTTAGAGAAAATTTTGATTTTTAATGAGGAAGGTATACCTAGAGTGGGCGGAGCCCCGCGTATCCGACCGAAGCAAAAATCAAAATTTGCCTAAATATTAAAGCCTGCTAGCTGAGATAGCGCAATATCTCGCGAGGAAACCCAACCCCTATCCCCCCCATTCTTAATTTACTATAATTATATATATGAATTTCCAAGATATTATACACGAACTCCAAACCTATTGGAAGAAACAAGGCTGTATAGTTGTACAGCCTTATGACGTTGAAAAGGGCGCGGGCACTTTCAACCCCGCAACCTTCTTCGGCTCGCTTACAAGCAAACCGACAAAAGCCTGCTATGTGGAACCGTGCAGAAGGCCTGCCGACGGCAGATACGGAGAAAACCCAAACAGACTCGGCAAATATTATCAATTCCAAGTTATACTCAAACCCGCGCCGGAAAACGTGCAGGAACTTTACTTAAATTCTTTAAAAGCCATCGGGCTGGACCCTAAAATCCACGATGTCCGCTGGATTGAAGACGATTGGCAGTCCCCCACACTCGGCGCAAGCGGAGTAGGCTGGGAAATTTGGCTTGACGGCATGGAGATAACCCAGTTTACATACTTCCAAATTATGGCCGGGAACACTTTAAAACCCATTACCGCGGAAATAACTTACGGGCTTGAACGCATCGCCATGTACTGCCAAAAGAAAGACACCATTTTTGACATTATGTGGAATGACGACACCACCTACGGCGAACTTGTAAAAGAGAGCGAAAAGCAATTCTCCCACTATAATTTTGAAGAAGCCGACGTGGAAAATTTAAGGCGTTACGTTCTAGAAAACGAAGAAGAATGCAAAAAACTTTGCAAAAAAGGGCTTTATCTGCCGGCCTACGACTGCGCGATGAAAGTTTCCCACTACTTCAACACATTGGAAGCGCGCGGCGCGATTTCAGTATCGGACAGAACAAATATCATAGCCAAAATAAGGGGCTTGGCCAAGCTTTGCGCCGCCGAATACATCAAAGCCAACGAGCCTAAGGAAGAAACCATATGAACAACGCACTTTTAGAAATAGGAACCGAACATCTGCCGGCCCGCTTCCTGCTGCCGACATTGGAGCAGTTAAAAAACAACGCCGCCGCAATTTTACAGGAGCACAGGCTTAAATACGTCAGCCTGCAAACTTTCGGCACTTACAGAAAATTAGTCTTGGAAATAAAAGATTTGGCTTCCGTATCGGAAGATATTCAAAAAGAAGTTAAAGGACCTCCGGCGAAACTCTTAAAAGACGCCGGGGGCAACTATACCCCCCAAGCCGCCGGTTTCGCCGCAAAGAACGGCCTTAAACCCGCCCAGCTTGTTACGGTTGAAACCGAAAAGGGGCCCTTCATTTACGCGAAAGTTAAAATCAAAGGCGAAAAGACCCAAAAGCTTTTGCCGGGCATTTTTACGGAAATAATAAAAAGTTTGAACTTCCCCAAAAACATGGTTTGGGAAGACAGCTGTTTCCATTTTGCCCGCCCGATAAGGAGCTTTTTGGCGCTTTACGGGGATAAAGTGGTCAAATTTGAAATCGCCGGCGTAAAATCCAACCGTTTTACCTATCCGCTGATATCCTTTGGCAGGAAACCGATAAAAATCAATACGCCGCAGGAATATACGGAAACCTTAAAAAATCAGCCTCAGCCGATACTCGTCGATATTGAAGAGAGAAAAACCGCTTTGATAAAGACGGTGCAGGCGTGCGCCAAAGCTTTGGGCTATAAAGCCGATTTGGACGAAGCTTTGCTGACGGAAACGCTTTCATTTACGGAGCACCCCGTGGCTTTAAGCGGCGACTTGGATATCAAATTCCTTACTTTGCCGCGCGAGCTTATCACGACCGTGCTTAAAACGCAGTTAAGAATGTTCCCTGTGCTTAACGACTCGGGCGAACTTCAGCCGCATTTTATAGCGGTGCGCGACGGAATAAGCGTAAACCAGGACGAAGTAAGAACCGGCTTTAAAAACGTTATGACGGCCCGCCTTACCGACGCGGTGTTCTTCTATGAAAACGACCTTAAAACCGGCTTGGACGCCATGCGCGCGAAGCTTTCCACCGTCAATTTTATAGACGGCATGGGCAATATGCTTGAAAAAACCGAAAGAGTGGAAAAACTTTCCGCGCAAATCGCTCAGGCGTTAAACTTAACGCAGGAACAAAAAGCCGCCGTACAGGAAGCGGCACACTACGCTTATGCAGATTTAACGGGCGGAGTGGTTTATGAGTTCAGCGAACTTCAGGGCTATATGGGCGGCGTTTACGCCGAAAAGACCGGCAAAAACAAACAGGCCGCCAAAGCCATAGGGGATTTTTACTATCCGCTTACGGCTTCCTCCGCTCTGCCTTCCACCTTGGAAGGAGCGGTTGTTTCTTTGGCGGGCAAAATAGATTCCCTGGCGGCGAACTTCGCCATGGGGCAAATCCCCAGCGGAAGCGAAGATCCTTACGCCTTAAGGCGTCAGGCCATGGGTGCGGTAAGGATTATGGCTGAGAACAATTTGAATCTTTCCGTTAAGGAAATTGTAAACAAAGCGAATTTTCTTCTGCCCAAAGCAAACGAGCATACCGCCGAACTGGAAAACTTCCTTTGGCAGCGTCTTGCCAATATTTTGGAAACGAACGGCTCCGCCGCGGACGAAATAGCCGCGCTGGAAGACGTTTCCAAAACGCCGGCAAAAATAATCGCCGCCGCGGAAGCTTTAAAAGAATCCAGAAGCGGAGAAAGCCTGGCAAGCGTGGGGCAGTCGGCCAAACGCGTCGGCAATATCTTAAAGAAAGCCGGCGTACAACAAACGGGCGAAATAAACCCCGCCCTGTTTGAACAGCCGGAAGAAAACGCTTTATTTAAAGTTTTAGAGGATATCCAAAATCAAATAAGGCCTGATTTGGGCTTGGAAACAAAAGAAGCTTACTGCGCGATTTTAAAGGCTTTATCGGCTTTTGAGTTGCCTCTTAACAACTTCTTTGATAAAGTAATGGTAAACGCCGAAAATGCGGCGGTCAAAAACAACCGTATAAACCTGCTCAGCGCGATTTATAAAGTTTTGACCGGCTCCGCGGCGGATATAAGCAAACTGCAAAAGAGAGGGTAATATGTCAAAATTAAATAAAAAGGGTATGACTCTTCTGGAAGTTATGGTAGTTGTTCTTTTGATAGCGGGTTTGGCCTCTATGGCTTATCCTTCATTTTTAACTTCGGTTGAGAAGGGCAAAGCCATTGAAGCTATAAGGGTTGTTTCACACGCAGTCGCCGCGCAAAAGCAATATCATGAAGAAAACGAATCTTACGCCACGGCTTTTCAGGATTTGGCTTTTGACATCACAGGAAAAAACGTGAGCGTCAGCGGCGGCACGGCAACTACGGATAACTTTACCTATACTTTGGGCGAAAGTTCCGTAACAGCATCCCATAATGCCGGCTCTTCCTATACTTACACTATAACCGGCAACTATGATACTGACGGCCTTATATGTGCTACTGGAACCCAAACCAATAACGACAAAAAAATCTGTTCCACTTTAGGCAAGCAGGACGGAAACAGTTACAGAATAGACTAAGCAAAAATTATTTAACAAAACTCCCCGTTTTTTAGGCGGGGAGTTTTTTTGTTTAAAAAATAATGAACCGGCTTTGTATTTTTAAATTTAATTGCCTTTCCCGGCAGTGTGTTTAATATCATCCTCCAGCTTGGTAAAGGCATCAAAAGCGTTATTAATCGTATTATTGTCGCAAGCATTATCTATGAACCGTCTAAAAGCCCAAATGCCATATTGTAGCGGCTTGTTAAACGGAGTCAAATTGTAATTGTCAAATTTAGCGTTCCCAATAATTTTTTTTGCTTCTTCCACATCATCTTTACTCGGTTTAATGCGAATTGCAAAAGTAAGCCAATCTCGATTAAATAAAATATCAAAACGGTCATTTACTTCTTTTATCCAAATGCCGCAGCTGTCTTTCCCGTTCTCACTTTTATACCCTTTTAATTTAAGTCGTTCACATAATTTTTTACTAAACGGGCTATTTCGTTTTTGTGTTTTTCCCATACTGTTACCCATCTTAAAATATCACATATAAGTTTCTTATTTGACAGTCATAATATAAATGAAACGTGGCGTATTCTGTTCGGCATCAATAAAAAACAAAAAGGGGAACCCGTAAAGGCTCCCCTTAGGAGGGTACTATATGTTATAGTACCAAAGCTTTTATATTAGCTGGCTTTTTGTAAACCCAAGGAAGCGCAAATACCAGCTCTATCCGCTGATTCCGCACAAGTAACTTTACCGGTATAATACTCTCTAGTAAGAGTATACCCGGTGCCATTACCTCCTTTTCTTGTAGCTGTTACGACCTGACCGCTGCCCCCAGCTCCACCAACATCAAGTGTTATCGTAAAGTTGTTGGTTGTAATCTCACTTCCGGTTGCGGGAGAGCCGTCAAGGTTTGAAAATTCAATATCCAAATCCGATAAAGCCGCAGGATATTTATTCTCTGAGCTGACAAGTCTGCCTCTTTCCATAGCGGCGGCAATAGAGCCCATAATGGACAAAGCTTCAGTTGCTCTGGATTTTTCCACCGCTTTAAAATACTGAGGCAATGCCACAGCCGCTAATATGCCGATAATCAATACTACTACCAGCAATTCTATCAGCGTAAAACCCTTCTTATTTACGTTTTTCATAAACTTCCTCCTTTTTTCACCCTTGCTGGGCGTAAGCTAAATTTATCAAAAAAAAAAACAAGTCAACTGTTTTATGATTTCGCCATAAGGTTCCGTCTGAACGACAAGCATTTAGGCTTACAATTTGCTTTTACCTTTGGCCTGATTTTACCCTTTTCTTTAGTTCGGATACCTCGCTCACTTCGTTCGCATAGCCGCAAGTATACCTCACTACGAAAAAACTAAAATCAGGCTCAAATCTAAAAGAAATCAAGCCAGTTAAGATTACTACAAAAAAGGAAGCAAATGTAGGTCAGGCTATGCCTGACGTAAATAAGGAAACCTGTCAGGTAAAACCTGACCTACATTAAGCAGTAAAAAAGTTATGGAATTATTTTGCGACCGAATATGTATAGATATAGAAATATATAGAAGAAAGTTTTAAAAAAAGAGTAAATATATTGGAAAAGTTAGGAATAAATTAAAATACAAAAATCTCAGCGTGAGATAATTTAACCGGCGTGATTTTTAACGTGAGAGGCTTTAATTAGCGTGGACTTTCGGATTTGAGCTGAATTTGCGTTTTTTATGAGTGAGGTATACTTGCCACTATGCGAGCGGAGCGAGCGAGGTATCCGAACTAGGAAAAAACGCAAAGACAACCAAATACGGAAGTTTGCTAGCAAAGAGAATGTAATTTAGCCCGAGTTAAAACTATGCGAAAATGCAACATGCGTGAACTTTAAGATTTAGTGAAAATTTTGATTTTCTTTGACGCAAGCTATACTAAGAGTGATGCGCCCAAAGGGCGCGCAGTATGCGAAGCGGTAAAAAAATCAAAATTTGCCTAAATACACGGTTAAACAAAGCCTTATAATACGCCTTGCGTTGGGCTTAAAAAGCTGACAATGCTAGGCACAAAAAATGCAGTAAGGCAAACGCCTTACAAGTTTTTTTAACGAAGCAGTGGCATTTTTTAAGCCCAACCCTGCGGGCCGCGCCGCTTTTTGAGTGTATTTATATTTTTTTCGCTCCGGCTGTGTATAACAGCCGTTCACGAAAAGAACTATAAATACTCTTTTAAAAATCAGAGCGGCGCAAGGTGCAGTATAAGGCTTTGTTTAACCTAAGCTTGCTAGCAATGAGCGATAAAGATAGACCGAGTAAAAAACGAAACATAGACCGAGTAAAAACAGTGCGAGTATTTTAGTAGCGTGGTTTGTTGATTTTGGAGCGGATTTTAATTTTATTCTGAGCCCAGAATACCTAGAACGATGGCGGCTTTGCCGCCGCGGTATTTAAGCGAAGAAAAAATTAAAATCCGCCCAAAAGCGGCAAAGTGTTAGCCGCGAACACGCAACATCACGCGAATAAAAAAGGTCAAAACGCAACTTAAACCAATTAAAAAGCCCCCGGCAAAAGCCGGGGGCTAAAACCATTAACCTTTATAAGACTCCCTCGCCTTATAATGATTGTGCAGCAGCTTATGGGCTTTATCGCCCAAAGGCTCGCCAAGGTATTCCTTGTAAATCTTCTGCACAGCCGGATTGGCGTGTGAACAGCGGATTTGCATGGAAGAATCCTCGTCATAAAGGCCTTTGGCGCGCACTTTTCTAAGTTCATTCGTAACGCCGTAAGGCTGGCCGCCGCCGGCTACGCAGCCGCCTTCGCAGGCCATAACCTCTATAAAGTGATACGGAGGTTCTTTGCCTTCGGCTTTGGCTTGCTTGATTTTGGCAAGAACGTCGCCGACATTCGCCAAACCGTGCGCTATGGCTACTTTTACTTTAGTGCCGTCGACGTCAATTTCGGCTTCCTTAATGCCTTTAAGGCCGCGGACTTCTTTAAAATCTATATTGGCCGCTTCCCTGCCGGTAATAAGATAGTGAGCCGTCCTCAAAGCGGCTTCCATAACGCCGCCCGTCGCGCCGAATATCGTGCCCGCGCCGCTGTAATCGGCCAAAATGTCGTCGCCTTTGCGTTCTTCAATTTCTTTAAAGTTCACGCCGGATTGTTTTAACATTCTAGCAAGTTCGCGCGTCGTAATTGAAACGTCAATATCCTGATAACCGGAAGAGAACATATCGTCGCTTCTGGTAATCTCATACTTTTTGGCCGTACAAGGCATAATCGAAACCATAAAAATATCTTTAGGGTCTATATTATGCTTTTGGGCGTAATAAGTTTTGGATAAAGCGCCCATCATTTCCTGCGGGGATTTCGCGCTGGAGAAGTTCTCAATAATATCGCCGTGATATTTCTCCATATAGTCGACCCACGCCGGGCAGCAGCTGGTTATCAGCGGCAGAGTTCCCCCGTGAGTAAGACGGTGTTTAAATTCGGAAGCTTCTTCCATAATGGTAACGTCGGCGGCGGTGTTGGTGTCAAATACGGCTTTAAAACCAAGCTCGTAAAGGGCCGCGTTTAATTTGCCGGTAAGATTTGAACCTACGGGGAAACCGAAAGCCTCCCCTATCGCGACGCGTACGGCGGGAGCTATTTGGACTACGCAATATTTCTTTTCGTCCATAAGCGCGTTCCATACTTTTTGGGTGTCGTCGTGTTCGACAATCGCGCCGACGGGGCAATGAGCGGAGCACTGCCCGCATTTTACGCAGGGAGATTGCTGCAAATCAATTTCGCCCGCCGGGGAAAGTTCCGTTTTTATGCCGCGTTTTAAGAAGGCCAAAGCCCATACGTTCTGCACTTTCTGGCAGACCTGTACGCAGCGTCCGCACAAAACGCATTTGCTGGTGTCTATCGTTATAGTGCCGGTTGAATCGTCTTTTTTATGCGGCTGGCGGTGAACTATGCTGGGGAAAGCGTCTTCCCTTATGCCGAACTCGGCACAAAGCCTTTGAAGCTCGCAGTCCTGGTTCCTGGCGCAGACCAAGCAGTCCTTGGGGTGATTGGACATAATAAGTTCCAACACGGTGCGCCTGATGTTTACAAGCTCGGCGTCATGGGTGGTTATTTCCATGCCTTCCGTAATTTCGGTGGTGCAGGCGCGCGGCATTTTGGGCATGCCTTTTACTTTTACTATACAAAGGCCGCAGCCGCCGCTTGCTTCCAAATCCTCATGCTTACAGAGCGTAGGGATTTTTACTTTGGCCTGTTTGGCCGCTTCCAAAATTGATGTTCCTTCTTTAACCTCTACCGGTTTGCCGTTAATTTTAGCTTTAATCATATTTATTATCCTTTCTTAACCGCGTTGAATTTGCATACGTTGAAGCACTGACCGCATTTTATGCACTTCTTGGGGTCAATGGCGTGTTTGCTTCTGGGTTCGCCGCTGATTGCGCCGACGGGGCACGCGCGTTTGCACGCTCCGCAGCCGATACAGCCGGAACCTATCGTATAAGAAACAAGCTGTGTACACTTGCCGGTAGGACAGCGTTTATCCTTGATATGCGCTTCATATTCGTCCCTGAAGAATTTAATAGTCGAGAGAACCGGGTTCGGAGCCGTCTGCCCCAAAGCGCAGAGAGAAGCTTTCTGCATGGCTTTGGAGATTTGCTCAAGTTTGTCCAAGTCGCTTTCTTTGGCGGTGCCGTTGGTTATTTTGTTTAAAATGCTGAGCAGCTGATAACCGCCGATTCTGCAAGGCGCGCATTTGCCGCAGGATTCGTCGACGCAGAATTCCAAATAGAATTTTGCGATATCAACCATACAGTCGGTTTCGTCCATAACGATTAAACCGCCCGAGCCCATAATGGAACCGATTTCCTGCAAGGATTCGTAGGTAATGGGCATATCAAAATGTTTAGGATCGATAACGCCGCCGGAGGGACCGCCGGTTTGTATGGCTTTGACTTCGTCGCCTTTCAAAGGACCGCCGCCGATATCGTAAACGACTTCCCTTATAGTAATGCCCATAGGCACTTCAATAAGGCCGGTGTTTTTGGCTTTGCCGGTCATAGCGAAAACTTTAGTTCCCGTTGATTTGCCCGAGCCCATGGAGGAATACCACTTACCGCCCTTGGTCATGATATAAGGCACATTGGCCAAAGTTTCGACGTTATTAATCGCCGTCGGTTTACCCCACAGACCTTTAGTCGCCGGGAAAGGCGGTTTGGGGCGAGGCGTACCGCGGTTGCCTTCAATGGAAGCTATCAAAGCGGTTTCTTCGCCGCAGACGAAAGCGCCCGCGCCGTAGCGGATTTCCAAATCATAATCAAAACCGGAACCTAAAATGTTCTTGCCCAAAAGCCCTGTTTTATAACAGGCGTCAATGGCTTTTTGTACGCGTTCAATGGCCAAAGGATATTCGGCGCGGATATAAAATAAACCTCTGCTCGCGCCTATCGCGAAACCCGCTATTATCATGCCTTCAACCACGGAATGGGGATTGCCTTCCAAAAGGGATCTGTCCATATAAGCGCCGGGGTCGCCCTCGTCGCCGTTGCAGATCATAAATTTTTGGTCGCTTTGAGGCTTTCTGGTTAAATCCCATTTAAGCCAAACGGGGAAACCGCCGCCGCCGCGGCCTCTTAAGCCGCTTTCCTTCATTTCGGCTATTACGGCTTCGGGGCCCTTTTCAAGAGCGGTTTTTAAGCCGAAGTATCCGCCGTGGCCGATATACTCGTTAATGTCTTCCGGGTTGATTTTGCCGCAGTCGGCCAAAAGTATGCGGTGCTGTTTTTTATAGAACGGAATATCTTTTAAAGTCTTACAATGTTCGCCGTCTACCGGGTTTACGTATAACAGCCTTTCCACGACTTCGCCTTTAAGCACGGTTCTTTCCACAATTTCTTCAACGTCTTCTGGTTTTACTTTGGTGTAGAAGATTTCCCCCACGCTTACCAAAGGCCCCTGGGCGCAAAAGCCCTGGCAGCCGCTTTTGGAAATATAGGTGCTCTTTTCACGGCAGGAATCGGTTATTTCCACGCAGTAATCAAGGCCGCGTTTTTTGTACTCTTCCTGAAAAGCTTTATAAACTTCCATGGAACCGCCGGCTATGCAGCCGGTACCGCCGCAGACTACTATTCTGTTGTCTATTTTGGAATATTGTTTTTTAAATTTTTCGTTGATATCGTTGACGAGATTATTCATGTGCGGCCTCCGGGTTTTCCGCCGAAGCGAGAATGCCTTTTATCTGGGACGGCTTTACCTGACCGAAAATTTTGCCGTTGATTGAAATTACAGGCGAAAGCCCGCAGCAGCCTATGCATCTAAGCCCGGCCACGGAATATTTGCCGTCCGGGGAGCTTTCCCCCTCTTTAACGCCCGTGCATTTTTCAATTTCTTTAAGAATTTCCGGCGCGCCTTTCAGGTAGCAAGCCGTACCTGTGCAGACCGCAATCTGGCACTTGGCCGGAGGATTAAGTTTAAAGAAATGATAAAAAGTAAGGACTTCATATATCTTTGCCAGCGGTATTCCCGTCTGTTTGGATATTTCCATAGCGGTTTCGCGCGGCACATAGCCCAGCTTATCCTGCACTGAATGCAGCATCATTACGAGGCTGCCCTCAACATCCTTCCACTTATTTATTATCGCGCTTAATTCAGCGGCGGCGGTTGTTTGTTGCGCCATTTTGTAAGTCTCCTCAGTTCAATTTAATTGTAAGACGAATTACATCTCTTCCTTCTGCGATATTACCACCGGTATGGGTATTTCGCCCAAAGCGGTGTTAAAGTACATCGTTCCTTTGATTTTGTATTTTACCGATACGCTGTTAGTAGTTACCAGCCCGATAAGATTCTTTCCTACTTTTACAAAAGGGATATTAAGCGCGGCCTTGGCCATTTCCGTCGAGGAGGGAGCTATTTCATACGCGCCGAAAGATATATTGCTGACTTCGTTGTCGCCTATATAAAGCACTCCCGAAAAACGGTTTAATTTGGCTTCCTGCGTTTTGCTGGTGTTGGTTATCGCCACTTTTACGTCCAAATTGATATCCGTAAGCGAAAAATCGCTGACTTCCGCCGACGCTATTTCGTAACGGCAGTTTACGGCCTGCTGCATGGATTGAACGGCGCTGCACGCGGTAAAGACAAACAGCGCGCTTAGAAGCATTAAAAGTTTTTTCATTGGATAACTCCTGAATATAATTCTATAATGTAAATAGAGGAATATAAGTTCATATTATAATAAAACATATAAAAACGCAAATCTTACCGAGGTGAATTATGGAAAATTTCAAAGAACGCATACTGGAAGTTTTTACCAAATACATACAAGTAGAATCCGGCAGCGATGAAAACTCCCAATCTTCCCCCTCCACCAAAGGGCAGCTTGAATTGGCAAAAATCCTTAAAGAAGATTTACAGAAATTGGGCCTTAAAGACGTCAGCCTGAGCGAATACGGCTATCTTACGGCGGTTTTGCCCTCCAACATTGACCGCAAAGTCCCGGTAATAGGCTTTTTGGCGCATATGGACACTTACCCCGGCGGCACGGCGGGGCGCACCGTAAAACCGATAGTACACAAAAATTACCAAGGCGGGGATATAACCGTAAGCAAGGAACATAATGTAATTATTTCCCCTAAAACTTCCCCCGCTTTAAACAAATGTATAGGCCATGACATAGTAACCGCCTCCGGCGATACTCTTTTGGGCGCGGACGACAAAGCCGGCATAACCATAATCATGGTAATGCTGGAACATTTAATCGCCAACCAGCAAATAAAACACGGCGAAATTAAAATAGCTTTCACCCCGGACGAGGAAATCGCCCGCGGCACAAAGCATTTTGACGTAAAAGCTTTCGGGGCGGACTTCGCCTATACCTTAGACGGAGAATGCGGCGACGGCATCACGTCTGAAAATTTCAACGCCGCGGCCATAACAATCAAAGTAAAAGGGGTGCAGGCTCATCCGGGCAACGCCAAAGACATCATGCAGAACCCAGTCAGAATTATAGCGGATATCTGCGCTTCCTGGCCGGAAAACAAACTGCCGGAAACTACCTGCGGCAGAGAGGGTTTTATCTGCTTTATAGGCGCAAACGCGGATTTTGAAAAAGGCGTACTTAACGCCATGGCAAGGGATTTTGACGAGAATCTTCTGCAAAGCCATTTGGCCTTGCTTGAAGCGATTATAAAAGAAAAACGCTTAAAATATCCCGGAAGCGTGATAGATTTTGAAGTTTCCTATCCCTATAAAAATATGAAACCCATGATTGACAAGCACCCGCAGATATTAAAACTGGCCAAAGAAGCTTTTGAAGAATGCGGCCTTAACGCCGAAAGCCAGCCGATACGCGGCGGTACGGACGGAGCCAATCTTTCCTATATGGGCCTGCCTACGCCTAATATCGACGCCGGTTACGGCACGCCCCACGGTCCTTTTGAATGGACCAGCTTGGACATGATGGATAAGATTACCCGCGCCATAGCAAAAATCGCGGAAAACAACGCAAAATAATCTTTTTTTTACGTTAATTGGAAACTCATTTAAAAATCCCCGTTTACGCGGGGATTTTTTATATACCAAAAGTTCCGCATTCCGCACGGATTGTGCGGAAATATTTTTATTATCAAGGATTTTCATCTTCCCGGTCATCCGGGTCCGGATATTCGTGGATTACCGGTTTTATGCGCCCGTAGTTGGCGGTGTCTTCGTCTTCTTTATTGAAGCGGCGAAGAGCTTCCCTCCTGTCCAAATGCCCGAGCGCGCTGGTTTCTTCAAAGGTATCGTCATCACCCAGGTTTATCGTTATTTCTTTAACGTCCTTAAAAAGCGCCGCCAAATCGTCCAGTTCTTCTTCAACCGTCTTTTTACGTTCGGGTTCGGGCGGATTTTCAGCCATAAGATTATAAGCATTAAGCGTCTTATAGCTTAAAGTCAAAACAAGCAAAAACATATTAAAACCGAACAAAACCGCGTATGAAGCGAAACAGGCAAAAGCCGTCAAACTTACGGCCGTCCTTAACCCGAAAGGCCCAAGCTCCGCCAGCATAACCGCCGTTTTTATGTTTGAAGGCATATCCGCACCCAAAGAAAGGTTAAGCCTTTTCAGAAAAGAAAAAGCCTCCCAGTTAAACCAAAGCGTAAATGCGGTTAAAACGGCAATCGCGGCAAAAACCAAAAAAACCGTTATAACCCCCGAAATCAAAAACAGCAAAGCGCATTTAAGCCAATGCGTTTTTACCAAATGACAGCTTTCGCGGAAAGATTCAAAAACGGTTTTATCTTCCAATATAATTTTCCACGGGTGAAAAATTATATAAGGAAAGAAACAAACATATACGGCGGAAATAAGAAGGAAATACCAGTCTTTAAAATTTCCCCGCAGATATGCGCCGGGCGAAAATAAAAAATACGTCGCCGCGCCTATTAATAAAGCGGAAGCGGAAAGAGCTATTATCCTTTTTAAAGTAACGACTATCGCTCCCAAAACGTCCTGCCTGGCCCCGTTTACGCCGTCATGCATAACTTTTACGGCGCTGCAAGCCAAAATATAATCTACGGCGACGCAAAACACGGCGGCGGCGGAAGACGCGCAAAGAAACAGCTGCGTTCCCGCACTTTTTTGGAAAGATAAAAACATCAATGCGGCAAAGGAATTGAACAAAACGAACAAAGCCCATAATTTTAAAGAAGCAAAAGCCATATAAGGCGACAATTTAAGACATTTCGCCGACAAAGCTTTTGCCGAAAGATTTTCCTTTAACACATTGACGTACGGCATTCATTCCCCCTTACAAGTAGATTATAGCAATAAATTTAGTAGAATTATTTTATGAAAAATATGAAAAACACGGCCAAAACGCTGACGGAAAATATGATAAACTCCGCCATGGCGGTATCTTGCGCGAGAAGGGATTATTTCCCCGACAAGCAAGCCTTGCTCAACGCTTTTACCTTTTTTAAGGACGCTTTGTTTTTGTACACCATTAATCCCAAACTTGAAAGCAAAAACTGCGGCATTGACGATTTTGAAAAAAGACTCAAAAAAAATCTTAAAATTCTAGAGCGGGAAATAAAACATTATCTGTGTTTTTCCTCCGCCGAAAAGCCGCAAAAAGCGGCAAAAAAAGCGGCGGAAGTAACGCAAAAATTTAAGCAGGCCCTGCCAAAGCTTCAGGCATTGGCTTTAAGCGACGTCGAAGCCGCTTACAACGGCGATCCGGCCGCAAAAAACTATTATGAAGTAATGCTCTGCTATCCCGGGCTTTTGGCCGTAACTTTGCAGAGAATGGCGCACTTCCTTTATGAAAACGATTTACAGCTTACCGCCCGCATAATAACCGAACACGCCCACAGCCTTACCGGCATAGACATACACCCCGGCGCGAAAATCGGGCGCGGCTTTTTTATAGACCACGGAACCGGAGTCGTAATCGGCGAAACCACGGAAATAGGCGACAACGTAAAAATATATCAGGGGGTTACGCTCGGCGCAAAGAGCTTCCCCAAAGACGAAAACGGCCACGCCAAAAAAGGCCTTAAAAGGCACCCTACGGTTGGCGACGGGGTAACAATATACGCCGGCGCGGCGATACTGGGGCCGGTAAAGATAGCCTCCGGCACGGTGGTGGCCGCAAACACCTGGATAACGGAAGATATTAAATAAAAATGATTCGCAAAATACTTTTAGTTCTTACGGCTTTTTGCATGATTTACGCGGGATGCTCAAGCGCGGCAAAAAATAAAAAAGAGTTTTTGGCCTCTATAGACTCACACGAAACGGCCCCCGCAGAAGCCGTTTTAAACGGAGAAGAACTTTATATAAAGTATATATATCAAGATACGGACGTTTATCTTAAAGCCGTTCTTCCGAAAAATCTGCAAAACTCTTTGGATAATTACGCCCGCGCGCAGCTTTCCGCCGCCAAAGAAATAAAAAATCCCTCCGCCGGAACCGAGCGTGTTATTTACGTAGCGGACGGATTTGAAGGCATAATAAAAGACTTTTTTAAAACGCTTTTGCCCAAGGGCGACGGCACCGGCGTTATCATTATAGTTCAAGGTTTTGAAGGCGCGCTTTACAGGGATAAAAACGGCAAGGCTGATTTTAAACTGCTTACCGAAATGCCCGAAGACATCCAAATAACCGGCAGAATAAACGAAAGCCAATTTACGCAAATGTTCCTAAACGCCTTTAAAAAAGATTCCCGCCTGGCCGGGATATCTCAGACAAAATTTCTGCTGCCGACGCAAAACAAAAGTACCGAACCTTATATATATTTGGATCTTGAAAAAAAATTGTTCGTAACGCTTATCCTGCCGGAATATTTCGAACTAAAAAAACAAATGTCGGAGCTGGGATTTTCGGCCTCGTTTATATATTCTTTCCTGATAAAAAGCCATATATTCGGTATAATAAAAGCGCCGTTTACTTCGGTGTTCAGGCTGCTTTCTTTGGGCAAGAACTCTCTTTACAGCGCGATGGTTCCGCCCGCGACGGATATTGAAGGGCAAATCCCCCCCGTCAACAAAAACGCCCAAGGCATGGACTTAAAAGATTTTAACGATTTTCTGAATAAAACAATCTCAAAAGAAGTTTATAAAGGCAGCGCGCAGCTGCTTATCAACGGGGAAGAATTTTATCCGCATTTCTTGGTAAACGCAAATAAGGCTAAGCACTCCATATTTATAAGGCTTTATATATTCACGACGGATATGTACGCGCTTTCCATAGCGGATATGCTCAAACGCAAATCCAACGAAGGAACGCAGGTAAGAGTTATGATTGACGAACTCAATTCCCTTTTAAACAATAAAAAAACCCCGGCTTATTATTCCAAAGATTATGTTATGCCGCAAAGCATAGCCTCTTATTTAAAAAAGGGTTCAAAGGTTAAAGTAAGGAAAAGGCTCAACACCTGGGCGACTTTTGACCACAGCAAAGTAATAATAATCGACAGAGATTTGGCATATACGGGCGGGATGAACTTCGGCGAAGAATACCGTTATCAATGGCATGACATGATGGTCGCCCTGCGGGGCCCGGTTACGGGAAGGCTGGTAAAAAACTTTTACGAAACTTGGAGCTTCAACGGCTGGGGCGGTGATTTTTCAGCCGCGTACAGAAAACTTTTCAGCAAGAAAATCCGCGAGGAAAACCTTGAAAAACCCGGCATGATAAATATCCGCCTGCTTTATACGCGCCCGGACGAAGCGCAGATTTTTAAAGCTCAGATAGAGGCAATTAAAAGAGCGCAAAAAAGGATTTACATACAAAACGCGTATTTTTCCGACGACCGCATAGTAAAAGGCCTAATAGAAGCGCGCGCCCGCGGCGTTGACGTGCGCGTAATTTTACCGAGCGAAAACGACATAAGCATAATGCAAAAAAACAATATCGCCATGGCGAATAAACTTTGGCGCAACGGGATAAAAGTATACTTTTATAACGGTATGAGCCACGTAAAAGCCGCATTATATGACGATTGGGCCATAGTCGGATCGGCCAATTTTGATAAAATGAGCCTGTTTATCAACAATGAAATGAGCCTCGGCATAGACGACCCGGCCTTTGTAAAGGAATTGGAAACAAGACTTTTTGAAAAAGATTTTAAAGATGCCAAACTTATGGATAAAGAAATAGAAATGAACTGGGCCTGGCAGATTGTAAACGCTCTTACAAACCAGCTTTAATTTATGAAAAGAAGAAGAATTTCCTCAAAAAAGCAAATACGCTTTTGGGCCGCGGTTATAATAACGGTGATACTGTTTTTTGTGCAATATTTCGGCGGAGAAACGGCAAAAGCGCCGCGCCGTATTGACCCTGAAGCCGATGAATTTGACAATGTTGAAGTAATCTCCGTATACGACGGCGACACTTTTAAAATAAACCTTAACTGCAAAGAGGAAGTGCTTTGCGGAAATATATCCGTAAGAGTGCGCGGGGTGGACTGCCCGGAAATAAAAGGCAAAACCGCCAAAGAAAAACTCCTGGCGAAGAAAGCCAAAACTTTTACGGAAAATTTTTTAAGCGCCGCGCCGGTCAATCTTAAAAACTGCGGGCGCGACAAATACTTCCGCCTGCTATGCGAGGTTAAAGTCAATGAAGAGGACTTGGCTCAGGCCCTCTTAAAAGCCGGTTTGGCTTATCCTTACGACGGCGGAACCAAAGAAGACGTCTTCCGCTGATATTTTATATTTATACAAACATAAACCCCGCCTTGGCTTGCGCTTAGGCGGGGCGGTTAGTTGAGAGCCGGGTTTTATCCCGGGAAATTTATTATTATCTACAATAATAAGCTTGGCAAATACCTCTGTCGCCGGTATCATAATGAGCACAGCCCTGTGCAACTGCGCTCATACCGTTGTTTACCCAAGTTGTACATTCGGAACCTGGAGTAGAGCAGTTACCGCTGCATGAGCCAGATCCGCATTCCGCCTTGCTTCGGCAGTTGGTACCGGCTTTGACCCATGTATGTCTTACCGTTTCTTGTCCCGTCACGCACAGCATGTCCGTGCTGGTGGCGTTCTTTTTTTGACAGCA
>CAKUBV010000006.1 GCA_934643455.1 Candidatus Proelusimicrobium excrementi | reverse complement strand
TATGTAGTGGCATACTGACTCCTAATAAACTGTTATTTTACTTTATCAAAAGTCCAATATGTGTTTGATATTTTGCAAACAGTTGACTTGTTTTTTTTTTTGATAAATTTCCTCTATGTTTCAGGCTGAAAAATCTGTGCCGTTCGTCGTTCTTCTTTATTTGCGTTAGTTGAGGTTTTTCGGCTTGAAATAATCAAAAACGGAGGTGAAAAATATGGTTAGTTTAAAGAAATATTTGGTTTATAGTTTTATATTTGTAGGGTTTCTATTATCAAGTATATCTTTTGCTAGTTCAGCTGTTATTTCAAATTCACTAGGCTACGATACTCAAGTACAGTGCTTGCGGAATTGCATCAATGGTACCTGCCTAAAGGGGTCTAATGGCAAATATGTATGTCGACTGAACTTAGAAATAGAAAGCTGCAATAAAGGCGATGTGCAATATAAGCCGAGCGGTTCTTGCGGAACCGCCAGCAGGACTTGCTGTGGCGATTTGGACGGTTGGAGCGATTGGGATAAAGAATGCCCTAAAACTTGCGACGGTAAAAAACCGATAACCAGCCGGTCTTGCGGCACCAACGGCACTCAAACAAGAATTGTAACGTGTGATACTTCCACGGGAAAATGGGTCGAAGGGAATTGGGGGCCTTGTAAAGAGAAGGTTTGCAATAAGGGGGATATGAGAACTTGCCCAAGCAACAAGAACCAAGTGCAGTATTGTCTTTCAGACGGCAGCGGCTGGGCAACTACATGCCGCTGCGAAAATGAAGGCAACGGAGTAGTATACTGCCGAGGTATGAGGTTGACGACGGATCAGGCATGTATGCACGGGATATGGTCTGATAAAACATGCAGCGGTATATGCTGCTGTGCTCAGGATACGCCAAAACTTATGAGCAACGGATATCCTGGTTGTTGGGGTACAAGAACAGACCATAAAGGTTTTACACACTCTTCATGGCAATACTCATGTATATGTCGGCAGTACGGAAGCGGAGGCGACGTGTTTATTCCGAATTTTTAAGATTTACCGGGATAAAACCCGGCTCTCAACTAACCGCCCCGCCTCAGCGCAAGCCAAGGCGGGGTTTTTAGTTTTAACACGCATAAGTTGGAAGAGAAAATTTATCTTGCCATAGGTTTGGTAATCGGCATGGCCCGCCTTGGTTTAAGGCCGTCTTGTTCGGTAGTTACCCAGCGTTTCAGAGTGAAAAACGCCGTTCCTGCGGTGCAGGCTATTGCGCTTATTATCAGCCACGGCAAGGGGGGGGAAACCGGGCTTAATTTTTGCATCATTATACCGGCTAAAAATATCCCCATGGAAACACCCGTTTGATTGGAAAGAACATAAAGGCCCAAAAAACGTCCTCTTTTATTATCCGGCGCGATATTAGAGGCTAAAGAATGGCCCGCCGGCAGAACCAGCATTTCGCCCAAAGCGGCTAAAACCATACCGATAATAAGCGTATAAAAACCGACGGCGAAACCTACCGAACCGTAGCCTAATGCATATAAAAAACATCCCAAAGCCAAAGCGGCCGTAAGGCGCATTTTAGATATTAATTTTGAAGCCTGATATTGCAAAAGCACTACGGACATCCCCTGTATCGAAAACAACATCCCTACGCCGTTTTCCGTAAGCCCCAAACATTTTACGGCGTGCAAAGAAAGCCCTACAACCAATTGGGCGGAAACTATGGAAATTAAAAAATTATAAAAGCATAAACGGGAAAGATTCGCGTCTTTAAGTTCCCCAAACATTTTTATGAAATGGCTTTTGCGCCGCAAGGTTTTTTTAAGCGCGTCTTTAATGTAAATGTTTAAGTAAAGCATGGATATAAAGAATGTTACCGCCGTCATAAAAAATCCGAGCGAATAAGATATATTAGCCAAAAAACCGCCCATAGCCGGGCCGCAGGTCCAGCCGAGGTTTATGCCGATTCTTATATAACCGAAAGCTTTTACGCGCTCGGCGTTATTGGTGTTATCCGCTATCCAGGCGTTTGATGCGGGGCGGAAGAAAGCCCCCAAAAAACTGCCGGCGAAGTGGAACAGCATTGTTACGGCGTAGTGAGCGTCAAAAAATATTGAAGCGGCTATGGCCAGCATGGAAAGCGATCTTAAAAACAAAGAAACCACCATAACCTTCTTTCGCCCGAAGTTATCGGAAACTTCCCCGCTTATCGCGCTTGCCGCCGCCGTAGTCAGCATGGCCGCCGCCAGCATTATGCCGATAAGGCCTGGTTCCACATGCTTTTGAGTGGTAAGATATATGGTTAAAAAGGGTATACTTAAAGCATAGCCAAAAGCTATAAGGCCGTTGGCCGCGGCTATGATTACAAGGCTTTTCGTCTTTTCCGTCATATAGATATTTTACTATTTTGTAAGAAAGAGGGGCTTGATAAAGTTCAAAATTTTGCCAATTTCACAAAATTTTGATAAAATAGTCAAGAGGCATATTTGATATGGGCCAAAATTTCGGCTATTTTAACAATTATTCGCGTATTCTTAAAGAGGTTCGCGCCATAGCCTCGGAACAAGGCCGAAACCCCGGCGCGGTGCAGCTGCTTGCGGTAACCAAGTACGCTTCCGCAGAGCAAATAGCGGATTTGCTTAAAGGCGGCGTTAATTTGGTGGCCGAATCAAGACTTAAGGAAAGTTTGGAAAAGTGGCGTTCTCCGCTTCTTAAAGATTATAAAGTAAAAAAATTTTTCATAGGCCGTTTGCAAACAAATAAAGCGGCTAAAGTTGTTGAAAATTTTGATTGTATATGTTCTTTGGATTCTCTTCACTTGGCGCAGGCCGTTGAAAGGCACGCCGCCAAATTGGCCCGCATAGTTGATTGCTTTGTGCAAATAAAACTGACGGACAGGGAAACGCAGGGCGGAATATCCCCGGAAGAGGCCGGGCCGTTTATAGAAACGCTCAGAAAAGATTTTAAACATATTGCCCTTAAGGGGCTTATGGCTATAGCCCCGGATACTGATGACGAAGAACTGCTTAGAAGCTGTTTTAAAAAGGCCAAAAAGATTTTTGACGTTTATTTTAAGCCGGAAGACAGCCTTTCTTTAGGCATGAGCGGGGATTATAAAGTAGCAGTCGCCGAGGGATCGAATTTGCCCAGGATAGGCAGCGCTGTTTTTAAATAGATTTGGAAGGAGGAAAGCATGATAATAAAAGTGCGTGTTATTTCCACTGCGGGGGATAATGAAGTCGTAAGCAGGATAGGCAGCGTTTTGCGCGTTAAAGTGAAAACCAAAAAATTAGACAGCGAAGCCAACGACATCCTTAAATATTTTATGGCCGATTTCTTTTCCGTCACTGAAGAAGACATAAACATCATTAAAGGCAATAAAGGCAAAGAAAAAACGGTAGAAGTGCGCGGGAAGAGCGAAGAAGCCCTTAAAAAGGTAATGGACGCGATTCCGTAAATTTTGATTTACAATGTTTAGGCGGCTTTTATGGGGTTATCCTGGAGGGTAGTTCCGTATTGGCCGCCTTTGTGTTTTTTCGTCAGTCGGATACTGCGCCGCCTTTGGCGGCATCACTCTTAGTATACCTCCTTCCTCAAAAATATAAATCAGGCTCAAATCCGTAAGCCCACGCCGGTTACATTATCTCACGCTGAAATTCCACGTCTATTTCATTCTCTAATATCCATTCAATGCAGGTCAGGTTTTACCTGACAAAGGGAATTCCTTTTAACGTCAGGCGGAGCCTGACCTACAATTTTATCTATCCATTTATTCTTCTTGCAATACTTCTTTTTTGTTTCATTTTTTGCCGTGTAGTACGTCGGGACGTTTTGAAAAAACATAAAACAGTTGACTTGTTTTTTTTTTTTGATAAATTTCCTCTATGTTTTAGGCCAGAAGATTTACAATGTACTTTCCGTTCTATATTTTGCGTTTATTAAGGTTTTTCGGCCTAAACCAATCTAAAAAACGGGAAAGGATTAAGCTTTCCATAACGGAGGTGTACTATGAAAATTGTTACTCAATTTTCTGTAGCAAGCGCAATATTTATGCTTCTTTTTAATATTGCTTCCGGGGATGTAAACAATGATACTTCTATTATTCAAACCGATAGTGGATTTGCCATGCTGGATAAAGTTGCCGGTCAAGGTGATACAATAATACAAACGCCATGTAATTATGACGGGGATGTCTCTTATGTAACCTCCGGCGCGCAATGTAAAACCGGAAGCAATACTTGTAATGCTTCGTGCAGCAAATGTAAAATAATATCACAAAAATATAATTGCAACGGAACAATACAAACTAAAACTACTACTTGTATTTGCAGAGATAATAAGCCCGATGATCCCAATACAATAACCTGTGAGGAAAATCCCGTTACCGACGGAACAAATCCGTGCGGAGGCGCATGTGTTTCATGCTGGAAGCGGACATGCAGGGCTAAGTATACAGACAGACAAATAGATAGTTTCAATCCAGAGCAAGCTTCGGGTTATATATGCAAAGCGTACGCCAATTGCCCTATGATAAACTTCAAGCAATATCGTTCCAACGGCTGTTCTACTGAGGAAAGAAAATGCTGCCTCACCGCCGACGGGCGGGATTGGAGCGCTTGGGCTCAACGGGCCGTGTGTCAGGCTGCTCTAAATAAGGAAGACTCTGAGGTAACGAATAATAGCGGAAGTTTAAAAGATAATATGGGGGGCGGCTCCAATCAAAGCGGTTTAAAATAAGCTGCTGCCTTTCCTTAAACTAACCGTGATCATATAAGTGAAAAGGACTGCGCCTGTTAAAGATGCAGTCCTTTAAATATATAGTTGATATCCGGGCTTGAATAAAGATTCGCCCGGGAACTTACCGTTAGGCGAAATTTAGCAAAATCAAATTCTGAATTTATTTCTGAATCCGCGTTCCATTTCTCTTGATAAATCTTTCTTTTTCAATGTTTCGCGTTTATCGTAAAGTTTTTTGCCTTTGGCCAAAGCTATTTTCAGTTTTGCCCAGCCGTTTTTAAGGTAAAGCTCCAGCGGAATCACGGTTTGGCCTTTTATTTCTTTGGCGGCGGTAAGCTTGTTGATTTCCTTCCTGTGCAAAAGCAGTCTTCTTGTTCTGGTGGGGTCTACCGAGGTGTGAGTGTTAAAGGAATAAGGCTTTATGTGCATATTAAAAATATATGCCTGATTGTTTTCCAATTTAACGAAAGAAGCCTCAAGGCTGCAGTCCTTAAGCCTTAAGGACTTAATTTCAGAGCCTAAAAGTTCCAAACCGGCCTCAAAACTTTCAAGTATAAAATACTCGTGGAAAGCTTTTCTGTTGGTTGATATCGTTTCAACGCCTTTTTTCCTTGCCATAAGAATGATTTTAGCAAATTTGCGCGTCAGTTGATATCCGATTAATTTAATTGTAAAAAAACGCCAAATATAATAAAATACATAAAGATGGGCGGGTGGCGGAATTGGCAGACGCGTACGGCTCAGGACCGTATGTCCGAAAGGACTTAAGGGTTCAAATCCCTTTCCGCCCATGTTTCTCAGAAGGTAATGTAGTAGTTTATGTAGTAGTTTTCCTTAGAATTTTAACGCAAATAGTCCTAACTTAAGGGCTATTTTTTTTAACTCCTTACAAGCTTTATTTTTAGGCTCGCACAAGCAGGCTATCCCTACCACCTTGCCCCAGTTGGAAGCGTTAAGCTTCATTATTGTCGGATCGGCAAAATCCCAAGGCGGGAAACATACAGTCTTATTTGCCTTTGCCGGTAAAACGCTGCACCCACTCATTACGCTCATTACCAGACATAGCAACACCGCTTTTATAGCCGTTTTCATATCTCTCACGCTCCTTTATCTCTTGCTTTAAAGCCTTTCGCTTTTGGGCCTCTTTTCCATTAGCCCGTCCGCTTAGGTATATCCAAACGCACAAAACCCCAAGGGCGGCGATTAAGCCGCCCCAAAAGTACCCGCTACACATAAGCGGGCTAATCAAGCTTATTAGTGCCGACATCTGCCGCCCCTAATTTCTCAATTTTTCCCTTAATAATCTTGTCATAGCCAAGCTGAGCCGCCGCAACGGAGCAAAGCCACACAAGCCAGAAAGAAGTTTTTATAAACTCCTTCGCGCCGTCTTGGACAACTACAGCGCACCCGCCGGCTATGGCAAGCATAATAATAAACTTTACAGCCGCCGGCAGTTTATCAATGGCGGGGATTTGCTTCAGCCCCTCCATGATACCGTTTGTAAGCAAGGCGACCAATGCGCCTAAGAGTACAACGGATACAACAAACGTCAATATACTCATGTTTACTACCTCCTTGATTTAATTAATAAAATTGAAAGCCCCAAAAAGCTATAATGTGCATATATGCAAAGGAGCTTTTATGACAAAAAATGCTTTGGCCGTTTTTGAAAGATTTAATATTCGCCGCCAATATGATGAAAAAGCTGATAAGTGGTATTTTTCCATAATTGACGTTATTTATGCTTTGACTGAAAGCAAATCCCCAGCCGCCTATTGGCGCAAATTAAAGCAACGCCTTAAAGAAGAGGGAAATCAAACCGTGACAAATTGTCACGCTTTGAAAATGCTGTCTGCAGACGGCAAGAAGCGTTTAACCGATGTCGCCGACGTTGAACAGCTTTTGCGCCTTATTCAATCAGTGCCAAGCCCTAAGGCGGAGCCTTTTAAGCTCTGGCTTGCGAAAGTAGGTTATGATCGCATACAGGAAACCGCCGACCCCTCAAAAGCTTTAGACCGCGCCCGCCAACACTGGAAAGAGCAAGGCAGAAGCCAAAAATGGATACAACAGCGTATGACCGGGCAGGAAACCCGCAACAAACTTACGGATTATTGGAAAAGCCACGGCGTCAGCGAAAGTGAAGATTTTGCCGTTTTAACAAATATTATTCACCGGGAGTGGAGCGGGCTTTCGGTATCTCAGCATAAAAAGTTAAAAGGTCTTAAGAGCCAAAATCTGCGCGAACATATGAGCGAAGCCGAACTTCTTTTTACGGCCCTTGCCGAACTTTCCACCCGCAAAATAGCCGAAAAAGAAAAAGCAGAAGGCGTGCCTGAAAATAAACTCGCCGGCAAAAAAGGCGGTAAGCTGGCCAAACAAGCGCGTTTGCAATTTGAAGAAGCCACAGGCCAAAAGGTGGTAACTTCCGAAAGTTCTCTTCCGGGCTTTCAACCGAAAGAAATAGAAAATAAATAAATACTGAGGGCGGCATAAACCGCCCTTTTATATCCTTTCAAATTGTCAAAGAACGTTTGGCCCGCCGCATTAAGCGGCGGGTTTTAGCTTATTTCAATCTCTAAAGCTTCGCCGCCAAGGCTAACCACCCAAAGCATTGTAAACAGCTTTTGAAACGTTTCGCGGCTGTCTAAAACCTTACCTTTTACGCGGTTTTTGCCTACCAAAATACAGCCCCCGGTGTCCTCAGCCGTAGAGCCGGCGTGGATTAAAACGCCGGTAAAGCCCGGCACGTTTTCCAAGCGCGGCATTAATTTTTTAAAATGCAGGCTTTCCGCAAGCTTAATTTTATATTTGCCGGCGGGAATGGCCGTTTTGCCCGGGATTTTAACCCCGGGCGCGCGGACGGTATCTTCCAGCGTATCGCAAAAATATTTGCCGTCTATGTACATCCGCCCGATAGTATAATCCGGCCCTTTAAATATACGTTTAATGATGATAATCATGGATACGCTCCTCAACTTCGTTTAAACGCTTATGCGCGCTCTTTACGCTTTCTTCTGTGCGCGTCATACGCTCCTGCAAATGATTGTACCTATCCTGTTTCTTTTCCAGCCGGTCAAGGCGGAACTCCACCATTTTTTGAAACGTGTTCAGCTTGCCCACAAATATCCCGATAGTGATTAACTGCGCCGCAATGCTTAAGCCAAGTTCAACGCTGATGTTCATTTTTTACGCTCCTTAAGCCGCTTCAGCGCCAGCCTCTTCCGCGCCGCCGCTGACGGCAACGGGCAAAACCACGGAAGCCCTTAAAAGAGGGCTGGTTGCGGACATAAAATCTTCATAAGTTATTTTCTCGACGGGCCTTAAATAAACCGTCGTGCCGTTACGCGTCAAAGGCCAACAAATAAAACGCGTGTAATCTATAATGGCTTCGTATATATTTCCGTCGTCGCAAATGCAAATTTTGCCGTCTATTTCCATCACGTGCCCAAGCGTCATATAGCTGCAATATCCCCCGGGCGTTCCCATACCGTAAGTAGAAGACCACACAGCCGCCTGCCCCGCTTTGCCCCCCGGCAGCAGTCTTTGCGTTTTATCTGAGGAGAAAACCGTAAAAGCGCACCAGCTGTCAAGCTGCAAAATATCTCCGTTTGAGGCTGTTACGCGCGCAAAAGTGCTGTCCCTGCTTCCGCTTGAGCTTTCTCCGTTGCCGCACATACTCCTGTTTACCGAAATACCCGGGGTGTAAGTTCTTTGCGACAAGTCAAATTCGCCGAAGTTTGACGTCAATATTTTGCCGTTTTCATAATCAAAAACAAAACCGGCCTGCGGCGGAAAAGCTTCCTCCGTGTCAACATAATCGCTTTGGGAGGGATCGGCCCAATCTATAAAAAACACGGTAAACGGTTTTGCCGAAGAGCTTCTTTCATTGTAAACAAATGCCGAAACACCGCCGTAATCATAGCCGTAGAACACCGGAGGCGTGGGATATGTGTTAACGGTTTTCGGCCAAGTAAATTTTGTGTAAGAGCCAGAAGCCAAATCTACCAGGTAAAAATCTGAAGCGTAAACTACGGCTTTGTTTTGCGCGGCATTGTAGCAAATAATATCCACACCGCCGCTTATGGCGTTGCCGTCGGAAGAAGTTAAAGAACTGTGCAGAAGCTGGGCCGTCCATGTACTTTGCGCCAAAACTTCGTTAAAGGATACGGTAATTTTTACGGCTTTTAAATCGTTCGTTATAAGGATAAAACTTGTCGTCGCCGCATCGTAAAAGAACTTAGGGTAATTTGAAAAAGTAAGTTCGGAATTCGCCAGCCCCAAAGCGGTTCTTACCGCGCTTAAAGGTATATCCAAATCGACGGGTTCGGTGCCGTCAAAAGTCTTACCGGCGGTATCGGCCAAACGCACGCCGGAATTATAGTTGCGGCAAATAATGTTGGGCTTGCCGGGAAGCTTGCGCCATTCCCTGTTCGTGGCGGTGAGCTGGGTGTCGTCTATCCCGATATATCCGGTTATGGCTTTAGGCAAGACAAGCAAAGGAATTTTGGCGTCAAGCCCGTTTCCCGCGCCGTCCAATGCGTCAACGGCTTCGGCCATGCGCGTAAGATTATCGGTATGGCTGATATTTTCAACGCCTTTATTTTGCAGGCTCTGCGCCAAAAGTTTTTTACCGGCGGTTACCGTGGCGGCGAGTTCCGTAAGCGCGCCGGACATATCCTGCGTACCGCCCCCGCCGGTTGAAGATATTTTTACAGTTTTTCCCAAGATATTTACTTCACTCATTTAGTTTTCCTCCTTTAAATTTAAAATCCGTTGAAATTTCATCGTTTTTTAGTTATACTATCTATGTACCTAAGAGGCGGTAAGAAGAACGTGTTCCGTCCGCCACAATGAACATCTGGTCCACTGCTACTATGTTCACCTCTTAGGTGCTTTTTTTTGCTTAAAAGCTGTTAAAACCCAAGGCTTTTTTATATTTCCATAATATTTGGAAATTACTACTAATTTCTGTTTTTTTCTGTGCCACACATTCAAACGTTCTTTTGGAAAAGTGATATTTGGATAAACTTTTCCATCTTGTACAACTGTGGTTAAATCTTTTAAAAAATCCTGCACATCTATTTTTTGACTAGTACGCCTATGAATGATATGTTTCAATCCCTTATCTTTATCCCCCCATACAAGAGAAATCCCTCCTAAATCTTTACGTCTAAAGGCGTTGGGAATATAGCCTTTCTGTTCTTTTACTAATTTGCGAACAGCTCTTTGGCCTTTATAGTTGCCGGTAATTTTTGGTCCGGCAAACTCTTTAAATGCTTCTTCTTCTCCCAGCCACTCTATACCGCACTGACATCCGTAACGCTCCCCGGGCATATTGCCTTCTTTGTCGCCCTCGCCTACGCGGAAAATCTTGCCGTATAAAAGCCCGTGCTGAGGGTCCGGGTTTTCGGCACTGCTGGGCATCCACCTGTAAAACTCCCCTTTATGCTGGACTTTTAAGTCTTGGATTTTGTCAAAGATTACGGCCTGCTCTATCCTTTGCCTTAAAAGATTTTCGCCGTTAAGGGCCGCTTCAAAAGCTTGGGTTTTGCCAAAATCTTCCGCCGCGATTAAATCCTTATACTTGGCCTTATATTGTAAAAGAACATCGTAAACCGTCTTATCTATCGGCCTGCCTGTAGCAAGCCTTGCGCGGTTTATCGCGCTTATCGCGCCTTTTTGCAGGGTAAAGTTTTTAGACACAAGGCCCTGCGTATAAAAACTTTTGGGCATTACCTGCTTTAAAAACCTGTCGGGATAGAACTTCTCGCCCATATATTAACCCTAAGCGTCTTCCCCGCTTATTTCCTCTATCACAACATTATCCCCGGCTTCCAGCTTGGTATTTGCCTTTAATGAAGCCAGCTCCGCTTCCAAAGCTTCAACCCTGCCTAAAATTCCGCCCTCTGAGAGCAAAATATCCAAAAGGGCTTGGTTTTCAGCCACACTGGCCGGCACGGCGTAATTTATAACATTTACCCATGGATAAAGCGTAGTATGCGCCGGGGTTACGGTGTCGGAACGGCCGTAAACCGCACTTGAGCGGGAAGCGTCAAAATCCATAACCCAGCCGTTGCGGCCCGGGTTATCCCCGTCTTCTTCGCCCTGATGCTTGCGGGCAAAAGCCCCGCTCGGTTCCAGTGCCCACGAGGCGGTCGGAATAGTACCCGTGATATTGGGCAGGCCGGCTTGCGCTTGTTTTACGCCGCTCTCCTGATCCGCCGCTTTTATAAAGTTCTTAAGAACAGGCAGCCGCAAAGCTCCCGTTTCCGCGTTAATAACATAAAAAGGACATTCGCCGAACTGGGCCATTTTTGCCGTATAGCTTTCAGCCGAAACGCAAAGCTCCGGGTGATTTTTAAGCCAGGCAAAGAAATCGGGATATATTTTATCGGCGGAAGGGATAACGTCCCCGGTAAAAAGCGGCAGTCTGCCGGGGTTATCTTCAATCTTGCCGCTTTGGCTGAAAGATACCGTCCCCATAGGGGCGGAATTGATTTTTAAATACTCCCTAAGCTGTGCGCCTGTAACTTTATAGGTGTGTACGCCGTCGTCAACGGCCACTTTGTCGGTGTCCAAAAGCGCGGTTTTAGACGGCAAATCCGAAATAGTCATTAAATTATCACTCATTGTTTGGCTCCTTTAAGATGATGTTAAATTCCAAATAAACGCCCGGATGTTTAAAAATATTAAGGATAGAGCGGACTTTATAATAATCCGTCATACCCAAAGCGCGGCGGAAGTAAACGGCGTTTCCGCTTTCGTCCGTTATGGCGGACTTGCTTATTACGCTTTCAATCCATTTAAACCAGGTGTTTTTATCGCTTTCTATATTTATTTTTAAAGCCGCCGGCGCAAGCTTTGTAAAAGTGATTTTTGCCTGTTCGCCGAAGATTTTTTTAAGGATAAAAATATAACTTTCAAAAGTGCCGGCGTATGGAAAAGTTTTAAAAATATCGTCGTAATACATAGCGAAGGTTTCCCTTTCTATAACGCCGTTTAGCGGGCTGGTATTGCCGTCGTAAAGAGTATATCCCAAAGCCTTTGCGCCGTAAGCTTTTTCGATAATGGCAAGCAGAGCCTCTTTCATATCGGCGAAAACCAAATCAAAAGAGCCGCTGAACTTTAATTCCAAATCGTCGCCGTTAAATTTCTGCCTCATTTGAAAATAACCTCTATTTGTTCCGCGTCAAACAAAAATAAGTCTGTATATTCGCTGGCGTAAACCTCATTGGAATAGGTGCTTTCGCCGTCTTTTTTGTATTCCAGCAGGACGGAAGCCGCATACGGGCAATCGCGGGAAATAGTAAAATACCGCGCCGGTTCGAATTTGCGCCCCAAACTGTACATATCCGCCAAGTTTTTTAAAAGTTTATTTTTTATTTCGTCTTCGCTTTCAACCAAAATATTTGTATCGCCCGAAAGCGTTAAAGTAAGTTTTAAAGCCATGTTTGAGCGCACCGGAAGGGCAAAGGCAAACTCCATATCCTGCCCGTTGGTTAATGTCCTAAGCCCTCTTTCTGAACCTTTAAAGTACATACCGGCGACGGTGTTTTCTTTCAAAAGCTCCAATATTTCCGCTTTCTTGGCGGGATAATCGGCGGCGTCGCCGTCAACGTCAACGCAGGCGGCAATCGTGCCGGCATTGGCAAGGGTGTTTTTTTCAAGGCTTAAGACGTAACCGGCCTCTTTAAAAGCGGAAATTAAAGCCTCATCGGGCGTTTTACTCACGTTTAAAACGCTGTTGGTATCACGGATATAATCCGCCAGTTTTTCATAAGCTTCGGCAAAATCCGCCTCGGCCGAAATTACTTCCTGTATAAGCGGGTAAAAGCATTTGTAAAAGTTTGTACCCACAAAGGTTTGTTCGGTGTAACTGGTGCCGAACTGCTCGTTGACGCGGGCTATAAGCCGGGCCAAAATATCGTTAAAGCCGGAAGGCACATATCCGCCTTGATAATACGCCATAAATCAGCCTCCTATTTTTGTTTTGTTGTCTTCGTTTTTAAAGACGAAACCGTAAATATTTTTAAATTGCTGTTTAATCAAATTAAAAGCCGCCAAAGTAAAGCCCCACCGGGCAAGCTTCTGCAAAAGATAGCTTTCAAAACTTGCGTTTTGTACCTTAAAATCCGGCGAAAGAAAGAAATCCAAATCTATACCCCATTCCGGCGCATAGATAAGCCCGCCTTCCTGCGTGGTAAACAGGTTGTAGGCCCGGTGCGTTTGGACGTCCAAAATTTCCAAATCGTTATTTTTAAATTGCGTAATATCTTTCATTGCAGATTATCCTTTAAATCCCCGGCCGCTTGGGCCAATTTTTGCATATTAGCGGCGAAATCCGGCGTTGTAATATTGCCGCCGCCGTTGCTTGCCAAAATGCCGCCTGCGGCAATTGCGGCCAAGCTTTTTATCAGGTCTAAAATTTCTTTAAGGCTGCCAATCGGAACAGCTATATATACTTTGTCCGGCCCGTTTAAAAGCATTACGCCTTTGCTGGCGGCTTTGCCTTGGCTTAAAATTTCGGTTTGAGGCACTTCCTTCCCGGATACAAAAACCTTGCCGTCTTTTGCCTCAGCCTTAAATATTTTTGTCTTCGTCATATTCCTGCCCCCAAATTTCGCAAATCTTAAAGAATTTGTCCAAAACGCCGGTAAAAGATAAAAGCCTTTTCCCGTTGTAAAACCCGCCCGCCTGAGGTAAAGCGGCAAGATTAAGAGTGCCGCTCCAGCTTTCGGCGAAATTAAGTATGTTTTTTATTTCACTGACGGGGCGGAGTTTTTTTGTTTGCAAATCAAAAACAAAGCCGTTGGCTTTAAACACTTCCCCGAAATCCGCGCATATTGAAGCCTTCGCGCTAAGCCCGCCGTAATCCTGCCCTTCAAGCGTAAAGGGCTCAAGCGCGGCAAGTTCCGGAAAGGTAAAATAATCACCCTTGCCGACCAACTCCGCGCCGAAAGCGGCTTTAAAGCGGTAAAGCTCGCCGGGGGCCGTAGTAAAAAATTTATAATAACCGTGATCGCAAATAATCTTCATAGTTTCCTTTAAAAGTTAAATTTAGTTCATATTCGGCGGCAAGATATGAACGTTTTTGCTTTTTTCGTTCACATCTTTGCCTTAAATGTGAACGATTTTATCTTTTTCGTTCATATTTAGCTTGAAAATATGAACAAACTTTGTAATAATGTTCACATTAAAGAAACAAAAGGATAAAAATATGAACAAAATTAACATAGGCTCTTATGTACAACAACCTCAAGGGTTTAAAGCTTTCGTTCCCGCCCCTTTTCCCCCGAGGGAAGATTTTAAATTAGACCAAAACATTATTAACAAACATACCGAAGCAATTCGCCTGCTTGGCAAATTGGACGGAATTACGGAACTGTTACCCGATAAAGACTGGTTCCTTTTGATGTTTATCCGTAAGGACGCTTCAAACTCCAGCCAAATAGAAGGCACAAATGCTACAATAATGGACGCCATTGAATTTGAAAATATAGAACCAAGCTCAACAATCCCCAATGACGTGGACGACATTTTGCATTATATAAAGGCTTTAAATTACGGATTGAACAGAGCGGAGCAATTACCTCTGTCGCTTCGTTTTATCAAAGAACTTCACTCCAAACTCATGCAAAACGCAAGGCAGACCCACTTTGCTTATCCGGGGGAATTCCGTACAAAGCAAAACTGGATTAACGGATCCCGTCCGGATAATGCCCTATACGTGCCACCGCCTGTGCCGGAAATGCTTGCGGCCCTTGCCGATTTGGAAAACTTCGTGCATGCAAAAGACAATTTTTTACCGCTTATAAAAGCGGCTTTGCTGCATGCTCAATTTGAAACCATACACCCGTTTAATGACGGCAACGGACGAACAGGCCGCATTTTAATAACGATGTTTCTTTGGTATAAAAAGCTGCTTGAAAGGCCGGTTCTGTATCTTTCTTCTTACTTTAAGAAACACCGTAGCGCTTATTACACTTATTTAAACGGTTATCACCAGGGCGAAATTTCCCAATGGTTACATTTCTTTCTTGATGGCGTTATAGAAACCGCCTCCTCCTCCATACAAACATGTGCAGGCATTACCAAACTGAGGGAAAAAGACATGCTTAAAGTCCAACAGCTGAACCAAAAGGCTTCCGAGGTTACAGCAAAAATATTATGCAACCTTTATAAAATGCCTATAGTTGGTATTGCTGATATAATAAAATGGACGAATTACACTCCGCGCGGCGCTTACAAAGCAGTGGAAAGAATGATATCCATGCAAATATTGGTTCCTCTTAAACAAGGCGATAATGTTTACTCCCAAAAATGGGTTTATAAAGAATATTTAGACTTGTTTAACTGATTTTCAAAGAACGACCGCCCTTATAAATCCGCCCTTAACGGGGCGGATTTTAATCTTCCCAAAAACCGGCATAAATATCGCCTGCCTCATCAATCATCACGCATTTATTACCCTTAATTAAAGGGTTCTGCCCGTTTAAACCCGGGCAAAAAACGAGGCCGTCAAAAATTATCAAATAGCTTTGCGTACTTTTTATAAAGCGCACTTCCCTTTCCCCGTAAGCGCCGAAGTCAAATACGGCTGTATAATCGGGGGCTGGGACCCCTTCCAAATCTTTAGTGTTTAACAGTTTAAAAATGTGCCACATTATAAAGCAGGCCTCCTCTGTATAATTTTGGGGTTGCTTATTATTATTTCCCTTTCGCCGCCTCCGGCTATCGGCACTATGTCCCCGTTGGTTACGTTCGCAGTTACCGGCGTTAAAGCCACTTTATTGGCCGCCTGCTTGCTTAAGCTTCCGCCGCCAAGGCCTTGGCTTGGCCCGCTCGTACCTATAAGGCCCGGTTCTTTATTGGAATATTCAAGCGTCGATTTCTTGTCCTCTTTCTTCTTTTGTTCCGGCTTAACTTCCAAAGTTATACTTAAGCGGATTAAATTAGTGCCGCTTTCCGGGTTTTTTTCATAGCCGGCAAGCTTGGCGTTGAAAATCAGAATATCCCTGTGGAAATAAGCTATTTTATATTCTTTGGCGGCGATTACGTCGGAAGCGATATTTTTTAACACCGGCAAAATCATGCCGAGCACGCTGTCGTCTTCCCGCGCTTTAAGCTCTATATTTACCCTTTGGGTTAAGCCTTTTTGAACAAGGCTGACCTCGCCGCCTTTGACGTCGGCCAAGCTTTCCGTGGCGATATCAAGGCTTTCTCTCTCGCTTTCCAAAGCAAGTTTAGTAGCGGTTTCATCCAAGTAAACGGGCAACGGGGGAAGGAACTTTCCCCTTGCTTTGACATCCGCCGGCGTGGTATAAAAAAGCAAAACCGGGTATAATCCGTTTAGCATTAACGCCCCCTGTCCCAAACATATAATAAAGTTGTTTTTAGCGACTCTGCTAAACGGCGGCAAAAATCGCCGACAATACCGCCTAAGCTTAACGACGCCCAATTTACGCTTTTTAAAAGGTTTTTGAGTCCGTACATTATAGGCGTTGCTAAATTTAGCAGAGACAAAAGCGATTCATAAACTTGATGTTTCAACATCTCGGCGGACATGGCGTTGACGGCAAGATTTTCATAGTCTTTAAATTTAGCGTTTTGCGTGGCTGCGCGCACATGTTCATACTGGTTTTGCGTCCGTATGATTTTATTGCTGATTCTTCCGTTTTTAGCCACTATGTCCCTTAAATCCAAATTAGCCCTTAAAGCGGATTGAAGATTGCTTTTTTCATCAAGGCTCATAACGGCGTTCTCTAATTCTTTTAAATTTACGCCCCGCATAACCTGCTTTAGAGGTTCGTCAAAGCCGGTATCTAAAAGGCCCGACATACGCCCGGAAATCCTTCCGCCGAAAATTTGGCTTGCCATAGCCGCCCTTTCCGCGCCGGGGCCCATATTTTTTAAAGCTTCAACCACTTTATAAAGCACAAGGCCCATATCCTTTTCGTTTTTATATTTGGAAAGGACATTATCCTCCCCGTTTTTGGCCGCGCCGATAAGTTCCATTATGCGCTGGCCCATCATGTTAAACTGCGCCTGGTCTATCCCTTTTGCGGCGGCCGCGCTCTGCATCGCGGCGTACATGCCCACGCTGGTATCCATGTTATAAGCTTGGTCCTTTATGTTTGAGCTTTTGGCGAGGATATTATCAAGCGCGGAATTGATATCGTTAAGCGGGCTTAGTATTTGCGCCACAAGCCCGGCCGCCATTGTGGTCAAGCCCGAAAACTTAATCATTTTGCCGGCTTTGGCAAGCCCCTGCCCGAAGCGTTTTGTTACCTTGTTAAAACGCCCGTTCATATCCTTTTCCATCTTTGATAAGGAAGAAGTATCGCCAACGAATTTAATTAATACTATATAAGAACCCGCCGCCATAAACCGCCGCTCCGTAAACCGCAAAATTTATCAGTTCTTCAAGGGTAAAATCACCTTTAAGCCTGTACGCCTCCGCCATAATGTCTACACTGTGGGGAGGGAGTTTTTTTTTAGATTTTCGCCTACGCTCTTAAGCTTTATATCCGCAATCGCCATACATACGGTTTTTATACACTCCGTTATGTAAGCCGGCCCGCACCCTGTGAGGTTTTCCCGCCCCAGCGGTATTCCGTTGGCGTCGGCGCAAAAAGCCAGCAAATCCAGCATTTCTTCTTCCGAAAGTTTGCAAAGGCCGATGGAATAAAGAATATTTTTCTCTTTATCTGGCGCGGGCAGAGCGTCAAACCAGCCGTAAAACTCTTCCTCGCTTTTAGCGGCGTGCGCCGGCGTGCAGTGCAGCCCGAATAGCAAAGCGTTGAAAGCGCACAAAGCATGTACGCTTTTTAGGCCCTTTAAGGGCAAAAGTTTAACCTTACTCATCTTCCGCGTCCTCGCCGGTGTTTTCGGTTTCATAAGCTTCAAGGTTCAAAGTTATGTCCAGCTCCTCCGCGCCTTCGCTCATGTTGAGTTGAGCAGGTTCCTGCGTTACTATCGCATTCTTATAATAGCGCGCCTGCCCCGTCTTACGGTCTATAACATAGCAGTCCATACGGGTTTCTTCCTGATAATGCTGCCTAAGCAGCGGGAAGAAGTAAGCCGGAAGGCCGGTGAGCACAATGGCTATTTTGCCGGGCTCTTTTAAGCCCTCCGTATAGACAAAGCCTTTTGAATGCTGACCGGTTGCGCCGCGGGTTAAGTGCTTGGCCTGAGCCTGCTCAACCGTAAGGCTTGAAACATAGGGCGTAAAATCATATTTCACGCCGCCTATTGAAAGACCGAAGTCGCATTTTCTTAATTGTAAAATCATTTAATTTGCCTCCTGAGTTAAAGTGCCCTGCAAACGCCATAAAGCTTTAGGCTCGGAAATGGATATATTGCCGGTTGCGATAAAATTATCGGCGGTAAGATCCACGGTAACTTTTGCGCTTTCAATAAGCCCGGTATCTACATAATCCTCTTCGAGCTGCTGCTGTAAATACCTTTCAAGTAATTTGGCGTCCGTAAGCGTGTACTGCGGTTTGTTTTGCCTTATCCAGCCAAGAGCGCGGCCCTGCTGGCGCGTTCTGATTTCTTCCGTGATATAAGGGGCGATTATAGCCTGTTTGCCGGCCGTGAAAAAAGCCAAAACATTGCCGTATTCCTGCGAAGATAAAACAAAGCTGACGCGGTCATCAAAAAGGCTGTCGGCCGCGCCCAAAGCGTTTACGCCGCCGGAAAACGGCATATCAATAAATTGTCTGTTATCCCACTGCGGCGCGGACAGGAAAGAGCCAAAAGCAAAGGCGGCGTTTTTCGCGCCGGTTTCCGCCGTGGTAAAAAATCCGCACTGATTTGTTTTTGCCGCAAAAGCTTTTGCCTTTTCCTGATCGGTAAAAACGCGGCATGATACGCCTTCAAAACCGCCGAAGTCCTTTGCGAGCCACTCTGCTTCCGTATATTCCGAACCTGCCATAATCGTAAAGAACTTATAGTCGGTTGCCGCCAAAATATCGGCTATATCCAAAGTGCCGGTCGGCAAAACGTATATGTAGCTTTTGCCGCCTTTTAAGATTTGCGCCGCTTCTTGGTTATTGGTCAACGCGGCGATTTCCGCCTCGCTCACGCACCTTTTAATCTCGGCCGGGGTATCTTCCGCCAAAGGCTTGGCCAAAAATAAAATATTGCGTATATAGGAAGTATCCGGGCTTGCCGCCGGCGTTTCTACGCTGAGTTTAAAAACATACTGTAAGAGAGTATCCCTCATTTACTGCCTCCTGTGATAAAATTAAAAATCCATATAATCCCTTCTATAAACCCCTTGACGGGGTAATATTCGCCTTTGTAAAAATAAACAAAGTCCAAAGACTGCGTTTTAAGTTCCCAGCCGGGCACGGTTTCGCTTTGGCTTTCTATGGGGCCGAACCAAAAGCGTTTTTCTACGTTTTGCGGAGCGTTTAAAAGCTGCTTTTGCAAAAAGCCCCACGGGTTGCCCTGAGCTGTGCCCAAAATGCCCACTCTGCCGCTTACTTTTGCAAATTCTTCCCCGCGCCGCACGCTTTGGCGCGTTTGCGTGATTTCGCAATAAAGCACATCTTGCTCGGTCGCCGCGTCCAGCCGCTGAAAAACAACTTTTTTAACCTTAAAAATCGCTTTAAGGTCTTTTTCCAAAGCTTTTTTAAACACGTTTCTTTAGCCTCGCTTCTATGGAACTGAACATCGTGCCGGTATTAATAAGCAGGCGGTCAAAGCCCTTTTGCTTTATCGTTTCGGGGCTGTTGGAGCCGTACTCCCCGCGCAATATAGGGTTTCTTACCGTCGCCAAAGCGGCGTTTTCTATGCGCTTATTATCGCCGTGGGATTTGTTCATGTCCACAAGTATTTCTCCCAGCACCAAAGCCACGTCTTTATTTGACGGATTACTCCAAGGGGCTAACAGCAAATTGAAAGCGGCGTCCATTCTTTTTAGAACGGTCCTTACTGTTGTACCGGCGTTCTTGCCCGCCCTGTTGGCCGGCCCGCCGTGAAAGCGTTTCTGCTCTTTTTTTGCTATGCGCTCCGGTCTATCCGTAAGTGCGCCTATTTCAATTTCATAAGAGCCCATACGGCGCATTATTTCCCGTTTAAGATTAAGCATTTCCGCGTGAAACATCAGTCCAGCACCGCCCCTATAAAAATATTGCTGAAGTCCTGCTTTTGGTTTGGGCTTAAATCGGCTTTTGTAAGCCCGCGGGCGGCAAAGTAAGCGTGTAAATTATTAATATCCGCCCCTTGCCCCCCGCGCGCATAAAGCACCGAGAAAAGAGCCTGATACTTGGCCTTGTCCGTAGTCCTGCCGTCAAGCACAAGTGCGGCTTCACACCACTCGTTGGCGGTTAAATAAGCCGCATTTATTGCCTGCAAGATATTATCAAGTTCTTCTCTCATATATTCTCCTTTAGATTTACTCGGTCTAAGTTGCGTCCTCATTGCTAGCAAGCTTCCGTATTTGGCTGTCTTTGCGGTTTTTCTTCGCTTGGGTACCTCGCCGACTTCGTCGGCATAGCTGCAAGTACACCGCGCTTAGAACAAATCGCAAACACCGCTCAAATCCGTAACCTCACGCTTGTTATATTCTCTCACGCTAAAACCCACGCGAGGCAAAGCTGTGCGAGCGTTTAACTTGCGTGGGCTTTAAGATTTAGAGAAAATTTTATTTTTCTTATGAACGCGGTATACTAAGCGTGATGCCGCCGAAGGCGGCGCAGTATCCAAGTGAGTAAAAAAACAAAATTTGCCTAAATATTAAAGCCTGTTAGCCGAAAGAACTTAACTTAACACGATAAAGTCCTTTAGTCGCTGATAGAAACAGGCTGCACAATAAGTCCGCCTCTTTCTTTGACATCAACCATAGCCGTACCGTAAATGTAATTTACCCAGGCTTCGCTGTTCCTTTGGTCGGTGCCGGTATTCTCAATTTGCGGGAGCAAAGTATAGTGCAAGTCCACTATATCCGGGCAAATTACCACAATACCGTTTGCGGAAGCGGATAAATTGGCCGGAACATCTAAAAGCTTTATGCCGCTAAAAGCGTCCTGCAAAACTTTTTTGTAAGTGGAACCGTTGCTTAAAATCTTAAGCAGATACGCCTTTAAATCCGCGCCGTAAACGGCAAACTCGTAATTGGACGATGAAGAAGTATTTTCTACCTGCGTTTTAAGGCTGTTAAAAAGCGCAACCAATTTATCAATGCCGTTATTGCCGGAAATTGAGAGCGGGAGCGTTGACGCGGTATTGGTAATATGGTTAGGGTCGCTTGATACTATTACGCCGTTATTATCAACGCCGTTCCAAATTTCGGCGTCAAGCTGCTTGTGAAAAGCTTTCAATATCTTGTTATTGATATTAGGTAAAGCGGACTGAGCCTGACGGATTGATTCGGCATATTGTACGCCTTTAAAAGCTTTGGCGTAGTATTTGCTTGATACCCCGCTTTTTACGTGAGCTCTTTCCGTATCCTGCGCGTTGATGCCTTTTGCGACAATTTCGTCATCGCCCCTTATCGTGGTGAATTTGACATTTTCGATTTTTGCCTCGTGGGGTACGCCTTTAAAGACGGAGTAGAACGGTGCATAATCAAGCACTACGCTTTGCATCAGTTCTTCCCGGGTGGGGATGGGGGATATATTATCTGTTGACATTATTTTCTCCTTAAAAAATTACTCGTGTTAAATTAAATTCTCATTGCTAGCACTTTGCCGCTTTTGGGCTGATTTTAATTTTTTTCTTGCTTGGGTACTGCGCGCACAATGTGCGCATCATACTTAGTACACCGCGCGCGGAATAAAATTAAAATCCGCTCCAAAATCAACAAAGCACGCTTGTGGCAGGCTCGCATTGCTAAAGTTCACGTTGCTTACGCTCTCGCATTGCTAAAGTTCACGCGAGTTATATCGCGTTTAGAACTTTAACATCTTTCTCAGCCTGGGCTTTTGGGCTTTTTGTGCGGTTTCCGGCTTTACGTCCGGGGCTTGCGGCACTTGCGCCGCTTCGGGCTTTTTGGCCGCATTTTTCACGTTCTTAGCCATAAATTACAACCCGCCGGGAAAGTCTATCGCCGCGGCGTCGTAAGTTTTGCCCGCGCTGTCTATGCAAGTTTCTTTTACACTTGCAAAAACGGCGTTTACTGCGGTGTTATCAACTTCCCCGGTTTTTGCCGCGGAAGTAAACTTTCCGTCTGCGTCCACATAAACCGCCCCGCCTACCGCCGGCGTTGCGCCGCTTGCAAGCTGGACGTAAACTTCAAGCCCCGTTCTTATGAAGGACTGCATTTTCTGTTCCTTCATGCCGGATACGCCGATAATAATCGCGCCTGCCGCTCCTGCGGCCTTAATCGTGCCGTCGGTATGCTTGCATACTGCCAAGCCCTCGGCAATCGCTGCGCCCTGATACGGCGCGGCGTTTTCTATCACGTCGCTTTTGCCCCTTGTGTAGGGCGTGCCTAATCTTCTCATTATTTATTCTCCTTGTTTGCCGAGGTAATGGCTCTTTAAAGCAAAAACCCGGTCATTATATTTTTTTCTTTCGTCGTCTTGTTCTTCAAAAGTTTTGCCGCTCCCGTTGGCCCTTTTTGCCGCTTCGATCCGGGCGGTTAACTTCTTTTGGCTTACCGTCAGCGTGAGGGTATCCCAATAATTAACGGCTTGCTTTTCTTTCTCGTCGTCCGCCAAAGCTTTAAAGCTCATTATCCGGCCTTTAAGCTCTTCCGGCGCGGCGTCGATATTTTCCTGTAAGCTGAAAAAGTACTCCAGCATTCCCTTTTTTACGGCCGCGGCTTTCTTTTCCTCGTCCGTAAACGCCTTGGAGCTTATCTCTTTATAAAGCCCCGGCGCAAGCGGGCCTAAATGCTCTTTGTTCTCTTCCATAAACTTATCGGAAGAGAGGTTAAAACGGATAGCCTCCTGCATACGCCCGATAGCCGCTTCGCGCGCGGCTTTTTCCTGCAAATCTTTGCGCACTTTCTCCACGTCGCTGGGGGCGGGTTCGCTTTTGCCTTTTTTAAGCGCGTCAAGCTCCGCTTTTAAAGCGTCAAACTTCGCCGCCCAATCGTTATTTGGCGAAGGTTCACCGCCTCCGCCGCCGGAGGGGTCTTTATCCTCTTCCATTAAAACGCGCCCCTGCCATATCCTTAAAAGTCTGTCCATTGTTTTTTGCTCCTTACCAATTAATTTAAAATCCGTTGAAATTTCATCGTTTTTTATCTATACTATTTATAGACCTAAAGGGTGCTTTGGCTGAGGCGGAAAAGCATTAAACGGAATACGCGGCATTAAATATTCCTACCTTTTAGGTCGTTTCTTTTGTTCAAATTCAGTAACCGTCCAATTGATTTTTTTATTACCATAAACAGTGTCAACAACAATTAATTTTTTGCGCTTCTTATCCCATATATCCCAGCGTGTTGTTGAATGTTTGTTGCGGAATTTTTTCCCTACTCGTATCACGCTTGAAAAATCTTTTAAAAAATCCGCTATATTGAACTTCTTCTTTCTTCTCTCTATAATGTGCTCAAGGCCTTTCTCTTTATCACCTCATATCAGTGAGATATTGCCGATGTCTTTACGCTTAAAAGCATTGGTTATATAGCCTTGCTTTTCCTTAAGCAGTTTATTTACCGCGCGTTGGCCTTTATAATTCCCGGTAATCCGCTGCCCGGCAAAATCTTTAAACGCTTCCTCCGAGTTTATCCACTCAATTCCGCATTGGCAGCCGTAACGCTCGCCGGGCATATTGCCTTCTTTGTCGCCCTCGCCTACGCGGAAAATCTTGCCGTATAAAAGCCCGTGCTGGGGATCCGGGTTTTCGGCACTGCTGGGCATCCACCTGTAATACTCCCCTTTGTGCTCGGCTTTTAAATCTTGGATTTTGTCAAAGATTACGGCTTGCTCTATCCTTTGCCTTAAAAGGTTTTCGCCGTTAAGAGCCGCCTCAAAAGCTTGGGTTTCGCCAAAATCTTCCGCCGCGATTAAATCCTTATACTTGGCCTTATATTGTAAAAGAACATCGTAAACCGTCTTATCTATCGGCCTGCCTGTAGCAAGCCTTGCGCGGTTTATCGCGCTTATCGCGCCCTTTTGCAGAGTAAAGTTTTTAGACACAAGGCCCTGCGTATAAAAACTTTTGGGCATTACCTGCTTTAAAAATCTGTCGGGATAGAACTTCTCGCCCATAGGCCCGCCTTAGCTGAAAAGTTCTTTTATCAGCTTTTCTTTATACTCTTTGGGCAGTATCTCTTCCCCTACGCCTTCCAAAACCGGCAGGAAGTTTGCAATCTCCGCAAATTTGCGCCAGCTGGAACTTTTAAAAACCAAATTGGTTTTAAAAAGCTTATCGCAGACCGGCTTAAAAATGCTGTTAAAGTAATAAGCCAGCCCCCTTTCTACGGCTTCCGCGTCGCCTTCGCCGGTATTGTTAAGCCCGCCCGTCAATATCCCGGAAACATAAGCTTTAGGCATTCCGCTGACCATGCTCATAAGCCCGAACAAAATATCAAGGGCGGTTTCCATAGGCTCGCTGTTGAAAACGGGCATTTCCACGGCGTCGGCGGCGTCAAGCAAAGCCCCTTTGCCCTCTCTAAGGCCCTGCTCTATCGCCCGGGCCTGCTCAATAACCCCGCCGCTGTTTAACAGCGAAACTTTATCGCGCAAAGCATTAATTTTTAAAAGGACGCTTTCGCTGATTTTAAGCCCCGCTTTGGCGTTTACCAGCAAGGATTCCGCCAAAGAGGCCAGCACCAAAAGAACAGTCGCCTTTTTAAAATTAGTAAAAGAAATTTTAGCCCCGGCGTTAGCGGCAGGATTTGCGTCTATTTTCTTTTTTTCCTCATTGGCGGCTTCGCGGACAAAACCGCCGTCATAAACCAAATAAAGCGCCGAGCTTCTCTTCAGCATTCCCTGCGCCAAAATGCTTATAAGGCCGGCTTTTGCGTCGGTGTCGATAAGGACGCTGTCCCATAAAGCCTGTTGCTTTTCGGCGGGGAAATCGCCCGCCTTGTTAAAACAGTCCGTCAAAATCTTATGGAAGAACTCATAAACAAACACTTCCGTAAATTCCGCCGGTTTGCCGTTCCATATCAGCGGGAAAGCCAGCGAAACGCTGAAATCCGTCGGCGTTTTGTTCTGCTGAAAATTAAATATATCCTTTATGCTCATCGGTTATCTTCCCTATGTACATCATCAAATTCGCCAAAGCGTCCGGCGCGTCGTCGTGCTCGGCTTTGTATTCATACTCAACTACCATATCGTTAAAAGCTTTCTGCGCTTCTTTAAAAGCCGGCCTATCAAGCCCCTGCGGCAGATATTGGCTTAGGCGGATATTATCCCGGTACATCGCCGCGTTCATAATGCGGGCGTGTTTATTGCCGCCGCTTTTCCACCCGTCCACATTTGCGCCCATTTGCCTTAAGACCATAACGGGATGTTTGCCTACGCCGTTTGTTTCAAAAGCGAATTTGACGCAGTTAAAAGCTTTCATCACTTCCGCAATCTCTTCTAGGCAGTCGTCCCAAGCCTTCTGCCAAGCAAAGCCGGCAAAAATAAGCTGCTCAAAATTGGCCGCGCACATTGCAAAAGCCGTATAATCTTTGCCCTCGTGGCTGGGGTCGATAAACCCGGCGCACGTCCCCTGCGGGAAAAACTCCGCAAACTTTACTTTGGCAAAGGGGATTCTGTCCATGTCCTCTATCTTTAAGAAGTAAGAGGCCTGAATACTTCTCTCGCTTACCCCGGCCGCCCTTTGCGCTTCCAAATTGACGTCCAATTCCGGGATGGAGCCGTAAGGCACTTCCAGCTTGTTTACGCCCTTTTGCCTGCGGAACTTGGCGTAAACGTCTTTGCTGTGCACCGGCTGGCCCAAAAGCGTGATATTCGGCGTAAGTTTAAACAGCTCGTCCACCACCTTTTCCACGCGCGTCCTTTCGGCCTTGCTGTCGTCGTCGGGCGTTATGATGTCGTCGCAAAGAATCAACTTCGGGTGCTTGCCCCTAAAGCCCTTACTGCGCACCGGCAAAGCCGTTAAATTGGCGTCCTTACCGATTAAGCCCTCAACGCGCACCTGCTTGCTTGATTTGCGCGAAAGCAAAACGCCGTTTGCTTCCAGCACATTGGCCACTTCAAGGCAGATATCCGCGCCGCGGCTCTTTTCTTTCGTCACCAAAAGGCAGGTAAAAAGCGGGTCTAAATAGATCGAATAGGCAACACCGCAAATGCTGATATAATCCGTCTTACCGTAACCTCGAGACCCTAAAATCATATTGGCCCCGGGCTTTAAAGCAAAGTCTTTCATTTCAATTTGCTTCGGGTACGGTTTTGGATAGCACGCATTTAAGCAGAACTCAGTAAAATCAACTTTGCCGCCCCGCGCCTTACTTTCTTCTGCCGGGGCCTCTTCCTGCGTGTAGCCCGCGCCCGCTTTGCTTACAGTGTCAAAGAACTTAAAAGCCAGTTTCGCCTGGTCAAGTGTTAATTTGTCCGTATTTGGGCTTAAAAGCGTTTTTTTAAGCCGTAAAACCAAAGCCTTTGTACCGGCTATTTTCTTGCCGTCCGCGAGTTCTATTTCTTCCGCGAACTCCTCAGCCAACAAATCCAACAGCCTGCGCCTGTCGTGCCAGGCTTTAAGCCCCGCGCTTTTGGCTTCACCCTTAGGCTGGTTCAATGCGCTGAACCTGTGCGCCGGCGGGGGAATTACGCCGCCTTTACCGGCTTTCTTCGTCCGCCCTTTCTTCTTGGCCGCGGGCATTTACGCCCCCTGCAAGAGCTCCGCCGCCTTGCCCGTAAATCTTTCCCAACGCGTTAAAATAACGTCGCAGTAATGCGCGTCCAGTTCAATCATGCGGCACTTGCGCTGTAACTGCTCGCACGCGATTAAAGTTGAACCGCTTCCGCCGAATAAATCCAAAACGATATCCCCGCTTTTAGAGCTGTTCTCAATTAAATGCGCCAAAAGCTTAATCGGCTTCATCGTCGGGTGCAAATCATTTTTAAGCGGCTTATCCACGCGGACGACATCCGGCGTTAATATGGCCCTTAAATCCTTAACCGCTTGGCGGAGTTCCGCTTCATTCATAAAATCCAAATCGTCCAAGGCATTGGCTTTATTACGTCCGCCGTTCCACGTCCCTATGCTTTTACCCTTACAGCCAAACAGGCAAGGCTCATATATGTTTTGATACTTTGCCCCGCCCAATACAAACTGATTTTTCAGCCAAATAAGCTGTTGCTTAAAGGTCAGCCCGGAACGCTCCAAAGCCGTGATAAACACGCCTTTGCCAAGCTCTTTATAAAACACGTAAAAAGAGCCTTTTTCTTTTAAAGCGGTAAAAATGTTTTGGTAAATTTTGCTTAAAAAGGCTTCAAATTCTTTAGCCGGCAAGTGGTCGTTTTTGATTTTTTGGGTTCTGCGAGGTTCGCGGTTGCCAGCACCTTGATAGTTCATATTGTAAGGCGGGTCCGTAACCACTAAATCCGAGCTTAAACCGCCCATTAAACGGTTTATATCCGCCGGATTAGTGCTGTCCCCGCAAAGCAGAAGGTGCTCACCCAAACGCCAAATTTGCCCAGCTTTTACGCGCGGTTTTATTTCTTCTTCAGAGGGGAGCGGAACTTCTTTTATTTCCGCCGGATTTTCGCCTTCCAAAAGCAAATCCGGGATAGAAAGGCTTTCCCCGGAAAGCGCGTAATCCGCCAAATCTGCGGCGGATAAATCACACTCCGCCAACAATGCGGAAAGTTGCTGCATATTGGTGGTGCCGTCGCTTTGGTTGTCGGCCAAGGCTATTTTTGTGATTATTTTTTTATCGGTTAAATCGGGAAAGAATATAATATCAGCCGCCTCAAAGCCAAGTTCCCTGTAAGCTTTTAAACGCTGATTCCCGCCGATAATCTGATAAGTGCCTGGCTCATTGCCGGCAACGGCCAAAAGGGGCTTAAATACGCCGAGTTCTTTTATTTTATTTTTTAAACGGGCAAACGCTTCCGGCGCGATATCGCGGAAGTTTTTATCCCACAAGGTAAGGTTTGTGAGGGGAACTTTAGATAAAAAAATGCTCTTCATAAAATAAAAAAACCGCTTGGGCCGTTAGCCCAAACGGTTAAAAATCCAATAAAAAAAAATACCCCGGCTTTTAAAGCCGGACTGTATCTTCATTTATATTCTTACTAATTTTTACCAAAAAAGCAAGGCCGTTAAGGCCCTGCGCCGTTTTGTTATTTTAAACTTGGTTTAAGTTTATAGCCCACAGCGTCAAACAGCCGCAGGATAGTTGACAGCTGCGGGGCCCTTCCACCGTTTTCCATACGCGCAATACTCGGCTGATTTATACCCGTCTTTTCAGCCACCTGCTGTTGCGTCATTTTGGACTTCTTACGCAGTTCCACAAACATGGCCACCAGTTCCGCCACGGCTTCGTCTTCGTGCGGAGCCTCGGGCCACTCCTGCCCGTTAAAAAATATCTCTTCTGCGGCGATGTCTATATCCTCATTCCACACAATGCCGTAACCGCCGGCTTCTATACGGGCTTGCTCAAACAATTTTCTATAACGTAAAGCCTCAAATACCGGCCATTTTTTGGTTAACGGTTCCAAATCATACTTTTTAAAAATACCGCCCTCAAATAGTACGCCGATAGTCATGCCGTCCAAAGGATAAACCTTTCTCGCTTTCTTAAATTCCATACGGCCTCCTTGCCCCGGCCCCTTATTCAAGGGGCGGAAGTTTTGTTATATTTTGCTCGTTCCACATTTTTAAAAGTTCCGCTTTATGCTCCTGCGCCCATTCCAAAACCATTCTTTTGGCGTTTTTGGGCAAGTCTCCCTCTTTCATTTGAAGCGGATTTAACTCAAACATTCCGTTATATTCCCCGTATATCGCATGAAAGTGCGGCGGATTATGCTCGTCAAAAAACATTTTAATTAATATTCCATAAAATCTTGAAATCTCCGGCATTGTTTTATCCTCCTGTGTTTATATTTATATTATATCCATTTGGTTATATTTCGTCAAGTAGATTTTAATATTTGTAAAGGGTTTATAAGCCGGTTTTTATTTATATAATACAATTATGGATGAAATACTAGATACAATAGAAAAATTGCGCAGAAAAACCGATACTTTATTTGAGAAAAGATTTAAGAACAATCTTTACAAGTGGAATGCAATTTGTGTCGCAGTTGACTGCTTGGAAGATACCCAAGAAGCTATTAATCAATATGTTGATTTTCCTTTTCCTTCCTCTTACGGCGGGAGATATCTTTATATTTATGGTCTTTTACAAGCATTATTCGTACAACAAAATGCATTAATGGCAACATATAAAATCTTATTAAACAAAAAATTAGAATTTAATGACAAAAACTATCCAGAACTTAAAAGAATAAGAGATATCCGCAATGATTGTATAGGACATCCGACAGGAAGAGGGGCAAATCAGCTGATAGCAATAACCAGGGTTTCCATAAAAAAAGAAGAATTTGAGTATACTAAATATACCGGGGGTAAAATATTACCTTCTGAGCGTATTAATGTAAAGACCTTAGAACTGATAAAGGAGCAGCGGCAAGGGGTAAAAGATATATTGGAGCAAATTATTAAAGAAGTTAGATAGATATATTACTTTTTATATTATAAAAAGACACCTCTTCAGCTACTGAGGAGGTGTCTTGTAAATTATTAAGACTATTTCTTTATAGGGCTTAAGTTCTTTCCCTTAATTCTTATCTATTACGAAGCCTAGAAGAAATATCTACTCCTAAGTGATTTTCTACTATTTTAAAACAGTTTGTATTAGCAAAGGTGTGCATATAAGCATGATGGATTGTTAAAACAGTATCTTGAACCACATCTTTCGGTTCTTCTGTTATATTTTTACTAGGTTTGATAGATTCTAAGCTTTCAATTTTAAGCCCCATTTCTTTGCATTGCAACACATTAAATTGTCTGGAATGCGTTTTACTGCTTTTATGATCAGAAAGAGCATTTGCAACAATAGAAGCTTTAGAAGAATCTTTATCAAACATATTCTCTTTTAACCATTTTTCACAAAGTTGTTTGGCATATATTATACTTTTCTCGCATTCAACTAAATATGAAGGATGATATTTGCTTATTATTGGTTGCCATACTGCAATTCTTGAAGGTTCTTTTTTTATTTCCTGCGCCGCCCTTTCAAATTCTTCTAAAACAGCTTGAGCCGGAAGACCTCCCAATTGAGGATCAATAGGGCCAAGACTAGATTCTTTTCCCATTACAATTTTATTACAGGCACAAGACATCATAGTTCCTGCAGACATAGCTAATTGTGGAACAATAGCACGGATATTTTTACCAAACATCATTTTCAAATAGTCAACTATTGACTCACACGCGCACAGATCCCCTCCAGGAGTATGTATTATTAAATCTAACCCCTTTTTCCGATCCATAGTGTGAAGCATTGTCATAAAAGCATTCTTGTCTTCGTTTAATAAACTAGACTCTAAAATCCCTGGTTTTTGCAGCCAGCCAGAGTAGTAAGAAATAATATTTCTACCACCCAACAAATCGCTTAATTTCTTTAAATATCGCTGCCTAACGACTTTAAACGGATCCCAAGCTGCTGCGACTTGAATTTCAGATAAGACATCATTCCATCCCGGCATAATCTCTTTCCTCTTTTGATATATTAATTTCTGGGATAGTTGTATAATCAACATGCCTTAATAATGAAAATTTTTCAAAATTATTAATGTTTTTGGCATTAGATTTAATCCCCATTTTTAAGAACATTTCTTCATAATATGATTTGCGAGATTTAGGCATATTGTCTCCAAGAATTTTATAAGAAAACGTACTAATTACCTTAATTATATTCTATAAACTTTACTTATATTTTCAACAGTAATATAACAAACAAACACGGCATTCCTAGAAGGTTCTCCTCATTTATTTATATCATTTTTATTTGCCTTTTTCTATATCTTCCCTCTCAGTATAAAAATCCCTTGCGCTCTTGCCGGGCCCGGCTCTTTGCTGTAGGCCTCAAGCCACCGCCATTTGCCGCCGTAACGCACTTCTGCGCCCGCTTCCATAAGCAGAGCTATGCTCTAAGGCAGAGGCAAAACAAAAACGCTTGTGTTGCCCCTTTGCGCTTCTTCTATGGCTTTACGGGCGAAAGCGGAAGGCCCGCCAAAGGGCGCGTCTTCTTTCAAAAACGGAGGGTTTACATAATTGCACTTGCCCCACGGCAGAACAAGGCTGTTATATCCTTCCGGGCGGGGGCAGGGGCACGGGGCAAAATCAAAGTTAAATTCTTGATTCAGCTTCTTAAATTCTTCCGGCGGAGTAAGCCAATATCTTTTTTTCATTTGAAGTCCACCTTGTAAAATTTCACATCATTGCACGGGCCGAAAAACTCCCGCTCCGCTTCCGGCAGCTGCCAGCCTTCCACAATGCTCACACCCGTCAACTTCCGCACTGTAATAACATGGCTGTAACCGCGCTGGAAGATAATCTCGTCGCCGGGCTTAGCATTTTTAAAGCGCGCCGTCCAAAACGGCTTTACTTGGCGATACTCGCTCGTTTTCTTGCCGGAAGCGATTAAATCAAACCACTTGTACGTAAGGGAAATCTCAATCTTCTTCATTTCTAAATCCTCCAAAAACCTAGAACAAAACACGTAATGAACGCCGTTCATCGCCGTTTAGACGTTCTAAATTATTTTTCTGTTCTATACCCCGTTCTAAACATAAAGCCCCGCGGATTTAGGCTCGTAAAACTCCGCTCGGTGTCCGCTGTCCAGTGCCGGCAAATCCTCAAAGGCGTAATATTGCCGCTTTGGCTCTGCCAGCATAAGGGCTATAAACCCCTTAAAGTCTATGCCTTTAAGTTCGGGCCAAAACCGCAAATTAAAATCCGGGATATCGCCGCTTAAGCGGTAAATGCCCGCTTGGGGGAAATCCGCCACCCGGCAATAAATCTTAACATCACCGCAAACCGGGCAAAACGCCTTATAGCAAAGCAGGATATGCGGCTTGTAAGAATCTTCCGGCTCCAAGAAAACCGGCAGGCTCATATAAACGCCGTGCTTATCTTGCCAGCACTTGCCGCAGGCGTTTGCCGGCGGCGCTTTAAAAACATCTTCAGTTGTTTTCCTGTGCATTTGTCCTCGCTTTAACTCTTTGGCAGGCCTCTCGGTAATAGTCGGGCAAGTTCCTGCAGACGGCTTCATACCCGCCTTTAAGCCCGGCTTTTTCCAAACGCTCAACGCAAACGGCTATGCATTCAAGGGCGATATCAATATCCCCGCCGCAGAACTTTAAGATGTCCGATAAATTACGGCAATTTCGCTTAAACCAAACGCTTATCTGATCTTGCGTTTGCAAATCCTCAAATTCCGCAATTACCCGGTTTGAAAACTCCTGCAAGTTGTTTAATTTCTTGGGTTTTGGGGATTTTTCCGCCTGCCCCGCGGCTTTGTCCGCGGTAAGTAGTTTATTATCAACATCACTAACAACATCAACTACACTAACAACATCACTATGCTTTTTTTGCTTTTCAAAAAAACCATTTGCTTTTTCGCAAACCATTTGCTTTTTAGGTCTTCCGCCGCTTTTGCCGGCTTCCGCCCGTTTTTCGCACAGTTCGTTGTATTTGGCCGTGTCATAATCTATATCCTTCTTAATGAACTTAAAGGCCATCTTCAAGGCTTCATCGTTTAAGCCTTCCGGTTTCTTTCCATTAACAGCATATCTGTATACCGTCTTTATCAAGACGCCGGCCTGCTTGTCGGACAAATCCTCAAAAATGTCTAAATATTCATTGCGGAGAATAAAACTATTTTTTCCCGCCATAATCTACTCCAATTCTTCAACGCTTATAACCGCTTTGGGCTCTTCGCCGTATATTTTGCGGATTATAAGCTCCGCCACCTGCCCGTCGTCATTCCACACGCAGGCGTTATTGAAAGCGTCCAACACCGCTTTGGCATAATTATCCAAATCCGGCCGCACGCTTACATATTTGGCAGAGGCCTTTTTCTTCTTGCTCCAACTGTGCGGAACTGGAAGAACCAGCGTAATTTCCATTTTAAGAGGGCCATTTAATACAGTTTGGGCCCTGTGCTGCACAGCCGCCCAATATACAATCTGATACCAGCTTGTCTTTGGGCTGTGGGTAACAATTTTTGCGCCCATCCGGAACACTCGCGGCCGCGCCTGCGGCTTGGGCAGTCCAAGAACCTCAAAGCTGATTTTCATTTGAAAAGCTCCCCTTGTGCCCGCTCTTCTCCGTTTATAAAACGCTCGCAAAAGCCGATTATTATATTTATTTCCTCTGCCAAATCGTCATTCATGATAGTAAGGGTGTTTTCGTCGCGCAAAGGCGGAATATACGGCGTATTTATGCAAGCCGGCGTGTTGGAGTTGTCCAATTTCTTTACCGCGCTGATAACCACGCCGTAATTTTCTATATAGTCGCCGTCCGGGTTTTCCTCTTTTAAAGTAAGCCCAGTTATCGTCATTCCCTCGCCGTATTCTTCGTCCAAGTCCAGGGCTTCCAGCAGATATTTTTTTAAAGGCTCCAAACATTTAAAAAACTCCGGGCTTTGCCTTTCCCCGCTTTTGAAAATTGTCGTTTTGTTGTTTCCTTTGCCGACATTATTCGCGTAATGTATTTCGGTTTCATTGTTTTTAATTTTTAATTTCGTTAAATTCATAATTCTGCACCTTTGCGTAAACTCTGAAATCGCCTACTTTTATGCGGCGGATTTTGGCGGAACTGCCGCTCTTAAAAAACGGGCTCCACCCTCTTGAGTTGATTTTCTTGTTTCTTCTCATTTTCTTTGTTCCCAAAGGGGCGGGGTTGCCGCCCCCGGTATTCAAGAATAGCCCTGCTATTCTAACCAAAGCTGCTGATTCATGTTTCTGTATAACGCAATTGCCGAAAGCCACGCGCCCAAAGCATGCGTCATATCAATGTCTTTGGCTTCAAAGATATTCGGATCCGTTTTATCGAAGCGGACTACAGTCGCCCCGGCGACGGAGAGCCCGTACATCTCTTTAAACGCATACGCATAAGCCGCAACCTGCAAGGGGTATTCTTCCCTTAAAGCGTTGGAAGTCTTCCAATCCAGCACAAAGATCCGCCCGTCTTTAAGCCCTAAAGCGTCAAGACGTCCGCCGTAGCCCAGCCTTTTGCTAGCCACCGGTATATCCCCGCTGACAAGTTCCATACCTTGCATATTCAGCCAGTTAAGGAAGTTTGTAAAGCCGATAGTGCTTTCATCGTCAAGAACAGGCTCTTTGCCCAAGATGTACGCGTCTATCGCTTCATGCACACGCGTCCCCAAGTCTGCGCTTGCTTCCTTAATTTTGTCCGGCTGGCGGTCGCACGCTTTCAGCATTTCCGACACGCTTTCATAGGTTAAGGTGCGGTTATCCTCAATGGCTTTAAAAAGCTCGCTTTCGGCAAGTTTTAGGGCTTCCCGGCGCGCCCAAATCATTAAGGCGTTCATCTTGCCGCCGCCGATTATCTGCAATATCTTAGTTACACTCGGCAATTTTTCGCCGTCAATGCTGTATATGTGCGCATTGCGATAAGCCTTTGCCGTAACTTCATATTTTGGTTTCGGTAAAGTAAACATTTGTCCTCTTAAAAAATTACTCGTGTTAAATTAAATTCTCACTGCTAGCACTTTGCCGCTTTTGGGCTGATTTTAATTTTTCCCTTGCTTGGGTACTGCGCGCCCTTTGGGCGCATCATACTTAGTACACCGCGCGCGGAACAAAATTAAAATCCGCTCCAAAATCAACAAAGCACGCTTGTTGCACGCTCGCATGGCTTATTTTTGCCGTCATCCTGAACTTGATTCAGAGTCTGTCCAGTCTAAAACGGAACATCGTTCGTATCGGCCGCGCTTTCCGCTTCGCCGGCGTTTTCTTCCGGCGTCCAAAACTTAAAGTCTTTAACGCGGTTGTACGTATTGCCGTCCGTGCCTTTTTCCTGGTAAACCGTCGCCAAAACTTTTAAGCCCATAAACTCTTCAAGCTCAAAGGATATTACCCCGTCTTCACCAGGCTTAAAGCCCAAGTTCTTAAGGAAATGCACCGCTATCCCGTGCCCTCTTTCGCCTTTGGGTATCAGCGTGATAGTTGTGTAAACCCTGCTGTTGTAATCCCAGTCTTTGGGAAGATTGACTAAATCAAACCTAAACTTAAGCTGCGGTAGGCCTTTTTTACTTTCGCCCGGCACAACGTCTTTAATTTCCATAAGATATTCGCCGTGCGGGATTAAATACTGCTGGCTCCCGTCGCTTTCATACTCGTTTAAATCCACTTCATAATTCATAGTTACGCTCCTTGTATTGAAATCAAATTGCATCCGTTAGGGCCGACTAAGGCTTTAAACAGCACTTTCTGCCCGATTAACTTCTTGTTTTCTTCCGCCGCCCGGGAAGAATAACTCCTAAACCCTACCGGCTGGCCGGATATAATATATCCGTAAACCGTCCCGCTGCTTTCCTGCTTTTCCGCTATTTTTTCCAAAACGCCAACGTCTTCAAATATGCCCTTTTTCGCCAAATCTTCTTTGGCTTTATTCTGTTCTGCTTCCGCTTTATCGGCTTTGACGGAAGTGGGGAATATTATCTTTTTGGATTCTTTCACGGCCGGCGCGGGCGCGCTTTGCTGGGCCGGGGCTTCTTCTTGTTGCGGGTCGGGCGCAACGCCGTCGCTAAGCCATTTTTTGATAATTTCGGCCGTTTCCGCACCCGGCTGTTGTTTTATGTATCCGTTAAGCTCCGGACAGCGCGTTTTGCTGACGATAAAAGTATTATCCGGCGTCATTTCGCCTAAAATATCAAACTCATATTCCACCCCCGGTTTTTGAATAGGCTCAAGTCCTATTTTTACCGGCTTCTTTTTGCCGTTTTCGTCCACCATGTCATAAGCCGTCTTTACGCGCAAAGTGGCTATAATATGAATATGCGACGTAAGAATTTTATTTATAAACTCCGTCTGCAAAGGCGACGTCTTTCCCCACGCTTGGAAGTTGTTGTTTGTTCTGAGCCTTAATTTTTCCTTGTCCGTAAGCTCCAGCAATCCGTTTTTTCCCGAATACGCATGCGAAAGGCTGTCAATAATCAATACGTCATAACCGTATCGGCACGCTTCGTCTATCGCCTGGATAAAATTCCTGGGGTGGCAATCTTCCAGGCTAACAACGTCAAAATCAAACAAATTGGCGTACTTGCTCGCGCTGTTACCTTCCGTATCTATTACCGCCACTTTTTTGCCTATATATTTGGCAAAAGTAAGTGCGGTGTACGTCTTGCCCGATCCGCTCGGGCCGCTTAAGGCTAATCTTAATTTAGCCTGTTCCTTTTTTGCTTTCTTGAATACCATTTTTATCCTCTTTATCTCGCCGGAGCCTTGGCTAATCGGGGCCGGTGGTTGGAACTGCAATCCCGATATTTCGGCTCTAGACTTGAGCCCGGCTCCGGCGTTTTAGTTATTTATTTTATTTTTTGGCCTAAGCCAAAATCTTTGCGGGGAAAGGAGTCGAACCTTTAACTGCGGCTTATGAAACCGCCATGTTACCCTTACACCACCCCGCGAAATTGCACGGGAAATAAACCTAAAATTAGGTTCCGGCCCTCCCGTCGGCCCGAGTTAATAAAAAAACACAAACCCTATTAAAATCAGTCCTTTAACCGCAAAGCCCAGCGTAAGAACCAAAACCAAAAAATCTATAATTTCGTCGGCCTTATCTTTTAAAACTTTTAACATTGTGCCCCTCCTTAAACGCCCACCTTAACGCAAGGTTCGCGTTTACTGTCGCGCCAAATGGCGCAATAAACACAAAGCTCACAGGCTTTCCCATATTCGGTCTTCCCATGCCGCCTTAAAAGCCGCTAAATCGCATTTAAGGGCTTTGCCGTCTAAGGCGACTGCCGTAATATCCAACTCGCCCGGCTCTTCCTCTTCCCAGGTGTCGGGGTGTCCGCTCTTGCAGGCCTCTCTCGGCGGGGTATAGTTGCCGCAAACCTCAAGCACAATCCCGCCGATATCTAACTCCACGTCGTAAGGCCTCATCTCTGCGCCCTCAGCTGTTCAAGGTAGGCGGCGTCTAATTCCCTTTTTTCCTGTGCAAAGGTTTTGTCGTTTAAAATCCACGCCATAACTTTCTTTAAAAACTCCTTATCCTTCGGGAATACCCTCATCCCGGCATATTCCACGGAGGGCAGCGGGGGGGATTTGCGCAGGGCCTTATATATATAGTCCGTAGATAATTTGCCTCTTCCTCCTCTGCCCGGCATTGTTAAAGAAAGCCCGTAAACGGTATAACAATGCACTTTCACTGCATTATCACCCTCGCCGATATTTATCACAATTTCTTTCGGTGCCTGTTTGCGCTGCTCTTTCGTCATTTCTAAACCTCTTTGATTATTTTTAAATCCTATTTATTGGTAAAAATTGCTAAAATAAAACCGAGTACATACTTTTGCGGATTATATACTCGGTTTTGAAGATACAGTATCACCGGCGGGGCTAACGCCGGTGATGTTACTCAAATTTTTTTAGCCGTACTTCCTGTATCTTCAATCCTTTTTCAGCGTTCGGCGTTGTCTGCTTACCGGTGGAACTTCGCCGCCGCTTTAAGCTTAACCCGGTTTACCCCGGATTGAAACCTTGTAAGGTTATTTTAGGTTAAATAACCTAAAAAGTCAAGGGAATATTTTTATTTGCCCATTTTACGATGAGGAAAAAATAATATGGATAAGAAAGAAGGTTTACTAAAAAGCATTAATGAAGGAGTCCTAAGAGGGGCGCAGACAAAATTGGCAGGACTTTTGGGTATTACGCCTACAACAGTTTCAGATTGGTTTAAAGGCAAAGATAAGCCTTCAGAAAGTTACATAAAAAAGATGTCTAAAATATTCAAGAAATCAGAGCAAGAACTCAAAGAAATTTTCAGTATATACAGTCAAAAAAATTTATCAAACATGGTAGAAGCTAGAATAGAATTAGATTATATTCCAGTGCGTGGCATTTCATCAGCTAAAAATGAAAAATTTATTTTAGAAGAAACAGAATCTTTTTTACCTTATAGAAAAACTGGAGAAAATCAGTTTGCAATTAAAATAACCGGCAATTGCATGGTGGATCCAGAAGATCCGAGCCATTCTATTTATGATGGAGATTTTATTATTGTAGACCCAGATATTGACCCTTTACAAGGCGATGTGGTTTTAGCAAGAATAGACGATGAATATAGTACAGTCAAACGATTTTATATACATGGTGAAAATATACATCTTGTCCCGGATAACCCTCAATATAAAAAACTTATATATGAACTTTCTCGCGTACATATAGTTGGTAAAGTTATTGATGTGTATAAACCTATGAAAAGAAAAAAAGAGAGGGCTTAATATGTGCCTCTTTAATAAGAAAAGTAATAAAAAACAAATAGAAGCAGCTAAACGCGCTAATACGATTGATAAGTCAGAAGAAGTAACAGTGGAACATAACGGAAAAACTCTTATATTGGAGAGTAAGCCCCAAATATGCCCTCATTGTGGAAAAAAGGTAGGCTTTCGTTTTATAACTAAAATTAATGGACAAACAACTAGAAATAGTAATGAAATTATTAATTTAGTTGTTTTCCAATGTGTAGAATGTTCGGAAATAACAATAGGCAGATATTTTAGTAATGGCAATAGATTATATATTAATAGTTGTTTTTCCGAAACACCTTTTTATCCTGAACGAGATTTTCAGGAAGAAACTTTTGATGATATTATCAAAGCAATGTTTCCTGCTTTTGTAAAAATATATAACCAAGCAAAAAAAGCTCAGCATTATGATTGCATAGACATTGCAGGGGCGGGATATAGAAAGGCGGCGGAGTTCTTAATTAGAGATTTCGCAATATATAAACAACCTGATAAAAAAGAGTCTATTGTAAATACGAGTGCCGCAAAAAATGTAGTAAAAAACTTCTTAAATGAATATGCATATATTAATAAAGCGGCTGAAGCTTCCCTAGAATTAGGTAATGACGAAACTCACTATACAAAAATATATCAAAACAGAGATATAGACGATTTAAAAAGATTTATAAGTATTACGTGTAGAGCGATGGTTGCCGATATAGAACTTGAACGTTTTGAAAAAGAGCATTTAGAATACAAGGCAAGAGAAGGTAGGGTCCCAGTTAAAGAAATGGATTTAAAATAATCAAAAACCCCTTTGTTACTGCTTCCCGCTATATAATGTAAAATGATTATATATAAATATTCAAGGAGATTAAAAATGGCCCCGGTACCGCCGCCCACGCCGAAGTTTGTAACGCCGGACAATCCAGAAAAGACCGAGAATTAATCTTAAGACATTTATGAAAAAGATATTTTAGCTAGGACAATCAAGAAAACTGAGACACTTTTTTAACAGGGGGGGAAGAGAGCTAATAATGGACTATGCAGAAATAAAAGTTAACGGGTATGAGAGTGCTATTGCCGCTATCAAGGATTGGACTAACAAACCTGTTGTAAAATTAGATGTTGAAAATTGGGAGGATTTTAGTTATTATATCCCAGATGCTTCTTTGGATTCTACAGTACCAGCTAATGTTATGGCAGGGTTGGTGGATGTTCAACAGTCTTTGTATAAGATTTATGCTTTTATTAAGACAGGGACAATGGATGCTCGTTGTTTAACTACGGAAGAGCGTGCCGCTTTGGAATTAAAATTTAAGGTTCAGAGCGGTTCAGCCGACATTACGGCCAAAGTTTTGGATATTATAAAAGAAATGGCAAAAGATATGAGCGGAAACCAAAAAGTGATATTAATTTTGGGTGCTATGGTTATTTTGTTCGGTGCACCGATTTGGAAGCATTATATAGATAAAAGTTCTGAGATGGAAACAGTAAATTTATTGGCTTCCAAAATTCCCAATTATGAAGTTTTGTCCAACGAAGCTGACCAATCTAAAGCTTCTTTGTTAAAGGCTTCTGCAGAATTGCCTAGTGGTGTGAAAATATATGGACAGCGTCTGTCCCAAAACCAAATCAAACAAGTAACCAAGCAAACCCGTAACCAGTCCCAAAAAACACACTTGGAGGGAAGCTATAAGATTGTCAAGGTAGATATGGCAAATGATCCATTGATCAAAATTAAAATAGAAGCTGTTGCTGCTCCTGGACAAATGTTTAATACGGTACTGGAGCGAGATTTATTTTCTGAAGCTAAATTACAAGCGATACAGGCGGCAGAATGGAGTCGAAATCCTGTCGTTTTAAGTATTGATGCGGTATTATTAAACGGAATAATCTCCGATGCAGAAATAACAGACGTAAAAAACACATGTGATTAACTTCCACAGATAATATAGGAGATAAAAAATGAAAAAAACTATCCTATGATATCTAGAATTATTGCTGATACAATAGCAGATGGAAAAATTAAACTATCAGATCCAACAAACAAATCACGAAAACATGCTAAATATATTCCATTTTGGGGATAAGTTTCTTATGTAACCGTTATGTAACTGAAAAGATTTATCAGGGGATGTCGTCCCTATACAACCCCCTAGATTCTTATGTAACTGTTATATAACGGAACAAGGTTTTTTGCTTTGTTATTGATTATTAAGATTTATATGACGCTTATGTAACTATAAGTTAATTACTATGGCTCAAGGAGAGGAATTTCCCACGCAAATTATTTTAACGAGAGTAGTAAACGCTTATCTAAAGTTGTCTTTGCTAAATTATATGATTTTAGCAGAGTAAACGGGCTAGGTGTTTCTAGGACTGTCGGGATTTTAAATATTACATAAGAGGATAACAGTATGGCGGTTAGCACCAAGGGGCTTTTTAAAAGGAAAGGAAGCAAAAAATGGCATTGCATCATACAAGTCAATAAAAAACGCTACCAGCTGGCCTTGCACGAAAATAAACAAATCGCCGCCGAAATGCGGGAGAAGGAGAAAGCCAGGCTTAAAAGAAAGTCCGGGGATAAATACGTCAAAACTTGGGAAGCCTTTAAAGAAAAACATTCAGCCTATGTTGAAACGGAATTTAGGGAAAACACCCGCCGCGATTACCGCCGGCTTTACGGGCAAATAGAGCTGTACCTTAAGCCAAGGTTCTTATCTGATTTGACGGAAGAGGCCTTTCAAGATTTTAAAAATATGTTAACCGCGGACGCTCGCGCAAAGGGCGTAGGGCTTTACGGCGTAAATAAAAGCATCCAATGCTATAAAGCCATGCTGCGCGTCGCCGACGGGTGGGGGTGGCTGGTGCAGTCGCCCAAGTTATTCGTAGTTAAACAGCATAAAATTACATTGCCGGATATAGATTTTATCGAACAAGAGGACTTGCCTGTTTTGTTGAAGTACAGCTCGCCCAAATGGCGGTTTAGTGAGCTTTTGGGCACGCGCGCAGGCCCAAGGCCCATTGAAATAATAAGGCTTTTAAAAGCCGATTTTGACCTAAAAAACAGAATAGGGCACATACGCCCGGCCAAAGCTGACCCCAAAAAAGGAATTTTGGAATTCGACCCTAAAACTTATGAATGCCGCACATTCAAAATTACGGATGAAATGGTGGAAGCATACAATGCAATCCCGAAGAACAATTCTCCGTATCTTGTAACGACTGAGTATAACGAGCCTTTCGCCTCAACAAGTGCGTTTGACCAAGGTTATAAAAAGCATTTAAAAAAAGTTAACAGGAAGATTGCCGAAGACTGGGCCAAAGAAGGCAAAGCCGGCGAGCCGACTCAGTTTGACCACTCTCCCAAAATTTGGCGTAAGACGTTTGGAAGCCATTTAATCATGCAGGGGGTTGATTTATACGCGGTTTCCAAACTCTTGGGGCATAAGAATGTATTAGTTACGCAAAGGCACTATGCGCCATTGCTTGAAAGGCAGTTTCAGAAGTTTGTTTTGACGCTGCCAAAGCTCAAATATTAATGTAGTAGTTTATGCAGTAGTTTTTTAGTATAATTTAAGGGAACAGTTGGAAAGAAAGGGGAGTAAAACATAAAAAGGCGGAACGGCTTAGACGTAACAAGAAGAAAACCGGCCTTTTCGTCTGAAAAAAGGTTTCTATAATAACAATCCCTTTCCGCCCATTTATCTTTTCGCGGAATCCTCAAACAGCCGCAGCGGGTGTGAAGATGTACACAGTAAACAAAAATGCAAGAAAACGGTTCACGCCTATCAGAAGCAAACGTCAAAAAGCTCTAAGGCTGAGGAAATTCATTATAATTTTAGTTTCGATAGTTCTGCTTGTTGGGGCGTTTTTTGCGCTTAAAAAAGCGGCCGGCCTGATTTTTAACGCCGATGCGCGTCCCTCTTGGCTGGAATGGCATGTTAAGAAAATTAATATTTACGGGGAGGAAGACGACGTCATTCATGAAGTCGAAAAATATATTTCCTTTAACGAGGGCGATGCCGTAACCCACGCGGACGCCGCCGGGCTTGAAAGAATACTCGGCCGTAACCTTAAAGAATTAAAATCGGTCAGCGTTTGGCGCAATTTTTTCAACGGGAACCTTAATATAAAGATAAAAAAGCATACGCCTTTTGCGCGGCTTAAAACGCCGTCCAAAACATACTTGATTGAGGAAGGCGGACTTGTGTTTAATGATGATAAAATGCCCATAAATCCGCCACTTTTTGAAGTTTCTCTGCGCGGACAAATAAAAGCTGAACTTTTGCCTAAAGAATTTGTAGAATTAATAAAAGCCCTTAAAGCCTCCGCGTCTTTGGATATTAAGGAAGCCTCAGCGGATTTGGAAGATTCTTCCTTTAATCTCAAACTGAAAAGCGGTTTTGCGGATATGGGGGGCATTAAGGACGGCCCGAAGAAACTCGGGCGGCTTAAAAGCGTTTTGGCGGAAGCCGAAAGACGCGGGTTCAAAGAACCTTATGATATAAATTTCAATTATTTTGACGACGGGAAAATCTATCTTAAACCCACTATGTGAAGGTGTACAGTTAATATGGCGAAGACGAATTTAATAGCAGCACTCGATATAGGCAGCGGCAAAGTTACGGCTGTGGCCGCCGCTTATGACGCTGAAACCAATTCCCTCAGGGTTGTGACCGGCAAAAGCGTGCCGTGCCGCGGCCTTAAAAAGGGCATGGTCAGCGATATAAGGGAAGCTTCCTCCTCCATAACGGAAGCGATAAATTACATTGAAGAAAAGGCCGAACAGGATATAAACGCTTTGTACGTCGCTTTGCGCGGCGACCATTTGGAATCTTTTACCAATCACGGGACTTATAACATTTCGCGCGCGAATAAAGAAATTACCTCCGAAGATATAGAACAGGCTATTTCAAACGCGCGTTCCGTTCCCATAAAGATTGACAACGAGATTATCAGCGTTGTTCCGCAAGGGTTTTCAATAGACCGCAAAGGCGGCATAACCAACCCGGAAGGCATGGACGGTTCCTTGCTGGAGGTGGACGTTCACATCACCACGGGTTTAAGTTCCTGCGTGAATAACCTTATGAAAGCCATTACGCGCCCCGGCTTTAGGGTCGACGGCAAGTTTTACGGCTTGGTGTGTTTGGCGGAATGCGTCCTTTCCCCGGAGGAAAAGGAAAGCTATTGCCTTATAATTGATTTGGGCGGGGAAACGATTTCCGTCGGCATTTGGGCGGAAGGCGCTTTGATTTTTGCAAAGGATTTCCCTTTCGGCTGCGACGTTTTCACCAGGGATATAATCAACGCCCTGCATACGCCGAAAGCCAGCGCGACGGAAATAAAAGAACGCTACGGCGTTGCTTACCCGGCTTATTTGGAGGAAGAAACCACAATAGAAGTCCCTTCAATGGACGGGAAGAACTCTTCCGAAATCAAAAAAAGCTATTTGCTTGATATCATCCAGCCGCGCGCCGAGGAACTTTTTGAAACCATACGCGAAAGCATAGAAAAAGCCGGTTTCGGCGATTTCCTTAAAGAAGGCTACGCCGTACTTACCGGCGGCGGTTCTTTAATGCCGGGCATTGAAGCGCAATGCTGCCAGACTTTGGGCCTTAAAGAAGCCCACAAAGCGACGGTTCAGCGCGATATAATCGACGCGGAAGAAAAATATTTTGACCCTATGTATACGACCGCTTTATCCTTGGCGGCCTACGCGGCGCGCAGAGAGATGATTGCCGAAGAGCATGGCGGCGATCTTGCCAGCAGATCTCCCATATTAAAATTTTTCAACATGCTCAAAAATTCAAACATTTTTGGCGGTTAATTTATGAGCGACACTTCTTTAGATTCTTTGTTTTCTTCGGCCGAGCAGTTTGAAGGCAAGCTTGCCAAGATAAAATGCGTAGGCGTAGGCGGCGGCGGCGGAAACGCCATAAACCACATGATGGACGCCGGCATAGACAATGTTGATTTTGTGGCTATTAACACCGACGCGCAGGACTTAAGACGCAACAAAGCGCCGTATTTGGTGCAAGTCGGCGAGAAAGTTACAAAAGGCCTCGGCGTCGGGGGGGACCCGAAACGCGGCAAAAAAGCGGCCGAAGAATCCATAGAACAGCTGCGCAACGTCGTCAGCGATACGGATTTGCTTTTTATTACGGCCGGCATGGGCGGCGGCACGGGTACGGGTGTCGCGCCGGAGCTTGCCCGCGTAGCCAAAGAAACTTACGGGGATAATATTTTGGTCGTCGGGGTTGTAACCAGGCCTTTTAATTTTGAGGGATATATCCGCGCCGATCAGGCCGATAAAGGCATTAAGGAGCTTCAGCAATATGTTGACTCCATGATAATAGTCCCTAATGAAAGACTCTTTGAAAATATAGATTCCAAAACCACCACCAAAGAAGCCTTTAAAATGGTGGATGAAGTTCTGCTTCAGGCCGTTAAAGGAATATCGGAAGTCATTTTAAGGCCCGGCGAGATGAACATTGACTATAACGACCTTAAAACCGTTATGCTTAAATCGGGGCGTTCTCTTATAGGCATGGGGCAGGCAAAAGGCCCCAAGCGCCATTTGGAAGCCGCGCGGCAGGCTTTGACTTCGCCTTTGCTGGAAAACGCCGATATTACCGGCGCAAAAGGCTTTATAGTCTTTTTCAGCGCGCCGGACGATATTACCATGACGGAACAAGGCGACGTTATGAATATAATCCGCCAGTACGCCAGCAACGAATCCAAAGTTATGTTCGGGCATATGTACGATAAAAACTTGCCGGAAGGGACTTTCAGCGTTACGATTATAGCGACGGGTTTTGCCAGGGAAGGCGCACCCAGGTTAAGTACGGTAAGGTCTTCCCTTACCGGCGCGGCCGACGCTCCGCACGAAACAAGCCGCCACATACCTTTGCAGCATATTTCTCCGCGTCCGGCCAACCGCACTCCGCGCAGTTCCGACGCTTTTGATTCCAGATCAGATTTTATGCTTATCCCTGCGTTTATAAGGCGCAGGAGGGAGGGAAAGTAATATGGCCATAGGTCTTACCACACTGCTTAAAACGGTAGTTGACAATAAAGCCAGCGGTCTTCATATAAGGGGAAACTCAAACGCTTATGTTCGCATAAACACGAAGATAAGGGAAATTGAAGATTGCTTTCTTACCAACGACGACGTAAAAAAAATCGCGGCGGCCATTATGGGCGAACGCGAAAAGAAAATGTTTGAACAGAACTTGAGCGTGGACTTCGCTCTTGACGCCAAAGAATACGGGCGTTTCAGGTTCAACGTGTTCAGACAGTCCGGCAAAATGTGTATGGCCATACGTCATATACCTTTGAAAATCCCTTCTTTCGAGCAGCTTAATCTGCCGGGCGAAACGCTTAAAAAAATAGCCGATAATCACCGCGGCATAATTTTGGTTACTGGTATGACGGGCTCCGGCAAATCTTCCACTTTGGCCGCCATGATAGACCATATCAACAAAACGCGCTCATGCCATATTATTACCGTGGAAGACCCTGTAGAATTTGTCCACAGCGATCAGCGCGGCATAGTCAGCCAGCTTTCTTTGGGCACCGATACTCTTTCTTACTCTTCGGCTTTAAGATACGCCATGAGGCAGGACCCCAACGTAATCATGCTCGGCGAAATGAGGGACGCGGAAGTTATCCGCAGCGCTATAGCCGCGGCGGAAATGGGGCAGCTTGTGCTTTCTACTCTTCACACGGTTAACGCCGTGCAGACGATAGCAAGAGTGATAGAATCTTTCCCGCCGGAATATCAGGGGCAGGTTCGCTTTCAGCTGGCGGATTTGCTTAGGGGCGTTATATCCCAGAGGCTTTTGCCTAAAATCGGCGGAGGATTGGTCCCCGCGGTTGAAATTATGCTTCCCACCGCTCAAATTAAAAAGAATATCGTGGAAAACAAAGTGGCCGACATACAAAAAGCCATTGCCGCCGGCGAGTATTACGGCATGCAGACTTTTGACGAAGCTCTTATACGCCTGCATAAAGAAGGCAAATGCAAGCTGGAAGATATTTTGGACTTTTCCACCAACCCGGACGGCATTTTGCTTGCTTTAAGGGGCCTTAACAATATATGACGGACGCAAAAAAAGCTTTAATGACCATAGCCATAGACGGCACTGCCGGCGTGGGGAAATCCTCCGTCGGCAAAGCCGTGGCTTTAAAATACGGCTTGAGTTTTTTGAGCACCGGCCAAATGTACCGTTGCTTGGGCTGGAAGGCGCTCAGCTCCGGGATTGATATGGACGACGCCGAAGCGGTAACCCGCGCGGCGAAAAACATAGTTTGGGGCTTTGAAAGACAGCCCGACAGCAGCCTTAAAGTGCTTATAGACGGGCAGTATTTGGGCGACAAATTGCAGCTGGAAGAAGTCGGCCGCGCGGCCAGCAAAACTTCCGCCATACCCGAAGCCCGCTCCGTCATAATGCAAAAACAGATTGATTTGGGCAAAAAAGGCGGGATAGTTATGGAAGGCCGCGATATCGGCACCGTAATCTGCCCCGACGCGCCTGTAAAAATCTATTTGACCGCCGCCCCGGAAGCCCGCGCCGCAAGACGCGTCAAACAGCTTGAAGAGCAGGGGGAAAAGGCCGATTACGCAAATATTTTGGCTTCGATAATCTCCCGCGACGAACGCGACTGCAACCGGGCCGTATCCCCTTTAAAACCGGCGGAGGACGCAATAATTATAGATACTTCCGCCCTTAATTTGGAGCAGGTTATCGACAAAGTTTTGGAGGCCGTGGGTAAAGTATGGTAAGACAAGCTCTTCTTAATTTGATAAAATTTATATTCAGAAGTTACTTTCTGCTCTTTTATAAAGTAAAAGTTACCGGATTGGAGAACATTCCGCAGGAAGGCGGGCTTATTATGGCTTGCAATCATATGTCCAACTTTGATCCGCCGTTCGCGGGCGGCTTCGCCGGTAAAAAAAGGGATTCGATTTACTTCATAAAAAAGGAACTTATGTCCGTGCCGGTCTGCGGATGGCTTTTTAAATACTTCGGGTTTATCCCGGTGGACAGAAAAAAGCCCGGCGGCGACATGGGCGCGATTAAAGCGGCCCTTAAAGTAGTAAAAAAAGGGGAAAGCTTGTTTATCTTCCCGGAAGGCACACGTTCAAAAACGGGCAAACCGGGCAGAGCCAAGCCGGGCATAGGTTTTATGGTTTATCACAGCGGCGCGCCGGTTTTGCCGATTAAGATAACCAATACGAATAAATTGCCTTTCACAAGGTGTTTAAGCGTAACTTTCGGTAAACCTTTTAAGGTTGAGAAAGATCCGCAAAGAGAAGTAAAAGAGCAGTTTCAGGAATTTGCAGATAAAGTAATGGAAGAAATTAATAAACTTGATTAAAACGGAGGTAACACATTTTACGTCAAGAACGTAAAGTGTCAAGAGCTATATGACCAACCCAGAAGAAATAACAAATATTCAAGCGGCCGATTCAGGCGAAGATATGACGATGGACCAGCTGTTCGCCGAACAGGACGCAATGCAGGAAAAATTAAACAAAAGGGAAATCGTCAATGTAAATGTAGTTCAAATTTCACAGGATAACGTGCTTGTTGATACGGGCGACAAAAAAGAAGGCCTTATTCCTTTGTCCGATTTTGAAGGAAGAGCCGTCCCCGCCGTCGGCAGCGAAATTACCGCCATCCTCGTGCGCAAAGGCACGGATGAAAGACATTCGATTTTATCCCATAAAAAAGCTTTGGAATCTTTGGGCTGGGACATTTGCAAAACCGCTTTTGAAAACAAAGAAAGAATCAAAGGCGTTATCACCGACTGCGTAAAAGGCGGCTATAAAGTGGACGTAAACGGCGTACAGGGGTTTATGCCGCTTTCACTTTCAGAAATACATCCCGCCTATAAACACTATCTTCCCAAAGGCGCGAAAATCAAAGCCGTAATAGCTGAGTTTTCCAAAGAAAAACAGAAACTTATAATTTCCAGAAAGCAAGTCTTGCAGGAAGACGAAGCCCAGCGCAGAACGCAGGTTTTGAGCGAAGTCAAAGCCGGCGACGTTTTAAGAGTTGTGGTTTCCAAAGTCGGTAAGGATTGCCTGTTCCTGCGCTTCCACGGTATCGAAGGCATTGTAACTTTGGATAACGTAGCTTGGAAAGACGCCGAAACCATTTTGGCCAATTACAGAAGAGGCCAGCGCATTAAAGCCAAATTGCTCTCCATAGACGAAGAAAAAGGCGTAATGAACTTCGGCGTAAAACAGCTTTTCCTCAATCCCGCCGATTTGCTTAAAAAACGCTTTGCTTATATGACGACCGTCAAAGGCGTAATAACCAAAGTTTCCGCGGAAGGCGTGGAAGTTGAACTCGGCAAAAATAAAACCAAAGGTTTTATTGCCGAAAACGAACTCGGAACCGATTTCGCCGGTAAAGAAGGCGACGCCATACAAGCCGTTGTAATCGGCGTAGACGCGCCCAATTTTACGGTCAATCTTTCCGTAAGACGCTTTGACCAAGTCCAGAACAGGAAAGTGGTCGCCCAGTATTTAAAACAGGCTCCGCGCCCTACTTTAGGCCAGCTTTTGCAGGATTCTTTCGAAACCTCCGAAGATTCCGAAAGCAAATAAGCTTAAGAGTTTGGAAGGGGATATCCTTAGGGGTATCCCCTTTTTTTGTGGTTTGTTTGGGCTAAATTTCGTTATCCCGGCTAGCACTTTGCCGCTTTTGGGCGGCTTTAAATTTTCTCCTCAGTCGGGTACGCGGGGCTCCGCCCACTCTAGGTACACCTTCTTCGTCAAAAATTGAAATCCGCTCCAAAATCAGCAAACCACGCCGGTTGCACCCTCGCACTGCTTTTACTCGGTCTAAGTTGGGTTTTCTCTGCTAGCAAACTTTAATATTTAGGCAAATTTTGATTTTTTACTCACTTGGATACCGCGGCAATTTTGTTGCCATCGAACTTAGTATACCGCGTTCGTAATAAAATCAAAATTTTCTATAAATCTTAAAGTTCACGCCGCTTGCATACTCGCATAGTTTTTACTCGGTCTACGTTTCGTGCTCATGGCTGGCAATTTTTCATGTTTGGGTAGATTGAGGTCCTTTTCCCGCGTGCTATTACGTTCTCACGGCTAGCAGACTTAGGTTAAACAAAGCCTTATAATATGCCTTGCATTGGGCTGAAAAAACTGACAAGGCAAGGCATAAAAACAAAGTAAGACAACCTCGTACAAGTTTTTTAACGAAGCAGTGGCGTTTTTTAAATAAACGCTGGGTTTTATTTCCCGTTATATTCCCGACAGTGATATTTACGCCGTTTTAATGGGCGGGTATCGGGGATTTAAAGAAGCAATATATATCCGATTAAAATTGTATAATCTTAGAATAAATTAGCCGTAGGGGGATTTTATGTACGCAGGTTTTTGGAGAAGGTTTTTCGCTTTTCTTATAGACGCTTTTATTGTATTTGTGATATACATATTGGCGTTTGTCGGGCTTATTTTCGCTTTTATGAAGGGCGGTTCGGATTATATGCGGAATATGTATTTCCTTGCATTTTATTTGTTTACTTTCGCATTAAATATTTTGTATTGGACTTTGTTTGAATGTTCCTCCTGGCAGGCCACTCCTGGCAAAAAAGCACTTGGCATAAAGGTTACGGATATGGACGGCAATAAACTTAATTTCGCCCAGTCTTTAGGAAGGAATTTAGGCAAAATAGTTTCCAATTTTACGTTTTATATCGGCTATGTCATGGCCGGTTTTACGGTAAGGCGTCAAGCTCTGCATGATAAAATGGCCGACTGTCTTGTAATTGACAAAAACGCCGATCCCGCCCTTTTGCAGCCTTTGCCGAAGGCCTCTCTTTTTATGATTATTGTTTCCATAGCGGCTGTTTTGCTTCCTTTGTTTTTACTTGTTTTGGGCGTTTTGGCGGCTATTCTAATCCCTTCCTTTATGATGCTTGGTTCCCGCATTGAAGCTTCCAAAGCTCTGGCGGATATGGCTTCTGTAAGGGAAATGCAGGGATATTACAAGAGCGAAAAAGGCGTTTACGCTTCTTCCATGGAAGAACTTTTGGACTTTAAGGCGGAATCCGCCCTTCCCGATTTCGGGCCTATTTTAAAAAATAATGCCGATTTTACTTATACTTTTTTACCTTTCGGCGTATCCGGCAAATATAATCAGTCGCCGGGGTATACGCTTACGTCCTGCTATGATTCTGATATAGAATGTGCGGACGTTGAACTGACTCAGTTTAAAAAATTAAAAATTGCGGCGCCGCAAGAGTGCTGCATAAAGGAGAATTAAAAATGTACGCAGGTTTTTGGAGAAGGTTTGCAGCACTGATTATTGATAATGTTCTGCTTAACGTGCTGACGGTTATCGTTATGGCAGTCGTCGGATATGATTTTACCGGCCGGACTCAGCCCGATATAGCAAGGCTTTTGCTTGCCTTATGCGTCCTTATGGTGATATACTTCCTATATTGGCCTTTATTTGAAAGTTCGCCTATGCAGGCTACGCCCGGCAAAATGGCTTTGGGCATAAAGGTTACCGATTTTTACGGCGGGAGAGTCGGATTTTTTAAAGCTTTGGGCCGCAATTTGGGCAAAATCATTTCAGGCATGACTCTTAATATAGGCTATGTAATGGCCGGATTTACCGTCAGAAAGCAGGCCCTGCATGATAAAATGGCCGATTGCCTTGTAATTGACAAAAACGCCTCTGCAGAAGATTTGGTTCCTCTTGCTCCGTCCAAACCTTGGTTTATTTGTTTGGTTATTTTGGCTACGCTTGCGCCTTATATAATCATCTTTTTGACCATCGCGGCTTTAATAGGCTTTGCCATGAAGACTTATGCGCCTTCAGCCGGTTCGGAGTTATCTTACAGCGCTGAAATCTCCAAACAGAACAGGGATTATACGGCTTCATCCGATGCAGATGAGTTCTCTTCCGCTTCTTTCAATAACAATGCAGACTATCAAAGCAGCAATGAGGCGGTTGCCACCTTCAGATATACTAACGCTATACTTAGCCTTATCGCTCAATTCCAAAATGTTTACGCCGAACAAAACGGCGGTGTTTACGCCGAGAATTTTGCTCAGTTGGAAGAGAAAATAGAAGGCTTCCCTAAAGAAACCGGCACCGCCGGCCGGTTTAAAATCGAGCTTGGCAAAACTTATGTTACCGCCGAACGCGAAGCCCACGGAACAACTCCGTATTATATAATTACCAAATGCTATGAGAAAAAGGACATTTGTCTTTATTCCGAGGATTTAAACTTTGCGGCGGAAGCTTCGGATAAGTTTCGGTATGCCGAACCGGGCCTATGCTGCTTGGACTGATTGAATATAAAATAAACGGGATTTTTCCGCAAGACTGAAATTAATTTGCCAGCAGGAAGTATCGCTTTAAAGGGAGAAAAGTTAAAAGCTTTTCTCCCTTTTTTTGTACTTGCGCCGAAAATTACGCCAATTATATTATCACACGCTGAAAGTTCACTCAAACACCCATTCAATGTAGGTCAGGTTTTACCTGACAGAGGAACTCCTTATTTACGTCAGGCAAAGCCTGACCTACGTTTGTTTCCTTTTTTGTAATAACTTTAACCGGCTTGATTTCTTTTAGATTTGAGCCTGATTTTAGTTTTTTCGTAGTGAGGTATCCGAACTAAAGAAAAGGCTAAAATCAGGCCAAAGGTAAAAGCAAATTGTAAGCCTAAATGGTTGTCGTTCAGACGGAAACCTAAAACAAAATCATAAAACAGTTGACTTGTTTTTTTTTTTGATAAATTTTTCCAACATTGCAGGCACGCAAATTTGTAATTGGCTTGTTTTGCTTAAGGTTAGTTGCAGCCTGCTTAAAATGCTAAGGAGGTTGGTTTAAATGTCTAAAAAAATAAGTGTAAAATTGGCGATTCTCGCGCTATTTTTGCTTTCTGCCGCGCCCTTAATCGCTGTCGTCAACCTTGAACCTTGCACTAAAGGGCAAGTTCAATATAAGCCTAAAGGGGATTGTGAAACTTCAATCAAAACTTGTTGTGAAGGCGGCATTTGGAGCGAATGGGACGACGACTGTAAAGATCTTACGTGGACTTGGAACTGCCGCCAAGTTCCGAAGAGTTATTGCAGCGGTAACGTCGATCTCATTTTAAGTACCGATTCGGGATCTATTTCGGGGCAGACCTGCGCCACTTACGGCGAGGAGGGATTTGCCGGCGGAACCACTGACGGAAATCCCGCTTTGGACAGCGGTGCAAATACCGCCTGCTATCAGTGTAAGTGCGGAAGAGCCCCGACAGATCCGCCATGCAACTGCAGCGGCTCAAGCGTCAGCTCCTGCCAAGCCATTATTAACGGTATGGCTTATGTAGGCCAAAGGAAATGCCTTGCCGGATGTTTATGGGACGACTGTTATGCAAGCCCTGAAGGGGAATACTGCGGTTTAACCCCGGGTAAAACTTACGCCTGTACTCCGGCGGCTTATCCGGAACACGGCGGTTATCAGGTTTGTGAAAGTTCATATACGGATCCGGGGCAGCTGCAAATAAGCTCCTGCAAAGCCTGCGGGGAAAATGCCTGCTTGGCCAGAATCGGCGGAGATGGCTTCTCAAACTCAGGTTCATATCATTGCGTAAACAAACCGACTGGCGGATCTGATACGAAAGGGAAATACACCTGTACTGCCGCCAAATGCAGCGGCATGGGTATTTCCTCCACTCCGTGGCACTGTACCGCAAAGACTTATACTTCCTGCAACAGCGGATATACCTTACACGGAGGGACATGTATCTCCGACGAAGGTGGCGGTACTTTAAAACCGATTGATCCTGGTGAGTTGATAATACCGAAATTATAAAATTTGCGGATTAATTCCGCCTCTAAACTAACCACCCCGGTTTGCTGTAAGCAAGCCGGGGTTTTCTTTAGACAATAAAAATCTCCGGGCCGAACCCGGAGATTGGTTGTTTTTACTAACCGCCCCTACTTTAAAAGTATAAAACGCTTTTTTCAAAAATCAATTTGTTGCAACTGTGTTTTTGCGTGCATTTCTTCTGTTTTTAAGGATTTTTGCCGCTATATAGGCGTAAGACTCTCAAAAAAAGGTTTTTTGGCTCAAATTTGCGTTATACGGGGTTTTTATTCATTATGGAGAACTGAGTATCTAAAAACGCTTAAAAACAGAGCTGATTTGCCGGGATATTCTTTATTTACAATCTTTTAACAGTCTGCTTTTGCTTAAAGTTCTGTTTCGGATAAAGTTTAGGCTTATGAGTTTATTTTGTTGCATTTTTGATAAAGCCTTGTTGCTTTTTTGGTTTTATAGTTATTAAATCAAATTATTTTGTCTAGTGTTAAATGTGCCGGTATAGTTGAATTGGATACGTATAAAATCAATTTAAGTTCATGCTTTATTAAGTTGGTGCTTTTAAGGGATAAATGATTCTTCCTAATAATGCTCTATTTTACTTAGGCGATAGAATAACCGATATAAGGTCTTCTTAAAAGGATTAAAGACTATTCGTTAAAGTAAAAGCTGGGAATAAAAATATTAGGGGGAAATTCATATTCTTATTTTTTAACATTAATAAAAACGGGGCATTTCTGTATATTTTAACAAAATTGTTGTGTTTTTCTTGGTTTAGGAATTAAAATAATTCTATAACTGGTAAAAATATTGCATTTTTCTATAAAATTTAGCGGAAATATAGCCTATATAAAGGAATATTGCAAGGACTTTTGCTGTAAAAAAAGAAAATATCTGTAAAGTGTGGTTGATTAGTTATAGAATTATAATAATTCTATAACTAAATAAAAATATAATCATTTATTTAAATTTCATTTGTAGAATTGTATTAATTCTATAAATAACAGATAAATAAACAAAAATTTTTAAGTTGTAGTATTAAAAAATATCTATAATTAAAGTATATAATGAAAATATTGTAAAAAGTTTTAAATTTATAGTTATGGAAGCGATATAATGCTATATATCTATGTATATTATGGAATTAAATAATATCTATAACTAAAATAAAAAATAAAAACATATATTTTTAATCATTCAAGAATTAAAATAATTCTAATATTTTGTTTTTTTATAGCTTATTTTTATTTCCATAATTGTAAATAGTGTGATAAGTATATTATAGAATTAAAATAGTTCTATAAATTTAAATCTAAAAATGTAAAATAAGCATAAAAATATTTGCGCAATTATCAATATTTAGAATTATTTTAATTCTACAACTATAATATTTATATATATTTGAGTAAGCGGATGAGATTGTTTTTATACTTTTGCAGCGGAATATTATGGATATTAATAAATTATAGCTGAGAAAGTGAATATAATCCGGTACCCCAAGCATATTCTTTTTAGGAGAAAGTGCAGCTGATATGCCAAAATGCGGTTGGTTAAAGAGGAATTTTCTAGAATTTTATGTGTATCAATCTTGTGTATCAAGACAAATACTCAAAAACATTAAAAAGAAAATAAAAATAAATGGGATTGGCAGCTTGGAGGGGTTAGTCTTCAAAGTTTTCTGTGAGTATAAGCTCGTAATGGCGGCAAAAATCCGCTATTTGCGCCGACAGGGAAAGCTTTTCTTTCTCGCCGACGTCTATTAAGTACACCGTATAATTATACCACTGCGTTATTGCGCTGCGTATTAACATAATATCCGCCAATGCGAACCAAATCAGTTTTATATAGTTTGACTGCCACGAAGGTGAGAGAAATGCGGATAAAAGTAATAATGTAAGCGCGGCGGCGGATGCGATAAGCCCGTATTTATGGGCCAAACGTTCCGTCAGAGGCTGCCTGCGGAAAGATTCTTTATATACCACCATACCCCAAATTTCCTTTTTAAGCAGGCAGAAACCCTCTATTTCGTGGTGAAAATAGCGTGCGGAATTTATTTGTATATAATCGCCGCCAAATTTTACGTGAGCTCCGCTTATGCCGCGCTTAATAAACAGGCATCCGGCGTATTCCATACATAATAATAAGGGGAACGCATACAAAAACGCATATATATTATGTAAATTTTGAATACTGCCTTTTAAGGAGAGATAAATAATCAATACCGGCACAAATGCGGCGATAGCCCCGCACAAGATATATTTTAAACGTATCAACGGGGAGTAATAAAAAACGATTTCGCCGTGCTTATTTGTCTTCATGTTTCAATTCTAGCATTTTACCTGGGCCTTATTGGTAAATTGCCCAATATATTGCGTTTTTTCGTGCCGGATAGGCGTAAGCTCCCTTTAGCAGTTTAAATGGTTTAGGGGGGAAAATATTGAGTGTAAAGAAGAAATAAAAGCAATATGTTATTTTAAAAATTCATCAGGATAAATTAAAACAATCAAAACAAGGAAAGCAAAAGGAATAAGGGAAAGCATTGTGAACATTGTTGCTTTACCTAGTAAAGAAGATTGTTCCCATTGGTTCTGAAAAAACTTAATTATCGCTTTCATGCTGATATTTTAAGGTATTTTTAAATATATTTAAAGGACTAAAGTAGGGCGTAATAGAAATAAATCACTCACTTTTAAATAGCTAAATGCAATGCAAATAAATTGCTGTTTTATGATTATCAAAACATAAACATAGCCATATTCCTTACATTTCCGCGACGGTAAAGATAACGGCTTAAAAATGCCTTTTTTATTTGATACAATACTTCCAGCCTGTTTTTTAGGCTTATTACGGCTAAGATATTTATTAATAAATTTATTATTGCAAGAGGGGCAATATGAGCATAAAAGTATTGGAAGGGGACATAACTCTTTTAAAGGTGGACGCAATAGTCAACGCGGCCAATACAAGCCTTTTAGGCGGGGGCGGCGTCGACGGTGCAATCCATAAAGCGGCGGGCCCGCGTCTGCTTGAAAAATGCAAAACGCTTGGCGGATGCAAAACCGGCGAGGCCAAAATTACCCGCGGTTATGATTTGCCGGCGGCTTTTATCATTCACACCGTCGGGCCGATGTGGCACGGCGGGGAAAACGGGGAAGAAGCCCTGCTTAAAAAATGCTATGAAAACAGCCTTAAACTTGCCGTTGAAAACGGGCTTAAGAGCATAGCCTTCCCGTGTATATCCACGGGGGCGTATCACTTCCCGGCGGAAAAGGCGGCTAAGACTGCTTTTACCGCCGTAAGGGAATTTCTTAAAGACAATCCCGATTTTAACGTTTACTTTGTGTGTTTTAACGGTGCGGACTATAAGCTCTACAAAAAACTTGAAGCGGAAATTTAGCCATGCTTAAAAGCTTCGCCGCCGTTACGGACGAGAATACCCGCATATTGGTTGTCGGCACCATGCCTGGCGAGGCCAGTTTGAAAGCGGGGGAATATTACGCCTATAAATATAATCATTTCTGGCCGATAATATTCAGCTTGTTTAACGGCGGCGAAGCTTTAACTTCCTACGAAGCCAAACTTACCCTGCTGCTGAGTGCGCGCATAGGGCTTTGGGACAGCCTGAAAAACTGCCGTCGGCGCGGCAGCCTGGATAAAGATATAACGGAAGAAAAACCAAATAATTTCAAATTGTTGTTTAAGAAGCGGCCCGGCATAAAGAGGGTTGTTTTCAACGGGCAGGCGGCCAAATGTTTTTTTGCCGCGCACAACCCGCTTGAAGACGGACGGGAATATTTATTGATGCCGTCTACCAGCCCGGCGAACGCTTCTAAAAGTTTTGAGGAGAAACTTGCCCTTTGGCGCGCCGCGCTTACTTTAATGGGGGATTAACCCTTTTACCTGCACTCGCAACGGGCGTTTAGGCAATTTAAAAACCCCCGGCTTTATGGGCCGGGGGTTTTGTCTTTAAAGCTTCTAATTTATATATTCGCCGTTGACTATGCTTCTTGCGGCGGTGTCTATCGGGGTTACGGTCTTTTCGTCCAAGTCCACCTCGTATGAACCGCATGATATCGGGAAGTCCTTCATCGTGGAGGCCGTCTTGCCCAGTTTCCCGTTGACTTTGCAGGTTACTTTATATATCGGCGTACCTGTTTTGACCGTGGTCCAGTCGCGGTCGTTGGACATCAGCACAAGGCCCTGCGCTCTCTTGGCTTTGTCTATCGCCAAAATATAGGAATCTATTTCTTTATTGTAGAACCTTTTAACCAGTAATACGGCCTGGCGTCTTTCGTATGCCAGCTTTTTCTGCAAAAGTTCCTGCCTTTCGGCTTCGTCCAAATCGACGTAAGAGGCTTTCGCTTCCGCCTGTTCTTTTTCGGCCGTTTTTTCTTCCGCCGCTTGGGCCGCTCTGACTTTATTGGCCTGAGCTATCTGCTCTTTGGCTTTTGCTTCGGCTTGGGCGTTGGCGTCAGCGTCGTTTTTCTGCTTGGTGAACAAATATGAACCTTTGTGTATATCGGTATCTTCATATTGTTTCGGCGTTTGAGTGCCGAAATCCAAATCAAAGAATTGTTCCGGCTTGGTTACTTGGTCGTAATCCAGCTGCACCAACCCGTCCGATTTAAGCACGCCCTTTTGATCCGCTTTGCCGTGTATGGTTTTTAAGAAAGGGGAGTATCTTATCCTTATGGTAAGTATTTCCGGCTCGTATTTTTTTGCCGTGCCGTTTTGTACCAGTTCTTCGGCAAAGCCCTCGTTCAAATCCATTTGAACCAATTTATTTTCGCTGTACCAGCAGCAGCGCGTAATGCAGGCTTTATCGGTGTCGATGCGGTTTTCCGCTTCTTCCGGGTTAAAGTGCAGATTAAGCTTATAGCATACGTCTGCGGTGGAACCGTCCAAATCGGATTTGGACGAAACAATGGTTATCCATTGTTTTGTGGAATCTCCGTCCGTGGTGCTCATCCCCACGCAGCCGCAAATTAAGAGCGGCATTAGAATAACAGGTAAAATTTTCTTCATAATTTGATTATATCCTATTTTTAAATAAATAAGCTAACTTATAATAGCATATTATTTAAGACTTTTTGCCAATTATAATATAATATATACATATACGGAAGATTTTGAAGAATTTTTTAAGGAGGGAAAAATGAGATATTTAGTAATAGCCGCCGCGGCTTTATTTATTATGGGGGGGTGTTCTTCTTCCTCTAAAAAGGATGATTCCGCCGCTTATCAAAACCAGGTAAACGCTGAAAACAACGCGCAGGAAGGCGTTATCCTCGATCAGGAATTTGATTTGCTCGTCGCGCCGGAATATGATTATGAAACCGAAGTTCCTTACGCGGAGCAGATAAAAAACGTTCCCGCCAAAAAACAGCAGGCTGTGAAAAGCGCCAAAAAACCTGCGGCGATAAAGAAGTAATATGTCAGATTTAGAAGCGGCGCGCATTGAAGAGGAAGCGCAAAGGCTTTTTAAAGAGCTTGGCGTAATGACCGATTTTAAAACCGGAGGCAAGTGCTCTTTGGAGCATTGCCGTTCAATCGCGCCGCTTACTTTAAAAATCAACGATTTAAAACGGGAAAAAGACGCCGTAATCTTGGCGCACTATTATTGTACGCCGGATATAGTTTACGGCGTTGCGGATTTTAAGGGCGATTCTTACGCTTTGGCCAAGAAAGCCGCCCAAACCTGGCAAAAGAACATTATTTTTTGCGGCGTCTATTTTATGGCACAGACCGCAAAAATAGTCAACCCGGATAAAAATGTATTTTTGCCGCCTGTAACGGCGGGATGTTCTTTGGCGGACGGCATAGACGCGGAAGAAGCCGCAAAGCTTAAAGCCGGGTACCCTCAGGCCGCGCTGGTATGTTACATCAACAGCACGGCGGAAGTTAAGGCTTTTTGCGACGTTTGCGTAACGTCCTCCAATGTTTACGACATAGTTTCGGCTTTGCCGAACAATCAAATAGTTTTTGTGCCGGATTTGTTCATGGCGGAAAATATCCGCGCGGAACTTAAACGCCGCGGGATTGAAAAAGAGGTTCTTGCCTTCGGGAGCACCTGCTGCGTGCATGATAAGTACACAGTGCGTGACATAGAAGAAATTAAGTCCGCTCACCCCAACGCCAAAATAATAAGCCACCCCGAATGCCCGCGCTCCGTCTGCGAGATGAGCGATTACTGCGGCAGTACGGCGGGGATGCTTTCCTATGTAAAAGGGAGCGACGCGGAAGAATTTGCGGTTTTCAGCGAAGACGGCATAGTGAACAGCTTGGAGCTTGAAAATCCCTCCAAAACATTTTATCCCGTAAGCAGAACCTGCGCCCAAATGAAGCGCAATACTCTTAATAATGTTTTGGGCGTTTTGGAAAACTTGGATAAAGCGCCGCGCGTGGAAGTTTCGCGCGATATCGCGCTTAAGGCGAAAATATCCATAGACAATATGTTTAAAATGGCAGGTAAATAATGATAGATAAAATAATAGAATTGGCCGTGGAAGAAGATTTCGGTTTGGGCGATATAACCACCGATAATATTTTCAGCGAAACCGATACAGCCAAAGCGGCTTTTATAGCCAAGGACGAAATGGTTGTCTGCGGCGGCAATATAGCCAAAGCCGTGTTTAATTACGTCGATCCTTCAATAAAATTTAAAATGCTTAAGAAGGAAGGCGAGTATGTAAAAAAGGGGACCAAACTGGCGGAAGTTTCCGGCCCGGCCCTTACATTGCTTAAAGGCGAAAGGCCCGCTCTCAACTTTATGCAGAGGATGAGCGGCATTGCCACTATGGCCTACAATTTAAATAAAATAGCCCAAAAGTACAAAGTTATGCTTGTCGACACCAGGAAGTCCCTGCCCGGTATGCGCAAATTTGATAAATACGCAGTTCGCACGGGCGGAGCCAAAAATCACAGAATGTCGCTTTCCGACAGCGTTATGATAAAGGATAACCATATAGCCGCCTGCGGAAGCATAACAAAAGCGGTAAACCTCATAAAAAGCAAAATAGGGCATACCCCCAAGATAGAGGTTGAAGTCAAGAATTTAAAAGAAGTTGCCGAAGCTCTAAAAGCCGGCGCCGATATAATAATGTTGGATAATATGCCTATTGCGGAAATACTTAAAGCCAAAGAACTTATAAACGGCAAAGCCGTGATTGAAGTTTCCGGCGGGGTCAATAAGGATAATTTGGAAGACTATTGCAAAACCGGCGTTGACGTAATATCAATGGGCGCGCTTACGCACTCGGTTCCGGCAAAAGATATAAGCATGCTTGTATCTGAAATAAAGAAATAAGGAGCGGTAAATGAAAGATTTTTCACATTTGTTATCTGAGGTTAACAAAAGGGTTACGGCCTCGGCCATAAGGGAACTGTTAAAAATAATCGGTATGCCGGGGATGATTTCTTTTGCGGGCGGGCTTCCTACGCCGGAAATGTTCCCCGCGGAAGAAATAGGGAAAATAGCCAAACAGGTTATTACTTCCAACCCGAACAAAGCTTTGCAGTACGGCTGTACCGAAGGAGCGTCAAGCTTCAAAGAGGAACTTATAAAACTTCTTAAAAAGGATGAGAATATTGAGGTTTCTCAAAACGAAATGTTGGTCGTGTCGGCTTCCCAGCAGGGGCTTGATATAGTAAGCAAAGCCTTTGTTGATCCCGGCGACGCGGTTATAGTGGCCAAACCTACGTATTTGGGCGCATTGCAGGCTTTTGAAACTTACGGCGCGGACATGATAGGCGTTGAAAGCGACGGCTGCGGCATTATAGCCGAATCTCTTGAAGAAAAACTTGAGGATTTAAAAAATGCCGGCAGACAGTGCAAATTTATATATATAGTGCCGGATTTCCAAAACCCCACGGGTACGACAATCCCCGAGGAAAGGCGCGTAAAAATACTTGAGCTCGCAAAAAAATACGGCACAATTATTTTGGAAGATTCTCCGTACAGAAAAGTGCGCTTTAGAGGCGAACACCAAAAAACGTTTTATGCCCTTGATAAAGGTGAGGGGAATGTCATTACGATGTTTACTTTTTCCAAGACTTTGGCCCCCGGCCTCAGATTGGGCTATATAATAGGCGATAAGGAAATTATAAAGAAGTTCGTCATATTAAAACAAGCTTTGGACTTATGCACTTCCCCCGCGTGCCAAGCCATTGTGGAAGAATATTTAAAACGCGGAAACATTGAAAAGCATATAGCGGAAATGGCTAAACTGTACGGCAAAAAACGCGACGTAATGATAGCCGCCCTCAGGAAGTATATGCCTAAGGGCGTCAGCTGGACGGAGCCGGAAGGCGGATTGTTTTTATGGGTCGTCATGCCGGAAAATATCGATTCCGAAAAGATGCTTGAGACAGCCATAAAAAATAACGTGGCCTATGTAATGGGCTCGGCTTTTTATCCCGACGGAAGCGGCAAGAATACAATGCGTTTGAACTTTTCCTACTCAAGTTTTGAGGAAATAGACGAAGGCATAAAGCGGTTGGCCAAGGCTATAACGGAGTATGGGAAGTAGTGATTTTGCCCCCCTGCAAAGGGGGGTATTTTTTAGTTGGGTTTTCTTCTTTTTATTCGGTCTATCTTTCTTGCTCACGGCTATCAATTTTCCATATTTGGGTAAATTTAAGTTTTTTCTTCGCTTAAATACCGCGGCGTCTTTGCCGCCATCGTTCTAGGTATTCTGCGCTTAGAATAAAACTTAAATTTTCCTCAAATCTGAAAAACCACGCCGGTTATATTATCGCACGGTTTTAGTCTTTGTAGCTAGTATTTCTCCCAAAACTTAAAAACATATCACAGTATAACATCCTTTTAGAAATAGATTCTTCTTTATATTCCAATATATAAACTTATTCGGTCGTAAAATGGTTCCATAACTTTTTTATTAATTAATGTAGGTCAGGTTTTACCTGACAGAGGGAAACAGCTTTTTAACGTCAGGCATAGCCTGACCTACGTTTGCTTCCTTTTTTGTAGTAATCTTAACCGGCTTGATTTCTTTTAGATTTGAGCCTGATTTTAGTTTTTTCGTAGTGAGGTATACTTGCGGCTATGCGAACGAAGTGAGCGAGGTATCCGAACTAAAGAAAAGGGTAAAATCAGGCCAAAGGTAAAAGCAAATTGTAAGCCTAAATGCTTGTCGTTCAGACGGAACCTTATGGCGAAATCATAAAACAGTTGACTTGTTTTTTTTTTTGATAAATTTAGCTTACGCCCAGCAAGGGTGAAAAAAGGAGGAAGTTTATGAAAAACGTAAATAAGAAGGGTTTTACGCTGATAGAATTGCTGGTAGTAGTATTGATTATCGGCATATTGGCGGCTGTGGCATTGCCGCAGTACTTTAAAGCGGTAGAAAAATCCAGAGCTACTGAAGCTTTGTCCATTATGGGTTCAATTTCAGCCGCTATGGAAAGAGCCAGACTTGTTTCCAAAGAGAATAAGTATCCTACCACATTGGCCTCTTTGGATATTGAAATTGCGAATACTTCCGGAACTACCGTGACTGAAGGTTCTTGGGATTCAAATAACTTTAACTTCACAGTTGCAGGCGAAACACCTGAGGAGGGTACAATTACTGCAACTAGGAAAGGCTCCTCAGGCTATATATTAGCCAGAAAGTACTATACCGGCAAGATTACTTGCACGGACAACAAGGGTACTGGTTCTGCTTCCGTAAGCGGTATTTGTTCTTCATTAGGTTTAGACGTACAATAGTATACAGCAGCTTTGGTACTATAAACATATAGTACCCTCCTAAGGGGAGGCTTAACGGCTTCCCCTTTTTTATGTTAAATTTTAGAGTTTGGGGGAAATTTATGGGAAGAAAACGTAAGAAAATATTTTTAGAAAATAAAAATAGAGAATTGGCTGATATAGTTATAAAAAAGCTTACGCCTATCGGGTATGTCAAAGACGACAAACGGACTAACGTATGGAAAAAGGATATTCCAAATTCCCATTTTTATATTTTATTTCATAAGAAATGGTTGACATTTGCTCTTTGTTTAAAAGATATAAAATATGAATGTGAAGCTAGGAAAATATTAAGCTGTAAAATGTTTGACAGATATAATTTAACCCCTTTAAGAGAGGGATTACATTATGACGAATGGGTTTACAGAAATTTTTATTATCCCAATGCAAGGGCCTATGAGGAAGATATAATTAACACTGCCGTTAATGCATTTAACAAATTGGAATGTTGTGTGCAAAATTGCACAAAGTGTATGATAAACTAAATAGAAGGGTAACAATCCGTTTAAGATTAGCAAAACAAAATTTTAATACAAACAACTTTTAAAGTTTAAATTAAATCCCCCGGAGTGATTGTTCAGTCCGGGGGAAATTTTATCTATTATTATATTTTGGTTCTTGGCCGCAACCGGAAACAATACGCAGTCAAAAAACTCAAATAATCCTATTTATGACGCTTTAAAGCGGCTTTTACAAGCCCGTCAAAGAGCGGATGCGGTTTTAAAGGCCTGCTGGCGAATTCCGGGTGGAACTGCACAGCTATAAAGAACGGATGTTTTGGGTATTCCACTATTTCCGGCAGAATATCCTTATGCCATGCGCTTACTTTAAGGCCGCATTCTTCAAGTTGGGGGACAAACTCCGGGTTATACTCATAGCGGTGGCGGTGGCGTTCTTCTATAGCGTCTTTTTTATAGAGTTTATGCGCCAAAGTGCCTTTTTTGATTTTCGCGCTGTAATTGCCAAGGCGCATGGTTCCGCCGAGTTTCTTTATTTGTTTTTGCGCTTCCATCATAGCCACTACGGGGTATTTTGTGTCGGGGTTGATTTCGGTTGAGTCCGCGCCTTTAAGGCCCGCAAGGTTGCGCGCCGCTTCAATGACTGTGCATTGCATACCCAGGCATATCCCCAGGAAAGGCAAATCGTTTTCCCTGGCGTATTTTATGGTTTCTATTTTGCCGGGAATGCCGCGCTTGCCAAATCCGCCAGGCACTATAACGCCGTCCAAGCCTTTTAAAGCGGCGGGAATGGCGTCTTTCTGCGTATTAATATATTTCACTTTTACCGATACTTTGTTTGACATCCCCGCCAAATACAATGATTCCGCCACGGATTTATAGGCGTCTTTAAGTTCGGCGTATTTGCCGGCTATGCCGATTGTAATTTGCTTCTTGGGGGAAGTGGCTTTGCGTATAAAATCAAACCAGGCTCCGTCGTTTTTCTTTTTGGCTTTGAGCCCCAATCTTTTAATTACCAAATCGGTAAGGCCTTGCTTTTCAAGTTCTTCCGGGACAAGGTAAATTGAAGGCGCGTCCATAACTTCTATTACGGCGGCGGGTTCTACGCTGCAAAACAGCGAGAGTTTGTTTTTCATAGAGTCCGAAATCGGGTGTTCCGTGCGGCAGGCCAAGACGTCGGGCTCTATGCCTATTTCGCGCAGTTTGTTGACGGAATGCTGCGTCGGCTTGGTTTTAAGTTCGCCGGCGGAAGTGATATAAGGCACCAAAGTGGCGTGCAAAGTCATTACATTGTCGCGCCCGCGCTCCACGCGGAACTGCCTTGCGGCTTCCAAAAAGGGCAGGCCCTCAATATCACCGACGGTGCCGCCTATTTCTATAATCGTAACGTCAAAATCTTTGTCAAAAGCTGCGAAACGTTTTTTGATTTCATTGGTGATATGCGGTATTACCTGTACGGTTACGCCGTTATAATCGCCGCGGCGTTCATTATCTATTACGGTTTGGTATATTCCGCCGGCGGTGTTGGTGTTGGCTTTGGTCATGGGGACGTCTAAGAATCTTTCATAAGTGCCCAAATCCAAATCGGCTTCCGCGCCGTCGGCCGTAACAAACACTTCCCCGTGCTGGTAAGGGCTCAAAGTGCCGGGGTCTATGTTTATGTAAGGGTCGCATTTAATCATGTTTACTTTAAAGCCCCTTAACTGTAAAAGTTTTGCCAAGCTGGCCCCGGTTATGCCTTTGCCGAGGGAGCTTACCACCCCGCCGGTAACGAATATAAATTTTGACATTTCACAAACTCCTTATAAATTTTTTGCAAATTTTTTTGCCCTTTCCAAATCCGCGGGCGTATCAATGGCGGGGCCGGCTTTATTTATCAAAGCGGATTTTATTGTCATGCCGGCTTCCAATGCGCGCAGCTGCTCAAGCTTTTCCAAATTCTCAAGCGGGCTTACCGGCAATTTTACAAATTGTTCCAAAGCTTTTATTTTGTAGCCGTAAATGCCGCAGTGCAGGTAGTAAGGGGCTTTTTCCGATTCGGGCGTCTTTTCCCTTTTGTAAGGAATCGGCGAACGGGAAAAATATAAAGCTCTCATATCTTTGGCGAGCACCGCCTTTACGTGATTGGGATTGTTGATGATGTCCGCGTCGGTTACCGGCATACAGGCTGTGGAGATATCGGTTTTATCGTCATTTTTCACAAGTTCCACCACGGCTTTTATGGTTTCCGGCTGAACGAAAGGCTCATCGCCCTGTACGTTTATTACGTAATCGGCTCCCAAACCTTTCGTAGCCTGATAAATTCTGTCCGTGCCGCTTTGGCAGTCGGCGGAAGTCATTACGGCTTTTGCGCCGAAGCTTGCGGCGGCCGAGGTAATGCGTTCATCCTCGGTGGCGATAATCACTTCGCCGCAGTTCGCTTTTTTGCAGGCTTCGTAAACCCATTGTATGATAGGTTTGCCTTGTAATTCAGCCAAAGGCTTGCCGGGAAATCTTGTAGATCCGTATCTGGCCGGGATAACAATTATAACGTTGTTCATAATACCTCTTTTATTTCTTCTGCGGTGACCGTCGCCGTGCCGAGTTTGGCTACGACTATGCCAGCCGCTTTGTTTGCGATATAGGCGGAATCCGCCAGAGAAGCGCCGCAGGCCAAAGCCAAAGTCAATACCGAAATTACCGTATCGCCCGCGCCGGTTACGTCGAAAACTTCCTTTGCGGTGGCTTTAATCGTTGTGATTTTGGTTTTGGCGCCCTTTTCAAAAAGGCTCATGCCTTCCGCGCTTCTGGTAATCAAAATGGACTCCGCATCCAAAGTTTTTAAAATTTTTTTGCCCAAATCCAAAATGGCTTCATTGTCTTTTTTGGGGGGCAGGCCCATGCCTTCCCAAGCTTCTTTGGTATTGGGCGTCATACATGTTATGCGTTTGTATTTAAGGAAATTGTCTATTTTCGGGTCGACGCATACTGGGATATTTTCTTTGCGGCAGATATTTATGATTTCTTCTATATTATGGTCCGAAAGCATACCTTTGCCGTAGTCCGACATTACCACGCCCTTGGCCTTTTTTACGGCTTTCTTAAAGTTGGCCATGCACTCTTTTGCTACTGGCGGGCAGACCCTTTCTTTGCTTTCTCTGTCCACCCTGACGACTTGCTGGCGTTCGGCTATTATGCGGACTTTCTGCGTAGTCGGGCGGTTGCAGTCCGTAACCAAGGCTTTTACATCGACGCCTTTATCGGCGAGATAGTTTTTTAGGATTGAACCTTTAACGTCATTGCCTATTACGGAAAGAATCTTGGGTTTTGCGCCCAATACGGCCAAATTAACGGCGACGTTCCCCGCTCCGCCGGCGATGAAATCCTCTTCTTCCACATTGACTACCGGCACCGGGGCTTCCGGCGAAATGCGGCTTACCGAACCTTTTACGAATTGGTCCAGCATGATATCGCCTATAACAATAATTTCCTTGCCTTTAAAGCTGTTTATAATGTCAATAAAATGCTGTTTGTTTTGCTGGGACATAAAAATCTCCTTAAAAATTAACCGGCTTTTTGCTCTTCGGAACTTTCCCCGGTTTGGACGGAATATTCGGCAAGTTCGGCCGTAACGCTGCCGATGAAAACTTCCGCCGCCATTTTGACCGGCAGCCGGCGTTCGTCATCGGTAAGCCATACTTTCAGGCTTTTGCCTTTTGATATAAAAATACCTTCGCCGCTGAATTGCGGTTCCACAACTATACAATTAAATTCGCCCGCTTTTACTTTAACCTTTTTCTTGCCCAGTACCGTAACTTTTAAAGGATACTGCTGTTTGCGGTTGATAATATCAAAATATACGACGCCCTTTTCCGGCAGAGGCTGCAGGCGGACGTAATAAAGCGAGGAAAGCATATCCAAAACTAAGTCGCCGGTAAAAGTGAACTGCTGAGTCTTAACATTACCTTGTTTGTCCTGTTTGTGATTGTTATAAGTGTGGGAATTATAATCCAGGATAAGCCATTCGTCGCGTGCGTATTTGCCTTCCCTTACGCTTTGCCAGTAGCCCAGCGATTTAAGAGAATTTACGTCCAGCCAGGAAATGTTTATATCTCTTACTTTAAATACGGCGTCAATTATGCTGTGGGATTTGGCGTCCGCCCTTAATTCATAAGCCAAAACGCCGTTATTATCCACTATTCTGTCAGTGGTGAGGGTTGCCGTCCCTGCCACTATGAAGGACCACCCTACATTATATTTAAGCGTTTCGCCGAGCCAAACGGGTTTTTTAAGATTTTTCATTTGTTCCGGCTTTGCATCTTCGGAGAAATAGAAAGGGGAAGTCAATCTTCCGTCTTCGGTTTTTAAGATTATGGCTTTTGGGTCGTCCGCGGCGTTATATTCGGGGAATTGCGGCTCTTCTTCCTGCGCCGGCTGCGCTTCTTTAGGCTGGGTTTCGTCTGAGAGTTCCGCTTGTTTTTCGGAATTTCCGGATTTGGTTAAAGACGTGTGTTTGGCTTTTTCCTCTTCGGCCTTTTTCACGGAAGGGGAGGGGGACGGCGAGAAAAACTTTATAACGGATTGGGCAAATGTTGCGGGTTCGGCGGAGTCGTTTTCTTGGGCGTGCGCGGCGGATTTTTCCGCGGAAGAACTTTCCTGCGGCTGTGTTTGTTCAGCGTTTTTTGTTTGGAGACCGTCGTCCTTTTTATTTTTTAAGCCGCAGCCCGGCGCGGTCAAAACCGCCGTTATAAGCAATATAAATAAAAATCTCATTTTGAAATCTCCTTAATATATTTGGCCGCTCCGTAAATATCCAGGCAGATTTTTACGTTTTTCAGTTTGTCGGCGTATTTCGCACGCTGTTTTTTGCCGTTGGCCGTAAGCACCAATATGCCTTCCATGCCGATATTTTCGGCAAAGTCAACGTCGGATTTTTTATCGCCTATCATAAAAGAAAGCTTCGGATCTATGTTATGCTCTTTAATTATTTTAAGGCCCATTCCCGGCGCGGGTTTGCGGCAAGAACAATTTTCGCCGGGGGCGTGAGGGCAATAATAAACGCCGTCGATATCGGCGGCTTTTTCAAGGAGTTTTAACATTCTTCCGTTGACGGCTTTTACCGCCTCTTCGCCGAAGTATCCCCGGCCTATGCCCGATTGATTGGAAACTATAAACAGCTTATAGCCCATTTCTTTGAACAATCTGAAAGCTTTTAAAGTGTTTTTGTAGAGCTTCACTCCTTTAGGGTCGCAAAGGTAAGTGCCCGGTTTTTCTTTAATGACGGTTCCGTCCCTGTCCATTAAAATCGCTTTGAATTTCATTTTACTCTTCCCTGCCGGTTTTGGTTTGGGCTTCCGATTCTTTTTCCTGGAGTTTCATGGCTTCTATACAGTCTTTTTCGCGTTTCCAGCGGTTATGCCCCCAAAGCCAGGTTTCCGGCGCAAGCCTGATAAACTCTTCCAATTTGGATTTTAAGAGTGCTGTGTAATCAAAAACCACTTTATGAGAATATTCCGTTTGCGGGGGGAGTATGGTTTCGGTCTTTTCAAAGACTATTTTCCCGCCGCGCCTGTATATCCTTATGGCGTATACGGGAACCTGCGCTTTAATGGATAATACCGCCGTCAGCGGGGCTACTTCCGCCGCGCGTCCCAAAAACGGCATATAGAGCTTTGAGGCGTGTACGCTTTGATCGCTCAAAATTGAAATAAGCCCGCCCTTTTTCAAAGCTTTAAAGCAGGAAAAGAAAGGATTATACGCGCTTATGTAGCGCGCGCCCAGTATGGAGCGCAGCCGGTTAACCTCTTTATCAACATAAGGATTGGTTTGAGGTTTTGCTATAAAACATACGTTCTTAAATAAAATGCTTACCACCAAACCGGCTATTTCCCAGTTGGTAAAATGGCCTAAATGCAATATGCAGCCTTTGCCGGCCGCGTTGCGCTCTGCAACTTCTTCCAAGCCGATAATCTCCACCTTGGAAAGTATTTCTTCCTTATCCATATAAGCGGCTTTGACAAATTCCGCAGAGAGCCTGCCGATATTCCGCCATGATTCTAAAGCTATTTGGTCTACTTCTTTTTGAGATTTTGAAGGGAAAGCTTTTTTGATGTCTTCTTTGGTTCTCTTAAAGCGTTTGGGCATTACCAAAGTGATGAGCCGGCCGAGAACCTCTCCGAGTTTGAGGGCAATTCCCCACGGCATTAAACGGATAAGCAGAATCAATGCCTTTAGCCCCAAATACTGGCAGTAGAAGTTGAAATTTTGCATATAATAGATTATATCAAAAAGGGCTATTATTGGGGCTTTTATTTGCCGGCCTTTTGCCGCCGCCGTTTTTACGACTGAGAGATGTTTTAAAAAGGATAATTGTTCCTTGCCGGTCTGTAAAATAATATAATATAACGACAGGAGAATTTTTATGGATTTTATTAAATTAAGAGAAAACCTTTTAAATAATTCCGCCGGGCGTTTGCTGCTCTCTTTTGCCGCTTTCGTTTACGGGCTTGGCGTCAAAGCGACGCTTTTTGCTTACAAAAAGGGCTGGCGCAAACAAAAGGCCGTAAACAGCCGCGTAGTGTGCATAGGCAATATCACCGCCGGCGGTACCGGCAAAACTACGGCGGTGCTTTTATGCGCTTCAAAATTAAGCCGCGCCGGCATAAGGACGGCTGTTGTTTCCCGCGGGTACAAAAGAAGTCAAAAAAAGAATGAAGTGGTGGTTCTTTTTGACAAAGATTTGCTTAACTGGAAAGAAAGCGGGGATGAACCTTATATGATGAGCCAGCTTTTGGCGGAAGATAAAGTGCCGGTAGTGGTCAGCTCCGACAGGTACGCCGCCGCTTCCGAAGCCGTAAAACAATTCAGGAGCCAAGTTATACTTCTTGATGACGGTATGCAGCATCACCGCCTTAAAAGGGACGCTAATATCGTGCTTATAGATGCGGTAAACCCCTTCGGCGGGGAGGCTTTGCTTCCGCTCGGCACTTTGAGGGAGCCGGCAACCGCTTTAAAGAGAGCTTCTTTAGTGGTAATAACCCACAGCGATTTGGTTTCCCAGCGGGAAAGAGAGGATATTAAAGACAGTATCCGCCTGATTAATGACGAAATAGAAATAATAGAAGCAATACACAAGCCCGATTATTATTTTGACGTTACCGCCAAAACGAAAGTGCCTCTTAAAGATTTAAAAGGCCCGGCCGTGGCTTTTTCCGCAATCGGCGATCATTCCAGCTTTGAGCAGACTTTAAGAAATTTGGGCTTGGAACTCAAACAGACTTGGCGTTTCCCCGATCACAGCACATATACTATTGAACAAATGGAAACTTTTGCCTCTTCCCGCGGGCCTCTGCCTTTGATTACCACGTTTAAGGATTATGTAAAATTCCCGGAAGGCTGGCAGGATATAATTAAGGATAAACTTTATATTTTGGCCATTAATATGGAAATTTTAAACGGAGAGGAGCGGAAGCTGGAGGAAGTTTTGTATCCCGGCCTGAAGAAGTGGAAGTAGTTAGGCGAGAATTTACGGGGCCTGTTTAGGCCCCGTGTTTTTTGTGTTTGTTTTTCTTTTTCTTTTAACTCGGTCTATCTTTCTTGCTCACGGCTAACAATTTTCTATTTTTGTGTAAATTGAGGCTCTTTGCTCGCGAGATATTGCGTACTCACGGCTAGCAGACTTCCGTATTTGGCCGGATTTGTGTTTTTTCCTCGTTCGGATACCTTGCTCACTTTGTTCGCATAGCGGCAAGTATACCTCACTCATAAGAAAACACAAATCAGGCTCAAATCCAGAAGTCCACGCAGGTTATATTCTCACGCATTTTTACTCGTGTTAAGTTAAATTCTCACGGCTAGCAATTTTCTATTTTTGAGCGTCTTTTGATTTTTTTACCGTTTCGCATACTGCGCGCCCTATGGGCGCATCATGCTTAGTATAGCTTACGGTAAATAAAATCAAAATACATCTCAAAACTAAAAAATCACGCTACTTAAAGCTTCTCACGCTGTTTGCTTGTGCTAAGTTCTATATTTACGGTCAGTATTTCTCCCAACTCTTAAAAACATATCACAGTATAATATCCTTTTAGAAATAGATTCTTCTTTATACTCCAATATATAAACTTATCCGGTCATAAAATGATTCCATAACTTTTTTATCAATTAATGTAGGTCAGGTTTTACCTGACGTTAAAAAGAAGTTTACATTTGTCGGGCAAAGCCCGACCTACATATATGTATTAATTCTCTTTTTAATATTTTGTTTGCGCCGTGTCGTACGTCGGAGCGTTTTGTTAAAAAGCGAAAACAGTTGACTTGTTTTTTTTTTTTGATAAATTTCCTCTATATTTCAGGCTGAAAAATCTGTGCTGTTCGTCGTTCTTCTTTATTTGCGTTAGTTGAGGTTTTTTGGCTTGAAGCAATCAAAAATGGAGGTAAAAAATATGGTTAGTATAAAGAGAAATCTAGGCTTATTTTTTATAAGAAGTTTAGTTTTTGTGAGTTTTATGGGATTATGCTGTGCAGCTTACGCGGTAAAATGTACAAGCAGTCAGGCACCGTGTTGTGAAGGGAAGAAAATGTCATGCTGCCGGCATCCTGGGTATGACAGCAACGGCAAGGAGCTTTCTTACGACCTCAGCGAGTGTATGACTCCGATAAATCCGGGCGGCCCTATTGTAATAGACCCGATATACCCGATAGTGAAAGAGTGCACATCCGGGCAAAAGGAGTACAAACCCAGCGGTTCCTGCGGAACATCTGAAAGGACCTGCTGTTCAGACGGCACATGGAGCGACTGGGACGCTTTATGCCGAATTACAACGACATGTCCGATATCAAGCAAACCCAAAACAAGTCAGACCTGTTACGGTGGATATCAGAGAAGATCCGTAACATGCAATAAGTCTACCGGGAAATGGGAAACCGGCTCGTGGGGGAACTGCGATTGTAGCGATTCCGCCTTTCTGAGTGTTCCCATGCCGGACGGTAGCACTTGCTGTCAAAAAAAGAACGCCACCAGCACGGACCCGCTGTGCCTGACGGACCAAGGAACGGTAGGGCATAAATGGGTTTCCGCGGGTACAAGTTATAATTGTACTGGCTTTTGCCCGGCGGGAACGCCTAAGGCCGGAGCCGTCTGCCCTGATAGCTGGGCCGGGTCATATTGTACTACTCATCACTCTTGGACTAATAACGGAGAGCTTTGCAATCAATTCTATTGCAGATAGTATAGAGATTTATCCGGGATAAAACCCGGCTCTCAACTAACCGCCCCGGTTTGCAAAAAGCGAACCGGGGTTTTTAATTTAAAATTTGCCCGGGCCGGTTAAAAAACTTGTTGACTTTTATTTTTTTATGCTATAATAAATTATGTTAGGTAAAGCTAACTTTGTAATTAATGCAGTAAAAATTCGGAGGTTGTAATGAAAGTTAAAGCAGTATTGCCGGTATTGTTGTTGGTTTTATCCATGACGGTATATTCCAAAGATATGGCGGGCTTATATCAGGGCGCGTCTTCCGCATTGAAGAACGGCGGCGCGGCCGGTGAAAATTTTTTGGGAAGCGAGTTAGCCTCAGCTAACTTTATGAAAGCGTTGGAAAATCTTTATTTTGAATCTTCTTATGCCAATTCGCTGGAACATGCAAGTGCGTCTTCCGCAAGCCATGATGAACTTAACGATAAAATAGTGAGGGAGCTGCGTTCGGTGGATTTTGATAAAGCAATAGCTTCCGTAAAACCCGATACCAAAGTAACCCCTCTGCCCAGGAATTTATGCGGCGGCAAATTGGCCGGCATCAGGACGCGCAAATGGTTTTACAGCTCCCGCAAAGCCGAGGAAGAAGTCAAAGCAAAAAGAAGCGTTTTACGCGAAATCAAAAAAGATTTTCAGAACTTTGAAAGAGAGTTCCGCAAATTAAACAGGGATCTTAAAAACAAGTTTTATGTTTATATAATCCAAGCTGTGAAAGGGATTAAGAACGGCAATTACAAATCAGCCAAGAGCACCACTGATTATATAAACAGATATATTATAAAGAAGTAAGATTTTATCCTATAAGTTCCTCAGTAGGCGGAGAGTAAGCCCTCCGCCTCTTTTTTTGCCCTAATTAAATGATTACAGCCTTCCGCTTTCGGCGATGAGGGCTTTTATCTTCCCGTTTAATTCGCGGGAAGCCGAAAGCTCTTCAATGCTGTGATTCATGCGGTATCGCCAATAGTGCTTAGGATTGGCGGGGATATTTATCCTTTCGCCTTCAATATCCGCGGAACGTAAATCTTTATCCATACTCAGCCAGTCTTGATATGACAATATGCAAAGCATAGAGGGCGAAGCCAAATGGCGTTTTATTATTTCCTCGCAAATCTCGGCGGAAGCCTCTTTAGGGGCGGAGCCTTTTTTGCCCAACGTATCATTGTAAAAAGCTTGGGTTTGTTTTGCGTCTTCCAGCCACCAGCCGCGCAAAGTGGACATATCATGCGTCGATATGGTGCATACCGACAGATACGGATATTTAGACGTATCCCCAAAATGCTGAAGCGGACTTTTTGGCATACGCTGCACTTCCAAACTTAATATTTGCAAAGCGTCCATAACTTCCGGCACGCAGGCGGGTATCATGCCCAAATCTTCCGCGCAGGCCAGCATTCTTGTAGAAGAAATCAGCGCGGGCAGTTTTGACATAGCCTGCCTCTTCCAAAACTCATTATGGCGATGATAAAAGTAATGATTGTACAGATTTGTGTAAGCCCGCTTTTGTCCTTCGTCCAAAGCTTTAAACGCGTCGGAAGAGAGGGCGGAAATCCTTGGGTGGTAAAGTCCTGCGTTATTTTTATCGGATACAAACAGCACATTGCTTATAAGGCTGTAAAGCCCTTCTTTTAAAATCAAGCTATCTTTATCTTTCCGCCCGTCGAAACTGGCTTCAACTTTGCGCTGGGTGTCAAATTCCGCGCGCATGGCGTAAAAGCCTTCGCCCAAAGAAGTTAAAAATTTCTCTTTAACGTACGGGGATTTATCCCCGAACAATTCTTTAAGCAAAGCTTCGTCTATGCGCGGCTTTAGATATTCCTGCCTGAAGTTAAAGCCGAATCGGGCCGTTTCGCGCGCGTCCATAGGGAGTGCGGGGGAAAACTGCCCCAAAAGCCCGTGTACGGAATTAAGCGGTATTTCCCATATTCTGAAAAATCCCAAAACGTGATCTATGCGGTAAGCGTCAAAATATTCCGCCATTTTTTTAAAGCGTTTTTTCCACCAGGAATAGCCGTCTTTTGCCATGGCTTCCCAGTTGTAAGTGGGAAGGCTCCAATTTTGCCCGTTGACGGAAAAATCGTCCGGCGGCGCGCCGGCTTGGCTGTCCAAATTAAAATAGTGCGGCTCCGTCCAGGCTTCCACGCTGCCGCGGGAAATCCCTATCGGTATATCGCCTTTTATTATTACGCCTTTGCTTCTTGCATAAGAAGCGGCGTCAAGCAGCTGGCGGTGCAGGTTGTACTGGGTATAATAATATAACGATATTTCCCTGTAAGCTTTACTTTTGGGGGAAGTAAGTTCCGCTATTTCCGCTTTGTCGTAAACTTTATATTGCGGCCATTTGCGGAAATCGGGCGTATTAAACTTGTTTCTCAAATATCGGAAAGCCGCGTAAGGCCTCAGCCAGCTTTTGTTCGCTTCAAAGAATTTTTGATACTCTTCCGTCTTAAATACGTTCCTGTGCCGTTCTTCAAAAGCCATTTTTATATAGGCCCGTTTTAAGAGGTTGACTTCCTCGTAGTTTACTTCTTTTAGCGCGTTTAGACGTTTCTGTTCTTGTGCGAACCATTCTTCCTTGCCTTTATCCGAAAGCGGCCCCAAGGCTTTCAAATCCATATACATGGGGTGAAAAGCGTAAATGGAAATGCTGTTATACGGGTAAGAATCCGTCCAAGTGCCGGTTATGGTGGTGTCGTTAATCGGCAGTATTTGTATGATTTTATGCCCGCAGGCGGCGGCCCAGTCGGCAAGTTTTTTTAAGTCGCCGAAGTCGCCCGCGCCGAAGCTGCTTTCGCTCTTTAAAGAAAACACCGGCAAAACTATGCCTGCCGCACGCGGCGAGGGAATTTCAAAAGAAGGATAAAAATCGCTTTTTACCAAAACTTCTTTATGTTTTACGTCCAAATTAAGCACATTATTGCGCCCCTGCTGCCAAAGGATGTTTTCTTCCGAAGCGGCTATAAACTTAAATTCCAAAGTGCGGGGCAGTTCCGCCGCGTTTAGAGCGATTGTCCATTCGTTAAGGGCGGTTTTCATCATAGGCAGAGCGCGCGATATGTGCCACTCTCCCAAGTTTTTATCCGCACCGCAAAGCTTAAGGGCTTGGTTCTCTTTAAGCTGAGGCGCATAGGCTTTTAAAATCAGGGTTTTATCATATACCGCCGTTTTTGCCGCCGCGCCGCTTTCCTTGGAAAAAGCGGAAGAATAAAGCGGACAGAAGGGCGGGGTATCGCGCCAGGCGTCTTTTAGGTTTAAGGTATAATCCTGCGGCAGTGCGGAAGAGTTTATTTTGCGCGGCGGAAAGGGATATTCCCTGCGTTTTTCAAGGCCGTTTTCGTATACGGCGTAATAATAAACGGGTTCTTCCGTAAAAGCCGGTATTTGGGCGGAAGCGGAGCAGTTTCCGCATCCGTCGGATTTTAGCGTGAGCGAGATCGGCTCTTTCGTTTTTATGACTGCTTTGAGCTCTTCATGAGGAGCTGTAAAATAATTTAAGAAAAATTTAATTTGCATATAAGGAACCTCTGTTAAAATTCAACTTTATTATAACAAAACTTTCCGTAAGCGGGCAGGTGTTCAGTTGATGGGCGGGCCGTCTTCGCCCCTGCGGGCGAAAAGAGCGGCTGTTATAAGCAGTATAAAAAACGCCAATACGGTTTGAAGCGTGTTAAAAAGCCCCGCCTGCTTAAGCAAAAAGGCTATTATCAGGATGAATACGCTTTCCGTAAAAGCCGCTCCGGCGGCGAAAAATCCCAAAGTTTTGCCGCGGGTTTCTTCCGGCGCGCGGGAAAGTATTATGGTTATGACCATTGCGCTGAAAGCCCCGAACGGAAGCCCGCAAAGGCCCGTCGCGCCTATTACCAGTATTTTGGGCAGATTGTACATCAGCACCAGCACGGAAAGCGCATAAGCGGAATAATTTACCACGGAAAGCGTAAAAAATTTAAATTTCTTGCCCGCCGCCGCATAGTAAACCGCGCCTATAAACGCGCCCAGGCCGAATGCGGCTTCAAGTGCGCCCAAAAACAGCGAACCGTGTTTAAACACGTGTACGTACGCCGGCAGGATGAGAAGCTCCCACGACTGCCCCAGTATAAACAGCGGCAAGGTAATTAATATCACTTTAAGCAGGAATTTATCATGCGTAAGGTTTTTCCAAGCCATGGCGTAAGTGGTGGGATTTGCTTTTACGCGCGGCTTTCTGGAATTAAAAATTTTAATCGCCATGCAAACTATCGCAAAACATAAAACGGCGGCCAGCGTCCAAGCTTGAAAAACTCCGTAAAACGCTATTACAGCCCCGCCCAAAATCGGCCCGCCTACGGCCATTATGCCGTCGAGCGCTTCCTTTATGCCGGTTACACGGTGCAGCGGCATTCCGGCAAGGCGGGAGTAAGTCGGCATCAAAGCTTGGCGGGACATTTGCCCCGGTTCGTCAAAAAAGCCGGAAAGAAAGATGATACTTGAAATTAACCAAGGTTTGGCATAATCTGTAATTATAAGCAGAGGAATCAAAGTTATAAGAACAAGCTGGGCGGACTCGCATACGAGCATGGTTTTTGAGCGGCCTATTTTATCTATTACCGCGCCGCCCCATAATGAGGAAAACACGCTCGGCGCGATTGAAGCGAAGCCGGCTATGCCCAGCCAAATGACGGAATCGGTGCTGACCAATATATACCAAGGCAGCAAAATTTGAAACACCTGATTGACGAGAGAGGATAAAGCCTCCGTCGTCAGTATAAGTTTAACAGGTTTGCTGTTGTATTTGTTAATGTCCCGGTCCGCTGTCATAAGGTAACTAAATTATATAAAATGATTTTATAGCGGAGGGGTGGAAATGTCAGATTATAAAGATTATTACAAAATTTTGGGCGTCGGCAAGAACGCGAGCGAAGCCGACATCAAAAAAGCTTTTAAAACTCAGGCTCGCAAATATCATCCGGATATGCACCCGGAAAGCAAAAAGGCCGAAATGACCGAAAAGTTTAAAGACGTAAACGAAGCTTACGAAGTTCTTTCGGATAAACAGAAAAGAGCCATTTACGATCAAGTAGGCAGCGGCGGCTATCAAAACTATGCTCGCGGCGGAGGGGCTTCTTCCGCAACGGGCCGCGGCAGTTCTTCTTACGGCGCGGGCGGAACAGGCGGCGCTGGGTATTATCAGTCTTCCGGCGCAAATCCTTTCGGCGGCGGCGTACATTTTAACGGAACGGGCGGTTTTGACGCCTCCGACTTCAGCGATTTCTTCCAGCAGATTTTCGGCGGAATGGGCGGATTCGGTTCAAGGAGCGGCAGGGGCGGACGTGCGACAAATCCTTTCGCCGGTTTTGCCGGCGCGGGGGCGGACGTGGAAAACTCCGGCGACAGCGAAGCCAATTTGTCGCTTTCTCTTTCCGAGGCTTACCGAGGCGGGCTTGTGAACCTTACTTTGCCCAACGGCAGAAACGCTCAGGTTAAATTCCCCGCTAAAATATCCGACGGCGCGAAAATAAAACTCAAAGGTTTAGGCAACCCCGGCCCGAGGGGCGCCGGCGATTTGTATGTAAATGTAAAGATAACTCCTAACAGCCATTTCCGTTTGGACGGCAAGGATATACATCAGGTTGTGGATATTATGCCATGGACGGCGGCTTTGGGCGGGAGTATTACGGCCAAAATGCCTGACGGCTCCGCAGTGAAAATAAAAGTTCCCGCAGGTTCGCACAGCGGTCGCAAACTTAAACTGAGCGGGCGCGGCTTGGGCAAGACCGGCGATATGTATGTTGAACTTATTATAAATAATCCTAATGTCCTGACGGACCGGCAAAAGGAGTTGTTTAGTTTGCTTAGGGAGACGGAGTAGGATTTGGGGCTGGGGTATCCCGGCCCCGATTTTTTACTCGGGTTATGTTACATGCTCGCGGCTAGTAAGTTTCTATTTACTCGCGTGTTGCTCAATTCTCACGGTTAGCAATTTTCCATATTTGGGTAAATTTAAGTTTTTTCTTCATTCGGATACCTCGCTCACTTCGTTCGCATAGCGGCAAGTATACCTCAATCAGAATAAAACTTAAATTTTCCTCAAATCTGAAAAACCACGCTGGTTGTATTCTCGCACTGCTTTTACTCGGTCTAAGTTGTGCACTCGTATACTTTTATTCGCGTGATATTGCGTTCTCACGGCTAGCAATTTTCTATTTTTGAGTATATTTTGATTTTTTATTCACTTGGATACCTCGCTCGCTCTGCTCGCATAGCGGCAAGTATACCGCATTCGTAATAAAATCAAAATCTATCTCAAAACTAAAAAATCACGCTTCTTAAATTCTCTCACGCTGAGATTTTCGTATTTTAATTTATTCCTAACTCTTTCAATATATTTGCTCTTCTTTTAAACAACTTTCTTCTATATATTTCTATATTTATACATATCCGGTCGCAAAATAATTCCATAACTTTTTTATCAATTAATGTAGGTCAGGTTCTACCTGACAGAGGAACTCCTTATTTACGTCAGGCCAAGCCTGACCTACATTTGCTTCCCTTTTTGCAGTAACCTTAACCGGCTTGATTTCTTTTAGATTTGAGCCTGATTTTAGTTTTTTCGTAGTGAGGTATACTTGCTGCTATGCCGCCGAAGGCGGCGAGGTATCCGAACTAAAGAAAAGGGTAAAATCAGGCCAAAGATAAAAGCAAATTGTAAGCCTAAATGATTGTCGTTCAGACGGAAACCTAAAACAAAAACATAAAACGGTTAGAAATGTATTTTTTGTGTTATTTTGTTTTTTCGCCTGCGTAAGTTTAGGCTACGCAGAAAGCTGTTCTTCAAAAGGTCAGGTTCAATATAAATATACCGCGGGCGGGTGCAGCGGAACGTGTACTTTCAGTGCTGTTTGTAAACTTCCGGACGGCAAGGCATTATATTGTGAAGCGAAATTAGTTAAATGCGAATGAATTTTGAGCGAAAATATTTTCGCTTCTCTTAACTAACCGCCCCGGCTTCAATTAAGAAGCCGGGGTTTTGGCCTAATGCGTTAATATCCGCTAGAAAAAGCTTAAAGAGGCCTGCTTAGAATCTTGCGTTTCCTTTTTATAGCTGTAAACGGCGTAACGGAGCGCGTCAAGCGCGTGGTCGTTAAACTTTACGGGTTCTTCAAGGATATTGCCGTTAAGGTCGGTCTTCCAGCTGTAAGATTCTATTTCTTTAATCAGATTAACGGAGCTTTTTGTTATCAGCAGTTCCCCGCAGCTTTTAACGGCCATTATTCCGTTTAAGATATTCTTGCCGGCCGGTTTTACGTTGAAACCGGCGCGGTAAATGGCCTCTATGCGGGCGGGTTCCGCACTGTCCGCATAAATGACATTCCCGCATTCTTTAGGCGGTATTATCAGCTTAAGTTCGTCAATTAGATTCTCATTTGTAAGGCCGGTTTTGTAAAGTTTTTCTTCCGCGCAGAACGCGCCGTCTTTTATGTACACTTTTACCAGCGCGGTGGGATTGTTAAAGCCGAAATCCAATCCCCAAATAACTTCTTCCGGGGCTTCAAAGGGAACGTCAACGCCGTGCCAGGCGGAATAAATTATTTTGTCGCTTCTGCCCCATTTGCCCAAAGCGTATACTTCATAGGCGTTTTTATCGTAAGTTTTTAAGGATAACAAAGTGTTTATGTATTCCTTGGAAAGGAAAGGGTTATCCTTATAGCTGCTGTGTATTACCTGCACTTCGGGGCGGTGAATAAGTTTTTTTGCTATCCAGCTGTTGGCGTCGGTGGGGTTCAGCGTCAGGAATATTTGGTTAAGGGCGTTTTCTTCCTTGGGGGCGGAAAGGCGCGTCAGCAGGATAAGATAATCCTGATAGGTAAACTCGGTGGCTTCTTCCATCCAGATATAATTAAACTCGGAAGATTTTATTTTTTCCGGGTCGTCTAAAGAAAAGAACTGTATTCTGCTTTTGCCCAAAAGGTAGAAATTACCCGTTTTATTTAATTTGCCGCTTTGAAACAGCCCGTATTTTTGCAGCATTTCAACAATAAGGCGGAAAGCCGTCATTTTTAGGGCGGGCATGGTTTTCCTGGTTACGGCTATAAGTACGGAGGCGTTCAAAGCGCGCATTATCAAAAGCTGAGCCATGGCGTAGCTTTTGCCGGAACGCGCCCCGCCTATATTTACAACGGTTTGTTTTTTAGCTTTAAAGTTCTCTTTAAAAATCCTGCCTACTTTAAATTTATTCGTCGCCGTCATATATTATTTTACCGGGCGTTTCCGCTTTTTTGGGGGATTCTTTGGGCGATTTGTTGTATTTTTTAGGCAGGCGGTTTGTAAGAGAAAAACATAATATCCCGGCCGTTTTTGATTTTAAAGCGGCTTCTATTAGGGCTATTTCCAGTTTTAAATTTATTATTTTGTCGAAAGCTTTTAAAAAACTTTTGTCTTTTGCAAGCGCGGAGCAGAGCAGATGCTTGGGGAAGGCGGAAGCCTCCAAAGCTTCGGTAACGCTGTCTGATTCCTGCAAAGTTTTTAGGAAGTTTTCTTTAAGGGTTTTGTCTGTATTTTTTTGCATATTACCGTCGGGGAGATTATCTGACGGCCCAAAAATAATATAGCAAATTATGGCGCGCGGCGCAAAAAGCTTTTTCTGCCGGGCAGTCCGCGGCCGCAAGGTTGATTAACGGCGTTTGCGTCAATAAAAAATAAAAATTATTATACACTTGACAAATTATTATACGTCTGTATAATAATAATTGTGCGGTTTAATTGTTAAACGGAGGTTGTTATGGGCAGAAGTCCTACCGGCAGCGACGTCAAAATGCTTAAAGCGGGCGCGGCGCTTGCCAAAGCCAAAGGCTTAAACGGTTTTACCGTAAGGCAGGTTTGCGCCAAGAGCAAAGTAAATTTGGGGATGTTTCATTACTACTTCTCCACCAAAGAAAACTTTGATATGGCCGTACTTGAAACCATATATTCAAAAATGATTGAGAAGATAAAAATAAATGTTTCTCCGTCGGTTTCAGCGAAAGAAAACGTACGCGCCATACTTATAAATATACAGGAATTTGTAAAAGAAAACAGGGTGCTGCTTTCATCTTTGGGGGGGGATGTGTTTTCCGGCAACAGAAAAACTTTTAAGTTTATAGCGGAAAACTTTACCAAGCATGTGGAAATTCTCTTCGGGGAGCTTCAGCGCGCGCACAAGGCCGGGCTGCTTGCGGCCCCGAGCACATTTGACGCCTTTTTGCTTTTAATGCCGTCCGTGGCTTTGCCGCAGGTTCTTTTGGGGCTTTTATCCAGGCTTAACGTAACGCTGCCGGGTAAAGTTAAAACGGCCGCTTTAAATTTTATGGTTGAAGAAAACGCGTCTACGCGTATAGATATGCTTATCAATACGGTGTTTAAGGAAGAATAATGAAAAAATACTTATTATTTATTGCATTTCTTTTGCCGGCGTGTTTTTTGACCGCCGCCGAAGTAAAAGAAATTTCGCTTAAAACGTGTGAGGCTTCCGCTTTGGCATTTTCGCCGGAAGTCAAACAGAAACAAAGCCTTAAAGAGGCCGCTCTTTTAAATTATGAGAGCAGCGGCGCTTCTTTATATCCGTCTTTGGCTTTAGATGTCAAAGGCGCATGGGTTTCACAAGTGCCGGAATTGGAACTCGGCCCTCTTAAAATGGAATACGGCGACAACTGGAGTTATTCCGCCGGGCCGACGCTTAATTACGTCTTATTCGACGCCGGCGGCAGAAGCGGCGTCAAAAAGGGGGCGTATTTTGCTTATTTGGCTAAGGAAAAGGATTTTGAGTTTGCCAAAAAGACCGCTCTATTGGACGTCCGCCGGGCTTATTTTACCGTCCAGCAGGATTTGGAAAGAATGTATTTCATGGACGAACAGCTGAAAGTGGCGCAAAAACAATTATCCGACGTAAACGCGGCCTTTAAAGCCGGCGCAAAAAGCAATATAGACGTTTATATGGCCCAAAAGCAGAAACTGCGCGCGGAGATTAACATAGCTTCCGCCCGCGGCGCGCTGGGGGCTCATTTAAGGGAACTTTTCAGCCTTACCGGCGATGATTACGGCATAGACGCTTCTTATCCTTTGGATTGGCGCATAAAGCCCGGCAAAGGGGAAAATGCGCCAAGCGCGATAATAAAAGCCGATCCGCTTAAGGATACTTTGGCTTCGCTTTCCTTTGCGTCAAACAATGATTTTGATAAAGATCTGCCGCCTCTCGCCGCGGCGGAAGATATGGCCGCTTATTACGAGAATTTGGCAAAATCTTTGCGCTCTTCTTTATATCCGACGGTGGCTTTAAACGCCGGTGCTTATGCCGAATACCCCAACGGGCCTATACATGAAAGCGTAATAAACGGCCGTGCGGGCGCGTCTTTGCGGCTGCCTCTGTTTGAAGGCGGTAAAAGCAGGAAAGAGGCCGCGGCCAATCAAAAGCAGGCGCAGGCCGCTTTGTATGAAAAACAGGATATGGAAGAAAGCCTTTCAACGCTGTTTTATTCTTCAAAGAGCTTGCTCCATTCCCTTTCCGTACAGGAAGTTCTTACGGACGATATGGTAAAAGCCAGCGCAAAAACGGCCTCTTTGACTTATCAGGCCTATAAAGCCGGTTCCGTAACGTTTTTGGAAGTCGATAACGCCAATCTTGCCCTTTTGGAAAGCCGCATAGCTTTGGCGGATATTTATGTTGAACGCCTTAACCGCCTTGCGGTAATGGATAATTTAGGCGGAGGTAAATAATGAAAAAGATTATTTTTGCAGCAGTATTGATTTTACTTGTTTTGGTTATAGTCAGCCTTTCGTTTTTCAGAAAGGGGGAATTTAATTACAGCGGCGTAATGGAAGCCGTGGAGGTTGATTTGCCCGCCCGCATAAGCGACACCGTCAAAAGCGTTTACGCGGAAGAGGGCGATAAAATAACAAAAGGGCAGCTTCTTGCGGAGTTTGACTGCCGCGAAATTTCCATTAAGGAAGACATCGCCGCGCGGGAGTTTAAACGCGCCGAACAGCTGCTTAAAACTACGGCCGGCTCAAAGGAAAATTACGACCTTAAAAAAAGCAACTATGATAACGCCGCTCTTTATAAAAGCTGGTGCAAAATAACTTCCCCGATTGACGGCAAAGTGCTTTACAGATATTATGAACCGGGGGAATTCGCCGCGGCCGGGCGCAAGGTGTTTACGGTGGCGGATCTTTCCAAAATAGACGCCTGGGTTTATGTGGAACACGATAAACTTGCCTCTTTAAAGCCGGGTATGAAAGTAAGCGGCTATCTGCCTGAAGCCGGCAAAACTTTTGAAGGGGTGATACTCGTCGTAAACGACGAAGCCGAATTTACGCCCAAAAACGTGCAAACGCGCAAAGAACGCGAGCGTTTGGTTTACGGGGTTAAGACGCGTTTTGAAAACGACGAAAATCTAACCCTCAAACCCGGTATGACGCTTGAGGTAACTTTTTAGGGGGCGGTATGGAAGCTTTGTCGGTTAAGGCCGAAAATATCCTCAAGCATATGGGCGTTACGCTTGCGCTTGACGGCGTAAGCACCGTTTTTGAAGCCGGAAAAGTGCACGGCGTAATAGGCCCTAACGGCGCGGGTAAGACGACGCTTATGCGTATCGTCGCCGGGCTTTTGCATCCCGAAAGCGGCCGCGCGGAATATTTTTTAAGCGGGGATGAACTTTCCGCCGGGAAAGCCAAATCTTTTTTAGGCTATTTCCCGCAGGAGCCCAGCCTTTACCCTGATTTAAGCTGCATGGAGCATTTGGAATTTTTCCGTGATTTATACGCCATAAAACAAAAGGATTTTGAGCCGCGTGCGGAAGAACTTTTCAATGCAACGGGCATGGCCCCTTTTAAAGGGCGGCCCGCAGGGAAGCTTTCCGGCGGGATGTATAAAAAGCTTGGGCTTATGTGCGTGCTTTTAAACCGGCCGCGCCTTTTGCTTCTTGACGAGCCGACAATCGGCGTGGATCCCGTAAGCCGCCAGCAGCTGTGGGATTTGGTTTATAAATATGCCGGTGATGATATGACGGTTATCGTAAACACTTCTTATATGGACGAGGCTCAGCGATGTTATAAAGTTCATATATTGGAAAAGGGCCGTATGCTTGCCTCCGGCGCGCCGGAAAAACTTATGAAAGAATTTAAAGTAACCAATTTTGCGGATATATTTTTACATGACGACAAATAATATCATAGAAGTTAAAGATCTTACCGTGGCCTTCGGCAAATTTAAAGCCGTAGACGGGATATCCTTTTCCGTAAAGAAGGGGGAAATATTCGGTTTTCTTGGGGCCAACGGGGCCGGCAAGACTACGACCATACGCACCATATGCGGCATTTTGAACCCGACTTCCGGGCGGGTGCTGGTAAACGGGCGGGATGTTTCCGTTTCCACGGCGGTGCTTAAGCCGCATATAGGGTATATGTCGCAGAAATTTACGCTTTACCCGGATTTAACCGTTAAGGAAAATATGTCCTTTGCCGGCAGTTTGTACGGTATGCGGGAAGAGGCCGTGGAAAAACGCTCTGAGAAACTTTTTAAATTTATCGGCATGGATCACGATATTCCCGGTGCGGTAAAAAATCTTTCCGGCGGAGTTAAGCAGATAATAGCCCTTTGCGCCGCTTTACTGCATGACCCGGACCTTATTTTCCTAGATGAGCCTACGGCAGGCACTTCTCCGGCGGCGCGGCGGGATTTTTGGCGGCTTATACAAAAGCTTGCCGCCGGCGGGAAAACCGTTTTCGTAACTACGCACTATATGGACGAAGCGGAATATTGCAGCCGCATAGTACTTATGGATAAAGGCCGCATAATAGCTTTTGATACTCCCGATGGGCTTAAAAAGACTTTCTTTAAGCAGAACCCGCTTGAACTTACCATGCTTAAGCCGGGCGTTTTGCCTGCCGTAAAGGCGGAATTTGACGCGCTTAATATCGGCATGAGCGCGGTATTCGGGGCGAATTTGAGGGTTTCCCCCGATAATTTTGAAAGTTTCAAAAAATTCGCCGATAAAAACAAAGAAAACTTTGATTATAAAGAAATAGAACCAACTTTGGACGATGTTTTCTTAAAAGCTTTAAAAAGGGGCGGGGCCTTGGAAGGGGGCGAAAAATGAATTTTAAACGCGTATACTCAATAGTAGTTAAGGAATATAAGCATATTATGAGGGATCCTTTTACCCTTGCCGTCGCGCTGATACTGCCTTTGGTTTTTGTATATTTGTTCGGCTTTATCATAGACTTGGATTACAAACATATGCCGCTTAAGGTGCGCGATAATGACCAAACTCCCGCTTCAAGACGCTTTTTGCAGGAAATAGCCTCTTCCGGCTACTTTGATTTGCTTGCGCTTCACGGCCAGCTGGAAGCGGAAGACGCCGTAAACAAAAACGACAGCGCGGGGATTTTGTTTATCAAAAAAGGCTTCGGGCGGGATGTTTCCCGCGGGGATTTGAGCAAACCGGGCAAAGCCCAGCTTTTAATTGACGGAAGCGACAATACCCGAGCTTCGATAATGCTTAATTATATGGGCGGAGCGGTGCAAAAGACAAATCAGGTTTTCTCGCGTATTAATAAAGAGGCTCCGCCGGAAGTCGCCGCCGGTGCGGCTTTGGCCGGCAATATCCGCACGCGCTTTTTATTTAATCCCGAGCTTAACAGCCGCTGGTTTATAGTGCCGGCTTTAAATACGGTAATTATAGGTTTTTTGTCTATAGTGCTTACGGCTCTCACCGTTGCCAAAGAGTGGGAAAACGGCTCTATGGAGCTTTTGCTTTCCACGCCGGTGCGTCCGGCGGAAATAGTATTGGGCAAACTTGCGCCGTATTTCCTTTTGACTTTCTTTGATATTTTACTCGTTTTCGTGCTTGCCATATTGGCTTTTAAAATACCTTTTGCGGGCAGTTTCGTTTTATATATGTTCGCCTGTGCGGTATATATAACGGGCGCTTTGGCTTTGGGGCTTTTGATATCCGTTGTAACGCGCACTCAGCAAAGCGCGATACAGTTCGCTTTTGCGGTCGGGCTTTTGCCTTCTTTTATTTTCTCGGGGTTTATCTTCCCGATAGAAAATATGCCGGCGTTTTTCAGATACTTTACCATGCTTTTCCCGCAAAGGTGGTTTTTGCAGATAAGCCGAAGCTTGTTTCTGAGCGACGCCGGCTTGGGCGCGCTTGGTTTGGCCTTTACGTGCATAATAATTTTTGCGGCGGTTATGATAACGCTGGCCGTACTCAAATTTAAAACGGATGTGGAACCATGAAAATAAGATTAATAACTTTGGCGGGTTTCATCAAAAAAGAATTTATACAGATAACGCGAGATCCAAAAATGATTGTCGCCATATTTTTCATCCCGGTAATGCAAACCGTGATGTTCGGGCTGGCTTTGACGAGCGAAGTCAAAAACATAGAGTTTTTGGTGGTTTCTAAACCAAGCCCCACCGCCCGCCTGATAACGGAGCACGCTTTGGCTTCGGGCTGGTTTAAAAAGGTTGAAGGCGTAAACGGCGCGCAGGTGGAAGATCCTTCGGCTTTACTGCTGGGCAATAAGGCGGAAGCCGTATTGGTTGCCCCCAAAGAAGGTTTTGAATACGCCTTGGAGCACGGCGCGCCGATACAGCTTTTGGTAAACGCTATTAACGCCCAGCGCGCCCAGCAGGTTGACGGCTACGTAAAGCAAATAGTGGCCGCTGCCGCCGCCGCAAAAGGCTATAATTTATCCGCCGGGTTTATAGAGCTGGATACAAGGGTAATGTTCAACCATTATATGGATACGACCGATTTTATGATTCCGGCTTTAATGGTAATGTCCACTTTTTTGGTAATGCTGGTTGTCTGCAGTATGGCCATAACCAAGGAAAAGGAAACCGGCACGATGGAAAAATTAATAGCTTCTCCGGCGAGCGCGGCCGAAATACTTTTGGGCAAAACTTTGCCTTATTTTATAATCGGTCTTGTGATAATCTTCGCCATATTTTTTATAGGGGCGGTATTTTTCGGCGTGCCGTTCAGGGGACACCTGTGGCAGATTTTCGTTACTGGTTCTTTGCTTATTATTTCCGCCCTTGGCGTGGCTACGCTCCTTTCCACGGCCGCCAAAACGCAGCAGCAGGCTATGATGGGCAACGTTCTCTTTTTGATGCCGGCGATATTGCTTTCCGGGGTGTTTTTCCCGGTGGCGAATATTCCCGAAAGTTTCCGCTGGCTTTGTTATCTTAACCCTATGATGTATTCCGTGGTCAACTTCCGCGGAATAATGCTTAAAGGCGGGGATCTGGTTTATTTTTGGCAGTACTGCGCTATACTTGCGGTTATCTGCCTTATAACTTGCAGCGCGGCTTATAAAAATTTCAGATCAAAGCTGAATTAGACGAAGACGGACGGGCTTTTTAGGGCCCGTCCGTAAAACTTTTTAAAACCGCTTTTTACCTTGAAGCTATTTTGTTTACCAAGGCTTCCAAAGCGGGTTCTTCCACGTCAAAAACTCTGCCCTCGTCGCAGGCTTTTGCCACGGCCGGATCAAGCGGCAGCTTTACCGCCGGGGAAATATTGAACTCTCCGGCTGTTTCGTAAAGGCGGCTCTTGCCGAAAAGTTCCGTTTCCTTGCCGCAGTCCGGGCATTTGAAATAACTCATGTTTTCCACAAGGCCAAGCACTTTAACGTCCATTTTTTCCGCCATTTTTACGGCTTTGTCTACTATCATTCCGACAAGCTGCTGCGGGGAAGTGACTATAATAACGCCGTCTATAGGCAAGGACTGAAACACCGTCATGGTAACGTCGCCGGTGCCGGGCGGCATATCAATAAAGAGATAATCCAAATCGCCCCATATTACGTCCGTCCAGAACTGCCCCACCGCGGAAGTTATCAAAGCTCCGCGCCAGATTACGGGGTCGTTTTCATGTTCGAGCAGTAAATTTAAGGACATTACCTTTACCCCGTTTTTCGCCTGCGCCGGCAAAATGCCGTCGCCTTCGGCCGAGGCTTCGGCCTTTTCTTTTATGCCGAATATTTTGGGTATGGAAGGGCCGGTAATGTCGGCGTCCAAAACGCCGCATTTAAAACCTTTTTTCGCCATGGCGGAAGCCAAAAGCCCGCTTACCAAACTTTTGCCTACTCCGCCTTTGCCGCTCAGTACGCCTATAACGTGTTTTATGCGGCTTTTGGCGTGAGGCTTAAACTTTTGAATTTCCGTCCGCTCTGCGCAGTTTTGGGAGCAGGACGCACAATCGTGACTGCAATTTTCGCTCATATAAAATATTCCTTAATAAATATAATTTACATTCATTATATCATTTGCGAAGCCTAGGATAATTCCGCCCGGGCGCGTCAAGCGGATTGGCGGATATATTATTGCGTTTTCCGTGTCGTGCGTCGGGCCCTGATATGCGTTTACCCGGTCTAAGTTTCGTTTTTTACTCGGTCTATGTTACGTGCTCGCGGTTAGCACTTTTTAATATTTGGGTAAATTTAAGTTTTTTCTTCATTCGGATACCTCGCTCGCTCCGCTCGCATAGCGGCAAGTATACCTCAATCAGAACAAAACTTAAATTTCCTCCAAATCTTAAAAAGCACACAGCTTTCATACTCACACTGCTAAAAAATCACGCTTGTTACAGCCTTTCGCGCTAAGCTCCAAAATCAACAAACCAAGCCGCTGGCATTCTTTCACAGCTTGACCCGCGTGATATTTCGCACTCGCGGCGGTTTAAAATAAAACCCCCGGCTTAACCGGGGGCGTTTATCCGAGGAAATCCCTGTTTATTTTTCTTCTTCCGTCAAAGCCGTGTATAACAGGGAAACCAAAGCTTTATCTTCTTTCTTTGAGGAATTTAACGGTACGAATCTTGTTCCGCCGTCATTTTTGACCGCGATATAATTATCTTTAATATTAAATACCGTGCGGGGGGTGTTTTCAAAAATACTGCGGCCGAACATTCCTTTGGGCGCGGGTATACCGGCAAGGCCCAATATGGTAGGCGCTATATCCTGCTGGGATTTGAAAGAATCCCGGCTGACGGTTTCCTTTATAGGTTTTTGTGATATAAATATCATTGGCACTTCGTCAAAAACGGAGCGGTAATTTTTAAACAGACCGCCGGTGTCCAAATTGGCGAAGAAAGGATGATCGGCCGTTATTATAAGCAAAGTTCTGTCGTCAAGGAGTTCGGCTTCGTCCAAAGCCACCAAAAACAGGCTTAAATCATAATTGTAATTGCCGAAAGCGCGCGGCATATTAGGCCTCTCATAGAGATTTTGCAAATCCTCGCCGTCTTCCGGCGCGGTAAGGGGGGGATATTCCTGCCCCAAATAATCATTGCGGCCCGTTGGTACGTGCGTATCCACCGTAAGAATATTCATAAACAATTTGTCGTTTTTATGTTCTTTAAGATATTTTACTGCATAATCAAAAAGCCGCCTGTCGGTAAGGCCCCACCATGCGACGTAGGGGGCGTATTCGGGTTTGCTCTCAAAATATTTTGCACCGTAAATTTCTTCAAAACCGGCGGATTTAAGGATAATATGTTCGTTCATATATTCTTCGTTCGCGCCGCGCAGAAAAACGGTTTTAAAGCCTTTTTCTTTCAGTATTTTTACCAGAGAAAGCGGATAATCATTGTTAAAACTGAGTTCGGCGTTTGGGTGCCCGGAGAAAATCACGCTCAGCCCGTACAGCGTGGAAAGCGTAACCGACTTAAGCGAAGCGTAAGGATAGCCTGTTACAAGCGTATCAAAAGTATCGCTGGCTTCGGAGGGAATCGCCGGATTAAAACTCTTTATGAATTTGTTGGAAAACGCCTCGGTCGTAAGCAAAATAATTCTGTCATATGTGTTTTGATTGGTAAAAGCCGTGGGCTTAAAAAGATTGTATTTATCGGCTTCTTCCTTTACCGCGCCTTCAAGCTCGGCCGTTTTTTTATACTGAGGCTTATCGGCTATCAGTTCTTTTATTATTCCCGCCGCCGTGGTATCCATTAAATGCTCGGCGAAGAACACATCCGCCCCTTTCATAAAGTTAAGCGGCGTAATTACCGCAATAAGCGCCAAAAGCACCGCACAGAGGGCTATTCTTTTTGCGCTGGCGTGCCTGCCAGGTTTGTGCCACATATTCTTTACGGCAAAGAACGGGAAGATGTAGAGGAAAACCAAATATAAAATAAGGCGTATATCCAATAAAAATTGATATTGCGCCCCGCCCAAAGTCATCAGATATTTTACGCCGAAGCGTTCCTTAAAATAAACCAGCAGGACTATGTCGGCCGATATGGTTACGTAATACAAAAACATAACCAGAGCGAAGACCCCCGCCTTGGTAAACCCCATAACGTGTATCAGGCTTATTATTATTGAAATGGTAAGGAACTCAACCGCAAATTTGTTTAAAGCACCTATGGTGCAGGTTGTCCAGGTTAAAGCGTCCAGCTGGTAAAGGCCCGTAAAATAGAAAATCATGCCGGGCAGCGTAAGCAAAGCGAAAAGCCAAAAATCCTGCCTCAGCAAGGAAAGATACTTTTTAACGAAAGAAAACATAATTACCCCGCTATATAAAAAAATGATAAAATAATTATACAAAATGTAAATAGACGTAAGAAGCGGCATACTCGGCCGCCAAGAGGTAAATTATGGAAAATATTGAAACGAAGCGTCATTCCTGTTCGCATATTCTCGCCGCCGCCGTGCAGGAGCTTTTCCCCGGCACTAAACTGGGCATAGGCCCCGCGATTGAAAACGGCTTTTATTATGATTTTTTATCGGACCATAAATTCACTCCGGAAGATTTAAAAACCATTGAAGACAAAATGAAGCAGATTATAAAATCCAAACAGCCTTTCGTTCGCAAAGAAGTGAGCAAGGCCGAAGCCGAAGCTTTGTTTAAGAGCAAAGGCGAGGATTTTAAAGTGGAGCTTATTTCCGAACTGCCTGACGGCGAAATCAGCGTATATACAAACGGTTCTTTTACCGATTTGTGTCGCGGCCCTCACGTGGAAAACACCGGCGCGGTAAACAATTTTAAACTTACGCATACGGCCGGCGCATATTGGCGCGGCGACGAAAAACGCCCGCAGATGCAGCGCATATACGGCATCGCTTTTGAAACCAAAGACGAGCTTAAAGCCTATATCAAACAGCAGGAAGAAGCCGCCAAACGCGATCACCGCAAACTGGGCGCGGAATTGCAGCTTTTTAACATTAACGACGACGTCGGCCCCGGCCTTGTACTTTGGCTGCCCAAGGGCGGTATGCTCAGAAAAGTGCTGGAAGACTGGATCAAAGACGAAAATTTAAAACGCGGCTACGGGATTGTAACCACGCCGCATATAGCGCGCCTTCACTTATGGCAGAAATCCGGCCACGCCAATTTTTATAACGACAGTATGTTCAAGCCGATAGAAGTAGACGAACAGAAATATCAGCTTAAACCTATGAACTGCCCTTTCCATATAGCCGTATATAATACCGCTTTGAGAAGCTACAGAGATTTGCCTCTGCGTCTTTTTGAACTCGGCACGGTTTACCGCTATGAACGCTCCGGCGTAATGCACGGGCTTTTAAGGGTGAGGGGCTTTACTCAGGACGACGGACACATTTTCTGCGCCCCCGAACAGATAGAAAAGGAAGTTCAGGATTGTTTTAACTTCGCCATGCACATTATGAAGACTTTCGGTTTTGAAAAATTCAAAGTGGAACTTTCCACTTGGGACGAAAAACATCCCGAGAATTATACCGGCAAGTCCGAAGACTGGCACCGCGCGCAAGCCGCTTTGGAAGACGTGCTTAAACACAATAATATTCCCTATACGGCACACGCCGGGGAAGCGGCTTTCTACGGCCCTAAAATCGATATAAAACTTATCGACGCGATCGGCCGTCCGTGGCAGCTTTCAACGATACAGTTTGATTTTAACCTGCCCGAACGCTTTGATATAACCTACGTTGCGCCGGAAGGCCGCAAACGCCCGCTTATGGTTCACAGAGCCATGCTCGGTTCAGTGGAAAGGTTTATCGGTATTTTAATTGAGCATTACGCAGGCGTTTTCCCGCTGTGGCTTGCCCCGGTGCAGGTAAAAGTGCTTACTTTGACCGACGCCCAAGCACCTTACGCCAAAGAAGTCTGCGAAAAGCTTACAGCCGCCGGTTTAAGGCCGGAACTTGACGACAGAGGGGAAAAGCTTGGCGCGAAAATCCGCCAGGCCCACTTGGAAAAAGTCCCGTATACCGTCATAATCGGCGCGAAGGAAGCCTCTGAAAATACGGTAACCGTCCGCCTTAGAAGCGGCAAGAACATTGAAGGCGTAAAACTCGATGAGTTTATCGCCAAACTTAAGGAAGAATCGCAAAGCAGGAGCCTTTCAAACTTATTTAATTAAAGTTCTTTGCAATGTTTTGAGGCCGCCGGTTTCCCGGCGGCCTTTTAGTTTTCCCGGAAAGCCGCCGATTTATAATCGCGGGCTTGATTACCGCGGGGAATTGTTTTACAATTAAGATATAGGCTCTTGGAGGAGATTTTATGAAAAAAATTTCAAAATTGTTTGCATTTTTAATATGTTTGTCTGCGGCTTGCGGAGTTTTTGCCGCGCAGAGTTTCTCCGAGGTTAAAAGCGGGGCCGTTTCCGAAAAGCTCGGCGCGGCTGTAAATGAAGCAAAGGCTTCGGCTGCTTCAGTTCCTTCCGCTCAGTATTTTTCATCTTCTTCATTAATAAAAGATATTACCGACGCCGATTTTAATAAGGAAGTCTTAAATTACAAAGGGGTGGTTGTGGTTGATTTTTGGCAAATTGGATGTGTGCCTTGCAAAGATATGTCCGTTGTAATTGAAAAGATCGCCAAAGACTATAAAGGAAAAGTAAAATTCGTTAAGATGCGTGCTGATGTTTCCAAAAAAACTATTACTCAATACGGCATCCCTTCATATCCTTTTATAGGTTTCTTTAAAAACGGCGAAGCTGAAAGCTATATACAAGGTTTTGTCGCTTCATCTGCGGAAACAAAGATACGAAACGAGATCCGGGCTTTACTGTAAAAACGCTTCTTTCGCAAATATATATTTTAAGGGCCTAGGCCCAAAATAGGTCTTATTGCCCTTGTGCGGGCGGTGATTATCTTTTAATATTTTATAAAGGCAGCAGATTTTCTTTTGTAACAGGAGGTAAATCAATCAGGACATAAGGGGGAAAACAAATCCCTTTAATGACATCGCTTTAAGATATGCCGGCTTTTCTCGCATATGATTACCGTGTTCTTTAGCCATACAATACCGCTTTGCTAATGAGAGGCATTATTATGAGAAAGTTCCTGTTTTGTTTAGCTCTGTTGTTCCTGCCGTTGTGTTTATCGGCGCAAGGCAAATTAGTTACTGAAGGCGCCAAAGCAGTTAAAGGCGGAAAAAGCGCCCTTTCAGTTACCCAAAAAGTAAAACTCCCAAAAAATTTTGCAAAAACCGCCAAGTATGCTAGTGCGGCCTCTTCCGCGCAAAGGCTTTCCAAGTTTGGCTTTACGGGCCAAAGCTTTACCGCAAGCCTTGAAAGAAACGCGCAGGTGGCGGAATTCCTTGACAGAACAATAAACGCCAAAAGGATTCAGGCCGAGCTCGCCGCGCTTAAATATAACAGAACTTTGGTGCCCCTGCTTGCCGATCCGGCGGAAGCTTGGGGTTCTTACGGCAGGCTTAAAAGTATTGCCCGCATGGCAAAGGCCGATCCGAAAGTTATTGCTCTTCAGCCTTCCTGGCATGCAATATGGAAATCCAAAGGGTTTAACGGCGCTCATCATATAATGAATCAATACGCAATAAAACAAATATGGCATACTTCGCCTTATGCCGGCAGAATAGATTTCGGCTTGGTAATAAAAGACGCTCCCAGTATGTTCCATCAATTCCACGGCAAGCCGGCTTTCGGTTATATTTTCCACAATCCCGAGGTGCAAGTTTCCCTGTATATGAAAGGAGGGGTAAAAGCCGTAATGGAAAATCAGCTTATGCAAATCAATATGCTTAATATGGAATACGGGCTTCCGCAGCTTTCGGAAACTTTCCTTCAAAATACGATGAGGCACGCGAAAAGATGGGCCAAAGATTACAAATTGAAGTGGAAATAATAAAATAATTTTGAAAATAGGAAATTATTTTGTTATAATTTATATATAAAATTTAAGCAGCCGCGCGGGTGGCGGAATTGGTATACGCGTGCGTTTGAGGGGCGCATGCCTTACGGCTTGGGGGTTCGAGTCCCCCCCCGCGCAGGAAGATTTATTAAATACGGTGCGCCTTAAAGGCGCATCTTTTTTTGTCTGATTTTTTAATTATCCGTTTTGCGCGGTACAAACCTGCAATTTAACACAGAACCTGAAAATAATTTTTAAACGGCGCAGTCGCCTGAGTGTATACCGTCAGCGTTATAAACACCGTTACATGCCCGAACCCGTAACATACCAAAGGCGGATAAAGGCTTTCAATCTTTAAACCGGGCGAAATTAAAAAGAACATCATCAAAGGATAGAAAATTACAAAAAGCATACCCAAAAAAGTAAGCAGATTTATCAAATTTTGATTTTAAACAGAGCCGCCCGTTTCTGATAATCTGGCCGCGCCGCACAGGCAAACAGAGCTTTCTTTTCCTGTTTATAGCCTAATTTAATATAATTTAAGATATGAAATTTGAAACTTTTATCGCTCTGAGGTATTTGCTTTCCAGAAGTAAAGGCGTATTTACGGTCATCACGACGGTTATCGGCATATTGGGCGTTTGCGTAGGCGTCGCCGCGCTGGTAACCACGCTTGCTGTTATGAGCGGTTTCCAAAATGACATAAAAAACAAAGTCATAGGGGCGCAGGCGCATATAATGATTGTCGGCTCCATGCCGGAAGGCCGCTACCAAAAAGTGCAGGAGGCCATATCCTCCGTCAAACACGTTAAAGCCAGCGCGCCTAATATTTTGGGGCAGGCCATTTTAAATTTTTCGGATTATTCCCAAGGCGTAGTAATACGCGGTTTGGACGCCGAGCAGGAAAAGCTTACAAGCGATTTGCCGTCTTCTTTGGTTGAAGGTTCTTTTTCCAAAGAGGGGGTAAGCGCACCTTTGGTGCTTGGCACAGAACTTGCGGCGAATATGGGGCTTGATATCGATGATAACGTCGTTTTGGTTTCGCCGCGCTCTTTGGCGGGCGGTCTGCCCAAAATGAAGCGTTTTAAAATTACCGGCCTTTTGAAAACCGGTTATTACGAATTTGACAATACCATAGTATATACCGATATAGCTTCCGCTTCGGATTTCTTGGGGCTTAAAGGCGGGGTAACCGGGCTTTCGGTAAAGTTGGATAAACTTGATAATGCCGAAAAGGCCGCCGCCGCCATAGAAGAGGTCACCAAAGGCCGCTACGCCGTAAGAACTTTTATGCAGCTTAACAGCACGCTTTACGCCGCTTTGAAATTGGAAAAGGTTATGATGTTTATAATACTTTCTCTTATAATTTTAGTGGCGTCTTTAAACATTACTTCCAATTTGATATTGTTCGGCACGGAAAAGCTTAAAGATATCGGCCTTATGCGCGCCATGGGCGCAAGCCCGGCCAGGATAAGGCGCATATTCATACTGGAAGGCCTTTATATAGGCAGTGCGGGCGTGATATCGGGGATAGTTTTGGCTTTGGTTTTATGCTGGGCCATAACCGCTTTTGACATCGTACAGCTGCCCGGCGATATTTATTATTTGACTAAAGTGCCCGTAAGCCTGCAATGGACGGATATTTTAAGCGTGGTTTTGGGCAGTTATTTCTTATGTTTCTTGTCGGCATTGTACCCGGCGTACAGAGCCTCAAAAGTAAATCCCGTGGACGCTATAAGATATGGATAATATACTTGAAATTAAAAATCTTACCAAAGTTTATAACGACGCCGGCGGCGAAATTAAAGTGCTTGACGGCGTTTCCCTGCAAGTTAAAAAGGGAAAATTTATAGTTTTTATAGGCCCCAGCGGCAGCGGTAAGAGCACTCTTTTAAATATTATAGGCCTGCTGGACAAGGCTACTTCCGGCGAGGTGTTTTTTGAAGGCAAAGACATTCTTAAACTGAAAGAGGATAAACGCGCCAAATTAAGGCTTGGCAAATTCGGTTTTGTGTTTCAGTTTGACAGCCTTCTGCCGGATTTTACCGTGCTGGAAAACGTAAATATGCCTTCTCTTCTTAAAGGCAAAAGCAATTTTGAGCGCGCAAAAAAACTGCTTGCTAAATTCGGCATAGAAGCTTTGAGCGATAAAATGCCGCCTTCAATCAGCGGAGGGGAAAAGCAGCGCGTAGCGATAGCGCGTGCGCTTATGAACTCCCCCAAGCTGCTTCTTGCAGATGAGCCGACCGGCAATCTTGACGGCGAACGCAAAGAGAGGATTTTTAAAGATTTCGCCGCCGCGGCCTCTGAGGGACTGACCGTTTTAATGGTTACACACGACGTTAAAGCCGCGGAGTTTGCCGACGAGTGTTATAGGATAGCCGAGGGAAAGATTACCTTGTGCAGTTGATTGGATTAGGCTAAGTTGCGCTATCTCAGCTAGCAGGCTTTAATATTTAGGCAAATTTTGATTTTTGCTTCGGTCGGAACAAGTTTTTTTAACGAAGCAGAGGCGTTTTTTAAGCCCAACCCATGGGGCCGCGCCGCTTTTTGAGAGTATTTATATTTTTTTCGCTCCGGCTGTGTATAACAGCCGTTCACGAAAAGAAGTATAAATACACTTTAAAAAATCAGAGCGGCGCAAGGGGCAGTATAAGGCTTTGCTTAACCTTAATACCCTCCTCATTAAAAATCAAAATTTTCTCCAAATCTTAAAGCCCACGCCGGTTAAATTATCGCACAGATTTCCTCGCGAGATATTGCGTTCTCACGGCTAGCAGACTTTCGTATTTGACCGCCTTTGCGTTTTTTCGTCAGTCGGATACTGCGCCGCCTTTGGCGGCATTATACTTAGTATACCTCCTTTCTCAAAAACACAAATCCGGCTCAAATCCGTAAGTCCACGCTACTTAAAGCCTCTCACGTTAAAAATCACGCCGCTAACATTCTCTCACGCTGTTTGCTCGTGCTAAGATCTATATTTACGGTCAGTATTTCTCCCAAATCTTAAAAACTTATCATTATTGCATAAGTTACTTAACAAATAAGTTCTTCTTTATATTCCAATATATAAACTTATCCGGTCGTAAAATGATTCCATAACTTTTTTGCCATTGTTTGCGCCGTGTCGTACGTCGGGGCGTTTACTTAAAATCATAAAACAGTTGACTTGTTTTTTTTTTTGATAAATTTTCCTCATAAATCGGCCTGCTAAAAGTGGGATATCGTTATTTGTGCTTAGGTTAGTTTTAGCGGGTCGTTTAACTATAAAGGAGAGAAAAAAGATGTCAAAAAATAAAACGGTTAGAAAAGGATTTTTAAGCAAAATCTTATTTTTGTTAGCTTTATTTATAGTTGTTTGTATTCCCGCTTCGTTTGCGGCGGTAGCGTCTTGCTCTGGCGTTACTGATTCCCAAACAAGATACGGGACAATAAGCGAAACTTGTTATGCTTATTATTGCAGTAGTGGAACCCTAAACAAACTGGGCAGCGTATCCTCGTCATACTGCGCGAGTTGCAGAGGAGTAAAATATGCGCCTTCGGGGACTTGCGGTACATGTGAATATAAATGTTGCAGTGACGGCAACTGGAGCGGATGTAACCAAGAATGCCCCGACCCGAGTGCGGCTTGTTCAAGCAGTCAATGCTGGAACGGCTCAAAATGTGTTTCGAAGCCTACCGGTACCCAGTATGACGGCAAATGCTATTTTACTTGGTCAAGCTGTACTTGCAATAAGGGCCGCGGATGGAGCTGTAGCGGAAAAAACTATCAAAAAAAGCAAAAAGGCACATGGACATATTGGGGGGATAGTGGCTATTACAACAGCAAACCTTCTTCCACATGTACACACAGTGCTGTTAAATATATGGTTCCATCCGATTATTCGCCTTCGGATTCGCTTGCTGCTACCGTATGTCAAAAGCAGGCCTATGGTCTTATAGGTGTTTCTGGAAAGACATGGAGCGGAAGTTGTGATATAGTAGGAAATTGTTGGTATGAATCCGGCAGAGGGTATAAATGCCAGATAAGGACACTCAAATGCTATGAGGAATCTTGCAGTTAATTTACCGGGATAAAACCCGGCTCTCAACTAACCCCCCGCGCTAAGTATCAGGCGCGGGGTTTTGATTACTTGTTTTGTTATATCCGGCTTTTATATAAGTGTGGAAGATTCCGCTTTCTAAGGTAAATAAATAGTGTATTTAAGGAAATAAAAAACCCCCGCTTTTGTATTCGGGGGTTAGTTAGTTATTGACTCTTTGGTCATTATCTGTTCCTTTAAGTGCTGTTAGGTCGTACTTCCTTAAGGGGGCTTAGCGCCATGCCGGGGCACCTCTGCCCCTGATCACGGCACCCGCTCAAGATGCCATCTACAGCCTTAAGGATAATATAGGGGAAAAGAGGGAAAAGTCAAGGGGGATTAGTTAACTCGGGCTAAGCTAAGTCCTAGTGTATTTTTACTCGGTCTATATTTCTTGTTCACGGCTAGCAAACTTCCGTATTTGGCTTTTTTTACTCGGTCTATGTTAAGTCCTCATCTATTTTTCAACTCGCGTGATATTGCGTTCTCACGGCTAACAATTTTCTATTTTTGAGCATATTTTGATTTTTTATTCACTTGGATACCTCGCCGACTTCGTCGGCATCATACTTAGTATACCTCCTTCCTCAAAAATACAAATCCAGCTCAAATTCGTAAGCCCACGCAGGTTGAGCCCTCGCATAGTTTTAACTCGGACTAAATTAAACAATCTCGACTAGCAATTTTCTATTTTTGAGCATATTTTGATTTTTTTACCGTTTCGCATACTGCGCGCCCTTTGGACGCATCACTCTTAGTATCGCTCACGACAAAGAAAATAAAAATTTCCTTCAAATCTGAAAAACCACGCTGCTTTTATACTCGCATGCTGAAATTCTACGTCTATTTCATTCTCTAATACCATTCAATGTAGGTCAGGTTTTACCTGACAAAGGGAATTCCTTTTAACGTCAGGCATAGCCTGACCTACATTGCCGTGTTTTTGTCGTTTCGGCGATTTGCAAGGTAGTTAAAATTTGGAGATTTTTGTTTTATTTTGCGAGCTTTGTCCGAACAAAAAAATATAAGCGTAACAATATAGCAGTTGCTATTTTTTTGTGAGTTGCCCGCAAAAAACAAAAATCAAATTTTACTTGCTATGAGCCTAGCTTTTTGCCTGCTTTTTAAGCGATGTAAAAAGCAGGGCGCGCACAAGGCGCGTAAGTGTATATTTATAAAGAGAAATTCCTATTATTGATGCGCTTTATGTAAGGCGAAATCATAAAACAGTTGACTTGTTTTTTTTTTTTTGATAAATTTCCTCTATATTTCAGGCCGGGAAATCTGTGCCGTTCGTCGTTCTTCTTTATTTGCGT
>CAKUBV010000005.1 GCA_934643455.1 Candidatus Proelusimicrobium excrementi | reverse complement strand
CGTCGGGGCGTTTTGTTAAAAAACGAAAACAGTTGACTTGTTTTTTTTTTTTGATAAATTTCCTCTATATTTCAGGCTGGAAAATATGTGCCGTTCGTCGCTCTTCTTTATTTGCGTTAGTTGAGGTTTTTCGGCTTGAAGCAATCAAAAACGGAGGTGAAAAATATGGTTAGTTTAAAGAAATATTTGGTTTATAGTTTTATATTTGTAGGGTTTCTATTATCAAGTATATCTTTTGCTAGTTCAGCTGTTATTTCAAATTCACTAGGCTACGATACTCAAGTACAGTGCTTGCGGAATTGCATCAATGGTACCTGCCTAAAGGGGTCTAATGGCAAATATGTATGTCGACTGAACTTAGAAATAGAAAGCTGCAATAAAGGCGATGTGCAATATAAGCCGAGCGGTTCTTGCGGAACCGCCAGCAGGACTTGCTGTGGCGATTTGGACGGTTGGAGCGATTGGGATAAAGAATGCCCTAAAACTTGCGACGGTAAAAAACCGATAACCAGCCGGTCTTGCGGCACCAACGGCACTCAAACAAGAATTGTAACGTGTGATACTTCCACGGGAAAATGGGTCGAAGGGAATTGGGGGCCTTGTAAAGAGAAGGTTTGCAATAAGGGGGATATGAGAACTTGCCCAAGCAACAAGAACCAAGTGCAGTATTGTCTTTCAGACGGCAGCGGCTGGGCAACTACATGCCGCTGCGAAAATGAAGGCAACGGAGTAGTATACTGCCGAGGTATGAGGTTGACGACGGATCAGGCATGTATGCACGGGATATGGTCTGATAAAACATGCAGCGGTATATGCTGCTGTGCTCAAGATACGCCAAAACTTATGAGCAACGGATATCCTGGTTGTTGGGGTACAAGAAAAGGCATTAAAGATTGGACAACCACTGGATGGCAATACTCATGTTCATGTCAGCGGCCCGGAAGCGGCGGGCTTATGCCGGATCTTTAAGATTTACCGGGATAAAACCCGGCTCTCAACTAACCGCCCCGGTTTGCCGAAAGCGAACCGGGGTTTTTGTTTAATGTTTATTCCGCGCCGAAAATATTGTTAAGCTGCCTGTTGACACGGTAAAAAGTGGCGCATTTGGGCATATCTTTTATGCGCTTCGCGCCGATATAAGTCATGGCGCTTCTTATTCCGCCCAATATGGAAAGCAATGTATGCTCCAAAGGCCCGCGGAAAGGTATTTCCACCACTTTACCTTCGCTTGCGCGGTAGGTTTTCATTCCGCCGTAGAATTTTTCCTGTGCGTAGTCGGAACTCATACCGTAGAATTTTTTAAATTGCTTTTCCTTTATTTTGCAGGAAAGTTCTCCGTTTTCTTCAAGAGCAACTTCATCCGTTTTAAAGAATTTTGAGGAAAGTTCCCCGCCGCTTTCTTCATGCCCGGCCAGCATTCCGCCCAGCATTACGAAATCAGCCCCCGCGCATAAGCTTTTGCAGATATCGCCGGGCACGGTGCATCCGCCGTCGGCGCAAATCATACCGCCGACTCCGTGCGCCGCGTCCGCGCATTCTATAACGGTGGAAAACTGCGGCCTGCCCACGCCGGTAAGCTTGCGGGTCGTGCAAACCGAGCCCGGCCCTATGCCAACTTTTACTATATCCACTCCGTTAAGGATAAGATCTTCCGTCATATCGCCGGTAACGACGTTCCCCGCCATAATAAGGGCTTCCGGCCAGGCCTGCCTTACTTTTTTGACGTATTGTATAAGATAGGGCGAATATCCGTTTGCAACGTCTATGCAGATATTGTTTACGAGTTTGCTTTGCATAACCTCTTCAAGTTTTGCATAGTCGGCTTGGCCTACGCCGCTGCTTATAAAAATAAGGTCATTATTGCCGAATTGTTCTTTATTGTTTTTGAGGAAGTTTATAAGTTCTTTGGCGTCATAATGCTTATGCAGAGCGGAAAATAAATTATGTTTCTGCAGGACGGAGGCCATTTCCATAGTGCCGGTTGTGGCCATATTGGCGGCTATAATGCCCGTGCCTTTTACCGAGGAGGGGCTCCATTTAAAATTATACTGCCTGATTATGTCCACTTGGGAGCGCGAGGCCAGCGTAGAGCGTTTCGGCCTTAAAAGCACGTCTTGGTAATCCAATTGGATATCATCGTAAATTCTCATAAAATCTCCGTTGCTTCGGGTATTTCGGCCTTAATGGCCATTTGATATCATATAAAATTTAAAGCCGCGCCGCCCGAAAGCTTGAAAATCTGCGTTTGGCGCATATAATTTACATTGGCCCGCGCGTTTTTTTGTATGGACAGAAACAGCAAAATTCTATAAGATATACGAAACGGAGGATTCTTTATGAAATCATTTATAGTTTTGCTGTTAATCATCGGGGGCGGGTATTATTGGTATACGCACGGGCTTTCTACCGTGATTGCCAAAGCCAATTTAAGCCCCAAAGAGTTTGTACAGGACGGGAAATCCGCCAAGGCTGATCTGACGGCCATAGCCGGTTTGCCGGAAATAGCGCCGGAACGTTCTTCCGGGCTTAAAATGAGCGCGCAGAACATGAATTTGGTGGAAACGACGGTATTTAATACTTATGATTCAAACGTCTGTTACGCTTATACGGAAATGATTTATGCTTCCGGCTCAGCCAATGCGCCGAAAGTTATAAACAAATATCTTTCCACTTTTACTTTGCCGGAAGAAAAAAATAAAATTCTTCCTTTAATAACGAAGTATAAAGATAAACAAAGCCTCAGGATTTTGGAAGATTTTATGAAGAGGGGCGTATTTTCAAGAAAGATGCTTTTAAAGAAAATATCGGAATATCATACCGAAGAATCCAAAGATGTGGTAAAACGCACCGCAGAAAATAATCTTTCCCCGATTAAGGAAGAAGCTAAAGAAATGTTAAACGAACTTATGAACTGGGATAAAGTTCCCACCGGGGACAGAGTTCCGGCGGCGCGCAGAGTAGCCGGTTTAATGAACAATCCTAACGCCAATCAGGGGGATATATAAGGTGAACATCAGCGAAATAAACAAAAAAGTGCAGGAAGAAAGCCTTTTTCTGCAGGATTTAAGACACGAAATCGCAAAAGTTATAGTCGGACAGGAAGATTTGGTCGAAAAAATGCTCGTCGCTTTGATAGCGGACGGCCATATCCTTATTGAGGGCGTGCCCGGCCTTGCAAAAACTTTGACGGTAAAAACTTTGGCTCAGGCTTTAAGCGCAAGCTTTCAGCGTATACAATTTACGCCGGACTTGCTGCCTGCCGATATTACCGGCACTTTGATTTTTAACCCTAAAGAAGGCAGTTTTACGCCTAGAAAGGGGCCCGTCTTCGCCAATTTGGTTTTGGCCGACGAAATCAACCGTTCTCCCGCAAAAGTGCAAAGCGCACTTTTGGAAGCCATGCAGGAACGCCAGGTTACGATAGGCGCGGAAACTTATAAACTGCCGGAGCCTTTCATGGTTCTGGCCACGCAAAACCCTGTGGAACAGGAAGGCACCTATCCTTTGCCGGAAGCGCAGGTGGACAGATTTATGCTTAAGCTTAAAGTCGACTATCCCAGCAAAGAGGACGAAAAAATCATTCTTGAGCGCATGAGCCTTGCCCATAAGCCGGAAGTCCATTCCACGGTAAAGATTGAACAAATATTAAAAGCCAGGGAAGCGGCCGATTCCATTTACGTAGACGATAAAGTAAAAAATTATATAGTTGATTTGGTTTTCGCCACAAGGCGCCCGCAGGAATATAAGCTGGAAGATTTGGCTTCATATATCCTTTACGGGGCAAGCCCGAGGGCGTCCATATTCCTTACGCAGGCCGCCAAAGCTTATGCCTTCTTGGACGGAAGAGGCTATGTAACGCCGGAAGACGTCAAAGAAATGGGGCCGGACGTTCTGCGCCACAGAATTCTGCTCAGCTATGAAGCCGAAGCGGAAAATGTTTCCACGGAAGATATTATAAAGAAGATATTTGCCACGGTTGAAGTGCCATAATGCAAACTTCGGATATTTTAAAACGTGTTCGCCGGATAGAAATACAGACCGGGAAGCTGGTCAGCGAAACTTTCGCCGGCGAATACTTAAGCGTTTTTAAAGGCCAGGGTATAGAGTTTGCCGAAGTAAGGCAATATATACCCGGCGATGACGTGCGTTCAATCGATTGGAACGTTTCGGCCAGAACGGGCGGGACTTTTGTAAAAAAATTCAACGAAGAGCGCGAACTCAGCCTTATAATAGCCTGCGACGTTTCCGCCTCGCAATATTTCGGCTCCACCGGCAAATTTAAAAGCGACGTCGTGGCCGAACTTGGCGCGATATTTGCTTTTTCCGCAATAAAAAACAATGACAAAGTGGGGCTTTTGCTTTTTTCCGATAAAATTGAACTTTATATCCCGCCTAAAAAGGGCAAACGCCACGTTTTAAGAATAATAAGGGAATTGCTGGCCTTTAAACCCAAGAGTAAAGGCACCAATATTTCGCTTTGTTTGGACAGCCTCAACCGCATGATAAAACGCAAGGGCATATTGCTTTTGCTTTCCGATTTTTTGGCTTCCGGCTATGAAAAATCTTTTAAATTGGCCGCGCGGAAATTTGATTTGATACCCGTAGTTGTGCGCGACAGACTGGAATCCAAACTGCCCGCCCTGCCTGTTTTTATAGAGCTTGAAGCCTTGGAAAACGGCGGCAGGGCCATGGTAAATCTTTCTTCCAGGCAGGCCGGTTATATTACGGATGACAAAATATACAACAATGACGCCGCGCTGAGGCTTTTCTATCTTACAGGATGCCAATATATTCAGGTGGAAGCCGACGGCGACGTTATTGAGCCGGTAGTTAAATTTTTTAAACAGCGCGCAAAAAAGCTGAGGAAATGATGAAAAAGTTTGTATTCTTTTTGTTTTTTTCTTTTTTAACCGCCGCTTCATTGTTTGCGGAAGATTCCGCTTTGCCCCAAGCCGCGCAAGGGCCTGAAGCGCAAACGCTTAGTTTTACGTCCTTTCCTAAAGAAGTAAAACTGGCTCAGGATTTTTCGGCCTTTGTAACTTTGCCCGAACGCGCGGAACTTGATAAAGATTCATACAGCCAAAAAGATTTTGAAATCATTTCCGCTTCCCCGGATGAAAGCGGTCTTGCCATAGAAATCAAAGCGGTGCCTTTCGCTTTGGGCGTATCGACTTTTACGGCTCTTTCTTTTACCGGCTATGACGGAAAGCGTTTCGTAACCGAGCCTGTGCCCACCGAAGTCAAATCCGTAGATACGGGTATAAAAGAAGAAAAACTCCTTGATATCCGCGCGCCTTACAGGCCTTTTAATTATTGGATTTTGTTATGGATTTTTGCTATAGCGGCGGCCGTTTTTGCGGCTTACGCTTTGTACCTTAAACGCCGCCCGGCGGATAAGGCCCGCCTGCTGAAAGCTTTTGAGGAAGACAAACGCCCGCTGGACGTAATCGCTCTTGACAGATTGGATCACCTTTTGGCCGGAGGCCTGTGGCATGAGGGCCAATATAAATTCTTCTATATAAACATGATAGATATTTTAAGGGACTATCTTTCCCTGCGTTTTGCCGTAGACGCGCATAAATACACCAGCCGGGATTTGATCCGCGTCCTTAAAAAGACGCCGGCTTTTAAAGGCGATTTGAAACAGCTCGCCGACTTGCAGCGTTCGGCCGATTACGTTAAATTTGCCAAAGCCGAGCCGACCGAAGCTCAGCGCGACGCCGACATAAGGAATATGCGCAATATAATTATTGATACGCGCCCGCCGCGCCTGGAAGCCGAAAGCAAAGAGAAAGGGGCTTAATTTTGACCATGCAAAAAGACAAATTTTTATCCATAGCTTATAATCTGCTGACCGCAATAGCCGCGGCCGTCGCTTTGCTGCTGCTTGCTTTGATATTTTTAAGCGGAAGCCGTTTGGCCGATCCCGGATTTTTGTTTTTGCTTATTGTGCTTTTCTGCGCCGCTTTAGGGGCCGTGCTTATAAGAAAGATTTTCCCGCCGTCGGTAAAATATCCGCTTGGCCCCGGCGTAAAGTTTGAGGATTCCACGCTTGTAAAATTGGCCAAATGGCTGCCGATGGGTCTTTGCGTTACGGCTTTATTTTTGAGCGTATTGGCTTTAAGCCGTCCGCAAAAAGACGGCAAACATATTCTGCCGCCGGCCAAAGGCGTGGATATTATGCTTACCATAGATACTTCCGGCAGTATGGCCGCTTTGGATTTTAAGCCGAACAGAATGACCGCCGCCAAACAAACGGCCGCGGAGTTCGTTGATAAAAGAGCCACGGACAGAATAGGCGTTGTAGTGTTTGCCGGTGCGGCCATGCTGCAATGTCCGCTGACTTTGGATTACTTTGCGGTAAAAGAATATATAAATCTTATAAGTACGGATATGCTTTCGGACCAGCTCGGCACCGCCATAGGCGACGCTATAGCCGTTTCTGCCAGGCATTTAAAGGACAGCGCGGCCAAAAGCAAGACGATAATCTTGCTTACCGACGGAGAAAACAATACGGGCATGGTCGATCCGATAGCCGCCGCGAAAGCCGCCGCCGCGCACGGAATAAAGATATATACGGTTTCCATAGCAAGCGGCGGGGAAGCCGAGATGAAAGTGAACGAAAGAAGCATTTTCGGCCCGGTAAGTACGGTTGCCAAGCTGCCGCCGCCTTCGCCGGAGTCGGAAGCGGTTTTGATGCAAATTGCCAAGGAAACGGGCGGCGATTTCTTCCGCGCAAAAAACAACGCCGAACTGCAGAATATTTACGCGCGCATAAATGAGCTGGAAAAGACCGAATTTGAAGGAGCCTTAAGGCTCAACTATACCGATAATTACAAACCGGCTTTAACGGCGGCGATATTGCTGCTTATGGCGGCTTTTATAGCGGATAAATTTATATTTATAAAAATACCTTAATATTATGGAACTTTTTAATCAACCTTCAGTATTTATATATATGATATTTGCGGCGGTTTTGCTCGGCGCGCTGTGGTATTTCGGCGCGGCGCGGGCGGAAAAAGCCAGGAAGCTTCTTTTCAGCGCGGAAAATTACGCCAAGCTTGTTCCGCAGGAGCTTAAATTCAGGCGCAAAATAAAAGATATCCTTTTTTTGACGGGTTTGTTTTTCTTCTTCGCGGCTTTGGCCGGGCCCCAATGGGGCAGGCAGAAAATAGACGTCGAAGCTTCCTATTCCCAAGCCGTTATCGCGGTGGACGTTTCGCTTTCCATGCAGGCCGAGGACGTAAAGCCCAACCGTATGGCCGGCGCAAAGACCATGCTTTCCATGCTTATAGACAGTTTCGCGCGGGAACGCGCCGGAATAGTGGCTTTTACTTCCCGCGCTTTCATGCAATGCCCGGTTACAAGCGACGTCGGCGCGCTTAAGAGCTTGGCCCAGGGCTTAAACGTCAATATGCTGCCCGTGCCGGGTACAGAACTTGCTCCGGCGGTTAATCTTGCGGCTAAAATGCTTGCGCCTTATCCCGGCAGTAAAGCGGTTGTTCTTATTACCGACGGAGAGGACCATAACCCCAAAGATTTGCAGGCCGCACTGAAAACCGCGCGGGAAAATGACATTAAAATAATAGCCGTCGGCATAGGGAGCGAAGAGGGGGAACTTATCCCCGTGCGCGAAAACGGCGTAAAAACTTATAAAAAAGATAAAGACGGCAAGACCGTGCTGACCAAACTTGACGAGAAGAGCCTTATCGGTTTGGCCTCGGCCACGGGCGGGGTTTATATAAAGTTTTCCGGCGCGCAGCAAACCGCGGAAGAAATATACCGCCAAATGCTTATGCTTGATAAAAGTTCTTCTATGGTCAACGGAAACGTGCTTTACAAAAACAGGTACCAAATACCGCTTTTTATAGGTTTTGTATTGGTGCTGAGCTCTATACTTATTGCTTTAAGAAAGGTAAAATAAAGATATATGCGTTCAGTTTTGTTTTTTTTGCTTTTTGTTTTGTCGGCCGCGCCGCTTTATGCGGGTGCGGACGCCGATTTGCGCAAAGGCAACAAAGCTTATGACAAAGAAAAATATGGCCAAGCTTTTGAGTTTTACAACAAGGCCGCGGAAGGGGGTTCGCCCGATAAAGGCTTTTATAATTCCGGCGCGGCTCTTTACAGGCTTCAGGATTATGACGCGGCTTTGCAGGCCTATAAAGCCGTGGAAGACGGTTCCGAATTTAAACAAAGTTCTTATTACAATGCGGCCAACGCCTATTACAATATGGGCAACACCGAAGAAGCCGTTAAAAATTTGCGCCGCGCTTTGCTTATGAAAAGGGATGATAAAGAGGCCCTTCATAATCTTCAGTTTGTTTTAAAACAGCAGCAAAACAACAAAAATAAACAGGATAAGAACAATAACCAAGGCGAAAACAATCAGCAGCAGGATAATCAGGATAATTCCGATAAGGAAAATCAAAGCGGGAATTCCGGCTCAAACGGAGAGGACGAGGCCCGGCAAAACCGGCCCGAAGAATCCCCGGAACAAAAACAGCTTTCGCCCAATGAAGCCGACAATATTTTGCAGATGAGCAAAGAACATTCTGACAACAGGAAAAAGGATTTTTCCGCTTTGGGTTCAAACACCGTGGAGAAGGATTGGTAATATGCTAAAAAGATTTTTCGTTTTTGTTTTTTTCTTCCTTTTCGCCGCGCTGGGCTTCTGTCAGGTGGATATTGACGTATCCGCCGACAAAACCGATATAGATCTTTCGGAAGAAATCCAGCTTACGATAACGGTAAAATCATCCTCTACGGACGTGGAAGTTACCCAAATGCCTTCTTTGCCGAATTTTAATATTTATTCTTCGGGGCAGAGCCGCAATATCAGCATGATAAACGGCAAAATCAACGCAACCCAGCAATTTAATTATATTTTGATACCGCGCTTTGCCGGCAAATCTTCCATAGACGCTTTTACCGTAACGGTTTCCGGCAAGGACTATTATACGGAACCTATTGAAGTGGAAGTTTCCCGCACGCAAACGGGCAACGCGGAAGCTTCTTTGGTAAAGCAAAACAATTCCGCAAAAAGCTCTTCCGAGGTTAAATTGAAACCGAGCTCGCCTAAGTCGGAGCAGGATACCCCGGCTTTCTTTATGACGGCTTCCGCCGATAAAACTTCCGCTTATATAAACGAGCAGATAAACCTTAAAGTGCGTTTTTACCAATCTCAAAGCACCACCGGCAGCCCGATGTACGACAGGCCGAAAATGGAAGGCTTGGTTTTTGAGGAGCTCGGTTCCAAACAGGAATTTGAAGTAATCAACGGGCGCCAATACGTTTATACTCAGTTCGATTTGGCTGTTTTCGGCATTTTGCCCGGCAAAGCGACTATAGGCCCCGCCAGCGTGGAATACCGCTCGGCCGGGGATATTTTTGATCCGTTTTATTCATTCTTTTCAGCTTCAAAAAGCGACGTAAAAAAGGTATCCAGCAAGGCCATAAACGTAAACATACTGCCGCTTCCCAAAGAGGGCCGCACAAAAAGTTTTTATAATGCGGTCGGCGGCGGATATTCCATAAAATCTTCCGTGGACAACCAAACCCCTCAGGCCGGCGAGCCCGTTACCCTTTCCGTAACGGTAAAGGGCCAGGGCAATATGCGCGCCATAGGGGAAGTGCCCGCGCCGGAACTGGGCAAAAGCTTCAGAGTTTATGAAACCACGTCCTCTTTTACCAGCAAAGCCGTCAACGGCGTTTTAGGGGGGAGTAAAGTTTATAAAACCGTTATCGTTCCAAGGGCTTCCGGAACATTTACGATTCCGCCCGTGGAATTTACTTATTTTGACGTTAAGGATAAAACTTATAAGACGGTTAAGTCAAACGCTATAGATTTGGAAGTCAGCCCGTCCGATTCTTCTTCGGCCGCGCCGATATCGTTCTCTTCCGCATCCTCGGGAACTTCTTCCGGCGGTGTAGTAGAACAAATAGTTCAGGATATACGTTACATCAAGGAAGGGAAGCCTTCCAAGTTCAGCGGATCCCTGACGGCTTTCGGCGATTTGGGTTCATGGCATTATCTTATTTTTGTACTGCTTGGCTTGGGCGGCGTGGGGTATGTTCTTTTAAAAAGCCCTATCCCGGTATTTTCCAAGAAAAAGGCTTTCCTCGGCGCGAAAAAGGCTTTGCTTAAAGCCAAAAGCGTGGCGGAAGTATCACAGATATTGACCAAATATATAGAAACAAAGCTCGGCCGCCCTATAGGGATAATGTCCATATCCGATTGCGCCGGCAAACTTAAGCTTTCCGCGCAGACGGCCTACTCTTTGGAAACGCTCTGGCAGGAATTTGAAATGCTTAAATACGCGCCTTCAAGCGCGCTTAACAGCACCGTGGCGGTGGAAGAAGCCGCCCAAAAAACCTTGGCCGTAGTGCAGGATATTGAAAAGGAGGTAAAATAATGCGCGCGCTTCTTTTGGCTGTAATATTGTTTGCGGCTTTCCCTCTTTTTGCCCAGGAAGCCGAAAAAACCGCCTCGGAAAAATATAATTCCGGCGACTATTTGGCCGCGGCCGAAGAATATCAGCTTAAAGCTGAGGCGGAACCTGATAATCCTTATGTCCTTTACAATTTGGCCAACAGCTATTTTAAATCAGGCGACGGCGACAAAGCTTTGGTTTATTATCTGCGCGCATTTAAACTTCTGCCGAGGGACGCGGACATAAGGCATAATTTGGCCTTCGCTTTGCAGGCTACGGGGCAGAAACTCGTCCCCGACGGTATGCCCGATACGGTTTTTAATCTTTATAATTATTACTCGTTGGCTGAGCTTAAAGGCCTCAGCGCGCTTTTTGCCTGGCTTTTGGCTTTTTCCGTTTTGGCGTATTTCTTTTTTGGGCGCGGCAAACGCGTAAAACTTCTTTGTCTTGCCGCCGGCGCTTTATTTTTGTTTTTTGCCCTGTGGCTTACGCTGAGATACCCCGCCGGTTCGCAAAGGCTAGCGGTGGTTACCGTACCCAGAGCGGAGCTTCGCAGCGGCCCGGGGGAAAACTTCCCCGTCGGGCTAAGCGTGCCGCGTGCGCATTTGCTTGTAATCGCCGATTCCAAAGGCGAATGGGATCACGTTAACATAAAAGATACTGATTCGTCGGGCTGGGTTCTTAAAAAATCCTTGGAGGAAATTTAATTTATGTTTACCAAAAATGAAAGCAATGAACTTATAGAAGTGCTAAAATATGTAGGAGATAACCTCGGCCCGCAGATTAACGAGCTGGCCGTAAAGATAGTGGAGTCTTTCAGAAACGGCGGCAAAGTTATTTTAATGGGCAACGGCGGCAGCGCGGGCGACGCCCAGCATATCGCGGCGGAGTTTGTCGGCCGCTATAAAAAAGAAAGACGTTCTTACCCTGCTTTGGCCTTGAACACCAATACTTCCACTATTACCGCCATAGGCAACGATTACGGATACGACGTAACTTTTTCCCGTCAGGTGGAAGGATTTGCAAATAAAGGCGACGTGGTTATAGGTATTTCAACTTCCGGCAACAGCGTAAACGTACATAAGGCAATGGAAGTCGCCAAGCTTAAGGGCTGCTATACCGCGGCTTTTTTGGGCAAAGACGGCGGCACCATTAAAAACGCCGTGGATTTGCCTATTATAGTAAAAAGCAACAATACTCCGCGCATACAGGAATGCCACATTTTTATCGGGCATACTTTGTGCGAACTTGTTGAAAAGGAAATTTAATTATGATATTTGCCATAGGATGCGATCATGCGGGGTATCCCGTAAAAGATTTGGTTACGGACGCTTTGCGCTCTTTGGGGCATGAAGTTATTGACGAAGGCGTCTTTTCCCGCGAGAGTGCGGACTATCCCGATTACGCCAAAAAAGTGGCTTTGGATATAGAAAACGGCCGCGCGCAGAGGGGCGTTTTGATTTGCGGCAGCGGTATAGGCGTTTGCATAGCCGCGTCCAAATTTAAAGGCGTAAGGCCGGCCATCGCCCATGACGTTTACAGCGCGGCGCAGGGCGTTGAGCACGACGATATGAACGTCCTTTGCTTGGGCGCGCGCGTAATCGGCGATAAAGCCCCGCAGCTTGTGCCGGAACTCGTAAAAGCTTTTGCGCAGGCTTCTTTTTGCAAAGGGGAAGAACGCCACGAAAGAAGAACGGCCAAAGTCGCCGCATTTGAAAAAGAAAATTTTAAATAAATTATTTAAAGAGGTATTATATGCAAGCCAGTTACAATAAATCAGCTGAAGAAATTATCAATAAAGGTTTAGCCAAACTTGAAAAAGCGGATTTTACCGCCAGGCTTTACAAACATGACGCTACTTTATGGAAAACCGAAGAAGCTCACACAAAAATCATCAACAATTCTCTCGGCTGGACGGAAGTATATAATTGGACTTTGGAAAGACTGCCGGAAATAAAGGCTTTCGCGTCCGAAGTAAAAAACGAATTTAAACACATTGTTCTTATGGGGATGGGCGGCAGCAGCCTCGCGCCCGAAGTGCTTAGAGTCATTTTCGGCAAAAACGAAGCCTGGCCGGAACTTTTGGTTTTGGACAGCACAAACCCGGATTGGGTTTCCTGCGTAAGGGGCAAAATCGATCCCGCAAAATCTTTATTCATTTTCGCCAGCAAATCCGGCGGCACGGTGGAGCCTTCTTCACAGTTTGCTTACTTCTTTGACGAAGTCGGCAAGGTTAAAGAAAACGCCGGGGAGAACTTTATAGCTATTACCGATCCCGGCACCGGCCTTGAAACCTTGGCGAAAGAAAAAAAATTCAGAAAGATTTTTATCAACAAATCCGATATCGGCGGCAGATTTTCCGCTTTGTCCTTCTTCGGCATGGTTCCCGCAGCGCTTTGCGGCATAGACGTGGAGAAAATCCTCCTTTCCGCCAAAGAAGCCGGCGAAGAATTTAAAAAAGATCCCGCTTCCGCCGCGGCGAAACTCGGCTCTTTAATGGGCTGCGCTTTCGCGGAAGGCAAAGACAAGCTTACATTGGTTATGCCATCCGGCATAAGCGTATTCGGCCTTTGGGTTGAACAGCTTGTCGCGGAATCCACCGGCAAAGAAGATAAAGGCGTAGTGCCCGTAGCCGGGGAGAAACTGCATAAAGATTTCGCCTATAAAAACGACAGAATTTTTGCTTATGTTTCCTGCGATTGCCCCTGCAATAAAGAAATTTGCGCGGAAACCGAAGCTTTGAAAGCCTCGGCCCACCCGTTCTTTGAAGTTAAAATGAAAGACAAATACGCAATCGGTTCAATGTTCCTTTTGTGGGAAGTCGCCACGGCCGCCTGCGGCGCGATTATGGAAATCGATCCTTTCGATCAGCCCAATGTGCAGGCCGCAAAGACTATCGCCAAGAATCTTTTAAACGATTTGTCCGCCGGCAAAACCGATCCGCAGACTTATCTTGATATCATCGTTTCCGATAATCTTAAAGGCAAAGTAAACTTGGACACCTTGGGGCGCGATATAGCTCAAACGCTTCAGGGCAATGACTATTTGGCGGTATTGCCCTATATGCACAACTCTGCCGAAAACGACGAACTTTTTACCGCTTTGAGGGATAAACTTTTTACGCAGACCAAACACGCGGTTCTGTTCGGCTACGGCCCCAGATATTTGCATTCCACGGGCCAGCTTCATAAAGGCGACGGCAACAACGGCGTGTTTTTGATTATCTCCGCAGACGCGGAAAATGACGTAAAGATACCCGGCGCGGCTTACGGTTTTAACGATTTGGTAAACGCTCAGGCTTTGGGCGATTTTAAAGCTCTTGCCGAAAAAGGCAGAAGAGTTATAAAAGTACACGTTAAAAAACCGCTTGCGCAAGGGCTTAATAAATTAGCTTCATTGTTCTAAGAGCTAATGAAGTAAGGGGAGTAAGATGGTAATGGCAAAAACGAAGAAAATTATTAAAGAAACCATAGGCAAAGGCAAAACTCTTTTAAAAAAGAAAACTGCTAAAATAACGAAAAAAAGCTGCCCCGCCGCGGCTTCCAAAACGGCCAAAGCCGTGAAGACGGCTGAGGAAAAAATCAAAACCAGTAAGGATATCTGCATAGATTATCCCTTGAACAACGACACCGTGTTCTGCGGGCATTATTGCTTCAGAATCGGCAGTTTGAGGGACGTGCCTTATATGCGCGTGTCCGTAAACGGCGGTCCCTGGCAGGATTGCAGAAGGGCCAACGGCTACTGGTGGTTTGATTGGTGGAACTTTCAGACGGGCTCATTCACGCTTGAAGCCTGCTCGGAAGTTGACGGAAAACCCGTAAAAACCGCTAAACGCAAATTCAAAGTTACATTATAGGATTGACCTTGAAAACAGTATATATACAAACCTTTGGCTGTCAGATGAATACGGCCGATTCCGCAGAGATGATGCTGGCTCTGTCGGCCAGGGGTTGTATATCCTGTCAGGACGCTCAAAAATCCGACGTTATGCTTATAAATACGTGCACCATAAGGGAACACGCCGAGCATAAGGCTTTGTCGCTTTTGGGGCGTCTTCGCAAATGGAAGGAAGCCAAGTCCGGCCGCGTGATAATTTTTGCCGGATGCGCGGCGGAGCGTTTGGGCGGAGAAGTAAAAAAGAAGTTCCCGCATGTGGATATAGTCTGCGGGGCCAAAAGCATAGACGCTTTTGACAAAATTATAGAAGCTTCCGGCCTGTTCGGCGGGGCTCCGGCCGGGGCGGAACCGCCGGAGGAATCTTCCCCTATAGCTTTGGTAAACATAATGCGCGGATGCAGCTGCAAATGTTCTTACTGCATAGTGCCTTATGTGCGGGGGGAGGTTTCTTCTCTCGATTTTGACGAAGTCCTTAAAAACATTCAGGCCAAGCTTGACGCCGGCGCGAAGGAGATAGTCCTCCTGGGGCAGACCGTCAACGCTTATAATTACAAAGGCAAAAACTTTGCGGCTCTGCTTAAAGAAGCCGTTAAATTGAACGGTTTGGACCGCTTAAGATATTTAAGCCCTCATCCTTTGTTTATAACGGAAGAAGTCGCGGAAGTTATGGCGACGGAACCGAAAATAGCCAAGCATTTGCATTTGCCGGTTCAAAGCGGCAGCAGCAAAGTTTTAAAAGAAATGAAACGCGGATACTCAAGGGAAGAGTTTTTGTCCAAAATAACTCTTCTTAAAAAAGGCGGGATTTGGGTCAGCACTGATATTATAGTGGGCTATCCTACGGAAACGGAAGAAGATTTTAAAGAAACTTTAACATTGGTCGAAGAGTGCAATTTCAGCGGGGCTTATTGTTTTAAATTTTCTCCGCGTATGGGCACGCCGGCGTTTTCTCTTAAAGAACTGCCGGTAAATATTGTGGAAAAACGGCTTGATATTTTGTTAAATAAGGTTAAGCTTAACGCTAAGGCGGCTTATAAAGCGCAGGAAGGCACAATTCAAAGGGTGCTTATGGAAGGCCCTCATAACGGGCGTACGATGAGCAATTTTTGGGTCAGGACGGAAAAACCTTATAAAACCGGCGACGCGGTTGAATTGACGATTAAAAAAGCCGAGGAAAGTATACTTTTAGCTTAAAGGGGGATGTATGACGTCAGAAAAAAAATTTGTTGAACGCAGAAAGCACCAAAGGGTGCCGGTTATAAGCAATATTGTGGAACCGATAGATTTGGCTTATACCGACGAATCAACCGGCGAAAGGGTGGAAGTCGCCGCCGTACTGGCGGATCTTTCCTCCACAGGGATGAGGATAGTTTCCTTTTTAAAAGCGCCGGTATCTGGCAGTATGCAGATAAAAATGCAGCTTCCTTTTATAGGCAAGTTTGAAGTGGAAGCAAAAACTTCTTGGATACGCCAAAAAGGGCCGATATATACTATCGGTATACAATTTTTGAAAATAGCTCCCTCCGTGGCGGCCAAGATAGAAGCCATGGCGGAAGATTACGCCGACTGCAATACAAGAATATTGCTTAAACTGCCGGAAGTCTGCGTACCCAACTGCAAATGCGGACAGGTTTGCAGTAAACTTCACAAAGATTTGACGCAGTACAATTAATCCGGCGGTTTTAAATCTTATTTTCAAAACACCGTTTAAAGACGGTGTTTTGTTTAGTTGGAACATATTATGGATAAAAATAATCTGCCTTTGATAATAGCCGGACCTACGGCAAGCGGTAAAACGGACGTCGCTTTGGCCTTGGCCGCGCTTTGCGGTGGGGAGATTATTTCCGTCGATTCCAGGCAGGTCTACAAGCTGATAAACGTCGGAACCGCCGCGCCGAAAGGCGTTTGGAAGGACGGCTTTTATAAAGTCGGCGGCGTAAAATATCACTTGGTTGATTTTTTGGATTTAAACGAAACTTTCGACGTTTCCCGTTTTTCCGCCGCGGCGGGGAAGATTGTTTCTTCAAATCCCGGCGGCAAATTTATATTTGCGGGCGGCACCGGAATGTATATGCAGGGTTATTTTTGCGGCATGGACGATTTGCCCCCGGCGGACAAAGCATTAAGGGCGGAACTTGCTTTACTGGCCGAACAAAAAGGCCGCGCGCATTTGCATTCGCTTTTGGCTTCGGTCGACGCGGCCAGCGCAGCCGCTATACCGCCGGGCAATATACACCGCGTAATAAGGGCTTTGGAACTTTACAAACTTACCGGCAAGCCGGCTTCCGCTTTAAGAACCGGCAAATTCCGTGCGCAGTTGCCTCGGGAAAAGGTTCTTGCCGTTTATTTGGACTGGGAGAAGCCGGAACTTGAAAAACGCATTTTAAAGCGAACGGAACTTATTTTTGATCCGATGGTAAAAGAGGCCGAACTGGCTTTAAAACTGGGCTACGTAGAGGACTGCCCCGGTTTAAAAAGTTTAGGCTACAGGGAGGCTTTATCTTATCTTAAAGGCGATTTAAGCAAGGAAAAAGCCATGGAAAGGATAACCGTTCTCACTCGCCAATACGCAAAACGCCAGCGCACGTGGTTCCGCCGCTATGAAAATATGAAAATAATAAATCCGGCCATGTATAAGCATGAAACCGAAATCGCCGAAGAGATACTTTTATGGAAAGAGCGTTAACGGTAAGCGTAAAGCTTAAAACCGATTTTAAGAAAGATACTTCCGCGCAGGAGCTCAAACGTCTCTGCAATACCGCCGGGTGCGAAGTCTCCGGGGAATTTGAAGTCCGTATGGAAAACTATAATCCCGCGCTTTTTATAGGCAGCGGAAAAGCCGCAGAAATAGCCGAATTTATTTCCGCCGAAAATATTGACGCCGTGGTTTTTAACGACGAAATTACCCCCGCCCAGCAAAAGAATTTGGAAGAAATTATCCCTTGCAAAATTATAGACAGAACCCGCCTTATTTTGGATATTTTCGCCGGGCGCGCCCGCACCAAAGAAGGGCGTTTACAGGTGGAACTGGCGCAGCTTAATTATCTGCTTCCGCGTTTAAGCGGAAAAGGCGCGGCTATGATGCAGCAAAAAGGCGGTATAGGAATGCGCGGGCCCGGCGAAAGAAAATTGGAATACGACCGCCGCAAAATCCGCAAGAGAATAGCCAAACTGGAAGAAGATATTTCCGCCGTGCGGCGCGAGCGTATGGTAAGGCGGAGCCAGCGCGCTTCGGTGCCTGTGCCGCAAGTCGCTTTGGCGGGGTACACCAATGCCGGTAAAAGCACCATATTAAACGCTTTGACCAAGAAAGATTCGGCTTACGCCGATGATAAGCTTTTCGCCACGCTTGATCCTACGACAAGGCGGGTGCGCTTTCCCAGCGGAATAACCGCGCTTTTTACCGATACCGTCGGCTTTATACAAAAACTGCCGCACAGCTTGGTATCCGCGTTCAGGGCAACTTTGGAGGAAACCAAATTCGCCGATTTGGTGCTGCACGTGGCGGACGCTTCCTCCGACGAACTGGAAGAGCATTCCTCCACGGTTATGAGCATTTTAAACGAAATCAACCCGGAAAATTCCGAAGTGCTGAAGGTTTTTAACAAATGCGATGAGCTTTCCGCGGTAAAATTACGCGCTTTAAAAAAACGCTTCCCGGGCGCAGTTTTCATTTCCGCAAAGACGGGGGAAGGTTTTGATGATTTGTTTGAAAGGGTGGAAAGCGCACTTTCTTTAAAATGGAAAAAGCATGCTTTAAAAGTCCCTTTCAAAAAAGGCTTTTTGCTGAAGGAAATTTATTCCCGCGCTTTGGTCCTTTCCCGTAAAGAGGGGGAAGACTCTTTCGAAATCACTTTTATGGCTACCGACGGCAATTACCGCGCCGTCGCCAAAAAATTATTGTTTTAGCAGGCTGAGGCCGTCCATTGCGTTAAGCAGCTCTTTCTGCTTTGGGTTAAGCTCCTGCAAATATTCCGGCCCGGCTTCTATATAGCCGAAGCTTCCCGCGTGTTCATGTATAAAATCCACGACTTCCCGGTCAAAAGCGCTTAAGTAGACCATATGCACGGGGTCGTATTTTTTTGTTGCGGAATTGTAAAGGCCTATTGAACCTATTGCGGAAACTATCGCGGCGAGTTCACCGGTGTTCGTCATTACGCCGGAGCCGGAAATCCCTTTTATTATCCCGAAGTTCTTAGTAAAAAACAAATGCTGTTTGGGGGAGTAAATTAATCCGTCGGTATTGTTCATAACTTCGCGCTTTCCGTCCCAAATGGAAATTACGGAAATTTTCCTGTCAAGCTTCTTGCCGGAGTCTTCATTCATAACAAGCAGATTGGGGATGTTTGTCCCTTTTACGGCTTTATAGAAAAGCGATTTATTGGGAATCCTTTCCAAAAACTGCGCTTCCGTAAGGGCTCTTTTTATAAGCATATCTTTATAAACCACTTTCGTTTCCGAGGGTTTAAAATACAGCAAAGCCAAATCGTAGGAAGAGGATCTCTTATCCAATTTTGCTTTTGAATGCTTAAAAATTTTGGGCGATTTGGGCGTATGGGTTACGGTCATATCGGCTTCATAATTAGGGCCGACTATCAGCCGGGCCTGAAAACTGCAATTGTCGCGGCAGGCGTTTTCCACACAGTGCGCCGCCGTAATGAACCAATGCTCCTTAAGCCTTACCGCCTGGCATTTGTTGATTTTCTTTTCGCCGTGGCGGTTAAAGTTAATCTCGTAAGTGTTGCTAAAATCTTCAACTTCTTCATAGGCGGCTTCGTCGTTAACGGTGATGAAACTTACGTCCGCAAAAAGCGGTGCGGCCAGAGTTAAAAATAATGATAAGATTAAAAAGTTTTTCATGTTTACATAGCCTCCACGTTTTCGGTCAAGGCGCGGTATTCGTCCGGCACAACCGAAAAATAATTGAATCCGGCCTTCTTTACGGGCAAGCCCGGGATATGGCTTTTTAAAAAAGAAAGTACGGAATCGTCAAAGGTGGAGAACATGGAAAAAGCTATATTCGTGCTTGTGCTGCCGCCGCCGTCAAAGGTAATTACCCTTTGCGTATTGGCCACGGCCGAAACTATTGCCGCCAGCTCGCCGGAGCTGGTTATCACGCCGGAGCCTGAAATCCCCTGCCTTATGCCGAAATTGCTTGTATAAATATAGTTGTGTTTTGGGGAGAAAAATACATAATCTTCGGAAGATAAAATTTCCGTCTTATAATCCCAAATAGAGGCCACCCCCAAAGAAACCCTCAGCACCTTCGGCGTTTGCGTTTTAAGGGATAATATCGTCGGGAAGTTCACTCCCTGCATGGCTTGGGTAAAATCCGTTTTTTGGGATGAATTTAATTTGGAGAAAGCTTCCTCTTGCGTTACCAAACAGCCCAGTTTTTTATCTTTAAACAGATAGTTTGATTTTTCCGGCGGAAAGCGTATCAAGGCGATATCGTAGGAAACTTGCTCTTCCTTTGATTTGAAATGCAGGAAAACCGCTTGCGAGCCGGCCGAGTGCTTGGTGGAAATTTCAAGCTCGTAATCTTTCGCGCTTGCCAAGCGGGCGTTTATTGTGCATGCGGAATTGCAAACCGGTACAAGGCAGTGTGCGGCGGTAATAAACCAGTCTTTGCTTAATCTTACGGCTTGGCATTTAAACTGGGATTTGCCGTTGTTAATGGCAATTTCGTAAGTGTTGTTATATTGGCGCACGTCCATATTTTTCTGCGCGAAAGCCGCGCCCGAAATCGCGGAAGTTAAAATCAAAAACGATAAAAATTTTAATAATGTTCTCATAAAAAATATAATAACAAATAGAACCGTGTTTTAGAAGAGTAAAAGGCCGCCTGAGCTCAGTACTTTATTATTACGCCTAAAAGGCGCGCTATTTCCGCCGCCTGAAATACATTTACTTTGCAGCCCAATAGTTCCCTTTTGCCGTCTGAAAGCGTAATGCCGGCTATGGTGCAGCCGGATAAATCCAATCCTTTAAGCATTGTTTTAAAAAAGTCCGCCCGCGTAAAATCAACTTTGTAAAAATCGGTTTTTTTAAAAGAAACTTCGTTTAAAAAAGAGTCTTTGAAAGATGTTTCTTTAATATCGCAATTTTGCCAGGCGGATTCGGAAAAGTTTGCATAGGGAAACAAACACCCCGCAAAAGAGGATTCCTTAAAAACGCTTTTTATGAAGTTGGCTCCGCTGCCTTTGCATTCGTTTAGGACGCTCTTTTTAAAGTATGAATCGGTAAAAACGCAGTTGGAAAAATCACATTTCTTAAAGGAACAATCAAGGAAATTTGCTTTTATGAAATCGCAGTTGATAAATTTACATCCGGTGAAAGCCGTTTTGACAAATTCCAGCCTGGCAAGCACGAAATTTTGCAGTGTTTCGTCCGAAAATTCCATTCCGGAAACGGAGTAGTCTTCGTTTAAGGCTTCGCGCGCGGCGGGTAAAAAACGCGCTGATAGAGGAGATTGGCAAGCGCGAGCTTTCGGGCAAGGAAGAGATGTTAAAAGCTTTAAAGGAAGCGCAGGGCACGGAAGAAATAACGAGTGCGGCGGTAAAGCTAATATCTGCCTGGCATAAAAGCGACGTTAGAGGCTTATGAGATAAGCAAGAGTACGTTGTTTAATTGGCGTAAACTATACAAAGAGCTAGGACGCAAAGGTCTAACCAATATGTCGCGTAAGCCCAAACATAAACGTCGAAGCAGCGTAGCGTTAGCGGTTATAGAGCGTATCAAAGAGATAAGGCAACAGTATCCCCGGTTAAATCAAACGGCCGTACAAGGGATGTTAAAATCATATTGCCAAGCCCAAAGATATAGTTTACCCAGTCCGACAACTATAGCACGTATTATAAAACGGCTTAAAGGGCAAGGAAAACTGCCAACCTTAGCCCAAGTACGTATCAATGCCCTTACGGGCAACATACATCACAAGAGCCACCGATATAAGGCCAAACAACGTAGAGGCAGCTATGCCCCCAGCCGGCCCGGAGAACTATTACAGATAGACTCTGTACACGTGTTTATAGATGGGATAAAACGCTATATTATTACGTCCATAGATATACAAACGCGCTTTGCGTTTAGTTACTGTTATAGCAGCCTAAGCAGTGGATGTACCAAGGACTTTTTAGATAAAGTACAACGCGTATATCCCTATCCCATACAACGGGTACAAACGGATAATGGCTTAGAGTTCCATAAATACTTTGATGAGGCGTTAACGAAACGCAACTTAATCCATTACTTTAATTACCCACAAAGCCCCAAGAGTAATGCGTTTATAGAACGGTTTAATCGGAGATTGAGAGAACAGTTTATAAATATAAATCGGGAAAGTTTTTACGATAGAGAGGAAGTAAATCGTAAACTGATGGAGTATTTAATCTGGTATAATACCCAAAGACCCCATCAAAGCCTTCATTGGAAGACCCCAATAGATTATACCTTAAAGGCTTTGGGTCTATCTGCTCAAAAGTCCAATATGTATAGATACCATACAACTCCTTGTAAAACTCCGCCTTTTTAGCTATACTTTCTATAAGGGAAAAGGTACGTCTAGGACGTTTGAGCGCGGGATTAGAATAAATCTAATTTGCATGTTGCGCCTTTTCTCCTTTTTTTATGTACATCGTTTTAGAACGCAATTCCTTTTTTTTATCGCTTATTGTTTCTAAATAAATAAGCATGTCGTTTATTTTTTTCTTATAAAGCAATACCTTTTTACCTTCTGATAAACGCTCGTCTAGAATCACATCATCATAATTGGCTGTAATCTCAGGGATAAGGCTTATTTCTTTTGCCGTAACTGCGATTTGTCCTCTAAAATCTTCCTTCTTTTTATTACCATGGTTTTTAAAGATATGCTTCACGTCTGTATTGGTTATCTCATGTTTATAGCCCGTTAAATCTAAACCCGTTTTTTCTTTTATCTTCTCGGCTTCCTCGTTGCTTACAGAACGGTATATTATTTTTTGGACGACATTATTATTTATGTTTTCTTTTGCTTCTTGCCATAAGCGAAAAACCTCTTTTTGGAAATCTTCATTATTTAAGGCATAAATAGGTTCAGTTTTGATTTTAATTAAACCTTTCAGGGCAAATTGACCGTTGGCTTTACGCGGGTGCTTTTCCTCGTCAAATTCGTCTTGCGCCGGGGTGGAAAGGGGGGAAAGTTCCATGTCGAGCAAATATTTGTCTTTGGCAAGCTTTTCCGATATGTCGCCAAGCGCATTTAAAAGGCCTTGCTTAAAGATTATTTCCTGCGCAGATACTTCCGCTGAGGCCCTTTCAACCAAAACGCCCAAATCATCCAAAATCAAAATGCAGTTATTTATCATTAGGGGGATGTTCTGCGTTTTTGCGTGCCGGATAGGCAAATACCCCCGGGTGATGTTACCTTAACGGAGTTTGCGGATTTAATAACTGCGGTATGGTGCGTAAATGATTTGGGGCGTATTTTGGCAAATTTTACACGGGCAATACCGCAAGAACTGATAATAATGCCGACTGGGGCGGTATTGCCAAAGCGATAAACGAGTATTACGGCCAAAAGATAGAGGAATTAAGCCTTACGCAGATAAACGCATATGTCTTAGAGATAGTGAAGGCGCAGAAGGCTAAACAGAAAGCTTTAAAAGGAGTAAAAACAAACCGTATAGACGCAAATACGCCTTTAAACAGTTTAAAAGGAATGGGCGTAAAAATATTGAGTGTAAAGAAGAAATAGATAATTTATTTGTCTTTAAAGGGAGAAATTAAACTTAACAAACCACTAAAAATATAAAACAAACCCATAGCAAAAAATACTTTACCCAAGAAAGAAGATCTTGCCCATTCTTGCTGAAAGTCTTTATTTAATTGGTTTAATAATTGTTTCATAAATAAATTATAGGGTATTTATCAGTATTTTTAAAGGATTTTATTATGTCAGAACAAAATAAAGCAATTATAGAAATCATAACAAAAGTAGACAATAAAGGTATAGTTTCAACTAAAAAAGAGCTCTCAGGACTTGAGACCCAAAGTAAAAAACTAAGCGAGACAATAGTAGAAGGTAATAATAAATCTATACTATCCTTTGCCCAACTGGGGGTAAAGCTCTATGGTTTTTTTATGGGGCTGAAGCAAGTTATTCAATTCGCTAATGAAACTATCCAAGCCCACTTGGCAAATGCCAGAGCGGTAAAAACGCTAGAAGCTTCATATCAGGCCCTAGGCATAACTGGTACGCAAGCCCTTAAGAACGCCAAAGCCTTTGCCGGAGAAATGCAAAACGCAACGGGCATAGCGGACGAAGTGTTTTTAGACGCTCAAAGAATGCTCGCCAACTTCGGCGTAGTAGGCCAAAAAGCGCAGGAAGCCATAAAAGCGGCTTACGCTTTATCTGTTGGGCGCAATATGGAGTTTGCCTCGGCGTTGGACTTGGTAACCAGGGCGGCGGCGGAAGAACATTTTTGGAAAAGCACCTTGTGGAAAATCCACCTAGCGGTGGAGTGCGGGCGCAGATAAAGGGGGATAGTATTATCCTAAAAGACACATTTTATATAGATAATGTAACTAGTACCCGCTTACAGAACGGCACTGCCAACAATATTTTGACGGTGCGGCAATTAAACGAAAGTTTGGTGCGTGGGCTCGCGCGAGCGTGGCAGTGTAAGAAGATGATAGGAAGCGGCATGACTTTCCGCAAATGGTAAAAGGCAAGTGGAATGAATAAACGCACTTTTGCAGGGTATTTAAATTTGTGTTATCTCTCGCCAAAGATAGTGGTGGATATTTTGGAGTATAGAAATCCGCAAAATATGAGTTTGAAAGAACTTATGACCTTGGCAAGCGAGACCGTGAATTTTGAAAAACAGGGAAAAATATGGCGTGTTGAATAGAAGTTGCGATACTGCAATTTTGTCCGTTAGAGAAAAAGACCCGTTGGTGGCCTTTTTTATGCGCCAATAAAAGTTCGATAAAACTGGTATGATATAATTGACTACTAAACCCCGACGATAGAGGGGAAAATTAGCCAACAAAAAAGCCGCTTACTTAAAAGTGGCTTTCTAAATGGTCGGGCACGGAGTAGTGACTGTGGGTGCATATTAGAACGCGTACGGAGGGTACCCTGTTTATCAGGCAAAAAACAGGGAATTTTGCCCATTTTGGGAGAGTTTTGCGGATTATGGAGACACATCTCTATAAAATGCTTCGTCGGAGAAATTTAGATAAAAACACTCCAAATTCCCTAAAATGGATAACAGGGAAAAAACAGGGAAATAATGAAAGGAAACAGGGCAAAAATCTTTGTAAAATAAGTTTTGAGAATTAATACAATATTTTAGTACAATACCAACATATAGAGCCTTTGCTTCGCGCTGTTGTGTTCGTCATTTAGGCTTTAGTTAAATGTATGAACCTTCTACGAAGCAAGGGTTTCTGTTATTTAGAGAGGATTTTAATGAAAGGACAAGAGCAATACTTGCAGTTTTTAGAAGATATAATTAATCGTCATAATGCTAATTCTTTTCAACTTAAGGAACTTACAATTACTTTAGTTGTAGCGATTTATGGCATTTACATAGCAAAGGAAGCGCCTTCCTCTTGGCTCTTAGTTGTCCCTATTGTTTACATTGTGCTAATGGCATTTTTAGATAGTCAATATTTATGCCAAGAAAAAAAATTTAGACACTTATTTGAAGATGCTGTTAAAGGTAAGAAAGAGTTATATGATATGAATATTAAGGGGTATTCATGTTGGTTGGCAAGTGTGAAATCTTTTTCCATTTGGGGGTTTTATGGGCTTTTGTGGTTAATTTCTGTTGTCATATTTGAATGTTGTAAATAGGAAGGAAGTGTTATGGGCAAAAAAGTATTCATTTCTTACAAGTACGAAGATTATAATGTGGCCCCATTATTTTCTGTGGGTGTAACTAAGTCGCGTAATTATGTGGACCGATTAGAAGAAGTTCTTAAGGGATTAGAACATGTTTGTAAATGTGAGCATGATGGGGAAGATTTGAGTAATTTGAGTGATGAAGCTATTTGGGAAAAGCTACGAGATAGAATTTATGATAGTTCTGTTACTTTAGTGTTAATTTCCCCTAGTATGAAAGAACCTAATAAACGTGAGCGTGATCAATGGATTCCTTGGGAAATCTCGTATTCACTCAAGGAAACTACTCGTCAAGACAATACAAGCCATACTAATGCGTTAGTGGCTATTGTGTTACCAGACAAAAATGGTTCATGTGACTATTATTTGGAAAATAAAACTTGTTGTTCGACTGGATGTCGCTTGCATCATACTGATATATTATTTCCTATTCTGCGTAAAAACAAATTCAATTTTTCTAAACCAGATAAAAAATCTTGTGTCAGAGGTGATACCATTTGGCATGGTAATTGTAGCTATATCGAAGCAGTGTGTTGGCAAAATTTTATTTCGAATCCTAATCTATACATTGATAAGGCGTGTGATCGTCAAGAACATATGGACGAGTACGAAATTTATAAAGAAGTAGAAAATTGATCCGCTGTATTCCCAATGATAAAAAGTGTCATTTTGGGGATATCATGTGTTCCGGCGACTTTTTAAATTGCAAATGCGCTTATTCGGTTAGTTGTTTGCCTTTGTATGTGCTTTTAATGTTAATTTTACAACGCGGTCAAAGTCAGATTCTATCTTTTGTTTCTTGTTAAACTTATCATATTCGGCTTCGGCATGGGCCTTGGCTTGTTCGTGGCTGATAGAGCCCTTATCTGGCAAAATTTGGTACTTGCGGAAGGCTAAAAACTCGTTTACGCTGGCTGCAAATTGTTCCATAGTAAATGTATTTTCGCGTTCAATCGAATCTTCAATATAGTCAAAATAGCCCGTTACTGTGCGTTCCAAGCGGCGGATTTGCTCCTCGTTAAGATAATTTTTGGCAATGCTTACATCGGATTTTAAAATACGTTTATTCGGTGCCCCAGCCCATGTTTTAAGTCCCATGTGCTCTTTCGTGCTATCTGCTTTGTAATAAACAATTTCTGCAGCGGTTTGACTGGTAATGGCGTAATGAAATTTATTCTGGACTGTAGCAAAAAACTCTTGGGTAATTTTGGAGTTTCTATCATAGTCAAAGCTACATTCTTGGAAAATATCAGTAATCTGTTGCCAAATACGTCGCTCACTCGCGCGGATGGAACGGACACGTTCCAATAACTCTCTGAAATAATCTTTACCGAACGCGGTGGTGCCTTGTTTTAAACGGTCATCATCCAATACAAACCCTTTTTGGATGTATTCTTTGAGTACCTTGGTAGCCCAGATACGGAATTGAGTTGCGCGTGCTGAATTGACGCGGTAACCTACGGAAATAATGGCATCAAGATTATAGAATTGAGTTAGATAATTTTTACCATCGCTGGCAGTTGCCGAGATTTTCTCGGTAACTGAATTTTTCTCCAATTCGCCTTCGTCAAAAATATTTTTCAAATGAAGTGAGATGTTATCCGTAGAGCATCCAAATAATTCTGCCATGGCCTTTTGGGTTAGCCACAAGGTTTCATCTTTGATGACGGTGTTGATTTTAATATCTTCACTTGGCGTAGTGTAGAGTAAAAACTGTAAATCTTTTTGCATATAGTTTCCTTAATTCATGCGTACAAGTTTGCCTAAAATTTCGACAGAGTCATCTGCCGGGAACGGCTCGTATTTGGCCTTATTATCCGATACCAAGCGATAGGCGGGGCCATTCTCGGTGTTATATTGCCCAAGGCGCTTGATTTTGAGCCCATCTTCTCTCCGGCATAATACCACACTCCCCACAGGGGGCAACTCACTCGTTTTACGGAACATCAGCAGGTCGCCCTCGCTAATAGACGGCTCCATAGAGTCGCCTTTGGCCTTAATGAAAAACAAATCCTGCGTAGGAGTTGGCAAAAACTTGGTGGGCATATTCACATAGTCCACCACATTTTCTTCGGCAAAAATGTCCGTATCTCCGCATTGGGCAAAGCCGTAAAAAGGGATGGGGGTAAACTCATCCACGGGTCTATGGGTGGCAATCAATGCGTGCCCATTGCGCTCCAAAAAGTTCTCTTTAATCAGTTTGCGGATATGCACATGCACGGTGCTGACCGACTTTAAGCCAACCGCTTGAGCAAGCTCTGCCAAAGTGATTTGCGGATTTTGCTGGACGAGTTCTAAAATTTGCTTTTGTTTTGCCGAAAGCATAGTATTCTCCAATACAAACAGTATAACTCTTTTCACACGTTTAGTCAATTTCTATTAAAAATAGAAATAATTGACAAAATATAGAAAAAATGTTTCAATGTAGCGTGGGTTTTGCCGTTATCGGCAAGGGAAAATTATAAGTTCGAGAGGGATAACTATGGAAACAAATAAAACATAGCATAAGGAGCAGTAATATGAACGAAAGCGAAGTAAAAGAAGTAACCGCTCAAGCGGAGTCCACCGCACCCAAGCAATACCACAGTAGGGTATGGTAGGCCACCTAAAAGCACGCAATTCAAGCCCGGACAAAGCGGTAACCCCAAAGGCCGCACCAAGGGCAGTAAAAACGGTATCTATACGTATATCCAACACGAATTAAACTCGTCCATTACGCTTACGGACGGCTCTAAAATTACCAAAGAACAGGGTTTTGCAAAACAATTAACCAACAAAGCACTACGCGGTGATATCCAAAGCCAAAAGCTACTATATACACCAAAAGGGCCAACGCAAGGATAAGGCCGAACTATTTATGAGCCGCCTGATTAAAGAGGGTTATGTGACGGAAGAAATGATAGATAACTTTCTCTATCATAACAAAATCATATCTTCTGCCAAGCCGTGCGACCCGATGAAGTGCGACCTTAACCTAAACGCCATGTTTAAGCAGATAGGTGGCCGGAAGGCGTTTGGCACTGTGCTTATTGGTATTGGTACACAAAGTGGGACAGTAAATAAGAGAAAATTCCTGATGATGAGTTAACCATTTTGGTAAACTTCATCTGGCGTTTGATAACCAAGACTGCTATGCAATCTGCTTCTATTGTACCAACCTTCAATGTATTCAAACAAGTGTAATTGTGCCTCCTCATAATTTCTGTATTGCTTCGTATAAACTTCTTCTTTTTTCAAACTCGCATGGAATGATTCTATACATGCATTGTCGTATGGACATCCTTTTCTGCTAGTTGAATGAACAATCCCCCTTATTTTGAGATACTGTTCAAACTCTGTACTCATATACTGACTGCCTTGGTCGGTATGTAACACAATACCAAGTGTATTTCGCACCGCATTACAGGCATTTTTAATGGCTTTCAAGACCAATGCAGTATCCATAACTCGACTATAACCCCAACCAATTACCTTGCGGCTATGTAACTCCAACACACTCGCCAAATACGTCCATCCTTCTTGTAACGTGTATATGTATGTGATATCTGCACACCATACCTGATTAACCGTTGGGGTATTGAAGTCTTGTTTCAGTATATTAGGGTGGTGGCATACCGACATTTGTTGCTTTCTACAACACGGCCTATATCGTTTTCGAATTATCGAACGTATCCAAAGTGCTTTCATATGACGTTGTACACGTTTTAGGCTCGTTTCAATGCCCTGACGGATAAGTGCCGCATATATCTTGGGGGATCCGTATATTTTATTGCTTCTCAAATACACCTGACGGATTGCTTGCTCTAGTCGCTCGGAGGCTTTCCTGCGGCTACTGACTTCCCCATCTAAATGCCTGTATATTCGGCTACGTGCTATGCCCAATGTCCGACTGAGCACCTGTATAGGATATCTTTTTATCTGTTTTTCAATCAGCTCCAATTTTGATTCCGAGCGAATATGGCTGTTGCTTTTTTTAGGATTTCGTTCTCCATCTCTACTTGGGCCAACTTCTTCTGCAGTCTGCGGTATTCAGCCACAGTTACAGTTTCTCCTTTCTCAGTAAACCCAATTTTGCCATATCCCTTTTTCCACCGATAAATTAATGATTCCCTGATGCCATATTCGCTGCTGATTTCTCTCACCGATTTGCCTTGCTCTCTTAGCTCAAATATCTGCCGCTTAAACTCTTTTGTGTACTGCTTTCGTTTCATAACCATTATTCCGGTTCTCCTATACAACCTATTATACTTTTACCCTTATTTACTGTCCCAGATTTTGTACCAAATCCACTATGGATATTTTAGTGAGTATTAGACATAAATTAGATGAGAAACCTCATACGGATTTATTGGATATCTGGCTCCAACGTATTAGTTGGAAAATTAATCCAGTTTTTAAATATAGCCCAAAAATTTGCCAACTAGTAGCTAATCCAAAAGAAGTTTTATGGGATATAAGTTGGTTAGGCAACGAAACAAAACAAATCTTTAGTAAAAATAGTATTGTAAACACTCAAGTTCTTGATAAAATGCCTTTCTATATTGAGGATAAAGAGGTTAATGCCTTTACGGAGTATTCGTACTAATTCACGCTTCTTATGGGGATAGAAGATATGTTGATTTTTTTGAAGTAAAATGTTATTAACTTGACTTTGCTCCCAATAGAAGTAAAAATATATTCATCACTAGCTAAAATAAAGCATAATTTAAAATTGTCTCAAAAAAGGCGTCTCGTTATTGTATAATATGAAATATGAATATCCCTTTTGAATGTATTAATATCTGGCAGGAAATACAACAAACAAGCCAAGACTTTGAAAACCATTTATTGCCAATATTTAGAAAACAAACTGGCAGTTACTACACTTCCTTAGATTTTGCACTGTCAATGATGGAAGAAATGATTGCTGCTCTAAGCGCAAAAGAACGTCAATCGGTTTTTCAAAAAAAATTCTTGGAACCGTGTGTAGGCACAGGGCACTTTGTGTTCGCATATCTTATGGTTTGTAAAACACTTGGTTTTAATTTAAAAGAATATCAGCAACTTCTAGATAATATTTATGTGTGTGATATAAATGCAGCTGCTTTAAAAGTCTACAGAAAAAATCTATGCACACTGGTTAAAGCATTGTTTGGAATTGAATTGAATGAACAATATTTTAAGACTCACATTGGACAGGGGGTTTTATTTGATGTAAAAGACTCTTCGCCTAAATATATTCCTCTTTCTAATAATTTTGCCCAAAATATTATTGGTACTGGTTTTGATTTTGTTGTAACAAACCCACCATACAAAAATCTAAAAGCGGAAAAAACACATTATAAAAACAATGCAGAATACGTCGCTGATAAAGCACGTTATGAGGCTATCGGTAAAGCTGCTGAATTATACTTTAAATACAGTATAAAAGGCGGCTTAAATTTGTATAAATTTTTCGTTGAAGAAATTATAACAAGATATCTCAAACCTTTAGGAAGGTGCTACTTGTTAATGCCATCTTCAATCCTATCAGATAAAACATGTTCATCCTTAAGGACAAAATTATTTCAAGAAAACGGTATTATTTCTTTGCGTATCTGCCCCGAAAATATTGGTTTTGTCAATGCTTCCCAAGCTCTTTGTGCTATTTTGCTACAGAAAGGAAGTAAAACCGGCCTGGTTTCCCTACATAATTATCTTTCAAAAGAGCAGAAAACGACTAAAAAAATCGCAATTGAAGATATGATTGATTCTGAAAATGGAAATGCTTTGTGTGTTTTATCGGAAAATGAATATAAGATTCGCAAGCAAATGTTAAAACATCCGAGAATAAAGGATTTGTCTTACATTCATAATTTGCGCGGTGAGTTGGACTTGACTTTAAATAAACAGTATATTACTTCGGAGAAGACGAAATACCGTTTAATCAGAGGAAGAGATATTTTTTATTATAAATTGGCCTCAAGTGAGAAAAAACTCTTTGTGCTTTTGCCTTTTTTTCAAAACACGTCTAAATTTAGATATATTCAACAAGACCGTATTGCTTGCCAACAGATTGCTAATCTGACGAAAGCCCGACGAATTCAATTTGCGTTTATTCCTCGAAATCATGTCCTTGGGAATAGTTGTAATTTTATTTCTGTAGACAAGAATGAGGAAGGAGTAAATTTGTGGTTCTTATTAGGCGTCCTTAACTCTTCACTTATTAACTGGTATTTCAAATTAACAAGTAGCAACAATCATGTGAATAATTACGAAATTGCTAATTTCCCGTTGCCGATATCAACTACTTATAAAACAGATATAGAACGTTTGGCCAAGCAATATATGGATAACCCAACTGAGCAACTGCTTCAAGAGATAGATTCTCTAGTGTATAGAGCATATGGAGTAACTCGGATGGATCCAAATGAGAAAACGGAAGGAGTATCTTCTAAAGACAGTATATCTACGCGTTTAAAAAACGACTTGCGGGCCATTATCCCCGATGTGACAGAGCAAGACTGCTCCCAAATTCTAGACAATAAAGCTTCTATCATAGATATTATTTTTCAAAAAAAGCCATATATTACAAGTTTTGAACGTACCGTATTGGAAAAAATAGAGTATAAATATAAACATCTATACAATGGGTATTTGTTAAATCACACAACATTCAAATTAAGCAATTTGGATCTGGAAATGATTCACAGTGTTCCCCCAGGAGGAAATTGGAAATTTATTCCTGCTGAAACTGTTCAAAAATCCAAAAGGCTCTTGCGATTAACTCAAACTGGTGGACGTACAACTTTGTATGGGCGGATTGATTACGCTCAGCCTAGTTATACAATCACAACCTATTTTAACAGACCTGGGAATGGAACTTATGTACATCCCACGAAAGAACGCGTCTTGTCTGTAAGAGAAGCAGCTAGATTTCAGACTTTCCCTGATAATTATTATTTTGTTGGCAATAAAACGGATCTATTAAAACAAGTTGGGAATGCTGTTCCTGTAGCGTTAGCCTATAGTATTGCTAAAAAAATTATAGAAAAAGTGGATTGTCATTCTTCCATAGATTTGTTTTCCGGAGCCGGAGGAATGACATACGGATTTAAACTAGCAGGGATCAAAAGTGCAATTTGTAATGATATTGAACAAAGTGCTTGTTTAACTTTGAAAGTTAATTCTCCAGAAATCCCCGTAATTTGTGGGGATATTACAAATCGCCTTATCAAAGATCAAATCATTCGGGAAGGGATAAAAGCAAAAGCCGATATTATTTGTGGTGGACCACCATGCCAAGGCTTTTCACTCGCAGGATTAAGGAATCGATATGATACAAGGAATCAATTGTTTGTTCCATTTATTGACATCGTATCAGCGATTAAACCGAAAGTAGTGGTTTTTGAAAACGTGGAAGGATTGTTAAGCTTCCAAGGAGGAACAACCTATCACAACATCATTGATTTATTTTCAAAATTGGGATATTTTGTAGAGGGCCGAACTCTATGGGCCAATCATTTTGGAGTTCCTCAGAAAAGGAAAAGGGTTATTGTTATTGCCACACGAAAAGATCTCGGCGTGCTTCCGGCAGTTCTTTACCCATCAACTATTACTGAGGAAGAAAAATCACAAATCACTGCACGTGATACGATTTATGACTTAGAAACAATACCTTGTGGAGAGGAAGTTCCGTATAAATCTCATTATTCTTCAAAAATCCTTAACTACTTTAATGGTAGAGTTACATTAGAAGAATTTTTACACTCAGTAGGAAACAAACAAGTTAAATGTTCTTAAGCAATCTATGCTGAATATTGCACATTAATTGCTCGAATTTAGTCTTTGCGCTTAAAGATTTGTCTGAAATGGCCTGACATAATTGTCCGACTGCTTGCAACTCAGAGTTATTGAGGTCGTTTTTTAGGTTACGATTTTCTTTCTGCTGAAAATCATAGACGGCTTTTATAGCAATCCGAACCAACCGTTTGAATTCATCCGCGCTTCTTTCCGTTTTATGTCTGACCTTTTTCTGGGTAATATTACCATCACGATCAAATATGTAAGAGTAATTAAAATACTCCATTTGGGGCGCTAGGAATGTATTTACAAGAAAAGAAACGCTAAGTTTTTTATTTCTTTCTAGAATTTGCCAAAGTATGAACATAAAATTTGTTCGATTTTGCTTGAGAATACGTTGATATTGCTCAATATTGTTTTGTGTTAATTCGTCTTTGTGGCATTTGATATTATTCCAAATCTCTTTTGAAAACCAGGACATAGGAAATATTTTTGTCTTTTTTTCAATATCTAAAATTGTAAAAATATCCTTCAATAATAAGCGATCTCTTTTGCTTGAATTCTCGTTACTTTTCATCGGATGTATATAGCGGGGATCATGTATAAATCCTAAAGAAATTGGGCCAATGTGATCAGCAGATGTGCCGGCAAACCGAGAACTCCCCATAAAACAGTTCGCCGCATGGATATTCCCATCGCTCCAATATTCAAATGCTCTTCGATCTTTGGTGTAGGATTTTAAATTATCCTTTGAGCGACCCTTATCTTGCTTAGCTCTACAGCACCGATTATACGTATGGAAACCGTCGAAACGATCGGGGAAGTTAGACATTGCGCCAGGTCCCAAACATTTTCCACCTTTTTCTCGACACAGAAACTCCATATTCTTAATGATGTTTTCCTTAGAAACTGGTTTGTTACCCAAGTCAAGTTTGGCATAATTAACAAAAAAATCAATTATAGTTTGCTCAGGGGTAAAAGTTAGCAAATCATCCCAAATCTTGCTAATATGTGTTGTTTCGGAATAAGTTTTATGAAAAACTTTATCAATGGCTTTTACTAAATGCGTCGATGGATAGAAATAATATATGGACATGCTTTTTCCACAAGTTTGGCAAACTTTTTCTTTAGTCGGGTGAATTTCACGCATAACTTTGGCATATACCCCGGGTTGAATGGGTAAATTTAATTCCATGGCTTTATTTTGACACCAAGCTAATCGTTGTTTCCCTACAGGGGAATTCTTTGGCGCAATCCAAATCCAATGTCCTTTATTTTTCTGAATAGGAAGTCCTTTATAGTTGGGATGATGAATGATTTCTTCCATGTATTTAATAAAGTTAGGATGCCAAGTCCTTTTGGTTTTTGCCATATATAGCCTCCATTCTCGAAATTATTATATCATTTTCAAACTTTTAGCTATTTTTTATCGGTGTGAACTACCTTGAAGTTCTGTAACTCTGAGATTGGCATTACAATTGTGGTTGAAATACTATACAATAAACATATGGACCATTTATACCGCTATCGCTCAATAAAATCTTTGTTCGACCATAAAGAACTAGAGAACTTATCTATTTACTTCGCTAGACCGGAAGAATTAAATGACCAGATGGAAAAGTATATGAATGTCATTTGGCACGGGGATGAAATTGCGTTCCAAGGGCTTTTTAAACATTACATTTACACGCTGACGCATCTATACTTTGCGGTACGTCTTAGGGATCCCAAGATGCAAATTGATGTAGAAAATTTGCCAGTTTTTCTTGATATTAAAGTTTTAGAAGCCCCAGAAATAAAGGATGTGTTTAAGTCGGTTTATGATGAATTTTTTTCCTCTCTAAGCATTGCACACTTCCCAGTTGAAATGGCTATCTCAAAGAAAAAATTTACATCTGATGAAATCTTATGGGTATTTCGATCAATAAATTTGTATGCGTATCTTGTAATTGATACTGTAATAAGAACTCAAATCTGTGGTCAAGATGTTTTTAAAGATTCTGAACTGAAAGAAGTATATGATTTACTCAAAAATTGGGAAGGTTATACTCAAATACTCGATATCCTTACAGATGATAAATATTCTACGCAAGAAAGAAGCAAACAAATGCTAGCTTTTTGCCTCGAACAACAAATAAATAAACATTTTCTAAATAAAGTGAAGTTTAGAGATAAAAATACGCACAATATTAACGTGCTAACTTTTGATTTTCCCGAGAAATATATAAAAAATATTACCAAAGTGCTTTATAATAAACATTGTGTAGCTTGTTTCTCTGGAACTTTCCAAAATGAACCTATGTGGGCACATTATGCTAATAATGAAAATGGAATATGTTTGGAGTATAAGGTTACAAATATTAACGAAAGTCCCTGTTTGCGATTATATTCTGTTGTAAGAACTTATCCCACTTCAGACCCTTCTAAATGGCAAGTATTTACCGGAGCGCATTGGGAAACCATATTGCCAGTAGTGTATTCCGATGAATATCCCGAAATTGATTTTTTTACCTCTTTAGGGGCATTACCGATGCCTATTATTCGAGGATTTTGGCTTTGTAATTATGACAGGTCTAGGTTCAGTGCTTGTTTAAAAAATTATGATCCAATAGAACAATGGCGTCAACACTATCATGAAAATTCTAAAAAGCATATATGCACCAAGGCAACAAATTGGTCTTATGAGCAGGAATATAGATTGTTTCATCAAGACTTTTTAACTCCCATATCTGAAAATTCAGAAAATCGTATCGCAAATTATCCTATAGAAGATTTGGAATCTATTACTTTTGGGCGTCAAGTTTCTGCTGAAGATAAATGTAAAATTATTTCGATTATTTCCAAACATTGTAAAGGGACAGGACATACTGTTAAGTTTTACGACCTTCATTATTCTACAATTACCAAGCAGTTAGAAAGAGAACCTTCTATGGCAGCATTGACTTTTGGAATACAATTTTCTCAATATATTTAATATATTCTGCGATTTCTGCGAATGCATGATCTATGAATACACATGAAAAAACACAATATGAGAACGAAAAATTTGCCCAAAAATCTTTCCTAAAAAAGAATCCGATAGTTTCATGGAAAAATTTGATTCAGGAAAAAGAAAGAATCATCGATTTTCGATAGAGGCCTTGAATCAGTCAAGCTAGATTTAAGTATAGATAGTCATATTGAAGGTAGATTATATATAGACAATTTTGGGCAGGAAATAGAAAGTTTATGGACTAGAACTGATCCGTTGTGGGTAAGGAGTTCTCCATATAAAGAGCTACAAGAAATTATCAATAAAAAGAACAATAAAATTGATCGTTATAAATCTTGTAGCGACAAAATATATTTGTTGATCACAGGTAATAAAAGATTGACAGAAGAAGCTGTACATTTTGATGACGATATACTAAAACAGCGATTTTATGCCCAATTTGACAAAGTTTTCTCCTTTGATGTTTGTAGCAAGGAACTATATCCATTAAAGATAACATCATGTATTGAACAAAGTGATATCGGGAAATAAATGCACTCTTGTAGTGTCCAAAAATATGTAGGCTAGATATAAAAAACCAGCTGAGTGCACGGCTGTTTGGGAATAAAATAATAAAAAGAAGTCAAGGCAGCGACATGGAGTTAACCATTGCTAACCTTGACACTAATAGTAAAGCTAATCAAACCATAAATATCAAGAGTTCTTAAAATATGGCAGAATCATTTTCTGCCATTTTTCTGCCGAGCGTTAGTATGGCTTTGTATACATAAGTTGTCAAAGTTAACCAAAATAATTGTGACTTTATAGTGTCCAAAAGTATGTAGGTTGGCATAATAAAAAGCGGACATTTCGTCGTATAATTGCGGGCGTTTCGATATGCGTTATAGTGTCCAAACTGTGCCCAGTATATTCATAGTTTTCGAGAATTTTTTTAGTAGTTTTTATACTTCTTCGACGAGAACTAATAATTATAGTATGTAAAAAAATTTCGGGAATTTGGGTTGTGCGGATATAGTTTGCAGAAAAATCGTGTATATTTACACTTTTGTCGACGAGAAAAAGAAGAATTTTAGCGTTTACTGTACACCATAAAGGGTCCACTAAGAATATACACTTTTTTGCTTTTGCGAACACCGACGAGAAAGTATAAGAAAAAAACCCGTTCTCGACGGAGAACGGGTATATTTTAAGACGTGCGCCCAACAGGAATCGAACTGGTAGATAGTCCTAACATTCATTTACTTGACTTTGCTCCCGATAGTAAGCGGTAATAGGACTGGGCCAAAAGCCCATTAAACCAATATACTATCGGGAGTTTTTATGAAGAAAAAGTCTAAACAAACTGTCGTAAAACCTGTTAATCAAAAAATCGTAAATATAGCCGCTCCGAAACCAAAAGAAAGAGATAGTCGCTTACCTGCCGTCGGCACAGTTATCACTAAAACCTACCACGGACAAACCATAGAAGTAAAAGTGTTGGACAACGGCTTTGAATATGAAGGCAAAACCTACAAAAGCATATCCCGTGTGGCGATGAATATCGTCAAACGGCCTATCAGCGGATATGTATTCTTTGGATTATCCAAATGATGCCGCGCGTGCTGCCGCCCGTTAAAAACCGGTTTGTAAAGGGGCGTTCTGGTAATCCACTGGGCCGGCCCAAGAAATTGCGCGAAGCGGAACTCTTACAGACTGCCATTAAGTTTTTTGATGAATTAGCCAAGGCCTACTATTTCAAAGGAAACTCGGCCCATAAGATAAACCGCATTCGGAAGGTGCTAAATGAGAAATAAGTGTTATTTACCCAAAAATTTTGATGAACTCAAAGGCTTGCCAGACGAAAAACTCCAATTTTATTGGGATATATTCTATCGGTATCCGTTAAGAGGGAGGAAGGGAAAATATAGGCCTTTGTGGTATGCCATTCAATGCGAATTGTATAGTTGTAAACTGGCTGAAAAGTATATAACTCGCCTTGATAAGTACGCTAATAATCCGGAAAAATACATCCAACGGGCCCATAAATGTAAATATAATTTAGCGATAGGAACTATCCTAACCAAAAAATACAAAGGACAGATTTATCAAGTAATAGTGAAAAATGAGAAAAAATACGAGTGGGAAAACACCATATATCCTAATTTAACCGTTATAGCGCAGAGGATAACTCGGGGTCATGTTAGTGGCCCCAAGTTTTTTGGACTCGTGGGGAGGCAAAATGCCAAAAGTTAATTGCGCTATATATACCCGTAAATCTACCGAACACGGCCTGGATATGGAGTTTAACTCGCTCCAAAACCAAGAAGAAGCGTGTAAGGCCTATATCCTGTCCCAATCGTTTAATAGGTGGGAGTATTATAAAACCTACTCTGACGGCGGTATTAGTGGGGGTACCATGGAGCGCCCCGGCTTAAAAACGCTCCTTAACGATATCCGAGCGGGACAAATACAGGTAGTCGTCGTTTATAAAGTGGACCGCCTTTCGCGCTCTATTATAGATTTTCACAAAATGATGCAAGAGTTTGATAAATACGGTTGCAACTTTGTGTCCATTACCCAATCGTTTGATACAAGTAATTCTATGGGGAAACTGACGCTTAATATGCTCTTGTCCTTTGCCCAATTTGAGCGGGAAGTATCAGCCGAGCGTGTACGAGATAAAATCGCCGCTAGCAAGGCCAAGGGGCTATGGATGGGGGGAACTCCGCCGTTGGGGTATGACATTAAAGACAAGCAACTTATCCCTAATCCGCAAGAAGCCGAGCTTGTAAACCTGATTTTTACCAAGTATCTGGAATTGGGCAATATACAAGTTACAGCCGATTGGATGAATCAGCAAGGATACCGCAGTAAATGTTGGCAAACGGCGTCTGGGGATAAACGTGGCGGGCATTTGTTCCGGCACGGGTCTATACAACGAATCCTTGGGAATCCTGTTTATATTGGCAAAATCGCGCATTTAGCCCTTAAAAAGGTGTATCCCGGGAAGCATAAAGGAATTATCCGGCAAGATTTATTTGAGAGCGCACAGGCCAAGCTCGGTGCCAATAAAGATGGTCTGCGGGAACACCGTAGGAATATCCGAGCTGACACCTTGCTCGGAGATGTGTTGGTAGACGAGCGGGAGCGGCCCTATAAACTATCTTCAGGACGTCAATGTGGCAAAGTGTTTAAATACTATGTAATTCGTAATGGGGCACATTTATCGGTGGGGCAGCTAGACGACTTGGTGTTGAGGACGATTCAAAATGCGGATTATGGGGATATTTGTCCGCGCACAACGGCATTGGAATTAAGTAAAAATGAGGCAAAAACTTATTTAGAAAGGGTTGTTTGCCAAAAGATAGGTAAGGAGTGCTATGTTGCAATATATTTGAAAAAACAGGCATTTGAAGCGTTTTTGGAAAAGCACCTTATGGAGAATCCAGCTAGTAATGGGGTGCGTGCGCAGATAAAAGGGGATAGTATTATCTTAAAGGACACATTTTATATAGATAATGTAACTAGTATCCGCTTGCAGAATGGCACTTCCAACAATATTTTGACGGTGCGTCAGCTAAATGAAAGTCTTGTGCGTGGTTTGGCTCGTGCGTGGCAATTGAAGAAGTTAATAGAAAAGGGGCAAACTACCCGAGAATGGGAAAAGGCAAGTGGAATGAATAAACGCACTTTTGCCCGGTATTTAAATTTGTGTTATCTCTCTCCAAAGATAGTGGCGGATATTTTGGAGTATAGAAACCCACGGAATATGAGTTTGAAGGAATTGATGAGCTTGGCTGAGGGACACATGGATTTTAAAGCGCAGGAAAAGTGGTGGAATATCTAAGGTTGTACAGTATGTAACTTATTAACGGAAATATCCATTCCTGTCCAATTCAACAAAAATACATTGGGAAAATAGGATTTAAAAATAGGTTCTTGATCTGAGAGCATACAGTTACCTGTGCTATAGTACGGATTGACAATTAATAAGTCACAAGTGTTACATTTGGTGAGATATGAGTGATATTTTTTGTTTTTGTAATTAATTATCCGTTGCATGGCAATAGCCGGGTCTTGCCAACATAGGCTGACATTATTAATATGAAAATCGGGATACCCTAACCATGATTGGTGAAAGGTAAGTTTAAAATGTTGTCCATTAACTTCAACTTGTTTTTCTATTAAATTATCTGTGATATTGTCACTTTTAAGTACTGCTTCTAAAAATACTTTCTTGAGGGTCTTTGTGTTTGCTTGTAATCGTTTTACACCGGGATTATAGACATAATTCAAATATTCTTCCCGAGTTCTATAGCTCCATCTTTGCGGGTCATAAATATCAATACATAGGGTAATATATATATTTTGTTCCTTTTTGATTTTAATACAGATATCACGGGCAATATCTGTTAGTATCTTTGTAACTAGACATTGTTTGGTGTCATTAACCCAATCGACGATTTCTATCCCTTTCTTTTGATTATCTGCAGTTGCAAATAAACAGTCAGGGCTTTCTTGTCCAGGAATATTAATCAATCTGTTTTCTCCTTTCCATAATATCCCGTCAAGTGTTTGTAGGAATAATTCTATATAGAACATCTCCAGAGCTTTTTTCCTGTCTGTTGCAGGGGTGTCTATAAGGGTTTTGAAATATTTGATGCGGTTTTTATCTAAAAAATACATTGTTATAATTCCAAAAAGGCATGTAAAGATATTATATTTTAACAGTTTTGGATCCTCTCATTTTGCCTGTTAGAGAAAAAGGCCCCTTGGAGGCCTTTTTTGCGGTCTATAAATACTACTCTAAAACCCGAATGGATAAAAATCAGACCAAAACCCCGACGATAGAGGGGAAAACAAGGCAACAAAAAAGACACTTCGTAAGAAGTGCCTGCTAAATGGTCGGGGCGACTGGATTTGAACCAGCGACCTCACGGTCCCGAACCGTGCGCGCTACCAGCTGCGCTACGCCCCGTATATGATTGTATTCTAATTTAAAATGGTCGGGGAGCCGAGAATCGAACTCGGGACCTCTCGCACCCCAAGCGAGCGCTATACCACTAAGCCACTCCCCGATAATTGCATCTTTGTAAGGTTTGGGTGCTTTAATTTTCCTTACACATATATTTTATCATTCTTTTATGATTTGTGAAAGAGTTTCTTTAATTTCTTTTAAAAAATTTACGTCTTTCACTGTGTAGCCCGTCTTGGCGTCCTTGGGCTTTGCGCCCAAAGCCATGTAACGGCTGAGATGTTTTTTTGCGCCTTCAAGCGTCATTTTATGGCGCTGGGTAAGTTCTTTTATCTTCAGTATCGTGTTTATATCAGCTTTGGTGTATCTTCTGTGTTTGCTTTCTTTGCGTATGGGGCGAAGAAGATTAAAAGTCTTTTCCCAATATCTTATCGTATATTCCGGAACTGAGCAAAGCTTGGCGGCCTCGCCTATTGTAAAATATTCTTTGTTCTGCAGTTCCTCAATATTCATATATTTACTTTAAAATGTTTTCAGACGCTTTAAATCTTATGCGCGTTTTTGCCGGCACGGGTATTGCTTTGCCAGTCTTGGGGTTTTTAAGGCTTATGGGGCGGCTTTCCTTGGTTTTAAAAGTGCCGAAGTTTGAAAGCACGACTTTATCGCCTTTTTTAAGCGCGTCTTTCATTATTTGAATGGTATGTTCCACGGCGGCTTTGGCCTGTTTTTTGTCAAAAAGATGTTTGGAGAGTTCCTGTATTATGTCTTCCTTATTCATGTGAGTCTTCCTCCGAGTGTCGTAAATCGTTTTAAAAACCCAGCGCGCGGATGAGAACGGAGGGCTTTTCGCCTTTAATTACTATTTTCCAAATAGCCGTAATCACGGGGCAGTTGAGTTTGTTTTTCTGTATTAAATCATAGACGCTTTGCACAGAGTTTGCGCCTTCGGCTATGGTGCCGACTTGTTCTTTGGCTTGCTGCAGGGAGAGGCCCTGGCCCAGCTTTTCGCCGAGTCTTCTGTTCCTGGAAATGGCGGACATACCCGTCAATACGGCGTCGCCCAGCCCGCAAAGTCCGTAGACGGCTTCGGTGGTGCAGCCCTGGCTTACCATTATTGCGTTGAGCTCCTGCATAGCTTGGGTTAAAAGAGCGGCTTTGGTGTTTGCGCCGTCGCCTATGCCGTCAAGCAAACCGCAGCCTATGGCCACCACGTTTTTTATGGCTCCGCCGAATTCCGCTCCGCGGCGGTCGAAAGAGGTTTCCAATATTATCGGCGGGAAGCTTAACTTTTGTTTAAGTTCGTCCATCAAAACGCCGTTATGGCCCGCCAAAATTATTTTTGTGGGGATATTCCTTGCCACTTCCAAGGCGAAGCTGGGCCCGCTGAAAGCGAAAACATAATCTTTAAGCTGGGGCAGTTCTTCTTCGATGATCTCGCACATAGTCTTAAAGGTTTTGTCTTCAAGTCCTTTTGACGCGCTTATCGCGGGTATAACTTTCCCGTTGAGCAGCGGTTTTATTTTTGCGCAGAACGAGCGCACCGCTTTTGAGGATATTACAAAAACCAGCATATCGGTGTCTTTTACGGCTTCTTCTTCGCTGCCGGTGAGGGTAATATTTTCATGAAATTTAAAATCGGGGATATTGGGATGCCCGCCGCCGTTTGCTTTTATGGCTTCAAGCAGTTGTTTTGAGTATTCCCATACCGTTACTTTAAAACCTATGCGCGCCATATGCTGGGCGATAACGCTGCCCCATACGCCTGCGCCTAAAACCGTTATTTTATTTATTTGCATTTTTTTTTGGAACCGTCTTCAAAAGCTAGTTCGCTTTTGTTAAGCATACGCTTAATATTGGGTATATGTTTGTAAATCACTATAATACCTACCACAGTACAAACTATACTGTAGCCAATAGGATGATTGCCTATAAAGAAGCTTGTCAGCGGCAGTACTATTGCCGCCAAAATGGATCCGGGCGATATTCTGCCGGTTTTCCAAACGACAATGACGAAAGAAGCGAAAGCTATCGCCGTAGGAACGGGCAGCAGCGCGCCGAAGACTCCGGCGGAAGTGGCAACGCCTTTGCCGCCGCGGAATTTCAAATAAACAGTCCACATATGTCCGCAAATGGCCACGAAACCGCATATAAGCGGCATATATTGAGATTCCGGCGCAAAATATTTTGCCAGTTCCACGGCCAGCGCGCCTTTAAAAGCGTCGCATAGAAAGGTGCTTATTCCGGCCCATTTGCCTACGGTTCGGTATACGTTGGCGGCGCCGGGATTGCCGGAACCGTAATTTCTTATGTCAAAGCCTTTGAGTTTTTTCGTTATCAAATAGCCGGAAGGTATACCGCCTATAAAATAACTTGCCAGCAAGAGTATTAAATTCGTCATATATCTTATTATATTAAATTTTATAGAGTTGCAATAACTATTTGGTTGTTAAATGAGGGGCTTTTATTCGGCAGAAGGGGGATAGTTTTGACAAATAAAAACCGCCCGCAAAAAGCGGGCGGTCTTAAAACAAATGCAAGGCTTTTATTTTACTTTCACTTTAAAGCCGGCGCTGTGTGCCGAAACTTCCGGCATATACATACTTTGAATCGTCGCCGCGCCGGAGGTAAACGTCCCGGCGGAAGTGGGCCTTATAGTGTATTTAAGTTCATAAGTGCCTCTGGGCAGATTCTGCAGGAAGAAGTTCGTTACGTTCGCTTTAAGTTCTTCATACCTAGGCAGCTGCCCGTCGTATTTCCAGCCGGAAAGAAGCTCATCTGCTTCAAAAGCGGCCGGTTTGGGATCGCTTACCACCACGAAATCAAACGCGGACTGGCTCTTTAAAGTCAGGCGGACTTCCACCTGATCGCCGGCGGCGAGGGCTTCGCCTTCTTTTATTTTGCGGGCTTTGCCGTCTTTGATAAGATAATATTCTTTATCGGCCGCAATCAACCCGTCTTTGGAAGAAGCCAAAGGCGTATCGGTGGTGAACAGTGCGGTTATGGTGGCGTAATCGTCAAAGTCTTTAGCGGGGGTTTCCATAGTAAGCACCGCCTTGTTGATTGAAGCTTTAAAGACGTTCGGCGTTATTTCGTCCCCATATGCGCTAAGCGTCAGAGCGGAAGGATTTACGTCATAAGGCTGTACGGTAACTTTTGTGGTTTTTCCGTTCCATTCCGTTGTGAATATCTTGGTTTGTTCAAGCGCATTGGCGTTAATCATTATGCCCATAAGCGCATAAACCGCTTTTGCCGCGCTTTGAGGATTGCCCCATGCTTCGGCTTTTTCGTTGAATATAAGCCACTTGGCAAGGCTGTTGATGCGTTCATCCTGCGGGTTAAACTCGTTTAATGCCTGCAAAGCCGCGGCGTGGAGGGTTATGCCGTCTTCAAACCACTGCCAAGTGCGGTCTTCCAAAGTCCAGGCTATGCCGGTTATGTCGGATTCCGTGGACATATCAAACAAGCGGTCTATCTGCAGTTTTGCCTTTTCCGTATTGCCTAAACGTTTATATACAGAAGCGGCGTAAGCGTAAGCCAAAGGCGTTTGAAGAGGATGTTTTTCAAACTCCTGCATGGTTTTAACCGCAAGCTGATAAGCTTTTGCGTCCCACTCTTTAGGAAAGGACGTAAGTACGTAAGCCATATATACGCCGACGGTTGAATCTTTGGAGTCAAATTTTGACGTAATATACTTTAAGGCTTTTTTGGCGGCTTTTTCATCAATTTTAACTCCGTAGCGGTAAGCTTGGGCGAAGCTTTCCAGCACGTTTAAAGTAATAAATATCGTACTGCGTCCGCCTTTAACCCACGCATAACCGCCGTCGCCGTTTTGAAAACGGGCCAAATCTTTTTCGGCCTGGGCTTTTTGCTCTTCTACGAGTTTGGCGTCAAACAAGTCTATAACGGCTTGATTTTTGTTGAAGCCTTTGCTCAAAAGGTACCACGGGCTTTGCGCGACGTTGTTTAAGAGCAGTTCCTCGTTTGCGCTCCATGCGGGCATTACGCTTTCGCGTTTTGGCAGTTTTGCCGCGGCTTCTTTAAGCTGAGGGTAATCGTTGTAGAGCTTGCTGAAGATAGCCAAAGGCAGGTAGGAGTTCGCCGCATAAGTGGCGGAAGTCCTGTTTGCTTTTACCAACAGAGGCATTGCATTGAGTACCGGCATAAGCAAAGATGGGGAAACCGTTATGTGTACGGCTTCTATTTTGGCGTTTTGGTCTACGCCGCCCAAGAAGAGTTTGTTTACGCCTTTTTTCAATGCTACGGTTCTGCTTGAGGTAAGCTGCTGCAAGCTGGGCAGTAAAGCCACGGTTTTGATTTCGCCGTCGCTTAAAGCCGCGCTTTTGGCCGTTGCGGAGAACATTATATCCGCGCCTTCCTGCGGGGCTTTGAAAGCCCATTTTACCATGCTTTGGCTTTTTGCCGCTACGGTTACGTTTTGCGCGGGGTATTCAAGAACCCGGCACGCGCCCGCTTTTTCGGAGCAGTCATAATTGGCCGTAAGGTTAACTTCCGCGGAAATCGGTTTATCCGTCGTATTGCTAACCAAAGCCTGAAGTTCTATTTCGTCGCCAGTTCTTAAGAAGCGCGGGGCTTCAAGGCTTATCATAAGGTCTTTTCTTGTAACGAAAGAAAAATCCGTCTTGCCGGTTTTTACGTTTTTGGTAAACGCCGCGGCGAGGATGCTCCATTGCCCTATGCTCTGCGGAAGCGTAAACGTAAATTCCGAAAATCCGTTTTTTACGTCTAAATTCGGCAGCCATAAAGCGTTGGGGGAGAAATCCGAACGCAAAGAGTCTGCGCCGTTTTCAGCGGCTGCGTCGTCAATTCCGCGCGTTTGGGCAACAGCGATTTTATCCTCTTCCAATGCGCTTTCCTCAACGGCGTCTGCCGCGTCATAGGCAAGCGCCGCTTTCTTAACCGAAGCGGAGCGTACTGTTGCGTTTCTTACACCGCGTTCCAATCCGGCGGCAGCCGCAGAATAGAACATAGGCATAGGGGCTTCATAATTTCCGCCGTCAAGGGAGGAGACAAAGGGATTATAGCCGTAACCTTTTTCGTAGGCTTGCAGGGTGTTTAAGGAATGCGGCCTGTAATAATCCAATGATTTATCGTAAACCGTTATCAGGGCCCTAGCATCTACGGGGGTTTTGTCCTCGTCAAGAACGGAAAGGCTTACGGTTTTGTTAGCCCCGGGGAAAGAAAATTCCGTGGCCGAAAGTTCCAAATTCAGTTTGGAATTTACATAAGGCACAGTTATATCCGTCTGACCGTCAAACATTTCATAATCATATACGGAGAACCACCTTAAGCTTACTCCGCCCTGATAAGCTTTACTTATGGGCAGCTGCATTATGGCCGTGCCGCTCTGCGTGAGAGTATGTTTGGAAACTAAAAATTGGTCTTTGTAAACCTCAATATATTTGTTGCCTTTTGTTTTTGAAGAACCGACTAAAATTAATGCTTTTTCCCCGGGATAATAGGTTTTGAACTCCGCAACTGCGGGGTGGTTACCCGGCAGGGAAAGAGCCGGTTTTTCCGTATTTACCACCATAAACGCAAATGATGCGTCTTCCGGGGCTTCGTTTTCTCCTTCGGGGGTAAATTCAAGCATATACCAGCCTTCTTTAAGCGGCGGTACTGCAAAGTGTAAAGGGCCTTTGTTTGTAAATTCAACTTTGTCTATGCGGGCCAGTTTGTCCTTTTTGAAACCGTCGGCGCAGTAATCTTTACCGCAGTCATGGTCGTCAAAATTTTCAAGAACTTTTGCCGTATAAAGCCTTGCGGCAGCTTTGCCTGCCAAAAGTTCCCCGTTTATGTTCATCATTTTTACTTCTAAAGTATTTTGCGTGGCCTGACGGAAGAAGTTTTTGTTGCTGTCCGCGGAGAAAAACTTTTCTTTTCCGCTTACAATATACTCGGTTTGAGAGTTAATCGTATTGCCGGCTTTATCCGTTACGGAAGCGGAAATAATATATTTTGCGGGGAGGGCTTTGCTCAGCTCCTCTTTCGTTTCCGGCGTAAAGGTTATTTTAAAATCACCGTTTTTATCGGTTGAAGTTTCCCCGCGTTTTACGACTTCATCATCAATATAATATCTTGAGCCGCGCCAAAAGAACGGGAAGAAAGAAGTCTTGATTACTTCGTAAGAGACTTTCGCGTCCGCCGTATTAAGCCCGTAATAATATTTGGCGCTGCCTTTCGCTTCAATTGGTTTGTTAAATTGCAGAGCGTCTTTGTTTTTCTGGAAATTGACTTCAAATTCCGGCGTTTTAAAAGCTTCAATATTTACGTTGGCGGAGCCGTAAGCGTTATCAAGCCGCGCGGTTATTTCGTAACGTCCGAGCATGGCGTTTTTGTCGGTTTTATATTCATACGTCGCCGAACCCATGGAGTCAAGTTTAAGGTTTTTTTCTGCCAATGTATTATAATTGGGGCCCCTTACCGTAAGTTTTACGTTTTTTCCTTCCGTCAAAACATAGCCTTGCGCGCCTTTAAATTCCGCCGCCGTCAGCTGTATTTTTATGGGGGAGCCGGCTTTATAAACCGCCATATCCGTGTTTAAAGCAAGGATATATTTGGCCTGCTCGTTCTTGTAAAAATACAAATTGTTTAACAAAGCGTAATTCCCGTTTTTGGATGCGAACAAGTGTAAATCTTTGTTTTTTTCCTGCGCCAAAACGGTTTGGCCGTCTTTATCGGTATATGCCGTTTTTGAGGCGCCGTATTCAAGCTTTACGCCCGCTTTGGCAATGCCTGTTTTAGGATCAAGCGAGTATACATTGTAAAAATTTCCGGCGCTCGTTTTGGCTTCCAAATTTTTGGCTTTTGCGTAAGCCGTGCCCGCTACGGCGACGTCCGTAAAGTTTACCATGAGAAGCGGATTATCCCATTCATAATGTTCCGTTTGTTTGTATTCTTTGTCTTGGCTTAAGGTTATCGCATAAAAACCGCTTGTTTCTTTAGGCAGAACCACATTGCTTGTATAATAGGCGTATTTTTTATCGTAAGCGACGGAAATCCCCAAAGTTCTGGAGGGTTTGCTAAGGTTAAGGTTGTATCTGCCGTATTCGTAATTTTTAAATTTTGAAGGATTTATTTTAAAAATATGGATATAAAACTTTTCCAGATTTCTGGTGCTGACCTTCAAATTGTATTCATGATTGGGGGCGGCGGTCATTTTGTTTCCCTCACCGAAAGACACCCTCGGCCTCGTTATTTCCTGTTTGAAGTTTTTGCATTGATCGGTTATAACGTTTAAATCCAAAGAGATGCAGTAGTCAAGCGTTTTTACGGCGTCTTCATACATTTCAAATTTGTTGAAAGTTTGTGCGGCGCTATAGGCGGCCGAGGCTTTTGCCAGAGTTTCCTTTGCCTTAAATATGTATTTTTTTACTCCGTATAACTCTTTGTAATCATCGGTCATGCCCGATATGTATTGCATCCAGCCGGCTTTTGTTGTGTCGCCCTCGGAGCCTTCCGTTTCTATCAAATTAACGCGGTCTATATGCCAAAGTTCGGCTGAGGTTGCGCGGTCTTTGCCTTTTATTTTGTAGGCTTCTTCATAAAGTTCCTCGCGGCTTTTCAGCTTATTATCAGCCATATATGATATTAATTTGTCAAACAAAGACGTATATTTGGCTGAATCGGGTATCCTTACATCAGGAGAGTTGCCGGTCCACCCGTAAGCGGCAGGATATTCGGAGGGGAGATACTCTTCGCTGTCTTCGGCCGGCATATCCGCCAAACTTTTGCGCATATCCCAAAGTTTTAAAAGAGTTTCTTTCGTGGCTTCTTCTTTTTGTTCTTCGGTAAATTTAGTGACATCTTCCGAAGATTCCTGATACCGCGCCGGTATGTAAGGAGAGCCTTTGAGCAGATTATAACGTATCAAATAATATCTGGCTTTCCAAAGGTTGTCTTTCGGAAGTTTGTAAGAATAAAGCTGATTTAAAGCCGTATCGAATTTACCTTGGTAATAATAAGAAAGAACTGTTTTAAGTTCAGCTTCATACTTTAAATTGCCGCTTTTGGAATTTAAAAACGGCTTGTAAGCTTCTACTGCTTTGGAATACAAGCGGTCTTTAAAATACTGATTGGCCTTTTCTATCCCCTGTGCGCCTTCCTGCGTTTGAGCTTCCGCAGATGGCGTTATTAAGAAAAAGACCGAAGCCGCCGCTATAAGGGCGGTAAAAAGAATTAGATATTTCTTCATTATCTCTCCTTTAATAATTTAAAATACAATGAAATTAAAGCCGGCCCGGAGCCTACATATGTTCCGGCGCGCTTACGCCTATAAGTTCAAGCCCTTTGGCTATTCTTTCCTGAACGAGCCTGCACGTAAACAGACGCGAACGCGTGGTTTGAGGGTCGGCTTCGTCTATTACTCTGCAAGCGTCGTAAAACGCATGAAACAGAGAGGAAAGTTCCGTAAGGTACGAAGTAAGATGATGCGGGCTTAAATCTTTTACGCAGGTTTCAAGCGTTTTTCTGAACCACAGCAGTTTGCTGAGCAAAGTTCTTTCCTGCGGGGCGAGGTTCTCGCTTGAAGTCATCGACAAAGGTTCAAAGCCTTTTTCCTGCGCGGCTTTGAAAATGGAGCAAATCCTCGCGTGTACGTATTGCACGTAGAACACGGGGTTTTCGTTGCTGCGTTTCTTTGCGACGTTCAAATCAAAATTCAAATGCGCGTTGGGTGTTCTTCCTGCGAAGAAAAATCTGCAGGCGTCGCGGCCTACGTCTTCGGTGAGTTCGCGCAGGGTTATAAACGTTCCGGCGCGTTTGGACATTTTTACTTTTTCTCCGTTTTCTATAAGATGCACCAACTGATGTATTATGGCTTTAAAGGCTGCGGGCTCTTTGCCCAAAGCTTTTACCGCGGCTTCCATGCGCGGTACGTAACCGTGATGATCCGCGCCTAAAATATCTATAAGTTTGGTGTAGCCTCTGTCATATTTGTTTTTATGGTAAGCTATGTCGGCCAAGAAGTAAGTCGGGCGGCCGTCTGCGCGCACCAAAACGCGGTCTTTGTCGTCGTGGTCGGCCGTGGTGCCGAGCCATACCGCGCCGTCTTTTTCATAGACTTTGTTCTGCTCTTTAAGCATTTGCAGAATTTTGTCCAAGGCCTTTTCTTTGTGGAGTTCGCTTTCGCGGAACCAGCGGGTAAATTCGACGTCAAAAGCTTTCATGTCTTCCTGCTGGGTCTTTATTATTTCTTCCATGGCGAAGCGTCCGTATTCGCTTTCGGGCAGACCGGCGGGGATTTTCTTTGCCAAATCTATAAGGTATTCGCCGTGATAACCGTTTTCGGGCGGTTCTTTGCCCTGCGCTCTGGCTTTTAATGATTCTCCCAAAAGCTGGGCTTGGTTGCCGGCGTCGTTAATATAATATTCTGCGTCGCAGGCTATACCGAGAGCGCGGTGTATTTTTACAAGGCTGTCGCCGAGGCTCGCCCCGCGCCCGCTGGCCACGTGCAGGGGCCCCGTCGGGTTTGCGGATACGAACTCTATCAAAATCTTTTCATTGCTGCAAGTGCCGGTGGCAGCTCTGTCCTTAAGGCGTCTGTCGCGCGCGGCTTCCGTAAGGAAAGCGTCCGTAAGTTTTATATTGATAAAACCCGGGGCCAAAAATCCGCACCGGGCGACTTCTTCAAGCTGTTCAATAATTTTTGCGGCTTTTTTTGCGATGTCCAAAGGGTTCTTCCTTATTTGTTTTGCGGAAGACATTGCCCATACCAAAGAAATATCCGCGTCTATGTGCGACGGCGGGGGGGCGAATTCAACTTGCGGCAAAGTTTCAAATTCGGAAAAATATTGGTCTTTAAAAAGTCTGTCCTGTATTTTTATTCTTAAACTGTTGAGCATTCTCTTTCCTTCTTATTTAGTGGATTTTTTTGATGTTTTCTTTACCGTTTTTTTCGCCGGAGCTTTTGCTGTTTTTTTAACCGTTTTTGCGGGTTTCTTGTCAGCTTTAACCGTTTTCGCGGAAGTTTTCTTAACGGTTTTTTTGGCTTTGGCCGCGGGTTTCTTCGCCTCGGCTGATTTCTTTGGCGCGGGCTTCTGCCATTTTACGTTTTTGCCGAAACTGAAAATTTTGTCAAGCGCATAGAATTCCCTGGCGGACTGCGTCATTATGTGCATCATGAATGAACCGTAGTCCGAAACGCGCCAAGTGCCCGTTTGTCCGCCGTCGCGATTTGTTTTGTAAACGCCGTCTTTTTTAAGTTCGGTTCCGGCGTCAAGATCCAATGCTTCAAGGTGAGGCGCGGAAGTGGCCGTGCCTATTACGATATAATCGCAAAGGCTGGAAAGGCCGCATAAATCGTAAACTTTTACGTCCTCCGCTTTTTTGTCGTCTATGAAACGGGCTGTTTTTATTACGAATTCTTTGGCTTGTTTTTTATCCATATATAAGTTTACCTCATTATAAAAGTCTACATTTTAGAGTTTATCATTTATTTAGAGCGTTTTGGCAATACAAAGTCTTTGCCCAAAATTATTTTTACGTCCGATATGGCGTTTTTATCGCGCTGGGAGTATATTTCCCGGCTTTCAAGCCCAAGCTGATAAGCCGTTTGTTGTATCTCCAAAAGCCGGGCGGTGTTATCTAAGATTTTGGTCTTTTCCAAAAGTTCGGGATAACTGGCGTAGTTTATTACGTCTATATTTATTACGCCGCGGTTGTTTAAATCCCTCAGAAATTTTGTAGCTTCCCCGGCCAGGCCGTTGCGGCCCGAGGCGTTAAAAATTTCTATAACCAACGGTCCTTGCGCGGTTTGGTTGGGCTTTATGTTTGTGGTGATGCTTATGGGCGTTTCTTTTTGTTTTTTGCCTTTTATAATTTTATCCACCAAGGGATTCTGCACCGCGAAATCCGATGTCTTTAATGTGGACAGTTCCGCGCTTATCAAAATAAAATCGCCGAAGGATAAATCCGTTTTGCCTTTCCATTTCAGTTTTATATAGGAATAAAAATAAGAAAATATTATATAAGGTTTCACGCGCCAGGACTGCAGATTGCTTTTAAATCCGTCCCAAAATTCTATTCTTTTCTCCGGGCGCAAATCCACGGTTATTACTTTATCTTCGTTGATCTTAGCTTTTTGCAGGATTTCCTCCGCCGTCAAGGCTTTTTTTGAGCTTGGCAGATTGTTGACGACCGCCTTTTTAAATTTAGGATTGTAAGCTATAAATATTGGCGGGTTTGAGAGCAGCAGCACGTTGACGGGCTCGTCCGTCCTTTTTATCAGGCTGGGCGCGGAAGAATGATACTGGGCCGCGGCTCCGTAAAGCAGAATGGCCGCCGCGCAGTAAATTACAAGCCTTAAAGTTAATTGCTTTTTGAGATAATTTCGTTCCATAATTTAATGCCGGCTCCGGCGAGCCATTTGCCCGTTTGAACGGTAAAAAGAAGTTTCACGCGAAGAGCGGCTTTCATGCCTTCGTCCAAAGATTTTAACGCTTCCTGATGCACTTTGCGCGCTTCGGCGTAGCGTCTGTCTTTGCTGGACATATCCGCCACGAAGAGGATTTTCTCCTCCAAAGTCATATTCAGGCGGCCCAAAGTGTGATATTTTATCGCATTTAAAACATTTTGTTTTTTTACTTTAAAAAGTTTTTTTGCCAAATCCGCGGAAACGTCGGCGTGCAGCAAAGCCGGGCTGTGTTTGCAAATTGCTTCAAATTCGTTCGGCTTTATTTTGTGTTTTATGCAGTATTCTATAAGCTGTTCTCCGCTCATGCATTTTGCGCTGTCGTGGAGTATCGCGGCCAGCGCCATGCTTTCCACGTGCGCGCCGTATATTTGGGCAAGCTCCGCCGCCCTCTGCGCAACCAGTTTGACGTGCAAATACCTGTTTGGCCTTAAATTCTCCTGCAGCCATTTGTGTATGTGAAGGCCGTAGAGTTGTTTTTCTTCTATGGTTTTGGCCGTTTGCGGCATAATGTTGTTGGGCAGAAGGCCGTTGCAAAGTACGGCTGTTCTTATCTGCGTGGAAGAAACCAGCGGGAAGGCCCCTTCAAGCGGCAAATATTTAAAATCTCTGGTTTTAAACTCAAAGCCTTTTCGTCTGCCGGCGGCGATTGTTGCATTCTCAAAAATGTATTGGCTGTTTTTCCAATTGTGAAGGTCGTTCAGGCAGTCCGTGCCCACGAGCAGATACACTTCCGCGCCGGGGTAAAGATCTTTTACTCTTTTAATGGTTTCCCAGGTAAAAGTTACGCGGGCGTTTTTATTTTCGAAATCGTCAAAAATTATGTTTTTGCCCAAGTGCCCCAAAACTTCTTTTGCCATTTTCATTCTTAATTTAAAAGGCTGCGCGGGCGAGGCCTTAAACGGTGATTGATAAGCCGTAAAAATATGGGTTTTGTCGGGTTTGATTTGCTTTACGGCCGCTTTTAAAAGCGCATAATGGCCTTTGTGGACGGGGTCGAAACTGCCGCCGTATATAAGAATCTTCATAACTTCACCTTTGATAATGTTTTGGCGAGGGCGGCGGCGTCAAGCAGGGATTTTTCCATGAAAGAGTACTCCCAAGCGCCGTACCTGCCAAGTAAGTATATATCTTGTTTAGCCATGTAAGCAAGGATTTCGGCCCTGGCTTTGGCGTAGGCTTTATCGTAAATCGGATATCCGAAGCGGATATAAATCCATTTTTCGGTTAAAATTTTGCTTTTTTCTTTTATAAAACCGAGTTTTTTTAAAGCTTCAAGTGCGGCGGCTTTAAGTTTGTTTAAGTCCGCGCGTCCGTTTTGCTTAAGCGAAAATTCTATATAAAGGCTGAATGAGCCTTTCGGCGCGGAATTTTTTGAGAATGACGATTGCACGCCCACCCTGTAAAAAGGATACTCTTTCTCCGGGAAATAGAACCAATGCCCTTTGGGGGCTTTGCCTTCAAAAGCTATATTGAGAACGTACAGGCTGTTATGTTTTAGTTTTTTAAAAGCGTTCTGTATTTCTGCCGGCAGGCCTTTTGCCGCTTTGCCGAGTTCCGGCAAAGGCATGGTGCTGACGAGTTTGTCATAATGCGTTTTTTTGCCGCCCGCAGTAAAAGTTTTGTTTTTTACGTCTATGTTTTTTACGGGCGAATTTAGCTGTATATTCGTCAAATCCGCCGCAAGAGCTTCGCATATCGCCGCGCAGCCGCCTTTTTGGGGATAATCAAAAACGCTGTTGTAGCCGAAGGCCTTTTTCCTTTTGCCGTAAGCCCCTTTTATAATATCTTCAAGCGCGGAAGCCGGTATAAATTTGCCGCACCAGGCCGAAGACATTTTGTTAAGAGGGTAATTCCACAGTTTTGAGTTGTAAGGGAACATAAAAGCTTCGCAAATGCCTTTGCCGTATAAAGATAAGGCCCAGCCACTGAATACATCCGTATTTTTTGCGGGCTTGGCGTATGCTTTTAAGGCCCCGCTCACGCAGCGGGAAACTTCTTCCGCGTTAAGGGCGTAGAGATTGTTTTGAAATGGAAAATCTATTTTCTTGCCTTTGTAAAAAACATAGGCTTGACGGCTGATAGTTTTTTTATTGCCGCGAAGAAGCTCTTCAGCCAGTTTCTTCCCGGCGGGTTTTGAAGTGTGCAGTAAATGGCCGCTGTAATCGAAAGTAAAACCTTTTTCGGTATAAGAGCCGCAAAGCCCGCCTATTTTATCCTGCGCTTCATAAACGTAAGTTTCGGCTTTGGCGCGGTATTTTTTTAGGTGATACGCGCAGGAAAGGCCGCTTAAGCCCGCGCCGATTATGGCTATTTTAACGGGCATGGTCAATCCTCGCTAAAAAGAAAGCCGCCGTACCTAAAAATAGCGCGCTTAAGCCGTAAATCAGGAAAGAAGAGCGGGCCCCGCTTACCGTTATATAAAGGGCGGCGGCGTCAAAAATTATTGCGGCGGCGGCGGATAAAATCACAACTGCCGCGGCGGATAACCCCAAAGTTTTAAGGCGCAGGGGAAAATGATCCGGCGTAGCTTTAAGCGGGCTTATTCCTTTTGAAATTCTTATCACGGAAACGAATGCCGTATTAAACACGGGCACCGCCAAAATAAGCAAAGGCGCATACACCGCCAGCGGGTTATGGGAGGAATAACTCGTCCCCAAGGAAACCGCCGCCAGCAAAAAACCGAGCAGAGTACTGCCGCTGTCGCCCAAAAAAGTTTTTAGTTTTTTTGAGTGATTATAAGGCAAGAATCCCGCGGCCGCGCCAAGCAGAGCGCAAGCGGCGAAGTTGACGTAAATATATTCCGACGGAAGCGATATCACGGCAAATGCCAAAGCCGCCAAAATAGCCTGTGTGGCGGCGAGGCCGTCCATAATGTCTATCAAATTAAAAGCGTTTGTCAGCCCGACTACCCATAAAACGGTTAAAATAACGCCGAGCGGCTGGGGGGTAAATTGTATATAAACGCCGTAATGTATCAAAGCGGCGGCGGCGCAGGCCTGTATTATAAGGCGCAGAACCGGGCTTAAACCGCGCGGTTTTTTAATGTCGTCGGCCAGGCCCAAAAAATATATTATCGCCCCGCCGATAAAAAGGCCTCTTAAATTGCGCAAAGTGCCTGAGGGAAAATCCGTCAAAAATCTTACTCCCGCCAAACTGGCGAAGAACCCCAAAGCCAAGGCAGTACCGCCGGCGGTAGAAACCACGCCTTTATGGTTTTTGACTTCGGTCGGTTCGTCTTTCAGGATTTTTGCGCTCAGCTTTCTTATAACCGGCAAAGAAAACGCCGTTATTAAAGCGGCGCATATAAAATCCGGGAAATACAGTTTTAAACTTTGCATATATTAATATAATATAAAAAAAGGACTTATTATGAGCAAAATTAAATTTTTTATTTTATCCTTGATTGTTTTCTTGTTTGCGTGCGCGCCCCGGCCCAACCTTGTGAAAGGGGAGGAGCCCGTCCGCAATTACCCGGTATTTTTGACCGGGTGGGAAACTTCCGCCGTATTTAAGGCGGAGTTTAAAACGGGTGATTATAAAAACAGCTTCCTGCTGTTTGTAAATAAAAGGAAATATGGCGATTTCCAAATAAAAATAGCCGGGGATTATGCTTCCGTATTGTTGAACGCCGATTTTAAAGACGGTAAATTCAGCTATACTTATGTCCTTAAGAACCTTTTTAACAAAACGGCGCGCGGCGTTTTTGAAGATATGGTAAAAATCCTGCTCGTAAAGCCTTCGGGCTATCAGGGGTATTTTTACGAGGACGAAACCGGCCGCATAGTTTTTAAGGAAGGAAAGTTTATCAATTCATATCTTTTTAAACGCGGTTTAAGCTACCCTTACGCCATGAAACAGAGCAAAGGCAAAATAAACAAAAACGTTGAATTTAACGATTATCAAGTGTTTGGGGACAGGCCTTTGCCGCATCAGATAATTTTTACCGAAGAGAAGGGGCGGGCGGAGGTTATTTTGACTTTGCTTAGTTTGAAGTAGCTTCTTACTTGGGAAGGGGGCTCATAGTTTAAGTTGGTCTAAGTTAATTTCTCACGGCTAGCAAACTTCCGTATTTGGCCGAATTTATTTTTTACTCGGTCTATGTTATGTCCTCATTGCTAGCAATTTTCCATATTTGGGTAAATTTAAGTTTTTTCTTCATTCGGATACCTCGCTCACTTTGTTCGCATAGAGGCAAGTATACCTCAATCAGAATAAAACTTAAATTTCCCTCAAAACTAAAAAATCACGCTGGTTGCATTCTCGCACTGCTTTTACTCGGTCTATCTTACGTGCTCACGGCTAACAAACTTTAATATTTAGGCAAATTTTGATTTTTGCTTCGGTCGGATACGCGGGGCTCCGCCCACTTTAGGTATACCTTCCTCATTAAAAATCAAAATTTTCTCTAAATCTTAAAGTCCACGCCGGTTATATATTCGCACGGTTTTAACTCTTGTTAAGTTGTGTCTTCACGGCTAGCAATTTTCCATATTTGGGTAAATTTAAGTTTTTTCTTCATTCGGATACCTCGCTCACTTTGTTCGCATAGCGGCAAGTATACCTCAATCAGAATAAAACTTAAATTTCCCTCAAATCTGAAAAAGCACGCCGCTAGCATTCTCTCACGCTGAAAGTTCACGCTACTTAACGCCTCTCACGCTGTTAACTCGTCTTAAGTTGCGCTCTTACGGCTAGCAATTTTCCTCAAATCTGAAAAATCACGCCGGTTGTACTCACTCACGCTATTAGAGTTAAAGTTTTAATTCTGCCCTAGTCAACTTCTTAACAAATTCTTTTATATATCTCTACACATATCCGGTCGTAAAATGATTCCATAACTTTTTTATCAATTAATGTAGGTCAGGTTCTACCTGACAGAGGAACTCCTTATTTACGTCAGGCCAAGCCTGACCTACATTGCCGTGTTTTTGTTGTTTGGGCGATTTGCAAGGTAGTTAAAATTTGGAGATTTTTGTTTTATTTTGCGGGCTTTGTCCGAACAAAAAAATATAAGCGTAACAATATAGCAGTTGCTATTTTTTTGTGAGTTGCCCGCAAAAAACAAAAATCAAATTTTACTTGCCATGAGCCTAGCTTTTTGCCTGCGTAAGTTTATGCTACGCAGAAAGCTGTTCTGCTCTCCCGGGGCTACAAAGGCTCACTCCAGCGTATCAAATGCCGTTTATACTTGTACGGAGCAATGCAAATGGTCTTCTTCTTATTCCTGCGCAAATACTGCCATGCGGAATATGTATTTAAATGCAAGCAACGGGTATTGGTCCGCTAAATTTTGTAAAGGAATATGCTGTGATTCCGGCTCAGTCGGATATGACGCTATAAAAGGCCCCAGCTGTAAAAGTATTTCCAAAGGATGGCCCACCCCGCAAGTTGTCTGCGATTAAAAATTATTTTTTAGGGAGAGCAGTTCTCTCAACTAACCGCCCCGCCCGAGCGAAAGCAAAGGCGGGGTTTCATTTTGAATAAACCGTACTTTTCGTTTAAATAAAAAGGCCGGCTTTTAAAGCCGGCCCGCCGTCAGAATTTTTTTGTGAGTTAATCTTCCCTGTAATGCGTACCGCAGCTTTGTTTGTTTTTCAGCGCGGCGTAAGTTATCAGTAATGCCGTTTGGGCGGCGTTTCTGAGTTTAAGCAAATCTTCCGTTATTTTATAGCCTTTATAGAAAACGGAAATTTCGTTATGCAAATGCCTTAAGATTTTTTCCGCGCGGTTTAAGCGCGACGCGCTCCTTATCAGCCCGACATAGTTCCACATGGTGCTTTTTATTACGGAAATATCCTGCAAAATAAGGTTTTTATCCGGCAGAGCTTCGGGGCTTTTCCAGTCTTTTGGTTTGGGAATATAGAATTTATTTTTTCTTATTTCCTTAATATCGGCTTTAGCCGTAAGCGAGGCCGAAGCCGCCGCTTCCAAAAGCGAAGTGCTTGCAAGGCGGTTCGCTCCGTGAAATCCGTTACAGGCGCATTCGCCTATGGCGTTAAGGTTTAGTATGTTTGTCCGCCCGCTGAGGTCGGTATATATACCGCCGCAAAAATAATGCATCGCCGGCACTACCGGGATAGGTTCTTTGGTTATATCCACGCCGCCGTCAAGGCAGGTTTTGTAAATATGTGGGAAGCGTTTTTTTATGAAATCTGCGCTCATGCAGGATAAATCCAAATAAACGCAGTCCGCTCCGGTTTTAAGTCTTTCATGTTCTATCGCGCGGGAGACAATGTCCCTGGGGGCCAAATCTTTTAACGGGTGATATTCCTCCATAAAAGCTTTGCCGTTTTTGTTGATTAAAACGGCTCCTTCGCCGCGGACGGCTTCCGATATCAGTGCGCTTCTGCCTTTTGCAAATACCGTCGGGTGAAATTGGGTATATTCCATATTTATAACCCTTGCGCCGATGCGGTATGCCATGGCTATGCCGTCGCCGTAAATGGCGGGGGAGTTGGTGGTATATTTATAAATCTGGCCTATGCCGCCGGTTGCTAAAACCGTCTTTTTTGCGGTAACGGCGCAGACTTCCAAGGTTTTGTTGTCCAAAACATAAGCGCCGAAGCATGTAAGCGGCTTATAAATATCATAATAATCCGTAGAGTTGTGGGAAAGCGTCAATAAATCTATTGCGTTGCAGTGGTGCATTATCTTAAGATTTTTTAAATTCTTAAGTTTTTTCTGCATTGCGCTTATAATGGCTTCGCCCGTGGTGTCTTTGCTGAAAATAATCCTTTTTTTGCTGTGGGCGGCTTCTTTGGTCAAAAGCAGTTCGCCTTCTTCCGAGCGGTTGAAATCCGTGTTAAATTCTTTAATGAAGTATTTTTCTATGTCTTTAAAGCCTTCTTCGCAGGCCGAAAGGACGGCCTTTTCGTTGCATTTGCCGCCGCCGGCGAGCTGTATGTCTTTAAGAAGGGTTTTTAAGTCGGGGTGTTTTTCGTATATTATCCCGCCTTGCGCAAGCGCGCTGTTGCAGGTGTCTATGTCCGCGCTGGAAACCAACACGCATTTAAGCCCCGCTTTCGCCGTTATATAAGCATATAAGGAACCGGCTATTCCGCTGCCTATTACAAGGCAGTCCGCGTTAATGATTTTCATATTACTATAATTATATAATTTTGCAGGATTGCAGTATATCATGAGCCGTTTTCAAGCCGCCCTCTTCCTGCTGCATGGGCAAATTGAGCGACCAAGAAAGTTCTTCCAAAATTTCGGAAGAAAACTGCGCCATGTTTCCGCTTAAAAGCAGAGGCTGAACGTTTTTATCCATACGGACATAATCTTCTATAATTTTTTTGTCGCCGTCGGATGTTTTTATTTTTGCTCCGCGCGCATTGGCTATTTTTATCCTTAAAAGGAGCGGGCTTATATAGCCTATCGCTTCGTAAAATCTTGAAGCCGTCTTGAAAAACAATACGCATTCTTTGAAAAAGCGCGGCATATCTATGTAATGATCTTCCCCGGCCAGAACGGTTTTTTGGGATATTAATCCGTAACAGTTAAGCTCCCATGCGCTTAAACTGCGGGCGGGGTTAAGCACTATGCCGTCCTGCACGCTGTTTACCGTGCCTTGCTCCGGCCAGGTTTGCCCGGCGCAGTCAAAAGCGAGTTTTTGTAAGATTGACGGCAAAGCTTTATAATCTGCTATCGGCGTTTGCGGATATAAGGGCATAAGCGTAAAACCGCAAACGGCTTGTACGGAAGAAGGCTCTTTGCCGGCGGACCTGAGAAAGTTGTTAAAGTGCGCTTCGGCTTTATCCAAAAGTATATGGCGCAGATTTTGGCTTTTGCGGCGGTTATCCATAAGCCAGGGCAGTTTATCGGGGTGGACGATGACTTCCGGCCTGGAGGCCTGCCCCGTCCTTATATAAGCTCTTTTCAGGCGTCCGACAAGGTGCGGCGTCAGATTGCTTTGGGGGATATTTACGACTACAAACATATTGTTGCTTTTCGGGTCTTTGCAGGTGGCGATATCCACGAAGACTATCGGGTCTATATAGTTTTGTATTATGCTTTCTATCTGCCCGCGTATTTTGCCGTGGAAGGCTATGCCAGTAAAAGGCGGTTTGGGCTTATCGTGTTCGTCTTTTACGCCTATTATCACCGTGCCGCCCATGGAATTGGCGAAAGCCGCAATGGTTTTGGCGAATTTTTCATTATCTTTAGGCAGCATATATTTATAGTCGAGCAAGGTGTTTTCCGGCACGCCCTGCTTTAAAAAGTGCACCACTTCCTGAAACGTAAGCTTGTTGACGGGTTTTGTAAAGTACATAAATATTCCCCTTGATAATATTTTGCGCCTGCTTTGCAATATACTATAATTTATTAATGTTTGATACAATGCAGCATAAAACCAGCGGCTCCAAAATGCTGGAAGATTTTATTTCCGCTTCCCCGGAAAAGGCGGCTCTTTCCGTGGAGCAGGCCGCACTGAGCGAGGCGGTTTTTTGGCTTTCCGGGCTGAGGGCCTCTTCCATAATAGCCTGCCTGGAAAATATGAATCCCAAAAAAGCCGCATTCCTTTTAAGACGCTTGCACATAAAGCAGGCGGCGCGGATAATGCAGGGCCTTAAGGCCGAGCGCGCGGGGGAAATTATGCTGGATTTGCCCATCCATTACAAAAAACGCCTGATAGACGCTTTGGAGCCCGGGCAGATAAAAGCTTTGGAAGACGTTTTAAGCTATCCGCGAGCAAGCGCGGCCCGCTTTATGAAGAGCGATTTTATAACTTTTAAAACCGACGCCAAAGTAAAAGACATTATCGCCCGTATAAAAACGCTTCCGTCTGCGAAAGTGCCGCTTGTCGTTTATATTTTGGACAAAGGCGGAAAGCTCTGCGGCGTTTTGCCGACAAATCAGCTTTCTTTTTATCCGCCGGAAAGTTTGGCCGGTTCGGTAATGACTGCTGATTTTATAAAGTTAAGCCCTTTTGACGGAGTAAAAAAAGCGCGTAATTTGCTTTTAAAAAACAATGCCGCTTTCCTGCCGGTTACGGACTCCGAGGGCGGGCTTTTGGGCGTAGTAAGTCTTTGGTCTTTGCAGGATAACGATAAAGGCGAGGCTCCGGCCGCCGCTTCTTCGGAAACGGTACCGGCCAAGTCCGTATCGGTTAATCTTAAGCCTGCTTTGATTGCTTTGCTGTTTGTATTGGTTACGCTGGTATCCTTCGCCGTTTTCAAATTAATTTAGAGGTTTTTTATGATTATTAAAGTAAAGAGGCTGCACCCGGACGCCAAATTGCCGTGCAGGGCTCACGATTCGGATTCCGGCGCGGATTTGTTCGCTTTGGAAAATACCGAAATTCCGCCGCGTTCTTCGGCAAAAGTGCGCACCGGCATAGCCGTTGAACTGCACGAGGGCACAAGCGGATGTATTTGGGGTAAAAGCTCCGTGGAAAGCAAAGGCGTAAAAGTAATGGCCGGCCTTGTCGACGCGCCTTACAGAGGGGAAATACTTATCTGTATGTTTAATCTTACGGATAAGCCTTTTGTTTTCGAAAAGGGCCAAAAGGTTGCCCAGCTTGTAGTTTTGCCGACGCTTTACCCCGCTTTTGAGGAATCCTTCTCCCTTTCCGAAACCGCCAGGGGCGAGGGCGGATTCGGCAGTACCGGCAGCAAATAAACGCAAAGGTGTAAAAATGGCATTTGATTATGAGGTTATAATCGTCGGGGCCGGAGCAAGCGGCATGATGTGCGCCCTAAATTGCGCGCGGGCCGGGCTTAAAACGCTTGTCTTGGAAAAGGAAATCCTGCCGGGCCGCAAAATACTTGTAAGCGGCAACGGGCGTTGCAATTTTACCAATATAAACGCTGCGCCGGGCAAATATTACGGCGATAAAACTTTTGTCAAATCCGTTTTGGAAGTCCTCCCTCCCAAAGCCTGCCTTAAATTTTTTGACGGCTTGGGCCTTTTGTACAGGGAAGAAGAGGGCGGAAGATACTTTCCTTTGACTGGCAAAGCAGCGTCGGTCAATGATTGTTTTTCCGCCGCGTTGTCCGCCGCTGGCGCGGAAATTAAATATAAAACGGAAGTGTTGTCTTTAAGTAAAAAAGGCGCCGGCTTTGAATTAAAATGCTCTGACGGCGCTTCTTACTGCGCGTATTATGCGGTTTTGGCTTGCGGCGGAGCGGCCTATCCGCAGGTTTCGGGCACCATGAAAGGCTATGATTTGGCGCGTTCTTTGGGCCATTTGGTAAAATCGCCTCGCCCGGCTTTGAGCGCGGTTGATTTTAAAGAAACCGCGGCCGCACGTTTGGCGGGGCTTAAACTGTATTGTTCTGTTTCACTTTCCTGCGCGCCTGAAGATAAAGAAGAGGGGGAAGTTACTTTCGGTTCAAAAGGTGCGGCCGGGAATAATATTTTAAGTTTAAGCCGCAGAGCCAAAGCCGGCGATAAACTTATAATAGATTTTATGCCGCAGTTTTCCGCTCCGGCTTTGAAAGAGCTCTTCCTTAAACGCGCGGCTATGTACCCCGGCTTTAAAATAAAAGAACTTTTTACGGGGATACTGCCTTCAACGCTTGCAAATTTGCTTATTGATTACGCCGGGCTCAGAAAAAATACTCTTTTGCTTGAAATTAAGGATAATATTTTTGATAGAATAGTATCAACGGTTAAAAGCTGGCCTTTTACGATTGCGGGGCTGAGGTCTTTTAAAGAGGCTTCCTGTTCCGCCGGCGGGGTTGATACGTCGGAGATTTGTTTGGGGACATGCGCCTCAAAAAAAGTAAAAGGCTTGTATATTACCGGCGAACTTTTGGATATAGACGGCCGCTGCGGCGGATATAATTTACAATTTGCATGGGCAAGCGGTTATGCCGCGGCCAAGGCGATAGAGGTTGAATATGGAAAATTTAATCGTAAGAAAAACTAAAGCTCTTGACGGAGCGGACAAAGGCAAATTTTTGCGCGTTTATTTGCTTGAAGGAAAAGAAGTCTATACCGAAAAGCTTGATGAAAATTTGGAAATTATCGGGACGACAGGTTCTTTGCCGGACGGCTTGGTAAAAGAGTTTTTTGACAACGGCCTTACGTATTTCCAATGCTATTTTAAAGACGGAAAGCGCAACGGTTCAAGCAAGATTTTTTATGAAACCGGCAAATTGAACGTCGAAAAAGAATACTTAAACGGTATGCTGCACGGGCGGGCTTTCGTTTATTACCCCAACGGCAGACTCAGAGAAGAATTTTCCTACGTAAAAGATATCGAAAACGGCAGAAGATTAAAATATTATCCCAACGGCAAAATACTTGAAGTGGCCGAATACGTCGACGGCGATATGGACGGCGTGTGCAAAGCTTACGACGAGGACGGAAATGTTATGTCCGAAAGCGTTTATAAGAAAAACCAAATCGTGGGCGATAAAATTTCCTACCATAAAAACGGCACCATAGCCATGATTGCCCCGCATAAAAACGGCAAAGCCAACGGCGTTACCAAGAAATATTCCGAAACGGGCGACCTCTTGGAAGAGTGGATTTTTGAAGACGGGCAGTTGAAGGGGAAGAAGGATTATACTCTGAAAGACTTATAAGCCTTTGGGTTTTGACTCGGCCTAAGTTGCATTTTTCCTCGCGTGTCGCTAAATACTCACGGCTAGCACTTTGTCGCTTTTGGGCGAATTTAAATTTTTTCCTTGCTTGGGTACTGCGGCAACTTTGTTGCCATCATTCTTAGTACACCGCGCGCGGAACAAAATTAAAATCCGCTCCAAAATCAACAAACCACGCAGTTTACATTTTCTCACGCTGAAAGCTTACTTAAACACTCATTCAATGTAGGTCAGGTTCTACCTGACAAAGGGAATTCCTTTTAACGTCAGGCATAGCCTGACCTACGTTTAACTTATTTCTAACTCTTATAATTATTTCTCTTTTCTTAAAAATTTCTTCTTTATATTCCAATATATAAACTTATTCGGTCGTAAAATGGTTCCATAACTTTTTTATCAATTAATGTAGGTCAGGTTCTACCTGACAAAGACTCCTTTTTAACGTCAGGCATAGCCTGACCTACATGTATTAATTCTCTTTTTAATATTCTTTTTTCCCATTGTTTGCGCCGTGTCGTACGTCGGGGCGTTTTGTTAAAAAACGAAAACAGTTGACTTGTTTTTTTTTTTTGATAAATTTCCTCTATATTTCAGGCTGAAAAATCTGTGCCGTTCGTCGTCCTTCTTTATTTGTGTTAGTTGAGGTTTTTCGGCTCAAGATAATTAAAAAACGGAGGTAAAAAGTATGGTTAGTTTAAAGAGGTCTGTGAAAGTTTTTTGTACTGTGATATGTTATTGCTTCCTGTTTTGTGCTTGCATCTACGCGCAAACGCTTGATAAGCCTATAACGGAATGCAGCGGTTCCAGTGAAAGCAGGGTAAGTTGCACAAGGGATTTGCCCGACGGTACTAAGCAATCTGGCTCCGGTTGGTGTAAATGCGTAAGAGGAATGTATCAAGGCGGGTGCAGTCTTCCGGCATATAGTTATACAGAAACAAGGTATAGTTCGAAAACCGGGCAGCAGTGCCTTGACTGTACGGTTCCCGGAGTAGTAAAAGGGTGCGGCACAATATCGGAAATAGTTGATGAAACGCCCAGCTGCGGGGAGTGGTATTCTTGCGGTCCTGCGGCTGCGGAATGTGAGTCGGGCAATGTGCAATATAAAGCAAACGGGGAATGCGGGACATCTGAAAGGACCTGCTGCTCAGACGGCACATGGAGCGATTGGGATAAAAGCTGTATAAAAGAAGCCTGCGAACCATCCGGACTCGAGTGGTGTAATAGCTGCGGACTTACTTTCGATTTAAAAACTTGCAGATGTTCATGCCCTGCCAGCTCAACCTGGAATGGAAAATGGTGTGTAACAAAAAACGGCACGATATACGTCTGCAGATAATATTTTCCGGGCTAAATTCCCGGTTCTCAACTAACCGCCCCGCGTTTATAAAATAAGCGCGGGGTTTTCTTCGGTGCAGGATGTTTGGCCGCCAAATTTTATATACTGATATTATGCAACTGATTATAAATATAGACGGCGGCAGCCGCGGCAATCCCGGCCCCGGCGCAAGCGGATGCGTAATTAAAGATAAAAGCGGAACTATGCTTAAAAGCGAGGGGCTTTTCTTTAAAGAATGCACCAATAACCAAGCTGAATTTAACGCGCTTAAACTTGCTTTGAAAAACGCAAAAGAACTTGGCGGGGACGAACTTTTTATAAGGGCGGATTCTCAGCTTCTTGTAAAGCAATATTTGGGGGAATATAAAATAAAAAATCCCCAACTGCAAATGTTAATGTCGGAAATAAGAAATCTCGCCGCCGGTTTTAAAAAAATCAATATAAAGCACGTCCCGCGCGAGCAAAACAAAGAGGCGGACCTTATCTGCAATCAAACTATGGATAAAGCTTTAAAAAAGCCGGCCGCGCCTTCAAAACCGATTTATAATCACTTGGCCGCGCAGGCAGAGGCCGGTGCGAAAAAAGCCCCAAGTATAAATGCTTCAAGCGTGAAGAAAACCGCCAAAGAACCTAAGCAGCTTGAACTTTTCGACCTAAATAATTTATAAAATATATAAAGCTGGACGGCAGGCCGCCGCATAATGCGGAGGAACTTCCGGACTCCCAGGGCAGAGCGCCGCGCGAAAGCGCGGGAGGGCGGGGCGATATCCCCGTTCGACGGAAAGTGCAACAGAAAGAATACCGCCCGTAAGGGTAAGGGTGAAATGGTAAGGCAAGAGCTTACCGCGCAGACGGCAACGCCTGCGGCAAGGTAAACCCCGCTCGGAGCAAGGCCAAATATGCCGATATACGGCCCGTATGTTAAGGCAGAGTAGGCCGCACAGATAAATGGTCTGCACGCCTTTGGCGGACAGAATCCGGGGTATAGTTCAGCGCGCCGCGTTAAGCGGCGTTTTTTTTGTCGGACTAGGTTAAATCCCTTCTGCTAGCAAGCTTTCGTATTTTGCCTGATTTCTTTTGACTCGTGTTAAGTTGTGCTCTCACGGCTAGCAAACTTCCGTATTTGACCTGCTTTATATTTTTTGCTCGGTCCATGTTATGTCCTCATGTATTTTTCAACTCGCGTGATATTGCGTTCTCACGGCTAGCAATTTTCCATATTTGGGTAAATTTTGATTTTTTTGCCGTTTCGCATACTGCGCGCCCTTTGGACGCATCGCACTTAGTATAGCTTACGACAAAGAAAATAAAAATTTCCTTCAAATCTGAAAAATCACGCCGCTTTCAAGCTCTCACGCTGAAAGTTCACTCAAAAACCAATTCAATGTAGGTCAGGTTTTACCTGACGTTAAAAAGAAGTTTACATTTGTCGGGCAAAGCCCGACCTACATTTATCTATCCATTTATCTTTCTTTTAACATTCTTTTTTGCTTTCCTTTCTGCCGTGTCGTACGTCGGAGCGTTTTGTTAAAAAGCGAAAACAGTTGACTTGTTTTTTTTTTGATAAATTTCCTCTATATTTCAGGCTGAAAAATCTGTGATATCTCTGTTCGCTCTTAATCTGCGTTTGTTAAGGTTTTTTGGCTTGAAGTAATCAAAAACGGAGGTAAAAAATATGGTTAGTTTAAAGAGATCTGTGAAAGTTTTTTGTACTGTGATATGTTATTGCTTCCTGTTTTGTGCTTGCCTCTACGCGCAAACGCTTGATAAGCCCATAACGGAATGCAGCGGTTACAGTGAAAGCAAGGTAAGTTGCACAAGGGATTTGCCCGACGGTACTAAGCAATCTGGCTCCGGTTGGTGTAAATGCGTAAGAGGAATGTATCAAGGCGGGTGCAGTCTTCCGGCATATAGTTATACGGAAACAAGGTATAGTTCGAAAACCGGGCAGCAGTGCCTTGACTGTACGGTTCCCGGAGTAGTAAAAGGGTGCGGCACAATATCGCAAATAGTTGATGAAACGCCCAGCTGCGGGGAGTGGTATTCTTGCGGCGGGACCCCGATAGTGAAAGAGTGCACATCCGGGCAAGTGGAGTATATGCCAATTGAACCCTGCGGAACATCTGAAAGGAAATGCTGCAGCGACGGCACATGGAGCGGTTGGGGTAAAAGCTGCTCTACTGTTATCCAATGCAGCGGCAATTCTTCCGAAACATGCGGAGTTTGCGGAACCAGAACACGCACCTGCAATACAAGCACGGGGCAATGGTCGGCTTGGGGGCCTTGTGTAAAACCCACTTGCGAGTGGGGCGGAATAGAAGGCGGCATATTTGCTATGACGGAAAGCGAGATCGCGGCAGAGTTCGGCGATTATGTTTGGATAGACAACCCCAGAGGTTCTTGCAGCTGTGAACAAAAAAATAAAACGGGCATTGTAAACCGCGGAACCCAAAACGGTTATATAATGGTTGCCGGCCCCGTATATTGTTCTTGCTCTTAATTTTTAAGGCTGAAAAGCCTCTCAACTAACCGCCCCGGTTCGCAAAGACGAACCGGGGTTTTGCCTGTAAAAGGAATTATCCTGATTAACATATCTTCTTGTATAAAATTTAAATTTTTAATATTGTATCATTAAGGGCGTTATGCAAAGACGCCGCGCGGAGGCTTCTTTATGGCTAAAAATGAGAAAGAAAACAATTTTTTGAAAGCTGTCAAAAATATTATTTCAAGCGACAATAAAAAACAAAACACCGTCAATATCGCGGACGCGGTGTTGAAAGAGGCCGTACAAGTATTTTCAAAACTGAATCAGCCCTATGCCGTTATAACGCAGAACGCAAAAATCGTATACGCCAATAACGCTTTTATCGATTTGTTGGGCACGGCGGTTTTGCCTCACGGCGTTCAGGATATGACGAGCAAAGCGGATTATACGCTTTTTTCCAAGAAGGCCGATGATGTGTTTTCTTTTGAGGACAGCGCGGTGTTTTCCTGCGGTATAGCTTTTAACGGGAAAGCTTTTAAAGTTAAATTGGATATGTCTTATCTTGGCGCGGGAAAAGAAGAAAAATACGCTGCTGTAAATATCAGCGAAGTCGACGACAAAGCCTATAATCTTAAAAATGTGGAAGCGGAAGTTTTACGCTCAAAAAATTACATGGAAGCTTTATTTTCCGCTTTGCCGTTTGCGGCTTTCATTCGTGATGAAAAAGGCAATATCCTTACGGCAAATGACGCGGCCCGCGCTTTGCTGGGTTCCAACTGCGGTTTTGGGGACTCCGCCTCCCAGCTGCCTAAACAGATTTATAAGGAAGATGCGGCCCGCGACAAACAAATATTCAAAACAGGGCTTCTTCCCGCTGACGGAGAAGAATTCTGTTTTAAAGACAAAGCCGGCATTATGAGGTTTTTCCGCACCAGCAAGGTGCCTTTATCCGACGGCGGCGGCGCCGCGATGATGCTCAGCGTTATGGAAAACATTACCGACCGCAAAAACAAGGAAGAGAAAAACACTTTGACGGCAAATCTCCTGCGAAATATTTTGGATTACGCGCCTTTGGCTTTTTATACGCGCGATACGGACGGAAAGGTGTCTTTTTGGAACAAAAAAACCACGGAAATTTTTGAAGACGATTTGGAAAGCGATTTTGAGCGCGGTTTCGCGCACGAGAGTAAGGAACAAACAAAGAACTACACCGCGCGTGAGAAAGAAATAATAAAAGACGGGAAAGTCGTTTTATATCCGGCGGAGCATTATACGACCAAGAAAGGCAATAAAGTGGTGCTTGATTTAATAAAAGTGCCGATGCCGGAAACGGCGTTTTCTCCCTCAAGAGTGCTGACAATAGCGCAGGATATTACGGAAAAATATCTGCAGGAAAAAGAAGGCAGCAAAACTTATAATATTTTACAGACTATTTTTAATGAAGCCCCGGTGGCCATTTACGCCCGCGACATCAACGGGGATATTATCTTCCGCAATAAAAAAACTTTGAAAGTTTACGGTTCTTCGGGCGAACCTTCCGAAAAAGAAAGCGAAGAAAAAAAGAATTTCTACAAGAAACGTGATTTAAACGTTTTGAAAACCGGCAAAGGCGTAAACATCCCGGAAGAAGAATATATCGGCTCCGACGGCAAGAAAAGAGTAATCCGCGCCGTAAAATCGCCTATATACGATAAAGCCGGCAAACCTTTTATGGTGGTTACCATAGGGGAAGACATCAGCTCCGCTTATGAGCGGGAAAGGGAAGTCGTCCATTATAAAAACTTCCTTCAGGAAATCGTCAATAATCTGCCCGTGGCTTTGTACGCAAAGAAATATACCGGGGAATATATACTTTGGAATAAAAAGTGCGAGGAAGTCTTCGGCAAAAAAGCGGAAGAAGTCATAGGCAAAACCACGCATAACGATAAAATCAATCCCGAGCAGGAAGAATTTATCCGCATGCAGGACCAAAAAGTTTTTGACGCCAAACGTGAACTTGATATCCCGCAGGAACTTATTTCCGCTCAGGAAGGCGAAATAAAAATAATGCATACGGTAAAAACGCCGCTGTTCTTCGCCGACGGCACGCCGAACTGCCTTTTGGGCGTTTCCGAAGATATTACGGCCAAAAGCAAAATGGAAAGGCAGGTTTACGAATCCCGCAGCAAATATTCCATGCTGGTGGAAAACTGCAAAGAAGGCATTTTGATTATAGAGCAGGGCAAAATTTCCTTCGCGAACAAAACTTTGCTTACTTCTTTGGGATACGATGAGCGCGAGCTGGAAGGCAAAACTTTTGCCGATTTGGCCTCTGCCGCAAGCAAAGACGCCGCCGGTGAGTTTTACGATAAAATCGCCGCCGGCACCGCCGCCAAAGATTACGCTTTTATAAAACTTGACAACAAAAACAAAGACGAAGTTTTTGAGTTTGAAGTATCCGGCGCGATATCCAAATATTTAGGCAAAAAGATAGTGATTATGTTCTTAAGAAACATAACCAAAGAACGCAGTATGGAAAAGACGGCAAAAACCAAAGACGACAGATTCCGCAGCGTTTTTGAAGGTTCTAATATTCCTTTTATAATTTTGCAGCACAACGGTTATATTTACGAGATGAACCGCGCCGCGCGCGATATACTTGGTTTTACTCATGAGGATAAGCCTCTTTACGGCAGTATTTTTATCAAGCCGGGCCTGCCTTTGAAAGCGCGCCGCGCCATGGCCGCCATGGAGCCTTGCGTGTTTGAAGGCGAAATAAACTTCGACCGCATTAAAAAGACTGTTTCCGGCATTAACAAAAGCGGCGTAATGCCGTTAAAAGTTACTATGACGCCGGTCAACGAAAGAGCTTTGCCCGGCGGCAAAAATGTTTGCGACTACGTTTTGCAGCTTTCGCTGGAGAAAAACGGCAAAGAAACCGGCCCTGAAGACGGGAAGGCAATGTCGGAAGACGTGCTTACTTATCAGGACGCCGTTTTGCTCTGCTCCAAAGAAGGGTTGATTTTAAAATGCAATAACAGGGCCGAACAGCTTTTCGGCACTTCGTTTGGCAATTTGTATTCCAAACCTTTAAGTTCCCTTTTTACGCCGCATGACGAGGCCGCGATAGAACTTGATATAGCCGAACTTTACAATCACGGCGCGGTAAAAAGCCGGGATTATAAAATCAGCAAGGGCGCGGCTTCCGGCGTGGAAGTGGAAGCCAACGCCGTTTTGGCCAAGGACAATAATTTCCTTATCTCATTTAGGAACGTCAGCGCCAAAAAACAACTTTTGGACGTTCTTGACGAAAGGAGCCAATACGCGCACGCACTTGTACAAGTTTCCGACGCGGCCTTGCTTGAATGCGACATTAAAGACGGAGATTTTTCCTCTTTCACCAAAGTCAACGAAGCCGCATGCGTTTTTACGGGCTACGGCATGGAACAGCTTTTAAAGCTCAGCCTGGCGGATTTGCTTCTTGATAAAGAAAGAAAAGAAGAAAAGAAAGTAAAAGCTTATTTGGCTTCAAAGGCGGAAATTCTTAAAGACGATAAAACGGTATGCTTTGAAGCCATGATTAACGTCAGCGGCAAAGCGAAGGCTTCTATAGTGCGCATAAGCGGTTTTAAGGCCGCTTCGGCGGAAAAGGCCGTTATAATGATACGCGACGCCAGCAAGGAACGAATGCTTGCCAGCGAGCTTGATTATAAATCCAAAGAACTTAAAGGCGTTAAAAACATTTTGCCGGGCCTCTACATTAAATTGGATTCCAAAGGCGTCATACAGGAATATCAAACGGCCGAGGCCGGGTATGATATCGCAGTGTTTCCTTCCGATTGGCTCGGGCACAATATACAGGAGTTTTTGACTAAAGAAGAAGGATCTCTGCTGCTGGAAAACATTAAACAGGCTTACGGCGGCGGGGTACCGGTGCAGACGAGCTTCTCCATGCAGAGCGGAGGGGAAACAAAATTCTACGAAGCTTCAATATCCCGCCTTGAAGGGGAGGAAAGCGTCGTAATGCTGGTGGAAAACGTTGACAGGCGCAAAGGGCTTGAAAACAAAATCCATCATCTTTATGATTTCTCTTCCAGAAAGCAAAACAGCTTTGTCGAAAACATGAAAGACATCCTTGAATACGGCAAACAGATTTTCGGCGCGGAAATAGGGCTTATAATGCACTTAAGCGGGCGCAACAGGGATAAAATACTTATCAACTACGCTACAGAAAATCCTTACGAGATAAACAAAGACTTGGAAACCCCGCTTGAAGAATGCTTCGCACCGATAAAAGAAGGTAAAATCGTGGCGGTAAGGGATACGTCTATACTGAACTGTTACAGATGCCTGCACGTCAAGAGGGAAATATCTTCCGTAATAGCCGCGCCGCTTTACATAGCCGGCAAAGTGGAAGGCGCGATAGCTTTCGTCAGCGTCAAAAAGAACACCATGCCGATTACCGACGAAGACAAGAGCTTTATCGGTTTTGTCGGCGGGCTTATGAGTATGGCGCTTGAAATCCGCCAAAACAAAAAAGCGGTGGATAACAGCCTCGGCGCGCTGCGCAGGCTGGCCTCCAGCTTGGACGTACCTGCGGCTATAATAGACGAGAACTTCAGAGTTAAAAACCTTAACGGGGTCATGCGCAGCATATGCGGCATTTATGACATGGTTGAGGCCGAAGACCAAAACGTTTTCGTCAAGTTCGCTTATGACAGTTTAAAAGCGGAGGGCGATTTCAAGAGCGCATATAAGACTTCCAAAGGCGGAGCGTTTGACTTTTTGTTTGACATCAACATTGCGGACGGAAGCAAAATCAGCCTTATGTGGCACGTGGTTGAGATCAAAGACGGCAAAGGTTTGGTAAAAGGGTTCCTTTTGGCCAGCGAGAGCGTTAATAATATAGCCTCTTTAAGGCCGTTCTTACAGGGGCCGCTTTACCATTTATAGCTTGACACGCTTCTTTGAGCCGTGTATCATATTTAAAAGGGTAAATCTTTTAAATAATTAAGAACGGGCTTTATTATTTCAGAGGGATTGTTTATGAAAAAATTTCTTCTTGTTTTGTCGTGTTTTGTTTTTGCCGTTTGTGCAAAAGCCGCCGAGTACGAAATTTCCACGGCGCTTTCCAGCCCTTACGGTATGTTCAGCACTTTTTCCGTATTCGGCGACGCAACCGTCTACGATCTTATTATAGGTGCAAACAGCGTGGACGGTTCTACTCCCGCCGGGTTTGCTTCCTCGGTCTATAAACCGATACAGGAAACTTACCTTGAAGCAGGTTCGATTTCTTTCGGCGGAAATCTGACCGTAAAACGGGATTTGTTCTTTGATGCGCCCAATCAAACCTATGGTAACGTAATAGTATCCAGGTACAGCAGCGCCACCGTGCAGCAAAATACTTTCTTTGATATGAACTTTACCACGATAGAAATCCCGGTTTTATACGCCGGCACTTTGGTTACGGGCCCGCTGAGCCTTCCGCATGCTGCGGTTATAAACAATCTTTATACGGCTTCGTTTTCTGTAAGGAACGGCGCTTCTGCGTTTACTTTCCCTCAGGTAAGAGGTACGACTTTCGGCAAAAGAGTTTTTGCGGAAACGCCTTCAAGCCAGTGCGGCGGAAGCAATAAGGGCCACTATTACGGCGCATGGGTTACCTGCACCGGCGGTTCCTGCCCCGCGGATACCTGCGACGGAGATGAAATAGGTGCCTACAGCTGCCCGAACGGTGCGCCAAAAAGCAAAAACTGTGTAGATAAACGCCAGGTAAGTTATAATCCCAGCAATATTATTAATAAACCTTATATTTCCGGTTTTACTTCTTATTACAGAAAATGCGTTTATGAAAATAATGTCGCAGATACCGGCGCGATACAGTGTGTTATGGAAGATTTCGCTTCCGGCGAGGAGGCTTTCCGCAACAATAACATAAACGGTTTGGTGCAATGCTCTTTAACGGATATGGAAAGCTGTATATCTCTTTGCAGCAAGTATAGCGGCGGCTGTGAAGTTTCCGCCAGAGAATGCGTCGCTCTTAATGAAACCGCCTTCGGGTCCAACTGCGAAGCCAGCGGCTGGGAAATGGGTTCGGGCCTTGAGTGCAAAGATTCTTATACAAGGGCTTTGTACACCATTTACACCTGTCCCCAAGGCTCTGACTATACCGTTAGGCCGGCACATGATACTTTCAGCCAAACAAGGGACGTGGCCTGCGCCGGACAAAACGTAAATGTGGATAATAACTCGGACGCCTACTGTGGGATTAATTTCCTGACGGTGAACTTCTGATTTGGTGCTGGATTTCGCCGGTTTTTAAAGCCCTCCTGAAGGAGGGCTTTTTTATACGTAAGCCCAAAGCGCTGCGGCTTATAAATAACTGAGTAAAACGAATAAAATTTTGTAGAATGATTTTATATTAAGGGGCTTGGGCCCGTAAGGAGAGAATATGATAAAAGAAGGTTCTAAAGTGGCCATTGACTATACGCTGACTGTTGATGGAAAAACGGCCGATACTTCCAAGGGCAGAGGCCCGCTTGAATACGTGCATGGCGCGGGGCATATAATCGCGGGGCTGGAAAAGGCTTTGCTCGGCCTTAAACCGGGCGATAAAAAATCCGTAGACGTCCCCGCCAAGGAAGCTTACGGGGAAGTCAACCCCGACGCCAAAAGGAAAGTTCCCAGAAGCGCGATACAAAATATTGAAAATATAAAAGTCGGCGACGTCGTCGGCGCGAGCAACGGCGAACACAGCTTCAGAGCGGTTATAAGCGCAATTACCCCCGAAGAAGTCGAATTGGATTTCAATCATCCTTTGGCCGGCAAAGATTTGCATTTTGACGTTGAAATAATTTCGGTAAAATAAATCTTTTGTACTTGAGGGCCGCATTCCTTTGCGTTTGCGGCCCGTGTATTTAGGGATAACTTAGTGTTTTTTTAGCGAATTTCCGCCTGAAATTTAATTTTCGGATAAATTTACTGGAAATAATATTTTAAAATTGATAAAATCTATTATATCGCCGAGATAGCTCAGCTGGTAGAGCAACCGCTTCGTAAGCGGTAGGTCGTGGGTTCGAATCCCATTCTCGGCTTATTTTTTTGTCTTGCTTATGGCCAAGAAGAAACCGCTTTTAAAAGCAGAAGCAGAACGGGAAAGCGTTTGCGGCGATCTTATAACGCGCTGGCTTGGCTTGGCGGGCGTACTTCTCTCATCTGCTTTATTCCTGTTTAATCAAGACAGCGCACAAATAAAAATAACCGTTTTTTACGCAGCCGTATCAGGCGCTTTAGCTTTTTGGCTGAGCGATATTTTTGAGCGGCGCATTAAAATTTTTTCCGCCCGCAGCTTGGCTTTGCTTTTCCCTTTTGCGCTTTACTTCCTGTATACGGCCGTATCTTTTTTTGCGCATCCTTATATTTTGGCCAGGCTGGGGTCCCTTATACGCTTTTTGGCCTATTCGGCCTTGTTTGTAACGGTAATATTCAGCTTTAACAATCGCCGCGCAGCGGAATTTATCAAGTACCTTTTGGCCGCGGCTTGGATTGTAGCCGTTTACGGCGCGGTTCAAATTTTGGATAAATACCTTCTGCCCGGAATTGACGTTTTTAAATGGACGGACTTTTTCCATGAAAGGATATTTTCCACAATAGCCAACCCCAATTTCCTGGCGGATTTCTGCCTTTTTTCTTTTTTTGCTGCTTTAGGTTCCTTTTTAGCAAAGCCATCAAAAAGTTTGGCCGTCTTGATGATTTTGCTTATTTTGAATATCGCTTTTACACTCAGCAAAGGCGCATGGCTGGCCTTGGCGGCGGGCTTGGCTCTGTTTGGTTTTATTTATTTTAATTTCTTTTCGGAAAAGTACAAATATCACCGTCTTAAATACAATTTGATTATTTCCGCGGTGCTTTTGTTTGCCGTTTTGGCGGCCGGCGTGTTTACGGCAAAGCGTATGCAATCGGTAAATTTCCGCCTGTCCACATGGCGTTCCGCGGCGGAAATGATTGAGGCCTCGCCCGCGTTCGGTACGGGCAAAGGTTCTTTTCGTTATATTTATACGGCTTATAAAAGGCCGGAAATATTTTATATGGAAGGTCTTCACAACGGGGAAACCCAGCATGCGGAAAATTATTTTATCGAGCAAACCTGCGAACTCGGCATTGCCGGTTTGGGGCTGTTTTTGCTTTTGCTGATATGGCAGACGCTCGGCTTTTTTGGCCGGCTTAAAAAGTTGTGTTCTTCTCCGCAGAACCGCAAAGACGCTCTTTTACTGCTTACTTGTTTTACCGCGCCCGCCGTGATATATCTGCATAATCTTGTGGATGTAAGCGTATATTTCGTTTCCACGGCGTATTTCCTAACGGTGTTTAACGCTATGCTGTTTGTTTTAAACTTCGGCCCGATTGAAACTTCAAAACCTCAGGAAGTTCAAGAACCCGCGCGCGGAAAGCTCTTTAAGTTTTTGTATATCCTCTTTGCGGCTTTTGTTTTATTTATAATTTGCGTTTTATCGCGGGAATTTTACGAGATGTCTTCCCCTGCTCTTAAAGACAAAGCCCTGTACTTTTATTTTTATTGGTTTTTCTTTTTAATTTCAGCAGGGTACTCGGCTTGGGCTTTTCTGCGCAGGGCTTGGCTTTGCCGGCGGACGGTAAGCTTTCTGATTTTGGCCCTTGCCGCCGTTTTTATTTATTTAAGCTTTCAGCCTTTCCGTTCTGATTTTTACGCCGCCGCCGGGGCGGGTTTGGCCGGGCGCAATAATCCCGCCGCGCCCTCATACTATTACAAAGCTTTGAGGTTAAATCCTTTTTCGCCGAGTTTATATCAGTTCAGCGGAATAGTTTTTCAGAACCGGGCCGATTTAGCCAAGAAGAACCGCCCTTATGAAGGCGACGAACCCGAAGGCCTTTTTAACGATTATGACCGCGCTTTGAAAGCCTATAAAAAATCTCTTGAGCTTATCCCTAACGATACGATGATACATTACAATTTGGGGGCTTTATATCACGATATGGCCAAAGCGTCGGCGCGCCGCGGAAATATGAAAGAAGCTCAGGCATATTATAATTTGGCTGAGGCTTCCCTAAAAAAATCTCTTTTGCTGGATCCCGTTTACGACAACGCCTATTACCGCCTTGCGAATATCGCTTTGGAACATAACGATTACCGCCTTGCGGCCAATTGGGTTAATTTGTATATCCAAGGGCCGGAGGAAGTTTCCAATCCGCTTTATATCTCCAAACACAGAAACGACCCCAAAGCCCAAAATCATTTGCGGGGCATAAAAGCCGCGGGGGGATTATGAAAGAAAAATTATTAAAGTTTCTGCCTTCGGCGGAAAAACTTATTTTGGCCGGCTGTGTTTTTATGACGCCGCTGATATTTTTTACGGACCTGACGAAGAACCCTTATATCGCTCAGGATTTGCTGCTTGCTTTGCTGATGTGCGCGTTTTTGCTTTGCCGCGCGCTTAAAGTTTTGTTGACGGGGGAACTTGTTTTAAAATTTTCCAAGACCGACGTTTTTATGCTGGCCTTTGCGGCTGTGAGTTTGTTTTCTCTTTTCTTTAATTTGGCGCGCGGCGACAATTTCTTGGCTTTGATAGGGGAATTTTCCCAAAAGGGGGATGTCTTTGTTTTTTCCTTTGTGGGGGCTTGGTTCCTGGCAAAGGCCGTCAACGCCGGCGGGTGGGAAAAATTCCGCCCGGATTTTTATTTTAATTTTGCGCTGTGGTCTTTCTGCTGGTTCTTGTTTAATGTGTTTGGAGGGGTTTTCTTTTGGGTTTACGCCGCTTTAATGTGGGCTTGGGCCGCCTATATCTGCATGAAACGCCTTAAAGACGTTACGCTTTTTGCCGTTTTAGATATATTTTTGGCCGTATGCGTGATTTGCTGTTTTTACGGGATACTTCAAAACGCCGGGCTGGAAATGATATGGAAAATCAATATAAATTACGAATTCGGCGCGCGCGCGATTTCCACCTTCGGCAATCCCAATTTCCTTTCTTCTTATTTGCTGGTTTTCCTGCCTTTGGCTTTTTTACGTTTTATGAAAGCGCGCACCGGCGGGGAACAGTTCACTTTCCTGCTGACGCTTTTTGTCTTTTGCGCCTATTTGGCCATAAGTATGACGCGCTCTTCCTGGCTTGGCGCGGCGGCCGGCGGATTCATTTTGCTTTTGTTTAAGGATTTCAGAACTTTGCTTATGAAGGCCAAAGGCAAAGCCGTTTTTGCGGTCGTTTTTTGCCTTTTGGTTTTCTTTTTATGGCCTTCGGGAATGCAAAAAGATGATAAAAATTATTCTTCCGCCGCGGCAGAAAGGATTGAAGAACTTTCCGCGCTTAACGAGGCTTCCGCTTTCACTTTGGACGCCGGCGCGGACAATATAAATCCGGCTTATCATCAAAGACTTATGATGTGGGCCTGCGGGCTTAAGATGTTTAAAGAATCGCCTTTTATCGGCAAGGGGCTGACTTCTTTCCAAATGAACTACGGCCTTTGCCAAGGCGGGCTTATTTTCCGCAATCCCGTTTTGGGCGGTATTAAAACGCAGGCCAACGAAGCGCACAATCAATTCATTCAGGTTTTGGCCGAAAGCGGCCTTTTGGGATTGGCGGTTTTTGTGTTTTTATTGGGTTTCGGGGCTTTTGAAGCGATAAAAGCCGTACGCGCCGAGAAGAACTCTGATTCGCGCCTTATTTATTTATGCCTTTTGGCCGGGCTTGCCGCTTTTTGCGCGGATAATACGCTTAATATAACTTTCAGGGCTGTTATACCGGCTTTTGCGTTTTGGTTTGTTTTCGGATTGCTGAATAATATTTCCTGCCGAGCCGAAGTTAAGAAAATCAAGACTGCCGCGGTTTATTTAATTTGCGGCGCGGTGTTTTTCTGCGCTTTTGTGGCCGCGGCTTGGCAGATATCGTATTTCGGGGCGGAGTTTTCCGCGCTTGAAGGCTACAAAGCCTTTGCCAAGGGCGACTATGCTTTGGCCGCGGAACGGCTTAAAAAAGCCGACAGAAACCCGGCCGTGCGCGCGGAAGCCGCTTTCGGCGTTGTTAACGCCTTGATACAAACCGCCGAATATGACGAAGCCATGTCCTACGCCGAACGCGGAATAAAGAAATATCCTGGTTATTACGAGTTTTATTTAAGAGCTGCCGGAATAAAAAGCGGTTTGGGGGAAAATTCCGCCGCCGCGGAATATCTTAAAAAAGCTTTGCTTTTGTATCCCGAAAATTTGGCCGCGGTTCAGGCTTGGGCCAAATTCGCCGCAGTTCTGCCCTCTGTCAGGACGGCGGAAAATGCCGCTTTTGCCAAAGAACTTTTAAAAATTTTCCCGCATGAGCAGGAGCTTAAACTGGCTTACGGGCTTTCGGCTTTTTCCGCCGGTGCTTACGCGGAAGCCTGCGCCTTGGCCGGGCAAGTTTTGGAAGAAGACCTTTTCAACCCGGATTTTTACGAACTTGCCAAACTCTGCCGGGATAAAGGATACGGCGGCGAGGAACTGCTTAAAAAAGCCGAAGTTTTTAAAGCGGCCAGGGCCAAAGTGAAAAGGTTTAAAACCGGCCCCGCTTTGGAAAAGGAAATATCCGCTCTGCAAGCCGCTTACCCGGAAAGCCCTTCCGCCGCTCTTTTGCTTGCTGAAATCTGTTTTAATAAGGGCGAATACGCAAAAGCCGCTCTTCTGCTTGAGCCTTATTACTCCGATTTTAAATATTTTAAACCTTTGGGATTTGCGCTTTCGTCGGCGCGGCTTAATGCCGGCGAGGCGGAGAAAGCCAAAGAGCCTTTGCAATTTATCTTATCCTACGATAAACATGACGAACAGGCCTTGACGAGGCTTAAAAATATGGAAAATTTGTAAAAAAAGCTTTACAAAGACCTCTAAATTGATATAATCATTATGTGTAGTTATTTATAATACCTTTAAAGGGGTACATTATGCCAAATATTAAAAATAGTTTAACCAAGTACATATTTGTGGCTCTATCTTTATGCTTTGTTTTTACGGCCGCTTATGCCGCTTCTTTAAGCGTTGAGGACAAACTCAACAAAGGCAAGGCCTTGTACGAAGAGGGCAAATACGATGACGCCATGGATAATTTCATTGACGTATTTGTAAGCGGTAATCCCGAACAGATTTCCGAAGCTAACGAATATGTCAATTTGATACATTTCAAAAGAGGCGGGGTTGAAGCTCCCAAGCAAGTTCCCTATGACGAATCATTGGAAAAAGCCCGTGAAACCGGCCATGAAGGCAAAGTTTTATTCGATTCCAGGAAAGCCCGTGAAGGCGTGGAAGCCGAACCGGTAAAAGAAGCCAAAAAACCTGTTGCGCAAGCTCAGGAACAGGCGCAGGCTCAGCTTCAGGCCGCTGCGCCTCGGCAGGAAGGCGCCAATGTCGCCGAACCCGTAATTTATACCCCGGAAGGGACCCCGGTCGAAGACAATAAACGCATTGAAAAAATCGTTGCCGAAAGCACCATGCCCGAAGGCGACGATGAAGAAGTAAAAGCCTTGAGAAGGGAAAGCATCAACGCGCAGGTTGACTCAATGACCAACTCCGTACTGGAAAAATTAAATTCCTATAAGGGCATAAATGTTTATATGCGCGGCGGAATGGTTGACGCGATTGATATGGAATCAAGCGCGATTTTCGCCGACGACGGCGTAACCTTCAAACCTGAAGCCAAAGAAATTTTGGATGAAGTTTACTCCCTTATGATACTCAGCGGTACGCCTTCTTTCGTACTTTTGCCGCCGGGCTCTTATACCGACAGCGTTTCAATACAGGGTGTAAGGCAGACCGTAGCTTTAAATTCTTACTTAATCAATATGGGCGTTTCCACGGCGAAGCTCAGCTTTAATATGGGCCTCACTACCGAACAGCCCCCAGCCAAATTCAGCGATTTGGACGGCATTTCCATAGTGTTTGATTATACCGCCAAACCGAATTTGAAACTTAAATCACCCGAAAAGAACACCCCGCCGGTGCTCAGCCTCGGCCTCTATCCGTTCAGGTCCATTACGCCCGATATGGACGAAGGCATGGTGGCGGATTTCTCGGTGGTGGAATCTTTCGCAAAAGTCGCCGATTGGACTTTGCAGATAGTGCAGCACGCCAAAGACGGCAAATACTATGTGGTAAGACAGATTTCCGGCAGCGGCCCTGTTTACAGACAGATTTTCTGGAACGGAAAGAAGCAGTATTTCGGCCAAATTCTGCCCATCGGCAATTATACCATAATTTTAAGAGCCAAAGACGTTGACGGCAGAGAAAAAATCGTAAGACGCAAAGTCGAACTCTTGCAGACCAAAAAAGCCGAAGCCAAACCGGCCAAAACCGCAAAGGGCGCAAAAGCCGCGGCGGCGGGGGAAAACTCCAAATTGGATTACACCAAAAAACGCCTTTGGAGCAAACCCGAAGCCATACGTAAATCAGGCGCGGACGCTTTGGCGGATGTTTCTGCGGAAGACAACTTCTCCACGGAACAGCCGGCTTCAATGCCCGCTGACGATTTTGGATTTGACACTTACGGCACGGACGCCTCGGCCGCAGTAAATGACGCCGCAGACGGAACCGCCGATTCATTTAATCAAGGCGGCGTTGACGGCGGAGTTCCCAGCACTGTAAATATGCCGGGCGCCGCATATGACGTCAATGATCCGGACAATTATAATTATTAATAGGGGGGCTGATGTCTTTTTCTTCTACGATAGACAGTTCCCTTGGTATCAAGAGAACCGATTATAAAGAATGTATAGGCATATACATATCTCTTACGGATGTGTATGTGGCCCAGGTGCGGGAAAAATCCGGCGGTTTGGAAATTGATTCTTTAATCAAGCTTCCGGTGGGGGAAATTCCGCCAGGAGTATTAAAACCGGCGGATTTAAACGAAGGCTTTTTCTCCATGCCCAAACATTGGCTGGATCCGATTAAGAAAATTATTGACAGCAAACAATGGGCCACTAAGAATGTGGTTGTAACGCTTGCTTCAAATTTCAGCATACACCGCCATTTCGTAATGCAGGATACGCCCAGAAGATACTGGAAGAACACCATTCCGCTTCAGGCGCGCAAGTATATCCACTATCCTTTTGAAAGGGGCGTATCGGATTATTACGTTTATTCTTTTTACGCCGGGCTCAGCAAAGCCAAACACTTGGGCGTAGTCTTCTCTATGACTTCCGCCCGCATAGTGCAGATACTTGAATCCGGTATGAAGAGTATCGGCCTTAATTTGGTTGCGGTTGAAACTTCACCTCTTTCAATTTACAGGCTTTTCAATCAAACCGATAAAGAGAACGTTTCCGGCAAAGGCTGTATTTATGCAAATTTCACCTCCCATACCGGGCAGTTTTTGTACGCTTTGAACAATGCTCCCGTCTTAATGCGCGAAGTTGAAGTGCAGAAAGCCATAGGCAACAGAAACAGGCTTGAAGTCAACAACTGCATGGATTTCATTTCCAAGCAGATAGAAAAGAACCCGTTTGAAGACGTGTCCGTTATTTCCGACGAGGCCGATTTTTGGGCGCCTATCTTGGAAAGCGAAGTAAAACGCCATGTCAGAACTTGGAAAATCTCCGATTTGTTCGGCTTTAAAGTTGAAGGTTTTGCGGAAATGGCCGCTATCGGGGCGTGCCTTAAATTTGTAAATAAAAACGTCCCGGATATAGACCTGTACCGTAAAAACAGATCGTCGGAAGAGGAAATCCGCAGCACTATAACTGTTTGGAAGCTTGCGCTAGTTTTGGTGGCTTTGCTCGTGTTATGGTGCGGTTCCGTTCAGATACGTTCCGTGATGAAGCTTAAAGCGCTTTCCTCCCAAACTTTTACCACAAATAACGATGTGGCGGACTTTAAAGGTTTGTACGCTTCCCAAATTAAGGAAAAGGTAAACTCTATGAGCAGAAAGTCTAAAGCCCTTTCCAAATTTTTGGCCCCGGTCAATTATACGGAAAAGCTTTCTATCCTGCCGGATATTTTGCCGCAGGAAATGTGGCTTACCTCTTTGGATATTAAATATCCTTATGACACCGGCGCGTCAAAACTTAAAGAAAAAAGCTATATCCGCATGGAAGGCGTTGCCAGCGTTTATTCCGGCAGGGAAAAGGAACTTGCGCTCGGAAACCGCTTCAGAACGGTGGTGGATTCCACCCCCGAAATGGCCGATCTCTGCAAAGGACGCGCGACGATATCTTACGACTTTTCGACCGCGCCTCTTAAACAGCAGCAGAAAGACTTTGTGCTGGGGACGAAATTCTCCTTAAAATGCGAAAAGGAGGATAAAAAATGAAATTTATTACTGACATGAAAGAAGGCTTGAACGACGTACAAAATATGTTGTTCGAGAAGAACTGGAATCCTTTTATAAGGCCGCTGGTTTTACTGCTGATAGTGTTTATAGCGGTATGGTATGTAAACGGAGTGGCGGGCTCAAAAGTATGGGAAGCCCAACGCAAAGTGGACGCCAAAAAAGCCGAAGCCGAAAGCGCGAAAGAATACGAAGATTCCAAAGCTTTGTACGAACGCCTTGTAAAGAGGCTGCCGGATTACAGTAAAAAAGACGAATGGCTTTTAAGCCAAATGCTGTCATTTTTCAACAAAGTCGGCGTAGAACCGACCAGAACCGGCAGGCATATCCTTGACGAGGACGGGGATTTTACGCATTCTTCCGTAGACGTTAATTTGGAACTTACTTACGAACAGCTCGGCAAGCTTATCGAGCTGATAGAAAATAACGAGCATTTTATGCGTATTTCCAATCTGACCGTATCTAGGGCGGAAGGCTCTTTGGGCAGATTGCAGGCCGGTTTAAGAGTTCATACTTTGTTCTTAAAGGGCAATGAGTCCTCTAAATCTGCTAAATAGGCGGTGATTTTATGAAAAAGAATTTACATATAACTCTTTTATTATCCGCGGTTTTGGGCGTTGCGGTTCTGCCTTTGCCGGCCCAGCAAAACAATGTTGTGGTTGACGGGAGCAGAAACTCCGATATAATTGAGCCGGTTGTAACGCCGGCGGTGCCCGTAAAAGCCGCAAAAGCCGTAGGCGGCGGTTCCGCGCCGGCAAAACAAGCCGCCGCGTCTAAAAAAGACGATAAAGAAACCGCGCCCCGCGTGGTTTTTGCACCTACCAACGCAAGGGATCCTTTCCTTTCCAGGGAAGAGGTCGACTCCATTGAAAAGGCCCGTCTTGCCGAACAAAAAAGAATCGCGGACGAGCGCAAAAGACTTGAAGAAATGGAAAGACAGCGTCAGGCCGAAGCCGAAAGACAAAGACAGCTTGAGGAAGAACTTAAGCGCAATCCCGCCCGCGCGATTATCAATAAGATAACTATTGACGGCATTTTGGGCACGGAAGCCATAGTCAACGGCGAAGTCGTCGGCAAAGGCGGCACCGTATTGGGCGCGAAGATCGTAAAAATTACCGATGATTCCGTCACCTTTGTCTATAAAGGCCAAAGATTTGTAAAGAAATTACCATTAATGTAGTTCGATTGGTTTAAATTAAGGAGGATGTTAATGAAGAATAGACTGGCTCTGTTCCTGGCGGTTGTGTTTGCCGGTTCTCAGGTAGCGGTACCTGTGGAAGCGTCTGCGCAAAGCTCCAGGCCTGAAGCAAAAGTTGCGGTAGTGGAAGATTTATCCTATGGGGATGAAAACACCGGGGCCCGCAAAGCGGCGTCCGGCGGGGAATCTGCCATCTACAAGCAGGCGGAGGATAATACTCCTCTCGACAGAAAAGTAACTATCAGGGTAAACAATGTGCCCATAGGTACTTTTTTAAACAGTATTTCGGCTCAAGCGAAGATTAACTTTATTATGGGCGAAGAATTCGCCGGTAAAAAAGTTTCCGCTTCTCTTGCAAACGTAACCGTTAGAGAAGCTTTGGACACTCTTTTAAGAGTTCAGGGCTTAACCTATCAGCGTATCGGCAAGAGCGACAGCTACGTCATCACCAAAAGATCCGACGAAGCTCCGGACGCCGTAACTAAAGTTTACACTTTAAATTATGTATCCTTGCAGCCTCAAAGCTCTATAGCTCAGGATATGAATAACATTATGCCTGCTGATACCACTTCCAGCAGCTTCTCCACTACCACCTCCAGCGTCAACGTATTTGACCCAGCAAGCGGCGGCGGAGCTGGCGGCGGTATGGCTATCGGCATGGCCCCCGCGGGCGGAGCCAGCGGCGGCGGAGATGGCGCCAGCGCCATTCTTTCCGTAATCAAGAGCGTACTTACCAAACAAGGTAAAATCGCCGTTGACGCCAGAACCAACAAGCTTATCATCACGGACGTGCCGGAAGTTTTCCCGCAAGTTGAAAACATTTTGGCCGAACTTGATATCAAAGCTCCTCAGATTTTGATTGAGGCTCAGGTAATAGAAGTCGGCAAGGGCAGCGGTTTGAACCTCGGTTTCAACTGGACCAACGAAAGCGGCACTTGGGCTTCGGCCAGCTTGGGCGGCGTTTCAGCCGTACCTTGGGATTGGTTGGGCGGCAGCAGCAACTTCTGGAAATGGCTCGGTCCGGATGGTGATGGCAGTGGCAAACCTACTTATGGTAGTGAAATTAATGAAAAAAACAAGGGTATTTCCGCTGATTTCGGCGGCTTCTCGGTAGCTTTCCAGGCCATGCTCAGCAAGAACGAATCCAGAATGCTCGGCAAACCTAAAGTAATCACCATGAACAACAATCCCGCGATTATCACTTCTTCAAGGGATGCTTCAATCGGTACGATTACCAAAGAAACCAGCGGTTCTTCCACCAGCTCCACTTCCGGCAATGAAAGAAGAAGAGTCGGTTTAACCTTAACGGTAACTCCGCAGGTCAACAAAGAAGGCTATGTAACCTTGACGGTTGCTCCTTCCTATTCTGATTTGACCCCTTCGGAAACGGGCGATTCTTACGATACCGTAACGCGCGCCGTATCCACACAGGTCAGAGTAAAGAGCGGTCAGACGGTTGTACTCGGCGGTTTATTGCAGTCCGTTGAGAAAGAAACGGTAAGGAAAGTTCCTTTGCTCGGTCAAATCCCGGTAATCGGCTGGTTCTTTACCAATAAAACAACCTCAAAGAGCACTACGGACTTGGTCGTATTCCTGACCCCGACCGTGCTTGCAGAGTAGTTTAAGGATTATTTAGATTATTATTTGAAGGATCGTTTTTATGGCTAAAAAGCTTACGGATATATTAAAAGAGCAGGGCAAGCTGACTGAAGAAGGTTTGGCTAAAGCTACATTGCATTCAAACCAAACCGGAGTTTCGGTCCCGGATGCATTGGTTGCGTTGGGCATAGTTAAGGAAGAAGACATTACAATAGCCGTTTCAAAACAGCTGGCGGTTCCTTACGCCAGCAAGGAAAACGGCGTATTGGTGCCCGAAAAGGACCAAAACCTTGCTTCCATAATATCCGAGAAGTTCGCCAGAGAAAACCTTATCCTCCCGCTTTTTGCGGAAGACGGTTCCTTGGCCGTGGCCATGAACGATCCTTCAAACGTATTTTTGCTTGACAACTTAAAAATGATGACGGGTATGTCGATACAGCCCTTCATCGCCAGCAAAAGCCAGCTGTTTTTGGCTTTGGATAATTTCTATACCAAGAAAAATATCCTTGAAGAAGTAATTTCCGAAAAAGAAGAGGAAAACGCAGTCTCCGCTTTGGACGGCAAAGAAGGCCTTGACGAACTTACCAACGTCGACGGTAAAATCGACTTGGACAGGGAAAGCGCTACTGGCCCGGGCTCCCACTACATCAAGATGGTAAACGTCATCTTGAGGCAAGCCATGAGCGAGCGCGTTTCCGATATTCACTTGGAAATTTTTGACGAGCGCGTCAGCTTGCGTTTCCGCATAGACGGTTCCTTGTATGAAAGGACCTCTCCTCCGAAAGAGGCGGTAAACGCCATTATTTCCCGTATTAAAATTTTGTCCAAATTGGACATCGCGGAAAAACGTCTTCCGCAGGACGGAAGCTTCGCCGTAAAATATCATAACAGGACGGTCGAGTTCCGTGTGTCTGTGTGTCCCACGGTATTCGGCGAAAAGTTGGTTATTCGTATTTTGGATAAAGGCACGGGCGAACTTAACGTGGACAAACTCGGCTTTGAACCCAGGCAGAAAAAGGACTTCCTTGAAGCGGCTGCCATGCCGCACGGTCTTATATTTTTGACCGGCCCCACCGGTTCCGGTAAAACAACCACTTTGAACGCAGTACTCAGCACCATAAAATCGCCGGAACTTAACTTTATGACTTTGGAAGACCCTGTCGAATACAAACTTGACGGTATCAGCCAGGTGCAGGTTAAATCCCAAATCGGTTTGACTTTCGCCGCAGGTCTGCGTTCTTTCCTGCGTCAAGACCCGGACGTCATCCTCGTCGGTGAGGTCCGCGACTCCGAAACCGCCGAAGCCTGCTTAAAGGCTGCTATGACGGGGCACTTGGTGCTTTCAACTTTGCACACTAACGAAGCCATCGGCGCAATACCGCGTCTTACCGATATGGGTATTGAGCCTTTCCTTTTGGCCAGTTCTTTGGGGTTGGTTGCGGCGCAGCGTCTTATCAGGGTGTTATGCCCTTATTGCAAAGTTCCTTATTTGCCCACCCAAGACGTTATTGATCAAATATCCAGGGAATCAATGCTCCCGGAAAGGGAAAAATCAACTTGGACTTTCTTTAAAGCCGCCGGCTGTCCCAAATGCGCCGGTACGGGCTATAAAGGCAGAAAAGCTATTTACGAGGTCTTTAAAATCAACGAAGCGATGCGCAACGTTATTTATAAGACCAAAGATTTAATAGAATTAAGAAAAGCCGCCATGTCAACAGGCGCGTGGAATTTAAGATCCAGCGGCTGGCGTAAAGCGGTTAGGGGCATTACTTCGGTTGAAGAAGTGCTCTCGGTAACGACTTCGGAAGAATAATTAACTTAAAGGGGTTTTATCTATGGCAAGATTTAATTATGTAGCCCAGGACAACAGCGGTAGAAACTATAAAAGCCATGTGGACGCCGCCACCAAAGAAAAGGCCTTGGAAATTTTGCAGGCCAAAGGCATTTTCGTTATAGAAATTACGCCTGTAGTCAAAAAGAGCCTTTTTGCTTCATTCGGGCAGACCAGCATTAACGCCGGTTCCGTAAAAGTTCCCGGGCACGTAAAGGCTTTCTTCGCAGAGCAGCTGGCAACGCTTATCGCGGGCGGCGTGCCTTTGGTAAGAGCTATTTCTCTGTTGGGCGAATTCTCCACCGATAAACAGCTGGGCCCGGTGCTTTTAAGCGTGGCGCGCGACGTCGCCGGCGGTAACAGTCTGCACGGCGCATTGGAAAAATTCCCTAAAATATTTGACCATACTTGGCTGGCCATGATTCAGGCCGGCGAGGTGGGCGGGCATCTTTCCGAGGCTTTGCTGCAAATCGCCAAATACGTAAAATCAACCGAAGCTTTAAAGAGTAAAATTATTACGGCTATTACGTACCCGGCGATTTTGTTCCTTATGTCCGTGGGCGTGTTGATTTACTTCGTGGTGGGAATCGTACCGACTTTCGCCACAATCTTTAAGGATTTCGATATGGAACTGCCGGCTATTACGCAGTTGGTTTTGACTATATCCAACATTGTAAGGAACCATCTCATTCTGCTTATATTGGGCATTCTTGCCGTATTGGGTGCGTTTTATATGGCAATTCACAACCCTATCGGCAGAAGGGGCTGGCATAAATTCCACATCAGCATGCCGATATTCGGCAACTTCATAAGCAATATTTATTTTGAAAGATGTCTTTCCACAATGGCTACTCTTCTTAACAGCGGCGTAAGTATTATCAACGTTTTGGGCGTTATGGAAGAAGCTTTTGAAAGCAATGTTATCATCAGGGACGCTATTATTGAAGCTAAAAACGGCGTAACTTCCGGCAAAAGCATTTCCGAATCTTTCAGAAAGACCAAAGTTTTCCCCGGCCTTATGACGGAAATGATGTTGATGGGCGAAGAATCCGGCCGTCTGCCGCATATTATGGAAACGCTTTCAAAATTCTATACGGAACAAATCAACCAGTTTATTGCGCGTTTCTCGGCCTTGATCGACCCTATCCTCATCGTGGGCATCGGTGCGATTATCGCCGTGGTAGTGCTTTCAATCTTCATGCCTATATTCAAAATGTCCCAAATCGGTATGGGTTAATCGGGGGGATTATGAGAGGCGAAAAAGGTTTTACTTTCGTAGAAGTGCTGGTTATAGTCGTTTTGATAGCGATTATATCTTTGGTTGCCGTGCCTTCTTATAAAAAAGGATTGGAAACCTCAAAGAACAATCAGGCTAAAGGAAGATTGGTTGAAGTCGCCAACGCCGCCAGGCTTTATAATGAAGACGCAAGAGGGGCGGATCAAGTCGCCGGCAAGTTCGGTACGCCTGTAAGCGGCTACCGCGATCCTTCGGTGTTGTTTTATTCTACGCCGGACGGGACCGAAGCCGAAGCCCACAAAGCTTACGCTTATCTTAAAGACCCGGAGTCTTTCAGCGGGACTTCTTTCAGGGGATATGAGTATTATATCTGCACTCCGGATAAGGCTGACGCCACATGCGGCGGGGATATAAATGTTGTCGCGATTATGACTCCCGGCCAGAATATAACCGATACGCGTTATGTCGGGAAGGTGTGGAAGATATCCAACCAAAATCCCGGCAAAGTCGTAATGAGCAGCGCTTCATAAATACGGTTTTATCGTTATAATATAAATAACAAGGATTATTATGGGAAAGAAAGGTTTTACATTGGTTGAAGTTTTGGTGGCTATAATCATAATTATGATACTTGCCACTTATTCCGTTCTTAAATATACGGAAACTATTTACGAAGGGAAAAATAAAACGGCGAAAGCTCAGATGGAAGTTATCGCCGGGGCTTATAAAAGATATTTAATGGAATACCCGGATGCGCCTTTAAACGGCGCCGTAGGTTATAACTCAACGAACTCTGTCTGTGTAGTTGATACGGTTTCTTTCCCTTGCGGTAAGCCTAATTTGGATGGTATTGATTATACTATTACTCTCGGTACTCCTGCGGATAATCCTTCATGCGGCAATAGCCTTGCTACAATGACCCCGAAAGCCGGCAGAAAGGTCGGGGAGAAATATTCCGAGTCCGGCTATTGCGCATATATAGACAGATACGGGAGGGCGGCAGATGGCACCAATTCCTAATAAAAACGGTTTTACATTGCCTGAGCTTTTGGTTGTCATGGTAATTTTGGCTTTGCTTGCGGCCGTCAGCACTCCCTTTATAAAAGGTTATATGAGGGACGCCGAGAACGGCAGGGCCAAATCGGCTTTGATTCAAATAGCGGAAGCTTATAAAAATTTTAAAACCGATTATCCCAATGCGACGATATCGGGGCAGGTAACGGCAGAAAGCCGCGGCGCATGCGGTGATAATGCCATAAGTTACAAAGGCAGCAATGAAGCCAATGTTTTGGTTAATTGTAAATACTTAAGGCCTATAAAATGGAGCAAAATGAAGTATACTTTTAACGTCGGCGGGAGCTGCGGAGCCTGCACAACTTCCCACGCTTCAATGACCGGCACCGACAGCGGCGGGGACTATGCATCGCCTTATTGCGCCTGTGTAGACGAATACGGCAATATTAAAGATTCTTTAAGCAATCAATAGTAAACGGGAATAAATTATGCTGAATAAAAAAGGTTATACGATAGTTGAGGGTATAATAGCAATGTTGCTCGTGGCTATAATGGTCGGGGGTATATTTACCGCGCTGATGGCTTCAAGGCGCGCCATAATTGAGCCCAGCTACAGGGAAGAAATGCTTTATGCCGTAGAAAGCCTTTCCAACCAATTAAAGAATTATGTGGATGCGGAAGGCGCGGTGGCTTCCTTATGCGGAAGCACTACTCCTTTGGCCAACGGCGACCATGATTGCAGCAGCATGCTGCCGGATGTATGCAGGACTGACGGCGGTTATAACTCCAGCCTTACCTATAACGTAAGCGGCCTTTCCGTTACCGGCGGCACCGGCGGTTTTTCGCCGACGGTCAATCAGATTAAAATACATATTGTTTGTAACGGTGAAGTTTTATGAAAAACAATAAAGGTTTTACTTTAATGGAATTATTGGTGGCCGTTTTTATAGCCAGCATGGTTACTATCGCTTTAATGACTATATGGAAAGCTTCTTCCATGCAGACGTCCCAAGGTCAGCGTCAAAGCATTATAAGAAACAACCTGTCTATTTTAATGAGGGCGCTGCACAGGGATATAACCGAGTCCGATTTGATTTTGGCGCCGACTTCCGGCCAGTCGGGCGGTTTAATAGTGGCCGCGCGCAATGCTTATTTGGTAAAGGAAGGCAGCAGCTATTATGTAATGCCGAATACAGTTTCTTACAGTAAAGATCCTGAAGGCGTGCAAATTGAGAGCGAACCTGTAGCCTTTGCATATTGTCAAGAGGGCAATACGATAAGGCGCTCTTCCGAGATAGCCCTTAAGGAACTTGAAAAGAGCAGTTTGGAAAGAAGTTCTTTGGTCTCCTCTCTTGAAAGCGAATGTTCGTCCGGGAAAATTTATATGGACTATGTTCCGTCTTCCGGTTTTGATATTTCGACTTCGGATAATATCAATTATACCGTTTCGATAGTGGTTCATAAAAATTTTGAAGGGAGCGAAACCCCGCCCGTACATGTAGAAATAGAAAAAGTCTTTACCAAAGCGGGGGGCGCATAAAATGAATATATTTAATAAAAAAGGTTCAGCTTTAATGCAAGTAATGGTTTTGGGCAGTATTATAGCCGCCATTATCGTTATGCTTATGCGCTTTTCTTTGGGGCGCACCAGCAATATGTTAAAGACAAAACGCGTAGTAGCTTCCAAAGCTTACGCAGAAGGTTGTATCGCCCAGTATAACGCCATAGCCGTTGAAAGGGCCATGGCCGGGGTTCCGCCTGTAATTGACGGCAACAACCAAGAAAAATTTACTTGCACTATTGACGGTAACTCAACTGACATATATATAAAATGGGGTTCAACTACGACCGGTTTGGGAAATATTAATTTTTATATAGATACCACTCAGTTCCAATAATAAATCTGCTTAGGCGGTATAATGCGAAAAATACAAATCGGCGTCGTTTTTTTATCCTCAGTAATGTGCGCTTTTTTTGCGCGTCCCGTTTTTGCCGAAAGCGAAAACTTGGAAGGGAGTTTTTTGGAAAAGGCCCGTAAGGTGCAATCGGGCGGTGGGGGAGAGCGTAAAACTCAGGCTTTGCCTCAGCCTGTTGATAATAAGGATACCTATTCTATAAAATCTTCAACGTTAAGCTTGATAAGAACCGGCAAGGAACAGCCTGCCACAGTTTATAACGAAACCGACTGCGAAGAAAGCGATTGTGAAGCCCCAAAAACTCAATCCGCCGCGGTAAATACGGATAAGCCGAACGCCGCCGCTTCCGTAAAAAAACCTCAGTTTAAAAAAGAACCCGCCCCCGCGCCTGAGCCAGGGCGGAACGTAAAATGGATAGACAGCTCAAGCCGTAACTTCGTAATAAAAGTAGAGCCGCAGACCAGCGGCGTTATGACGCCGAACCTGGGCATGAAGTTTGAAACGGTTCATCAATCTTTGGGCAAAAACATACCTTGGATGATGTCGGGCAAAGCCAAAGTATACGTATATCAAAACAGGCAGAGCTTTTTGAAGAACGAGCCCGTGGCGAGCAGCTGGTCGGGTGCGTTTTTCTCCCCGTCGGAAGACAGAATCGTAATGTATGACGAACCTAAAAACACCTCTAAAATGATAGAGCAGTTTACTCACGAGCTTACCCACCTGTTTGTTGAGGAATTTTTTAATCCTCCTTCGGAAGGTTATAAACTTGAACCTCCTGTTTGGCTTAACGAAGGCTTGGCCGTTAATATGGAAGATATCGCCTCAAACAGTAAAGGGGGCGTATGGGCCAGCGATTTGGTTGTGATAAATATTTTAAGCGACAGCGAGAAGAAAAAACTTCTCTCCCGTTTTAGAAGCGGGCAGGGCCTAAGCGCGCAGGAAAAACGCGCCGCGGCGGCTAATATGGTATCTGCCAAGACGGTGGCTTTTACCAAATTCTCTGATTTTATTAAAAATAGTTCCTATGACATAGCGGATCAAAAGGGCGATGTCGAAAATTGGTATTTTCAGGCTTATGCCATGGTAAGATTTTTGTTCCGAACAAAAAATTCCGCCTATCCGGATAAAAGAATGCAGTTTGAGCAGTTTACCAAAATGCTTAAAACTTTTGAGGATAAAAAAGACGCTAACGGCAATGTCGTACGCGACGCTTCCGGCCGTATTGTCAAGAAAAGGATATCCACCGAGGCCGCCCTTAGGAAAGCTTACGGCTTTAGGGATATTAACGATTTTGAAAATAAGTTTTGGAAGTGGCTTGTACCTATGCAGAGGCAGGAACGCCAGAAGATAAATAATATGAACCATTAGAGGGGGGCGGTTAAAGGCTGGGAATTTTCTATATTTGGGTAAAATTTTCCTCATGTAAACTTCTACTCTCGCTGCTAGCAGACTTCCGCCTTTGGCCTGCTTTGCGTTTTTTCGTCAGTCGGATACTGCGCCGCCTTTGGCGGCATCACTCTTAGTATACCTCCTTCCTTAAAAACACAAATCAGGCTTAAATCCGTAAGTCCACGCCGGTTGCATTCTCTCACGTTTTTTTACTCGGTCTATCTTTCTTGCTCACGGCTAGCAATTTTTTATTTTTGAGCGTCTTTTGATTTTTTTACCGTTTCGCATACTGCGCGCCCTTTGGGCGCATCATGCTTAGTATAGCTTACGGTAAAGAAAATCAAAATACATCTCAAAACTAAAAAATCACGCCGGTTACATTTTCTCGCGCTGTTTGTTTTCGCGAAGTTAAACTCTGTTAGATAATAAATTATTACCCCCAAAACAATTTACTTAACAAATAACTTCTTCTTTATATTCCAACATATAAATTTATTCGGTCATAAAATGCTTCCATAACTTTTGTATTGTTTAATGTAGGTCGGGCTTTGCCCGACAGATAAGCTCCTTTTTAACGTCAGGCGAAGCCTGACCTACGTTTATATTCCATTTTTGCAGTAACCTTAACCGGCTTGATTTCTTTTAGATTTGAGCCTGATTTTAGTTTTTTCGTAGTGAGGTATACTTGCTGCTATGCCGCCGAAGGCGGCGAGGTATCCGAACTAAAGAAAAGGGTAAAATCAGGCCAAAGATAAAAGCAAATTGTAAGCCTAAATGATTGTCGTTCATACGGAAACCTAAAACAAAAACATAAAACGGTTAGAAATGTATTTTTTACAATATTTTGTCTTTTCGCCTGCGTAAGTTTAATCTATGCCGAAAGCTGTTCAACAGCCGGAGCAACGCAGAATAAATATACACCAAGCGGTTGCAGCTATACTACTCAGACAAGAACCTGCTGCCAACCGACCTCTTGTCAAAGATACAGCTTTCCTCCTGATTTCAAAGTAACACCATGTTGCGCCGACGTGAGCGGCGCAGTGATAGATTAAAATTTGTTTAAGAATCGCCGTTTGGGCGATACTCAACCAATCGCCCCGGTTTGCCGCAAGCGAACCGGGGTTTTCGCACCTATAAAGCACAGAATATTCTGTAATGCGGAAAATAAAAACCCCGGCTTTTTTAAGCCGGGGAATTTATATTTGTGAAATTTTTACGTTACAATTAATCAGAAACTTGTTGTACTGGAACAAGTTCCACCGCAACATTTTGTCGGTCTAAAGCTTTTGAGCCTGGCGTTAAAAGCCCTATGAATGGAACTAACCAAACAAATATACCTACCAGATCCAATATTCCTGTGGTACTTAAGTTCGAATCTATCATAGAATAAGCTGGATAATAACCTTCAGCTTGAGCCATTATTTGAACATTTTGATTTCTTTTTGCTGAAAACATTGCTGTTCCATGTCCAACCATTTCGCCATTTGCAAATATTTTTGAATTGGGAACGTTTGTCATTATGCTAACATTTTGTCTTGAGCCGACAAAACAAGAGCAGCCATTTAAATATATCATTGAAATAAAAAATATGAATATTTTTTTCATAAGTGTATTTCTAATTTATAATCTACTTCATGAGGTCAAGCTGGGCTTCGGCCATTTCTTCAATGCTTTGGCGTTTGCGGACTATTTTAAACTTAGATCCTTCCACCATAACTTCCGGCGTAAGCGGCCTGAAGTTATAAGTGCCGCCCATACTGCTGCCGTAGGCTCCCGCACCCATTATCGCCACAAGTTCGCCGTGTTCAAGCTGGGGCAGTTCCCTGTTTTTTGCGAAGGTGTCTCCGCTTTCGCAAACCGGGCCGACGATATCGTATTTCTTCATGACGCGGTTGTTCCAATCCCTCACGGGCAGGATTTCATGCCAGGCGGAATATAAAGCCGGGCGCATAAAATCATTCATGGCGGCGTCGATGATTAAAAAGTCTTTTCTGCCGCTTTTTTTATTGTAAAGTACGCTTGATACCAATATCCCGGCATTGGCCACTATTTTGCGGCCCGGTTCCAAAATAATATGTTTTTTTAGCGGGGAAAGGTACTTGTCAACCAATTTTGCGAAAGCTTCCGTACGGACGGGTTTATCTTCTTTATAATTATAAACTACGCCCAAGCCGCCGCCGATATCGATATTTTCAATGGTTATGTCGTTCTTTTCCAGTTCTTTAACCATTTTAACGAGTTTCTTGAAGGTTTCCTCAAAAGGTTTTAAATCCAATATCTGCGAACCTATATGAACCGCTATGCCTTTTATTCTGACGCCGCTCATCTCTGCGGCTTTTTTGTAAAGTTCCAAAGCGTCCGGCCATAAAATGCCGAATTTATCCGTAATGCGCGCGGTGGTTATTTTATCGTGGCTGTGCGCGTCTACGCCGGGATTAATCCTTAAAGCTATATTTGCGCGCGTGCAAAGCCTTATTGCGGTTTGGTTGACGGCCTCAAGCTCTTCTGCGGATTCAATGTTTATTTGTTTGATTTCGTTTTGTATGGCAAGGCTGATGTCTTTTTCCGTTTTGCCGACGCCGGAATAAACTATTTTGCCGCCGGGAATGCCGCATTTTAAGGCAAGATATAGTTCCCCGCCGCTTACCACGTCCGCGCCGGCTCCGCAGGCGGCCAAAGTCTTGATTACGGCTATATTGTTGTTGGCTTTTACGGCGTAGCATATCGTAGCTTTGGGGAAGGCGTTTTTGAATTTGGCGAAGTTCTCTTTCAAAGCTCTTTTGCTGTAGCAGAAAAACGGAGACTGCACTTTTTTTGCAATTTCCCTTATGCTTACGTTTTCCATATATAAAAATCTTTCTTCGTAATTAAATGCCATAAAAACTCCTTACATTTTAAAGTCTTCGCCCAAGTAAAATTTGCGCGCGTTGGCGTCGTTGAGCAGGGTGTTTTGATCGCCTTCCACAAGGATTTTGCCGTCGTAAATAAGGTAAGCCCTTTCCGTCAGCGGCAGGGTTTCGCGCACATTGTGATCGGTAATTAAAACGCCGATACCTTTATCTTTAAGTTTAAAAATCATCTGCCTAAGTTCGGAAACGGTGATAGGGTCTATACCGACGAAAGGCTCATCCAATAAAATAATTTTGGGGTTGCTTATCATGCAGCGCGCTATTTCCATTCTGCGTTTTTCTCCGCCGGAAAGCGTCCAAGCTTTTTGTTTGGCCAGGCGGGTAAGGCCGAATTCTTCCAAGAGCTCCGCCACTTTTTGTTTTTGTTTGTTTTTATCTGGTTCAATGCGTTCCAAAATAGCCAAAAGATTGTTTTCCACCGTGAGCCCGCGGAAGATTGTCGGTTCCTGCGCAAGGTAGCCCAAGCCGTGGCGCGCGCGTTCGTACATGGGCAGCGGGGTAACGTCTTCCCCGTCTATAAAAACTTTGCCGGAAGTCGGTTTTATAAAGCCGACAAGCATATAAAAACTTGTTGTTTTACCCGCCCCGTTAGGGCCCAGCAAGCCGACGATTTCCCCTGAGCGGACGTAAATATCCACGCCTTTTACGACGCGTCTTTCTTTATAAACTTTTTCTATATTAGAAGATCTGAGTTCCATCTTTTTGTCCTTGAGTGTATTTTGATATATCCTCGGCGGGCGTTATCCAGCCGCGCACCCCGCCGGAAGCTTTATAGACGCCGTTTTTATTGTCTGCGGCAATGACGTCAGCCTGAAGGGCGTAGTCGCCGTCGTCGTTGAAGCCGAACAGCGTCGGTCTTCTTTTCTCGGCGGTAAAAACGCCGGAGGGCACGTCGTAAGTCATTTCGCCGGCATAGAGTGTATTGTTTAAGTCGCTGAGTTCGCAGTCGCCCTCGGCTTTAAATAATTTAAATTTATTTGAAAAATCTACTTTGTCGGCGTATAAATTAAAAGTATTGTTCGGATTGGCGAAAGAGGCTTTAATTTGCTTCTTCTTTGAGCCTTGGGCGTAGCCGGAATCTTTTTTGCGGTTGAAAAACACTTTTGCCGCCTGCAATGAAATCGTCTGCCCGTCCTGCGACCTTTGGGCAAAAACGTTTCCGCTTAAAGTATAGGCGTTTAAGCTTCTTTGGGAAAGCGCTCTGTCCGCGGAAATCTTATAATTTTCGTTTTCATAATGAACGTTCCCGATAAATTCTTCTTCCGCTTTATCCTTGCGGATTATCCAGCGGTCGCTTTTAACCATGCCGCCCAAAATGGCGGAAAGTTCTTCGGTTTGCTGTTTTTGTGCAAACGCCGCGCCGGAAAGTAAAGCCAATACGGCGGATATCAAAATAAATTTTTTCATAGTTCAACCGGGCCTTTGTCAAAATCGCGAAGTTCTTTGGGCAGTTGGGTTTTTTGACGATAAAGCTGTATTTCGGAAAAGTCTGCATTGGCTTCCAGAGCCTGCCCTTTTACGGTTACGCCGCCCCTTTTTAATGTTACGGGTTCGTCGGTCCATACTTTGCGCGTTTTTGTGTCGTAGTACATTTTTGAAGTTTTTATCGTTGCGCCTTCGCTCAAAGAAACGCCCGTAACTCCTCCGCTTAAAGTTATAAGGCCTTTGTTAAATTCATAAGAACCTTTGTCGGCTTTGATTGAGGAATCTTCCTTCCCTCCGGTTTTATTAACAAGTTTGGGGGCGGTAAGGACGACTTTCTGCTCCTCGTCGTAATAATCGGCCGATTTTGTGGTAAGCAGCCATTTGCTTTCGCCCATTTCGGATTCGGAGATTATTACGTCCTCCCCGCGCTGAAGCGGGCCCGAGGGGGGCTGAGCGGAATTTTTCTCCCCGCAGGCCGCCAAACACGCCGCCGCCAGCGAAATGGTAAAAAAGAGTTTTAAACGGCTTAATTTCATCATGCTATTTTTTATCCGTAAGGGCTATAAATTCTATAAGGTTGTCCTTATCCAAAAAACCTATAACTTTGCCTTGCGCGTCAACCACGGGGGCATTATCGATTTTTTTATCATTTATGGTTTTTGCCGCTTCCACCGCCGGCGTTTCCGGCTTGAAAGCGAAAGGCGAATGCGTCATAACTTCCGTTATTTTAAGCTTTAAAATATCCTGCTGTTTTTGAAGCGCGCGCCTTAAATCCCCGTCCGTGAAATATCCTTTAAGGCGGCCTTCTCCGTCAACCACGCTGGCCGCGCCGGATTTATTTTTGGTCATTACCAGCAGGGTGTCCTGCACCGTGGCGTCAAGCGGCACCGTCGGATTTTTACCCGTAAACATAATGTCTTTTACGGTGTAAGTAAGCAGTTTGCCAAGGGAACCGCCCGGGTGGAAAAGCGCAAAATCTTTCTTTTCAAAATGTTTGATTTTCATCAAAGCTATGGCCAAAGCGTCCCCGCAGGCGAGCATTGCCGTTGTGGAAGCCGTCGGCGCAAGATTGTACGGGCAGGCTTCCCTTTCCACAACAACGCCTATATGCAAATCGGACATTAAAGCCAAATTGGATTTGGGGTTGCCCGTCATAGAAATTATTTTGACTTTCTCTTTTTTCAGCGGCATAAGGATTTTGTTTATTTCTTCCGTTTGGCCGGAAAAAGACAAAGCCAAAACCAAATCCTGATTTGTAATCATGCCCAAATCACCGTGCAGAGCCTCGGTAGGGTGGACAAAGAAAGAAGGTGTACCGGTGGAAGCCAAAGTGGCGGCTATTTTGCGCCCGATATGTCCGCTTTTGCCTATGCCGATAAGCACCAGCCTGCCTTTGCAGGCGGCTATTGTTCTTACCGCTTGCACAAATTGCCCGTCTACGGCCGCGCCGGTTGTTTTTAAGGCGTGTTCTTCGGTTTTAAAAACTTCTTTAGCTATGGAAATAATTTCTTCGTCCGTGTATAGTTTCATTTCAGCCATGGTGTAAGCTCCGTGGGTATTTGCCTTTTGTGATAAGGCCTTTCAAGTTTGTTTAGGCCGTAAATCAAAATCGTAAAAACGACAGCCAAAAGGCAGTATAAAACGCCCAAAATTTTTAAAGTTTTTATAAGTACGGTTTTAAATTTTATTTCTTCAGACATTTCTTCGCCGCGCGGTCTATGATTTGCGTTTGGCTTATCATAGTGAAAGTTTCTTTCATGTCAAGGGAATTGGCGCTGTCTGATAAAGCCTCGGGCGGATTTGGGTGCGCCTCAAAAAATATCCCGGCTATGCCGACCGCCGCCGCGCTTCTGGCCAATGCGAAAGCAAAGCTTTTATCCCCGCCGGTCCCGCAGGCCAAAGCGCCCGGTTTCTGCAAAGAATGCGTCAAATCGAAAATGACGGGATATCCCGTGCGTTTCATAATCTCCAAAGAGCGCATATCCACTATCAAATCCCCGTAGCCGAAGCTTGCCCCGCGTTCCGTCAGCATTATTTTTTTATTGCCGGTGCTTTCTATTTTTTTGATTATATTGCCTATGCTCGCCGGCGGCAGGAACTGGCCTTTTTTTACGTTGACGATTTTGCCCGTTTTGCCGGCCGCCAAAAGCAAATCCGTCTGACGGCAGAGAAATGCCGGTATCTGCAGAATATCGGCGACTTTTGCGGCCTTTTCGGCCTGCCAAGGTTCGTGTATATCGGTAAGGACGGGCACTTTAAGCAAAGCTTTGGCTTTTGCCAAAATGCGCAGGCCTTCTTCTATGCCGGGGCCTCTGTATGAGGAAACGGAAGTCCTGTTGGCTTTGTCGAAAGAAGCTTTTAAAATAAATTTTACGCCGGCTTTGTCCGCCGCGGCTTTAATTTTTTTTGCCGCTTCGAGATAGGCTTTTTCGCCCTCGATTACGCATGGCCCGCCTATATAAATCAGCGGTCCCTCGTTGGAAATTTTTATATGGCCTGTTGATATAATCATACTACTAACATATTAGCATATTTTTATACGCCGTTTCGGGGGAAAAATCAACAAAACGCGGGGCGGAAACAGCCTTTGAACTTAAGGTTTGCGCCTGGTAAAGAAGAAGCTTTGTTTATGTTTGGCAAAGTATTTGTTAAGCAAATAAACCGCCAAAATTACGGAAAGCAAATCCGCCGTCGGCGGAGCGTAAAAAACGCCGTCAAGCCCCATAAACAAAGGCAGTATCAGCACAAGCGGCATAAGCAGCAGCACTTGCCTGGACAGGCTTAACACGCCCGCTTTTACCGGCTTGTTTATAGCTTGGAAGAAGCTTGTGGCGAATATCGGTATCGACGTCAGCGGCAGCATTAAGTGGAAAATCCTTAAAGCCCTTGAGGAAAGCTCTATAAGCTGCAAATCGTTGGCGTCAAACAGGCTTACTATCTGCCGCGCGAACACCTGTATTATTATAAAGCCTATCAAACTTAATCCTACACCCCAGCGTATGGCCATTTTAAGCGTCTGTATGGAAGTGGCGTATTTTTTAGCTCCGTAATTGTAGCCTATAAGGGGCTGCGCACCCTGGCTGATGCCGATTAAAGGCATAATTACTATTGTGTTTACGGCTATTACCACGCCCATGGCCGAAACCGCTATATTGCCGCCGTATTTTATAAGCGCGTGGTTAAGGATTATATTAAGCGTACCGCTGGCTATTTGGAAGATAAACTGCGCCAAGCCGACGGTTACGCTGTCTTTAAAAATATCAAAACGGGCGTTTAAATATTTCCAGCTTATGCGGTAATTGGCGCGCCTGCCCGTAAAAAAGGCCATTATCCAAGTAAAAGAAACAAGCTGCCCTATAACTACCGCCCAAGCCGCCCCGGCCATACCCCAGCCGAATTTGAAAATGAACAAAGGCGCAAAAATTATATTTATGCACGCACCGATAATCTGCGTCGCCATTGCGGTTTTGGGGTTTCCGCTTGAGCGGATAAAATTGTTTAAACCCAGTCCGATTATAAAAAAGAAATATCCAAATAATATCGGCCTGGCGTATGCTTGGGCGTAAGGCATAATTTCCGGCGTGGCGCCCATGAACGCCAAAATTTTATCAAGGAAAACATAGGAAATTGAAATTTCCAAGGCGGCTATCAAAACAAGATAAACGAATGCGTTGCCCAAAATCATTTGGGCGTCTTCGTAGCGTTTTTCCCCAAGGCGTATGGAAAACAAAGCGTTGCTGCCTACGCCTATAAGCATGCTGAAAGCTATGAATATCAGGCCCATGGGGAACAAAATGCTTATGCCCGCTATCCCGAGTGAGCCGACTTCATTGCCTATAAAAATTCTGGAGGCTATATTATAAAGCGCATTTACGAACATTCCCGCCACAGCCGGCGCGGAAAATTTTATCAGCAGCTGGCCTAGTTTGCGCGCTTTAAAAGGATTTTTTGCGATTGTTTCCATCACATATATTTTATCAAATTATGCTTTTCGCCTTTTTATGGCGGCAAGTCCGCTTTTTGATATAATAAACTAAGTTAAACGGCGGGCAATCCGCTTTTTAATGTAAGCCTTTTGGGCTTATCGACAATTTTTCTGTTTTTGGAATCCTATGAAGAATAGGAAGAGCCGTTAGAATATTGACGGCACAAGTCTAGTCCAAAAACAGTCGTTTTAGGTATAAAATAAACGGCCTAATTACCCGATTATTTTGTGCCGAATGCTCCTTGCCGTACTTTTGTATGGCGAGGGGCTACGGCTGTTGTATTTGGGTTACTAGACTTGGCTCAAATAAGCAGCCGTTTTTATTTGCTCTTATTCTTCTCGGTTCAAAAGGGGGAATAATGGCAAATGAAAGATTAAGGAAAGCCCGCAAAAATAAAAATGACGAATTTTATACCCAGCTTGCCGATATAGAAGAAGAAATGCGTCATTATAAAAAATACTTTAAAGGGAAAACGGTTCTGTGCAACTGTGATGACCCTAGGATAAGCAATTTCTTTCATTATTTTTCCTACAATTTTGAGCATTTGGGACTAAAAAAGCTTATAACAACCTGCTATAAAAACCAAAACAGGGATTTGTTCAGCCGAAACGACTGCGAACAGGCCATATATTTGGAATATACGGGCAGTAAAAAAGGCGGCAATGTGCCAGAGGCCGAGGAAATCGGCATAAAATACCTTAAAGGCGACGGGGATTTCCGTTCCAAAGAATGTATAGAACTTTTAAAACAAGCGGATATAGTGGTAACAAATCCGCCTTTTTCCTTATTTAGGGAATATGTCGCCCAGCTTATGGAATATGATAAGAAATTTATCATTATAGGCAACAAAAATGCGATAACTTATAAAGAAATTTTCCATTTGATAAAAGAAAATAAAATTTGGCTCGGTTACAGAAATATAAATAAAGATATGTGGCTTATTCTTCCGGAAAAAGAGAAAAAATACGAAAAGTTTATAGACGGCAAAAAGTTAAAGCATATAATGGCTTGCTGGTTTACCAATTTTGATATTTCCAAAAGGCATGAGGAACTTATCTTATATAAAAATTATAATCCGCAGGATTATCCTAAGTACGATAATTACGACGCAATAAATGTAGATAAGACAAGCGATATCCCCTGCGATTATTACGGCGTTATGGGCGTTCCCATAACTTTTTTGGATAAATACAATCCTGAACAGTTTGAAATTTTAGGCGATAGCCGTTATCACGACGGCAAGCAAGAAGCCGATGATATAAATATCATAAACGGAAAGCAATTATACAGACGCATACTTATCAAACGCAAAGGGGGCAGATAATGAAAATAGAACTTAAAGAAATCAGCGTAAGGGAACTTACGGAAGGCTACCGTGATAATGCGGAAAGCGGCGTAGTGGGCTTGGACGGCAAATTGGATATAAGACCGCCTTATCAAAGAGAATTTATTTATAAAGCGAAACAGCGTGATGCCGTAATTGATACGGTGCTAAAAAGCTTTCCTTTAAATGTTATGTATTGGGCGGTGCGGGAAGAGCAGCGCACGCTTTCACTCTGCCAATACGTCAACGGGGATTTTGCCTTTGATATGAAATATATTCACAATTTGCCCGCAGACACCAAACAGCGTTTGCTTGATTATAAACTTATGGTGTATCTTTGTACGGGTACGGACAGCGAAAAACTTTCTTGGTTTGAAACAATCAATATAGCTGGGGAAAAACTTACAAGGCAGGAGCTTTTAAACGCAACCTATCACGGGCCTTTTGTAAGCGACGCAAAGAGGTATTTTTCAAAAACAGGCGGCCCGGCTTACGGATTGGCAAGCAATTATATAAACGGTTCGCCTATACGCCAAGATTATTTGGAAACGGCCTTAAATTGGCTTTCAAAGGGGAATGTGCAGGTTTATATGGCTAATCATCAGCACGAGCAAAACGCAAATGAACTGTGGCTGTACTTCCAAAGCGTTATAAACTGGGTAAAACTTACTTTTATAAAATACCGCAAAGAAATGAAAGGCGTAAATTGGGGCCTTTTGTATAACAAGTATAAAAACGAAAAATTTGATACCGCCGCCTTGGAAAAGGAAATTTCCGTTTTAATGGAAGACGATGATATAAGCAATAAAAAAGGTATTTATGATTATGTGCTTACAAGGAACGAAAGGAGTTTAAACCTACGCCTTTTCAGCGATAAAATAAAACGTCAAACTTACGAAAAGCAAAAAGGTATTTGCGTTAAATGCGGCAAACATTTTGCCCTTGAGGAAATGGAAGCCGACCATATAACTCCTTGGAGCAAAGGGGGGCATACTACCGCCGAAAATTGTCAAATGCTTTGTAAAGACTGCAACAGAAAAAAGTCCGCAATATAATTTTATCGTGAAAATAATTTAAGATAAATAAAACCCCCGGCTTTTTGAACCGGGGGTAAATTGCAATCTAAGAAATGAAAACTTAGAAATAAGTCATGTTAAAGAAGCTTTCCGTCTTCTTTTCTTCCATTTCTTTGGACATGGCTTCGTCAAGCGTTCTTATGGGAACGCGGCCCAAGGAAAGCAGCCTTTCGTGATAATCGGCAAGCGTCAGTTTCTTGTTTATTTTCTTTGCGTATTTAGCTTTCAAATAATCAAATTCCTGCTGGCCGACCACGTAAGCCACCGCGTCCATCGGGTTAAGGGCGAGGTAATCCACATTAGCCTCGGCTTCTTCCTTAAGCATACCGTTTTCCACCAAGAAGTCCACCGTCTGAGTATAATTGGCGGCATTGGTTTGCATATTGTATTCGGCCACGGCGAGCAAAGCTTTGGAATAGTTGAACCACGCCAAATTTATTTTATCTTCCGCGGAAGAGAACAATTCCGTGGAAGCGGCGGTATTAAGGGAATATTTTACCCAACCGTTGATATAAAACGGGTCGTTGGATAATTTCCTTAAAACTCTGCCTTCTTCCGTCGCTATGGAATACATAAGGTTTTTGCCGGGGGTGATGTATTCAAGCACGTCAAACTTTATTTTGCCGTTGTTGAAACGGGAGGCGAGAGCCTCTTTATCTTCCGCTTTGGGCATGCTTACCAAAAGGTCGCCCATTTGTTTGTTGAGCAGCGGGAAAGGCGGCAGATAAGAAATCGGCGTAAGCTTGTTGGAAAGATATTTTGGCGCGGGCGCGATTACCACTTGCAGCGCGCCTGCGGGGAAGAGCTTTTGCTCGGCAAAGAACACCGTCGCCTTTTTAAATACTGTGGCGTAAGCGTCCAAAAGGCGTTTTGCGCCGGGGTTGGCGGTAAAAGTTTTAACCGCTCTGTAATAATCCTGCGGAAGTATGTTGATTAAGCCTTTTTTGTCGGTTCTGTCGGCTTTTTCTTCTTCCGTAAGAGTGGGTTCCACAATCGGCGTAATTGCCCTTATAAGGTTCTTTTTGCTGTTTTCAAGTTCTTTATCAAGGTTTTTCTTTAATTTCGCAAAAGGCATTTCCTGCTGATAAACGTCTTTGAAAAGTCTTTCAAAGTTTTCTTCGCCGAGGCGGAAGTCCACATAGTCCTTTTTAAGCATGGTGTCTTTAAGGAAGTCCGCATAGGATTTAAGCGCGGTCTGCGCGGCGGCGCAGGCTTTTTTGGTTTGATCTTTAGTATATTCGTCCAAGCTGAGTTTCGTTAAAAGGAAGTTGACGTTATTAAAGGAGGAATACGCCAGCTGAGCCTTTTCTATCGCCAGCCTTAAATATAAATCCGGCGGATTATCAAGGTTTACTTTGCCCTGTTCCAAAATTTCCGGCAAAGCCTGAACCCTTTTTAAAGCGTCGCGCTGACGGTCCGCCCGGGAGGCGTAATCTTTCAAAAGTATATCGTAAACCGCGTCCACGCTCTGCAAATACCAAAGGGGATTTTTGGAAAGTTCGTTTTCCGTATCTATGGCGAAAAGCTTTTTGCTGATAATTTCTTTAAGGATATAATAGTCCACTTTCGTGTACGAGGAAAGTGCTTTGGGGTTTATTCTGCCCAAAGCTTCCTGAAGGGAAAGCAAAGTCTGCCTTCTGCTGACTTGCGCCTGGACGTCCCTTTCCTGCAAATCGGAATGGTACCCCAAAGTGCCGGCGCGCGTCGCCTCTTCCTGGAACATGGAACTTAAAACCGCGACGTACTTATCGCCCAGTTCCAATACTTTGTGATCCATCATCAAAGTATCGGTGTCCGTGTCCGCAGTATAGGTTTTTGCCTGTGCGTTAAGCGCAAATACCCCTGCGCTCAGCAAAGAAGCAAACGCTATTAATAATAGTTTTCTCATTAATAATCTTCTCCTTATTTTCGAGTTAAATTGCAAATTGTTTACAAAGATAATGCTATTGTATCACTTTTTTGCTATAATTTGTCTATAAATTATTTCAGGCCTTGCGGGCCGCTTCAGCCCGCACGCAAAAACAATGCCGAAGCCTATCGGCGATTTGCAGGGTTTGAAATTATTTGTTATAATTTCTTCATAAAGGAAGGGCCATTAGCTCAGTTGGTAGAGCAGACGCCTCTTAAGCGTAAGGTCACAAGTTCGAGCCTTGTATGGCCCACTTCAATTTTAAATCAGTTAATACAATGGACGGATGGCGGAATTGGCAGACGCGTACGGCTTAGGACCGTATGGATTTTCCGTGAGGGTTCAAGTCCCTCTCCGTCCATAGTTTTTTGTACAGGAGAAATTATGTCCAGTTTCGCAGTTGCCCAGGATAATGAAGTAAAGACCAAAGAAATTTCAAAAAAAGGCTGCACCGTAGTTTTGGAAGTTACGGCCGAACCCAGCCTTGTAAATAAATGCTTTCACAATGCTTTGCTGCAAGTGCAGGCTAAAGCCCAAATGCAGGGTTTCAGGGCCGGCAAAGTGCCTTTGGATATCGTAAAAAAGAATTTTGTCCCGCATATTACCGAAAGGGCCGCCGATTTGGTTATCAGAAACGCCTCTTCCAAAGCTTTGGAAAAGAGCGAACTTAAAGCCGTAATGGCCCCGGCCGTAACCAAAGCCGATTTTTCAACCTTCGGTGAAAATAAAGCTTTCTCCTTTGAAATGAGCGTGGACGTCGCCCCGGAATTTAAAGTTAAAGATTACAAAGGCATAGCCGTAACCAAAAAGTCGGAAACCGTTTCCGAAGAAGACGTCAACAAACATTTGAACGAAGTGCTTGAACATAATTCCAGCCTTGAAGCCGAAGCGGAAGGCGCGGCGGTAGGAGATAACAATTTCGTAGTTGTAAAATACAGCGGCAGCAAAGACGGCAAAGCCGACAAAAAATATTCCAGCGACGGCGAGCTTGTCGATATGTCTGCCCCGCAGACCGTAGCCGGTTTGGCCGACGCCATTAAAGGCGCCAAAAAAGGCGAAAGCAGAACTTTTGACGCTAAAATCGACGACGGCACCATAAACTTTACCGTTCAGGTCGAGGAAATCAAAAAGAAAGTAAAACCCGAGCTTAACGACGCTTTTGCCAAAGATATGGGTTTTGACAATGTTGAAAAGCTTAAAGAAACTGTAAAAACCTCTATGGAAAGAGAAGCCAAAACCTCTTCCGAAAGGGACGTGGTAAAACAGATTGAAGACGCTTTGGTAAAAGAAAACGGTTTTGATTTGCCTTCCGGCCTTGTGGAATATTATACGCAGATTTCAGTCGCAAACTTCATTAACAGAATGTTCGGCGGCAAGAACCCGGAACTCAGCGAAGAAAACAAAAAAGCCTTCGCCGAAAGAATGCGCCCCGGCGTTGAAAGAGATCTCAGAATCGGCTATATCGTACACGCGATAGCCGAGGCCGAAAAACTTGAAGCCACGGAAGAAGACTGGAAAGCCGAACTTGACAAAGCTTTGGCCTCCCAGCCGAAAGAAGAAGCCAATATCAAAAAATTCTTCAATGACCGCAAAGACGAAGTAATGGCGACTATCAATGAAAGGAAAGTTTTTGATTTCCTTAAAAGCAACGCCAAAATAAAATAGAAGTTTTATTAAGTAAGAACCGAACGGAGGGCGAAGTAAGAGCCCTCCGTTTTTTTGTCTTTTTTTCACGATTTTATGTTTTTATCGGGAAAATAAGGCTCCGCTCCCGCAAAATTGTTAATATAAATATAAAGCGGCAATTATGACAAGGGGGGGAAAGTGACTTGCGATAAATTCAAATTTACTCAAGCGGCCAGAACCGGGAATATTGATTATATAACCGAATTTTTAAATTCCGCCGACGCGGAAACCAAGAAAGAAGCCTTGGCGGAAGCGGTTAGATGCAATGATTTGGCTATTGTTAAAACGCTTCTTGAAGGCGGCGCAGATCCGAATTGCAAAGATAAATTTAAACGTCCCGTCCTGTTAAAAGCCGTATTGGGGAAAAATATTGTCCTCGTTAAAACACTTATCGAAGCCGGCGCGGACGTTAATTGCCAAGACGCTTTTAAAAAGCCTGTTTTATTTGCCGCGATTGAAAATGCCGACGTCGAGTCGGTAAAAGAATTGCTTTCTTCCCCTAAGATAAATAAAAATTATAAAGACGTATGGGGGCGGACGGCTCTGGACGTAGCCGTATCGGTTAAGGCTCCCGATGCAATTATAGATATGCTTATGGATAAAACTGATACTTGCGCCGGTAAAGCCGAAAATGCGGAAAATACTAAAGCCCCCCAAACTCCGAAAAATCCGCAAAGCCCGAAACACCCTAAAAAGTATTTTATCGAAAAGGCGCAGGAGGGCGATATCCAATATGTAAAAGAACACTTAAGTGATGTCCCTTTGGATATACGCAAACTGGCTTTTGTTTATACGCCTTCGGTTGAAATCGCGGAACTTTTGTTTTCTTCCGGCGTGTGGGTTGACGCGCAAGACGCCGGCAGCCGGGCCGAAAGCGTCTGGCGGGAAACATGGTCCTATACCGCTTTAACCGAGGCTTGCAAAAACAATAATACTAAAAAAGCTCTTTGGCTGATTGATAAAGGGGCCGACGTGAATATCCCGCATATTCATACGGAACTCGTCGCCGGTATGGCTGACGTCGATGACGAAGATAATTTTTCCCCGTTAATGCTGGCCGTAGAAAACGATAATTTCCTTCTGGCCAGCCGCTTGGCGGAATCCGGCGCGGATATCAACTATAAAGGGCACCGCGGGGCAAAAAATGTATTGCATGACAAGCCGGAAACAGCCATTGATATAGCCTTTCAAATTGGAAATGTGGAAATAATTGATTTGTTGTTCAGGTTCGGCGCGCCAAAAAAAGAAAAGCCTGTTATCAATAAAGAATTTTTAAATGCCGCCGTCAAAGGAAATATAGATTATATTAAAGAGCATTCGGCGGAAGCTTCCGGGCAAACTGTCAATGCGGCTTTTGTTTCTGCCTCTGATATAAATATTTTGGAATTGCTTTTTCAGGCCGGTGCGAATGTAGACGCGGAATATTCCCCGGGAAGCGGCTTGATGTTTGATAACGTCGTCTACTATCATTGCTGGACGCCTCTTCTTCAAGCCTGCTCCACGGGAAATTATGCCAAAGCGGCTTGGCTTTTACAGAGAACAGCGGACCCGAATATCCCTATAATATACAGAAACGAAAACGGCGCCAAATATAAAAAAGGAGGGGAATCCGCTTTGATGTTTGCGGCTTCTTTGTGTTCAATGGAAACGGTAAAACTTTTATTGGAAGCCGGCGCCGACCCGAATTATAAAAATTTCCAAGGTGTAGACGCTTGCGGCCGCGCGGTACGGGCTGAGGACGGCAAGCCCGAAACTCCTATTTATAATTTGATAAGGGAGTATGCGGATAGGACGCGTTACATCCTTTAGGTTGGGTATTAAACTCGGTCTATATTTATTTTTCACGGCTAGCACTTTGCCGCTTTTATTTGCTCGTGTTAAGTTCTGCTCTCACGGCTAACAATTTTCTATTTTTGTGTAAATTGAGGCTCTTTACTCGCGTGATATTGCGTACTCACGGCTGGCAGACTTCCGTATTTGGCCTGCTTTATGTTTTTTGCTCGGTCTATAGTTATCTTTCACGGCTAGCACTTTGCCGCTTTTGGTCGGCTTTAAATTTTTTCTTCGCTTAAATACCGCGGCGGCAGAGCCGCCATCGTTCTAGGTATTCTGCGCTTAGAATAAAATTAAAATCCGCTCCAAAATCAACAAAACACGCCGCTAGCATTTTCGCACAGTTTTTACTCGCGTGAAATGCTATTCTCGCGGCTGGCAGACTTCCGCATTTGGCCGTCTTTGCATTTTTTCCTCAGTCGGATACTGCGCCGCCTTCGGCGGCATCATACTTAGTATACCTCCTTCCTCAAAAATACAAATCCAGCTCAAATTCGTAAGCCCACGCAGGTTGAGCCCTCGCATAGTTTTAACTCGGTCTAAGTTGCGCTCTCGCGTGATTTTTAACTCACATGCCGCCGGGTTCTCACAGCCAATTGGCCTGGTTGGCAATCGTGATGATATCGATTATTCCAAATGCGGGAACACTTATTGGGGGTATGCATACTGCCGTAAAGCGGAATTGCTTTATCCCAATACGAATGAAGGCAGGCAGGATTAGTCCGATACCGGCGCGGTGGAATATGTAAAGTAACTTTTAGGCTTAAAAGTCTCTCAACTAACCGCCCCGCCTAAGCGCAAGCAAAGGCGGGGTTTTTGCCAATGATTATACCGCGCTAATTTGGTAAAATATAACTATGATAGACAGAACTAAAAGATTGGAAACTCTGTTTTTGGAAGAAATCAATACGATTATCAGCCGTATGATAGCCAGCGGCAGTTTCAGCGGGTTTATAACGGTTACGGGCGTAAGGATATCCAAGGATTTGGCTTCGGCCAAGGTGTTTTATTCCGTCTTCGGCAGTGACGAAGATAAAAAAAGAGCGGCGCATAATCTTTCCGTTTTGCGGGGGGAAATCGGAGCCTTGCTCAGGAAAAGAATACACATTAAAAGGATACCGTCTTTTTCCTTTGAAATCGACGACACCCCGGAACGCGCTTCCAGGGTGGAAAAGATATTTTCTAAAATAGAGAAATCCCATGAGGCAGAAAAATAACCCGACTTTTAAGGCCATAGCCAAAGCTTTGAAGAAGGGCCGCAAATTTTTTGTGGCCGGGCATCAGAACCCCGACGGCGACAGCTTGGGTTCCACCCTTGCCGTATGCAGTTTTTTAAGGCGTATGGGCAAGGAAGTTTATCCTTTCAGTTCAGACCGCCCCGGGGAAGACTTGTTTTTTATGCCCGGGATTGATACCGTCAACTTTTCCGTTTTGCCCGACGAGTTTGATTTCGACACCATGATTCTGCTTGAATGTTCCGACAAGAACCGCGGCGGCAATCTTGAGCCTTTGTTCAATACGGTAAAAACCGTAATCAATATAGACCACCATATCACCGGGGAAAATTACGGCACCGTAAATTATATAAACGCGCAGGCTTCCAGCACGGCGGAAATCATTACCGAGTTTTTTGAATACGTCAAAGCCGATATCACCCCCGAGGAAGCCACCTGCCTCTATACGGGATTGGTTACCGATACCGGCCGCTTTTTGCACTCCAACACGGGTGCTGAAAGTTTGAGAGTCGGCGCGGTGCTTTTGGCGCACGGTGCGGATATTCAGAAAGTAAACACGGTAATATATAACACCAAGCCTTATAAAGAACTTAAACTTTTAGGCCGCGCGCTGGAAAAATTAAACCTTTTAAACGGCGGCACTTTTGCGGAAATTACTTTGACTTCCCGCGATTTTGAACTTTTGGGCGTTGACCCGCGCCATACGCAGGGCATAGTAAGCCAGCCGATAATGATACCTTCCGTCGAGGTTTCCGTCCTTTTAAGGGAAGAGCCCGGCAGAATAGCCGTCAATTTGCGTTCAAAAGGCAGGATTGACGTAAGTAAAATAGCCGTATTGTTCGGCGGCGGCGGACACGCCCGCGCGGCCGGTTTTAAAGTTGAAGGCGCAAAGCTGGAAGAAATCAAAACCAGGCTTACAGCTTCGGTAATAAAGGAAATTTCAAAACTGCAATGAGCGTAGAAAGCGCATTACTGCTTATAGACAAAGCGCCGGGGTGGACGTCCCACGACGTTATCGCCTATGTGCGCGGCGTACTTAAAATAAAAAAAGCGGGCCACAGCGGCACGCTTGATCCCATGGCCAGCGGTCTTCTGATTTTGCTGCTCGGCAAAGCCACTAAATCGCAGAGCGAATATTTGGGCCTGCCCAAAAAGTATTCCGCCGAAGTTACCCTCGGCACGGAAACGGACACCTGGGACGCGGAGGGTAAAGCCGAATTTAGCCTTCCGGTGCCGGAAATTACGGAAGAAATTTTATCTAAAACCCTTAAAGAACTTACCGGCGCGATAAAACACCCCATACCTTTTTACAGCGCAAAAAAAGTTAACGGTCAAGCCATGTACAAAATGGCGCGAATGGGGGAAAATATCAGCCGCGAGGCCGAAGTAACCATATACGGCTGGGACAATGTGGCGTTAGACGGAAATAAAATCCGTTTTGACGTTTCCTGCTCAAGCGGAACTTATATCCGCTCTCTGGCTTATATGATAGGGCGCAGGCTTGGGACCTGCGGCCATTTGAGCAAATTAAGGCGCACCGCCATAGGCGGTTTTGACGTTAAGGACGCCACCCCCGTGGAAGCCGTAAAAAAGATGACGGCGGAGGATATTTTAAAATGCGTAAAAACTTTATAGCGATAGGGAGCTTCGACGGAGTGCACTTGGGGCACAGACATTTGTTTGAAAGCCTTAAAGATTTGGCCGCGGAACATAAAATGACGCCGCTGCTTCTCGTTTTCAAGGTTCCGCCGAAGGTGGTAATGGATCCTTCCGCCGGGCTTCTCTCCACCCCTGAGGAAAAGGCCGTTTTGCTTAAAAAAGCCGGTATACGTCATGTAGAATTTTTGGATTTTAAAAAAGTCCGCGATTTATCCAAAGAAGAATTTTTTAATATACTGCTCAAAAAATACAATATGGGCGGCATTTTATGCGGAAAGGATTTTGCTTTCGGCAAAGAACGCGGCGGCAAAGCAGATTTTCTAAAACGCGCCTGCGCGGAAAACGGCGTTATTTTTAATTGTGCGGATTTCCTTGAAACCGGCGGGGTTAAGATATCTTCCTCTTTGATAAGAAAAGCCTTAAAATCCGGCGATATCGAGGCCGTAAACGGTATGCTGGGGGCGAAGTATGAAGTAAGCGGGAAGATAGTAAAAGGCCGCCAAATGGGCCGTAAAATAGGTTTCCCTACGGCGAATATAGATTTTGACAAACTTAAAATCTTGCCGCGCGGAGTTTACGCGGTAAAAGCGAAACTTGGGCGTAAAGAATATATGGGCGTTTGCAATATCGGCTGCCGTCCCACGGTTGAGCAGGGCGGACTGCCTACCTGCGAGGTCCATATCCTTGATTTCAACCGCGATATTTACGGGCGTGTTATGACGGCGGAATTCGTCGCCAAAATCCGCGCCGAAAAGAAATTCGCCACCTTGGGGGAGCTTACCCAGCAAATCAACCGCGACTCTATTTTGGCTTATAAATTGCTTAAATAACGGTGGTTTGGTTTAAAGTTTTCGGCGATTTTAAAAATACGCTCTGTTAAATTATTAAAGTTATTTACAAGTCTTTTGTGATTTGTTATAATATTTGAGTCGTCACCGTAGCTCAGCTGGTTAGAGCGGGCGTTTCATAAGCGCCAGGTCGGTGGTTCGAGCCCACCCGGTGACACCAGATTTCAGCCCCGCTTTAAGGCGGGGCTATTTTATTAAAGAGGTGTTTTATGGCGTGGTTATATCTTGCCGCGGCTATAATTTTGGAAGTCGCGGGCACCACCTGCATGAAGCTTTCGCAAGGTTTTACAAAGCTTACCCCTTCAATACTGATGTTTGTTTTTTACGTATCCTGTTTTGCTCTTCTTTCGCTTTCGCTTAAAAAAATTGAGGTCAGCGTGGCATATGCGATATGGTCGGCGGCGGGGATAACGTTGATTTCAATTATAGGGGTGGTGTTTTTCTCCGAAAGTTTCAGCGCGCTTAAAATAATTTCCACTTTGCTTATAATAATAGGCGTTGTCGGCTTAAAGCTGAGCGGCGGGGCTTAAAAATATTGACAAATTCCTCATACATAGATAAAATCTTAATATGGAAAAGATAAAAAATTCTTTTAAAGCTTCTTTCAGAAAAGGCGTTGTTTTCGGTCTGTTGGATATCGTTTTCAGGCTTGGCGCTTTGTTTTTATGGCTGGCCACGGTCAAGCTTTTGTTTTCTTTCGTTTATGAAGCTCTTTTTTTGGAGCCCGTATTTTCGGAAACGATTTGGTGGTGCATCTATTCCTTGCTGATGTTTGTAACCGTAACGGCTTTGGCTTACGAGGCCGTTTGGGACAGAGAATAGTAAAAATTTAAAATGTTTAAAAACCCCCGGTTTAAGGCCGGGGGTTTTGCTTTTGGGAAAACTTGCTTCAGCTTTCTTTTATTATGGAAGCCATAATCTCGTTCTTTTGGATATGGTTTGTGCCTTCGTAAATTTGCGTAACTTTGGCGTCGCGGGCGTATTTTTCCAAAGGGAAATCCCGCGTGTAGGCTATGCCTCCGCAAAGGTTTATGCACCTGTCGGCGACTTGCATCGCCGTATCGGAACAGAAAAGCTTTGCCATGGCGCTGTATTTAGTCCAGCGCAGGCCTTTAAGGGCTTTAAGTTCGTCGTGGACCGTAGTGTTGTTTTTAACGGCGTTTTGGGAAGCTGCGATAAAATCTTTATCCATTAACGAAGTTATTTTATAGACAAGAGCCCTGCCCGCTTCTATTTTGGCCGTAAGTTCGGCCAGCTCGTGCCCGATGCTTTGGAAAGATATTACTGGCTGATCAAATTGTTTTCTTATCTTAAGATATTTTACTGCTTCTGCGACTGCCCCCTGCGCAAGGCCCAAAGCCTGCGCCGCTATGCCGGGGCGGGAATAATCAAAAGTTTCCTGTACGATCAAGAGGCCTTTGCCTTCGCTGCCCAAAAGGTTGGCCGCCGGCACTTTGCAGTCGCGAAAAATCAAATCGTAGGTCGGGTTTGTTTTAAGGCCCATTTTGCGTTCTTTCTTGCCGAATGTAAAGCCGGGCGTGCCTTTTTCAACCACCAAAAGGGATATGCCCCTTGCGCCCCTTGCCGGATTTGTTGATACGGCCACGACGTAAAAATCCGCGGCTTCGCCGGTGGAAATATAATGTTTGGAACCGTTTAAAACGTAGTAATCGCCTTCTTTTAAAGCGGTGGTTTTAATAGACGTCGCGTCGGAGCCGGCCTGCGCTTCGGAAAGGGCGAAAGTCCACAGTTTTTTGCCTGAGGCCAAATCGGGAATCCATTTTGCGCGCTGTTCGGGCGTAGCCCAAAAGAACATCGGCATACCGCCAAGTGCGCTGGTGCCCGCAGGCAAAGCCAAACCCATGCAGACTTTTGAAAGTTCTTCCAGAACCAAAGCCAAAGCATTTACGCCCAGGCCTTCGCCGCCGTATTCTTTAGGCAGCCAAAGCCCGAAAAGTTTTTGCTGGATCATAGCCTGTACCGCTTCTGGGCAGAATTCTTCTTTTTCATCGTATTTGGCTCTTAAGGGTTTAAAAACTTCCAAAGCGATTTTCTTGGCGCGTTCCACGGCTTCGCGTTCGGCGTCATTGTTAAAATAGTTCATTTCCCACCTCCGAAACTTAAATAAAGTTCACGTTGTTTTTTTATCATGTTTTTGATGTTAAAATCTTCCAAATCCTCAGGCCTGAAGGCAAAATCCTTTTTTTTCAGGGCCTTAAGTTGATTTTCGGCCAGCTTTTTGTAATTGCCGCGCGGCGTTAAAAATCCGTTTTTGCCGTTTTTAAGCACTTCCCTTATTCCGCCGCTGTCATAACAAACGCCGGGGACGGACATAAACAAAGCTTCGACTAAAGCCATAGGCAGGCCTTCCCATAAAGAACTTAAGGAAAACACGTCGGCCGCGGCCAAAAGTTCGGATATATCTTTGCGGTGGCCCAAAAGCTTAAAATTGTTTTTCAGTTTGCGGCGCGATATAAGCTTCTGCGCGGCTTGCTTAAGCGGCCCCGTACCGGTATAAAGATAAACGCAGGAAGGCTCTTTTTTACAGACTATCTCAGCCGCTTTTATCATGTCCAGAGGATTTTTTTGCGGTTTTAAATTGGCTGTGCAAAGGATGATTTTTGCGTTTTCTTTAAGGCCGAGTTTCCTTAGCTTTGCGGCTTTGTCAAAATCTTTAAAGTCTTGCTTTGTGCGCACTTCAACGCCGGCCCTGATAAGGGTGCATTGCAAGGCTTTGGTTATTTTAAGTTTAAGTGCGGTATCCATATCTTCGCGTGAAACGAAAATAAGTTTATCCGTAACTTTGGCCAGCAGTTTTTCGGCGGTAACGTAAAAATGTTTTTTAAGCGGTTTTTGCCCTTCGTAAAAAGAAAATCCGTGCACCGTATGAACGATTTTCGGGCCTTTTATTATGCTTGCGGCCGCCAAACGCCCCAAAATGCCGGCTTTGGAGGAATTGGTGTGAACGATATCGGGCTTTATATTTTTAAGCCTTTTTCTTATTTGCAGAAATGCTTTTAAATCTTTCAGGGGGGAAATTTCCCTTACCAAATCGGGAATGAAGAACAAACCCTTTACGTTCTTTTTTGCTTCTTTATCCAGGTATCCGCCCTTTCCGCAAAGGAGATAAGTTTTTATGGGCGGTCTGTTAAGGTTCTTTACGCTGTAAAGCACGCTTTTTTGCGCGCCGCCGAGTTCTAATTTGGTTATTATAAAAGCGATTTTTTTATTTGCCATTTTTCGGTAATCTCTAAATCAGGATAATAATATTTCAAAATTTCTTCGGCCGTTTTGCCTTTTTTTGCCAAACCGTAAGCCCCGTCTATGCAAAGGCCTTTGCCCGCGCCGGTGTCGGAGCCAAAAATAAGTACGTCTTTCTTAAACGGTATAAACGTGAAAAACGGGGATTTGAGCGTCCCTGCGGCCAAAATGAAGTTGGCCTCTTCAAAAGGTACCTCAACCGTTTTTTTGCTTCCGGCAAAGCGCATCGTTTCAATCCTGCCGTAAGGAGTTGTTTTGGCGGGTTCAAAATATTTGAGTGCGCCGATTTTATATAAAGAATTAAGACGGGTTTCAATTTCTTTGAGAGGCATTAAATAAACCCATTTCACGGAGGACCATAAAGTCGGGTCTTCCGGGGCGGAATATAAATCTTTGGGCGGATTGGAAATCATAAATTTAAACAGATTTACCGGGGAAAATGAATAACTTATATCAGCTTTGGTGTTCCTTATGCCGTCCTCGCTCGCGCTTGAGCAGGAACGGTATATCTCCGCTTGGGCCGGTTCCGCTTGGGTTTGCTCCGCAGAAACTTGCGCCAGCACTTTGCCTTTTGTGTTTTTTGAGGCTTCTCTTACAAATTGCGATTCCATATTGACGCCGCCGTAACTTAAGCGGGGGGCGTTATCCGAAATATCAAAAATAGCGTCTTTGGAATATGAGAGCCTGCGGACGAGCGCGGTTCTGAGAACCGTGGCGGCGGCTTCCAGCGCGGCAGGCGTTTTTATTCCGCGCGTCAAGGACATTACAAGCGATGGCAGAACGTCGTCTAAGGAAGTGTAATTTACCAAAATCATCCCTTTTTCCGTCGGTATTACCAAGAGCGAACCTTTAAGTTCTTTATCGCCCAAATTGGCGGAAAAAATATCTTCCGCTTTTGCGTCTTTGACTAAGAAAGAATATCCCTCTTTGTTTAAAGATATTACAAAAGGGCGTTTTGTGGAAAAATCCGCCGCACCCCATTTATTTTGTATGTGTACGCCTTGGTGTTCTTTGTCAAAAGAAATATTTTTAGGCGTGTAAGCTTCGCCGGAGATAACCGCGCCCAAAGCTTCGTCCTTAATGGTAAAATCGCTTCCGGGCATAAAGTTAAAACTTTGTAAAGGCGTTAAATTGGCTTTGTAATCGGAGAACAGACCCACGCGCACGGCTTCGGAGTTTGATGTTTCCGGCTTTTTTGTATAAATCTCGGAAAGTTTGGTATAAAACAGGTAATTTTCCGGCGCGCCTTTAAGCTTTTTTGAAAGTTTTTTAAGTCTTTTTGCGCTTTTTTTGTCGTTTTTATCCAATATGAACAGGCTTGCATAGCTTTGCCATGCCGGGATATACTGTTTAAGTTTATACTGTATTTCCGCCTGATATTTCTGCGCGGAATAATTGTTGCCGTCGTGGGAGAGCGCCTGCTCGGAAAGAGCCTGCGCCGCCGGTTTGTTTTTGGCGGAAAGACGGCCCATAAGATAAGCCGCATGAGATATTAAATAAGGGTCCGTCCCGTAAAGGTTTTGAAGTATCTCCATGGCTTCGTTTTTTTTGCCTGCGTTGAAATAAGCCTGCGCCAAAGCCAATTTTGAAGAAGAAAGGTATTCAAAATCGGCAGTCAAAAAGAGCAGATTTTCGGCTTCTTTTTTAGCTTCTTTGGTTTTGCCCCAAGCCGAATATATCCAAACTTTAAGCAACTGAGGGAAAGGATTGTTTGGGTTAAGTTTTAAAGCCAAATCCGCGTTTTTTAGGGCGTTTTTATACTCGGCGCGCTGCAAGTTTATAACTGCAGCGTTTAAAGCGGCTTGCACTCTGGCTTCGGCGGGAAAACTTTCATCGGCGGAAAGCTTCTCATAAACTTCCAAGGCTTTGCTTTGCTCTCCGTCTTCATAAAGTGTTTGCGCTTCTTTAAGTTCCGGGCCGTTAAAATAGGTTAAAACGGTTTTGCTTATTACGGCGTTATTAAGTTTTACGTCCGGCAGATGCGTTACGGCCATTACATTGTTTGAGGGAGCCTGCTCCGCGGGAGCTTCCTGCGCTTTAGGCTTTTCTTCCGGTTCGGTTCTGGCCGTCAAAGCGGTGTTCCCGGCCATGTAGTCTTGAAGGCTTTGAGCGGCGCAAAAAAGAGGCGCGGAAACTAAAATCGCTGAAACTATTATATTTAAAATGATTCTCATAGTATAATTATAGCAACTTTGGCCGCGCGGCTTTCCGTCTTTTTATTGATTAGAGGGGAGATATTTTTGTATAAAATTATTATGTCCGATAAAAAAGTTGGGAAAATTATAGCCGGAGTGCTTCTTCTCGCCGCGGGTGCGGTGCTGATGATTTATACTTTTAACCGCGGGTGGTGCTTCTCTAAAATAACTTTGCACCGAGCCGAAAATTCCGTTTATGTAGGCGGGGTATTCGGCAAAGATAAAATAGCCCGTTTGAGCGAAATCCGCTCTTTTAAAGCGAAGCCGGTTTATCAAAAGAGCCTTTTTGCCCCGCAGGGCAGCCTTTGTTATAATTTGGAAATGACTAAGCACAGCGGGGAAAAAACGGAAGTCTTTCCGTTTTGTTCGCCGTCGCCGGAGGATATTAAAACCCTCGCCAAAAACGCGGGCGATTTTCTTTCCAAACCCAATGCCGTGGTTTTCGGCAGATGGCTGTTTTCCCTTGCGAATACGATTTGGTTTTTAGTCGGGGCTTTCGCGGCTGTTGCGGGGTATTTGCTTGTCAAAAGAGCTTTTTTGATGTAACGCTCAAAGAGTTTCGGCCAAAGCTTTTTTTATTCGGTTAAGCCCTTCTTTCAGCAAAGCGCGCGGGCAGGCGATGTTTATTCTGATAAAGCCTTCGCCCGCTTCTCCGTAAATGCGGCCCGGGTTTATTCTTACTCCGTTTTGAAGCAGAATATCGGAAATGTCTTTGGAACTTTTCTTAAGCTTTCGGCAGTTTATCCAAACCAAGTAGGTTCCTTCAAGCGGAGTTACCGGGAAATCCGGCATTTCCTTTTCAAAGAATGATTTTAACGTTAAATAGTTTTCGTTAAGATAGGAGTTTAACTCTTCCAGCCAGTCGGCGCATTTATTGTATGCGGCGATAAGCGCGTCTATACCGAAAGGCCCTATTAAAGCCGTTTCGTTGATATGCAAAGCTTTTTCTATTTTATTGCGGATTTCTTTGTCCGCGCAGAAAATATTTGCCGTCTGCAGCCCGGCCAAATTAAAAGCTTTGCTTGGGGACGTGCACGTAATTGAATTAAGTAAAAAATCTTTATTTAAAGATGCGAAAGGCGTATAAACAAAACCGGGGCGGATGAGTTCGCAGTGAATTTCGTCCGCAACTACGGCAATATTGTTTTTAAGGCAAATTTCCCCTATATGTTCAAGTTCCTTTTTGCTCCATACTCTGCCGGCCGGATTATGAGGACTACATAAAATCATGACTTTTGCGCGCGGATCTTCGGCTTTTTTTTGCAAATCTTCAAAGTCGATACGGTAAGAGCCGTTTTCGTAAATCAAAGGGTTTTCCAGCGTTTGGCAGGAGTTGTTTTCAACTGCGGAGAAAAAGCAGTTGTATACCGGCGTTTGGATGATAACTTTATCTTCCGGCCGGCAAAGGGCTTTTATTATCGCGGAAAGCGCGGCCACCACGCCGGTAGTCGGCAATATCCAACCCGGCTGAACTTGCAGCCCGTGCCTGTTTTTAAACCATCGGCAGGAGGCTTCATAGTATCCGGCCGGCGGCAAAGCGTAACCAAAAACGCCGTGTTCCGCCCTTGCTTTTAAAGCTTTTATAATGGGCGGCGCGGCTTTAAAATCCATATCGGCCACCCAAAGGGGTATCATGTCGTCGTCGGAAGTAAAATCCCACTTTACCGATGCGGTTGAACGTCTTGGTATAATTTCGTCAAAATCGTATTTCATTCAGCCCTCCGAGGGGCCGATATTTGAACGGAATTTAAGCCCCGGATTATATTTTACAAAAAGAACTCGGGCCTGCCGGAATATTTAGAGAGTTTCCTTTCCAAAACTTTCAGCATGATTTTTGCCCCGTTGCCGGAAAGATTACCCGGCAAACCGTTTTCGATCCTTGGTATTTAGAAATGGGAAAAATATGAATAAATCTTTAGTCAAAAGTATAAAACAGCCGTGCGCGGAACGGGCGTTTTAAAGCTTTGCGGGGATAAATTTTGCATTTCCTTTTAAATTGCTATAATCATAATAAATAATATATGGAGATGGCATAATGTATAATTTTAATCCTTGGCATCACGTTTCCCCGGGCGATAAGGAAACTCTGCCCGATATCGTCAACGGCGTAATTGAAATCCCCAAAGGCACCCGCGCCAAATACGAACTTGACAAAGAAAGCGGTATGCTCAGGCTGGACAGGGTTTTGTATTCCTCGGTTTATTATCCGGCCAATTACGGTTTTATTCCAAGAACTTACGGCGCGGACAAAGATCCTTTGGATATTTTGATACTTTCTCAGGCGGAAGTAGTGCCGATGTGCATAGTGCCGGCGCGTATTATAGGCGTTATGCGAATGCTTGATAACGGCGAAGCCGACGATAAAATCATCGCGGTGGCCAAGGGCGATCCTAACGTCAGCCACTATACCAATATTTCCGAACTGCCGGATCATTTGATTTCGGAAACGATGAGCTTCTTTGAAGATTACAAAAAACTGGAAAATAAAACTGTGGTCGTGGAAAAGATATTTGATAAGAACACCGCGATAAAAATCCTTCAGGAGGCTTTTATCGCTTATGAGGAAAAATTTGTAAATTACAGCAATTTTTCCAAATGCTGCGATAAATAATTTCTTGTGTGTTTGATTTTAAGAGCCCGCTTCATGCGGGCTTTTTTGCGGCCAAATAAAAGTTAGCAATTCCACAGACTTCTCAAAATTTTTCTCCTGAATTTTTAGGTTTTAACGCCGTGAAACAGATTATAACAAAATTTTGTCTTTTGCTTAACCGTTGACTTGGAGCCAACTCCATGGCTTATAATATTTACGATGTTTTATCGGCTCATTTCGCGCCGCGGATTTATATATAAAGAGGAATCAATTATGGCGGTTTATAAAAATCTTTCTTTAGGTTCCGAAAGGGCCTTGTACGCTATAAAGGACGCCGAGGTGGAAAATTCCGTTTTGGATACGAAAGACACTTTTTGGCACAGCCGCGGCGTTACGGTAAAAAACAGTGTTATAAAAGGCGAGTATCTGGCTTGGTACTCCGAGGATTTAAAACTTATAAACTGCAAAATTATCGGCACTCAGCCGCTCTGTTACGCCAAGGGCTTGGTACTGGAAAACTGCGAAATGCTTGATACTGACCTTTCTTTTGAATACAGCGACGTACAAGCCGTGATTAAAGGCGATATTTTAAGCGTTAAAAATCCGGCCGGCGGTTTTATCAAGGCTGATTCAATAGGGGAAATTATTTTAGACGAGAACCAACTCCCCGGCGCAAACTGCAAAATAACGTGCGCCGAGCGCGCGGCTTAAAACGCTTTGCGTTTTTCCCGTTAATAAAGTGGGGGCTATTGCTGTTTTTTCCCGCCGAAATAGGGTTTGGCCAAGCCGGCTTTAAATAAGGCCGAGGCCAAGTCTTCCCCGTCGGACGTAACGTCGCAGAGTAGGCGGAAGTATTTATCGCGCCCGCATTTTAAAAGATCCACTTGGCCGGCTTCAAGAAAGTTCTTTGTAAATTCCTTGGCTTTAAGAGCCGCTTGGCGTTTTTGCGAGTTTTTACTTTTTAGTTCCGGCGTATCAATGCCGCGCACGCGAACGGAAATATCTTTGCAAAAAACTTCGTCTGCGCAGGGTAAATCCACGGTAAAAGTATCTCCGTCGATAATGCGGGATAGTTTGACGTTTGCAAATGCGGAATAAGCCCGCCCGGCGTTAAGAGGCCCGGTTAGGTAAATTAATGACAATAAAACTAATATAAAATTACTATGCCGCATAAATTAAGTATAATAAATTTATATTATTTTTCAAATATAGGCTTTAACCGTTAAGCCTTTTATAACGGACGACCGATAAAAAATCCCCCGCAGCAACCCGGGGGATTTTTTGTAATTCTTGGTTTAATTTAGCCGCTTATTTATTGTTATGATGACAGTGATGATGTCCTTCATCGTTATGCCCGTGGCAATGATGATGTTCTCCGCCGCAAGGGTTTTCCCCTTTGGTAATATTGCCGTTCAAATACTGGCGGACGATGGCTTCTATTTCAATTTCGGGGCAGCCGGTTATCACTTGTACACCGTTTTGTTGGAAAATTTGCATCGGCCTGTTGCCCATGCCGCCGGCAAGAACTATATTGGCTCCTTGGGCGGATATCCAGTTTGCGCTTTGGCAGGAAATGCCCTCTTCGGGGATTTTGTTTTCAATATTAATTATGCTTTTTGTTTCTTTATCTGCTTCTACAAAAGAAAAATATTCACAATTACCGAAATGTCCGCATAATTTGTTGTTGGCTGAAGGAATTACAATTTTCATAATTTTTTCTCCGTTTAATTTATCAATATTATTTTGTAAGATAATCGCACTTTCCAAAGCTTCGGTTTCCGTAATATTATGTTTTTCCGAATAGGCCCGTAATATTTTTAAAACGTCTTCGTTGATACGTCTGTTGAAAGGAACTTTCCGCTTGCAGGTTCTTTTCCTGCCGGCGCAGGCGCGTCTGCCTCCCCAGCATTTATTTCCTTGGCGGCGGTTATCTTTATTGTTCATAATCTGATTATACAATATGCACCTTGATAACGGCAATACATAATCAAGATTATTTTTAGCATTCATTTATATCGTCTTTTGGAACTTATAATAAAAACAGTTTCGGCTCTTTGTAAGCTGTCAAATTAATAAGGAAGAATGTATTTTTATGGCGGCAATTGCGGCAATATGGAATTCGCCCTGCGTAATTTTCCTGACGGAAAATTCGCCCGGGCCCGCCCTCGCGGTTTTTGCCTTTCGCGCTCGTAAGAGTAACGCGCATTTGTCGGTGCGGCTCGCGCTCAAACAAAAACATCGCTCCGGGCTTCTCATCCCTACGCAAGGCCAAGCAGTTGGCCTTGCTCCAAATTACCGTATAAATCAAAATACCCCCGGCAAAAAACCGGGGGTATTTAAATTTATACGGAGAGGGAGGGATTCGAACCCTCGATACGGGAAATCCCCCGTATGACGGTTTAGCAAACCGTTGCCTTCAGCCTCTCGGCCACCTCTCCATTTATCCTCAACCGCGCTTTAAACGCCGCGATTTCTAACGGATATATTAATTATAACAAAATATTTAAGAAAATAGAAATATAAAACGCCAAAGCGGTCAAAATCATAAAAAGCGACGCTAAGCCTTCAAACGGAAGACGGTGCTTTTTCCCTAAATTCAGCGCGACGTTATTATCCTTAACGTATTGGGCGAACAGTTTGCTTAAAGGCAAAGTCAGCAGCGGGGAGATTATATTCGCCGCCAGCGAGGAAAGCGTCATAAACACCCAAATAAATTTAAAGGGCAGTATGATTATATAAACCCAAAAAGAAATCAATACCGGCGCGCCCGTAAGATGTTCTATAAGATATCTGTAATTGTGGGAAGATAAAAACACCGTCAGCGGCGTTAAAATTAAAAGTATTGCGAAGGTCGGCGCGAAATAAGGCAGAACGAATTTGAATATGTCTATAACCTGTTTTTTAGTGTGGATAAATATAGCTTTTGAAAGTTCCTTGGCGTCAAAGCGGCTCATATTAACCAATATTCCCGCTTTGACGAAGCTCAGCGCGGCCATGCGGATAAATTTTGTTTCTCTGCGCATTTTGACTTCCGCCTTTCTTGCGCGGTTCAATTTGCACAAGGCGATGTAAAAGCATTTAAAAACGCTTAATTTTACGCCTAAATCGTTATATAGGCTTCTTACGGCCAAATATGTGCTTGGCAGGTAAAGGGCCGTCCTTATCCATAAAAAGTTATAATAAAGCCAAAACAAAACCACGCAGATATAAAGCACCGGGTTCAAGAGGGGCGGTATCCAATATAAACCGAAAAGCGTCCACTTGAAACCGAGGAAGAAAACAATCAAAGTAATTATCTGTGCGAAAATATATTTCGCGGAAAAGAAAACGTCCGCTCCTGCGTAATTTTGTTTTTTTGTCATTGGAAACTCTTTTTAAGGCCTTCCGCAAGGGGGGTAAACTGCTGCCCCGTTAAGGAGACCCATTTCTGAGAGCTGCAAACCCAATGTCCTTTTATGGCGGCTTCTTTTATTTTGTCATAATTCAAAGCCGGCGTTATGGAAAAGACACGGGCCGCGCTTTCATAGACAAAAGCCGCCGCTTCCAGTACGAAATACGGCATATTGAACATAAGAGGCCGCGGTTTGCCCATGGCGTCCGCCATTGAGTTTATAAAGTATTTCCAGCTGTATCCGGCGGGCTCACAGACGAAGAAAGTCTGCCCGTCCGCTTCTTGCAGCAGGGAAGCCTTGTATAAAGCCGACACCAAATCTTCCACGTAAATAAAGTTAAAGAACATTTCCGAAGAGGAGGTGTTTACCATTATTCCTCTTGCCACCCAGGCCGCTATTTTTGATACGCCCGAATCGTTTTTACCGTATACGACGGGGGCTCTCAAAACGGTTTTGCGCATAGTTTGCGGCAATTGCATTACGTATTTTTCCGCTTCAAGTTTGGTTTCGCCGTAGTCGGAAACCGGCACGGGTACGGCGCGTTCGTCTATCGGGTTGTTTTTATATTCGCTGGGCCCCGCCGCGGCTTGGCTTGATAAATAAACAAAGCTTTCTATCCCCGGCGTTTGCGCGGCGGCCTCGCACAGATTTTTTGTTACTTCCACATTGGCTTTATAAAATTCTTCTTTGTTAAACGCGAATATAGCCGCCGCCAAGTGAAATACGCAGTCCGCACCTTTAAGGGCGGCTTTTAAATCTTTTACGTCGCTGTAATCTACTCCGACGCTTTCCAGCATCGGGTTATCGGTTTTGCCGCCGCGTCCCCTTGTTAATAGTTTAACGCGGTAACCCTCTTTAAGCAAGAGGGCGGAGAGCCGCCCTCCTACAAAACCTTTTCCGCCTGTTATTACGGCCGTTTTCATTAGTTTTGCACCTCTTTGCTGATTACTTTCTGTATTTCGCCTATACCGCGGTTAAGATCTTTCGTGGTTTTTTTGATGTCTTCTTTAATTCCGTTGGAAGTGAAATCCAGCTTCTTAAAACCGCGCTCAATTTGCTTTTCGTCGGGGTATTTCCCGCTCATGATTTTATCATAGGGGGAAACGCCGTCGGTTTGAGGCATTATGTTTAAAAGGAAGTATCCCACCACCAAAATAATAAGCAAATCAAATATGCAGTTGAAAACGTGAGATCTGCCCAAGAACAGCAGCGAGAATATAAACGTCAAAACAAGCACCGATATGAAAGAAACGATAAACATTATGAATATCGTTATCGGCGTTGTGTTCGGATAATCCGGGAAGCAAACCAAAGCCGCCAAAAAAACAAGTACAAGCAAAATAAAACGCCATATTATCAACATAAATTATTCCTCATTTTTAAATTCTACGGTAACCGTAAGCAAATTTTTAGGGAAGTCCTTCGGCAGCGGCGGATAAGGCGCGGAATTTTCCGCCGCGGAAGTCGCCGCGTAGTCATAAGAATCGTTGCCGGAACTTTTTTCTATCTGTACGCTGTAAACCGCCCCGTACTTATCAATATTGAAAGACACCAAAGTGGAAAGCCCCGCGCTCTTTTTGGGCATACGCTTCTGCCATTGTTCCCAAAGGGAATTACGCACCTGCGTTATATACCACGGGTAAGGGAAGTTTGTAAAGCTGGCCCTTACGGCTTTGGGGCCGTCATCCCCGCCGCCGGGCGTAAGATTATGCAAAGCGGCCGGATCTATATTGGTGGATTCGACTTCGCCCAAAATGCTTGGCTTGGAAAGCGTAACCTTTTTTTCTTCTTCGGCTTTAGGCTGTGGTTTGGGCTCTTCTTTTTTAGCGGTCGTTTTATTGTTTTTTTTAGGTTTTTTTGAAATCTGCTCTTTGGAATTATATTCCTTTTTAGCCGGTTTTTTAGGCTCTTCTTTTTTAGGTTCTTGTATTTCCGAAGGAGCTTGGGGGGCCGGGGGGGCTTTTATTTTCTCTTCGGCTTTCGGTTCCGGCGCGGGGGCAGGCGCGGGTTTCTCTTCCTGAGCGCCGTATCTTAAAGGCTGGGAAGCCGAACCTATGAAATCTATCGTATATACGGCTTTAACTTTTTTGGCCGGCGCGCCCTGCATCATGGCAAACATAACCAGGAAGACCAAAAAATGCAAAGCCGCTGAATATACTAGTGATAAATTCATAAAAAAATTAAACCTTAAAAAGTTTCTTTATCTGGTTTCCACGACGCCTATGCCGAGCTTCGCCGCGCCGAGCTTTTTCGCCGTGTCAAATACGGTTACGACTTGCTGTACGGGCACTTCTTTATCGGCTTGAACGAGAATCGTTTTTTCGTGCGCGCGGCCTAAAAGCAGGGTAAGTTCTTCCTGCAAGCCGGATAAAGGTATTTCCTTATCCATAACTTTTATCTGCCCTTTTTTGGTTATTTCCACGCGGATGACATTATCTTCCGTAATGGTGTTGACGGCCGTAGAGGACGGCAAATCCACGCTGATTTGCGACTGCACTATAAATGGCGTCATTACCATAAAAATTATCAGCAAAATCAAAGTGATGTCTATAAAAGGCACCATATTGATTTCGCCCATTATGCCGCGGGTCTGCATGCGGTTTTTCATAATTTACCCGCCGATATAAGATCTTCCACCGCGGCGAAGGTGTTTTCCGGTCGCTGCGGTTCTTTATAAAGCTTGGCGGAAATTACTTCCTGCGCCAAATATTGCATATTTTGCGCAAAAAAGTTTACTTTGCTTAAAAAGTAGTTGTATGCGATTAAGGCCGGCACCGCGACGAAAAGCCCAGCCGCCGTGTTTACCAAGGCTTCCGCTATACCTTTTGCCACAACGGAAGGCCCGGCGGAAGCGCCGCTTATGGAGGATAAATCGGCAAAAGCCCTCATAACGCCCAAAACCGTCCCGAAGAGGCCTATAAACGGCGTCGTGCTTGCTAAAGTAGCCAATACGGAAAGTTTGCGGGAAAGCTGAGCCGTTTCCCAATTTATTATGGAATCGGCCAAATCGTTTAAATCGGCTATGTCGGTTTTATCCGATTTAAGCAAATTAATCACCAGCTTGGCCGCGGCGGTATTGGAATATCCGTTCTTGCGGCAGGCGTCGGTAATTTTGTTGAAGTTCCTTGCCGGCAGCTGATAGCGCACATATTCCATAAGTCTTCTTGACTTGTTTATATTGCTTCTGTACTTAAGAAATCTGTCTATCATTACAGATATAGAATAAATTGACAAACCTACCAAAAGGAACAATACCGGCCCTCCGGCTTTTATAAGTTCCTTCATGCTGCCCATGCTTGAAAATTCCATAAAATAAACCTCTTTATATTAACTTAAGATATATTAAACACCATATTATCAAATTTGATATAACGCCCGCCAGTACGTCGTCCAAAACCACGGCCGCGCCGTTAACGTAAAACTTGTTTTTTGTCTTTTCCGGGAGGTTCTGCCCAAAATTTTCAGCCTTTTTTATAAAGGCGAGCTTCGTGGTATCAAACACCCTGAAAAGCACAAAAGCCAAAACCATAACCAAAAAGTCGTGCGGCAAAAAGAACATTGCGGTAAAATAACCGGCTATTTCGTCTATTACGATTTTGGGATTGTCTTTTTTGTCGTCTTTAAATTTTACTTTGTCGGAAACGTAAACCGCCAGCAATATGACGCCCAAAGTCGTCATCGCCTGATAAAGCCTGTCGCCGTGCATAAAAAACAGGAAAAGGACGAAAGCCTCAAAAGTGCCCAGAAGGCCTGCGCCGCTGTTTTTTTTATTTCTTAAAATGGCCGTGGGTATGTAGCTGATAAATGCGCCCGTGGCGAAAAATTTTAACCAAAAATTAGTCATTTACGGGCAGGCTCCAGGATCTTTTAAGCATATTCCAGTTGTTTCTTAAATAAGAAACTCCGCTTAAAGCCGTTACAACAGCCGTTATCACGGTTATACTGTAAGGCAGGCAGCCCAGCAGATTATCCAAAAACGTCAGCGCGGTCTTTAAGCTGCCGCCGGTTATCGGGAGCAATAATTTTACGTCTACGATAAAAAATATAAGCCCTAAAGCTATAAGCTGAACCGTGGTTTTAAATTTGCCCCAGCGTTCCGCCGCCATTACGTAATTATCCAGAGCGGCCAAAACTCTTAAGGTGGAGACCATAAGTTCCCTTAAAATTATTATAAATACGGCCCATACCGGCACATTGATTATGGAAAGCTCGGTAAAAGCGAAGAAAGCCGCCCCTACCAGCACTTTATCCACGAAGGGATCCACAATCGCGCCGAAAGGGGTTGCCGTATTTGTGCTTCTGGCTATGCGCCCGTCGATCCAGTCTGTGCTGGCGGCGACGCCGAACAGCAATGAGGAGGCTATAACCGTCCATTTGTTTTCCGCCACCATAAGCAAAAACATAACTATCGCCATGGCGGCCCTTATCAAAGTTATTTTATTGGCAAGCGTCATTTTAAGTTTCATTTGAATATGCTCTCTTTAAATTTTATATTTTTCTTGACGTTTTTGAGCGTCGTTTTTGTTCTGACACCTTGGTTCTCAAGCGATATTTCTTCTATAAAAAAATCTTTCGCAAGCAATTTGAAAGAAAGTTCATAGCTTTCCGGCCCTTCTTCTAAAGGAAGCAAAACCAACTTGTAAAATTGCCCGTCGCAGTCAAAACTTTTCAGTTTGTGTTCCTTTACTACCTTCCCGTAATTGCCGAAGTCAAACAAAGCCTTGTTGGTTTGGCCTTCCTGCCACTGATCCCATGGCAGAGAAGTAATTAAAGAGCCTTCGCCGTCTTTAATTTTTATAATTTTCTTATCGGTAACCGCGCTTTGCGCCAAAGTTCCTTCTTCAAAAGTGTCCAAACGTATATTGTTGTTTTGTTTGTATATCGTGCCTCGCGATGACGATATGGGCGTACCCTCGAAATCCGTTTGCTGGATAAAATCAGCCTGCAGAGTTTTAAGTTTAGCGTCCCATGCTATAAGGCCGTCCAAAGCCTGACGGGCCGTTATTTGGCTGTCGCAGACTTCTTTTTTGACGTCGGCCTTTGCCGTTTTATCATTTTGCTTTGGCTGAACTTTGGCCGGCTCCTGCGCAAAAAGCGCGGCGGAAGAGAAAAGCAAAATCGTTAAAATTAGATTTAATTTCATTTGTACACCGTATCATATTGAGGTTGGCCGGATTGCATTTTTTGCAGTTCTTCAATTTGCGCGTCAATGGCGTCAAAATGAATTTCCCAGCGGTTTGAACCTTCCGGCTTGGTTATAAAGCCTTTCATTTCAAGTACGCTCAAAATATTTGTCGCGCGCGCGCTGGAGCCGAAATTGGCCTTAAGCAAATCTTGGGAAACTCTGCGTCTTGTCTTTATAAGGTTGAGCGCGGATAAAAGCTCTTCCGGGGAAGTACCCAAGCCTTCTCCGGGCCTGCCGCCGGGAGCGTTTTGCTCGGGCTGAACCTGAACGGGGTAGTCCGGGCCGCCCTGCGCTCTTAAGAAGTCCGCCACTTTGGTTATTTCCTCTTCGGAAATATAACAGCCCTGTATGCGGTTGGGCTTCGGGTCGGAAATGCCCAAATAGAGCATATCGCCCTTGCCCAGCAAAGCGTCCGCGCCGTTGGCGTCGAGCACAACGCGGGAATCTATTTTTGACGTTACCTGTAAAGCTATTCTGGAAGGCAAATTCGCTTTGATTACGCCGGTAATGACGTTTGTCGAAGGCCTTTGCGTACACAAAATAAGATGAATGCCCAACGCGCGGCCCATTTGCGTAAGCCTTTGTACGGAATCTTCTATCGCGGCTTTGGTTTGAAGCATAAGGTCGGCCATTTCGTCTATTATCACTACGATGTAAAAAGCTTTTTCTTCGTTATTTTTTTCGGCCCAGGCGTTATAGCCTTCTATATTTTTGACTTTCGCCAACTCAAAAATCTTCATGCGTTTTTCCATAACCTTTACAAGAGCCTGCAAAGATTTTACTGCGCCGTTGGCGTCTTTAACCACGCTGACGTCTTCGCAGTCGGTCTTGGGGTCATAAAGGTGCGGGATGCCTTCATACAAAGTAAGTTCAACGCGTTTCGGGTCAACCAAGAGGAATTTTATCTCGTCGGGTTTGGCCCTGTAAAGCAGGGAAATTATTATTGAATGCACGCAAATGCTTTTACCGCTGTTGGTTGCGCCGGCTATTAAGAGGTGCGGCATTTTTTCCAGCACGGAAGTGGCCGGAAGACCGTCGGCGTATCTGCCCAGCGCGACGGCGGTTTTATATTTTGAGTTTACAAAGCTTGCGTCCTGCAAAATTTCGCGCATGGTCACCATGACGGGCTTATCATTGGGGATTTCAAAGCCTATGGCGTCTTTGCCGGGTATCGGGGCTTCCACGCGTATACCGCGTGCTTTCATAGCCAAAGCGATATCGTTGGAAATTGACACTATTGAGCTTATTTTTACGCCCGGTTCCGGTTTGATTTCGTATCTTGTTACCACTGGGCCTGGGGCCACGCCGGTTACGGAAGCGGCTATGTCGAAACTTTTAAGAGTATCTTCCAGCCTTTTGGTGGCTGCGGCTATTTCCTCGTCCGTAGGGCCGATTATATTCGTTGAAGCCGGTTCCTTAAGCAAATCAAGCGGGGGCAAAATAAATTCCCCGGCCGGTTTCTTATCTTTATGTTCGCCCGCTTTATCTTCCGCCATATGCGGCAAAGGGCGGTTTTCTCTGGGAGGCATTTTTACCATTTCCGCCACAGGGCGGCTTATTTTGGGGGGGAGTTTCGGTTTTTCTTCGCCGGCCGCTTCGGAAGGTTCTTCTTCAACCGCGCGTCTGGGCTGGTTTTGTTTTTCTTCCTCTTTGGCCTGTTCTATTTTTTCTTTAAACTCCGCGCGCGCCTGCATCCAGGAGTTGAAATCTTCGCTTAAAAGTTCTTTCGTTTTTCTTAAAGTGGCAAGCCAAGGTATTGCAAAAAGAATATGCAAACCTATAAAGACGAAAGCCAAAGCCGCTATCAGCGCGCCGGCCCCGCCCGCGACGGAAGCTATCGAAGTAAAAACGGCTTTGCCGAAAGCCCCGCCGGAAACGGAACTTTTCTCAAAGAGGCTTCCCAAAAAGTGCATTGCGCTGCAAAGCCCGCCCATGGCGAAAAGAAAGCCCGCCAGCGACGTAACCACCGACATTTTTTTGCTTTTTATTGTTCTTGCAAGCCAATACATCAAGAACAAAGGCAGCAGCATTGACGCCTGGCCGAAACTGCTTAGAAGCCAGTCATGCACGGCTTTGCCGGCCGCGCCGTTTTGCCCGCCTATCCACAGGACCCACGTAAGCCACATACAAAAAGCCAAAGAAAAAACCCACACCGCCAACAGGCCCAGTCCATCGGCTTGTTTGCGGGCGGGTTTTTTGCTTTTAGATTTTTTGTGTATAGTCCTGTAAGCCACGCGCGCCCCTTAGTTTTGCTGAGGGGTTTTAGCTATTTTATAGTTAATACCGTCAGGTTCTATAGTGATTTTTCCGCTTTGCATAAGCGCGCCCAAAGCCAAATACATGGCCGAGCTTGATATGTTAAGCGAGAGTTTTATCTGCCAAGAAGTAACTTCCGGCTTGTCTTTAAGGAAGTCGTAAACGCGCGCGGAAATATTGTCAATATTTTCTTTAAAAGGCATAAGTCCGTCCCGTTAGATTTTTTCTATGGCGAAAAGCAAGTCCCCGGGTTTTACCGGCTGGCCGTTTTCCACCAACACTTTTTTGATTACGCAGTCGTTTGAAGCTTTGACTTCGTTAAAAACTTTCATGGCTTCAATGAGGCATATCGGGGTGCCGGCTTTAACTTTTTCTCCCTCTTTTACAAACGGAGGGGCGGAGGGGGAAGAACCCCTGAAGAATATGCCCATAAGGGGGGATTTAATCGTCTGTGAATATTGCGGGCGGGCGGAAGTTTCTTCCTGCTCCAAAGAGGCCGAAGCCCCTGCCGCTACCGGTACCGCCACTTGGGCCGGCGGCATGCGCACAAGCCTGATGCGGGTTCCGCTTTCTTCATAATCCACGGTGCCCAAATTGTTATCCTGCATAAATTTATAAATCTGTTTTACTTCTGATAAAGCCGGAGTATCTTTTTCCGTCGTTTTGACGTGTTGTTTTACGGCTTTTGCCGCAGATACTTTCTTTGTAGTTTTTGGCATATTGACCTCACTTAAAGTACTATGAATATATTTTACTAAATTAGCTTTTTTAAAGCCAATCTTTAGAACTTTCCTTCCGATGCTTTGTCCGCGCGCAAAAAAACGGCGGTCTTAAAACCGCCGTTTTGGTAAAGTGCTAAAAACTTAATCGCATTGTAAAACGGTATATTTGCCGCCGCCGGTTGTTTCTACATTCCTGCGCCAAGTGTAGCTGCAGCCGCTGGGATATTGCAAACCGTCGATATAAAGATTTTGAATCGTTATTTGTTGATCTCCGCCTATCACGTTTTGGGAATATACGTTGACGGAACCGCTGTTGCTCAGCCTGCCTATCGTGGTGGAGTTCCCGCCGCGTATGGTAAGAATATTCTGCCCGTAAACTTTTACGTCGCCGGTTATTTTTAAGTTCGTCCCGGAAAGGAACACGTTTTGGTTTACGTTTATACCGGGATTATTGTTTAAAGCCAAACCGCCCGAGGACGTTAAATTGAGGAACGTCGCGTTTGATTTTAATGTGTTAGTAACAGTCAAATTGCCGCCGAAGATTGCTTTTTTCTTAACCATCAGCTGCTGGTAATTGCCCCTTTTTACCGGAATATAAGATATCTGTTCAATGCTTTGTGCGTTGAGGGCCGGCGCAAAGAGGGAAGCCAAAACCGCAAAAGACAATACATATATAATGTTTTTCATAAAAATCATTTCCCGTTTTTAACATAGGCGCGCAATGCGCTTAAAGTATACATAAATATTATAGGTGAATTGGCTTAAAATATCAAATTTTGTTTTTGAAATTATAAAAGTCCCCGGCTTTTGGGCCGGGGGCTGAGTTAATTTTTAAGGTCTTTAAGCCAGGCGTTGATTTCCGCGTTAATCAGTTTTTGCCGGTTTTCTTCACTCTCGGTGGAGTTTTCCGGGCTGAGGGCGGCCAGGCTGTTCGGGTCGGCCGGTATCGCCACCAAGCTGATTTCGTATATTTCCGCAAGGGTAAGCTTGTTGGGGGCGGAATGGTCTTCGTAATGGAACCTTCCCGCTATGCTTATGCCTTTTGCGTGCCCTTCCTGATATAGTTTTCTTGCGTGCGCCACCATTGGGTGGGAAGAGGAAGAAAACAAAGCCTTAAAATAGAGGCCTTTTTTATCTTCGCGGATTTCGGTTACGGAGCCGGCCAGATGATCCAGACGGTTGACGTGGTCGATAAGCAGTACAGGGTTTTTCTTAAACTCGGAAAGTTCATAGACAAAATCCCTTTTGCCCGTCAGTACGGAGGGAATATCCCCGTATCTGTCGGCGGAGTTTTTTGTATTCGCGTAGCCTTCTATAAAGATAAGTCCGTTTTCCTCTTTTACCGCGCTTTGTTCAAGAGCGGCTATTTTAAAAGCCGGTTTTTTTAAGTCGCCTTTGATTTTTACAGTATTCATTTTGCACCTCCGTGATTTTCTTTCCCGTGCCCGAAAGGCAAATTAAGCGCTTGGGCTATTTCGGCTTTGTCATAACCGGTTTCGGCGTAGATTTTTGTCGCTTGGGCAAGTTCAAGCAGGTCTTCTTTAAGGCAGGCGACGGAGCCGGCGTCCTTATCAAAATAAAGCGTGTGGCTTTCGTCGAAATGCGGCAAAAGAAATTCCGTAAAAGTTTCCAATATCAGCGTTTGCTTGGGGTGAACGCAAGTCTGCCAGAAAATGCGCTGCTGTTCTTTTGTGTTGAACTGCGGCGCATGGTCAAAAAGGCCGACCAATGCCGGCGGAACGTGAAAGATTGAGAGTATCGTTTCCCTGTTTAATTTTATCCCGGAGATAAAATCCATATCCCTTTGGCTTAAGGAAATGTTCTGCCATTTCAGTCCGCCTTCCAAAAGCGCCACTTTATGAGCTTTTGCCGCGCCTTGGTATTTGTCGCTCCAGGCTTTCATTATTCTTGCGCGGGAGGCGTCGTCAAGCCGTCCTTCCGTCTGCAATATGCCGGAGAGTGTGCCGGAATTATCAAAAAAAGCGCGGTTGAACGATTCGGCTTTATCTAAAGTTTCAACAGCTTTGCGCGCGGCCGCAATCGGCGAAAGACCGTAAAAGAAATCAAACGGATTGAAGTACTTAAAGTGGATGATTTCCTCCGCTCTGTAATAAGCCGTTTGCGCTCCGGCCCTGTACTTATAGCCTTGGACGGGTTTCTGCGGATTTTTGCCGGGGATGACTTCCACCAGCTGGCTAAGCAGCGGGAAAAGTTCCGTCGGCGTGCCGTCATGACGCGGGGAATCTTTAAGTATATAAGCGTTGCCGGTAAGTTCCAAACTGGCCGTTATCCACTGCCTTAAAAAACGCCCGCTCATAAAGCGGTTGGGGCGGTACATAAGTTCCAGCGCGGGATGTTCCGTAATAATGCGTCCGTTTTTGTCTTTAAGGTTGAAGTCCGCAGAGGAAACCGTTTCCGCTATGACGTTGACGCAGGCGTATATCCAAGCTTTTTCGCCATAGGCTTCCACATAAGGCGCATAGTTGTGGCCGGAGGGGGAAGGCAGCCGCGTTTCGTCTAAACGGGGAGAGGCGTATTCCATAAATAACGGCATCCCCGCGCCGCCGTTATTTCCGCTTTTCGCGGAAAGGCCTTTTATAAGTTTTTGTATTATTTTCATTATTCGCTTGTCAGGCGGGCAATAAAAAACCGCCGTTTGCACGGGCGGCTCTCCAAAGCTAATATAGCAAATTTTGCTTTTTATTAAAAGCCGGCCGGATTAGCGGAAAAATAAAAATCCCCGGGTTTGGCCGGGGATTTGGAGTATAGGAAACAACTAAAAATTAAATGGCATGCGGATCGCCGTTAAAGGAACTTCCGCCGCGGTTAATTTCAACGGGCCTGTTTGCGGACCAAATTTCATGCAATTCCACGGAGAATACTTCCAAGCTGCCTTTTTCCGCGATTTTATTGTTTTTGTATACGGTAATATTAGCGTATACGGGCACGACGTGATGCGGATCCCTGTTGTACAAGTCTTCGTCTTTTGCCGAAAGCTTTACTTCTATTTTGTCGAAATTTTTGTTTTCCTCATAGGCGAAAGCGAGGGCGTTGTCCATTTCAAAGAAATAGACCGCCGCCGGCACTTTTTTGCTTACATATTTAAGTTTGGGTTCAACTTTTATGTTCCCAGTTGTAAATTGAGAATAGCTGAGAAATTCCACCGTTTTGGCCTTTTGTTTCGGCTGCATAGCGGCGGTCATTTTCATGTTTGATTTAAGCGTTTCCGGCTTCGGGGCGGAAACGGGGGCCGCGTTTACGCATACGGCGGAAAAAGAAATCATTGCTGCCAATAATAAATGTTTCATTATATTTTGTTCTCCTCAGCGGTTTAGCCGCTTTATTTAATTGTACAGTGTATGTCGCCCTGTCCGCAAGGGAATTAAGGCCTATGCGCGCCTGGGCCTTAAGGCCCAAGGCGGCAAATTATTTTTTAAGTTCCAGCACTTTATCTATAATGCCGTAGTCTTTAGCTTCTTGGGCGGACATATAATAGTTGCGTTCGCTGTCAAGGCGGATTTTTTCTTTGTCTTGGCCGGTGTGGTGGGCAAGAATGTCAAGCAGGTGTTCTTTGTTTTCCCTTAACTCGCGCGATTCTATTTCAATATCGGTAACCTGGCCGGAAATTCCGCCGCCCCAAATCAAAGGCTGGTGTATCATTATTCTTGCGTGCGGAAGAGCGTATCTCTTGCCTTTGGAACCCGCGGCCAAAAGCACCGCGCCGAAGCTCATCGCCTGCCCCATGCAAATGGTGGTGATGGGGGCTTTTATATACTGCATGGTGTCGTAAATGGCCAGGCCCGCGGTAACCAAACCGCCGGGGGAATTGATGTAAAGGTTAATCTCGCGGGAGGAATCTTCCGCGTCCAAATAAAGCAGCTGCGCTATAATCATGTTCGCGCTGGAAGTATCCACTTCGCCTTCCCTTCCGCCTACAAAGATTATTCTGTCCTTAAGCAGGCGGGAAAATATGTCGTAACCTACGTTTTTTTCTATAATGGTGGGGATGATCATAAAACTCCTTTAGCCTAATATTTATTAAGAATATGTTACAATTATTTTACAAAAATAATCGGCGTTAAATAACTGTTGACAAAGATAATTATTAATCGTATATTATTTTTGTAGCCAGCAAGGCTATTATTATATACCTTAGGAGGGTATTATATGAATAAGAAAGGGTTCACCCTTATCGAGTTGTTAGTCGTCGTATTAATCATCGGTATTTTGGCCGCCGTAGCGTTGCCTCAATACTTCAAAGCGGTGGAAAAATCAAGAGCTACCGAAGCATTGTCCATTATGGGTTCAGTCGCGGCCGCTATGGAAAGAGCCAGACTCGTTTCCTCCACCAACGTATATCCTACAACCTTATCCACCTTGGATATTGAGTTTTCCGATGTATCCGGCTCCCCGGTAACCGGCAGCTCCTGGAACACCAATAACTTCCAGATCACCGTTTCCGGCACCGATACGGCCAGCGGTTTGGTAACCGCCAGCAGAACCGGCTCTTCAGGCTATACGCTTACCAGATACTACTACACCGGTAGAGTAACCTGCAATGACACCGGCACCACTGCCGGAGCTTCCGTAAGCGGCATCTGCGCTTCCTTAGGCTTGCCGACTGGCAGCTAAGTTATACGGTTGCAAGTGATTTAAAGCCCCGGGCCAGCCCGGGGTTTTTTATTGCAGGGGAATTTTCCCCGCGCCGGATATAAGCGGAAAAGAAACCTAAATAAAAATTTTCACATAATAAAACGGCTTAAATTTTGCTTGATAAAAGGCGTATTTTTTGTAAAATATAATTAAGAAGTTGAAATTATTATTTTAAAGAGGGTATTAGTATGAGAAAACTATTGGATAAATTAGTCGCTTTAGCCAATTCCAAACCTTTTAAAAAGGGCTTTACTCTTACTGAACTTTTGGTTGTGGTACTTGTAATAGGCGTATTGGCGGCTATTGCTTTGCCTTCGTATACGAAATCCGTCAAAAAGAGCAGAGCTTCCGACGCTTTAAACAATTTAAACATTGTTTCTTTAAAGCAGCAGGATTATATGCTTAACAATGAAAAATATGCCGAGAATTTTAAAGATCTTAATGTCCCGATAGTAGGCCTTACGGGGGATTCCGCCACTGCTACCGTAGGCACTTTCCAATATACTCTCAGCGATGCATGCATAAGCGCTTCCAACACCAGGGCCGGGGAATCTTACACTTTCAGCAAAAACGTTGAAACTCAGCAAGTAGGCTGCCGAGGCGATGTTTGCTCTATGTTCGCCGATTTGGTTACGGAAGGTGATGTGGGCTGTGAATACGCAGGTGGCGGCGGTGATGACGACCCCGGCATTACCCCCGGCGGAAAAGAATGCGGGGATTGCACCATGACCTGCTGCGACGGCAGCACCGTTACCGGTCAGTGCAATACTATTACCGGCCAATGCTACAATTACCCAACTTGCCCCATTTGCCCGGACGAGCCTTCAGTCTGCAATCAAGGGGAAACCAAAACGGAAAACAATTGCATCTATACGTGTTCCAACGACGCTTGGGTTTACTCCCAGCCGGCGGCCGGTTATGACGGTTATGATTCTTCGACCGGCAAATGCTATAAAAACGCCTGCCCTCAAGACACCCTGCAAAAGAACACCATTGACGGCGTCCACTATTGCAGAACTTATAAAAACGGGGCTTGGATACCCGAAGATTGGTCCCAGAAATGCAGTTAATCGCAGTTAAATTTTAAAATATAAAATCCCCCGGTTGTCCGGGGGATTTTTTATGTATAAATTCTTTGAAAGTCCTAATTTGTTTAACGGTAAAAGTTATGGTAAAAATATGTTTTTACAGTTTTAAATGTTTAAAAAGTTTTGAGTAAGAAAGGGAAACCCCTACATATAAATTGCTTCCCGCGCCGCTGAAATCCCTTGCCTGCGCTTGGTAATAATTTATAAAAGGCGCGATATAAAATGATTTAAGCAGTTCCATTTCCACCTTGGCAGAAAGTTCAAACTCGTATGAAATATCAGTATCGCCCGGGTGCTGTACCAGAAAGAAATCCCTTATCGAAGCCCCGTATACGGCTTTGGCGTTGTCGTTAAGGGGGTGTTCAATTTTTACTATAGCCTGCCAGGCGTATTTAGTCGCCGTCTGCGGATAAGTAAAATCCAGTTCCGGGGAAAGCGAGAGCGAGAAATCCTTAAGATATTTACCCTCAAACAATCTTACGCCGGCACGTCCGCGTAAAGCTTTGTAACGCGGGGCGTCGTCAGGTGTAGTAAATTCCGTCTGGTAGCCTATGGAAACGAAAGGCCCGATTAAAAAACCGCCCAAAAAGTTTTTAACGTCCGTACTTTTATATGTGTAATCCGTGGAAAGAATTATGGCGTCGGCGTTTTCGCTGCTGCTTTTGGCTTCGTCGAAGGGGCGCAAAGTCGTTTTGCCGTAAGTCATTGAAAGGATATTATCCCACCTGATTCTTTCCCTGTAATATTCCGCGGCGAAGTTCAAAGAACCCTGTAAAAGCGTCTGTCCGTCCGAGGTAAGCCTGCTGTCGGAGAAGTTTTGATATTTTTCCGCGTTTTTTACGTCCGTATTGCTGAAACGGAAAGAAAGATTCCTTAAATTATAACGCCATGCGCCGTAATTTTCGGGCTCGTTTTTAATAAGATTAAAAACTTCCTTTTCATAATCTTTAAGCAAAAGTTCGGTAAAATATTCGTCCGCCGCGATAGGGCCTTGCAGGCTTGTTTTAAGGTCCAGCTCTTCGGTGATTTCATCTTGCGGAGGCAGGCCTTCGGCCAGGCGCGTTTCGCGCTGTTCTCTGTATTCTTCGGCCATTTTCATGGCGGTTTTTCTGTTGGCCTGTAAAATTTGCGTAAGATAATTGGTTACCATTTCTTCCGCAGTAAGGCCGGTTTCTTTTATTTGGGTTACGTCGGCGTTTAAATCCGGCAGGGCTAGCCTCTCTTTAAGCAGGGATGCCGGGAAGGCCGCGCTGTAAATTTCGTCGTCATTGACGGACAAGGTGTTTATCTTAAAGGAATCACCGTCCTTTACCGCGCCCGATACCGCCAAACTGAAGCCGGTGGCGTAATCTTTTGCGTTGTCAAAAGGGTTCCCGAAGTCGCCCAGTTTCAGCATTTTCTTAAGGTATTTGCCTTTGATTTTAACTTTTATTACAGGCTCGTCGGAATCCAGCATATTGCTTATATCTTTTTGGCTCAGCGCGCCGAGCGGTTTTTCCTTAAAAGGAATTATCCTTATAAAAGAAACCTCGGTTTTCGCCGTTTTCCTGATAATCGCGGCGGCCATATTAAAAAATTCCGCCGGCGTGTAAGAAAGGCCGTTTTTCCCGCTGTAAGCCGCCAAATCCTTCGCGCCGGGCAAAAGATATTCGTTGGCGGTGCTTTGCCAGTCGTCAAAAAAATATTTGTTTACCGGGTAAAATTCATTATTAAAGTTGTTGCCCGTAAATATATTAAGGGGCGGATAATCTTCTATAACTGCGGGGGTATATCCGTTTTCGTTTAAAACGAACTTAATGCCGACGTCACCCAAAACGTCGGGCTTTACGTCCGCGGAATAAGCCGGCCTTGTTGCGGGGCGAAGGTTCCAGTCTTTTAATTCTATGCGTTTTTTTAAAGGCTGTTCCTGCACTTCCGGCGCGGCGTTTATAACCATATCCACGCCTCTTGTCTGCTGTAAAAGCGCGCTTAAAGTTTTTGCGCGCAGGTGTGAAACCAAAATTATAAAATCGGCGTTTTGGTTATCTCTTAAATCGGCGGCGAGTTCCTGCGCGGCGGAAAACGGATCTGTAACTTTAAGCGGCAGGCCTCTGCCCGGCGCTCCGTCCAGCGCGCCCGGTTCGCTTAAGGAAATTAAACCTATTTTCAAACCGTTCTTTTCAATGATCGCCGTTTTTGAAAACGGGGCTTCTTCCGCATCTTCCAGCGCGGATATATTGCTTGCGATAAGTTTGCTTTTAAGTTCGGGGTAAGCTAAAGCGCCTTTGTAAATGATAAAGGAATCTTTCGGAGCAAACGCGACTGCGTCGGTATTCATGCTTTGCCAGTAGCGCGCCAAAAAAGCCGGCTGTGATGAAAGCCGTTCGTATTTTTCAAGCCCGCCGGTATTGATTATGACAAGAGGTTTGCCTTCGGCGTGCGCGATATTTTGCACCGGGTTGAACCATGCGCCTATTCCGCCCAAAGGCTTTTGCAAAATATAGATAAAACTTTCGTCCTCGTTCTTGGAAACGGTGTATTTTACCATGACAGCCGGCAGCCAAAGCCCGCCGAGTTTCGGCGCGGACGATGATGCCCCCAAAACTTCAAATTCCTGGCCTTCTGGCATAGCCAGCAAGCCGTTTCGTACCCTTAAAAGTTTTGGCGCGAGGGGATTTTTCTTTGAAGAGGCCGGCAAAACCATATTTTTTATTTCTTTATCCAAATAAGGCTGCTGGAACATTATTGCCGAATCTGTCGTTATCACGTCTTTAAATCCGGCCGCTCTGTAAGAAAACTCCCCGGGTGCGGCGGAAACATCTTTGTTTATGGGCGCTTCCGTGGAAAATACATAAGACTGCCCGCTGAAAAAGGCCTGAAGTTTTTCAGCCTTTTCCAAATTATAAGTTCCGCTCTGCTGGCCAAGACGCTGTTCAAAGGAATTTTGCAGTGCGGAGGCCGATGTGTAATTATCGGAAAAGAAAATAATCCGCAAATCCTTGCTTTGCGCGTTCAGCGTTACGGCAGAAAACAGTAAAAAAACGAATAAAAAGAAATTTCTTATAGCGGAAGTCATATACTATTAAATAGTATCATTTATATGCGCGTGAGGGCATAGGTCTTTTGGCCTAGGGAAAAATAGAGCCAATTTCCCTTGTGAATATTTCATAATTGTATTATCATTTAAAATATATATTGGTGTCATTATGGGGAAAATTAAACCGATTATCAGAAAATTTTTAGCTTTGTCGCTTTCTTTTGCGCTGTTTGCGCAGAGCGGCGCGCCGCTTTTTGCCTCAAGCTCGGGAATGAAAATTTCTTCCGAAGCTTTGGATACTTCTGCCTCCGATCTTTCCGCGGTGGATAATGTATATTTGCGCGCCAGGAGCGTCAATGAACATGAAGAAGCCCTTTCTTCTTCTTTAAAGGCGGCTGTTAATTTTTTTGAGAATTCCGCCGAAGCCAAGAAAATTTTAAATCTTAAAACGGCGGGGGCCAAATACGGCGTTTTATGGCCTATGTACGTAAAAGCGGCGGGTGCGAACTCCGCCGGAAAACTGGAATACGCTTTAAAAAAGTTTTTGCTTGAGTATCAGCTTAAACCTGCGGCCATGCCGTATAAAACTTTTTTGAAGGAATATGACGAACTGATAGCAAAGGTAACCTCCGACTATCTTTTGTCCAAACATTGCACGGCCGAGTGCAGGAAAAATCCGGCCGCCGTAAAAAACGCTTTTGAAACTTCTTATCCCGCCAAAAAAGCTTACGCGGAATATAAAGCTTCCGTAGAAAAAGAAATCGCCTGGCGCGCGGCGAACAAAGCTAAAATCGCCGCCAAAATGCAGGAAGCCGTAAATAAATATATCTCGCTTTTCGGGGCGCAGCTTTTAAGTTCGGAGATGATTTCTTTCCTGCTCAATTCCGATTTTAACGGCAAATCCGCTTTAAGCCAAGCCGCGGTCAGGCAAATATACGTTTACAACGTAACGCGTTTGGAAAAACAAAATTTACAGCCCCTTTCTTTGGGCGCGTTCAGCGACGCTTCCAAACGCAAAAGAGCAAAAGTCCTGCTCTCTTCCGTGGTGGAAAGTTTGGTTTCGGGCGGGCTTGTAAGCCCGGCCGGAGACGCAAGATACGCCGCCACGGCTGAAAAAATCATTTACGATTCGGAAAATACCGCCGCTTTTACCTACATCTTAAGCGCGGGCTTTTCTTCCCTGCTGGCAAAAAAACATTATGCCGCTTTGGGCAGAATTTTAAATCACTACACCGTCAAAGAACTGAAAGGTTCTTCTTGGTATGAATATATAAGCGTACGCCACTATGCCGACGCTTTGAAAAACGCCGGCGGCGCTTATTTGGGCAAAGCTTCCGAGGCGGGGCAGTATACCACTTCTTACGTATATTCAAACGTTTTTACCGATATCGCGCGCCTGCTGGCCGAAGACGGCTCCCCCGAAGCCGCCAAGCTTTTAAACCAATACGCTTTTAACCGCGATATAAACAAAACCGTTAAACCGTTTTTGGCCGGCGCGCTTCTTAACGCAAAGGGTGAGCATTCCGCCAAAGCTTTGGCTTTGGCGAATATGAACTTCGGCGATATAACCGCCACGCAGGAATATGATTTGGATAAAGCTTTGCTGGCAAAATATCCTGCCGTTAAAAGCAAACTCGGCGCCGGCGCGATTACGACAAAAGCCGCTTTGGAAGCCAAAAAAGCCAAACTTAACAGATACGGCTATCTTACAAGGAGTGCGGATTCCGCAGATATATTATTGGCGGTATGGGGCGGGGTTTCTCTGTTTAAACTCGGCTCAAAAGGCGTTACTTTGGCGAAATCTTCATATACGGCCGTAAAAGCGTCGTCTTTGACGGGCGGGGCGAAAATAGCTTATATCAAAGCCAATTACGCAAAGCTGGTTCCTTATATTTCCGCAAAAAGGAGCCTTGCCCGTTTGGGTTTAAGGATAAAAGGCGCTTTCGGCAAAAATATAAATCCCCAAACTTTTATAAAATTGCAGAATAATTTAAACGCCAAAAAGCTTACTTCTTTGGCTTCCGCCCGCGACGCGGCCGTGAGCGCCGCCAAGGAAACGGGCAAACCGGCGGACGCGGCAAAAGCGGTTTTTACGCAGGCGAGCTATACCGCCAAAAAAGCCGAAATAGATTTGCTTTCTTCTTTGCGCAGCGAGCCGGGGCAAAGCCTTATAAGCAAATATAACGCTTACAAAAGCGGCTTGCCCGGATTGACGCCCTCAAATCCTTTTACGCCGGCGGAACAGGGCGTTATAGGTTCGCTCTTTAATTACTCAAGAAGCGTAAACGACCTTAACCATGCTTTTGCGGGATATTATCCTTATTTGGGCTTCTTTGAAAAAGGCAGAATACTGGCTTTTAATAAATTTTCTTCCTGGATGAGCAGGCTTAAAAGCGCGGCGCGCGCATACGCTTCCGGCCCCTCCGCCTATACTTATACTCCTTATACCGACGTTACCGGCGCAGCCGGCGGAAGTGCAAGGCTCCTTCCCGCTTTGGCGAGAAACGGGGGATATTCTCTTTCACCGTTAAATATGCCTTACGCTTATAGCGGCGAAGCTCTGCCCGTATCGGCTTCGGCCGGCGGGGACGTGCCGCTTTTTATGCCCCAAAAACTGCGTGTGCCTTTTGTGCCGGAAGACGCCACTTTTAAAATAGTTTCCATGGGTTTGCAAAGCCGGGTCGGCAGCGGATATTTTATAAGGCAGGGCTCTATCGAACTGCCGCTCGTATTTACGGCTTCCCACGTGGTGGGGGACGTAAAGTCCGTACAGCTTAGGGATACCTTCGGGAAATATGCAAAAGGCAGAGTAATCAACTTTAACGGGGACTTCGGCTATGACTTGGCCGCCGTTTGGGTTGAGGATCCCGCTTTCTTATCCGGGCGCAGGCCTTTCAGTCTGGGCGTTCACGATCCCGCCCCGGGTTCCATATTGATGTCCCACACTTATCCTAACGGGGATTTTTACAGAACCGGCATAGTTGAAATGCTGGATAACAAGTATTTCCATCCGGCCAATAAATTCCCTTCTTATGTGGTAACCAGCGGCAATATAGAAGCCGGCAGCAGCGGCGGGGCGGTTTCCCTCGGCGATTTTGACGGAACCGTGGTCGGGACGGTTATGTCTTCTTTGGATTCCGAAGGCAAAGTGCTGCTTGTGCCCGTAAACACTATGCGCGGGTTTTTTAAGGACACCGTCAAAAAATTGCTTTTTGAACCAGCCCTGCGCGACGAGCTTTTGGCCCCTATGCCGGGCTTTCAACAATTCTATTTGAAATTGCTCAGGCAAAGCGGTTTTTCCGCGCCTTCTTCAGAGGTTTCGGCTTTCATTCCGCCCGCCGGTTCGTCTTTATCCGGCGAGGGTAAAGTAAATTTGCTTTCCGCCCCGGTAAGCATTAAAGATATTTTTAATTCGTCCGTGTTCAGGGTTGAAAGCGGTTCCAAATACGGTACGGGCGCGTATATAAACTACCGCGGCTTTGACGCCGTTATTACCGCCGGCCACGTCCTTTCCGAAGACGCCGGCCCGGCATTATTAATTTCTCCTTCCGGCAAACGCGGCATTGCGGACGTCTTCGCCCACAGCGCGCTTGACGGTTTGGATTTGGCTTTGCTCGTCCCCAGGGAAGCCGACTTTTTAAAGCCGTATACAGCTTTGCAGCTTGCCCGCCGCGCTCCCAAAATAGGAATGCCGCTTTTCAGCGCAGGCTGGCAGGGCAGGATATTTACTTTTAAAGACCATAAATTGCTCTACGACAGGTTTTACCTTGAGCACAGCAGCGGCTCTTCCGAGCCGAAAAACTCCAATTACACTTTGGGCTATTACGGTATCGGCGGCGGAACGGGTCCGGGCAACAGCGGCGCACCTTTTATATCGGAAGACGGCGCGCTTTTCGGCCTTTCCAACAGTATAGTTCCGCACCGCGATTTGACTTTGGCCGTAAGATATTCTGTGATAAAGGACTTCATGCGCCAAACCCTCAAAAATAAATTTATGGATCCTTATTTTGATCTTGACGCTTTTACCGCCAGATATCCCGCCCTTGCGAATAATTACGCCAATGTAATGCAGCGTTTTGCCGATGTAAGCGGCCCGACTGTTTTGCAGGCTCAAAAAGCACATGAAGTAAAACCTATGTCCGAAGGTTGGAAGAATTTTCGTTTTTGGCTCGGGACTAAAATTTTCAGATTAAGCCCAAAATCCGTTTTGAGCGGCCTTTACGCCAAAGGGGCAAGCCATAGGGTTTATATTCCGCTTTCTTATACCGGTGAAACTTTTAATTTAAAGTCTTTGGATCCTTACCGCGTGGAGTTAAAATCTCAGGTATCGTATCCTCAGTTTCCTTTTACGAATGTCAAAACTTATTTGCACCGCGGAATGTCTTTAAGCGAAAGCGAGATAACCAATATTATGGAAAACGGCTTGAGAAAAGTCGATATGCCCGATCAAAACCTTGCCATTTTGTCCCCGCAGGTTACGCCGGGAACCAAATTGCAGGCTATTTCTTTCAGCCCTTATGCAATGGTTTCGGCGCAGTATGCGACGAACGGCCTCGGCGCGGAAAAAGGGTTCCCTGTGATAGTGGACGTTACGGGGCTGGGCAAGCATAATACTTTGGTAAATGTCCACGGTATGTTTACCGGCAAAGACGTTCCGCCGGAAAGAATCGCCCGCGTAAGCGCGCTGCTTAATATAGGCGGGGTTGAACGCTGGGGACAGCTTTTCAAAAGCCCCGACGGCGGATTTACTTTTAAACCTTATAAAACGGACGTATATGTTCCGCCGCACACTAATGCCGCGGTATTCCAAAGAGAATGCGCCAACCTCGCTTGGAGCGGTTGTTCGCCTGCGCTGCGCAATGTTTCGCCGGCTGAAAAGCCCGCTAAGTTAAGTGTTTCAGATATAAAACAAATTGATTTGGTGGAAACCGGCGACGGGGTTCTGCGTTCCGTATGGAGGGCTTCTTCCTCCGACGGCAGGACGATAGGCTACGTCAAATACGGTACGCCCGAGGAACTGCAAAGAGGCATTCAGCTTGACGCAATTATAAAGGAAAATAATCTCCTTAAAAAATATGATTTGCTGGATATTGAATATTCCAGGCCTCTTGCGGCGGATCTTTCCGGGCTGTCGCCGGAACTTCAGGCGGCGTTAAAAAGCGGTATCGCGGGCGTAAGAAAATTAAATCCCCGCTTTTATATGTACGATACTCCTTTTATTATGAGTTCCGTTGATACAAGCGGTTTTACTCAAGCCGGATTAAAAGCGGATGATTTGGCCTTGCTTAACGGCACCCCGATAACGGATAAAGAATGGCTGCAGGTTGTGGCTTTTTACAAAGATTTAAACACTCTCGGCTTTTATCATACCGATATACGCGGCAATCTGCACTTCCGCCGCACTTCTTCGGGCAAGCTTAAAATAACTTTGCTTGATTATGAACTTTTCGGCGTTTCGGATATGATGGACTTGGAAGATTCCGAAAAGGCTTTGCGCTCTTTGGGCCTTAAAGAAGATGTAAGCACAGCCGTGTATCCCTATAATTTGCATCCCGATAATATCCGCGGTAAATCAGCGGAACACGCAAATGTGCGCCTGCCCGAGCCGGGGCTGCCGGCCCCGCAAACGGTGGCGGGGCTGAGCGGCAGCAAACTGGATCTTTCCAATCCCGCGCAGTACGGAATTAAATTTGATGACGTCATAAAAATACACGAGGACGAATTGGAAGAGTATTTTGAGCAAGACGGTTATTTGTACCGCGCTATGGCGCTTAACTTGGAAGACGTCCTAAATATCAGCGAGAACGGCCTGCGCGTAAAAGATACAAAGCTCGGCACGAATCTTTGGGACAGAAAAACAAAAATGATATTTTTCGCAAGTAACGTCAGCGAGCCTATTGTTTATACCGCGCCGAAGCTTTCCGACGGCGGGGAAAATATTTTGCTTCTCGTCAGGGTGAAAGCTTTTAGGCCTGATTTTACAAGCCCCAGCGGCAGCGTAGTCAAAAAGAGCGATATTCCGGCATCCAGAATAGAAAGTATGGCAGCGTTAATTAAAATAGACGGCAAAGCCCAGTGGGGGGAACTGACTGTAAACGGAAAAACGGTGATATTTAAACCCTATGATCCTCTGCCGAAGAAGAATAAAAGGGGATAGGCTTCTTCTTCCGAAGACGCCGGCAGAACTTTGCCTGTATCCGGCAGGAAATCTTATACATTGGGCTCTGAAGAAACGGATAAATACGCCGTAAACTTTGAAGCCGATATGCATGTACCTTCTGTTCGTTTGGAAAATAACTTCTATGAAGCCGGCCCCTTTTATTACAGAGGTATGGCCCTAACCTTGGAAGAAATCGCCGATATCGCCAAAAACGGAATGCGCGTACGGGATACAAAACCGCAAAGCGCGCTCAGTATGAGGATAGCCGAGCAAAAAGACGTAAGGGCTTTATTCTTTACGGAAGATATTTCTTTGGCTGTTTTATACGCCCAGGGCAATTTGCCCGAAAGCGAAACAAAAGTGCCGGTAGTGTTTAAAGTAAATCGTTTTGATGGGGATTATGTAGTAAAAGAAGTAAGGAATATGGCCCGCTCAACTGATTTGCCCGCTTCGGAAATTGTCGGTGTTTCCGCCATGCTTAATATTGAAGACCGCCTTCAGTGGGGCAGCGTTGAAGTAAAAGACGGCAAGATGCTGTTTACTCCTTATCCCGTTCCCCTGCCTTAAGGCAAAGGCGGATCTTCTTCCCGCGTTATCAGCATTTAGATTTTTTTGAATTTATTAGGTTCTCTCTTATTAAAAATACACCCCCGGGTAAAAGCCCTGGGGTGTGTTTTTTCGGCCGGTAAATTCTTAAGTATTTATTTCTTTTTTCTTACCGCTCTTATGCTTTGCAAATGCTGATGATAGTTCTTGCTGAAAATGTGTCCGCCCGTTTCATTATCCGCAACAAAATACAAAGCTTCAAAATCCGGCTCCGGGTTTAAAACGGCCTTAACGGAATTGACGCTCGGGCTGGCTATCGGCCCGGGCGGTATGCCGTTATAACGGTAAGTGTTGTAAGGGGAGTCCACCCTTAAATCTTTAAGAGTAAGGCCCTTTTTCCAGTGGCGTCCCTCTTGCGCATTGTAGCCCAAAGCGTATTGAACGGTAGGGTCGGCCTCCAGCTTTTTGCCTATTTTGACGCGGTTTAAATATACCGCGGCTATTTTCGGCCTTTCCGCATCTATGACGGCTTCCCTTTCAACTATTGAGGCTATGGTAAGGATTTCTTTTTCCGTAAGCTTGCCTTGGTACTGAGCCGTAAGCGGGCGGATATTCTTTTCATATTCGGCCAGCATTAAAGCTATGACCTCGTTTGGATTCATATCCTTGGGCAGCATATAAGTGGAGGGAAATAAAAAACCCTCATATCCGCCCTCTTTCGCCGCATTTATAAAGGCGTATTTATCTTTTATAATTTCGTTCTTTTCCAATTCTTCGGCGATTTCCTCTATGCGCCAGCCTTCAAGAATTTTAACTTTAAAATCCTTTGTGCCCGAATCGTTTATAAGCCGCCAAATAACTTTGCTTGCCGGCATATTTTTCTTTAGAGTAAAAACGCCGCTTCTCAGCATAGGCGCGGCCCCGCTGAATTTAAGACATATCTTAAACCAAAGCGTGCTTTTAATTACGCCTTCGTCTTTAAGCAGCTGCGCTATTTTGCCCGCGCTGACGCCGGGGGGGATTGTAACTTCCGTTTCCGCTCCTTCCGTTTTAAAGTATTTATACGCGCCGAAAGAAAGCGGCACCGCCGCGATAATAAGCAAAGCAAATAAAATCAGAAAAAATTTCTTCATTAATTCCTATTTAACAAGCTTTATAAAATGTCTTTTGCCGGCTTGCAAAACGCAGTCTTTATCCAATATGACAGCCTCGTCGCGAGCGGCTTTTTCGCCGTTTATTTTAACCGCGCCTTGGTCTATCAGGCGTCTGGCTTCGTTTTTGCTTTTTGCTATGCCGGCTTCGATAAGTACGGCCGATATTAATTTGCCTTCGGCGTTTTTAAATTCCGGCATATCGTCTGGGTTTTCCTTTTTGGAGAAAACCTTTTCAAAATGCTCCAGCCCGGCTTTTGCGCCTTCTTCCCCGTGGAAACGGGTTACCAGTATCCTCGCCAAATCTTTTTTTGCCTGCATAGGGTGCTTTTGTTTTACTTCATCCAAGTTTTCTATGGTCAGAAGTTCATAATACTGCATCATAAGTTCGTCGGAAACAGACATTATTTTGCCGAACATATCTTCCGGCGTATCGTTAAGGCCTATGTAATTGCCGTATGATTTGGACATTTTCTTTACGCCGTCGGTTCCGACTAAGAGCGGCATCGTCATAACGACTTGCGGCTCCTGCCCGTTGTTTTTCTGAAGCTGCCTTCCCACAAGCAGGTTAAAAATCTGGTCCGTCCCGCCGAGTTCTACGTCCGCTTTTAAAGCGACGCTGTCCTGCCCTTGGAAAAGGCTGTACATAACTTCAAGCACGCTTATGGGGTTGCCGGCTTTCATTCTCTTTTTAAAATCGTCCCTTTCCAGCACTTGCGCCATGGTTACTTTGGAAAGCGTACCCAAAATTTCTTTGGTGGTAATGAAAGGATCAAGCCATTCGCTGTTAAAGCGGACTATGGTTTTTGCCGGATCAAGCACTTTGAAAGCCTGGTCCGTATAAGTTTTGGCGTTTTTCAAAATTTGTTCCCTGCTGAGCATAGGGCGGGTACTGTCGCGGCCGGAAGGATCTCCGACTCCGGCGGTAAAATCGCCTATGACCAAGACGGCGGTATGCCCCAAATCCTGAAAGGTTCTCAGTTTATTTAAAACCACGCTGTGCCCAAAGTGCAAATCTGAACTTGTAGGATCACATCCCAATTTTACTATAAGTTTTTTGCCGCTTGTAAGCTTCTTTTCAAGCTCGGCCTCGCTGACTAAATCTATGGTGCCTCTTTTTAAAAGTTTTAACGCCTCTTTGACTTCCATACAAAAACTCCCGCATTTAACTTAAATATAATATATTCTATCATTTTACTAAATGAAATTATAAGGATCGGCCAATACTTTAAGCTGTATCTTTTTAGGCGGCTTGTTATTTAACAAAGTGTTTAAAAAACCTTTAAGCATATCGTCGTCCGCGCTTTTGATAAGATAATACTGCCGGCATAATTCTTTGGACTGCGCTCCGCATTTAACGGGGCCTTCTATATCCATGAACGCGCCGTAAGCTTCGCGCAGGGCTTTGGCCGTCATATCGCCGTAAGCGTTTAAGTCTTTTTCGTTTTTTGCGCTTATCAGCAGTTTGACGAGTTTCGTATAAGGCGGAAAGGCGAAGTCCCGTCGGAACTGAGCCTCCGCCTGTGCAAATTCAAGATATTTGTTATCTTTTAGCAGATTGAAATCAAATAAATCGCTTTTTGAAGTTTGTATAAACAATTTTGCGTTTTTATATCTGTTAAGGCGGCTTTTAAGCGCGAATAAAGTCTGCGCGAAACGCTCCGCCGCGCGGAAATCGGCGGCGTTTAATTCCGTGTCGGCGTCCAGCAAAGCCGCAAGATTGATTTTCCCTCCGCCGAGCCCGGCGTTAAGCGCAAGATTCGTGCCGACTATTATATCCGCCTGTCCGTCTTTTAACGCTTCTTCAACAAAATGTCCTTCCGACTTTTTTGTATTTAACGTTTGGGAATCAAGCCTGTAAACGCGCGCCTGGGGGAAAAGCTTGTAAATTTCCTCCGCCGCGGCTTGAGTGCCTCCCCCGTGTGAACGGAAAATTTCGTTCTTGCATACCGGGCATACTTGCTGCAGAGTTTCTTTATGTCCGCATTTGCGGCAGATAAGATAATCTTCTTTAAGCGTTTTTACTCTGCTTAAAAAAGCTCCGCACTTTTTGCATTTTGCGTAAGCCCCGCAATTGAGGCAGGCGTAAATCCCGCTGTAACCTAGGCGGTTTAAAATCACAAGGCTTTGCCCGCCTCTAAGCATATTTTGATGCAAGGCTTCGGCCAAAACGTCGGAAATTAATTTTGACTTTTTCCCGTTTTTCGGCGCGATTATAACTTCCGTATTGTTAGTGAAAGCTGGCAAAGGCTTTGTAAAAAGGGAGGCCTTCAGCGCACCGTCTTCTTTAAGTTTAAGCGTTTCCAAAGAAGGCGTCGCGCTTACCATAATCACTTTTCCGCCGGTAAGCTTCGCCCTTTCCACGGCCACTTCCCTGGCGTGGTAATAAGGCTTGGCGTCTTCCTGTTTAAAGTCTTTGCTTTCTTCGCGGAAGATAATCGTAAGTTTAAGGTTTTTAAACGGCAAAAGGCAGGCCGAGCGCGTGCCTACCGTAAGGCATGGCTTGCCCAAAAGCATTTCCGCGGCGGCGGTTTTCCTGCGGCTTAAAAGCACTTTGCTGTGCCAAAGATGTATATGCTCCGCGCCGAATTTCTTATTTATTACCTCAATCAAATTGGCCGAGCTTATTACGTCCGGCACCAAAACAAGAACCTGTCCGCCGTCGTTTAAAACGTCATAAGCCAAAGACAGCGCGGCTTCCGTCTTGCCGGAAAGATTGGCTCCGTAAAAAAGATTTATTTGATTTTCGCGGGCGTTTTTTAAAGCGTTTTTTTGTTCCGGCGTATATTCCCCGGCTGGGTAGAAAAAGGGTAAATCGGCAGGGGCCGGTTCCTTGTAGGAATCCAACATTTTCTGGTTGAATATCGACGGTATCAAAACTCCCAAAGTTTCGCCCAAAGTGTTGGCGTAGTTTTGTTCTATAAACTTTGCGAGGGGGAAAAGCTCCGGCCCGTAAAAAGGGCGTTTGTCCTCTATGGCGATAATCTTTTTCAATTTGACTGTCGGCGGCAATTTGGGCGTGGTGTTTAAAGCGGTTATGTAACCCGTCTGCACGGCTTTGCCGAAAGGAACCTTAACCCTGAGGCCCAAAGCGGCGCAATCTTCCAATTCCGACGGCAGAATATAATCAAAAGCCATATTTAAAGCCACGGGAATGCAGACGGATATATTCATAAAGTTTATTTTGAAGCCGGCTTTCTGCCCATATCGGCCAAAAGCACTTTAAGGTTTTCCCAGGCGTCTTTTTTCCAGCCGGGGTTCCTGAGGAGAGCCGCGGGGTGGAAAGTCGCCAGGATTTTTACCGGCTTATCCAATGTTACGCAGGATAACTTCAAATCGAAAATTTTGCCTCTTACCGAACCGAAAGGCTGAACTTCGCTTATCAAAGTTTTCGCCGCGACGCCGCCCAAAGCCACTACGTAATCGGGTGAAATTGTTTTGATTTGCTGTTCAAGATATCTTCTGCAGACGGCTATTTCGTCGGATTTCGGTGCGCGGTCGTTGGAGCGTTTATCCGGGTTTGAAGGATCCACCATAGGGTGGCATTTTACGATATTGGCTATAAAAACTTCTTCCCTGCTAAAGCCCATAGCCGCTATGATTTTATCAAGGAGCTGGCCCGCTCTGCCCACAAAAGGCCTGCCCTGCCTGTCTTCTTCATAACCGGGGCCTTCGCCTACAAACATTATTTTTGCATTGATATTGCCTTCGCCCGGAACGGCTTTTATGCGCGTTTTGCCCAGGTCGCATCTTTGGCAGTTTTTTATCATGTCGGCTATATAGGCGATTTCCGCGGCTTTGTCAGCCGGAGCGTTTGAAATTTGCATTTCGGTTTTTTGGGTGTTTTGTGTCATAATCTCGGCGGATTTTTCCTGTTCTTTTGCCGGTATCGGCGCGGTTTGCGCGGCGGAAGCGGTTTCCCGGCGCAAAACTTCGCCGGCGTTTTTATCCGCCGTTTCATTTGCGCGCGTCTTCATGGAATTAAAAGCAGCCTTTTCTTGGTTTAAGGCTGCTTTTAAAATTATTTCGTCCTCCTCCGCGTTTAAGAGGAAAGCTTTAAGCCCTTGGGCTATTTCTTTAAGCTCTTGAGTCATTATAATTTAAGGGGTTCTTTGGCTTTTCTTTCGGCCTCTTTGCGGGCTTCTTCTTCTTCGCGTTTCTGCTGGGCCAAAGCGTCGGTGGAGCCTTGCAGAACCATCTCTTTGGTGACTTTGCCCGTAAGAATGTCGTCCAAAGCTACTTTAATTACCGTGGCGTCGGGCTGATTTTTGTATTCGCCTTTTTTCTTAAGCACTTTCGCCCACATGGAAGCCAAAACTACCATGTTGTATTTGTCGCCGTTAAAGTCAACCAATTTATTTTCAACGTCATTGTCTTGTTTAGCCATTTTCTTCTCCTACGCTTTTGTCTTATTAAAATTTTTTTTGTCTTTTCACTTTCAGTCTTTCGGCTTGTATTATCGCGCGGCAATCCGCGACGGCTTGTTCAAACACGTCGTTGATTACCAAATAATCGTAATTTTTTATGCATTTAAGTTCTTTTTTCGCGCTTTCCAAACGGGCTTTGACGTCCGTGGTGCCGTCGTTGCGGGCGGCTATTCTTTTTTTAAGTTCGGCAAAGCTCGGCGGCGTTATAAAAATGGAAACCGCGTTTTTATAAATTTTCTTTACGGTTTTCGCGCCCTGTACGTCTATAACCAAAACCGGGTGTTTGCCGCGTTTTATAAGCTTGTCCAAAGAACTTTTCGGTATGCCGTAATAATTTACGTGTACCTTGGCCCATTCGGCCATTTCGTCTTTTTTTACGGCGTTTTCAAATTGCTTTTCGGACCAAAAGTGATAATCCTTCCCGTTCTTTTCGCCCTTCCGAGGCGCTCTGGTGGTAGCAGTTATCACGCGCGAGAGTTTGCCGTCCTCCAAAAGACGGCTGACTATTGAGGTTTTACCTCCGCCTGACGGCGCTGAAATTATTATGGGGAAGCATTCCATATACATTATTTATTTTATTAAATTAGTTTCATTTTAACAAGTTAAAAAACGGCGGAGCGGCGGTTTTATGCGGCGTTTTTGCGAAAATCAAAAATCCGCTTGCATTAACAAATTAATTTTTTTATACTGATTTAAGAAGTATTGTATACGTATTATATTTCGGTTATACTTATAGAAAGACCCGGGTGGAGGAAAAGCGTATGCTTAGGAAAAAAGAAAAGTCATTAAAGGGCAGAAAGGGTTTCACTTTGATGGAGGTACTGGTAACGGTAATCATCGTCGGCGTACTTGCCGCGATAGCCTATCCGGTATTCAGCAAATCTATCGCCAAGGCCAGAGCGACCGAGGCCGTGAATTTGCTTGAAATCGTCAGGAGCAAACAAATAAAGAATTTTGCATCCAGGCAGACGTATGTAACTGATATAAGCCAGCTCGGAAAGTTGACGAATAACAAAGAAACCGCAAACAGCAGTTATGTCGTCGTAAACGACAAGTACTATGTGGCTTTGGACGGAACGAATGCCTGTGCCAGAGTAGAGTATAGAAAGCCGGGCAGCGATAACGCTATATTTACTTTCTCAACCGGTTATGAAACCGCGGGCCTCGGCTGCGACGGCAATGTCTGCACGAGCTTCGGCGATATTATAGGCACGGCCGATGAAGTTTGCGATGTCGAAATCCCTACCGAAGAGCCCGAGCCGGATCCTTGCCCGAGCGGATGCTCCGGAACCCAACCGACTTGCGGCGTAGGCACCGAAGGCAGCTATACCTGCAATAAGACCACCTGCACGTGGGAAGGTTCCTGTAACCCCATTCCCGGCTGGTGCGACGGCCAGACGAGAGCCTGCACCAGCAGCGCGGGTACCGACTGTCACCAAACCTGCTCCGGCACGACTTGGGGTGCCTGCGAATGTGACACGGTTTACAGCTGCACTCCCGGCGCGGCGGGTTCTTTCCAAAGCTGTAAAGGTACCTGCAAATCCGACGGCAGCGGTTATGAATGCACAGGGGATACTGACACCCATTACTGCTCCGACAAAAATACATGCTTGGCCTTTAACAAAACTTGCAATGACGGCCAGGAACAGAAACAAACCTGTGATGACGGCACCACGGTCCTTACCAGGACTTGGAGCTGGAGAAATCCCAACGGCTGGAGCTGTGAATTTGACACCGCCGCATGCACATGCAAAGCCAAATAATTAAAGTGAAGTTTTAATTTTAGAAAGCCCCGAGCAAATAAAAGCTTGGGGCTTTTTGTATCTAGAAAACCACCGGCCTAGCCGGTGGTTTTCTAGATACAAAAATATCCCCGGGTTTTTGCCCGGGGATTTCGGAGGTATTGCTTGAGTTTACTTTATTATTTCTCTTACTATCGCTTCTTTTTTTGCTTTGCTTTTCTTTATCGCCAAAGCTTTTAAAAACAGCTCCGCGCCGGCGGCAAGACGTTTCTTGTCGGAGGCGTAAAGGCGCGCTATGACATCGCCTTTTTTGACGGCGTCGCCGTATTTCTTTTCCAGCCAAATGCCGGCTCCGTAATCTATTTCGTCTTCCATTTTGCCGCGGCCGGCGCCTAAAAGTACGGCCGCCTGTCCGCAAAGTTTTGCGTCCATTTCCGTTATATAGCCGTCTTTTTCGGCTTTTACCAAATGCTGGAGTTTGGCGTTTTTAAGGTATTTTTCGGGATTATCCACTATATCGGGATTACCGCCCTGCCATTTGATGATTTGTTTAAACTTTTCCGCCGCCTCTCCGTTTTGCAAATATTTCTCCAGTTCGGCTTTGGCTTTTTTAACGTCTTTGGCTTTGCCGCTTATTAATAACATTTGCGCGGCGGTTTCCAAAAGCAGTTCGTAGAAATCAGGTGCGATTTGAGCGTCGCCTTTTAATATTTTTATGCTTTGCAGCATTTCATTGCTGTTTCCTATCGCGCGGCCCAAAGGACGCTGCATATCGGTTATAAGCGCGCGGCATTTAAGGCCCATAAGCTTTGCCGTGTTGACTAAGCCTTTGGCCAGTTTTTTGCTGTCTTCGTATTTTTGCATGAAAGCGCCGGAGCCGAATTTAACATCCATCAAAAGGCTGTCCACGCCTTCGGCGTATTTCTTGGAAAGTATGCTCGCCGTGATAAGCGGGCGGCTTTCCACCGTGCCGGTTGCGTCGCGCAGGGAATATAATTTTTTATCCGCAGGCGCAAGATCCGCCGTCTGCCCGAACATACATACGCCTATTTCTTTAACTTGTTTATATATCTGTTTTACAGGGGTCCTTACGTTGAACCCTTTTATGGATTCAAGCTTGTCAAGAGTACCGCCGGTATGGCCTAGCCCGCGCCCGGACATCATCGGCACGGCAACGCCCGCGCAGGCTACAAGCGGGGCCAGCGGTATGGAAATACCGTCGCCTACGCCGCCGGTTGAATGCTTGTCCGTTTTGGGGGCTTTGATGTTTTTAAATTCCAGTCTGTCGCCTGAATCCGCCATGGCTTTTGTGAACATGGCTGTTTCTTTGTCGCTTAAAGGATTGGCGAAAGCCGCCATTAAAAAAGCGGAAAGCTGATAATCCGGGACGGTACCTTTAGCCGCGCCTTGGGCTATAAAGGTAAATTCCTCCTGGGTTAAAGGCAAACCGTTTCTTTTTTTTATAATAATGTCTAACATTCTCATAAATAAACGCTCCATAGTAAGTAATAAATCTTAAGTGCCGCCGGTAACAAGCAGTCTAACATTTATTTCAATAAAATTCCACCCCGTACGCGTAAATGGGAAATTATACGCTTTTTATTTTATACAATTTAATATATACGGTTACGGAGGCTGCGTGAAAAAACTATTAAACGTTTTCGTCAAAAAAGATTTTATGGCTTTGTTTTGGGCTTGCTCGGCAGGGGCCTTCGGGGATAATATGCTTAGGACGGCTTTCGCCGCTTTTATAGCTTTTAATCTCAACGATTTCACTTACAGGCAGTACAGCTCTTACATAACGGCAGCTTTGCTTTTTTATATGCTGCCGTTTTTTGTTTTTTCGGGATTAAGCGGACAGCTTGCCGATAAACTTTCAAAAGCGAAGCTTATTCGCGCGGTAAAGCTTACGGAAGTGCTTACGGCTTTGCTGGCGGCGTTCGGATTTTATATAAAGAGCCCTCTGTTTTTAATCGGGGTGATTTTTATTCTCGGTATGCAAGGGGTTTTCCTTAACCCGGTAAAATATGCGGTAATACCGCAAATAGTACGCAGGGAACAGCTGGTTTACGCCAACAGCCTTATGGAGGCGGGGCGTTACGTTTCCATTTTGGCCGGTACGCTTTTGGGCTTGTTGTTCGCCAAAAGCCCCAGCTTGGGCCTTAACGTGGCCTGCCCAGCGATGATTGCTGTTTCTTTGGCGGGGTATGCCGCGGCGTGTTTTATAACAAAAAGGGAAGGTTCCGACAAAGAACTTACCGTGGACTTGAATATTTTTAAAAGCCTTTACGAAACCGCCGTCCTGTGTTTTAAAGAGAAAAACCTGTTCCTTTGTATGCTTGCCATAGCTTGGTTTTGGGTTTTGGGGGCCATATTCCTTTCCCAGCTGCCGGATCTTTCTAAAAATATTTTGCATGCCGATGATAAAGCTTTAAACTATTTGCTGGCCATTTTTACGTGCAGCGTTGCGCTGGGCGCGCTTTTGTGCCGCAAGCTTTTAAAGGCGTCCGTCAGCGTTAAATACGTTCCTTTGAGCATGATAGCCATGTCTTTGGGAATGCTTGATTTATCCTGGGCGATATTGGGAGCGCAGAGCTCAATGGAAGTAATAGGCTTTAAAACTTTTATTTCCACTTTCGGCGGGATAAGAATCTCTTTCGACATCTGCCTTATATCGCTTTGCGCGGGGCTTTATATAGTGCCGCTGACGAGCCTTCTTCAGTTTTTGTCTTCTTCTTCCAGGCGGGGGCGGGTTTTCGGCGCGAGCACTTTCTTCAACGCCTGCGCTTTGCTTTTGGCCGGGCTGTGCAGTATGGCGCTTTTGGGGATGGGCTTTGGCACTCCGCTGATTATTTTTATATTGGCCGCGTTTAATATAGCGGGCGCGGTTTATATATGTAAACTACTGCCGGATTACGTTTTGCGTTCCGCTTTGTTTTTTATTTTAAATTCGCTTTATTCGATAAAAGTCAAAGGTATGGAAAATTACCGCGCCGCCGGCGGCAGAACTTTGATAATAGCCAATAACAATTCCTTCCTTGATCCTCTTATAATGGCGGCTTTTTTGCCCGATGACATTGCTTTTGTCGTGGACGGAACCATAGCCAAAAGGTTTTGGGTTAAATTCTTTCTGCGTTTTATAAAACATTATCCCGTGGATCCGACAAACGCCATGTCTGTCAAAACGATTATAGACGAAGTTAAAAAAGGCCGCAAAGTGATAATCTTCCCGGAAGGCAGAATTTCCACCACCGGCGGCGTAATGAAGATTTACCCCGGCCCGGCCATGATAGCGGAAAAGAGCGGCGCGAAGATACTTCCGCTTTTCGTGCAGGGTACCCAGTACTCCCGTTTTGCCTATTTCGGGCGCAAGCTGCGCCACAGACCGAATGTTGAGTTTTCCTTGAACATTATGCCGGCCGTGAAGCTTGATTTGCCCACGCACCTTAAGAGCCGCGAGAGAAGATATAAAGCCGAGGACAAAGTCTATGACTTAATGACGAATATGCGCTATCAAAGCTCAAATTTGGATATAACGCTCTTCCGCGCGCTTATAGAGGCTTCAGACTTCGCCGGGCGCGGGCTTCGCGCGCTGGAAGACGTCAACCGCAAAGGCGTAAGTTTTTCCACTTTGCTTACGGGTTCTTTTCTCTTGGGTAAAAAGTTCTCGAAATTTACAGAAGAGGGGGAAAACATTGGCGTTTTGCTGCCCAATATGAACGCCTGCGCTTTAACTATTTTCGGCCTTATGGCTTACGGCAGAGTGCCGGCGATGATAAATTTCTCTTCGGGAGTTAAAAATATTCTTTCGGCCTGCCGCGCCGCCGCGTTAAAAACGGTAATTACGTCTAAACTGTTTATCGCAAAAGGCGGTTTGGAAAATGTCCGCGACGCTATGGAAAAAGCCGGCGTAAAAATGGTTTACCTTGAAGATATACAAAAAACGGTAACCGCGTTTGACAAAATTAAGGCTTTGGTTAAATCCAACTTTCCCTATTTCGCTTACAAAAGAGCCTGCAGAAACCAAGACGCCGACGCTCCCGCGGTTGTTCTCTTTACCAGCGGCTCCGAGGGCGTGCCCAAGGGCGTGGCTTTAAGCCACAGAAACATCAACGCCAACCGCTGCCAGCTTTCAAGTTTAATTTCCTACGGGCTGGAAGATAAATTCTTCAACGCTTTGCCGATGTTCCATTCTTTCGGCCTTGTCTGCGGTTTGTTCATGCCGCTTTTAAACGGCGCATCCGTGTTTTTGTATCCTTCTCCGCTGCACTATAAAATCGTGCCGGAGCTCGTTTACGACAGAAACGCCACCGTAATTTTCGGTACGGATACTTTCCTTAACGCATACGGCAGAACCGCCCACCCTTATGACTTTTACAGTTTAAGATACGCAGCCGTCGGCGCGGAAAAACTTAAAGACGAAACGTTTAAATTATGGTCGGAAAAGTTCGGTATAAGGATACTTGAGGCCTACGGGGCGACTGAAATGTCCCCGGGTATATCCTTTACTACGCCGATGTATTTTAAGCGCGGCACCGTCGGGAGGCTCTTCCCGGGTTTGGAATACCGATTGGAAAAAGTGCCCGGCATTGAAGAAGGCGGACGGCTTTGGGTTAAAGGCGATAACGTAATGCTGGGTTATCTTAAAGAAGATAAACCCGGCGTAATACAAAAGCCCGAAGGCGGCTGGTACGATACCGGCGACATTGTGGAATTTGACGCCGAGGGTTTTATAACCATAAAAGGCAGAGCAAAGCGTTTTGCCAAAATAGCGGGGGAAATGGTTTCCTTAAGCGCGGTTGAAACGGCCATTGCCAAGCTTTGGCCGGATTATATGCACGCCGTGGTGCGCGCTTTGGACCCGAAGCGCGGCGAACAGCTTGTCGCTTACACCACTAATCCTTCCGCAAAAACCGCGGATATACAAGATTATTTCCGCTGTGAGGGATTTAGCGAACTTTGGGTTCCCAAACGCATTAATGTAATGGAAAATTTGCCGTTAATGGGCACCGGCAAAGTTAACTACGTCGCTTTGGAAGAAATGGCCGCCGCGGACGGGAAATAATTTTCTGCCGGTCCCGCGCGTCAAAATATATATAATGATAAAACGGAGGTAAAAATGTTTAATAACTTTAAAATGATTTTCGCTCTGGCTTTGATTGCCGGCGGGCTTTGCGCTTGCGCGCAGAAGGAAGTTTCCCAAAAGGAAGTTAAAGCCCCGGCCAAAAACACCGCCGAAAATACAAACAAACAGGAGAAAGACATGTACGTACTTTTAAAAACAAATAAAGGGGATATAGTCCTTGAGCTTAACGCGGAAAAAGCCCCTCAGACGGTGGCGAACTTCGTCAAATACGTAAACGACGGCCATTATAACGGCACCATTTTCCACCGCGTAATAAAGGGCTTTATGATTCAGGGCGGCGGTTTTGACCCCGATATGAATCAGCTGCAGACTCGCTCCCCGATTATGAACGAAGCCGACAACGGCCTTAAAAACGATAAATATACCATTGCCATGGCCCGCACTTCCGATCCGGATTCCGCCACGGCCCAATTCTTTATCAATAGCAATGATAATGACTTCCTTAACTTCCGCTCGCAAACCATGCAGGGCTGGGGTTATGCGGTATTCGGCAAGGTTGTTGCCGGGGAAAACGTCGTTGACGCGATAGAAACCGTGCCTACCACGAGGAAGTTCCCTCATGACGATGTGCCCGTACAGCCGGTAGTTATAGAAAAGGCCGAAGTCTTAAAAGATTATAAACCGGCGAAATAAATAAGTTTAATAAAAGTAAAAACCGCCCCGGCTTTAAGCTTGGGCGGTTTTTGTATGGCGGTATCAGTTTATTTCTTCAAATTCGCCTGAAGCGGGGTTATATTCGCTTAGGGCGCACTGTTTAATGTCAAAAAGCATGGCGTGGGTTTGAAGCTTTCCTTCCTCTGCGGCTTGCTTGACGAAGGGGAAAGACATAAGATTTGAAAGAGAAATTTTTAAAGCTTCTTTTTCGCAATGGGTGCATTTATCTTCAAAAGAATGTTCGCCGCAATACTTAAGAGTATGTTCCAACGCGGGGCGGGCGATTTTCATCCACTTGCCGATAAAATCGGTTTTAGTTTCCGCACGGCCCGCATTCTTTACCAAGGATTCTATACCTCCGCATTTTGTGTGCCCCATAATGATTATATGCTTTACTTTAAGCCCTTTTACGGCATATTCAATCGCCGCGCTGGTGGCGTGATAAGAAGTGTGGCTTTCGTCGTAGGGCGGCACAAGTGCGGCGATATTGCGGGTTATAAAAATTTCGCCCGGATCGGCTTTCATTATTATATTGGGTACCACGCGGGAATCACAGCAGGAAATTATTAAAACTTCCGCATTCTGCCCCAGGTGCAAATGCGCATAAAATTCCTTTTTAAGCGCGGAATCTTTTTTAAATTCCAAATAGCCTTCTATGAGATTTTTGTAAGATTGCATAGAAACATTATACTTTTCTTTCTTTCCCGCTAAAAGCCGCCAAAGGGGAAAATCTGCCCCGCCTGTCCTCTTTTGCCGGAGAAAAGCCCGCCGGCCCGGATTATCCGGCGTCTAAACTTTAAAAAGCATGGCTTGAGCCCTAGTCATTTTTCAGAAGTCAAAAATATTCCCCGGCCAAGCAGGAGGTTTTCTTTATACAATAAAAAAGCCCGCTTTAAAGCGGGCTTGTAAATCTGGCTCCTCGGATAGGACTCGAACCTATAACCTATCGGTTAACAGCCGATCGCTCCACCATTGAGCTACCGAGGACTACATAAATATTTTATTAAAATTACTTTATTTTGTAAAGAGATTTTAATTTTTTCTTCCCGTCTTTGCTGACGGGTTTATGTCTTCTTTATTTATTATATCACTTATTTGTGAAATAATAAAGTATATTCTATTTCTTTTTGTTAAGATTCTTGCCCGTTACGTATTTTGCTCCGGGAAGCTTCTTTAGAAACTTTTTAATTCTTTCGTACAAATTCCGTTTTCTGCGCAGGAATATTACTCTTTCCGTCATAAAACGCTTATTAAAACCTCTGCATTCGGCATAACGGGAAACGAAAAATTTTAATTTGTTTTCGCTTCTCAGCGGCTTCATAAGCGTTTGACAGGCCTGTATCATTCCGACGGGTTTCTTTTTAAACTTAAACCGGTTTATATCCACCAAAGCAAAACGGTAATTTTCCCCGTCGCGGGAATATAAAATATTGTTTGCGGTAAAATCTTTGTCTATCAGGCCGCGCTCGTGCATTTTGGCCGTATATTCGGCAAGCGCTTTTATAAGTTCTCTGTTTTTACATTCATGGCCCATGCGCGGCATATCAACATGTTCGCTTATAAAGTAAGAATAATTTATTATTCCGTATTTGCGCTGTATTATGTAGCCGAAAGGTTTGGGAGTATCAAAGCCCATTTGCCTGAGTTTAACCGCGTTTAAATACGCGCTTTTGGCTTTGGGGCGGCGCAGCCCTAAGGAATAAAGTATTCTGTTGATTATCGGCGGTATGCAATACTTTTTTACGTTTATTTGTATTCCGCCTTCTTCGTAAACTTTTATTTGGTTTCTTGCTTTATGAATGCAGCGTCCGCTCTCGGAAAATAAATCCGGCACGTTTTGAATAAAACCTTCCGGCAGGGAGGAATCCTCGGCGGAATATATAAAAAAGCTGTTTGAAACGGTGTTTGTTTTCATGGCAAACCTCTAACGCGCGCCTCCGCCAAGAGCGCGTTTATATTTTATTTATTTTTTTATTATATCAAAATTTTTAGCTCCGGCCGCCCTAAAATCGCCGAGGCGGCTTTTTAAACCTTATCTTTCCTCATAGTTATATATAATATATAAATGCAGATATTTGATTACGAAAAGCGCATTCGCCTTATAAAATTCAATTTCAAAAAAGACTATATGCGCCTTTTGGAAATAAAAAATAAATACTCCCCGGAAAGAAACATTATGGAAAGTTTTATCTTAACGGTAATCGCCATAATAAATTTTATAGTTTCCTTTTTTGCGGAGAAAGTGGAAAAATATATTTTTATTTCCTGCCGGAAAGCCGGCGAAGGCCCCATTAAAGATTCTTGCGTCTGCAACAACAAGACCAGGGAAAACCCCCAAAAAACTTCACTTTTGACGGAACTGAGCTTTTGTAAAACATTTTATACTCCGGCTTAAATCATAATTAATTTTCTTTGAAGGTATTCTGCGCAGGCGTTTTAAAAGCCGCGCGGCGGCATTTTACTTTTACTTTTCTAATATAAAGGATTAATTATGACTAAAAAAACATTTCTTAAAATTTTTGCCTGCATTTTGGCGTGTGCAAATACTCTTAATTTACAGGCTGCCGGCTTTGCCTTATATGAATACAGCGCGCGCGGCAACGCCATGGGCGGGGCCGTTTTGGCAAATAAGGCAGAGCCTGCTTCAATAGCGGCCAATCCTGCTTTGATTACCAAGCTTAAAGGCACTCAGGTTCAGGCCGGCATGACAGCCGTTACGGTGGGGGGATCCACGGAAATTTCCGGGCAGAAAAGAGATTTAAAAACCAGCACTTTCTATTTGCCTAATCTTTATATAACCCGCCAGATGCGGGACCATATTTATTTGGGGGTCGGCCTCTTTTCCCGCTTTGGCTTGGGCGGCAAATATAAAGATTATTCAACTTGGCTGCCCGCAATACATGAAAAACAGTCTTACCGCATGGATTTGGTTACGTATTCCGTAAACCCTGTAATGGCCTCAAGGGTTACGGACGACTTGTCTTTGGCCGGCGGATTTGAAATTATGTACGCCCACTTGATAGAAGATAAAGGCTTCGGCCGCCAAAACGGCGTACGCATAGAGGGGGATTCCATAACTTGGGGGGCGAATTTCGGCTTATATTATAATCCCTCATGGGCGGAAAAGTGGGGGGCGGCTTTAACTTACAGAACCAAAACACGCCATTTGGCCAGCGGGGAAGTTACCGGGACGGGTCTGTTTATTTCCGCCTCCGGGGACGCGACGGCCGCTTTGGCTTTGCCGGATCAGCTGGCTTTCGGGCTTTCATTCGCGCCTTTAAAGAATCTTACTTTTGAAGCCGATATCATGGGAATATTTTGGAGTTCTTACAAACAGCTGCGTATTGATTATAATGATTTGCGCACTCCAAACAACGAGTTTAAACATTACAAAGACGTTTACCGCTTTTCTTTGGGAGCGGAATATTCCCTCACGGATAATTGGGATTTGCGCGCCGGTTATGTCTATGACGAATCTCCCATAAACCATAAATATATGGATACCATGGTCCCCGCCGACGACAGACATATTTTCAGCGGCGGCGTAGGATATAACGCAAAAGGGTTCGGCGTTGACGTATCTTATTCTTATATGCTTGTAAGCGATCTTACCGGCACCACCGAGCATGGCCAAACCGCCAAATATAAAGACGCCACCAGCCATATGATAGGTTTAAGCTTTAAATACGCTTTTTAGGTTTGACGCTCTTTTTACATTAAAAAGCCGCTCTTTTGGGAGCGGCTTTTGCGTTTGCCTTTATTTGGCGGATTACTTTTTTACGTACTCGTTTAAAGGCTTTACCCTGTAAAGGGGATCGGGCATTCTGTCGGTGGTTATATAGCCGGGCTCGGCGTTTATAACGTCGGGCAGACGCTGAACCACCGTCGCGCAGGTAAGCTCTACGGTCGCAGGGCGGCTTACCGTAATGCGCGTGGAAGGTTCGCCTTCCACCGTCCAGTCGTTTTGGTCGAACTCTTCCGGGGCGTAAACCTTGCCTATACATTCCGTTTCAAGAATTACGCCTTCGGCCGTCTTTGTGGTTACCACTGCGGACATACCCGTGGCGCAGCCTGCTGGGATAGACATATTTAAAGTGGAGCTCTTAAGTTCGCTTTTGTATGTTTGGGGAACTGTTTTTTGGGTTTGCTCTTTGACGGTAAGGCCCAGTTTTTCGCAAAGCCAGCCGTTTACGTTCCACATATAAGAGGGCAGGAACTCGCCTTTATCAATCATTTCCCGGCGTATCTTTTCGGAAACATTGTCCGAAGCGGAAATTTCTTTGGCGAATCTTTCCAAGTCCAGTCCGGCCCCGTGTGCTTTTGCCAAAGCTATGCCGTAATCTTCCACGTTATAGCTGGATTTGCCTTTTATTTTGGTTATTTTTTGCGTCGCGCCGGAAAGAACCGTTATAAGATTGCCCCAAAATACGTCTTGGTATCCGCTTCCGCACAGAGTGCAGCCGTGCTCTTTCGCCAATTTATCAAGTTCGGCGGTAAGCGCGGGGGAAGAATTCGCCGGGAAAAACGCTTCCTCGCAGGTGGAAATGGCGTTCACTCCGGCCTGCGCGCAGGTTCTAAAAGCGTCAAAAACGTCTTTAAACAGGCTCTGCGTGGTTATTATGCAGATATCCGGTTTTACTTCTTTAAGTATTTGCGCGGCGTTTTTTGCGTCCTGCACCAAAACGCCTTTTTTGCCGATTTTTGCGATATCGCCTATGTCTTTGTTGATTACAGCCGGGTTGACGTCAAACGCGGCGACGATTTCCGCTCCCTTTTCATAAACGTAGCGCATGGAATATACGGACATCTTTCCGCATCCGTATTGCGCTACTCTTAATTTTCTTTGCATAAATCTTGAATCTCCGCTAAATCCGCCCGCGTCAAGCGGGGGAAAGTTTACAAGTGCTTCAAAAATCATCCCCCGGTTGTGGAGATGACTGCGGCTCAGTTAAAATATATTTCCTGAAAGCCGGGATCCGTTTTGTTTTCCAGCGGAAGAACGTATTTTTTTACCGTGGAAAAGTCTATTTTGTTTAAGTCTATTTTTCTTATAGTCGGGTTATACATCGTAGTATAATAGAATTCTTTTCCGCTTAAATTGCTGAAAGCCGTCCATTGCGTTGCGCTTGGTATATTGGGCGCTTCTTGCCCCGGGGCGAACTCTTCCCCTATGGGTATGGTAAAAGCCTTAAGGATTTGAAATCCCTGTTTAATTCCGGCAACGGCGGTTTTAGCTTTCGGCGCGCTGTGCAGGGCAAAGAAGGCTCTTACGAATCTTGACGGCGGCGTATAATCGCCCGGCAGGCCAAGCAAACTTGAAGTTCCGCCCAAAGACTTAAGTTCTATATCGCCCATTTTGCGATTTTTTGCCGTGCCCGTTTCCAGATTTACGTAATTGTTAAGGTTTGTAATATGCCAGGGAAACTCAGGCGAGTTTGTAAAGACGCCGGCTTTGTTGTCGTAAACATTGACTTTGCCGCCGTCGGTGATTTCTATGACTATATTTCCGCCTTTCGCGTCCGTTACGCGCCAATGCGCCGTAGGCAGAGGCCGACCGTCTTTTTCATACCCTATAGGCACTACCGTTATTTTGTGCAGATTGGTCTTTACTTCTTCCACCGTGGAAAAATTGCTTAAAATCCAGCTTACCAAATACATATCCGCCAAGGATTTTGAAGCCTTTTTGGGATTATATTTGGATAAAGACCCGTACCCGGAGAAGTAAAACATCCCCGCGTTGAGGCCCGCTTCGTTTACGCCTTCGCCTATAAAATCTTCATATACCAGCGCAACGCCGGTAAATCCGTATTTGCCTTTCCATTTCAGTCCGTTCTTTTTTCCTTCGGACGTATAAGACTGAAAATCAGCCCCGCGCGGCATTATTACCAATTTGCTGTTTAAATCGTAATAGCCCCATTCTATGCTTCTGCCCGCGATAGCCGTGCCGTCTTCGGTCTTAAAAGCTATACCCGTGCAGGCGTAAAGGCTTTGCCCCGTAAGCATTGCGCCGGCCAGAGCCAAAGCCAATAATTTGTTTTTTGTCATTAATACCCCCTTTTTCACAACTAAGAAAAGTATAGCGCCGGAAACCTGCAAATACAAGGCCCGGCATAGGAAATGCGGCGGAAATAAAAATCGTTTTAATTAATGGTTTTTACGACTGAAATTAAATCAAACGATTGATTTTAGAAGCGGCTTTTTGGTATACTTTCTATGTTGCGTAAAATCGGGACGGGAAAATGAAAGACTCAAAAAACAAACTGCTGAAAACGGCTTTTGAACTTTTCGCCTTAAGGGGTATGGACGGCGTTTCCACAAGGGAAATCGTCCGCCGGGCGGGCGTAAATATTCACGCCATAAGTTATTACTTCGGCGGGAAAGAAGGCCTTTACAAGGCGGTTATAGACTATCTTTTTGATTTTATGAAGGAAGAAAGCGCGTCTTTCATTCATTTGGAAGAATATTTGCACGATTTGGACGGAGCCGGACGGGAAGAAGCCTGGAATTTGCTTTGTAAAGTGATTGGCGAATTTGCCGATTTCGGTTTCGTTCCCAAGAACAAATACGTGGCGTTGTTTTTAACACGAGAGGAATTTTATCCGTCTAAATACGGCGGTAAATTTTTTGAAAGGCTCACCTGCCCTTTGCAGGACTTTATGACTAAATGCATTTCAAAAATAACCGGTATGGAAGAAAACGACCGCAAGGCCGTCCTGCTGTGCCACATGATAACGGCGCAAACGCTTGTTTTTGGAAGGAAGAGAAACGCTTTGCTTAAAGATTTTAAAATGAAATCGGTGGACGGAGAAACTTCCCTTCTCATAAAACAAATGCTGCGCGTTAACGTAAAAGCGATTTTAAAAGAATATATAAAGGAGTAAAGATGAAAAGACATTTAACTTTTGCGGCCTTTTTGATTTTGGCCGTCGGAGTAAACGCCTTGGACGTCTTCGGCGTGTATAAAAATACCGCGCCGAAAGGCTGCAGCGAGGTCGATTTGACGGCAAAAGGCCTGACCTTATCCGATTTAACGGACGTTGCGATATGCAATAATCCCGCTTTAAGCGCGGATTATATGTCCCTTAAATCCAAAGAAGCCGCTTTAGGTGCGGCCAAAGCCGGCTATTTGCCTGCGATTACGGTTAAAGGGGAGGGCTCTTTAAGCGGAAGCAAGACCGAGCATGAAGATTCCGTTCAAAAAGAACCTTACGCCGCTTCGGCAGCGTTAAGCTGGCTTATTTACGATTTCGGGGGCAGATCCTCCAACATCGGGCTGAATAAAGCGTATTTAAACGCCGCCGAGCACGCCTATGACGCCGCTTTGCAGGAAACGGTTTTAAAAGTGCACAGCGCTTATTTGCGCGTATTGGGCTCGAAAGAATCTTTAAAAAGTGCTCAGGCAAGTATGAAAACCTATAAAAAATCTTTTGAAGAATCTTCAAGAAGATATGATTTGGGCATGGTTTCCCTGCTGGATAAACTCCAAGCCAAAACGGCTTACGAGCAAAGCACTCTTACGGTAACCACCGCGGAAAACACTTTAAGGCAAAACGAGGGCAATTTGGCCGTTTTGCTTAATCTTTCCCCGGATACGAAACTTAATCTTAAAGAAATCCCGGCCAATGACGATTCCGTAATAAAGCTGGAATCGGGCAACGATATTAAAGAGCTTATGGCTTACGCGCTTGAAATGCGCCCGGAAATCAAACAAAGCCAAAGCAATATAGAAGCCGGCAAAGCGGGCATAAGCTCCGCGCGCTCCGGCGGTTTGCCGAGCCTTTCCGCCGTGGCAAAAGCCCAGTATGACGACAACTGGAAGCGCAGCCTTCCTTATCAAAGGGGCAGCTCGGTGGGATTGGAACTCTCTTGGCCGATATTCAGCGGCTTTAACACTTCTTATTCCGTCGATAAAGCCAAGTACGAATACGAATCCGCCAAAGAAAGTTTGAAAGATACCAAAATAACCGTTTTAAATGAAGTTTGGTCTTACTACCAAAACTACAATACGGCCGTGAAATCGTATCAAATAAGCAAGCAGATAGTCGCCACCGCCGAGGAAAACGCAAGAGTGGCCTCCCGCTACTATGAAGTGGGCAAGAGCGACATTCTGAACCTTCTTACGGCCAACGCCAATTTGGCCGATGCGAGGGAAGGCCTCGTCAACGCCTATTACGGGCTTTTGATAAGCAAAGCGGATTTATACAGAGCAATAGGGAGATTTTAAATGAGCAAGAAATTTAAAAAAGACAATATCATCGCCGCAGTATTGATTTTTGCTGCTTTGGGCGGCGGTTACTTTTTGGGCGGCAAATCCGCCGGTAAAGCAGCGGCGGTAATGCCTATGGGCGCAGGGGACGTTTACGTTACGGTTAAACGCGCGGAACGCAAAAATATTGCACCCGCCAAGAAATATATCGCCAAAGTGGAAGCCATAAACGCCGTGGATATAAGGCCGCAGGTTTCCGGCTATATCGAAGAAGTTTTGTTTGAAGACGGCTCTTTCGTCAAAGAGGGGGATACTCTCTTCAGGATAGAGCAGCGCAAATACAAAGCCAATTTGGCCAGCGCGAAGGCCGCGCTTTCACAAGCCGAGAACGATTATAAGAGGCAGCTTTCCCTTTATAAGGACAAAATGCTGCCCGCCGCGGAACTTGAAGTGGCGGAAACCTCTCTGGAAAAAGCCAAAGCCGATTTGGAACTTGCCAATTTGGATTTGGAACACAGCGAGATAAAAGCCCCCATATCCGGCAAAATCGGCAAAACTTTTATTACAAAAGGCAATTACGTCGATCCTTCCACTTCCAGCCTTGCGCGCATAGTGCAGATAAACCCGGTAAGGGTCAGTTTCTCCTTAACCGATAAAGAACGCCTTGAAAGCCTTAAATACATCGATAAGGAAGGCCGCGGCAAAAACTCCATACAGTTCCTTTTGGCAAACGGGCAGGTAGTGGACGTTAAAGACCCTAAACTTTTTCAGGATAATGAAATGAACGCGGAAACCGCAACCATTTCAATGTACGCGGTTTATTCAAACGAAGAGGGGCTTTTGGTTCCCGGCAATTTGATAACCGTTTTAGTTTCTGCCGATGGCCCGGAAGAGGCTTTAATAGTGCCTCAGGTCGCCGTGGCGCAGGATTCCAACGGCAAATACGTTATGACCGTAAACGCTGAGAACGTCGCCGAGCAAAGATACGTCGGCATCGGCCAGAGCGTAGGCGATAATTACATAATTACTTCCGGCATAGAGCCCGGGGAGAAAATCATTATCTCCGGCGTGCAGAAAGTAAGCAACGGCCAGACGGTGAAAAGCACCATCGTGGCGGATTAATAAAGGGGGATAAATGTTTTCCAAATTCTTTATTGAAAGGCCCCGCTTTGCGGTGGTAATTTCTTTGATTATCAGCCTTGCGGGCGCCATATGTCTGTGGACTTTGCCTATTGCGCTTTATCCGGAAATCACTCCTCCCGAAATTTATGTAAGGGCAAGTTATCCGGGCGCAAGCGCGGACGTGGTGGCTACCACCGTGGGTATTCCTTTGGAGGAAGAAATCAACGGCGTGGAAGACATGATTTATATGAGTTCCACCTCCTCCGACGGCAGTTATTCGCTTACGGTTACTTTTAAATCCGGCACCGACCCCGATATGGCCCAGGTTAAGATACAAAACCGCATTCAGCAGGCCACCGGCCAGCTGCCTACGGAAGTTACCAGAAGGGGTATGACGGTAAGGCGTATGTCTTCAAGCATATTGGCCTTCGTAAGTTTTATGTCCCCCAACGGCACTTATGACACCAACTATATCAGCGACTACTTGGAAAATAACGTCAAAAAGGCTTTGATTAAAGTTGACGGCGTAGGCGACGTAAGCATACACGGCGCCAAGAAGAGTATGCGTATTTGGCTGGACGCGGATAAAATAGCCGCACTCAACCTGCCGGTGTCAATCATAAGGTCCGCAATAACTTCACAGAACTATCAGCCCACTTTGGGCAAAATAGGTGCTTACCCCAACGAAAGCGACGAACAAATGGTATATTCCCTGCAAACCCAGGGGCGTATAAGCGACGTAGAAGGCTTTAAAAACATCATAGTAAGAACAGACGAGCAGGGCGGACTTGTCCGCCTGGGCGACGTCGCCAGGATTGAAGTCGGTATGGAAAGCTATTCGGCGGAGGGCAAGTTTAACGGCCTGCCGGCGGTTTCAATGTCTTTGAGCTTAACTTCCGGCGCAAACGCCTTAAGCACCATGGAAGGCGTAAGATCGGAGCTTGAACGTCTTTCAAACTTCTTCCCGGAGGATTTTACTTATAACATCAACATGGACACCACCGACTATATTAACGAGTCTATAAGCGAGGTCGTCTTTACTCTGCTTTTGACTTTCGTCTTGGTGGTTTTCGTTTGTTATTTGTTCTTGCAGGATTGGCGTTCCACTTTGGTTCCCGCCGTGGCCATACCGGTTTCTTTGCTGGGCAGCTTTATCATAATCCGCGTTTTGGATTATACGATAAATATGTTTACTTTGTTCGGCTTGGTTTTGGCTATCGGCGTCGTGGTTGACGACGCTATCTGCGTGGTTGAGCGCGCCGTATTGCTTATCACAAGGGAAAAAATGAACCCGAAAGACGCCGCCATACAGACCATGCAGGAAATTTCCGGCCCGATTATAGCGACGACGCTTGTGTTGCTGGCGATTTTCGTGCCTATAGGTTTCATGGGCGGTATTACCGGCAAAATTTACCAGCAATTCGCCGTTACGATATCTACGGCCGTAATATTTTCTTCAATCAACGCTTTAACTTTGTCGCCGGCTATCTGCGCGACGGTTTTAAAGCCGGTTAAACCGACGACGTTTAAACCTTTGGTTTGGTTTAATATGCTTGTGGCTTCGGCCTCCAGCAAATACCGCGCCGTTGCCCGTATAATAGCCAGAAGCACTATTTTTATAGCGGTAATATTCGTAGTTCTCGCCCTGTTGGTTTGGGGTTCTTTAAAGAGCAGCCAAACTTCTTTCATCCCCGGCGAAGACCAAGGCGTAGTCATGCTTAACGTCCAACTGCCGGAAGGCGCTTCTTTCAAGAGAACCCAGGCCGTAATCAGTGAGATAATGCCTATAATCCGCGCCGAACAAGGCGTTAAAGGCGTAATGAGCGTGGCCGGTTTCAGCATGGGTGCGGGCAGCGGGGAGAACCTCGGCATGGTTATCATCACGCTTACCCCTTGGGGCGAGCGTAAAGGAGCGGAATATTCTTCCACCGCCATTTTAAACAAACTTAAGGCGAAAATTTCAGGCAAGCCTGAAGCCGAATTCCAGTTTATGGAAATGCCAGCCATTCCCGGTTTGGGTATGTCCGGCGGTATGGACCTTAAAATCCAATCCTTAAATGATGCGGATTATATTAATTTGGATAAAGTAGTGCAGAATTTTTTGGACGCTCTGCGCCGCAATCCGAATATATCCTTTGCCTACACCAACTTTACGGCCAAAACGCCTAACATATTCTTGGATATAGACAGAACCAAGGCCGAATCCATGAACGTGCCGCTTTCAAATATTTTCTCCGCTTTGGAAAATTATTTGGGCTCCGGCTACGTCAACGACGTCAACTTCGGCACGCAGGTTAACAAGGTTATGATACAGTCTGACTGGAAATACCGTCAGAACCTTTCAACCATGGATAATCTTTACGTACCGAATTTAGTCGGCATGATGATACCTTTAAGGGCTTTCGTGGACTTTAGGGATATTCTTTCCCCCAGAATGATACCGAGGTACAATCAGTATCCTTCGGCCACTATTACTGCCGTGCAAAAAAGCGACGTAAGCACGGGCCAGGCTATGGCCGCAGTGGAAGAACTTGCCAAGCAAGTCCTGCCGGCAGGCTACGCTTATGAATGGTCGGGCATAAGCTATCAGGAAAAACAAACCGGCGGGCAGATAACATTCCTTATATGGCTTGCGATATTATTCGCCTACTTGTTCCTTGTCGCTCAGTATGAAAGCTGGAGCGTGCCGATGTCGGTGTTAATGTCGGTCGTCGCGGCTTTGCTGGGCGGGCTTTTGGGGCTTATGATTATGGGGCTTCCTTTAAGTATATACGCGCAGCTGGGCTTGGTGCTTTTGATAGGTTTGGCCAGCAAAAACGCTATATTGATTGTTGAGTTCGCTAAGGAAGAACGCGCAAGAGGCAGTTCCATAGTTCAATCGGCTTTAAAGGGCCTTTATGAAAGGTTCCGCGCCGTGCTTATGACTGCTTTCACTTTCATCTTGGGCGTTTTCCCGATGATTATAGCTACAGGCGCAGGCGCTTCAAGCAGAAAGGCCATCGGCGGGCCGGTGTTTTTCGGTATGCTTGTAGGCACCGTATTCGGCTTGCTGCTTATTCCTCTTTTCTACGTATTGGTCCAAAATATTGTAGAGAGGCTGAGTAAAGGCAAAGCGAAATAGATTGAGTTTTAAAGGCCGGCGAAAGCCGGCCTTTTTTTGTGCCTAGAAAACCACCGGCTAGGCCGGTGGTTCAGTAAGGTTCTACCGTTCCACAAGACAAAAAAACTCCTTTTGTATAATAAATTGCCTGTGCTAGCAGGCAATTAAACAAAAGGAGGTCATTGTTATGTCCAATGACTTAAATAAATTATCACATACAACGTGGAACTGCAAGTATCATATCGTATTTGCGCCAAAATACAGCGTAGGCAATGTAATGGGATATATAAAAGGGAAAAGCAGTTTGCTAATATATGAACGGTGGAAGAATATGGAGTATAAGTATAAGAACCGAGAGGTTTGGTGTAGAGGGTACTATGTGGATACGGTAGGGAAGAACAAAGTAAAGATAGCGGAATATATAAAAAATCAGTTGAGGGAAGATAAGTTAGGGGCACAGTTAGCGTTTGATAAGAGCCCATGGGAAACGCGAGTGACAGGACGTTGAGAGGCGTTCCACGCCTAGCTAGTAAGGAGGGGCAGGGCCCCAATGTGAAAAACCCCCGGCTATGCCGGGGGATAGTTATTTTTATGATAAGAACATAATGCCCAGTGGTTTCAGCCTATGGGCTTATGGATATTTTTATGGTATTACAGGCCTATCGGCGGGGGGGGATAAGCCATCCGAATTAGCCATCCGGGGCGCGTAAAACAATCATAAAACAAATAACAAATATCCGCCGGCAGGGGGCAATATATAAAAATCCCCGGCTTTAAACCGGGGATTTTCAGAGTTAAACGATATCGCAAATTATATTTTGCTTATTCTTCTTGTAATCGTTTTCTTTTGTATGCACTCAATGGTGTCGCCGGGTTTTGTTTGGCGGAAACCGTCTATGGATATACCGCATTCATAGCCCTTTTCAACCTCTTTAACGTCGTCTTTGAAGCGTTTTAAGCCAGATATCTTGCCTTTGTATATCTGTTCGCCTCCGCGCAGTACGCGCACTTCATAACCGCGCACCACTTTGCCTTCTTCGATATACGAACCGGCGACAAAGCCGGAGCTTAAATCAAAGGTTTGGCGGACTGTGGCAAGGCCGACTCTTTCTTCCACTATTTCAGGTTCAAGCAAACCTTCCATAGCGGCGCGCAAGTCCTCAAGAAGTTCAAAGATAATATTGTATTTGCGTATTTCAATGCCTTCTTTTTCGGCTTCTTCGGCGGCTTTGCTGTCGCTGTCAACGTTAAAGGCTATTACGACGGCGTTGCTGGCTTTTGCCAAAAGTATATCGGACTCATTGACATTGCCCGCGCCGGAGTGTATGATTTTAACCTGCACTTCTTCCGTCGGGGTTCTTAAAATGGCGTCTTTTATGGCTTCTATGGAGCCGTGTACGTCCGCTTTTAAGATTATTGCCAGCTCTTTTACGTTCTTGCCTTCAATATCGCTCTTTAAGCTGCTTAAGGAAACATGCTTTTGATGAGCGAGTTTTTCTTCCTTATGGGCAAGTTTGCGTTTTTCGGCGATGTGTTTGGCTTCCTTTTCGCTTTCGGTTACAAAAAGCGTATCGCCGACGGCCGGGGGCTCGCCGTTAATACCTAAGACTTCCGCCGGCACGGCAGGGCCCGCGCTGGGCAGCCTTTTGCCGTGTTCGTCTATCAAAGCCCTTATTTTGCCGTAGTTGGTGCCGACTATAAACGGATCGCCGACCCTCATGGTGCCTTTCTGAACCAAAACCGTAGCTACGACGCCGCGTTTATTGTCGCGTTTGCTTTCCAATATTACGCCGACGCCCCTTCTGTCCGGGTTGGCTTTAAGTTCCATTATTTCGGCCTGAAGGCTTATCATTTCCAAAAGTTTGTCGATGTTAATCCTCTTTTTGGCCGATATTTCGACGTAGATTGTATTACCCTGCCATTCTTCCGGGATTAAACCGCGGTTGGCGAGTTCCTGTTTAACTTTATCGGGATTTGCGCCGGGCAAATCTATTTTGTTTACCGCCACAATTATCGGCGCGCCGGCCGATTGTGCGTGGTTTATAGCTTCTATGGTTTGCGGCATTATGCCGTCGGTCGCGGAAACCACCAATACGACTATGTCCGTGGCTTGCGCTCCCCTTGCCCTCATGGCCGTGAAAGCTTCGTGGCCCGGGGTATCCAAGAAGGAAATATAACCTTTTGGCGTTTTAACCCTGTATGCGCCTATGTGCTGGGTTATCGCGCCGAACTCTCCTGCCACTACGTTGGAATGGCGGATTGCGTCCAAAAGGCTGGTCTTACCGTGGTCGACATGGCCCATAATGGTTACGACCGGGGCTCTGGGTTTTAAATGAGCGGGATCTTCCTGTTCGTGATCTTCCGCGGCGATTTTGTCTTCGGCAAATTCGTGCGTGATTTCTGCCTTAAAACCGCATTCGGACACAACAAGCTCAATCATATCCTGCTCAAGCCTTTGGTTGATTGTGGCGAAAATACCCATGCCCATAAGCTTTTTAATAAAGTCGTTTATTTTGATATCCATCTTTTCAGCAAGCTCTTTAATGGTGGGCTGGCCTAAGATTTTTATAACTTTCTCATTGCTTTGCGCCGGCGCGGCGGGTTTCTGCTCTTCCCTTTTGTACTCATGCCTGTTTTGCTGCTGGGGCTGAGCCGGTTTGGGCTGAGGTTTAAACTCGCGCTTTACTTCGGCTTTGGGCTCGGAGGGTTTAAACTCCTGTTTATGCTCCGGCTTGGCTTCCGCTTTTACTGCGGGAGCCGGCGCTTTTTCCGGCGCGTTTATAACTTCCGCCGGTTTTGTTTGTTCCGCGGCGGCTTTTTGTTCCGCCCCGTGCTGAACCGTATCCAAAATTGCTTTTGCTTCTTCCGCTTTTTTAATCGTTTTTTTTGCCGCGGGCTTTTTTACGGCTGTTTTTTTGGCCGCGGGTTTCTTTGCCGTCGTCTTTTTGGCGGCGGGCTTTTTTTCTCCTGCGGCTTTTTTTGCCGTTGTTTTTTTAGGAGCGGCCTTTTTTACGGTTTTCTTTTTCTCTGTTTCTTCCGGGTTTTCGTTATTAGTTGTTTTCTTCGTTGCTGTCATCTGCCGCCTCCTGCTGCTGTGCCAAATATTTCTTGGCGCCTTCTATAATCTTTTCGGCCGTCTTTTCGCCTACGCCCTGCAAAGTGGCAAGGTGTTCCGGGGTTAAAGAGGCTATTTTTTCTATTGAGTTAAAACCGGCTTTTACCATAACTTCCGCTATTTTGGGGCCGATGCCTTCCACGCCGGAAAGGGTTTCCTGGATAAGCTGGGCGGCCTCAAGGCCTTCCTGGTTCTTCTGGGATTCGCTCTTTACTTCAAGTTCCCAGCCGCAAACTTTGGAGGCCAGCTTTATATTCTGCCAGTCTTTGCCGATTGCTATGGCGAGCTGGTCATCCGGGACGATTACCAAAGCCTGTTTCTTTTCCATGCTGATTATCTTTACGGAAAGGACTTTCGCCGGGGAAAGAGAGTTTACTATATTGCTGACGGAATCGTCGCTGTAATTGATGAGATCGATTTTCTCGCCGGAAAGTTCATTGGTTACGGCTCTTATTCTTATGCCTCTCATGCCGACGCAGGTGCCGATAGGGTCGATTTTATTGTCATTGCTTTTTACTACGACTTTCGCCCTGAAGCCCGGATCTCTGACTATGGCTTTTGTTTCAATAATGCCGTCGGAAAGTTCGGGTATTTCAACTTTCATAAGTTCTTTCAAAAATTCGGGGGAAGTTCTGGAAAGAATAATGTATGGACCTCTCTGTCCTTTGTCCATTTTGTAAGCGGCGGATTTGTATTTGCCGAGGACGGGATTGTCTTTAACGTCCAGGAAATCGTTTTGGCTGAGTACTTTCGTGATAATGGCTTTAACTCTGCCGCCGTGCGCGAAGCGTTCTTTTTTGATTTGTTCGCAGTAAGGCAAAATTGCTTCGGCTTTGCCGAGGTCAACTATAATATCCCTGTCGGAAAATCTCCTTACCAAACCGGTTACGACTTCGCCTTCCCTGGGCTTGAACTCTTTGTAAAGATTGTCGCGTTCAATGCCTCTTACCTTTTGGATAAGAACTTGTTTGGCTATCTGCGCGGCTATGCGGGAGAAATCCTCAACGTTAAGCGTGTTTACCACATCTTCGCCTATTTTGGCGGCCGGGTCTATGGCTTTTGCGTCTTCGAGGGAAATTTCCATTTCCGGGTTGGTTACTTCTTCCACGACGTTCAAAGTCTGATAAGCGGTTATGCTGCCTTCGTCGGTGTCGATTTTGGCGGAAAGTACGGCGGTTTTGCCGAGGTGCTTTCTTAATGCGGAGATAAGGGCGTCTTCAATGGTTTTTAAAGTGTCTTCCCTTTTGATGTTTTTTTCTCTCTCTAAGCTTTCTAAAGCTAAAAGTAAATCCTTGCTTTGCATTTTGTGATTTCTCCTGTTAATAAATTAAAATTCCGTTACCGGGTCAAGATTGGCTTTTTTTAAAGCGTCGTATTTAAAAGTGAACTTCGTCGTGCCGTCATCAAGGACAAAGCCTTCATCGTCGGCCGAATCTATAAGGCCGGTAAAGCAGGCTCTTTTTTCTATCGGTTCTTTGGTGTAGATTTTTGCCCTTTCGCCGATAAATCTTTTAAAATGTTCGGGTTTCTTCAGCACTCTTTTTATGCCGGGGGAAGAAACTTCCAGAATATATGCGCCGTCGATAAGATTTTCCATTGTTAAAACGGCGTCTATTTTATTGGAAAGAACTTCGCAATCGTTAAGATTGATTCCGCCTTCTTTGTCCACGAAAAACTGCAAAAGTTTTTTGCTTCCGTGGGCTTGAATGATAAGGTCGATAAGTTCGTATCCCTGCGTGCTTAAGGCTTGGGCTACGGCTTCTTCAATATAATTTTTATTTTTCATAAATTCTTCCTCTAAAACAAAAGCGACTTGCTGAAACAAGTCGCTTAAGTCATCTTTAAGATAGTTTTATTATAACATAAATACGCGCTTAAAGCAAAAATACCGAAGCCATCGACGCTATTTATTTAATAAAGCTTTAATTTTGGCATCCAATCCTTCCAGCTGCCAAAATTCCGGCTTTTCGGCTGTTCTGGATTTATATTCCAGTTTGCCTTCCGGCAGAAGTTTTCTGCCGATTACGAGTCTGTGCGGTATACCGATAAGGTCCGCATCTTTAAATTTTACGCCCGGGCGTTCGGCTCTGTCATCGTAAAGGATGCTTATCCCTTCCGCACGCAGGGAGTTAAAAATCTCGTCCGCTTTTTGTTTTACTTCGCCTTCGGTGTCAAGGGCGATAAGCTCCACGTCAAACGGGGAAAGCGGCGCGGGCCAAATTATGCCGTTGTCATCGTGGGATTGCTCTATCGCGGCGGCTATTACGCGGCTTACGCCTATGCCGTAACAGCCCATAATCATGGGTTTGGATTGCTGGGCTTCGTCCAAGAAGGTCGCGCCCATGGTCTGAGAATACTTCGTGCCAAGTTTGAATGTGTGGCCCACTTCAATGCCGCGCATGAACTCAAACTCTTCTCCGCAGCGCGGACAGCGGTCGCCTTTGGAGGCGAGTTTCAAATCGGCAAAAATGTCCGCTTCAAAATCCCTGCCCAAATTAACGTTTTTGATATGGGTGTCTTTCTTGTTCGCGCCTGCCGTGCCGTTTACTATTGTTTTTACGTAATTGTCGGCGTAAATTTTAACTTCCGGCTTGCGCGCTTTTAAGCCGCAGGGCCCCGCAAAACCGAGGGGGGAAGAAGTAACTTCCTCATAAAATTCCGGGGTGGCCTTTTCCAGCTCTTCGGCGTTTAAAAGCTTTTTCAGTTTGATTTCGTTAAGTTCATCATTGCCGCGCATTAAAACGACAACTCCTTTGCCGTCGGCTTTGTAAACCAGCGTCTTGATAAATTTCTCGGAGGGCTGTTTTAAGAAAGCGGCCACTTCGTCTATCGTTCTGGCTTCAGGGGTAAAAACTTCCTCTGCGGGCAGTAAGTCTTTAAGTTCTGCGGGCTGGGGGGCTTTTATTTCGGTCTTTTCCGTATTGGCGGTATATCCGCATTTGTGGCAGACTGAAATTTCATTTTCCCCGGTTTTTGCCAGAACCATAAACTCGTGGGAGAAGTTCCCGCCGATATTGCCGGTATCGGCTTCAACGGGTTTAAATTTAAAGCCGCATCTTGTAAATATGCGGATATAGGCTTCATAAAGGATTTGATACCACTTTTCGGCGGATTTTTCGTCCGCGCAGAAAGAGTAGGCGTCTTTCATGTAAAATTCTCTGGCGCGCATTATGCCGAAACGCGGGCGGATTTCATCGCGGAATTTTGTGCCGAACTGATAAAGGCACAAAGGCAGCTGCTTGTAGGAATTTACGTCCTTCCTCACCAAATCCGTCATAGCTTCTTCTGCGGTGGGGGCCATGCAGAAGCCGGCGCCTTTGCGGTCTTTAAAACGCAGAAGTTCCTTGCCGTAATGGGCCCAGCGGCCGGATTCTTCCCAAATTTCCTGCGGCTGAACTACGGGGAGCCAAACTTCGCAGCAGCCTGCGGCGTTAAGTTCTTCCCTGATGATATTTTCAACTTTTTTCAAAATTCTCATACCCAAAGGCAGCCATTCATAAAGGCCGCTGGCGGTTTTGCGTATAAGCCCGGCCCTTAACATCAGCTTGGCCGATACGATATCGGCGTCTTTCGGGGCTTCTTTTAAAGTGGGTATATAATATTGCGATAATTTCATTTTCTTATTTCCTCTGTTTGTTTTGGATATATTTATAATATTTCGTATTGTCCTTTTCCTATAAATCTGATATAGCCTTTATCTCGTAATAATTGTAATTGTTGTCGTATTTTCGGGCGAATATTATTATTTAGAGGATGTTTTTCTTTTAAATAATTTTCAAAAGAGTATATTTCTTCTAAAGATAAACTCTTTTTATTCAAACTTTCTATACATTTTATAATATCTATAAGCCAACCGCGGGAATATTCGCTTTCTTTTCTCAAGAAGAGCATTTTATTAAAATCCGTTAGAATTTTATTTTTTTGTACAACGGTTCCATTCTTAATAATATATAGTTTGCCGCTTTCAGGAATATTGCTGATATTTATATTACATCCAATCCATCCGGCTCTTTTTGCATTTTCTGATAGAGGCTTTCTTTTTATAATAAGGTCTTGAGTCAAATAATGCTTTGGAATTAGCATTAAATTAGGGATATGATAGTCTTCTAATGAATAATTAAGAAAGAAAAAATTAGGAATACTGTTATCTTGTATTTTTTCAATCATCGTATAATACGCACCGTCGGTTATCTGCTTGCCGATATATTTGCCGGTTTTTAGTTCAAATTGTTCGCTGCAATTTGAACAATAAAAATCCTCCACTTTAGTATTATTGGGAGTCTTTGTCAAAACATTTCCACATTTGACGCAATAAGCGTTTTGCAGCAACCAAGTTTCACTCATCACTCTTATTTGTTGTGAAGTGGATTTGTAGTTTTGCGCCAAAGTTCGGTCCAGTTTTAAAAGCATAATATTACAGTAAAAAAATTATTTTTTGATTTCCTCTAATATTCTTTTAATCCAAATTTGTTGGGGGATTTTTTCTATAATTTCGCCCTTTTTAAACCAAAGGCCTTCGCCGCGGCCGCCGGCTATGCCGAAATCCGCGTCGCGCGCTTCGCCCGGGCCGTTTACGGCGCAGCCCATTACGGCTATTTTCTTGCCGGTGGAAAGGCGGATAAGTTCTTTGTCGGAATAAATTTGCTCTTCCAAAGCTTTAACCGTGCCTGATATATCAACTTGCGTTCTGCCGCAAGTCGGGCAGGAAATTATATTCGGGCCGTACTGCCTGAGGCCCAAAGCTTTTAAAATCTCGTAAGCGGCGCGCACCTGCATTTTGGGATCTTCCGTAAGGGAAATCCTTATGGTTGCGCCTATGCCTTGGCTTAAAAGGCGGCTCATGGCTATGGCGCTTTTTACCGTGCCGGCAAGGAAGCTGCCCGCTTCCGTAAGGCCTATATGCTGGGGAATATCGGTTTTGCTCGCCAAAAGTTCGCAGGCGGCGACGGTGCGGAACAGATTATCCGATTTCAGCGAAACCAAATAATCTTTAAAATTTAATTGTTCAAGCAGATCGGCCTGTTCCAAAGCCTCGCCGACCATTACTTCCGCCCATTTTTCGTCAGTCCAGTTCGGCTGACCGGGGAACTTTCTAAGTTCTTTAATGGAGCCGGCGTTTACGCCTATTCTTATGGCGACGCCTTTATCCTTGCAGGCCAGTACGACTTCTTTCACTTTCGCTTTGTCGCCGATATTGCCGGGGTTTATTCTTACTTTGTCAACGCCCTGTTTTATGGCTTCAAGCGCAAGTTTATAATCAAAGTGTATGTCGGCCACCAAGGGCGTTTCAATCGCCTGTTTGATTTTGCCCAAAGTTTTGGCCGCGTCCATATCCGGCACGGCTACGCGGTTGATTTCACAGCCGGCGTTTTCCAAAATTTTAATTTGTTTAACGGTGGCTTCCGCGTCGCGCGTATCGGTGTTGCACATTGACTGCACTCGCACGGGATTTTTGCCGCCCAATATAAAAGGACCTACTTTTACTTCTCTTGCAAGCTTCATTTGGAGGCCTCCTTTACGGCGTCCGCATTGCCTTCCTGTGCGGGCTGGGGAACCGTTTGCTCTATCGCCGCTTTGGCCGATGAGCGCGTTCTTATGCGTTTTATGTCGCTGTAAGTGGCGTAAAGGACCAAAGCCAAAAGGAAAATCGCCCCTGCGGAGCTGGCGTTATATATGGTTTTTTCTTTAACTCTTTTGCCTCTTATAGCTTCAATTATAAAGAAGAGTATATGCCCGCCGTCAAGTATAGGTATAGGGAATAAATTGAACATACCTATGGCTACGGAAATTAAACCTATAAGGAAGAAGTAATCTTCCGGCCCGTTGTGCACACCTTTGCCGACTATTTCAAAAATGCCTATCGGGCCGGCTACGTCCGGGGCCTGTTTGTGCCAAAGCTTGTCGGCTATCGTGGTGATTGAAAGGGCCGTCCAATAATAGCATTGATGCGCGGCTACTTTTATGGCTTTAAATACGCCCGCTTTTTGATAGACGGGTTCCAAAGCTATGCCGACTTTTTTATTTTCGCCCAAAGGTAAAGTTACGGAAGAGGTTTCCTCTCCGCGTTTGTAGGTTAAAGTAACTTCGTTTTGTGCCGAGGCTATGTTTTTTACCATTTGTTCCCAGTTCTGTATGGGAGTATTGTTTACGGCGGTAATCAAATCGCCCTGCTGAAGGCCGGATTTATAAGCCGGGTAACTTTCCACAATTTCGCCGACGACCGGGGGGATAAGTTTAGGATTGTTGATAGGCAGCCCCATTGAAAGTACAACTATAAAAAATATTACGAAAGCCAAAACATAGTTCATACCCGCGCCGGCAAACACCATAAAAGCCCTTGAATACCAAGGCTTGGCGGCAAAATCTCTGTCATCGGTAATTTCCGCTTCGCGCGCGTAAAATTCCCCTGCGGGTTTTACGTATCCGCCCAAAGGTATGGCGCGCAGGGAATACTGCGTTTCCCCTTTGCCCCATTTTTTAAGGAGTTTCCCAAATCCGATTGAAAATTCCTCCACCCTGATATTTAAAAGTTTACAAGCCAAAAAGTGGCCCAATTCGTGAATAAAAATTACCAATCCTAAAGCAAAAGCTATGCCGATGGCGGAAAGCAAAGTGTCGGGGCTTACAAGCCATAGTATTTTCGCCCATAGGGCATGGAGAAAAGATGTTATCATTTGAGGCTCCTGATATAAGATAGTAATATTATATCACTTTGGGAGAATGATTTATGGGTGTAGGTTATTTGGGCGGATTTGTGTTTTACTCGGTCTATGTTGCGTACTCGCGGCTAGCACTTTGCCACTTTTATTTGCTCGTGTTAAGTTCTGCTCTCACGGCTAGCAGACTTCCGCATTTGGCCTGCTTTATGTTTTTTGCTCGGTCTATATTTATTTTTCACGGCTAGCACTTTGTCGCTTTTGGGCGGCTTTAAATTTTTTCTTCGCTTAAATACCGCGGCGGCAGAGCCGCCATCGTTCTAGGTATTCTGCGCTTAGAATAAAATTAAAATCCGCTCCAAAATCAACAAACCACGCTGATTGCATTTTCGCACAGTTTTTCCTCGCGTGAAATGCTATTCTCACGGCTGGCAGACTTCCGCATTTGGCCGTCTTTGCATTTTTTTCTCAGTCGGATACTGCGCCGCCTTCGGCGGCATCATACTTAGTATACCTTACGGTAAATAAAATCAAAATACATCTCAAAACTAAAAAATCACGCTTCTTAAATTCTCCCACGCTGAAAAATTTTACTCTTTCAGCCTTGTTGACTTATCCCTGACTTTTCCAATATATTTACTCTTTTTTTAAAACTTTCTTCTATATATTTCTATATCTATACATATTTGGTCGCAAAATGGTTCCATAACTTTTTTCCCATTGTTTGCGCCGTGTCGTACGTCGGGGCGTTTTGTTAAAAAACGAAAACAGTTGACTTGTTTTTTTTTTTTGATAAATTTTCTTCATATTTCAGGCCGGAAAATCTGTGCCGTTAGTCGTTCTTCTTTATTTGCGTTAGTTGAGGTTTTTCGGCTTGAAGCAATCAAAAACGGAGGTAAAAATATGGTTAGTATAAAGAGAAATCTAGGCTTATTTTTTATAAGAAGTTTAGTTTTTGTGAGTTTTATGGGATTATGCTGTGCAGCTTACGCGGTAAAATGTACAAGCAGTCAGGCACCGTGTTGTGAAGGGAAGAAAATGTCATGCTGCCGGCATCCTGGGTATGACAGCAACGGCAAGGAGCTTTCTTACGACCTCAGCGAGTGTATGACTCCGATAAATCCGGGCGGCCCTATTGTAATAGACCCGATATACCCGATAGTGAAAGAGTGCACATCCGGGCAAAAGGAGTACAAACCCAGCGGTTCCTGCGGAACATCTGAAAGGACCTGCTGTTCAGACGGCACATGGAGCGATTGGGACGCTTTCTGCCTAATTACAACGACATGCCCGACATCAAGCAAACCCAGCACAAAAGAGTCATGTTACGGCGGATATAGATATAGAACCGTAACATGCAATAAGTCTACCGGGAAATGGGAAACCGGCTCGTGGGGGTACTGTGATTGTAGCGATTCAGCCTTTGTGACTGTTATCATGCCGAACGGTAGCCCTTGCTGTCAAAAAAAGAACGCCACCAGCACGGACATGCTGTGCGTGACGGGACAAGAAACGGTAAGACATACATGGGTTTCCGCGGGTACAAGTTATAATTGTACTGGCTCTTGCCCGGTGGGAACGCCTGTGGCCGGAGCCGCCTGCCCTGATAACTGGGCCGGGTCATATTGTACTACTCATCACTCTTGGACTAATCGTGGAGAAGAGATTTGCAATCAATTCTATTGCAGATAGTATAGAGATTTACCCGGGATAAAACCCGGCTCTCAACTAACCGCCCCGGTTTGCGAAAAGCGAACCGGGGTTTTTCTGTACTTATTGTTTGCGCCTATAAGATATTATATTATGACAAAAGCGGCTTTGAGCCGTTTTTTAGGCAAAGCCGCCATTATTTGTCCATTAGGGTAAACCGAAAAGGAAGTTAAAATTCCAAATCAATTATGGGATATTTATTTGCGTTTTTATAGTTGAAGTGCCACCACTCTTTCCTGATAGTGGTAAAACCGGCTTTCCTCATTACTTTTTGTAGGGCGGCGCGGTTATCTTGGGCTGTTTGGCTGACGCCTTCTCTTGCGTAAGCGTAGGCCTGTTCGGAAAAGTCGTCAAATTGCGTGGGCGTTTCAAGAGGGTAGCCGTTGGCGTCGCATGGGCCTAAATCAACCGCGGTTCCTCTGTTGTGGTTTGACCCTGTTTTAGGATTTGCGACTTGGCCCGGAACCGGGTGTATATCCCACATGGTTTTTTGCGCGGAGAGCGGCCTGTAACAATCATAAAGGCAAAGATAAAACGGGGCAGACTCTTCTTCCGCGTAGCGGGCGGCTTTAGCTAAGGCTTCGGCAACGTCTTGCTGCAGATAACATTTATCGGATGTATACATTTTTTGCCCGGCAAAATTATTTTCCGTAGCGTAGCGGATATCTAAAAATAATTTTACCGAAAGGCTTTCTATATTGACTAAACCCTTGGAGGCAAAAAGCGCGTCGCGTTTTTCCGCTTCGGCTTTTAAGCGTGCGGCTTCGGCTTGGGCTTTTTCCGCAGCTAGGCGTTCCTGCTCGGCTTTAAGTTTAATGGCTTCTTCTTCCTGTGGCGTCATTCTGTGTTCCGGCTCGGCCTGCGTAACAGGCTGAGGAACCGGGCGTTTAAGCTCGGCAAAGAAATCGCTCATTCTTGCGGGCGTATGTCCAGCCGGCTTGATAGAGGTGTTTTCCTGCACAAAGTACATTACGCCGATATACAATACTATAAACGCAGCCAAGGAGAAGATATACTTTTTCATAATTACATAAATGATAATATTTTTCACTTCTTTAAACAAGGCTTTAATTTGCCGCGCCGTTTTTTATTCTTATGGGACAAAAGACCTTTTTTAACCTGGGCTCAAAGGCCCTTGCCCGCCCGGAAGGAAAAGAATACAATATTAAGGGCAAACCTATCGGAGGCTCCTATGCACGTAAAAATATTCTCTCTGTTTTTATCTTTTGCTTTATTGCTGCCGAATTTCGCCTCGGCCGCGCCGGCTTTTACCTGCACCGATGTACAACAAATGAAAAACAACCACAGGGATTCCAGATGGAAAAGCGGCAATATACGGCAGTTGCATTTGTGTTACGCAAAAATATTTTCGTGCATAAAAGGGAATAAGTCTTTAAAGCCGGAACATAACTTTTGGGAAAGCATAGTTCGATATCACATGAGCAAAATGGAAACATATTTTGCCCAAGATGCTGGCGAAGCGGAAAAATTTGTAAACAGCGTCAACGCGATTGCCCATTCTTACGGCGGGCAGATAAGCAGAGTATGTTTTGACAGGCGCGGCAGAAGAGTGGATTGTAACGGCAAAAGGAGCAACCCTGACGGCGAAAGGCTGACTTCCGCTCTTGAACAACAGCGTCAGGAACAGCAAACGGACACTGAAGAAAGAGAAGCCGCCTATTATTTATCTTTGGTTGAAAATATCCCTTTGGGGAAATCAAGAGATCAGGAAGAAAAAAACGCTTTGCTTAAAATATATGACGCAGTTAAAAATAGAAAAGACATAGGCAAATTTATAGCGAAACTCGCCGCCGACCATAAAGATATAACGCCTTCTTTTATAACTTCGGCTTTTATGCTTTACGCCGAAAGTTTGCCCGGCGGCGGCCCCGAGCAAGGTTTGAACGAAATTTATAAATATACCGGTTCTTCTTATGACGAAGTCATACGCTTTTCCGCCGCGAGGGCCGTTGCTCTTTACTCCGCCGACAGATTGAACGCTTCAACCGGCGAAGAAATTGACAATTCCCCGGCCGGTAAATTTTGGCTCAGGAATGAACATCGCGCGCATATCGCCAAAGTGCTGGGCAAAGCCGTATGCGGGCTTGATATTAACAAAGAAAATGAAAAGCTCCTTTATGTCGCGGTGGTAAGCGATTTGGCGCGCGTTTATGAGCTTGGCTCCGGCGAGGATATGTTTGCCAATGCCGCTAATTTCCTTAGATGTTCGGGAGGGGGAAACGGAGCCTCATATTTGGCGGGGGCAATGGTTCTTGCTCTGCCTTACGCCGCCGAGGGCGGGACGGCCGCAGGTGCGGCGGGCGCAGGTGTGGCTGCGGCTCCGCTTGTAGTTATATGTGCGGCGTTCGGGGTCTTTATCTACGCTTTAAATGATGCTTACGTTTATCCCACGCCTATGCAAAGTTTGATGAGGAACTTTGACTCTTATATATCAAGCCGGGAGGAAACCGCCCCGGCGGTGGAGGAATTCCCCATAAACGATGAAATAGCCGAGTGTACTTTAAACTCTTCGTCAGTCGCGTGGGAAAGAGATTTTGTAAAGTACGGCGCAAGGGAAGCAACCGCGGCAAATACCGCAACATGCAAGCAAACACCTCAGCCGAATCATCCTTGCAGTGATGGCAATATCCGCCTTAATGATTTGGACGGGCGCGTGTCGATGTCTAGGGATTTTGTGAAGCGTTTTAAAGAGTATTTGACTCACCAAGGCATACCTTATTCTTCCAATACGATAATAAGAGATATTTTAGGGTACAGTTTCCGCGGAGATTACAGGAAAATACTTGAACTTTTAAATAATAAATGCAATCAGTATTCTAACAGCAAAATGCCGGGGGCTGAGAACGGGGCCTTTGTCAAAGCTTTTAAAAATGAGAGAGGCGGCGGATATATGCCGGAAGTTGAAATAAGCGTTGATTTGAAACCTAATAATATTGCGCTGAAAGACGTGTTTTCAAGAGAAGTCTTAAATAAGATTTGCGGAGATGAGGCTTTTCTTAGCGGTGAAAAGAAAGAAATTGACCTTGGCAACGGGCGCAGTTTAAGGAACACCACTCACGAGAAAGGCGGCCCCGGCGCAAAGGGCAAGAAGCATATCCATTACGAGGAACAGCGCAACGGCTACCGCTGCAATCACTCTATAGAGTTTGACGATCAGGGCGGAAGCTTTTTAAAACAGATGAGGAAGATTTGCAGTCAGGGCAGGCGGCCGTCTTGAGCCTGCAAGGGTATTTTTACTCGCGTGATATTGCGTACTCACGGCTAGCAGACTTCCGTATTTGGCTTTTTTTACTCGGTCTATGTTATGTCCTCATTGCTAGCAATTTTCTATTTTTGAGTATATTTTGGTTTTTTACTCACTTGGATACCTCGCTCACTTTGTTCGCATAGCGGCAAGTATACCGCATTCGTAATAAAATCAAAATCTATCTCAAAACTAAAAAATCACGCTTCTTAAATTCTCCCACGCTGAAAAATTTTACTCTTTCAGCCTTGTTGACTTATCCCTAACTTTTCCAATATATTTACTCTTTTTTTAAAACTTTCTTCTATATATTTCTATATCTATACATATTCGGTCGCAAAATGATTCCATAACTTTTTTGCTGTTTTGTTTAATGTAGGTCGGGCTTTGCCCGACAGATAAGCTCCTTTTTAACGTCAGGCAAAGCCTGACCTACGTTTATATTCCTTTTTGCAGTAAGCTTAACCGGCTTGATTTCTTTTAGATTTGAGCCTGATTTTAGTTTTTTCGTAGTGAGGTATCAAGGTTAAGCAAAGCCTTATAATACGCCTTGCGTTGGGGTTAAAAAACTGACAATGCAAGGCACAAAAAATGCAGTAAGGCAAGGGCCTTACAAGTTTTTTTAACGAAGCAGAGGCGTTTTTAAGCCCAACCCTGCGGGCCGCGCCGCTTTTTGAGAGTATTTATATTTTTTTCGCTCCGGCTGTGTATAACAGCCGTTCACGAAAAGAAGTATAAATACACTTTAAAAAATCAGAGCGGCGCAAGGTGCAGTATAAGGCTTTGTTTAACCTAACTATGCGAACGAAGTGAGCGAGGTATCTTCTTTATACTCCAATATATAAACTTATCCGGTCGCAAAATGCTTCCATAACTTTTTTTACTGATTAATGTAGGTCAGGTTTTACCTGACGTTAAAAAGAAGTTTACATTTGTCGGGCAAAGCCCGACCTACATATATGTATTAATTCTCTTTTTAATATTTTGTTTGCGCCGTGTCGTACGTCGGAGCCTTTCCTTAAAATCATGAAACAGTTGACTTGTTTTTTTTTTTGATAAATTTTCCCCGTAAAACAGCCCGTAAAATGTGAGATATCGTTGCTTTAGTTAAGGTTGGTTTA
>CAKUBV010000004.1 GCA_934643455.1 Candidatus Proelusimicrobium excrementi | reverse complement strand
TATGTAGTGGCATACTGACTCCTAATAAACTGTTATTTTACTTTATCAAAAGTCCAATATGTGTTTGATATTTTGCATGCAACATTGGCGGCGAAAGTAAACCGGGACGTCCAGCGCATTATGACAAGCGCGGAATATCAGCGGATATTTCCCAGCAGCGCGGTGACGGAAACAAAAGCCTTTTGGGCCGCTTTTGAAAAGCTGCCGAGTTCCGCCGTCTGAACAAAAGAATGCAACTGCTTATTATCCAACATACTTATATTATAAATATAATCGCGTGCAAAGAAGCAAGGAAATATGAGAAGTTTTCAAAATAAAAAGCCCTAGTTCTAGGCGTTTGCGAGGAAGGAATACCGGGAAAACGCGCCGAAGGCGGAGATATCCGACTGGGCAAACAACAAAGAAATAGGGCTTTTTAGTAAGAAAACTGGCGGAGAGGGAGGGATTCGAACCCTCGATACCCTTTTGGGGTATACAGTCTTTCCAGGACTGCTCCTTCAACCGCTCGGACACCTCTCCAAAATCTGTACTATGCGCAAGGCAACACTCAACCTTGCTTATAAATTATAGCAAATACGCGCCTTAAAACCAAACTTTAAAATGAAATTATGTTTAAACAAGTTTTTAAAATGAAATTATTTCCGACGTAAAACGCTAAGATAAACATAAAGTCTGAGCTTCAAACGAAACTTTTTCCTTTTTAAAAGAAAACTTTACAATATTATACGGCGGCTTTTGCGCCGGGCAAATCCCCACCCCTGCCAGGCACGGCTAAGCAAAAGCCGCCGGTGCGCCGCGAACCAAACGTAAAGCGCGTTTCCGCCGTTACTGAAAATTATTTTTCTTCGTCTTCTTCTACTTCAAAAGTAACTATCTGCCATTCTTCATCATCAAGCTGGCCTAGCAGGGCTTTAAAAGCGGGCGTTAAATTATCTTCTTTCTTTTTGGACGGTTTTTCTTTCTTCTTGTCCATAATTACCTCACAATTTAAAGATATTCCGATTAAGCCCATAACCTAATACATTTTAATTATACTATAAATAAAATGGATTATTAATTTTTTAACGTCTTCTCGCCGCCGGGCTTTTTAATGCGGGAAAGCCGTCTGTAAAAACGCCCGCCGCGCAAATTATTTTAGTAGAATTATTTTATGACGCTTACTGAATTTGACCTAAAAATTTCCGAAGATAATCCTTTCGCGCAAATAATCGGGGTGGATGAAGCCGGGCGCGGCCCTTTGGCCGGGCCGGTAACTGCGGCGGCATGTTATATTCCGCAGGAGCTTTACTCCCACCCGCTAATGGCAAAGATAAATGACAGCAAAAAACTTACCCCCGCCAAACGCGAAAAAATTTTTGACGAACTTATAACCCTGCCCGTGATGTGGCGTACGGGATACGCTTCCGCCGCGGAAATAGACAAACATAATATTTTACAGGCGACTTTTATCGCGATGCGGCGCGCATTGGCGGCTTTTGAAGGCAAAAACGCGCTTGTGCTGGTGGACGGGAATAAACTTATTCCTTTTATTCATCATCCGCAAAAAGCCGTTATCGGCGGCGACGCGCAATCCTTATGCGTAGCCGCGGCCAGCATAATAGCAAAAGTCAGCAGGGACAGATTTATGCAAGTGATTGACGGCAAATTTCCCCTCTATGATTTTGCCGGCCACAAAGGCTACGGCACAAAAAGCCACATAGCTTCCATAAAAGAATACGGCCCCTGCCCCCAGCACAGAATGACTTTTGAGCCGCTTCTTTCTATGTACAACGGGCTTTTCCCGACGGATAAAACCAATGTTTAGCTTTCTGCGCCGCCAAGGCGACAAGGCCGAAGAACGCGCCGCAAAATATCTTAAAGACAAAGGCTATAAAATTTTAAAGCGCAATTATCTCTGCCCTTTGGGCGAGGTGGATATTATCGCAAAAAAAGACGGCGCGATTGTTTTTGTTGAGGTTAAACAACGCTCAAGCGCGGATTTCGGCGGGGCGGCCGCGGCGGTTACAAAAGCAAAACAGAAAAAAGTCGCCAAAGCGGCCGCAAGCTTCCTTAAACAATCAAAAGCGGAGTACTCCTCCCTGATGTTTGATATAATAGCCATAACGGAAGACGAACTTGAGCACATACAAAACGCTTTTGTGCCAAGCGGATTATTTATATAAGGAGAAAGCCATGACACAGCTTCAAACAGTAAAGAAAGCGGCGGCGTACATCAATAAAAAAACTAAAAATTTTAAGCCTGAAACGGCTTTGATAACCGGCAGCGGCCTTGCCAATTCCGTGCCGGCTTTGGATAACAAAATAGTAATACCTTACGCCGAAATACCCGGCTTTTTGAGGAGTACCGTCGCCGGACACAGCGGCAATTTGATTTTCGGCGAGTACAAAGGCAAAAAAATAGCCGTAATGCAGGGGCGCTTCCACTATTATGAAGGCCACCCGATGAAAGACATCGCCATAGCCATACGCACTTTATGGATGCTCGGCGTAAAAAATTTGCTCGTTTCCGCGGCGGTAGGCTCAATAAACGCCAAATTAAAACCGGGCAGCCTCTGCGTACTTAAAGATCACATCAACTTAATGTCCAATAATCCTTTAATCGGCAATTATGACCCGGCCTTCGGCCCCATGTTCTGCGATATGACGGATACTTACGATAAAGAAATCGCGAAGAAGACCCTCGCCATAGCCAAAAAATACAAAATAAACGCTTTGCCGGGCGTATATTTGGCGGTAACCGGCCCCAACTTTGAAACCCCGGCGGAAATACAAGCCTTTAAAAAACTGGGCGCGGACGTAGTCGGTATGTCCACCGTGCCGGAAGTAATTACGGCCAGGCAGCTGGGCCTTAAAATTTGCGGACTCAGCTGGGTTACCAATTTGGCCAGCGGCATTTCCAAAACGCCTTTAAGCCATAAAGAAACACTGGAAGAAACTAAAAAGATAGAAGGTAAATTCGCAAAGATTTTGCAGGATTTGCTCGTTAAAATATAAGAATGATTGACAAAGTTAAAAGGCTGGGCAAAGAAACTTTAATCTATGGCACATCAACCATAGCCGCCCGGCTTTTTAACTTTTTTTTGGTCCCGGTTTACACTTACTATTTGGCTTCAGCCGATTACGGCGTAATAGCGACGGTTTTTGCTTTTATGGCTTTGTTCAATATAATTTACCAATACGGTATGGACCAAGCCTATTTGCGCTTTGCGCAGGAACATAAGGATAAAACCGTATTTTCCACTCCGTTTACGGCCGTATTATTAAGTTCCGCCGCTTTATCCGCGCTTATTTATTTGGCAAGCCCTTACATAGCTTTGGCTTTGGGTATAGGCGCGCAAAACGCTTACCTTGTAAAATACTGCTGCTTTATTTTGGCTTTGGACGCGCTTAATATAATCCCTTTTGCAAAATTAAGATTTGAGCACCGCGCATGGCGTTTTGTGGGGATAAGGACGGCTTCCATATTGGTCAACGTAGCCGGAAACCTTTTGGCTTTGGCTCATTTCGGAGCAGGCGTAGACGGCATTTTTATGGCCGGGATTTGGGCTTCTTTAACTTCTTTAGTGCTGCTTCTGCCTGTGATAAAAGAGGATTTTACCTTCCGCTTTGATAAGAAACTCTTTAAAGCTATGTTCGCCTTTTCCTGGCCTTTTATACCCGCCGGCGCGGCGAGCATAATGGTAAACGTGATAGACAAGCCTTTGCTTTCGCACTTGGCGGGGCTGAGCGAAGTCGGCATATATCAGGCCAATTTCAAAATAGGCGTTTTTATGATGCTGGCCGTTTCCATGTTCGACCAAGCCTGGCGGCCATTTTTCATACAGGCATCTTCCAAGCCGGACTGTAAAACTCTGTTTGCGGAAATTTTCACTTATTTCGCCGCGGCGGCAAGCTGGCTGTTTTTGGGTCTGGCCTTCCTTATACCGACGATAATTAAAACAAAGTTCCTTGGTTTTAATCTTATACATTCAAATTATTGGTCCGGGATGAACATTATCCCTTTAGTGCTGGCCGGCTATTTGTTTTACGGGTTTTACATCAATTTTATGGTTGCGCCGGTACTAACCAAAAAAACCCGCTCTTTAATGTACATAACCCTTATCGGCGCGGCGGCAAGCATAGTAACGAATATTATTTTGGTGCCGCATATCGGCATAGTCGGCGCGGGCTGGGCCATATTCTCCAGTTATGCCGTAATGGCTTTATGCCTGTTTATCTTCCTGCAGAGAAATTATCCCATAGCTTACCAATACCGTAAACTTTCGCTTATGGCCGCGGCCGTTTTGCTTATGCTTTTGGCTAATATGTTTGCGGCGCAAATAAGCGATGCAAACGCGCTTATTTTAAGGATAATATTACTGGCTTTATATCCCGCGGCTATGTTCCTTATCATCAAAAAAGTAAGAACGGCAAAAGATTTTTAAACAACAACCCCGCGCTTATTTTATAAACGCGGGGCGGTTAGTTGAGAACCGGGAATTTAGCCCGGAAAATATTATCTGCAGACGTATATCGTGCCGTTTTTTGTTACACACCATTTTCCATTCCAGGTTGAGCTGGCAGGGCATGAACATCTGCAAGTTTTTAAATCGAAAGTAAGTCCGCAGCTATTACACCACTCGAGTCCGGATGGTTCGCAGGCTTCTTTTATACAGCTTTTATCCCAATCGCTCCATGTGCCGTCTGAGCAGCAGGTCCTTTCAGATGTCCCGCATTCCCCGTTTGCTTTATATTGCACATTGCCCGACTCACATTCCGCAGCCGCAGGACCGCAAGAATACCACTCCCCGCAGCTGGGCGTTTCATCAACTATTTCCGATATTGTGCCGCACCCTTTTACTACTCCGGGAACCGTACAGTCAAGGCACTGCTGCCCGGTTTTCGAACTATACCTTGTTTCTGTATAACTATATGCCGGAAGACTGCACCCGCCTTGATACATTCCTCTTACGCATTTACACCAACCGGAACCAGATTGCTTAGTACCGTCGGGCAAATCCCTTGTGCAACTTACCTTGCTTTCACTGTAACCGCTGCATTCTGTTATGGGCTTATCAAGCGTTTGCGCGTAGATGCAAGCACAAAACAGGAAGCAATAACATATCACAGTACAAAAAACTTTCACAGACCTCTTTAAACTAACCATACTTTTTACCTCCGTTTTTTAATTATCTTGAGCCGAAAAACCTCAACTAACACAAATAAAGAAGGACGACGAACGGCACAGATTTTTCAGCCTGAAATATAGAGGAAATTTATCAAAAAAAAAAAACAAGTCAACTGTTTTATGATTTTTCAAAACGCTCCGACGTACGACACGGCACAAATAATGGAAAAAGGAATATTAAAAAGAGAATTAATACATATATGTAGGTCGGGCTATGCCCGACAAATGTAAACTTCGTTTTAACGTCAGGCAAAACCTGACCTACATTGAATGGTATTAGAGAATGAAATAGACGCGGAATTTCAGCATGCGAGTATAAAAGCAGCGTGTTTTTTAAGATTTGGAGGAAATTTTTATTTTCTTTGTCGTGAGCGATACTAAGAGTGATGCCGCCCATAGGGCGCGCAGTATGCGAAACGGCAAAAAAATCAAAATTTACCCAAATATTAAAAAATGCTAGCCATGGGAATAGAACTTGACACGAGTCAAAAGAAATCAAGCTAACTACGAAAGCTTGCTAGCCGAGTACACGTAAGATAGACCGAGCAAAAAATATAAAGCAGGTCAAATACGGAAGTCTGCCAGCCGTAAGAATCTAACCTTACACGAGAAAAAGTGTTCCCCTCAGGCGCAAAAATGCTATAAATAAAATATTGAGATTCCTCTAAACATGAAAAATATATTAACAGGCATTGCGTCGCTTTTTTATTTGGCCATTTGCTCCTATTGGGCTTATGCAACCATAAATATATGGCTTCATACAAGATATTCGGCCATAAAAACTTTTCTTTTATGCATTCTATGGCTGTTCGGGGCTTTTATACTGGCCTTTATCAACGGAATGAGCATTAAATCTATGGCGCTCTCCAATGAAAATTATATTATGGTTATCGGTGCATGCTGGGCTTTGCTTTTTGTGATTACGGCCGTATATCCATGGTTTTTAGGTTCTTATAACACCTCTTTGGTTATTCAGCGCGTAGTTTGGGATTATGTCGTTTTAAATATGGCGGTATGGTCCTTCTTAATGGTTGCGATGATCGGCGCAAACAAATAAATTTTTCGGCCTGATATAACAAAACCCCCGTAAATATTATACGGGGGTTTTTAATCGCTTTATTATAAAGTTTTATTTGTTTTATTAAGCGTTCGTTTTTGCTTCGTCAGCCGCGGTTTGAGGCTGGGCATAAGCGCATTTGCCGCAAGAAGCGTTCGCATTGGAAGCAAAAGCGCAATTTTCTTCCGCTTTAACCGTATCGGCCACGCAAGTGCAAGAAGTGCTCTCCGCCGTTAATACGCAAGAGCAGGCGGCGTTATCGGCTGATACCGCACAAACCGCTTCTTCTTTTGCTTCTACCGCTTTAGGTTCCTCGGCTTTTACTTCCGCTTCGGGAGCGGCGACATCGCTTTGCACCGGGGCTTCCACGGGCAAAGCTTCGGCTTTAGCGTTAACTTCGGCGTTTTCAATCTGTTCTTTGCATTCGGCATTGGTATCGGCCACGCAAGCGCAGGAGGTGCTTTCCGCAGTCAGCACGCAGTCGCAGGCGGCGTTATCGGCGGAAACAACAGCGCATTCTTCCGGCTTTGAAGCGTCGGAGGAATGTTTGGCGATATCGCACGCGCTGGCTTCCTGTTCCACAAAAGTCTGAACCGGTTTCGTTCCCTCTTGTACGGCGGTGCGGGCTTCGGGTTTAATTACAACTTTTCTCCATTTGCCTTCGCCTTCGGAAACTGTTGTAATTTCCAAATTATCGGCGAGGAAGCGGTGTATGTATCTCCTCATCTGCGCGGACATTGGGCGGAAACGGTAAACGCGTTTGGTCCTCTTTACCATGCTGAGGGCTTTGCCGATTTCATTATTGATTTTGTCTTCAAGCTTTCTCCAGTAATTCTGCGTATCGGCCATTACGGAAATGGGCGTATTAAAATGCCTGCTGACGACCAAAGTTACTATATACTGCATAGATTCAAGCGTTTTGCCCTCTTTGCCGATTACTATCGCGGGGTGATCGCAATCAAAGGTAAGCAAAATTCTCTGCTGTTTGTCGTCCCACCAAACATTTAAGTTTTCGGCTTTGACGCCCATGGAAGATATCATGGTGTCCAAAGTTTCTTTGGCGCACTGCAAAGCGGGTTTCATATCTTCCGGGACGACGGCATTTTGTATCTCGGCAGAGGGGAGCTTTTGCGGTTCGTTCTCTTTAGGGGTTTTAATTCTTTCGGCTTTGGCTTTTCTGCCGCCTTTTTTAAAGTCTTTGCCGCCCTTTCTCCCGCCGCGGCCTTTGCCGGAGGAAGAAGCTTTAGCCGCGCTTCTGGGCTTCATGGGGGTGGAATGTTCGCTGTCCCATTTCTTTTCTATAATCCTGACTATGGCAGGCCTGCCGCCTATACCCAAAAAGCCGGATTTTTCTTCCTGGATGACGGTTACTTCGACTTGGTCGCGTCTGCGGCCGAGTTCGTTTAAACCGCGTATTATTGCGGTTGCTACGTCTTTACCTTCTGATTGAATTTCTCTTCTTGACATATAAATCTCCTAAAAAGCTTTTGCAAGCCTTTTCTTTAAAATTAAATTTATAACAAAACTGATACAGTTGCTGACGAACCAATACAGCGTAAGACCGGCCGGGAAGTTTAAGAATATCAAAGTCATGAATATCGGCATCCACTTCATCATAGCCATGGAAGGGTTATCCTTGGCGATGTCGGGCATGGTCATTTTCTGCTGGACGAACATCATCGCGCCCATAGCCAAAGGCAGGACGTAATAAGGGTCTTTGGCGGAAAGATCTTGTATCCACCATATAAACGGCGCGCCGTGCAAAGCCCAAGAAGTTCTTAAAGCGTTGAACAAGGCCAAGAATATCGGCAGCTGGATAAACAAAGGCAGGCAGCCGCTTAACGGGTTTGCGCCGTACTTTTTATAAAGCGACATCATTTCGCGCTGGGCGGTCATCGGGTCGTTTTTATACTTTTCCTGAATACGCTTCATTTCCGGCTGGATCTTTTGCATAACCGCGGAAGATTTAAGCTGTTTATACGTAAGCGGGAACATAACGGCCTGAATCATTACTGTCATTATGATTATCGCCCAGCCATAGTTATGGGTGTAGCCATTCAGCCATTCAAGCAAATTTCTGGCCCATTTGCCGAACTGGCCGAAAAAGCCGAACTGTATGGAACGCTGTAAATCAAAAGGAAGTTCCAAAAGGCGGTTGTAATCTTTGGGGCCGATATAGAAATCGGCGTCAAAGGAAATTTCCCCGCCGGCTTCCACCGCCATGGGCAGTTTTACGGCAAGATTGGGGCCCATTACGGCCTTCTCGCCGAAAAGCCCGTAAAAGCTGGGCTGATTGTAAATAAATTGTTTGGTAAACTTCAAATCGGAAGCTTCGGGCTTCCAGCTGAGCGGAATAAAAGCGGTAAGGAAGTAGCGGTTATCAATACCGGCCCATTCCCAGCCGCCGCATTCGGCTTCCAGCTTTGCGGGCTTGGACATCATCTTTTCCGTGACGGAATTTACGGTGGCCTTCTTTTTGCCTTCTTCCCTTATAAGGCATACGGCGCGCAAATTGGCGGAATTTTCGCTCATTTCGCTCTTAACGGTGGCCAAACCTGGCCCCATATTGACGAAAACGTCGGAAATTTCAAGGTTTTTATCGCTTAAATTCTTTACCTTAAGGCTCATTTGGTTCAGCCCGCCGTCCCTGCTGAAAGTATACGCCTTGCGAACTTTAAGAGATCCGGGAACAGAAGCTTCAAAAACCATATCGGCGGAAGCGTCGTTCACGCGTTTAAAGTTAAGTTCCGGCATCGTGGCGAAATAACCTTCCCGCCCGTAAGGCATAAGATTAAGCGGTGCAACGACGTCTTTATAATCAAAAGATTTAATCGCCGCGCCTTTGGAAGAAAAAGTTATATCCGCGTCTTTTACGGAAAGAGTATAAAAATGTTCCTCTTCCTGAGCCGCGTTTTCTTTTACTGAAGTTTTTACTTTTATTTTCGGAGCCGGAGAAGAGGCCTGCTCTTCAACTGCGGCTGTTTCCTGCTGGGGTATCGGGTGCTGATTTTGGGGGAAGAAGTAGGAATAACCGACATAAACTAAAGCGGTTATGCCTAATGCTATAAAAAAATCCTTATTCATCTGTCTCCTTCGGCAATGCGAAAAATCCGCCAAAGCCGAGGCCTTCAGCAAACAGACTACGGAACAGGGTCAAATCCGCCCGGATGAAAAGGGTGGCATTTGAGCACTCTTTTCACGGCCAAATAAGAGCCTTTAAAAGCTCCGTACTTATTAATGGCCTCAAAAGCGTAAGCCGTACAAGTAGGATAAAACCGGCAAACGCCCATGGGCCCCAAAAACGGCCTTACGTAACGGCTGAAAAGCCGCAACAAGCAAAGCAAAAACGTTTTCATCAAAATTTAATGAAACCTAAGGTAAGGGTATAAGAAAAAGGGTCCTTATGGTTCTTTAAAAATTCCAGCTTTTTTTGCCAGCCGCAAAAAAGCCGCGCCGGCCGCTTCCATATCGGGGAATTTATCCGCGTTCTTTACGGAAACCAAGCAATCGGCGCCGTCTGTCAATAAATGTCTGTTAAGCCGAAAGGCCTCTCTGAAAAGCCTTTTACAGCGGTTCCTTACAACCGCATTGCCTAACTTTTTTGAAACTATCACGCCTATCCGCCCTTTAACTTTCTCGCCGGAGGGTTTTTGTTCCCCCCCGGCGGTTAAATGGGGATTGGGCCTATGCCATAAGACGCAACCGTCACCGTATATCTTGACGCCTTTTAAGATATACTTAAAATCATTTTCAAGATAGACTCTGTCCGTCTTAGCAAGGCCGAATTTCTTCACAATATTACTTGCGAATAAGCTCTTTGCGCCCTTTAGCCCTTCTGGCGCTAAGCACTTTTCTGCCACCCGCGGTGGCCATTCTAGCCCTAAAACCAATGGTTTTAGCTCTTTTTCTGTTGTTTGGTCTATATGTAGGTAACATAGTGATAATATTATATTACATTTTCGGGGCGGTTGCAATTTTTTTAGGGGCAGCCGTTTTAAGCCCCGCGACTAGCAATTTTCCGCTTTTGAGCGTCTTTGTTTTTTTCCCTCGTTCGGATACCTCGCTCACTTCGTTCGCATAGCCGCGAGTATACCTCTCTCGGCAAAAAGCCAAATACATCTCAAAATCAAAAAATCACGTAACTTGAAGTTAGAGAAGAAAAAAACACGCAACTTATATTATTATTACATCTCAAAATCAAAAAATCACGTAACTTGAAGTTACAGAAGGAAAAAACACGCAACTTATATTATTACATCTCAAAATCAAAAAATCATGTAACTTATAGGTTAAAACATATTTACTTGTAAGCCGCCGGCTTGAGTTCTTTCGTCTAAACAAATCAAACGGAACAAAAGCTTATTTATATTGTATCATTTAGATATGAATTTTACCGACCGAATGATTGTACTTCTCCGCCAGAACTTCAGAGAGCGCGACCGCATGATCTGCGCCTATACTTTGGAACACGGCAGAGTGGCGCTAAGGTTCCCGGGCGTAAACCGCGCCGATTCCAAGCTGAAAGCTTTGAGCGAACCTTTCGCCCAGTCCTGCGCGCGCATTTATATAAGGAGAAACGCCTCGGTCGGCTGTGTTACCGGCGGCAAATTGGAAACGGTCTACCCCGAAATAAGAAAGGACTTCAACAAAACGCAGACCGCGGCTTATTTCTGCGAGCTTTTCTATCGCTTAACCCCGGATTACAACCCCAACCCGGAAAAGTTCCGTTTGCTGGAAAACGCTCTTTCGGAAATTAACTCCGCCCCGCTGAACCAAGCCGTAGCGCCGGCTTTCCTTTTAAGATTAATGCAGCTGAGCGGTTTCGGTTTGGCCGGCAGAACCGTGCTGGGCATAGACGAAGAATTTTGGAACGCCATGCACGAGCTGCCTTTAAGTTCGCTGAACTTCCTTACAAGCCGCGACGTAATAAACTTAAACAAAACCAGGTACGTCTGCAAAAGATTTTTAAACCGCTATTTGGCTTATCCTTTGCATACGATAGATCAGCTGGAACTTACCGCACCTATAACAATAGAAGAAGCCATGCAGGAAACGGCCCTTGAACCCGTTTTGGCCTGAGCTTGGCCTTACTTTAAGAATTTATCCCTCATATAAGTTAAAATATCTTTATGAAAAAATTTTCCTTTATCATAATTGCTCTGGCGGCGGTTTTTATCGCCGTAAATTACGCCGCGGACTACGTAATATACCGCCCTCTTAAAGAGGTCGCCCCCATGCCGGAAAATTTTAAAGAAACCGTTATCGCCAAAACTTCAGGCGAAACTTTATACGCAGCATTAAGCCCCGCAAAGCCCGGAAAAGAAACTATAATTTTCTTTCACGGCAATGCCGGGAATATAAGTTATTACATACAATTTGCGGAAATATATTCTGCCCAAGGCTTCGGCGTTTTTATGTTTGATTTCGGCGGCTTCGGCAAAAGTGAAGGCGGTTTAAATCAGGAAAGTTTTTTTGAGGACGCAAAAGCCGCTCTCGATTACCTTATAACGAAAGAAAATATCCCCCCTCAAAAACTTATACTTTTTGCCCATTCTTTAGGAAACACGGCCTTGTTGGAAACGGCCCTTGCCTATAACGGCCTGCCGTTTAAAGCTTTAATAATGCAAAGCCCTTTTACAAATACGCCCGATATGGCGGCTTCTTTCCTGATGCGCGGCGGATATCGTCATAATTCCGTTTTTAGGAAAACGGCCTCCGCCCTTGCTTATCCGTTTTTATTTAACAAGCTGTTTAACAATATAGATAAAATAAGGGACTTAAAAAACCCGGTTTTTATAATTTACAGCCGCCAAGATATGCTTATCCCGTGGGAAATGTCCGACGCTTTGTTTAAAGCCGCGCCGGCGGGAAGCAGAAATTTCATTTCCCCGCACGGCGGGCATAATAATTTTGAATGGAGCGAAAAAGCCGTATCAGATTATTTGGAGTCTTTGCCGAAAGCTGAAGCTTCTTCCGCGCAAACACCTTTAAAAACGGAACATAAATCCGGCGCGGGATTTTCCTTGGGCAGAGAATAGAGAAAAACTCCGTCGGTAAAAATTTTACCGTCTTTTAATGTCCATTCCCCGTTTGCTTCGCCCATATCGTTACCGCCGGGATATCTTACATAAGGTTTGCCCTCGCGGAAATAGAATTTATCGACAATATTTCCTTTAACGCCTGAAATATTCAGCCTTGTTTGAGAAGCGTCCAGCCATACCTTATAAACAAGCCCGGCTTTATAATCATATTCGGTAAAACGGGCCAATTTGCCGTAAGCGTAGTAAGCTTCTTTCAAGGGCAGACCTTCCGCGTTTTCCTCGTTTTGCGTCAGGGAAGAACCCCAGCGGTTAAGAGCATAAGAAACGCGGCCGGAATTATCCTTTTTTTCGCAATAAAAAAAGCGTCCGTTCTCAAAAAAAGCGCAATAAGAAGAAGCAGCTGTATTTTCTTTGCAGTAAAGGCCTTCAAATTTATTTTCCGGCAGGTTTAATTTTGAGCAGTCGGCTTCAAGCCATTGCGGCTGAGCCGTTTCCGGCAAAGAGCCGCCCGGCATTTCATAAGCGCAGGCGGCAAAAGCAAAACAAACAAAAAACAAAAGGCGGGCAAGATTACTGTGCATCATACTGATTCGGCCCTTCCGTCGGAGGCAGCAAACCGAAAATAATCAAAATGGGGGAAAATATTAAAGCCACCAAAATCAGCCAGCCGCTAAGCCCCGCATCGTGCAGACGCCTGACGCTCAAAGCTATGCACGGCACCAGCATGACCAAATACAAAAGCCCTATCACCAAGCCTAAAAAAGCCAAAAACAAACCTACAACCGTATTATCGGAGGGTACGGCAAACATTAAAAAGAAAAATACCATGCTCAAAACAAGCATTATTAAAAAATAAAACAAGTTAAACAGCCAAAATTCCGTACGGGAAGCCCTGCCGGAAAAATCCGCATATTTGTGTATGATAACGTCAAAAAAATATTTTTTCATTTGTATCTCCTGTTTATAAATTTTCAATCAAATCCAAAATTTGCGCCGGGGTATGCGCGAAAAACTTCGCCCCCAATTTTTCAAGTTCGGACATATCCCTAAAACCCCAAGTTACGCAAATACAGGGCAGGCCGGAATTTAAAGCCGTATTGTAATCGACTTCGCTGTCGCCTATATAAACGGCGTCTTCTTTGCGGGCTTTAAGTTCTTTTAAAGCTTTAAAAACGCTGTCGGGCGCGGGTTTTTTACGGACTTCCGGGCTTTCGCCTATAGCAATATCAAAAACATCTTTAAAATAAATGCCGCACAGTTCTTTTACGGCCGAATCAAATTTATTTGAAACCACCGCCAAACGGCACCCGCGTTCTTTTAAAGACTTAAAAAGCTCTTTAATCCCCGGATAAGGCGCTGTCTTTACGTACATATGTTTGGAATAATAAGCCTTAAATTTCTCCAAACATTTTAAAGTTTCTTCCTCGGACGCGCCCTGCGGAACCGACTTTTCTATAAGAGCCTTAACGCCGTTGCCCAAAGCTTTGCGGATTTCATCCTCCTCTCGCTCGGGCCAGCCGCAGAGTTTAAGCGCGTAATTGACGGAATCAGCCAAATCGCCCAAAGTGTTCAAAATGGTTCCGTCCATATCAAAGATAATTATGCTCTTCATAGTTTCTTCCGTTTAAATTGTATAATATTTTTATGAATGACAAAGCTAAACGTGCTAAAGAACTGTTTTTGGAAGGTTACGGCTGCGCACAATCCGTTTTACTGGCCTTTCGGGAAGAACTTAATATAGATAAGGATACTGCTGTTTTGATATCCTCATCTTTCGGCGGAGGCATGGGCCGCTTAAGAGAAGTCTGCGGCTGCGTAAGCGGTATGTTTATGGTCGCAGGGCTTAAAAAGGGGCCTCTAAATCCGAAAGATTTTAAAGCCAAGGAAGAGCATTACCGCCTTATACAATCCCTGGCAGAAGATTTTAAGAAAGAAACCGGCTCCATAATCTGCAGGGAACTTTTGGGCCTGCCGGCGAACTCCAAATCCGCGCCCGCCCCTCAGCCGCGTACGCAGGAATACTATAAAAAACGTCCCTGCCCCGATATGGTGGCCTTGGCCGCGGGTATTTTGGAAAAAAGGCTGTTTTCTTAAATAAAATTTATAAGCCGCCAAACACTTTAAATCCGCCCTTTAACCGGGGCGCTTTTTTTGATTTAATATAGTGTAGCTTCAAAAAAACGATTTTATTTTTTAGGATAGACAAATGCCATCAACTTTATTTAATTCCACAGAAATTGAACTTATCTCCGTGGAGCTGCCGGCGGTGCTCGCCAAGGCAGCCCAAGGGCTTGACGTCGACGTGAAAGAAATTGAGCAAAGAGCCCTGCCTTTAATCAAAGAAAACACTACGTACGTGCAAATGCTGGAACACCTTATAATAACCGCGTTAAGCCTTACATCCATCAATGCGCCGGACTGGAAATATTTTGCCGGACGTTTAAGGATTTTAAGCCTTTACAAAACCTGCGGAAGAAAAGAACTTTACGATTATCCCGCAACTCTGGCGCAAAACGTGAAAAACGGCGTATATACGGATTTGATACTGCAGTATTATACACCGCAGGATATAGAAACGGCGGCCTCTTTCATCAATCCCGATTTTGATTTTATTTACGACTATGCCGGCGCAAGCCTGCTGATAAAAAGATATCTTTGCGAATATGAGGACAAACCCGCCGAACTGCCGCAGGATATGTTCCTGACGATAGCCCTTTTGGCGGAAATGAACAACCCTAAAGAAACGCGCATGGAATGCGTCAAAGACACCTACGAAAAACTGGCCAACCGCAAAATATCGCTGGCTACCCCGCTTTTAATGAATTTAAGAAGGCCCAACGGCAATTTAAGTTCGTGCTTCATAACCATGGCCGACGATAACAGGGATTCCATTTTCTATATAGTCGACCAAATAGCCGCCATAAGCAAATTCGGCGGGGGGGTGGGCGTCAACATATCCCGCTTAAGAGCCAAAGGCGCCAGAATAAAAGGCGTAAAAAACGCCGGCGGCGGAGTTATACCGTGGATACGCATAATCAACGATACCGCCGTGGCCGTAAACCAGCAGGGCAAACGCAAAGGCGCGGTAACCGTCGCGCTTGATATGTGGCATTTGGATATTGAAGACTTCCTTGAGCTCCGCACCGAAAACGGCGACCAGCGCATGAAAGCCTATGACATCTTCCCGCAAGTGGTAATCCCCGATTTATTTATGAGAAAAGTGCAAAGCGGAGAAGAATGGCTTATGGTGGACCCAGGCGAAATCCGCTCCAAATATAATACCGAAATTACCGATTTGTGGGGAGAAGAGTTTGAAGCTTTATACGAAAATCTTTATAAAGACGCCAAAGACGGCAAACTGGAGCTGTTTAAATTCCTGCCGGCAAAAGAACTGATTAAAAAAGTAATGAAATCCCAAATAGAAACCGGGATGCCTTATATAGCTTTTAAAGATACTTTAAACAAATACAATCCAAACAAACACGACGGGCTTATAGTTTCAACCAATTTATGCACGGAATCGCACAGCAATGTCCGCCCGGCCAAATTCTCCCCCAAAAGGCTGGAAAACGGCAGAATCATATCGGAGGTTTACGACGGACTGGTCCACGTATGCAATTTGATTTCAATAAACTTGGCAAATATTTTCAGCGACGAAGAGCTTGAAAGCTGCTGTAAAGCTTCCGTCAGATTTTTGGACAACGCCATAGATTTGACCGAAGTGCCCGTGCCGGAAGGCACCCTGCACAACCGCCGCTACCGCACGATAGGCGTCGGCGCGATGGGTTTGGCGGACCATTTGGCTTACAGGAATATAACTTATACGGCCTCGGCCGATTACGCAGACGAACTATTTGAGAAGTTCGCCCTTTACTGCACAAAAGCCAGCATAGCCATAGCGGCTAAAAAAGGCCCCTTTGAAGTTTATAAAGGCTCGGACTGGGACAAAGGCCTCATAATCGGCAAAAACGAAGAATGGTTCAAACAGAACTCAAAATATTACGCACAATGGAAACAGGTTTTTGAAGATTTGAAAAAATACGGCATAAGAAATTCCCAAATAACCGCTATCGCCCCGAATACGAGTTCTTCCCTGATACAAGGCTGTTCGGCGTCGATACTGCCGGTTTACAGCAAGTTCTTTGTGGAAACTCACGCCAAAGGCAGTATACCCAACTGCCCCATGTATATTAAAGAAAAATTTTGGTATTACCAAGAAAATAAAAACATCAGCCAGCAAAAAGTGGTGGATATAATATCCCGCATAAACAAATGGATAGACACGGGCATATCTTTCGAGCTTATTTACAACTTAAATATGGACATAAAAGCCAAAGATATTTTTGACACCATTATGCTGGCTTGGAAAAAGGAAATCAAAACGCTTTATTACACCCGCAGCATACAAAAAGACGGCAGCTCCGCAAAAAAAGCGGAGTGCATAAGCTGCGCCGGTTAAAAAGAGGACGATATGCAAAGCAAAAAAATATTCAACGTAGAAGGCGACGACAGTATACAAAACCGCAGAATAATCGGCGGAAACGTTACCAATTTATTTAATTTGAACAATGTCAAATATAATTGGGCAAATAAACTTTACCGCGTTATGATGGAAAACTTCTGGATACCGGAAAAGGTTTCCCTCACCGACGACAAACGCTGTTACAGCGAGCTTTCCCCCCACGAAAAAGAAAGCTACGACGGCATTTTGTCTTTTTTGGTTTTCCTAGACAGCATACAAACAAACAATCTGCCCAATATAAGCCAATATATAACCGCGCCGGAAATAAACCTTATTTTGGCCATACAAACCTATCAGGAAGCGGTGCATTCCCAAAGCTACGCTTATATTATAGAAAGCATAGTGCCCGCGGATAAAAGAAACGACATTTACGAACGCTGGCGCGAAGATAAAATCCTTCTTGAGCGCAATAAATACATAGCGGCCATATATCAGGATTTCTTAGACAACCGCACGGACGCCAATTTTGCGCGCGTGCTTATAGCCAATTTCCTTTTGGAAGGCATTTATTTTTACAACGGTTTTAACTTCTTCTACAATTTGGCCGCAAGAAGCCTGATGATAGGCACGGCCGACGAAATAAAATACATCAACCGCGACGAGCTTACGCACTGCGTGATATTCTCCCAAATGATTAAACAGATATGGAAGGATAACCCCGGCTTTTTCAGCGAGCAGGAAGTTTACGAAATGTTCAACAAAGCCGCGGAACAGGAAATGGCTTGGAGCAATGCGATAATAGGCGATAATATCGTCGGCATAAATAAAGACACTACGGAAAAATACACCAAGTTTATAACGAACCAGCGTCTTAAGGAAATAGGCCTTAATCCCATATTTAAAGGGTTCGACGTTACCCCCTACCCGCATTTGGAAAAAATCGCCGACACCAACGGGGAAGGCAGCGTAAAAGGGAACTTTTTTGAGGCTAACGTATCCGCCTACAACCAAAGTTCCGCAGTTGAAGGCTGGGACGATATTTAATACATTAAATATCCGTAAAATCAATCAGCCCCCGCTTTTAATGCGGGGGCTTATAATTATATAGGGAGGAAAGCCGCTCGCTCCCCTCCCTATGGAAAATAATAATCCGCACTTCGGCCCTTAACGGCCGCTTTTACTTAACCTGCTTAAGAACGACGGGCTTTCCAAGAGGTATTATTACATAAGGTGCTTCTTCCGGCCTTTTGGCGGCCCCCAAGATATTAACTTTATAATTGATGGTTACGTCGTTCTCGTTTTCCGTATAGTCCCTGATTTCAAAAAATCCGTTGGAAAGCGCGCTGTCCGATTCCACAAAAACTATTCTGTCTTTTTTAAAATTGACTTCGGGATAATCGCCCGGGTTCGCCTTTTTGTAAGCATTATAATCTTTATCGGAAGCAACTTCCGTAAATTTAACCGGCGCGCTTATCATGGTTATACGGTTCGGCAAATCGGCGGAATCAAATTCCTCGAACGGCTGAACCTTGGATATGGAATCAGGGTGCATTACGGGGGCGTCATTTTCAATAATGATTTTGCTTTCCTTAGGCTCGGGGCGTGAAGCCTGCTCAAAAAAATCAGGCTCGCGGTTGGCCGTGCTGTGGAACTCGAACTCTTCTTCCCCGCCGGAGGAATTATTGATAATGTCGTTTTTAAACTCCGCGTTTTCGCCGTAATCTTTAAAAAGCACCTCGCCTTCAATCTCGGCGGTGGCTTCGTTTAAAGCGGCGATATCCGCCATCTGTATTGCGGAAAGGGCTTCCTCATCCCCGCTTTTTATAAGATATTTGGGTCTAAGATAATACTGCCACAAAAGCCCGGCGACGAATACGCCCAGCAAAAACGCGGTTATATTTTTATATTTCATTTTGAAGGCCACTTGCCGTGTTCGGCGATAATTACGGATTTTAATCCGCCGCGCGGCGTAAATTCGCCGGTAATGCGGGCCACTTTGGGCTTGCAGGCTTTGACGACATCATCCAAAATTTTATTGGCGATGTTTTCCATAAAAATGCCCATATCGCGGTACTCAAGCAAATAATATTTTAAAGATTTAAGCTCAAGGCAAAGTTCGTTCGGGATATATTCTATCGTTATTGCGCCGAAATCCGGCAGCCCGGTTTTAGGGCATACGGAAGTAAATTCCGGCAGAACGATTTTTATGACGTAATCCCTTTTATATTGGTTTTCCCAGCATTGTATCGCCGGAAGTTCAGTATTTGCGCCTTTGCGCGCGTGGTCTTTGGTGTATCCGAAATCAATATCTCTGTCCATGGTTAATCCTCGCAGAATTTATAGTTATTACAAGTAAAGTCAAAAGCGCAGCCAAAAGATTTTCATACCAGGCGAGGGCTTTCCCGCCGATAAGAACTTCCCAGAACATAAACACGGAAACAAAAACCGATATGTAAACATTCTGTTTTATCACGTTGGCGCGGCAAGCTTCAAAATCAAAAACCCGCCTGAAAGCGGCAAAGTCCCTGTCTTTAATGATGATATCCACCCAGCTGGAAAACACATTGTTCGCCGCGCTGAAAGCAACACCCGCGCCCGCTTGCAAAAGCGCGAGAATATCGTTAAAACCGTCCCCGAGCATTACCGTTTTGTGCCCCATATTGGAAGCCGCGGCTATCTTCGCCGCCTTATCCTGTGGATACATAGCCGAATAATACTCTTCAATGCCGGCCATTTCCGCCGCGGCCGCAACCGCGCCGTTATTATCGCCCGAAATCAGGCATATTTTTTTACCGGCGGCTTTAAGGAAGGATATAGTGCTTTTCGCATTTGCGCGGAGCCTGTCCTTAAAATAAACCGCGCCTAAATACTTGCCGTTTTTGGCGACGTAAAACACCGTTCTTTTGACGTCTTCCGCCGCGGGGAGGCCTTCTATCCCTTTGTCCTCCAGCCAGTTTTTGCGCCCGGCTATTATAATATTTTTGCCTTCTTTTACCACGGTGCCGAAACTTGGATGAAGTTCTATTGAACTCAGCTTCGGCGCGGAAAGTTTGTTCTTTCTGGCGTATTCTTTTAAAGCGCAGGCAAAGATATTATCCGCCGAAGACTGCGCCGTATAAGCGGCTTTCAGCACGTCCGCCGCTTTTACGCCTTCCGCCGGTTCGGCCGAGGCCACTTCCAAACGGCCGGAAGTCAAAGTGCCGGTTTTGTCTATAAAAATAATATCGCTTAAACGCAGCAGATTCAAGGCCTGCCCGTTTTGAATGAAAATGCCGCTTTTGCGCGCGTTTCTTACGGTAAAAAACACCGGCAGCAAAACCGCCGCCATATAAGTTACAGGGCCGCTTAAAGCCAATATAAGCAGAAAAGCCAAAAACCAATGAAAGACTTTGGAAGGTTCTATAAGCGCGCCGCAAATAAACTGCAAAGAAGCAAAAACAAAAAAGAAAAGCAGCACTCTGCCCGCATAAAGTTCCAGCATACTGGGAGAAAGCATTTTTTTTGTTTCGCTTTTTTTGACTTCTTCCAAAATTCTGGCTATTTTGGAAGAATTTTTTAAGCTTTCCGCAGTCGCTCTGACTTCCGCGCCCTTGTTTACGCTGCCCGCCGGCAGGATATCGCCGGTTTGTTTCGCCGCCAGGGTTATATTGCCGGTAAGCAGCGATTCGTCCACTATCGTGGAACCTTTTATTATTTTGCAGTCGACGGCCAGCCTTTCCCCGTTTTTAACCAAAAGGACATCGCCTATTTCCACTTCGGAAGCGAAGACTTTTTTAACGGAACCGTCATCCTGAACTTTAAAAACCGATTTGGAAATAAAAGCGTCCAAACTCTTTATAAATCTGCGGCTGCTGCCTATATGTTTAAGTTCAAAATATTTAATAAAGTTCGCGCAGATAAAAATAAAAGGCATTAACGCCGCCGCGCCCGAAACGGGGAAGCCGGTCCCCTCGCGCAAAGCGTTCAGCACGGCAAACAAAAAAGCGGCGCCCGCGCTTACCAGCGCAAAAGCGTTAAAACCGACGTAAAGATTTTTAAGCTCCAGCAGGCATCCCCTTATAAAAAGCTCTCCGCCCCAAAAAAACGTTATCAGTACTATAAAGAGCCTCATCGTGGGGGATAAGTCCGCCGCGTAAGCCATCAAGAGCAGCGCGCCGGCGCATACGCTGACCCAACCGCGCAGACAGTAAGAATCCGGCGCAAAAAGGATAAGTTTTTTATTCTGCATTTATCCGCCCCTTTAAATATCGTCGACCGTTCTCTTTATAACTTTGCGGCGGCCGGCGTCGGTCCTCATTAAAGCGATTTTGGCGTTGTAGCGTTTATAATTTTTGGGATCGAGCTTCTTGGCCACCATATAGTTTGAAGTGGCGGTAACAGGGTCCTCAATAGCCATAATATCGCCGGTAAATTCATAGGCGGGAACAAACTTGTTGTTTATCGTTTTTATTTTATTGAGATCCGCCAAAGCGGATTCGTAATCGCCGCTTTTAAACAGCATTTTTGCGCGTTCGTAAAGCGCGGGGACGTAAGAAGGTTTCAAATTGACGGCCATATTAAAATCCGCCAAAGCATTGCCGTATCTGTTAACCGCTTTAAAAGCCATTCCGCGGCGATAGAAGTTTTGGGCGTTTTTGGGATCATTGTAAAGGGCGTGCGTATAGCCGGAAATAGCGTCATCGTAGTTGAAAAGGTCATAATCAAGAATGGCCTTGTTTACTATTGCAAGCTGGCTTTCCGGATAGATTTCAAGCGCGCGTTCCAAATCTTCAAGCGCGCGGCGTTTGTAGCCCAAGCTTTGATATGCGGACGCACGGTTGACCAAAGCCAAAAAGTTGTTAGGATCGACTTCCAAAGCGATGTTAAAGTTGCTTATGGCGTCCAGAGGAAAGTTCCGCCCCAAATAAAAAGAGCCCAAATTCGTAAGCACATTGGGATGATACGGGTTAAGTTTTGCGGCCCTTCTGTAATCTTCTTCCGCACGGTCGAAATCGCCTAGCTTTTCCCAAATAACGCCCCTGTTGACCAAAGCGGAAATATAATCCGGGTCATCCTTTAAAATTCTGTTATAGGTTTTTAACGCGGCTTCCGTCTTGCCGGCTTTTGAATACGCCACGGCCTTTTTAAACAGCCTGTCATTGCCGCATCCGGCAAAAACAAAACATAAAGCCAAAGCAAATAAAAGATACTTTTTCATTTAGCCTCCGATTTCTTTTTTCTTCCGTCTTTAACTGCCGCCAGTATAATAAGGCCCGCCCCTATACATATAAAAGAATCGGCCACATTAAATACCGGCCACACTATAAAATCAAAATAGTCAACCACAAAGCCGAGCGCAACCCTGTCGTACATATTGCCGAGCGCGCCTGCCGCTATAAAAACAAAACCCCACCGCGCCGCCGCGCCAAGTCGGTCAAGCTCGGGCTTCCACTTAAACATCATAAATAAAACCGCGGCGGAAATCAACGCCAAATAGATATTGCCGTTTTTAAAACTTCCGAAAGCCGCGCCCGTATTTTCCACATAAGTAAGGCGGAAAAACGGCGCAATTGCAAAAGACCCCGCCGGCGCCAAGAACTTCAGCACCAAGATTTTGCTTATTCTGTCCAGCGCGAAGATAAGGGCCCCTATAAACAGCGGGCCCTTTATCCCCGCCTGAAATTTTTTAAGCCGCGACGTCGACATTAACCTTTTCTTCTTCAAGTACTTTCGCGCAGCGTCCGCACAAATCGGCGTATTTGCCGTTTGAGCCTATATCCTCTTTCCACTGCCAGCAGCGCGGGCATTTGTGCCCTGCGGCGTGGAGGACTTCCACTTCAAGCTTTTCCTTGCCTTCCGCTTCCGCCACTTCCGTCTGGGAAACTATCGCCACTTCCGGCCACAAAGGCAAAGTTTCCTTAAGGAAATCTTTGGTTTGTTTATCGGAAGAATTAAAGATTATCTTGGCTTCCAAAGGCGCGCCGATAAGCCCTTTCTGGCGGGCTTCTTCCAAAGCTTTAAGCACGGAAGAGCGAATTCCGCGGATTTTATTCCATTTACTTTCCACCTCGGCGGAAGTTACAAAGCTTGCGCCTTCGGGCATATCGGAAAGGAAAATGCTCTCTTCCAAGTCTTTCCCGCAAGGCAATTTTTTAATTTCCTGCCAGGCTTCTTCACACGTAAAGCAAAGAACCGGGGCCAAGAGCCTTAAAAGGGCCGTAACTATTTCAAACAAAGCCGTCTGAGCCGAACGTCTTGCGGGTGAAGCCGCACCCAAAGTATAAAGCCTGTCTTTGGAAGCGTCCAACATTAAGGAAGACAAATCCAAAATACAGAAATCCGTTATGGCGCGGGCCGCTTTTCTGAAGCGGAAATTCTTATAATCGTCCCTAACGTTTTTAATAAGATCGTCAAGGCGTTTAAGCATATATCGGTCAAGCTCGGTCATGTCCTTGCCGGCCACTTTATGTTCGGCGGGGTTATAGTCCGAAAGATTGCCCAAAGCGTATCTTACCGTGTTTCTGATTTTGCGGTAAGAATCCACCGGGCCTTCCAAAATTTCGGAAGATAATCTAACGTCGTCGGAATAGTCCGTAAAGCTTACCCAAAGCCTTAAGATATCCGCGCCGAATTTTTCCGTAATGTCATCGGGCTCGACGCTGTTTCCGGCGGATTTGTGCATGGCCCTGCCCTGCTGATCCAAAATCATACCGTGCGTTATTACGTTTTTAAAAGGAGCTTTGCCTTCCAAAACCGTGCCGGCTATAAGAGAGGTTTGGAACCAGCCTCTGTGCTGATCCGAACCTTCCAAATATACCTCGGCGGGGAAGCCCAGCCCTCTGTATTTAAGCACTTCTTCCCACGATACGCCGGAATCAAACCAAACGTCTAGGATGTCTTTTTCTTTGGTAAATTCTTCGCCGCCGCATTCGCATTTATAGCCTGCGGGCAGAATGTCTTTGGCTTCCTGCTCAAACCAAAAATCGCTGCCTTCTTTCATGGCGCGCGCTTTTACGTGTTCAAAAAGGTCGTGATTAATCTGCACTTTGCCGCATTTTTTGCAATAGAAAACCATCAGCGGTACGCCCCAGAAGCGCTGGCGGCTCAGGCACCAGTCCGGGCGCAGCTGCACCATGGATTTTATGCGGTTTTCGCCGCTGGGCGGGAACCATTTCGTCTGTTCTATTTCTTTGACGAGGCGGTTTCTTAAATCAAATTTGTCGACGCCCAAGAACCATTGTTCCGTGGCGCGGAATATAATCGGTTTTTTACATCTCCAGCAATGCGGATAGCTGTGGCTGATGTCGGCCTGTTTGATAAGGCTGCCTATCTCCTTAAGTTTTTCAATTATCAGGGGATTGGCTTTAAAAATGCTTTGTCCTTCAAACTCGCCTGCGTCTTTGGTAAAAACGCCTTTTTCGTCGACGGGGCAGAAAGCGTCTATATTCCATTTAAGGCCGGCGTAAAAGTCTTCCTCGCCGTGGCCCGGGGCTATATGCACTATGCCGACGCCGGCGTCCATAGTTACGAAATCGGTATGGATTACCGGGTTAAGTTTATGATTTAAAGGATGCTCGTATTTTACGCCTACGAGGTTTTCCCCCTTAATTTTACCGAAAGTCCCGGCGGAAAATCCGCATTCTTTGGCGAAAGCGTCTGCCAATTTATCGGCGGCTATTATATAGCTTCCGTCGTTTAACTTCATTATGCGGTAGTCTTCGTCAAAGTTGACGGCGGCGGCCATGTTCGCCGGGATTGTCCAAGGGGTCGTCGTCCAAACGGCCAAATAAACGTCTTTGGAGGAATCAATCCCGCCAAAAAGCCCTTCTTTCGCCTCTTTAATTTTAAAACGCAGGTAAATTGAGGTGGAAGTCTTATCGTGATATTCGGTTTCCGCGTCGGCCAAAGCCGTTTCGCAGTTAGGGCACCAATAAATCGCTTTTTTGCCTTTGTAAACATAGCCCTTTTCCAAAGCTTCAAAGAAAGCCCCTACGGTAAGGCCTTCATAAACATTGGACATCGTAAGATAAGGATTATCCCAATCGCCGGTAATACCCAGGCGTTTAAAACCTTCCCTTTGCAAATTGACGAAATTCTGCGCGAAAGCGCGGGCTTTCTTCCTGAAAGCCGGAATATCTTTAATTTCCTTTTTGTCAATTTTCATTTCTTTGATAAGGGCTTGCTCTATAGGCAGGCCGTGGCAGTCCCAGCCGGGCACGTAAGGCGTATAATAGCCCATAAGAGCATGGGATTTATTTACTATATCTTTAAGAACTTTATTTAATGCGTGCCCCATGTGAATGCGCCCGTTTGCGTAAGGGGGGCCGTCAGCCAAAATGAATTTTTCTTTGCCGCTGGCTTTGGCCATCATTTTTTTATAAAGTTCCATATCCTGCCAGAACTTAAGGAGAACCGGCTCTTTTTTAGGAAGGCCCGCTCTCATCGGGAAATCAGTTTTAGGAAGTAAAACCGTAGCTGAATATTTATTTTTGTTTTCTTTCATCTTTCGTATTCCTGCGTTTGAATATATATATTTATTATATAATATGCGGGCGCGCCTTCCAAACCTTAAATCGCTTGACAATAAGCCCAAAGTTAGGCAGACTAATATCATGAACAGCGTTACAAGCAGTATGGAAGATTATCTTGAAGCCATTTCAATCGCCTGCGAAGGCGAAAAAGGCGCGCGCGTAACCGATATAAAAATCCTGATGAACGTAAAAACGCCGAGCGTCAGCGGGGCCCTGAAAGCTTTGGAGGCGCGCGGGCTTATTACTCACGAGAAATACGGCCGCGTGCAGCTGTCAAAAGAGGGGCAGGCGATAGCCAGAGAGGTTAAGAAGAAGCATTCCGTCATATCGGAATTTTTAAGGGACATCGTAGGCGTAAGGCCCGCCACGGCGGAAATCGACGCCTGCAAAATAGAACACGTATTAAGCAAAGAAACTTTTGTAAAACTTATGGAATTTGTCAGCAAACATACCGGCAAAAAGCAATCTTAAACGGCAAAATATCAATTAAACGTAAAAACCGCCCCGTTAAGAGCGGTTTTTATTTTTCCTTATAAAATCATCAGGCAAAAGTCATCTGTTGTATTTTGCGTCAAATTCCTCATCCGTCATAAGCAAATAGAGTATTCCTTCAATGAAGCCCACTATGGCCGGGATAACCGTCCAGGAAAACAACAAATAAATAATACCGGCAAACACTCTTCCGTTATAAAATTTATGCAGCCCGAACCAGCCGCCGATTATGCCCATAATGCCCGCCGCAACGCGGTCCTTAATCCTTTTTAATTCTCCGTCAACTTCTATATAATGTTTTATCTGCATAAGTTTCCCCCTTTCAACGTTTATATTATAGTATAAGATTATTGACTTTTACAGTGCTTAATTATATTCTTAACTTACAAGAAGTTAATTACTTTCTTTACGAAGAGGATTTAACAATGCAAACCAAAGAATATCTGCAAGCCCTGATGCAGAATATCATTAAAAAAGATCCGGCTGAAAAATTGTTTCATCAAGCGGCGAGCGAAGTGCTGACCTCGCTTGAGCCTATCCTTGACGCCGAACCCAAATATATCAAATACGCGGTGCTGGACAGAATGGTCGAACCCGAACGCGTAATTTACTTCCGCGTTCCCTGGAACGACGACAAAGGCCTCACTCACGTAAACCGCGGTTTCCGCATACAATTTAACAGCGCAATCGGCCCTTTTAAGGGCGGAATAAGATTTCATGAAAGCGTAACTTTAAGTTCGCTTAAATTTTTGGCTTTCGAGCAGACTTTCAAAAACAGCCTTACGGGCCTGCCTTTGGGCGGCGCGAAAGGAGGTTCCGACTTTGACCCCAGAGGCAAAAGCGAAGGCGAAGTGATGCGCTTCTGCCAAGCGTTTATGGACGAACTTTACCGCCACATAGGCGAACGCACCGACGTCCCCGCCGGCGACTTGGGCGTAGGCGCGCGGGAAATAGGTTTTATGTTCGGGCACTATAAAAAGATAACCAATAAATTTGTAGGCGTATTTACCGGCAAGGGGCCCTCTTTCGGCGGAAGTTTAATCCGGCCGGAAGCCACCGGGTACGGGGTAGTATTCTTTGCGGAAGAAATGCTTAAATGCAAAAGCGAAGGCATACGCGGCAAAACCTGCATAATTTCAGGCACGGGCAACGTGGGCATACACACGGCCGAAAAAATCCTGCAAATGGGCGGGAAAGTCGTCGGATTTAACGATTATGACGGCGCCGTTTACGATAAAGAGGGCCTGGACTTGGAGAAATTGGCTTTCCTTAAAGATTTGGTGTTTGTAAAAAGAGGAACCCTTAAGGAATACGTAAAAAAATTCAAATCGGCGGAGTTTCACCCCGGTAAAAAATCTTGGTTTATACCGTGCTATGCGGCTTTCCCCACCGCCTGCGAAAACGAACTTACGCTTGAAGACGCAAAAACTTTAGCAAACAACGGCGTCAAAATCGTCTGCGAAGGGGCCAATATGCCATGCACGCCGGAAGCCGTAGATTTATTTCAAAGCAAAGGCGTGCTTTACGCGCCGGGCAAAGCGGCCAATGCCGGCGGCGTAGCGGTATCGGGCTTGGAAATGACGCAAAATACCATAAGGCTTTCTTGGACTCGCGAAGAAGTGGAAACACAGCTTAAGAAAATCATGCGTAACATCCATTCCGCCTGCGTTGAGGAAGCCTGCCGCTATAATAAACCCGGCGATTACTTGCTGGGTGCGAACATAGCCGGCTTTAAAAAAGTGGCCGACGCAATGATAGCGCAAGGCGTAATATAAAAAAACGATATTAACACAAGCCCCCCGATTTACGGGGGGCTTTTTTTACACTAAAACTAAACTATAATCTATTCCGCAAATATTTACAATTAACTTAGAAATAGAACCTTCCGGCCAAAGCGGCAGAAAATCCGCTTCTGTCAGAAAGAGTAGCGCCGTCTTTTTCTACTTTTGCGCTGATATTATACTTTAAATCAAGACCAAGGGCGAAAAGTTTGGAAAATCTGTATTCCGCACCGCCGGCGATATGGGGAAATAACTTATTTTTTGAAATATCTTCCGAACCAGCTTCAAGTTTAGTTCTGATAAAAGTCAGGCCGGCCCCTCCATAAAAACTAAAGTTTTTCAAACCGCCGTCATATTTATAATATCCGGTAATCGGCAAAGCGTATGTGTTTTCAGTTGCTTTTCCTCTCACATAATAGTTGTTAACCTTCAATTCGTTTTCACCATAAAAATCCAAACCGGCTTTTACACCCAATTTATTTACTTCATCTCCGGGGTGAAGAGGAAACTCATACAAAAACTCTAATGAGAATATTCCGTCTCCTTCCGTTTTATCTCCGCCATAGTAATCAAACATTTCATTCATGGTTTTAGGATCATTTTCGCCTATACCCAATTTTACTCCCACGCCGTATTCAGCAAAAAGCGGCATAGATATAAACACCAACAAACTCAATAATAATACTTTTTTCATATTATTCTCCTGATATTCTAGAATATGTAAAAAATTTATCAAAAATAGAAATAAACTTCAACCGCCTTTTTATTTTTCTCTTATATAAAGAGCATTCAACAGAATTTTTTGTATACAAGCACAGGTCAGGCTTGGCCTGACGTTAATAAGAAGTTTATTTGTCGGGCAAAACCCGACCTACATTAAATAGTAAAAAAGTTATGGAAGCATTTTACGACCGAGTAAGTTTATATATTGGACTATAAAGAAGAAATTTTTAAGAAAAGAGAAATAATTATAAGAGTTAGGAATAAATTAATAAAATTGAAAGAGTAAAAGATTTCAGCGTGCGAGCATAAAAGCAGCGTGGTTTTTCAGATTTGAGCAGGATTTGTATTTTTGAGGAGGAAGGTATACTAAGCATGATGCCGCCGAAGGCGGCGCAGTATCCGACTGACGAAAAAAGGCAAATACGGCCAAATATGGAAAACTGCTAGCCGTAAGAATTTAGCAACTTGAGAGTAATTATTAAAGCTTGCCAGCCGCAAGAATAGGACTTAACACGAGTTGGCTGTATTTGCCTAAATGTTAAAGTTTGCTAGCTATGAGAATAGGACTTAATACGAGAGGACTACTTATGCTCCAAAGGCAGCACAACCCAAAAAGTAGATCCCGCCCCCCTGTCCGCACTGTCCGCACCGATAACGCCGCCGTGGCCGGTAACGATTTCATCGGCTATCGCAAGGCCCAAGCCCCAGCCCTGGCGCTTAAAGTCGTCTTCAATAAAATCAGACTGCTGGAACTTGTCAAAAATTTTTATTCTGTCGGCGTGCGTAATGCCAAGGCCGTCATCTTTAATCAGAATTTTAACGGAGTCGCCTTCCAATGAATACTTTATATCCACCGCGCCGCCCGGGCCGGTAAATTTAAGAGCATTGCTGAGCAAATTGTTAAACACTTGCTCAAGACGGAAACGGTCGGCTTCTATAACAATGTCTTCGGGATAGTCTATAAGCATAAGATTTATTCCCTTTTGTTCCGCCACGGCTTGATATTGCTTAAATATGCCGGCAATAAGATCGTTAAAGACAAAACACGAAAACGCAAGGCGGACTTTTCCCCGTTCCGAGGCGGAAACATCGGCCAAATCATTGGTAAGCTTTTCTATGTTTCTTGAAGCTTTGTCTATATTATCAAGGATTTTTAAATCATCCGCGCCGAGGTTCTCCCTCAACAGGGAAGAATAGCCGCAAATTAATGTAAGAGGCTGTTTTAAATCATGCGCAACCACGGATATAAATTTTGAACGCATTTCATTGACGCGCTCCAAATCTTCTTTTTTCTGGATAAGGCTCATCAAATTGTGCGTCAAAGATTTTATGCGCTTGCTCAAATCGCCGGAATTAACCTTTTCCGAATGCAGGCAAAGCTGCGTCCTTATTAAAACTACAATAAGGAAACAGGAAAGGAAAAAGAAAAACAAAGCCGAAATTAAAGCGACTGCGGTATATATATCCATAATCTTATATTAACAAATTATCAGGATTTAGAAAGTAATATTTCCAATTCTTCGTCTTTAAGCGTGCCGCGCCGGAGCATTTTCGGCGGGCGGCAGGTAAAATCTATCACGGAAGAAGGCCTCGTCTTTAAAAAACCGCCTTTTATTATTATATCGGCTTTTCCTTCAAAAACGGAAAGGACTTCCTCCTCTTTTTCCAAAGTAGGCAAGCTGTGCATATTTGCGCTGCTGGCGTATAAGGGGCAATTTGTCAGTTTAAAAAGTTCCGCAGTAAGCGCGCCGCCAGGTACGCGCAGGCCGACGGTATCAAGGCCGCTTAACTTCTTTCCGGCGCAAGAAGCGGGCAATATCGCCGTCAATGCGCCAGGCCAAAATTTGAAAGCCGCTTTAAGGCCGGGGCAGTCTTCGGACAAAAGCAAGGCCTGCTCCGCAGAGCAAAGTATCTGCGCGGGTTTTTCAGGAGGATTTTTTTTGACCTCGTTTAGCGCCCGCAAAAATCCGGGCTTGCCGCAAACGACCAATCCGTAAACGGTATCTGTGGGAATAACCGCCGCCGCGCCGTTTAAAAGAGCCTTTGCGATATATGAAAGTTCTTCCGTTTTAAGAGATGACAAAGCGAATATTTCAGTCTTCTTCATTATCTTCTTCCGTCAGATTTTCCGCGCCGGAGGGGGCAAGGATAAGCACAAATTCCCCCAAAATCTTCTTGCGCGCGGAGAGATTTTCGGCAACTTCCGAAACCGTGCCGATTATATATTCCTCAAAAGTTTTGCTAAGTTCGCGCGCCGCCGCCGCTTTTACATCCGGGCCGATGCCGGTTTTGATTATTTCCAACAGTTTTACTATTCTGTACGGCGATTCGTAAATTATTACAGGCCTTTCAAGGGCCAAAGCCGCCTTAATCATTTTAAGGATTTTGCCGGGTTTTCTTGGCATGAATCCCAAAAAAGTAAATCCGCCGCCGCCGACCCCCGCACCGCTTAAAGCGCAGGCCGCGGCCGTAGGGCCGGGCAAAGCCGTAACCTTTACGCCTGCTTCCCGCGCGGCTTTAACCAGCCGCCAGCCCGGGTCGGAAACGCACGGCGTACCGGCGTCGGAAACCAAAGCGCAGTTCTTGCCGTTTTTTAAGACTTCAAGCAAGCGCGAAACGGCGGAAGAATCGTTTTCGTTATAGCGCAAAGTCTTTGCGCTTATGCCGTAAGCGGAAAGAAGCTTGCCCGTTTGGCGGGTGTCCTCGCAAAGTATATAATCCGCACTTTTTAAAACATCAAGCGCGCGCAAAGTAATATCCTGCAAATTGCCTATTGGGGTGGGTACTATGTAAAGCATAATTTATTATATCAAACGCGCGGGCTAATTTTATAAAATATATGGATACGGAAAGTACAACTTAACGGAGGAAGAAGTTAATTAAATGAAAATAAAAATCAACACCACGGTAATCTTGGCCGTCATCATAACGCTTACGGCCGTATGCACCTGGTTTATACCGGCGGGCTCTTACGAAAAACAGCTCGTTGACGGAAGGGACGTGCTTGTAGAAGGCTCTTTCCACTATATAGAAAATTCGCCGCAGTCGGTTTTTGAAGTTTTAAAAGCGCCGATGCAGTCCTTTGCGCGTTCCACCACGGCCGAAATTATGGCTTTTCTTTTAATCATCGGCGGCGCATTTATGATTATTGAAAAAACGGGCGCGATTACCGCCGCAATTACGCGGGCCAGTGCGATATTTATGAAGCACCCCGGCCTGAGAAGTTTATATATACCCGTCAGCATGACGTTATTTTCCTTAGGCGGGGCGACTTTCGGAATGTCCGAGGAAGTGTTGATTTTTATACCGATATTTATCCCCCTGTCGATATCTTTAAAGTATGACTCCCTTATCGGCATATCGGTGCCGTTTTTGGGAGCCTCGGCGGGTTTCGCAGGCGCTTTTATGAATCCTTTTACGCTGGGTATAGCGCAGGGTATAGCCCAGCTGCCTTTATATTCCGGCCTTGGATTAAGGACGATAATTTGGGCATGCGCCACGGCGGCGGCGATAGTATTTGTAATGCTTTACGCCAGAAAGATAGAAAAAAATCCCAAAGCCAGCCTTACTTATGAATTTGACCGCCAAAAAATCAAAGAGCTGGATCTTAATAATAAAACCGAAGCCGTTTTTACTTTAAAGCACAAATTGGTTTTGGCCGCTTTCGCCGCAACGATGATTTGGCTTGTGGTCGGCGTGCTTAAATACGAGTGGTACATCGTGGAAATAGGTGCGCTGTTCTTGGGGCTGGCCATAGTCGCTTCCGTCTTGGGCGGGCTTAAAGTGAGCGAAGCCACTTCCGCTTTCTACGAAGGCGTAAAAAGCATGGCGGAAATTGTGTTCCTGCTGGCTTTGGCGACGGCAATAATAATAATTGCGGAAAACGGCCATATTTTGGACACAATTTTGCATTATATGGCGGGTGTAATTTCCCACTTAAATTCCACGGTCGCATCATGGGCGGCGTTTATCATGCAGGCCGTAATAAACTTTTTTATTCCCTCGGGCTCCAGCAAGGCCGTACTTACCATGCCGATACTCGCGCCGCTTTCCGATCTTATCGGCATATCCAGGCAGACAATGATTTTGGCCTATCAGTTCGGCGACGGCTGGACGAACGTCTGCATACCGACAAGCGCGGTAGTGCTCGGCGTAATCGGTATGGCGAAGCTGCCTTTCCAAAAATGGTTCCGCTTCGTAATGCCGCTTGTAGGATTTTGGTTTGCAATGTCCTTCGTGTTTCTGGCGATAGCAAACTATATACATTGGCAATAGCTTAATCCGGGGGCTTCGGCCCCCGCGTTTTTATGTTCACACCGCAAATTAACATCCTTGATTTCATCAATGCCGCGGATATAGCCGTATTCGCGGCGGTGCTTGCGCTTACCGCCGGCATGGTGATTTACGGGCAGACTCTCCGCAAAAAAAACGCCGGAGGACTGCTTGATTATATGCTTATGGGCAGGCAGCTTACCCTGCCGCTTTTCGTAGCGACTTTGGCCGCCAGCTGGTACGGCGGCATCTTCGGCGTGAATGAAATTACATTCAACTACGGCATACACAATTTTGTAATTCAAGGGGCTTTTTGGTATGTGGCTTATATAATATTCGCGCTGTTTTTGGTAAACAAAGTAAAACAGCACCAAAGCATGACCTTGCCCGATTTGGCGCATAAAATGTTCGGCCCGAAATCCGCAAAAACTTCCGCCGTATTCACCTTCTTCAACATACTGCCTATAAGTTATGTATTAAGTTTGGGGATATTTCTTAATTTGGTTTTCGGTATGCCGGTTGTATGGGGCATGATAACAGGCACTTTGTTTGTGGCTTTATATTCCGCCTGGGGCGGGCTGAGGGCGGTGGTCTTTTCCGACATAGTGCAATTTGCTGTAATGTGCCTTGCCGTATTTATAGTACTGATTTTTTCCTTGGCGAACTTCGGCGGATTGGAATTTTTAAAGGCCAATTTGCCGGCTTCGCACTTTTCAATTACCGGCGGCAACGGCTGGCTTAACACTTTAATTTGGGGCGCGATAGCGCTGGCGACTTTGGTTGACCCTGCGTTTTACCAAAGATGCTTTGCCGCTAAAGACGTAAAAACCGCCCGCAGCGGCATTTTGATTTGCACTTTAATATGGTTTTGCTTTGACGTTTGCACCACCTCCGGCGCGCTGTATGCGCGGGCTTTGCTGCCCGGCGCTCTGCCGGCCCACGCGTATTTTATATACGCGGTTCAGCTGCTGCCGCACGGACTGCGCGGATTTTTTATAGCCGGCGTTTTGGCCGTAATACTTTCCACGCTGGATTCTTTTTTGTTTATAGCCTCAAACACCGTAGCTTACGACTTGCTTAAAAACAAATTCAAAAACAAACTGCTGCTTAACCAAATTTCATTTTTTATAATATCGGCTTTGGCTATTTTGCTTGCCGTGTTTTTTGAGGGAAACTTCAAAAAAATTTGGTTTACGCTGGGCTCTTATATGTCGGCCTGCCTTTTGATACCCATGCTCGGCGGATATATTTGGCCGGGCAAAATAAAAGACGGCGTTTTTACTTTTTCCGCGCTGTTTTCCGCCGCGCTTATCACCGTATGGAATATCCTGCCGAGAAGCGGCCTCGCCGGGCAAATAGACGGATTTTATATAGGTTTGACCGTAAGCTTAATCATAATAGGTTCAAATATTTTAAAAGCGAAATATGAAGAAAATAAACTCCGTGCTGGTAATAGCCGGCGCTAAAGGCGAAAATAAAACTTTTTTAAAAGCGGAAGCCAAAAAGCATGATTTTATCCTGGCTTTGGATTCCGGCGCGGACACCGCTTTAAGCGCGGGCTTTGAGCCGGATTTGGCTTTGGGCGATTTGGATTCCGTTTCCGAAGAAGCCAAAGCGAAACTCGGCAAAGAAAAACTGTTCAAAATAAACCGGCAGGACAATACCGATTTGGAAAAGGGCCTTTCCTTCTGCAAAATTATAAAACCGCAAAAAGTTACCATAGTCTGCCTTGCCGGAGGGCGGCTTGATTTTACTTTGAGCAATTTCCTTACTCTGTTTAACTTCGTCAAAAATTTTGAGATTGAAGTAAAATCCTCCGGCTGGCGCATATACCCTTTGCAAAAAAGCGGCGTTTTTAAAGCCGAAAAAGGCGCGACGGTCAGCCTTATACCTTTGACCGCCGTCAAGGAAATAACGCTTAAAGGGCTTAAATACGGCTTAAAAAATGATACTTTAAAAGTAGGCCAGCTGGCCGTAAGCAATACTGCAGTTAAAGAAGAGCTTTCCGTGGAATTTAAAACCGGCAAACTGCTTTTGATGATTTATAATCTTTAATTATTTTTTAAACTGTAAGGTCCACTCCGCCACCGAGGTTCCGCATTCATCCGCTCCGGCTGAGTTTTTAACAATACGTAATTAACGGCATACAAAAATCCCCCGGATTAGAAATCCGGGGGATTTTATTTTTATTTCGGTTTAAAATTAAGCTCTGTTTATGCCCCAGAAAGAATTGGCGTTAAACGAACCGAGATTATGCATACGTTTGAACTTTTCATAATCGTTCATGTTTACGTTCTTAATTTCTTTCTTGTATTCTTCGGTCCTGGCGGCGGCTAAACCTTTCCATTTGCGCCAAGCCGCGCCTACCAAATCTATAACTCTCTGACTTCCGCCTTTTTTAGCATAGTCATAAGCGTCATATTTTTTGCGGGAATCTTTTTTTATCGGGCTTGCGCCTTTATCAAGCAGATATTTGGCCATATTATAGTTCCCGTTTTCAGCGGCCAGCTGCAAAGGAGTCTTTTGAAGAATAGTGCTATGAGCATAAACGTCATCAAGGCGGAAACCTTCATTTATAAAAAACTTAAGGGCTTCAAATCTGCCGAACTTGGCGGCGGAATTAGGTATATAATACCCTAATTCTTCAGTATCTCTATCAAATTTTCGGTCAAAGCCTTCTTTATAACAAAATTTAATAAATTCCATATCATTGCCGCGTTTGCTGTCAAAAATATCATAAAAAGTGAAATAATACTCATTTCCCTCATACCAGCATTGAGAGAAAGCCTCAACCGCGGAAAAGACAAATGCGCAAGATAAAATTAAAGCTAAAGATAAATTTTTAAACTTCATGGTTTAACACTCCTTAAATAATATTCCTATAATTTAATGTTATTATAAATTGCCTTTTTTTACAAGGGAATTTAGACCTATTTTTTATAGGTCTTTCGGCCTATATCCCCCTAACTCCGCCCCTGGCATTGGAAGTGTCGGACATTGCCGCCAAAATTTTTATTTTATTTATCTCCGCCGTTGCAAAGTTAAATGAACCTAAATTATGCATACGTTTGAACTTTTCATAATCGTTCATGTTTACGTTCTTAATTTCTTTCTTGTATTCTTCGGTCCTGGCGGCGGCTAAACCTTTCCATTTGCGCCAAGCCGCGCCTACCAAATCTATAACTCTCTGACTTCCGCCTTTTTTAGCATAGTCATAAGCGTCATATTTTTTGCGGGAATCTTTTTTTATCGGGCTTGCGCCTTTATCAAGCAGATATTTGGCCATATTATAGTTCCCGTTTTCAGCGGCCAGCTGCAAAGGAGTCTTTTGAAGAATAGTGCTATGAGCATAAACGTCATCAAGGCGGAAACCTTCATTTATAAAAAACTTAAGGGCTTCAAATCTGCCGAACTTGGCGGCGGAATTAGGTATATAATACCCTAATTCTTCAGTATCTCTATCAAATTTTCGGTCAAAGCCTTCTTTATAACAAAATTTAATAAATTCCATATCATTGCCGCGTTTGCTGTCAAAAATATCATAAAAAGTGAAATAATACTCATTTCCCTCATACCAGCATTGAGAGAAAGCCTCAACCGCGGAAAAGACAAATGCGCAAGATAAAATTAAAGCTAAAGATAAATTTTTAAACTTCATGGTTTAAAACTCCTTAAATAATATTCCTATAGTTTAATGTTATTATAAATTGCCTTTTCTTACAAGGGAATTTAGACCTATTTTTTATAGGTCTTTAGGCCTATATCCCCCTAACTCCGACCCTGGCATTGGAAACGTCGGACATCTTTGCCAAAACCTCTTTCTTTTTGTCCGCGCCCTCTTTTTTTGCCTGAGCCATATCTTCCACCGCTAAAAGAGCGTTTACGTAAAAAGCTTCGGTGTCTTTAGGCGTAATGGCATATTTGTTAAATAAAACGGCATTATAGCCGGCGGCTTTTAACTGAGCCAAACTCGCTTTATCGGAAACTATCAGCAGAGTATCGGCCTTTTCATAAGGTTTCACATTGATTTCTTCGCCGGAATTATCAGTACCTTTTAAGAAAGATTGCACCACCTGATAATGAAAAGTGTTTTTGTTGACGGCTTTTACTTTGTTGTGTTCGTCAATGCCGTCAACCATAGCCATTTTTAGCTTCAAATTATTATCTTTGACGATCTTCTGTATCATTTCGCTGTTTTTAGTATAAAGTTCATCGCTTGTATTAAAAGCAGTATTATCAAAGCGCTGTTCATCCAAGAAATCCTTATTCCGTATATAAAAAATTTCTCCAGGTTTATTTTCATCAAGTTCCTCATTCTTAGGATATATCCACTGATATTCGCTTTCCTTTCCATCTGCCCCTTTTACAGAAAGGGATTGTATATTCATAGTTTCGGCCATATAATTATTAACGCTTTTATCCGCCAAATCAAGTGTATTTACCTCTTTAGCGGAGTTCCTAAACGACCTAGCGGCAACAGGTACATCCACAGTCTTATCTCCGATAACAATGTTATTATTGATAAGTTCGGCCAAAGTTCTTTCATTATTGTTGGCGGCGGGCTCGTTCTTTTTTGCTTCTACATATTTATTTCTTACGCTGCCGCTTACCCCGCCTTTGCCGGAGGATGCCCTCAATGTTACGCTGTTTTTGGAAATACTTTCATTAAGTTTGCGTTCGTCATATATTTCGTCGTTTGCGCCGGAGCGTCCGCTGCGCACGCCGAAAAGCCTGCTTCCTTCTTTGCCGCCTCTGTCGTAATATCCGGGGGTGCCGTCCTTATAAAAAACATTGTTGCCGCCGCTGGCTAAATAAGCCGGCAGGCCGCCCGGGCTTCTTAGAGCTTCAAAAATCTCCCAGTCTTCAAGGTGCGGGGCTTGGGCGCGGGCGGCGTCAAATTCTTCCTGGGAAACGGTATCGGCCATAAGTTTATCATACGGTACAAAGCCGTCCGGCATAGCTACGAATTTGCGCCCGGAGGGATCGGTAACCACTTCATAAGTGTCGCCGTCCATGCGGATATACTCTTTAACCTGCGGCAATTTGGGCGAGCGTCCGGCCGAAACGGAAGCACCGCCGGCCGCCGAAGAAGATGAGGATGAAACATCGCCGAAAGGCATATCGGGCAAAGAGTCATTTTCCGCGCGCAGTACGCCTGCCGAGGGAGCGGGCAGCCCCTTTTCAGCGCGTTTGACGGAAGCCAAAGTTTGGCCTTTTTTATCAAAAGAAGCGCGCGCGGGCTTCTTTTTAAAACCGTAAAAAGAGCCTATGCGGTCTATAATCTTAGAAAGAGGATTGGCCGAGCTTTCCATCGGAATGCTTAGGCCGCCGCCCTTTACTCCGTCGGAACTTTCCACAAAGATAAACGGAATCGCCATAAAAATTATGAAGCACGCTATTACTATTCTTGTAGTGTTACTCTTAAAAACCCGCATTTTTATCCTCCTGATTTTAATCTTCTAAGACGCTTAAAAACATTATTATCTTTTTTTGACAATATTGCAACTGTTTTTTTTAACCGCAAAATTAAAGCCGTCCGCTTTCGGCGGCAAGCTCTTTAAACATACGCATTTTTTCCAAATAGGCGGAGTTAAATTCCGCCGTTTCGAAAGGTACGCGGTAGCTCCAGTTTTCCTCGCCGACGGTGCCGGGCGTGTTTATGCGTTCCTTTTCCCCGATAATATCCTGTATGGGGAAAATTACAAAGCAGGAACCCGCGCCCATTACGCGTTTAAATATCGCGCGGTGAACTTCGTCCGTAAAAGGCACTTTGCCGTCTGTTTTTACGGCGGAAATCATTTCCCACACATTGGCGCGCTGCCAATCGGGCATAATATCCCACCATTCGCGCAGAGTTTCCGTATCGTGCGTGGCCGTAGTGGCCAAAGACGCCAAAGGATAGTTGCGCGGTTCGCGGAAGACTTCATTATCCTTTTCCCACCTGATAACTTTATATCCGGGCATGGAAATCTCCTTCATATAAGCCCTTACGAAATCCGGTATTACGCCCAAATCTTCCCCTATAGGGAGTTTGCCTGCGGCGGCTTCGCAGACGGCGGTAAGGAAGGCTTCGCCGCGTTTCTTTTGGGCGGATTCGTCTTCAATATCAAAGCGGCCGACGTCGTCACCCGGGCCGAAAATCCAAGTCCTGAAGAAGCCGACCAAATGATCCAAACGGAAAATATCGTAAATCTCGCACGCGCGGGCTATTTTAGAACGCCATAAATTAAAGTTGTTCTGCTCTATCGCCGGCCAATTATATGCGGGCAAACCCCACTTTTGACCCCCTTCGGAAAATTGATCCTTGGGCGCGCCTATTTCATAGCCTTCCAAATACTTGCTTTGATTGGACCAAACGTCCGCACTGTCAAAATTAACGCCGAAAGGAATATCGCCGAATATCAATACGCCGCACTCAGCCGCAGTCCTGCGCACGGAAGCAAGCTGAAGCTGAAGCTGCCACTGCAAATAGCTGAAGAACATAATCTGCTTATAATTGTTTACGGAATATTCCCTGAGGAAAGGCAAATCAAGTTCTTTAAGTTTCTTTTCCCAATGTTTCCAGCTCGTCCAGCCCAAATTATCTTTTGCACTTCTGAAAATGCAATAAGGCACCAGCCATGAAGCGTGCTTTTGATGAAAATCCAAAAACTGTTCGTAACGCGCGGTGGAGGCTTCTTTCTCGTTCTTTAAAAAGTGTTCGTACGCCGCCCAAAGCACTTTGTATTTGGCGGATTTGATAAATTTGTAATAGACATTTTTCTCCCCGCGCCAAAAATTGATTTCGTCCTTATACTGGCTGATTAAGGATTGGGCTTCCTCGCTGGCGGCGGCGTCGGAAACGTCTTTTATACTTATATATATGGGATCTATAGCATACGCGCTTAAAGCCGAATAAGGGCAATTTTGGCCCGGTTCGGTTTCATGTATAGGCAAAATCTGTAAAATTTTTACGCCGTAACCGCTTAAATATTCTATCCACTCCTTGAAAGACGCCATATCGCCGCAGCCCCAATCGCCGGCGCTGCGCATTGAAAATAAAGGCAGCAACACCCCCGCCTTCTTGCTTTGCAACAGACTGTTATCCTTAAGATTTAAAGACATTTTTCCCTCTTACCCTCTCTAATATAAAAAAGGCGCATTTTACCGCGCCTGAAATTTACTTCCTGGCAACCGCCTCTATTTCCACAAGCGCGCCTTTTGGCAAAGCCGATACTTGGACGGTGCTTCTGGCCGGGGGATTATCCTTAAAGAAAGAAGCGTAAACTTCGTTCATATCCGCAAAGCAGGAAAGATCCGTCATAAAAACCGTGGTTTTGAGAACATGTTTAAAATCCATTTTGCAGGCTTTGATTATTTCCCCCAAATTCTCAAGCACGCGCTGAGTTTGCGCGCGGACGTCGCCGCCGGCGAGTTCGCCCGTAACGGGGTCAACCGGCAAACAGCCGGAAATAAAAGCCCAACTGCCGTTCCTTACGGCCTGAGAGTAAGGGCCTATGGCCTTAGGCGCATTGGCGGCGGATATAGTTTTCTTTCCCATAAAAATCTCCTTATAAAAAAATCCAAACGGCGGCAAAACCGCCTTATTAATAGTTAAAAGCAAATTGCGTCCACTAAAACTTTATTATATATAATTTTAAGCTTTTTCCGCTTTTAAGACTGCGGAAGATTAAAATAAGCAAAGACAATCTTTAGGCATAAAGACATCAAAAAAACGGACACCCCGCCGCTAAGGCATTGCGGAATGGATTTAAGTTAGGGAAATTTAGATATTTTTAGGCAAGAAAAACGCCTATTTGGGTATTTTTAAACAGAAAATAAAAAAGTGCCCAAATTTGGGCACAATAAAGAGTGTTTTACGTCTAAAAAAATACGCCCCCTAGGAGAATCGAACTCCTCTCACCAGATTGAAAATCTGGTGTCCTAACCGATAGACGAAGGGGGCGTATGACGCAGCTTTTAAACCGCGTTTTAAATCTTGCGCTCGGTGAGGCTCGAACTCACGACCCCCCGCTTAAAAGGCGGATGCTCTACCACTGAGCTACGAGCGCTTGAAAATCTGTTTTAAAGATCAAATAACTTCGGGATTAATCCCAACAAAAATATTTTAGCAAAATTAAATCCGCTTGTCTACAAATTTCTTAAACAATTTAATTTTGTATCGCCTGCACGGCTCTGCCGTTTTACTGGCGTATAAATATTATAGCAAAAAAACGGACGATGTAAAACTTTTTTGCAAAAATATTTTTTTATTGCGTCAAAACGCAAACGACAAAACGGAAAAAGCAAAAATTTGACTGTCCCCCCTTAATATTGATAAATTATATTTATATATTAAGTAAGGGGACTTATTATGAATAACAGAGGTTTTACTCTTTTGGAATTATTGGTGGTCGTGTTGTTGGTCGGCATACTCGGCGCGATAGCTCTGCCGCAGTATTTTAACGTAGTTGAAAGGCAAAGAGCCATGGAAGCCATGGGCATTTTGTCCGCGATAGAAAAAGCCCAGGTGCGCTACTACGCCGTGAACGATTCTTATTCCACGGATTTTTCCAATATCGATTTCGACTTAAGAAGCAATAAAGGCAACGGCAACGAAAACGTAACCGGCAGCAGCTTTGATACGGAATATTTCACATATACTTTGTCAAGCGATAAAGTTGAGGCGAAAAGGGTAAACAATAATTTTATCATTACCACAACCTATGCCGCAGGTGATGACGGCGTTACCGAAACATGCTGCACCGCCGACGGCGACAGAACAGATATTTGCGAAATTATAAATATTAAAGAATGCGGCAGCAGCAGTTCAGGGAATTAATATATCTCTAAACCGCGCCAAACTATTCAGGTGCGGGAATCCGCCTAAAAGCGGACCGATATTTTTTTGAAGGTGTTTTTATGGAATTTATTTTATCCGCCGTAGTGACTCTGATTTTGATTATGGATCCCTTCGGCAATATCCCGCTGTTTATAACTTCTCTTAAAAAAGTTTCGCCCGAAAGGCGGCGATTCGTTTTGCTAAGGGAGCTGGCTATCGCCACCGTCATTATGGTAACGTTTCTTTTTGCCGGAGGCAAAGCTTTGGATTTACTGGGAATAAAACAGTATTCCATGGGTATTTCCGGCGGTATAATTCTTTTTATTATGTCTTTAAAGCTGGTTTTCAATTCTTTGGAAGACGAATCAACCAAAAACAACCCCAAGGAAGAAGAACCTTTCATCGTGCCGCTGGCCATACCGCTTATCGCCGGGCCGGCCACGCTGAGCATGCTTTTGATTTTCTCGGCGACGCCGGGCGGGAATATCTGGCAGATTTTAATAGCGCTTTTGATAGCTTCGATAATTAACTCGGCCATACTTTTACTGTCCTTCCCGATAAGCAATATGCTTGGCAAACGCGGGCTTATCGCCGTAGAAAGGCTGACGGGTATGTTGTTGGTGCTGATGTCCGTAAACATGGTTATGAACGGCATAGCGGAGTTTTTAAAATCATATAACTTATAATGAAAACCGAATTTGTTTTAAGGCGCAAAATAGCCTTCTTTAATATTTTTAAATGGTTTTTGGCCTCGGTTTTTATAGGCGCGGTCGTCGGCGTTTTCAACGCGATGTTTTTAAAACTGCTTTCCGCCGCGGTGGATTACACCACTTCGTACAAATATTATTTCTTTGCTTTGCCGATAGCTTTGTTTGTAGTCAATCACTTGGCGCGCAAAGTTTATCCGCACGACAAAGATTTTACCACCAACGATGCAATCGCCGCCATTAACGAAAAGCGGCCTGTATCGCTGATTTCCGCGGCGAAGGCGTTTTTCCTGCCGATAATTACAATAGCCGCCGGCGGTTCAGCCGGCAAAGAATCCCCCTGCGCCGACGTAGGCGCCGGAGTGGCTTCGTTTTGTTCGGGGCTGCTCTCTTTCAACAAACAGGAAAGACGCAAGCTTATGATTTGCGGCGTAAGCGCGGGCTTTGCGGGCGTTTTCGGCGTGCCTATATCGGGCGCGCTGTTCGGCATGGAAGTCTTAAGCGTAGGCACGGTTTTCTATGAAGTTATGTTCCCGGCTTTTATTTCCGGCATAACGGCGTTTCAGGTAACGCATCTTTTCGGCGTGGAATACATATATCACCCGATGAATCTGCAGACTTTAAACATAGACAGTTCCCTCCTGCACGTTTTTTTATCCGGGATGTTTTTCGGCGCAGTAGGATTGGTGCTGATTGAAGCTTTAAAAGTTACGCAAATAATTTTCCGTTTTTTGGCCGTAAGATTCTCAAATTTTTGGCGTTGTTTTATAGCCGCCGCGCTTTTAATACTTTTGGCCTTGCTGACCTCCCCCGCTTATTTGGGCCTCAGCATGGAAAGGGTCGAGGCTATTTTAGCCGGAGAGCAGGCATTGACATTCGGTTTCCTCTACAAAATATTTGCGACTTCGCTGACTTTTGCCGGCGGAGGCGTAGGCGGCCTGATTACGCCGGTGCTTTTTATCGGCGCAAACGCGGGTTATTTCTTTGCGCATATACTCGGCCTTAATACTATAACCTTTGCGGCTTTGGGCATGGTCAGCGTACTTGCAGGCGTGGCAAACACTCCGCTTGCCGCAAGCGTAATGGCGATAGAGCTTTTCGGCGCGACGATAGCGCCTTACGCCGCGGTTTCATGTATAGTAAGTTTTTTGGTTACCGGGCGCAGGAGCATTTTTTCAAAACAGCATTTTACTTTTGACAAAAACCTCTCCGAGGACAATGAAACCTCCTGCGAACGCCAAAGCGTGGCACAGTTGGAAACGACCCTCAAGAAAAAGAATTTTATCCTTTCCAGCGTAAGGCATTTGATCCCGGATATGAAGAATTTTGAAATACCTCTCCCGGAAAGCAAGAAAAAGCGGAAAAAGAACAAGTGCGCCTTACCCCGGGAAAATCAGACGCCGTCCACCCCAAAACGCCAAGAAGCCGAAATAAAACCGCAAGAAGACGCGGCAAAAACAAAAAAGCGTTTTTCTTTCCTCAGCCATTTAACGCTGAACCCGGGCGGCAATGAAGAAGACAAAACGAAACATGAGTAATTTTAAAGAGTTGGACGAATTTAAAAAATTTGAAGAGGTTAAAGAACTTTCCGCGCTTTGGTTTTCTCTGCCGCAGGCGGTAAGATTTATAATAACCGGCGGATACAACACCGCCGTGGGTTATATATTGTTTATTGCGGCCTTGTATGTTTGCGGCAAAAGCCAAACGGGCGTTCAGGCGGCTTTGCTGATTTCTTATATTTTATCTTCCTTTAACTCTTATTTGGCGCAAAAATTTTTGGTTTTCAGGACGAGAGGTAATTACGTAAAAGAATATTTTAAAGCCTTAAGCGTATGGGCGGCGGGATATATTATAAACGCCGTTTTGCTCTACCTGCTTACAAAACAGCTGAATATACACCCGTACGCCGCGCAGGCTTTAAGCGTTTGCTGCGTTACGATTTTTACTTATATACTTTTTAAATATTATTCCTTCAGGAGGTCGGCCGAATGAAAGACTTGACGATTTTAGTTCCCCTTTTAAACGAAGAAGAAGCCATAGAGTTGTTTATCCAGGCGACGCGCCCGGTGCTTGACGGGCTTGATTTAAGCTATAAGTACCTTTTTGTTGACGACGGCTCAACCGACAAGACTTTGGACATTATCAAATCTTACGCCGCCAAGGAAGAAAACATAGATTATATAAGCCTTTCAAGAAATTTCGGCAAAGAAGCCGCTTTGCTCTGCGGCATAAAAAAAGCCGGCACAAAAGCCGTTATCCCAATGGATATAGATTTGCAGGATCCGCCGGATTTAATACCGGCCTTCGTCGAAAAATGGAAAGAGGGATATAATATGGTCTTAGGCGTAAGGAAAAACCGCGACAGCGACTCTTTCCTTAAAAGATTTTTTTCCACCTGGTTTTATAAAGTGCATAACTTTTTTGCCAGAAGGCCAATCCCGGAAAACACCGGGGACTTCCGCCTTCTGGATGAAAACGTCGCCCAAGCCATACGGCAAATAAACGAAAGCACTTTATTTATGAAAGGGCTTTTCAACTGGACGGGATTTAAGACGGCTTCCGTCGAATACGTCCGCCCGGAAAGAAGCGCGGGCCGGACAAAATGGTCTTACTGGAAATTATGGAACTTCGCTTTAGACGGTATTTTTAATGCAAGCACCATTCCGTTAAGGCTGTGGACATACTTCGGCGCGGCGGCGGCTTTGCTTTCGTTTTTATATGCGTCATTCATAGTGCTAAAAGTGCTGATATTCGGCAAGGACGTGCCCGGCTACGCATCTTTGGCCGTGCTGATTTTATTCTTCGGTGGGGTTCAGCTTATGTCCATAGGGATTTTGGGCGAATATATCGGCAGAATATTCTCAGAAGTAAAACACCGCCCGGCTTATATTATAAAAGAGGAAAAACTTAATGATTAACCGTTTTAAAAATATTCCAAAAAAAGTTTGGGCCGCGTGGGGGCTTCTCTTTTTGGTTTATATGCTGTTTATATTCATATGTTCTTATTTATATCCGTACGGCGCGGACGAATATATTTTAAAGCAGGATAATCTTTTTGACGCTTTGCGCCATTACGGCCTTTCCTATATGACGGAAAACGCCCGCATAGGCCTTATCGCCAACAATATAATACTCTGCTTGGGCAAATGGAGTTTTTTACTGCTTAATCCTCTGATGCAGATTTTGTGGGTTCTTTCCTTTTTCTTTCTTATATATTTGCGTGCGCCGGATTTTAAAACCTTAAAAGATTTCCCCGCCGTTTTGCTTATAGCGGTACTTTCGGTATTTGCCGTCGCCCAGCCCGACAATACCCTTTTTTGGATAGGCGGAGCCTGCAATTACAGCTGGAGCTTTCTGCCTTTTCTTTGGATTACGGCTTGGCTTCGTTTGGAATATAAAAGCAAAGGCGCGCTTGATTTAAGCCGCAAAGGAATATTTTTCCTGTTTATTTCGGCTTTCGCGCTCGGCATGGGCAGCGAAAACGCCGGTCCGCTTACCATGGGCCTTACGGTTTGTTTTGCCGCCGCCGCGCCTTTTATGAAAATCAAACTAAAAACTCATTTTTATTTTATCGCCTTCGGATTGGTTTTGGGGCTGGCGGCTTTATTCGGCGCGCCCGCCATGTGGAACAGATTAAACAGTGATATTTTTGCCTATTTTACAAATTCCTCTCTGCAGGAAAAACTGCTTTGGCACATATCGCATATACATTTTTATATTAAAGCCGTATTTATGATACCCGCTCTCTTATTTTTGGCTTTGCTTATCTGCGCCTTGGACAAAGACAAGCCCCTTGTTTTTAAGAATGAAAATTATATGTTCAGCCTTATATTTTTCCTTTCCTCATGGCTGCTAGCCTTTGTGCTTTTTGCAGTACCTTTTATAACGGGCAGATGCTTTTATACGGCTTCCGCGGCGGCTTTGATTTCTTTAATGTTTATGCTGGAATACTTGCGGGAAACATATAAATTTAAAGCCGTGAAATACGCTTCCATACTGGCTTTAGGCGCGGCTTTGGCCTTTACGCCCGGTTTTATTTATCCTTATGTTCATCTGCACAGGCAGGACGTTCAAAGGCTGTCCGCAATTGAAAAAGCTCAAAAACAAAACAAAAAAAGTATATTTATAATGCCTTATAAATATTTAAAAGGCCCAAACGCCAACCTTACCATAATGTATTATGACCCGGTCTTCGGCTTTTTGGGCTACCCGGCTTACATCGGAATGGCGATACAAACCGACGAAAGCAAAGAAATTTCCGCGGTTTATATGTTTTCAAACCCGAATATAATCTGATATGAAAAAACTTAATAAAAATATTTTTTGCTGGTGCGCCGCTTTCGGGATTTACGCCTTGTTTATTTTTATATTCTCATATTTGTATCCCTACGGCGCGGACGAATACCAATATGCTCATAACAACTTTAATCTGCTGACGGCTTTTAAAGCTTACGCGGAATCTTATGTTACCAATAACCCAAGAATAGGCTTCTTAATTTATTCCGTTTTATTGGCTTTGGGGCGGTGGAGTTTTTTACTGTTAAATCCGCTCTTGCAGCTTACATTGGTTTTATCCGTTTTCGGCCTTATATATACGCGCGCGCCGGATTTTAAAACGCTTAAAGATTTGCCGGCGTTTATTCTTATTTCCGTAATGAGCGTATTTTTTATAGCCAAGCCCGACAACACCGTTTTTTGGCCGGGCGGCGCGTGCAATTACAGCTGGAGCATGCTGCCGTTTATATGGCTGCTGATTTTCCTTAAATATATTTACGAAAAGCGGCGAGTACCGGTTTTGGGCAAAGCGGGCTGCGCGGCTGTTTTTATTTTGGCTTTCGCGCTTGGCATGACCAACGAAAACAACGCCCCGGCGGCCTTCTTGGTTATATGTTTATTTATGGTTTTATGTTTGAAAATCAAAATAAAAATAACCGCGCCGCTTAAGATAATCTTCCCCGCGCTGATTGCCGGTATGGCGGTAATGTTCCTTGCGCCGGGTTCTTATAAAAGAATGGATATATCCCTGATAAGCTTTTTTAAGCAAGCGCCTTTGCTTACAAAAATAATTTGGCATATCCCCAAAATGCACGATATAACGGTCAGTATGCTGCTGCTGCCGGTGTTCATACCGCTTGTTATGTTCATTGAAGTATTGGCGAAAAAAACTCAGGCGTTTAAAAACAATGATTTTATTTACGCCGCCCTCAGCTGGGCCTTGGCGTTTATTTTGGCCTCAGTGCTCTGCATGGCCCCAATTATGAGGACAACAAGGCCTTTTTATTCGGCTTCGGTTATGGTAATGATCTCTTTTATATTCCTGCTTAAATATTTTGACGCGGTTTATAAAACCCGGCTTATCCGCTTAGCCGCTTTGGCCGCATTTGCGGCCTTCGCGCTGATTCTGCCGCTTTTTACGCCGCCTTATATTTCCCTTTACAAGCAAGATAAAATAAGGGCCTGCTATATAGAAAAAGCCAAAGCGGAAGGCGCGGAAAAATTGTATCTTGAATATTATGTTCCGACGGGCGGGATAAGCGATAACTTCCGCCTTATGTATTATGACGTCGCCAGACATTGGCGGGCCTCGGAATATTTGGGCGCGGAAGTCGTCGTAAGCAAACATTCAAAAGAAGACGGACTGAAACTATTATAAAAGATAAAGCCGGGGTTTAAGCCCCGGCTTTAAAATTTCAAACTTGCGGCAAAACTATTTTACCTGCACAAGATATTGCCTTTCAAGGTTATTGTATTTTTCCACTACGGCTCTTATAAACTTCCGTTTATTGTTATAAGGCCCGTGGAAGAAGCTTCCCTTAAACCCGGCGATGACTATATTCCTCAGTTCGCGTTTGGTAAGGCTGATATTGCTGCATAAAAGTTCCAGCTCTTTGGTAACGGTGGTATTGGAAACCAATCTGTTATCCGTGCAAATGCTTACGGAAAGCCCGTTCTTAATCATCTGTTTTACGGGGTGATTGGAAACTTCCTTAATAAAAGGCAGTGTTTGCAAATTGCTGGTAATGCAGACTTCCACGCCTATACGCTCGTTGGCGATATAGGCCGCCAAATCTTCCACATACTGTTTTTTGTTTTTTACGTTTTTATCCTGTATCGCTTTATAATCAAACATCAAAGTGCCGTGGCCGATGCGGTTGGCGTGGCATTCCGTAATAGCCTGGAAAATGCTTTCCGGGCCGTAAGCTTCGCCGGCGTGCACCGTTTTGCGGATAAAAGCTTCATGGACGTGCTGATAAGCCTTCCAGTGATGTTCCGCCGGGAAACCGGCTTCCTGCCCGGCCAAATCAAACCCTACTATCGGCAGGCCCTCTTTTTTCAACAGAACAGCTATGCGCGCCAGTTCAAGGCTGGCTATGGCAAAGACTTCATCGTCTTTTGCGTGCGCCAAAACCTGAAACATATACCCGTAATAAGGGGACATGTCTTTATTGAAACTCCTCATCGCGCAAACTATTATGCCGAAGTGAAACTCCACATCCTCCCCGGATTTCACGGCGGCGGAATTATTGTGTTCCGCCGCGGCGCGGGCCAAACCTTTTACGGCGGCGCGGACGGCGTCTTCCGGCCTTAAATTCTTGGAGCAATGCTGCTGCGGCGCAAAGCGCACTTCTATATATCTTACGCCTTCTGCGATATTATCCTGCGCAAGTTCATAGGCTATACGCTCTATATTTTCGGCGTTTTGCATTACCGCCACGGTATAAGAAAAGCCTTTAAGATATTCGCCCAAGTTTTTATACTTATCCTTAAAGACGGCCTTTTTTAGCCCGTCTTCCGTATAAGCCGGCAGGGCCACCTTTTCCTTTTTGGCAAGTTCTATAAGCGTTTTAAGCCTTAAAGAACCGTCCAAATGCAGATGCAAATCCGATTTGGGTATTTTAAACAAAAATTCTTTGGGGAAAGACGTCATTATTTCCACCTCCACTCCTGGCCTTTGGGCGTATCTTTAACCGCTATGCCCAAAGCGGAAAGTTTATCTCTAAGTTCGTCCGAAGTTTTAAAATCCTTTTTTGCTCTGGCTTCTTTACGCAAAGCCAAAAGTTCTTCCGCCTCTTTGGGAAGCGGCTTTTGCGCTTCTTCTTCCAGCAAAGAAAGTCCTAAAAAGCTGTCGGCGTATTTAAGGAAATCCAGCTTATCCGCGGCGGCGGCGCGGCTTTTTACAAACTCCCACAAAACGGCTAAAGCCTTGGAAGTGTTCAAGTCGTCGTCCATAGCTTCTTTGAAAGCCGTCTTTGCGGCGTTAAGCCCGGCTTCGTCCTTTATTTTGCCGTCGGTTTCGGCTTTAAGCGCGGCAATTCTTTCCATAAGGCCAAGGCGCGTATTGCGCGCGAAAGTCAAAGCTTCGTAGGAAAATTCCAGCTGAGTTCTGTAATGCGCGCCCAAGCATAAATAGCGGTAATCAAGCGGACTGTAACCCTTTTTCTTAAGAGTCTGAACGGTAACAAACCCGCCGGAAGATTTGGACATTTTCCCGTTTGTCATTATCAAAAATTCCCCGTGCACCCAATAGCGCACGTATTTTTTGCCGGTAGCGCCCTCGGCCTGAGCTATTTCATTGGTGTGGTGTATGGCCACATGATCTATGCCTCCGCAATGAATGTCAAGCGTATCGCCCAAATATTTCATCGCCATGGCGGAACATTCTATATGCCAGCCCGGGAATCCGATGCCCCAAGGGCTGTCCCACTGCATTTGACGCTGTTTATCCGTGGGAGAGAACTTCCAAAGGGCGAAATCGCTGGCGTTGCGTTTTTCGTCGTTAAAATCCACTCGTGCGCCGGTTTTAAGCCCGTCGATATGTGCGCGCCCTACCAAATTGTGATAAGAAGGGAATTTTGAAGTATCGTAATAAATTCCGTCGGAAGTTTTATAAGTGTACCCCTTTTCTTCCAATTTTTTTACAAGGGCTATCATCTCCTTGATATGTTCCGTCGCGCGCGCCGTAACGGTGGGGCGCCTGCAGTTTAGGGAGTCGAAATCCTCAAAAAATTTGCCTTCGTAAAACTTGGCGATGTCCCACGCGCTTTTGCCTTCGCGCGCCGCGCCGAGCTCCATTTTATCTTCCCCGCTGTCCGCGTCGGAAGTCAAATGCCCTACGTCGGTTACGTTCATAACATGCTTAACGGGCATATCGGCCGATAAAGTTCTTACAAGCAAATCTTCAAAAATGTAAGTGCGCAAATTGCCGATATGCGCATAATTGTAGACGGTCGGCCCGCAGCAGTACATCGTGGCGAAATCCTTATTTAAAGACGTAAAAGCGTCTTTATTTTTGGTAAGTGTATTATAAATTTTTAGCATTTTCTTTTTCCTTGGCGTACTCTACCGGTATTTGGCTGAAGAAATAATCGCAAACCGCTTTACCTTTGGCGGTGGCGAAGCTCTCGCTCAAAATACATTGTACGTCCATAACGGAAAGCGGATTGACCGTTCCGGCCGGGCTCATGGCGTAAGTAAAACCGTCCGCCCTGTAATGGGAAAACGCCGTCCCGTAAGCGGAATCCAAAGCGGTTTGGAACATTTCCATTTCTTTATAGCCGGCGTCTTTGCCCAAAGAAATTTTCTTTGAAGCCATAACCACCACGGCTTCCCCGTAGGAGCTGTTTACGCTTTCAACAACGTCTTCTTCCGTTATTTCCAACGGTGTGGCGTAAGGATCTTCTATATCTTCTTCCCCGACGGTTTCCTCAATATATTCAATCTGGGTTTGATTTTGCTGCTCTTTGCGCTGTTTTTCGTATTCTTCGTAGCTTATGCCGTTGTATTTTTTATAATTTTTTTGGTTATAGCTGGTACATGCGCCCAAAAGCACCGCCGCGCAAAGTAAAGACAAGATTGTTTTAATCATTAGTTTTGGCTCCTTAAGTTTACTGTTACCGCGGCATAGCAGGCGATAGCCTCCCCGCGGCCTATTTCGCCCAAGCCTTCATGGCTTTTGGCTTTAAAGCTGATGTTTTCCAAACCTATGGCGAAAATCTCGTTAAGGGATTTCCTGACGGCGTCATAATGCGGGCGCATTTTAGGTTCTTCCGCTACGACCGTGGCGTCAATGTGGGTTATTTCCGCGCCCTTTTCTTTAAGCACTTCCAAAACCCTTTTGGCTATTACTACGCTTGATATCCCCGCGATTGAAACATCCGTCGGCGGATAAAATACGCCTATTTCGCCCGCGGCTATTGCGCCCAAAGCCGCGTCGCATACGGCGTGAAGAACGACGTCCCCGTCGCTGTGGCCCAAAAGGCCTTTGTTGTGTTTTATTTCGATGCCGCCCATTATCAACTTGCGGCCTTCGGCCAAGCGGTGTATGTCAAAACCGAAGCCGAATTTTATTTTTGTCTGCATAATAAAGCCTCTGCGATAATTAAATCTTCCGGAGTGGTTATTTTAATGTTTTCATACTCGGAATGAACCACTCTCACTTTTACGCCCAGCTTTTCAACCAGCTGGGATTCATCCGTGGCGTCTTTAAAAGAGCCGTATTTTTCCATGGCTAGCCTTAACGTCGCACCGTCATAGCACTGCGGAGTCTGCGCCGCCCAAAGCAGGCTTCTGTCAAGCGTTTTTTCTATAAAACCGTCTTTTACTTGTTTTATAGTGTCTTTAACAGGAACGCAAAGCACGGCCGCACGATATATTTTGGCCGCGTCAAGGCAGGCTTTGACGCTCTGCGGGCTTACCAAGGGGCGCGCACCGTCATGAACGGCTATCAAATCGGCCCCGCCCAAAGCTTTAAGCCCGTTTTGAAGGGAAAGTATTCTGCTTTCCCCCGGCAAAGCGTGCATAAGGCCGGGGAAAAGCGAGGAAACTTCCTTAAAATTTTCTTCCGTCGTAACGACGACTATTTTGCTTACGGAAGCGACGGCGCGCAAAGCCTCTATACTGCGGACCAATACCGCCTTGCCAGCTATAGGAAGCATTTGTTTTGGGCGGCCCATTCTGCTGCCTTGGCCGCCGGCCAATATAATCGCGCCGGTAGTATCCATTTTAGTCCTGTTTTATTTTGGCGAAAATCATTCTTCCGGCCGAAGTCTGCAAAATGGAGTAAACGGAAACTTCCGCCCTTTTGCCGATCCATTTTCTGCCGTCTTCCACAACGACCATTGTTCCGTCGTCAAGGTAAGCGATGCCCTGTTCCTTTTCCTTGCCTTCTTTCATAACGAAGAGGGACATATTTTCCCCCGGCAGAACAACAGGTTTAAGGGCCGTAGTCAAATCGCAAATATTAAGCACGGGGATATTGTCTATCGCGGCTTCCTTGTTGACGTTAAAATCTATCGTAACGATTTCCCCTTTAAAATATCCGGCCAAAGAAACAAGCTTTTCGGGGGTGGTTTCGCCTTCCGGCGATTTGGAAGTGATCTTTACGGGAACGGATTTTAATTCCTTTAAACGGGTTACGATATCAAGCCCGCGTCTGCCTTTGGCTTTCTGCAAAGGATCTTTTGAAGAAGCCGCGGCGTTTAATTTTTCCAGCACGAACTGGGGGATTACTATAACTCCGCCCAAAAAGCCGGTTTCGCAAAGGTCAACGATTCTTCCGTCGATAAGCGCGCTCATGTCGGCTATTTTTATATGGCGGCCTTTTTTGGCAAGGCCTTCAAGTTCGGTTGCGCGGATAATGGTTAAGAAACCGCCCATTACCGTCAGCACCGCGGCAAAAATTATATGATACTTCTGCCAGTATTCCACTATATCCGGCACGGTCATGTGAGCCACGGTATAATCCATAAGGATATACAGCATATAACCCACCAGCGCGCCGAAAATGCCTATCATCGCGCTTAAGAACCTGATACTACTTAAAAAATACTCCGCCATTACGAGTATAACACCGCAAAGAAAGCCCATAAAAATACTGTGGGCGTCCTGAGCGATAAAAGCGTACATCAAGAAAGGGCAGCCTATCAAAGCCGAAACCCTAAATATCCACAACGGCATAAAATAATCTCCTCGGAGAGTTAAAATCCCCTTTACGCCCCCTCTCCATAAGGCATAAGGGTATACAAATATATTTTACTATTTTTTATAGGGAAAATACGTCTAAAAACAGACGCGGCGGAAAAGGTTTTTTTATTAAACCGGCCGCAGTAAATCCAAAGTTTATAAAACGCTTGCCGAAACGCTAAAAAATTCCCCGCCTTTTAAGACGGGGAAAAATTAAAATAAAATGCGGTGGGCTTAATTAAACTTTCATTTTTTTGATGTCATTTACCATTTTTAATCTTAAAGATTAATCTTCTTCCTTTTCATCCTCTTCATCCCATCCGAATTGAGCATGATATTCATATCCGGCTTCGTGCAAATAAGCGTAATAGGCGTCATCATCCGGGCATAAGTCGGCCGAGCCGTACTCCTCTTTCATACGCGCGTCCGCATATGCTCTGCACCAAGCGTCAAAATCAGGCTTTTTCATAAAATCACCTCTCTTTTAATATAAAAAAGGGGAACCCGTGAAGGCTCCCCTTAGGAGGGTACTATATGTATAGTACCAAAGCTTTTTATTTGCCGGTAGGCAAGCCCAAGGAAGCACAAATGCCGCTTACAGAAGTACCCCCATCACCTTTGCCTTCAGAGCAGACAATCTGACCTGTATAATAGTTTCTGGTTAACGTATATCCTGAAGAACCAGTCCTACTAGCCGTTACAACATTAGTGGTATCCTTAGCACCAGACGGACTTCCACCGCCAGCAATAGTTATCTTAAAGTTATTGGTTGTAATTTCCGTCCCTGTTGCAGCAGAACCATCAACGTTTGAGAACTCAATATCCAATTCTGCCAAAGATGCAGGATATTTATTCGCTGAGCTGACAAGTCTGCCCCTTTCCATAGCGGCTGAAATTGAACCCATAATGGACAAGGCTTCAGTAGCTCTGGATTTCTCCACCGCTTTGAAGTACTGCGGCAAGGCCACAGCCGCCAATATGCCGATAATCAATACTACTACCAGCAATTCTATCAGCGTAAAACCCTTCTTATTTACGTTTTTCATAAACTTCCTCCTTTTTTCACCCTTGCTGGGCGTAAGCTAAATTTATCAAAAAAAAAAATAAGTCAACTGTTTTCGCTTTTTACGGCCCGCCACGACGTACGACACGGCGCAAATAATGGCAAAAAAAGAAATATTAAAAGGCAGATATATAAAACGTAGGTCAGGCTATGCCTGACGTTAATAAGAGGTTTCTCTGTCGGGCAAAGCCCGACCTACATTGATTGGATATTAGAGAATGAAGCAAATGTGAAATTCCAGTCTGAGAGAATGTTAGCGGCGTGGAATTTCAGCATGAGAAAATGTAACCGGCGTGGTTTTTAACGTGAGATAATTTAACCGGCGTGATTTTTCAGATTTGAGGTAAATTTAAGTTTTATTTATCGCAAGGTATACTTGCCACTATGCGAGCGGAGCGAGCGAGGTATCCGAAACGGTAAAAAAACTTAAATTTACCCAAATATGGAAAAGTGTTAGCTGCGATTACGCAATATCACGCGAGTAAAAAAGGAGCAAGCCCAACTTAGCCTGATAATAAAAAAAGGCTGACGGCAAGCAGCCAGCCTTCCAAAACCTACTTCCTCTGCCCGCCGATATTATGTACGATTCTATCGTCGCCGTCATGTTCCTTAATATGAACATGGATAATATCGTCATCGGCTGTAACTACGGTTTTGCCGATATAATCGGCCATTACCGGGATTTCTCTGTGGCCTCTGTCCACCAAAACCATAAGTTCAACTTTGCGCGGACGGCCGCAGTCCATAATAGCGTCAAGCGCGCAGCGCACCGTGCGCCCGGTATAAAGGACGTCGTCAACTATAACTATGTTTTTGCCGTTAATGTCAAAACCGATATTGGCGGCTTTCATTTGAGGATCGGCCGCGACGGTGGTAAGATCATCGCGGTAGAGGGTAATATCAAGTTCGCCCAAGGGCAGTTTAATGCCGGAAAATTTTTCGATTTTTTCCTGAAGCCTCTTGGCTATATGCACGCCGCGCGTTTTTATGCCGACGAGGCACAAGTCTTTGGTGTCTTCGTATCTTTCGAGGATTTCATTGGCGATTCTATCTAAAATACGGCTCATCAAAGCTTCACTTACGATATCTTTTTGCATGGTTAAATCTCCTGAACATAAAAAAACCGCACCTGTAAAGCGCGGATTATATAAATAAAAAGGCGGCCGTTTTCATACGGAACACGTAACAAAGCGTTTTAAGTTTCATGGCTCGCCTCCGATATTTTATTATATCATTATTTTTTGACTTGGCGCGCGGCGGGCTTCTTATTAAGGCCGATATCGGAAAGCCCGCTTATAAAAGCGTCGTGAACTTCGTCCACTTGGCGCATTCTTCCGTAATAGTTGTTTACCAGCGAACAAAAAACTATTCTGCGCCCGGCGTAATCGCTTGTATAACCGGACACCGCGCGGACCCTGTCCAAAGAACCCGTTTTAACAAAAGCTCCGTAAGCCGCGCTGCTGTACTTAAGCCGCCTGGACATCGTCCCGGCGTCTTCAGGATCGCCTGCGACGGGCAAAGTGTGCATAAAAGTTTCTCCGTAAGGTTTTTCCAAAACCTTTTCCAGCATTTCAACCGTCATTTTACAATCGATTATATCGTCCCTGGAAAGGCCGCTGCCGTCAAAAACGTCAAAGTTGGAAGAATCTATTTCCATACTTTCAAGGAACTCTTTTACCTTCCTTACGCCCTCACCCGCACTGCCGGAGCCGCCCCCGTAAGCGCTTAAGCTCCTTAAAATAGTATCCGCGTACAGATTAAAACTGCGTTTATTGGTGTACTCCACAATTTCTTTTAAAGAAGGCGAAAAATAACTGAAAAGCAAAGTTTTATCTTCATAAGTTCCGGGCGAATTTAATAGAGCGGCCCCTTTTACTTGGATTTCGTTTTCCTCCAAAGCGCGCTTAAAATAATCCGCCATAAAAGCAGCCGGGCTTGGCATTGCGGCCGATATTTTTACTGGAGCCGAAGTTAAAGGGACGGAGCCGAATATCTGCACTTCCGCGCTGGCCGGAACAAAATTTACGAAAGTGTTTTCCCCTCTGACCGCCGCACTTCCTTTTACGTAACTTTGCAAACTTAAATTGGACATTTCCGGCTCGGTCTTAAGTATTTCGGCTTTGGCGCCGTCTTCGGAAACGGGGGCGAAATAAATTTCGTAAGAATTATCGCGTACGCTGAGGCCGTCGCTCGGGGCGGCGTAATAGTTGCCTATGTTTTGATAACTGGTTCGCCAAGGCAGAAGAACCCCGCTGAAAACGGAATTATCAACGTAAATATTGCCTTGTATTTTGTTTATGCCGGCTTCCTTAAACCGATCGGCCCAGCTTTTGGCCAAAACGGGCAAATCGGGCACGGACGACAAACGCGCGGAGCCCAGCGTCGGATCGCCGGAACCTTTAATATAGACATCGCCAACAAGTTTTTTGCCTTTGATTTCTCCGCTGTAGTAAATTTTGGTTTCAAAGGTAAAATCGGGGCCGAGCAAATCAAAAGCCGCGGCGGTGGTAAAAAGCTTAAGTACGCTTGCGGGGGCAAGGCGCAAAGACGGATTTATGCTGACGATTTCCTCCCCGCCGGCATATTTTGCATAGGCGGAAAACTGCGCGTTTTTTAAAGTTTCGCTTCCGTCAAAAACGGAAGATATTTCCGGGAAAGTTTCGGCAAAAAGACACAACGGCGCACAAAGAAAGCTTAAAAGCAGAAAGGCGGTTTTCATAACACCTCCGCAAAATTTAGTTTACCCAAGGATACCATTTATCCCTGTCGCGCATCGATATGACGGCGCAGGCGATTATGAGTATTTTGCTGTCGATTGATTCGGGCTTGTCGATTTCGCAGGTAAGTTTGGTAAAAATGTTCTTTTCATACTTGACCCCGCCGGAAGATTCCACCCGCCCTTTAATGACGTATTCCGTCCTTAAAAATCCGCACAGGTGCCCGCAGCATTTACGAAGCAAAGCTTTAATAAGGGAAGCTTCCCGGATAAGCGCGATTATTCCCTCCCCGGAGTAGACCGTCCAGCGGCGGGTAAGGCGGAAACGGTCGCGGCTGATGCGGAAGATTATGGCGTTCTTGGCGTTGGCGACGGCGTATTCCTCTTTAAATAAAGAAAATCCCTGCCGCACGCAGCGGAAAGCCAGGGAGCCCCTGTCGCTGTAAAAATAAAATTTTGAGGCGAAAAGGAAAGTCGTCAAAACGCCGGCGCAAAATATCAGCAAACCGAAAACGGAAAACAAAGAACACAAAGAAAGCGCGGTGTTTATAAGCACGGGATGAAGTTTTACGTAATTGCCAGTTATAAGGAAAATAAACAAAACTTTCAGCAGGAAAAAGAACAAAGCCGAAGCCAGCCCGAGCCCTGTAAAAATCCCGCCCCAGCGCGGAGAAGTCGTTATAAAATTATTTCCCTGATTGTCATAAAACCTGAAGAACAAATCCGGCGAACCGTAAAATCTTTTGCCGCGTACCGGATAAACGGAGCGCGGATTTGAATGGGCGCGCACGGGCTTCGCCGGGAAAAACAACCGCAGGGCGAAAAGGCACACCAACAGCAAAACGTAAACCATTACCGCAACCAGCAAGCCACCGGCCCAGCCGGCGGATTTTAAATTAATTTTTACTTTTGCTTCCTTGGCTTGGAGTTTCGGCGTTTCTTTAATGTTTTTTGGGGCTTCGTCCAAGGAAGGATCTTCGTCATTTAAAATGGCGGAAACTTCTTCCTCGACCAAAGGCTGTTCGTCGATTGAGATATCCCCCATCTGCAAATCGGTCATTTCCGCGGCGGTATCCGCGCCGGCAAACTCAACCGGCTTGGGCGCGGGCGAAATAAAAGAAAGTATCAAATCCGCTTCAACGTAAGGCAGGCCTTTTATTTCCACTTTGTAAGCTTTGGAATCGGCCAAAAAATATCCGTAAGTAAAATCCGATCCGCCGCCGGTAAAATTGAATGAAAGCAAAGGATCGGAAGTGGAAAACTCCGTCCTTTTTATAGTTTCGCCGGTATAAGTGTTTACCAATATTTTAAACTTTTTGGATTTTGTGGAAGATATGTCCTTTTTTATCGCGCTTTCAAGGCAGGCCAAATCCGAGCATTTTTTTAAAGCGTCTATTTGAAAAGTCGCCTTTCCGTTTTTCGCGTAGAGAACCGCGCCTTTTTTGGAAGACGTCTTCCAGTCGGAAGGAAGATCTATCGTAAAGGCTTTGTCAGGCGCGGAAAACAAGGCCGCGTCCGCCGCAGAAGAACACGGCAAAAGCAAACACGCGCACAAAAATAATTTTAAAAGGCGCTTACTTACCATATCTATATTTATTATATAATATACTAAAGAGCATTTACACAAGAGGAAAATCATAAAATGGAACTTGTACAGAAGATAAAAAATGTAATTTCAAAGGAACTTTCCGCCATAATCGGCGGGGCTCTGTTTATAGCTTTACTTTCCAAAATAGCTATGTTTTTGCCTTTTAATCCGGTGCCCGTAACAATGCAGACGCTGGCCACACTTTTGGTGGCGGCCGCACTCGGCAGAAAAGGCGCGCTTTCCGTGCTTACTTATATAGCCATGGGCCTTATGGGCCTGCCGGTGCTGAACGCCGGTATGTTTACGGCCGGCTATCTTTTGGGCTTTGTGATAGCGGCTTATTTTATAGGTTATTTGTTTGAAGCGAAAATAGTAAAGAACGTTTATACCGCTTTCCTGGCTTTCACCACCGGCGAACTTATAATCCTTACCACCGGCAGTCTTTGGCTTATGATGCTTACCGAACACGCCTTCGCTTTGGGTTTCTATCCCTTCCTGCTCGGAGGACTTTTTAAAGTTTGTTTGGCTACTTACATAACCAAAAAAATCAAAAAGTGGTAAACGTCCCAATTTAAAAAATATCCCCCGGTTTCAGGCCGGGGGTTTTTGTTTGTATAATTTGTATAAAAGGAGCAAGAGCTTATTTGGTTATGTCGATATTGCGCCATTTCCCGCTGAAGAACCTCCAGCCCATAATTATGCCTGTAAGCCACGCGTAAGTTGTAATCCAACTCCACGCCGCGATTATTCCCCCGCCGAAAACGCCTACTATCAACCAGCTGCCCAATACAAGCAATATTCCGCAAAAAATCATGGCTTTCATGTGGAAGTTTGTGTCGCCCGCGCCTCTTATCGCGTCGCCGAAGCAAAGATAAGTCAAATCCCCCCAAGTGAAAATACAAAGCAAATGCAAAAGCGGAATCGTTTGCTTCTGGATAAGGCGCATATCTTCGGTAATTACATTTCCCTCAAAAAAACCCGTAAAGAAATGCGGGAAGAAGTAAAAAGCCGCGGTTATGCAAATAACGTAAAACGCCCCGGTTTTTAAAGCGGTCTTTGTGGTTTTTACGCCGAAATCCGGCTGCTTGCGCCCTACGTACTGCCCCATAAGTATCTGCGTGGCTATGGCCAGCCCCATAAGGGGCATAAACACTATGGACTGCAAAGTCATCACAATATTGCTGGCGGCTAAAGATATTTTGTCAATATTGCCGACAAAAAAAGCAAACACCGAAAAGGAAAAAATATCCATGGCAAAGCCAAACCCGTTAGGCAAACCGTATTTAATCAGCCTCCAAGCGGCCTGTTTATTAAAGCCGAACAGCCGCCCCAGCTTAAATTTGGAGTTAATCTTCGGGCTGAATAAAATGCAAAAGAAAATAACCGTTACGCTGACGCCGCTTATCACGGTGGACCACGCCGCCCCTTTTATACCCATTTCCGCAAAGCCGTACTTGCCGAATATCATTGCATAGGAGAGAAATATATTAAGGATATTTCCTATGATATTGACCGTCATCGTAACCGCCGTTCTACCCTGCCCGCTGAAAAACCCGGCCAAAGCGTTGTTTATTATAGTAATGCCGCCGAACAAAGTTAAAATGGTAAAGTACTGCTTTTCCAAAATTTTAACTTCCGGCGCATGGGCGGAAAGCCCTATAAGGAACAGGCCCAGCGGCACCAAAGCCGCTATAATCACGCCGAAAAACGCCCCGACCAAAACGCCCTGCCACAAAGCCACGCTTAGCCTGGCGTAACGTTTTTGCCCGTAATAATTCGCCACGAATACGCTGGTGTATCCGCAGGTGCCCATGAAAAAAGACACCATTGAAAAAGAAATCAAACCCGCCGGCAGACACGCGGCCAAAGCGTCGGCGGAATACCAAGAAAGGAACATCCTGTCCGTAAACTGCATTATGCTGGCCGAGGAGGTTGTTATTATCAAAGGGATTGCAATTCTAAGCAGCAAACCGACGGAACCGGGTTTATCGCTTTTCAAAATTTTAAATACGTTAGACATCTTTTCACATCCTCGGCAAACGCAAAAAAAACCTCAGCAACTCAAGGCTGCTGAGGTTTCAGTCAAAAAAGTGTTTTATTTCTTTGAGACTTTTACAGCCTTAGGACCCTTTTCGGATTCTACGACTTCAAAGGTTACTTCCTGACCTTCAGCTAAGGTTTTGAAACCGTCGCCTTGAATTTCCTGATAGTGTACAAAAAGATCTTTTGAACCGTCTTCAGGGGTTATGAAGCCATAACCTTTTTGATCATTAAACCACTTTACTTTTCCGTTTGCCATTACATTTACTTCCTTGTTTATTAACTTTAAGTCTCAAAGAGACGTAGAGGACTTTATCCTCTCTTAAATTATACAATAAATAATATAATTTTGCGCTTATTTGGAAAAATATGAAAATAAAAAAACTTTTTAAACGCACCGCGCAAGGCTGCGCCACCGTCTTAAAACAGCTGGGGCTGCCCGGCAAAAAATACGGATATTACACGCCTTATCCCTACGCAAACGACAATTGCCGCAGGCCGGATTTATATCCGCTTAAATCCGTAAAAACAGTTTTGGAAAAAAACATTAACGCATTTGAAGCTCTCTGCCGCGAAGCAGAAAATTACAATCAAATTTTTGAAACTTTCAAAAAAAGTTCAAAGCTGACTCCGCTTGCGCCGCGTTTTAATCAGGACTGGTTCTGCGGTGTCGACGGCGCAATGGCTTACACTTTGGTAAGGAAACTAAAACCGGCAAAAATAGTGGAAGTCGGCACCGGGTTTTCCACCCGTTTTTTGGCGCAGGCCGTCAAAGACGAAGGTTTGAACACGCTTTTATATTCCGTCAATCCAAAAGAACTGCACGGGGAATCAAAACTCTGCAGTAAGTTTTTTAACTGCACTTTGGATAAAGTGCCCCTGCCTTTGCTTTGCGATTTAAAAGCCGGGGATATTTTATTTATTGACGCATCCCACCTGTTTATGCCCGGAACGGATTTGGAAGTTCTGCTCCTTCAGGTTTTGCCGGCTCTGCCCAAAGGGGTTTATATACACTTTCATGATATCTTCCTGCCGGATGATTACCCCCAAGACGAAGACTGGCTTTGGTGGGCTTTTAACGAGCAGGCCTGTTTGGCGATTCTGCTTACCTCGGGCGGTTATAAGCCCGTCTTCCCGAGCGCGTATTTAAGGAAAGAACACCCCGAACTGTTAAATAAAATATTTGCGCCGTGCCACCCGCGCGGACATGAAAGCAGTTTCTGGATAGTCAAAAGCCAAACGGCCGATATTCAGCAAAAGCCGTAAATTATATATAATTTAGAATTAAGTTAAGTAACAGAGGTAAAGAAGATGTCAACGATAGCGTGCGTCCCCAACATTTCGGAAGGACGCGATAAAAAAGTCATTAAAGCCATAGTCGACGCCGTAAAAAACAGCGCCGATATTCAACTTTTGGGCGCCGAAAGCGGTTATGACGTAAACCGCACGGTAATAACTTTTGCCGGCACCCCGCAGGAAGTAAAAAAGGCGGCCTTTGCCTGCATTAAAAAAAGTTATGAGCTTATTGATATGTCCAAACATCACGGCAAGCATATGCGCCTTGGCTGCGTTGACGTCTGCCCTTTCATACCGATAGCCAAAGCGGATATACAAGACTGCGTGGAAATAGCGCAGGATTTGGGGGCGCAAGTCGGCGCGGAGCTGGGCATACCGGTTTATTTATACGGCTATGCGGCAAGCACTTTGGCGCGCAAAGATTTATCTTATATACGCAGCGGAGAGTATGAACACCTGGCCATAAAACTGCAGAACACTCCGCCGGACTTCGGCCCGAACGCATATAACGCCACGGTAAAAAAATCCGGCGCGATATCAATAGGCGCAAGAAACTGCCTTATAGCCTATAACGTCAATTTGGATACCAAAGACGTGTCAATCGCCAAAGAAATAGCCGCCGTAATCCGCGAAAGCGGCAAGAATCACAGCGGCACCGGCATTTTAAAAGCCGTAAAAGCGATAGGCTGGTATATAGAAGAATACGGCAAATGCCAAATTTCAATGAATTTGGAAGACTATAAAAGAACGCCTTTATACGTGGTTTACGAAACTTGCGTCGCCGAAGCAAAAAAACGCGGCGTTAAAGTAACCGGCAGCGAAATCATCGGCCTTGTAACCAAAGACCTTATGCTGGATACGGCCAAGTTCTACCTTAACAAAAAAGGCAAAATAACCATGGGAATGCCGATGAAGGACGTTATCAACGAAGCCGTGGTCAACCTCGGTTTGGACGAACTTCGCCCTTTTAACATGAACGAGCGCATTCTTGAGTTCAAACTTAAATCAATGAACGCCTGATATGAAAATACCGCAAAGCTTTTTACCTTCTTCCACCTTTGCCGCCGGCCCGGCGCAAGGCTTGGAAGAAGTGCGCGAAACTGCTCTTGCGGAAACTTTTTTTGAAAGACGCCACAGAACTCCGTTTATAACGCAGGAACTATACAAAAAGACCGCGCTCGATTTAAAAAAATTATTCAAGTTGCCAAAAGATTATTTGGTAATTTTCTTCCCGGGCGGAGCGACGGCCGCCATGGACGCCGTGGCGTGGAGCTTAAACGAAGGAAGCGTATCGGGCTTAAATTTGGGGGCGTTTTCGGAATTATGGAACAAAAAAATATGCGGGGCCTTGCCGCCCGACGTAAAAAAAGATTTTGTAGATTTTGATTATAAAAACCCGGAAAGCGCAAACAAACTGAATGCAAAGTCCTCTTTGGTTTTGCTTACCCCTAATGAAACTTCCACGGGCCTTGCTTTGCCGGATATATTATTAAAAGAAATATATGCGCGCAAAGGTAAAAATACTCTCGTCGCCTGGGACGCGACCTCCTGCGCCGGGGCAAGAGCTCTGCCCGGCTGCTTTGACGTAATGCTCTTTGCGGGGCAAAAAGCTTTCGGCGCGCCGGGCGGAACCTGCGTGATTTTTTTAAGCCCCGCGGCCGTAAAACGCGCTTTGGCCGCCGAGCGCAAAAAAGAAATCCCGTATTTTTTAAATTTGTCCCGCGCGGTGCAAAAAGCCTTAATATTTCAGCCTTTTAACACTCCTTGCAATACTACGATTTGGGCGATAGGGAAAGCCTGCGCTTATATGTTAAAGCGCGGCGGACTGAAAAATATGCAGGCGCTGACGCTTGAACACGCGGAAACGGTTTTAAATTATGCTCAAAAAAGCCGGTGGCTTAAACCGCTTATAGAAGAAGAAAAATACCGCTCTTTTACCACTCTGACCTTAAAAATAGCCGACCCGGACATTAAAGACGCGCAAATAAACAAAGCCTTAGCCGCAACGAAGCGGGCGAACCTTATCGACGGAATAGAAAAATATTCTTCCGTAAAAGAAAATTCTTTAAGGATAGGCTGCTTTCCATTTATCGACGCAAAGGGCTGCGCTCAATTTAAGAAGCTGTGCCGCACTTTGGACTTTATTTATAAAGAACTTAAAAAAGTTAAAAAATAATGCCGTCTAAAGCCAAAGCCAAGTCGGCGTATTTGCGGGGGCTGAGTTCTTCGGCGCGGGCGGATATTTTAACTCCGGCTTTTTGCAAAGCCGCCCCAAGCAAATCTTTATCTTTTTTGAAGACTTCGCATAAAGCGTTAAGCACTGTTTTGCGCCTGTAAGCGAAAACGGATTTCACCAACTCCGTAAAATCTTTTTTATGCTTTGCGGATTTAAATTCTATTTGGCCCTTGGGCATAATAAGCAGGACTTCGCTGTCTACTTTCGGCGGAGGATTGAAACTGCCCGGGCTTACGCGGCATATGCTCCTTGCCGAATCCGAAGCCTGAAACAAAACCGATAAAGGCCCGTAATGTTTGCTTTCCGGCTTAGCCGTTAAACGCTGAGCCTGTTCGCGCTGGAACATAAAAACGGCCGCGTGCAAGCCGGGCGCGGACAAAACTTTAAGCAGTATTTCCGCCGCGTCTATATAAGGCAAATTGCTGACAAATGTTACCGGGCTTTCGGGAAGGAACGATAAATCCTCTTTCAAAAAATCATTGTTTTTTATTTCAACTTCCGCATATTCGGGAAGATTGTTCTTAAGATAATCGGCCATTTCAGGGTCGATTTCAATTAAAGTAAAATTGTTTACCCCGCGTTCCAAAAGGGCCGTCGTTATCGCGCCTTTGCCGGGGCCGATTTCAACCAAAGCCCCTTCCATGTTGTCTATAACCGCATCGGTTATTTTATCTATTATTCCTTTGTTTACCAAAAAATGCTGGCCGTATTTACGCATAATTATTTTTCACTCAACAATATATTTTTATTTTCCAAAGCTATTTTATTTTCCGGGTTAAGCTGAAGCGTTTTTTCATATTCCTTAAGGGCTTCGTCTTCTCCGCCCAAAATTATATAGGCGGTGCCGCGCCCCAAAAGAGCAAGTTCCCGCAAAGTTTTATCATTGGTTTTAAGCCCGGCGGAGTACGCCTGCGTAAACGCTTCCAAAGCTTCTTTTCCTTCCCCTAAAGTAAGAGCGGAAAGCCCTGCTATAAGCCAATCGCGGCCGTCGCCGCTTTTAAGCCTGGACGAAATTTCCTGGCCGACTTCCTTTACGTATTTAACCCAGCCTTTTCCCGCAACCCACAGGCCCATATCATTGCCTACCATATAAGGATTATAAGCGGCTTTGGTATTTGCGTTGGAGTTATTTTTTAAGACGGAAGTATCGTTAACAACCGCGCCGCCGCGTATCGACATTTGCACATTATAATCCTTGGAAGCGTTTTCAAGAACTTCGTTTAAGCCTTTAAAAATTCTCTCCAGATAGTCCTTACGTTCTTGCTCGGTCGACGGCCTTAAAGAAAACGATCTGCTGAAAGAGCGCGTAAGGGCCTGCTTTTCCGCCGCTTCCAAAGAAGCCTGCAGCCTTGAAGGAGCGGCTATCGGCCTTGAAGCGTTTTCCGAGGGTAAAGCCTCCGATAATTCGGACGGGCGAAGCTTAGGTTCAAGATTAATTTCCAAATCTATATTTACCGGTTTATCGGCCGGAATGCGCTCCAGCCTTTTTTTGAAGCTTTCAAGCTGCCTGGACGGGGACGGCATTTTAAAAGAATCCTCTTCCGCGCTTTCGCCTGCGGCGGGGTTTTCACTTTCAGCCTGAGGGCCGCTTCCCTGCGAAGAATCCCCACCCGAATAAGAAATTGATAAAGCAAGGCCTTCGTCGGAAAGAGGCGATATTAAAAAAGCGCGGCTGATAATTTCCACCGCTTCGTTTTTGCGGTTCGCCCTCGCCAAGAGATTTGCCAAACGAAGGCGGGCGACGCTGTCGCCGGGTTTGATTTTTAAAGCTTTTTTATAATTTATCTCGGCGTTGGTATAAGAATTTTGTTTTTCGCTCAAAACGGCTAAAGCCAAAATGGCTTCTTCGTAATTGGGATAAAGGCGCAAAGCTTTTTTGAATGAAGACTCCGCCAGAGAGTCCCGGCCCATAACCTCGTAAAGAGAACCAAGCTGATAATGATAAAGAGGATGAGTTTTATCCAAACGCACGGCATTGCGGAAGTGGAACAGAGCCTCCTCATAATCGCCGAGCGCGGCGTATGTAGAGCCTATATTCATTTGGGTATCCGGGCGGTCGGGATCAATATCTATGCTCTCCTTAAAACTGGCTAAAGCGGAATTGATATCGCCCTTCCAAGCATAAGCTATACCCAAAAGCTGATGCGCATGGGCGTTGTCTTTATCCAAATTTAAAGCCGCGCGATATTCCGACATAGCTTGATCCACCTGTCCCTGCCAGTAAAGCGAAATGCCCAAAAATATATGCGGATAAGGGTCGTCGGGATTTTTTATTACGGCCTTGGCGAAAGATTTGGAAGCTTCAGCATATTTGGAAAGGCTCAGCTCTTTTATCCCCTGATACATATTGGTGTAAGATTGGCTTTTCATCAGGCTGTCCCAAAAGGTGGGGTAGGTGTCTTCCAAGTTAGCCTTATTGCCTTTTACGCCGACGCCGCTTCCGCCAAGGAATTTAGGCAGTGCGGCGAAAGCGCTCCCCGCAGATAAAATGCAGGCCAGTGCGGCAATAAGCCAATATTTAAAATAAAAACGCCCTGATAACATAGATAAATTATATCATTTGGCAAGATTTATAAGCATAAAAAATAAGCGCAATATAATTCGGCCCCGCTTATTTTTAAGCGGGGCCGAACTGATAAATATAAATACTTATATTACTTTAGAAACTTTTACTTCTATACGTTTATACTCATCATCATTATTATTTCGGCTTTTCGCAACCGACATAGGATCTTGACCTTTGCCAATAACATTTAGGTATACAATAGCCGTTCCTACAGATGCTTGCAAATATTGCTGCTGAAGATCTTTCAAGGTTGTGCATCCACTTGGCAGCATGGCAGTTAACGCTGCAACCTTTTCTTTTAATTGTGATATCTCTTTTTCATGAGTGTAGAATATCGTTGCAGAAGCTTGTAAGTCAGTTATTTGCCGATTTAACGCATCTATCTCGGTCAAAGTTTGTTTAACATTCACTGTCTTAGACGCTTCATTGCATTCTTCACGAGCTTTGTCATATGCTTCTTTTATCACATTGTATCCGTTCTGCCTAACATTGAAAGTCTTTTTCGCTGTTTCATTAGTTGCACTAACTAGTTTTGCAAAGTCACTAATATATTCACTTTCTTCACCGTCGTTGTTAAAGCCGTTTCCATAGTCAAAAGATAATTCGCTTCCGCCCATATCGCCGGAATAGTAGACAATTACACCACGCTCAGAAAGTTTATCCTTTATAAGCTTTGCAACTGTTATAGCTCTGGCCATAGATAAGGCTGTATTCTTCTTTCCGCCTTGGGCACTTGTATAGCCAAAAACATTTACAAGCATTTGCTTGTTATTATTTTTTACTATACAGGTACTATACAGACGATTATCAGTGTTATTTTTAATATCCTCTGAAGTCCCAGGGTTTGAGAAAGCTTTAAATTTAGCTGTATTAAAAGTATCATTTACAGTAAAGTCGCATTCTCCCGTAGGTATAATTGAAATTCCATCCAATGGATCAGGATTACAGAATGGACATCCTTCAACTACGTCTTCTTCCACACCTGATTCTTGAATATTTTTCAATCTTTCAGGTTCTCTTATCCCGAATTTACCCTTGAGAGCTTCTTCTCTATATTTGCATATAGGAGTGCATCGAGGTTGTTTCGCTTTGAATTTGGCGACGTCTTCTCCGCATTCTTTATCCGCCTTGGCTGCTTTAGTAATATCTTCCTCTTTGGCCGGATCCATTTTCTTCCTTATCAGATATGTTTCTGAACCATTTTTATATTCTAAAGCTTCATATAGTTCGTCATTTTCCACGCAGAACTTATCCGTGGAAGGAGCCTCTTTGCATTCTTCGCCGTTGCAGCCCCATGTGTAATAGCAGATGGCATTTTTCTGTCCTGCGGTAGGGCCAATCAAATCAGTAATAGAAACCTGATCAAGTGATTTGCCTTCAATGATATCACCGGGGTGTACATTGGGAGAGGCTTTATTCGTCATAATCCAGAATACCATACCATTGCCCGGTTTGGCTCTTTCAGTTTGGGTTTCCGTACTACCAGTACCCTTGCCTGGCCTAAAGTTATGGGCCGTATAAGTAACGGTTTTAATGGAAGTGCCTTCACTATTGGTCGTCGAGCCTTCTGTTTTAGTCATATGTTTGCTGTATTTGATCTCTTTAACAACAGGAGCCATCTTTCCGTCTTTTACCGTAGCCGTCTGTACATATTCAACAAATATTGCAAAGATATTATCTTTTTCATCAGGATTAATTACCGTTGCATGGAAGTCCGATGCTGCCAAGGAACTCACGGAAACAGAATCCGGCGTATCGCAAGATAAGTTATTGGCTTTAGGATCTTTTAAATAGCCGTCAGCGCGCCAAACTTCACAAACGCCGCCAACTTCCGAGCTGATGTTCGTTTTGGCTTTGATATCCTTTTGGATATCGGTTTCATCCATGAAAGTAGCCGGTTTAGACACTTTACCGGCGCAGTAATTATACTGTGCGTTTACTACACCTCTAAGATACTCATTAACAAAGTCTTCCGTAGAAGGAGCTTCATTCTTAGAGGGGTCCTCGCCGGAATCATTTACAGTGTATCTGCCGCTTTCAAGCTGTGAAATCTTCTTATCAATAGCGGCATTGGCCTGCTTTTGAGCCTCAGTCAGTTTCTGATCCTTAGTAGCAACAGCTTTCTGTTTTTCCAGATCGGCAATTTTCGCGGCGATCTGATCCTGAGTCATAGGCTTTTCGGCGGCAGGCGTGTTAGAATCATTATATTGGCCGGTTTTCTTATCGTTTTTCTTTTTGCCGCCTTTGGCAACGAAAGAACCGACTCTGGTAATTTTACAATTCTTGCTGATTTCCGAGAGTTCCTTTTCGCTCAAGGTAAAGTTATTGGTCCTTTCCAAAGCTATAACGAACTCATTATTAGGGGTACCGGTTTTGACCTTTTCGTCGCGTGGTTTAGCCTTAACATAAACGACGATTTTTTCTTCTTTACCGGCTCTGCGTTTACCGTCGGCTTTGCGGGTAGCGGAAGCTTTATAGACCAAAGGAGTCTGATTAACGCTGTCGCAAGAGCCTTGATACCGAGTACCGGAAAGGCCGGAGAGTTTACCGGCTTTAAGGCCTAAGCATTCCATACGAGCCTGAAGAGCATTTTTTCTGCCGGACTCAGAGATATAAGTTTTGGCGTTATGCTCTTTACAGAAAGCCTGAATGGAAGAGAAAGAATTATTAGTAGTTTCCTTGCTGTCGCCGGAACCGGTGGAAGAAGAAGTATAATCCCCGATATCGCCGGCGCAAAGTTCCATACCGTCAACGAGACAGCAAACGTCTTTAGAGCCGCCTTTAATTCCGAGGAAATTTTTAACGGAGCCGTCTTCGGAACCGGTAAGGAGACACATAGCGAGGTTAGTAGAAATTTTAATAAGGGAATCAGAAAGGGCTTTTTGCCAATTATAATTCCAAAGTTCCCAAAGTTTTTGGGAGCGTTCCTGCATCATATCCCACCACCAAGGTTTTTGGTTAGTGTAATGGAATTTATGGTCAGGGACAGCGCCTTGAGAAGCTAAACGAGCGGCGGCCTTTCTGGGGTCACCGGCGGCGCCTAAAGGGGAACCGTCAACGTCGCGAAGTTGAGCTTCAAACAAAGCCTGTTTAGCGGGACCTTGGTTCAAAGCACCCAAAGAGCGGGCAGCCTCGGCATATAAACCTTCACCGGTAAGGACACGACCTGCGCCGGCAGATTTAAGAGGCTGTAAAGCAACAGGCCTGACACCAGCCCTGATAGAAGCAGCTTTGCCGTTGGTAGTAGGAGCACCGCCAATAGCCAAGTTGCGAGTAAGCCCGGAACCAGAACCGCCAAAACTCATAGAACGATTGCGGAAAGCACCAATGGCGGTAGCCTTGCGCTGTACGGCATTGCGGATGGCAGGCTTAACAGCTTTTTTGTAAGTATCCCTAACAGGCATCTCTTCAACGTAAGACTTCTGAGCATCATCAATATTGCCAGAATTGTCGCCAATATCAATGTTTTCGTGGATAGTGGAATCTTCGCCTGATTTGGGAGTAATAATATACTCTAAAGGATTGCGGTAACCAGTGCTCGGTACGATTTCACCGTCGCCGGAACCTATCCACTCCGTAGAGCCATCACCGACCCAGTTTTCGTATCTGTCTACGGAACCGTCCGGATATTCAACACCGCTGTTGCGGCTGAGTAATGGCAGCAGCAATAATGCGGCCGCGGCCACTATGATAAAAGGCAAATCCCTTTGAGCTCTTTGGATAAGAGTTCGTTTGGCTTTGCCGTCTCCTCCTACACGGGAGGGAATACGTTTGGATAATGGAAGAGATTTACTCTTCTTTAACTTATCGCTAAACGTAAAGCTGTCTTTATTTGGCATAAGGCCTCCTCTTTACATTTATTCACTTCTACTTCAAATTTGTATTGCGAATACAGGGCTTTACAAATACATTGTAACGCCCCATATTCCCATTAGACTACAATTTTCATTAACTGTCAACAGTTTTTTATATACGGCTTTTAATAAATTTAAAAGAAATTTTCATTAACAGTTCCGTCCAAGCCCGCGCCTTTAACGACGTCTTCAATAACGTTCTCCGATTTTTGTTTGGCGGCGCTGGGGCTTAACTTGCCATAGCCTTCGGTTATGACTTCCCTTTTGCATCTCCTGATCCATTTCCACAAAGCGAAATAAGAAAAGCCGCCGCCTTGTTTTAATTTAAGTCCGTTTAATGTAGAGCAGGAAACGTTTCTGTCGTAATTCAAACCGCATTTGCCGGCATATTGATCGGCATTATCGCGCATTGATTCGCACTGCTGAATCATGCCGTCTATGATTCCGTTCCAGGCCTGCCTTTTGGCGTACACGCGTGGATGCAGAAGCTTCCTGCAAGAGCCGGGAGGATTGCCATTGTAGGTGGCCTGTTCAAAAAGCTGCGCCTTCATATTTTTAAAGCTTTGCCCAAAGCTTTCCATTTTTGCTTTATGAGCCTTCTTTGCCGCGGAACAGGCGTTAATCGCCCCGCCGGCTTTATTTATAATATTTGAAGGCGCGTCCAAAGAGTTTAAAACTTTCTCCGTTTCTTCCCCCTCGGCGATCAAATCTTCGTTTTCAACTTCGCCGCCGTCCCAGGCGGCTTCCACCAGGTTTTTGGAAACGTCATTATATTTTTGACTGGTAGCCATGCGGCTTAAATAATATACGCGGCCCATATCTTTGCCGGAGTTGCCGAACATTCTTAACTGGCTGCCCGCGCCGACATTTGTTCTTACTCTGCTTGTTATGGCGTTTATACCGCCGAACGCGCCCAGCCTGCCGCCTTTTAATTTTTTAGCTTTATTATCCAAAGCTTGGAAATACATAAAATTTTCGTCGCTTCTGGCGGAACGGATTTTACCCTGTTCGCCGGAAGGTTTTATAAATTTAGATCTGTCGCTGCCGCTTAAAATCAATCTGCCGGAAGAATCCGTTTTGGTAATATTGCCTGCGGCGTAGGCGTCATCCAAAGCGACGTCCGAAAAAGGTTTTACGAAAGGCTGCCCGTAGTTATCCGCGCCTGCCGCTCCGCCGATAGTCGGCGCGACCGCACCGGCCCTGCCGTACCCTGCGGAAACGCCGATGCCTTCAGGATCGTCAATATCATAGCCTGAGGCCGAACCCGCAATGGAAGCATTCCAACGGCCGGTTTTTTCAAATTCTTTAAGGTAAGCCTGTTTTGCGTCTAAAAGACGGTCGGAGCTTTGCGAACCGAAAGGCGAAAGCCCGCCGGAACTTTCATAAACAGAATATTGGCCGTTGCGGACGGAGGCCAGCCTGCCCCCGCCCTCAACGCCAAAAGTATAAGCGGCGAAATCGGACAAAGTCAAATTACGCATAGATTCATCCGTAAGGCCGAATATATGAGCCATGCGCCCGAGCAGGGGTATTTCCGACATAGGCATAGTCATAGCCGTCAGCAGGAACATCAACAGTATTAAAATAACCGCCAATATTCCCTTTTTGTCTTTATAAAAAGGAGTCTTTTTATTTTTGTCCCTAACTATGTTTTTGTTTTTCATACCGATACCCTTTTTTAACTTTATCCTGTTTAAGCACTATCTCCTTGAGGAGGAAGACTTCAGGCTGGAAGTCTTCAATTTATTAATCTTAGTGCCGTTTTCTTTGCTTTCCGCCGAAGCGTTTGTATTGCGCCCGGACGAAGAAGCCCTGCCCGTTTTGATATTTAAAGCCTCTTGCCGGGCTTGCCGCTGTGCCAGCTTTTCGGCTTCAGCCTTTTTAATGGCGTCCACACGACGCTGATAATCGTTTACCTGAGAACCGTAATCAACGATTTCAAGCCCGTTATCCTGCTTTGCGCCGAATGTCCTTTCCGCTGATTTTAAGAACATTTCAGTACTGTCCGCCCTGTTCTGCTGGCCCGTCCTGTCTATGGGGATATAAATATCCCGCTTAGGACGGCGCGGCTCCCGCTGAGGCAAAAGCCCTTGGGCCTTAAGTTCGGCTTCATAAGCGGCTTTTGCCTTTTTTATATCATGGGAGATAATAATATTCTGTACGCCATAACAAAATAAACCAAATATTAATACCGTACCCAAAATAACCAGTATACCTATAATGTTATTTTTCATATTAGAAACCATCTATTATATATTTTATCATCTCACAACAAACTTTATATAAGCTTACAAATATAATGCATGCGCTTCTTCACTTTGATGATAAATTATACACAAAATCATAGACTTAATCTAAAGAATTAGTAACCGTCTATGCTCCTTCAACACCTGCGAGCCTATTTCTAAGCAGCAGGTGGTGTAGGTGTTGCAGGAGCAGCTTTAAACATACCGGCAAAATTTTTAATTTTTTCACTAAATTTGGTGCCAATATTTTTGATAAAGTTCTTAATGCCATTAGATACTTTAGTAAACATAGCTGCGGCCATCACGACAGTTGATATACCAGCAAGCGTAGGGGCAAGCCATGGCCATGCACCGGCACCATCCTTCATGAACTTTAAACCTTGCAGAGTTTTAATATGTTTCAACATCCAAGCACCATATATAGACCAAACGGCAGCTATACCAACAGCCAATAAGGCGGCTTTTATAATCCAGTCCCATGGTGACGGAGCTTTAACATATGATATTGCAATAGCTATGCCAAGCATACCAACAAGCATCGTAATAGTAGCCAACATTAACTGTTTTTTAGCATCTTTGTATGCGTTAGTTTCCACAGTAACGTCGTCAATTTTGCCTACATTATTTTTATTATTAATCTTGCTTGCTTCCCTTTCAAGGCTGGCGGCTTTTTCTATCATAGGCGTACTTCCGTCAATTTGAACGCCATCACCGACTTCGCCTGCTCCGTCAAAAGCCATGGAAGCTTGTTCAAAACCCTTTTCGGCATCACCGTATACCGAGCCTTTCCCCAAAGCGGAATATCTCTGTGCGGAAACAAGTTCCCCCATAGAGCTGGTAAAATATGCTTGGCCGCTTCCGCCGCTGCCGTTTGCGCCGCCCCTGGAGTTACTGCCGCCCAAAGAGCCTACGCGCCCGTGTTTTGCACCGGCTACCCCGCTGATATTGCCGGCATTGGCATTGCCCATATTTACGGAAGGCACCGCCTGCTGGCCGGGCCTGTCGGAAGATACCGCACCGGGTATAGAACCCATATTGCGAACCCCGCCTGAAGCCCCGGCGGAAACCCCGCCTTTGCCGGAGGAGCCTATCCTGTTGCTTCTGTTAAGTTTGTTAACCTGCGTTGCGGAAGCTCCGGCTTTTTCAAGCTGACCTTTTTCCGTACCGGCTTCTTCCCCTGCGGCCGCGCCGCCTGTACCCGCTTGCGCGTTTGCCGCGGCGGCGGTTGCATTAAATTGATTCATTACGGAGCTTAAATCAGGAGTGCCGCCCGCCGCTTCCGCGCCGGCTTCGGCCTCATAACCGGTATTGCTCATAGCCATAGGGTCGACCACGCCGCCTTTATAAGCGGAAGGTTTCTCCCCATAAGCAAATCTGCCTTTACCGGCATTGCCCAAATAAGCTAAGGCCGTACCGCCTTCTCTTTCCGCTCTGGCCGCGGCTATTTGCGCTTCCAAAGCTTCTTTTGAGTAAGCGTCATAACCGCCCGCACTTGAGCCTACGGAAGCCGTATCGCCGCTGTACTGGCTTAAAACGCGGCCGGAGGCCCCTTTAGGCCCGTCGCTCATCAGGTTGGTGGCTACGCCTACGCCAACCACAACAGTGGCTACGCCCAAAGCCGCGCCGAATATTACCGGCTTGGAAACAGCCCCTATTTTATTTAAGATATTTTTCATAACAGACTCCTTTTTGTATTAACTAAAAATTGATTAACCAAACAATCCACCAAAAAAACTACCCACTAAAGCTCCTATTGCTTTGTCAAGTAAAGCACCAGCAACACATTCCCCTTTGCCTTCAGTCATATTAGTCCACATACTGCTGGCACACTCTTCTTCTTCATCTTCTTTCTCTTTTTCTTTTTTCAAATCTTCAAGCTTATTATCCAAACCAGCCAGTTCGTCGCTGTTGCCGGCCCGCTCTAACTTGTCTTTTAAATCTCCCTCATCCACTTCAAGGGCGTCCGCGTTTTTTTCAAGGTCGCTTTCAAGCAGCTCTTTTCCCGCTTCCGTCGCGCCCTTTTGGAAAGCGTCCACGGCGTTCGCCGCCGCAGAATCCATATTTTTTGCATTTGCCGCGGCCGCACTTGCCATGGCCGCATGCTGAAAACCCAAATTTTTCCCGTTTTTTACCTGATTTATCAATGCCGCCTGATTTGCCTGCATTTTGGAGCCGCCGCCCGTTGAAACGCCTTTATTGCCTGAGCCCCAAACCGTGCCGCGCGCTCCGCCGCCACCGCCGGAAGTCGTCGCCATAGAACCGCTGCTTAAACTGCCGGAAGGCCTTGTTGGGGCTTGGTTTTTAACGGCTTTTTTTGCCGGTCTGCTTGAACGAGCTTTCTTTGCCGCCTGTTCTGCCTGAGCGGCTTTATATTCTTTATCCGGCGCGGCCGGAACACCGTTTAAAGCATCCGATTCTTGGCGTTCTTCTTTCTGCTCTTTTGAGAACAAACCGTTTATTAAACTGTTTTTGGCTATATCATTATATTTATTGGAAGCCAATAAATACGCCTCGGCCGAGTCATCGCTGAAAGGCATATTGCCCAAATCAAAAGCTTGTTTGCGATAGGCTTCCTGAGAACTGTTTTTATTGCCAGAGCCTTTTACAGCCGCCGCTATTGATACCGCAAAAACCAATACCATTATACAAGCGGCCCAAGTATAAGCCTGGGTTTTGCCGTCCCCTCTCTTTCCGCCTTTTGCATTCCTCATGATTATAGACATATTTCCCTCTTAAAAATTAACAAGCTTAAATTTTGTCTTCCAAATTATATATATAATAAAACCGGCCCCTGATGACCGATATCCCATTACCGCCGGGAAATCCTCAAACACGGAGCTAAATTTACGGTACACTTTAAGTACCTACTTAAAGTGTACCAACAAATTTATAAATTGTCAATGTCAACAGCAAACTTATTAATTGCGGGCTGATATTTTACAAAGAGCTTGTTTAAACATCACTGCCTGGAACCTTTATTTCTACATTTGATTTATTATTTTTCTTTTTTTGTTCCTCTTCCTTTTCTGCTTTTTTCTCTTGGTCTTTCTTGTATTTGTAATAATCTCTCATATTGGCTTTACTATTATCATTAAAAAAGCTCACAACTTCCCTAGCATCTCTTAACGCGTCCCGCTCTTCCGGTGTAAGATCTGAGTCTTTTTTGCCCTCAAGGTCTTTAATTTTATCCTTTGCCTTATCAACGGCAACATTTACAGCTCCTTTTTCATATCCTTCTTTTCCTTTTCCTTTTAAAGCTGATTTTAAAGCGTCTACCCCACCTGCAACAAGTCCGTCAAACAACTTCCCCAAGGTGCATCCCAAGTCTATTGATCCGTCCATCATAGTCCCGTCGCATTTATAATCTTTTTTATTTTTATCTTTTTTATCGGCGTCTTTTTTGGCTTTATCCAAACCGTCGTCCAAAGTACTTGCCGCACGGGCAAGTTTATCCTTATCAAGTTCGCCCATCATTTTGTTCAAATCAAGGCCTTCGGCGGCTTTTTCCAAATCGCCGTTTAAATCACCTTCCAAATCACCCGCGTTTTGGAAAGCGTCCGCCGCAAGGGCGTGAGCGTCTTCCAAATTATTGGCGTTGGCGGCCGCGCGGCTCTTTTCATAAGCGGCCATAAAGCCGCCCCTGTTGTTAATATTCTTAACGTCTTTGGCAAGCTGCGCGTTTAAAGAGGATGAAGACGCCGCCGCGGCTGAAGATGTTTTGCCGTTCTTTTTATCGTCGGCGCGCCAAATGGTGGCACTTACGCCGCTGCTTGCGCTGCCCACTTTTATCCCGCCGGAAGAAGACAATGCATTCTTAGACGTCCTTTGAGCCATCGCCGCTTTGGCCGCGGCTCTGCTGCGATAGTACTTTTCCTTGGCGGTGCGAACCTTAGCTTTGGCTTTGGCGGCCTCGGCATATTCCGCGTCCGGCGGTTCAGGCACGCCGTTTAAAGCATCGTCCGCCTTACGGGCTTCTTTATCTTCTTCGCTGAATAAAGCGTTGATTAAATCGTTCTTGGCAATATCGCCGTATCTTACGCTTGAAAGAAGCTCCGCTTCGGCTTCTTCGTTGGAAAAAGGCATATCCGCCAAATCCTTAAAATCGGAATAGCTGTAAGCGGAATCCATAGGGTCTGGCGTTTTGCCGCCGCCCATAAAAGCCGTAGCCACAACGGCAAGGCCGAAAACCGCAACCGCGCCGTAGCCCAGCCATGCGCTTACGGGGTTTTTTTTGCCGCCGCCGTTATTGCTTTTTAATACCACCGCCATATTGATACCCTCTTAAAATAAATTTTTAAAACTTTTTAAAATTATATACAAAAATTGCGGCTCCTGCTGACCGATACCCCACTAAAACCGGGATATCCTCAAACACGGAGCTAAATTCAAGGCGTTATACGCCTACTGAAAGTTTACAAACAAATTTATAATTTGTCAATATCGCAATTTTTTACAACAAACTTTTTGCAAGCACTCAAATGCCGGCCCGTTTTTAAAAGCCAGCCTTTACTTTGCTTTTGACATCGGCAGCCTGAAGCTTATAGGCCTGTCCCTGTTAGGTACGGCTTTTATAACCTCAATGGTGCCGCCCTTATTGCATATAAAATTATAGCCGCGCTCGCACGCCGCGCCGTAGGGACGCTTGCATACTTGCCTTATATCGTAAGAACATAAAAACGGTATATTGGGCGGATATGTATTAACTTTCAAAACCACGTTGTTCCATACAGAAGTGCGCTCTATATCAAGTTCCACTTTACGCAGAGAGAGGAACTTCCTGGTGGAAGCATTATTGAAACCTATATAATCAAGGACTTTCTTTTCTATATCTTTTTTAAGGAAAGTATTATCCCAGCCGTCGGCGTATTTGGTGGCGCGGTGGCTTTCAAGCTGCCAGCGCTTTGCCGCATAAAAAGAAGCTATTTCCGTCTTTTGGACGATAACCAAAAGCCCGTATATTTTAACGATGAACAAAGTTAAAATAAAAAATATCGGGAACAGCAACACCACTTCCGTGGTGGCTTGGCCTCTGCGGGAAGAAATTAATCTAAATAAGTTCACGGGAACAGCCTCACTTGATATTTAGGCGTAGGATTCGGCCAAATGCAGTTATTGCTTTCCTTAGTGCACTGCAAAGCCGCGCGCACGTGATTGTGCGGCCTGAATTTTTCCAAATTGACGTTAAAGTAATTGCTGGGAGCTTTAAACGGCTGGGTTATGTCGACCCCTTTATAAAGATTTCTCAATTTACTGGCATAGCTCCTGTTTAAATACGAGTATTGATAAAGCCTTCCGTCAAACATATCCTGCTCTTCAAGGTCAAACTCTATTTCTTTAGCCTCTTCACTGGAATCATCGGGGTTAACGAAATAAAATTTAATTTTCTTTATATATACAGGCTCCGTTTTCACAACAAAACTTTTAAAATTCTTTGCGCCTTCTCTGCCGCACTCGCTGAGTTTGCAGCCGCCGGAACCGACATTAAGATAATAACCTTTGCGGAAGAACTCCCCTTCCTTGCTGAGCTTAAGATAAACGTTTTTCTGATCTTCGTAAATTTGACTTAAAAAATAGTATATCAGTACGTATAATTTTACCGCGTCCGGGTTCCAGCCGATAGCATAATTATCGGCGTAATTTTTGGACATAATGGGATAAAAAGTCTGGTCGCTTATATTGGGAGGATTAGGGGTGTTCCAGCTGCTTCTTTCTTCGCTTTCTTCCGTATAAAATTTAAGTTCCCATTCGGTATCGGTATCTTTAGGAGCGCTGTTCCAATCCCCGTCGTCTCCCAAAGCCGGGAATGCCCCGCCCCTGTAAAACAACTCGTACAAACTGAGCTCCTTTTGCTCGGGGTTGCTTTTAGGGCCGAAGACTTTTTCGGCAGGAGTAAAATTCTCCCTGAATAATCTGAACGGGAACGCGCCGTTTGTGTATGCGGTGGCGTTTAAGTAGTTAGAGGCGGAAGTCAGCTCCGTAAAAGCGGCGGTATCCAAAGCGAACTGGTGGCGGATTTTTTCCCTGGAAAGTTTTGTCGTTTCAAGCAAAAGATAAATTACAAGCAAGATAGTCGGTATCAGCAATATCGCCGGCAAAACTATCTGCGCTTTTTTATTCTTTATCATTTTAAAGCAAAACGGCATTTCCCCCTCCGTCAGCCCAAAATCTTGCCTATTACGGTAAAGAAACCGCCGGCGATTTCCTTATGAAAAGTTATCGTAAAAGCCAAAACGAAAGTAACCACCGCGCCGAGCATCAGCAGGAATTCCACCGTCTGCTGGCCTCTTTCGGATTTTACCAAACGCAATGCGCTTTTAAGACATTTCATAAAATTACGCCTCCGGGATATTACCTGTCGGAAGATATTATCCCCTGTTTTATCGCTTTTACCACGGCTTCCGTTCTGCTGGTTACGTCCAGCTTGTGAAACGCGCTGTTTAAATGGTTCTTTATGGTTTTTACGCTGCAGCCGAGCTCCAAAGCAAGTTCTTTATTGCTCATGCCGCGGCCAAGCAAATCCAGCACGCGCACTTCCGTTTTTGTCAGCGTGGCTTGAGCCGGCGCTCCGCCGTCGCCCATTTTCCTCAGACCCTGCAAAAGTTTGCCCATAAGCTGCTGGGGTATCATAAGCCCTTCGGAAGTAAAAGTTCTTATGGAATTTACAAGTTCCGCCGCAGGAAGCATTTTGGAAAGATACCCGTTCGCCCCCGCCTGTATGGCTTCCATTACGTGCGCTTCGTCTTCAAAACTGGAAAGCATCAAAACGTTTACTTCGGGATGATTCTTTTTTATCTGCCTGGTTGCGGAAATACCGTCAAGTTTAGGCAGTTTTATATCCATAAGCACGACTTCGGGCTTGAGTTTTTTAGTGAGAGCAACGGCCTCTTCGCCGTCGGCGGCTTCGCCTACGACTTCTATCCACTTTTCCCCGGTAAGAACATCTTTTATACCTTCCCGGAAAAGAGTTTGGTCGTCAGCGATAAGCACTTTAACTGTTTTTTTCTTGGCTGGCATATAATCCTTCTCCTAATTTATAATAGGCAGGGTGAAACTAAAAGTGGAACCGCAGCCTTCTCCTTCGCTCTCGGCCCAAATTTTACCGTCGTGATTAATTACTATATCCTGCGCTATGGAAAGGCCCAGCCCCAAACGTCCGCCGGAACCTTTCTGGTAAAAACTTTTAAATAAATTTTCAGTTTCGGCCGGATCTATGCCCGCGCCACTATCCTTAACAGACACTTTAGCATTTTTAGCGTCAATTTTCACTACCGATATGTCTATTTTGCCGTTTTCGGGAGTATGGCGTATGGCGTTTTCCGTTATATTGGATATAACCTGCCTTATCCTTTTAGGATCGCCGAAAACCTTTATTTCCTCTTTTCCGGCGAAAGACATATCTATATTTTTAAGTTTAGCCTTTTCTTTGAAAATTTCAAAAGCGTTTTTTATGGAAGAGGTAAGTTCAAATTCGGACTTTTCAAGCCGCAGCTTTCCCTTTTCTATCGCGGCCCAGTCCACAAGATCTTTAACCAGCAGAAATATCTGCCCGAGGCTGTCATTCATATACTGCATTTTGCGCAGCTGGTTTTCATCCGGGGATTTGATAGTTTTTTGGAGCATATCATAGCTCATCTTAAGCGCCATGAGGGAATTGGAAAGGTCATGGGACACTATGGAAAAGAATTTGCTCTTCATGCTGTTTAAATTGCTTAAATCCGCGTTGGTTTGCTTAAGCTGTTCCAAAAGACGGCGGTTGCTTTGTTCCAAACGGAACTTTTCCATGGCCATTTTGATTGTACGTTTTAAATGGTCAAAGTCCACCGGCTTTACCAAAAAGTCGTAAACGGATTCCTGTATGGCTTTTATCACGGTGTTTAAAGAAGCGTGCGCCGTTATCATTATAACCTGCGACTGCGTATTAAAACGCCTTATGCTTTTTACGACGTCAAGCCCCGTGCCGTCAACCAAGTTATAGTCCATCAAAATCACGTTGAAAAAATCATTTTCGACAAGGTTCATGCATTCCTTTGCGCTTCCGGCCTGATAGACGTCATAGCCTTCAAGCTCCAAAAGTTCGCTTAAAGTGCCGCGCAGATTATCGTCGTCGTCAACAACCAAAATTTTTACCTGTTTTTCTTCACTGTCAATCATAATTAATCCCTGTGCATTTTAAAAATCATGCTTATTTTTGTACCCTTGCCTTCTTCGCTGACAAGCTCAATTTGGACATTGTTCCTTCCGGCCACTTTCTTTACCACGGCCAAGCCCAAACCGGTGCCCCTGGCTTTTGTGGTAAAAAACGGAGCGAAGATATTTTCCCTTATCTCTTTGGGAATGCCGGGGCCGCTGTCGCGAATGCTTAAAACCGCGGTATAATTGCCGCCGACCAGAGTTTTTACTATAAGCTGGCCGCCGTCGGGCATGACTTCTACCGCATTGCCGATTATGTTCCTGATGCCCTGCTTCATTTCTTCGGTGTCGATTTTTACCGGCAGCTGCAAAGGAGCGTATTCCGTAACGACTTTAATATTTTCCGGCATTGGATAAGAAGCCAAAATCTCTTTCATATAAAGCGTTAAATCCGTAACCGTAAGGATTTGTTCGCGGCTTCTGGCGTAACCGAGTATTTCTTCAATAATTCCGTTGGCCTGCTGTATTTCCTGATCTATAACGGAAATATTTTTGAGTATTTTGGGTTCGGCCTTTTCACCCAAGCGCATTTTTATCAAATAGACGGCGTTTTTTATTACGGCTAAAGGGTTTTTAATTTCATGGCTGACTATTGAGGCCATTTGCCCGATAGCCGCAAGCCTTTCCTTTTTTATAAGTTCGTTTAAAGCGGTTCTCAGCTCTTTGGTTCTGCTGCCGACGCGCAGCTCCAAAGATTGGTTAAGTTCCTCAAGATCCTGGCGTTCCTGGCGCATTTCGTCAAATTGCATTTTTATGGTATCAAGCATACGCGCAAAAGATTTGGAAAATACGCCTATTTCGTTATCGGGAGCGGGCAAATACGGCGTTTCCGCGCCTTGTTCAAGGGCGATTACGGCTTTGGTCATTGCTCTTACCGGCCTTAAAATAACACCGCATAAATAGGCGCTCAAAATCAGCAAAGACGCCAAAACAACCAAACAAAGAACGGCCAAAAGCAAAGGAGAACCCAGCAAATAATCTTTAAACGGAAGAACCAGCTCGTTTGACGCTTTGCCCGTAAAAACGAGCCACCCGGCGGAAGATATCTCCCCCAAAACGCCGCTGTAGCCCTGCACTTCCGCAAAACCGTAAGAGCCGTTTTTAGCCAAGCCCACAAGGCGATTTATTTGCAAATCATAGGCATTATCAAGTTCGGTGCTTAAGCCGCCCGTACTGGAAAAAATCAAAAAACCGTTTTTGGTAAAAATTAAAGTTAAATCTTCTTTGGAAACGGAGGTTTTGATAAACTCCTCCAAATCCTTCATGTCGAACTGAACCAGCACGGCCCTGTTTACGCCTTTGTAGGAATCGGGGAAAGACATCGCCAAAGAAAGAAGTCCCTTTGAAGGATTTTTGTTCAAGGAACCTACAAAAACTTTTTTATTGTCTATAGTTTCGCTTATTATATCCGGCAAAATGCCGCCGTAGGATATTTTTGGCCGCATACCGTGATAGGATATTTCCCTTCCGTTTTGATTTAAGAAAGATATGCCTATTACGGACTTGTTTTTGGCAAGGAAAACTTCCACAAGCTTGGAGTAATTTTCGTCGTCCATATATCCGGCCGCGCGGATTTCCAGAAAAGTTTCTATAAGCCTTTCATTGCGCGAAAGGTAGGCGGAGACTTCGTTTGAAAAACGGTCATTGAACATTTCAAATCTTTCTTTCTGTTCGTTTTTGAGCACGGCTCCGCCGGCCTGCATCATATAAAAAACAATCAAAACCGCAGGAATCAAAGCCGCCGCCGTTATTACGGCGAAAATAGTATATCTTAAATGTCCGCTTTTCATATCACAGCCCGGGAGTATTACGCAAAACCCGGTATTAAATCAAAATTTATTAAAAAATTGGGGCATAATCTCTTATGCCCCAATCAACTGCAAACAGAATTTATATTAGCACTGTCCGGCAGGGGCCTGAGCGGCGGCTGAACCGTAAGTCTGCGCCAATCCCTCAAAACCTGGGATTTCGGCCAAGCTGCCCATATCCGTAACGACTCTGCCTTCCCAAATTACGGTAGGGGAACCGTTTACGTTATATTCTTCGGCGTGTTTGATTTCTTCTTTCAGCATTTTTACGCCTTCGTTCCAGTATTTTCTGAAAACTTTGGGGTTGATGCCGGCCTGTTCGGCGGCCTGATCCCACAAGCTGGACTGGTAATTTTTATTTCTGATTTCAAGATATTTCCAAAATTTCTTGGGATATTTGTTCTTGATAATCAGCTGTCTTACGTTTTCTTCCCATTCGGCGGCGCCGTGCAAACTGTTAAATTCCTGCCCGTTTCTGCCTTCGCTGACGATATACCTGATATTGACGTTGACGTCTTTGGGCAATTTGTCAAGCTTCATGGCGTCGATGATTCTGTTTTCCGCCAAAACGCCGTAAGGGCACTGGGACATTACGAAAATCTCCAGCTGGTTCGGTACGGCTTCTTTATTGGCGTATACGCCGTGTCTGGTCTGTTTTTCAAACACGATAAAATCATCAGTGACGGCGAGCTGGCCGTATTTGATGGGTTCGGCGAATTTTTCTTCCGTAACTTTAGTTTTTTCAACCAAATACAAAGGCATATAATCCATATTTAAACCTTTATATTTGGGATCCTTGAGAGCGGCCTCTCTGTCAACTTTTACAATTTCGACTTCTCCGCCGATAAATTGTTTAAGCCCCTCGTTAAGACCTTCTTCCTGGCTGCCGTTGGCGTTGCCCGTCATTTCAACAACGGTAATCGTTACGGGTTTGGCTTTGGCGGCTTTCTTGGCCGGCGCGGCAAAAGCCGCACCCGCGGAAAGCAATGCAAAAGACAGAACAAAAGTCATTACTTTGCTGATTCTCATTTAATTTACTCCTCCTGATGAATATTACCGAGCGGAAGTTTCTTCCACAGCTTCGGATTCGACGCCCGCTTCTTCTATATCAAATCTGATGCCCCTGATGCCGAAAGAGCACAAAAGGTTGTATACAAAAACCAGGGCTAAGGAAACTACCGTCAAAGTAAGGGTTTGAGCCAAAGTCCAAAGCACTATCTGCATTATCTTCTGCATTAAAGTGTAGTCGCTCAAATCGCCTATTGCGAAGACGGCGTTTAAAAAGCTGAGTACGAAAAGCACCAGCGGATATACCGAAAATACGACGGAAACCAGATTTATATTTTTTATTTCAAGCTTCATAATATCTCCTTAAAAAACTATTTCTTGGCCGCGGCCAGAGGCTCCAGCACGATAACGGTCCTCACTATGCCGCCCCTTGAAGAAAGCTGCAAAGTTTTTATTCCGAAAGCCCTTCCGCCGCTTTGCGTTTTTGCGCGGAAGATTTTGCCCGGATTATCCATAGCCTGCCCCACTATATGCACTATATCCTGCTGAGTTCCGCCGAATATATCCAGCAAGTGGATAGGGCCTTCTTTCTTAATTGCAAGCTCAAAATTGGCGTGCATTACGTTGTTGTTTTCGTCAACAACCAAAGCGCGGCTGCCTTTGGGTATCGTTATGGCCAATACCGAAGACCACCATTCCTGTTCGTAATGATGGCGGCTTTTATCAAGGATTTCCCTTTCTTCAAGCTCCTTTTTAACCTTGCTCAAAAAGTTCTGCACAGCTCTTGCAAGTTCGCCGACTTCGTCGCTGCGTTCCATAAAATCAAGCTGGAAGCTTTTTGTCGAAATATTTTCAATACTGTCGGTTAAAGCCACTATCGGGCGCGTTACGTTCTTTATCACAAATATATACAGAACTATACCCATGAGTATAAATATCAGCACCGAACCCGCCAAATAATTTACCAAAGCGTTGTTGATTTCCTTTTTAACGTCATCTCTGGATACGTCAAAACTTATTACGCCGGCGACTTTTCCGTCTTTGGCCTTAAGCGGAACGGCTATATCGTAAGCGGAACCGTCATTCTTCAAAGCCACTCTGTATATCCCCATATTAAGGGCCTCGAGTACGGCGTCCGTATCCAAGAAACCTCCGCGGTGATACTCAGCCAAAGATTTATTTATTTTTTCCGTATCTTTATGCCATCTTATCTTGCCGTTCCCGTTAAAATAAACGATATTGGAAATCCTGGGATCATGGCGCGGCCAAGAGGAGATAAGATCAATCTCCGGTATCGTTATAAGATCGCGCGCAACAAGCCCGTCAATAAGCACATTGGCGTTCGTCCTTACGATATTGATTATGTGATCCTGCAAATTGGCGTCAAAAACGCGCTTGAACAAATTAAAGTACAGCAAAGCTCCTAAAATAAGGGCGTATCCCGCCACAAGCGCAAACCATAAAAACCAACGTATGCTTATTTTCTTAATCATATCAGCACCTACAACGCCGAACCGCTGTTTACTTTGGCGTCAATCCTCTTCAAAGCCAAAGCCGCTTCGGAGTTTTCGGGATTAAGCTGCAAAGCCGCTTGGAACTCCGCCTTCGCTCTTACCCAATCGCCCTCGGCATAATATTTTGAACCGACAATATACCTGGCGTTGGAGGCCTGCCTTGCGTCTTCCGAAATCATGGTTTGATTTCCCGTCAAATTAGCCGTAGGGAAGTCATTTTCGCCCACATCCTGCGGGGCGGAAGGCTGCGGCGTTATAGGAGTGGCCGCACTGTCTTCACCCTCAAGAAGGTTGGTCTGTATCGGCTGAGGAACCGGCACCGGCACGGAATCGGGCTGAGTCGCCGGAGCAGCGGGAGCAGGTTTATTTGCGGCTTCCCTCTTTGCCTGAGCGGCTCTCAATTTGGCGGCTTCCGCGCTTTTGATGTTCATGGCGACGTCATTTTGGTTATAGCCCCAGTTTTTGGCTTCTTTCCAATTTGCCACGGCCGTATTGTACTTTTTGTTGCTGTAAGCTTTGTTTCCGGCTTCAAAATAGCCTTTGGCGATTTCTTCTTTAAGCTGCATGGTAAACTTCTGCGTCTGCTGTTCGCCGGGCTGTATCTCCAAAGATTTTTCAAATTCTCTGTAAGCGGGTATAAGTTTGCCCTGGGAATACAAGCTGAAAGCTTTGTTTAAAGTTTTCTGATTTTCTTCCCTTTTCATTTCGGCTTCGACTTCCGCTATTTTCGCCGTAAGGCCGGCGTCTTCTTTCTTTATTATGAGCACGCTGTACCATTGGTTTAAAGCTTCATTGTAATCGCCGTTTTTATAAGCGTAATAGCCGCGGCGGGTATGTTCTTCGGCGATTTCGTTGTCAATGCGTTTTACCCAGTCTTTCGCTTTGGAATCGGCCGGACGAAGAACTAAAATTTCTTCAAATTTGCTTTGAGCCTCAACCAATCTGCCGTGTTTATAAAGGTTTATACCTTCTTCATATTTCATATTGACGATTTCGTCTTCCGAAAGGGTGCCGTAAGTGGCCATGCGCCCGGCTTCTTTGGATAAAGTCTGCGCTTTGGTAAGGCTGGGATCTATGCTCAAAATCACGTTGGCAAGTTCATGTGCGCGCTGATAGTCCCCGCGGCGGTAAAGGTCATATGCGTTTTCATAGACCATTCTCAGCGTGTAATTCTGAATGCGCTGTTTTTCAAGCTGGACGGTGGAAAGATATTGCTTTTTCTGCTCGACGTTTGAAATCGTGCCCAGCGATATCTTCTGCAAGTCCAGCAGCATGCCGGCTTCCTTGCCCTTTTCCCTCATGGGCCTGTCTGCCGCGTTAAGACTGAGCGCCGTAAGCGCCAAAGGTATAATAAATAATAATTTTTTCATAAATTTTTCCTCTTAAAAGGGCATACCGCCCGTCATAAAATCAGCCACCATAGGCGCAATAATCAAAATGAACACCACCGGAAAAATGAAAATAAACAGCGGTATTAACATTTTGGTGGAAGCCTGCGCCGCAAGTTTCTCCGCTTTGTTAAGCCTTCTGAATCTTAAGTCCGTGGAGAAGTTCCTAAGCAGTTCTACCAAGCTCGTACCCAATTCGTCCGATTGTACTATCAACCCGACGAAAGAACGTATATCCTGAACGCCCGTACGCGCCGCCAGTCTTTCCAAAGCTTCGCGGCGGGAATAACCGAGCTTGGTTTCATTTAAAGTTTTTTCAATCTCAACTTCAAGCAAAGTTTTCTGTTTGGCTATTTTTATAATCCTTTCAAAAGCCGTCATGTAATCCAAACCGGATTCAATAATCAGGGCCGTCAAGTCCACCGTAGTGGCGAAGTTGCCCAGCATTTCCTGCTGACGCTTTTGTATCTCGCCCTTATATTTCAAATCCGGCAGATAAAAGCCCAAAGGCGCGGTTACTATAAGTATAGGCGATTTAAACACCAGCATAAGCAAAATAGGAAGGCCTATCGCGCAATATATTTTATAATACAAAATATCAACCGGCTGAGGCTTTGCCGGGCTTCCCATAAGCATGCAAATTTCTTCCAGCGGCTTTTGCAGTTTAAAAGTGTTAAGGGTAAACAAGGCGACCCTGTCTATAAACCTCTCCTGAGGGTGCAGCCTCGCGAAGCTGGAGGTGGACTTTATTTGCTTGGCCTCCAAGTCGGCGATGTTGGTCTTTTCCTCCGCCGGAGAAAGCAACCTCAAGACGGCCACCATCACGGCTATGGAGCCGAACAAAGCCACAATAAGCATAATTACCGTATATGTACCCATGTTCATAATTATACCTTTATCTCCCCTAATTTGTTTACCAGTTTAATACCGACGCCGATCCAGAATATACAAAAAGCCAGTACTATAATACCCACCGTAGAGGTGTAAAAGCTTACCATAATGTCGGGCTGGAACATGAACATTACGCCGACCATAACCCAAGGCATTACGCCGACGACTATGGCCTGTATTCTCTGCTGGGCCGTCATGGCCTGCAGCTTTTCTTCCAGCTTGCTTTCTTCCCTGATGTTCTCCACGATGCGTTCAAAAATCTTCGTCAAATTACCGCCGACCTGACGCTGCAAAACTATTGCTTTAACCATATAGGAAAGCAGCCTTGAGTCCACGCGGTCTTCCATGCCTTCAAGAGCTTTCTCAAAAGGAGAGCCCAATTTATAGTTTTTGATTACCAAAGAAAACTCATCTGATATAGGCGGCCTTAAATCCCTTGAAACCATATCAAAACCCTGTACGATATCCATACCCGATTTAAGGGAGTTTGAAAGCAAAATCAAAGCGTCCATAAGCTGGGCGTTTATTTTCTCGCCGCGGCGTTTTTTAAGGATATTTAAAACTATACCCGGCATTTTAAGCCCGAAAGTAAGACCCATGGCGAAAAATACCGCAAAGAGCAAGACTCCCGTAAAACCGCCAGCGCCGGCGCCGAATATCGCACCGATTACGCAAAACAGCAATAAAGTGCCCAAGACTATGTATTTTACGTTAATATCCAAAAACTGTCTGCTGAAGTCGTCGGCCCAAACGGAACTTTTCTGCATATACTGGCCGATGGCTTTGGCGAGCTGGTCGTTTTTATCCGAAATCAGCATATACCCGCTGATAAAAACGGCCAAAGTGCCCATAAGCATAAAAACGGTTATCATAAGGCTGTTGTCGGCCTTTAATTTTCTGTCGCGCTGGGCCCTGTAAATATCGGAAGAACTCTTTTTATTGTCTTCCATGGAAAGTTCCAGCGGCATTAAGCGCGGATTAACCGTAACAATATCACCGTAAAGGCTGTTTGAAAGCGTCGTTATGCCCATAACGGCTTTTCTGAATTTGGAACGCCACAATCTGGGAGAAACTTTAAACGATTCCAATACGCTGCCCATTTCGGAATCAATCAAATCCAAAGTGGCGATTATCGAGCGTCCGCGGCCTTCCATACTGGTGCGCAGTTCATAGTTTGAAGGTCTGCTTTTAAGCCTGTCGATATAAACCATCATTTGGGTTTTAAATCTTGTAATTCTTTCAACCGTTTCGGTAGTGGTATACGCACTGCCGCTGTTGATTTGTTCCATCAGTTCCAAAAAGTTGAACACCAAGCCTATCGGCTGACGCCAAATTTCGGCTTCGCTGTAAAATTCCGTACCGCTGCCTTCGCCGGAAACCTGCCATAATCTTCTCATATCCATTTCAGGCAGTATCTTTTCCAGATATTTAGGCATATTCACGCCTTTGGCGCCGGTACCGCAGGCGGCAGGTTCGTATTTTTTCTGGTCGCTCGGTTTTGAAGCATCCAAGAAAGTATAAATTGCGTAAAGCCTTTCTTTGGCGCAGGCTATCCTTTCGCTTTGGTTTTCCGTAAATACGCGCTGAGCGTATGATTGCGAAACACCCGCCGCCAAGACCGACAAAGCTATAAAAATATTTCTGAGCAATTTCATATTGTAATCCTTAAGCCGCCGCTTCTTCCTTGCGGGCCGAAGTATCCGGGCGGTCAAAAGTTTCCTTGGGCACGTCAATGCCTTTGGCTTTAAACTCGTGGAAGAATGTAGGCAGTTCGCCCGTCGCGGCGAAAACGCCTTCCACTTTCCCTTCTTTGTTTACGCCGGTTTGGATATAGCGGAACAAATCCTTGCTTTGTATTGCGTTGTCTTTCTGCCCGCAAATTTCCGTTACGTAAGTAACCTTTCTGCTTCCGTCAGAGAACCTTGAAAGCTGAACTATCATGTTCACGGCGGAGGAAATCATTTCCCTGATAGCCCAAATCGGCAAATCCGCACTGGCCATCATACACATTGCTTCAAGACGGGTTAAACCGTCGCGCGGAGTATTGGCGTGAATCGTGGCCAAAGAACCTTCGTGGCCGGTGTTCATGGCTTGCAACATGTCCAAAGCTTCCGAGCCGCGGCACTCACCGACTACGATTCTGTCCGGCCTCATACGCAGACAGTTCTTAACAAGATCTTTAATGGTTATTTCGCCTTTGCCTTCAATGTTGGCCGGCCTGCTTTCCAAAGAAACCCAGTGTTCCTGCTGAAGTCTTAACTCCGCGGTGTCTTCCACGGTTACGATACGCTCGTTTTCCGGAATATAGCTGGAAAGAGCGTTTAAAAATGTTGTTTTACCTGTACCTGTACCGCCGCAAATAATAATGTTCTTTCTGAGTTTGACACAGCACTCAAGGAAGTACATCGTCGGCCTGTCAATAGTGCCGAAGCGGTAATAATCTTCCGGTCCGAACGGCTTTTGGGAGAAACGCCTTATCGTGAGCGAAGGCCCGGAAACCGCCAAAGGCGCGATAATCGCGTTTACACGGGAACCGTCTTTAAGCCTTGCGTCGACCAGCGGGACGGATTCGTCAATACGCCTGCCGAGCGGGGCCACAATCCTTTTAATGACTTGTACGACTTGGTCATTGTTGCGGAATTTATACCTTGTAAGGGTAAGTTTACCTTTCTGCTCTATGAAGATTTTATCATAGGCGTTTACCATGATTTCGGTAACGGACGGGTCCCTCATCAAAGCTTCCAAAGGGCCGAGGCCCAAAATTTCGTCCAAAAGTTCGTTGATAAATCTGACTTTTTGATCCCTTGAAAGTTGGACATTGGCCTTTTTACGCAGAACTTCGTCAATAATTACCGAAACGCGCTTTCTGGTCTGCTCGTTTTGGCTGCCTTCTTCGCTGATGACGATACGTTCAACTTCCAAAGTTTTGATTACGTCTTTATGAACCTGCTGTTTTAAAGAATCCCAGTAAGAAAGATCGGAATCCCCGCCGTCTATATGATTGGGCCCTTTCGCAACGCCGCTTAAGGCCGTGGCGGCCTCCCAAATATTTTTGGAAGCGGACACGAATTCGCTGTCGGGCACCACCGTGGACCAGTTCTTTTCGCCGGCCGGTGTATCTTCAATAACTTTTAAAATCGGTTTAAGCCCTTCCTGAACCCAAAGGGAACTGCGGTTGACCAATATTTCTATTTCCCTCTTATTGGAAGATTCAAATACGCTTTCTTCCCAAGTAAGATATACTATCGGTTCGCGGCCTAATTTTATAAAAAATTGGTTTACTTCCTCGTGATCTATCGCGCCGGGCAAGTTATACTGGTTGCAGATTATTTCTATGCGGTCAATAGGGAAGTGCATTTCCTTAAAATCGGTAAACATGGCAACCGCGGTGTTTAAATGGGAGCGGGTGCAGTTTGTAACCCAGAAGATTTTGTCGGCAATATCAAAGGCGAAAGATTCCATAGGAAAGCTGGAATCCACATCAAGGAAAATATCAAAAGTCTGCTGAAGCCTGGAAAGCATAGGCAGCAGGATTTTGGGAGATATTAAAGAAACCTCCTGCCTGGTGGAACCGAGCGGCAGTACGCCGACGCCCACCTGCGTCATGGAAACTTTACCTCTTAAAAGACCGCCGGCTATGGCTATCGCGCCGGAACCTAAAGCGCGTACGAGATCGGCCACGGTAACAGGCTTTCTGATGCCCAAATAAAACCCGTGTTCCTGCCTAGCCAAAGGATCAAGCGGAACTATAAGCACAGGCCTTTTTTGCATTTCGGCCCAAGCTATCGCCAAATTTAGCACAAGAGTCGTCTTACCGACGCCCTCTTTAGGCCCCGTAAAAGCTATTACTCTGGGTGTGCCGGATAAAGCCTGCGTATCTTCCATAAAGTTACTCCACGATTTCTACCGTAATGAATAAGAAGAGGGATCTCTGTTCTTCCGTAATGTCTTTATTCTTAAAAAGCAAACCTATCAAAGGGATTTTGCCGAGTATAGGCACTCTGTCTTCGGCTACGCTTCTGGTGCTGCTTTTAAGGCCGCCGATAACCAAAGTTTCACCGCTGCTGAGTTCCACTTCCGAACGTAAAAACCTTTTGGTCATGGAAGGCACCGTGGAACCGTTAATCGTCAATGAGCGGGAATAATCCGGGTTGGAAAGTTCGATTTCCAGCTGTACTACTATGATATTGTTCCTTTCGGGGATAATCGTCGGCATTACGTCCAGCTTGACGCCGTATTCCTTCATTTCGGTGCCGACGTTCCTGTCGCTTACAACCGGGTACGGGATTTGACCGCCCGCGGAAAAGTTGGCACTGGTATTGGAACGAGCAATAACCTTGGGGTTGGAAAGGATCTGCGCTTTGCCTTCGTTTTCCATGAGTTTCAAACGGGTGTTAAGCAAAGATTTTCTTTCAAACTCGCCTATTGAAAATATGCCCGGTATTTCGCTTTCGCTGAAATCCAACAGCTGGTTCCAGGCAAAGCCTTTCGAAGTCGTTAAAGAACCGCTGATTTCAACGATATCCGCGCTGACGGCCACAAGTTCCGTCTTCTTGGCGTGGGCGCTTACGGCAAGCGCGCCCAAAGCCAATAGTAAGGTTAAAGCTTTTAAAACATGTTTTTTATTTTTCATATAGTTTTAATTTCCTTAAATAATTTTAAATCCCTTTAGCTAAACAGTTTAGAGAAGCTGGAAATTTCTATCGGTAACACTTTAGTATCGCCGTTAGACCTTACGATAACCGTAATAACACCTTCTTCCTGAGCCAAAGCCAAATACTGCGCTTCCGGTGGGGACACTGACAAGCTGAGCACCGCTCTGTCGGAAAATGCCGCATTGTTGGCTTCCCTTTCGGCATTGGCCGCTCTTGAGGCTGAATCCAACCCCTGGCCCAAATTGCTGCCTACGCCAAGCACCGGGATATCCTGCAAAATCGTGGCCGTCATTTTTTCTTTGCCGCCGCTTTTAATCATAGCGTCAAAAGTAAGCAGTATGTCAACTTTATCGCCGGGCTTAATCAAGCTGGAAACATTGCTGTCAACCGGCAGAATGAACGCCCTGTAAGAAGGCATTACTTTAAGGCTGATGCCGGATTCCGGGCTTAGGCTGGTAATGGAGGGTTTTGTTATCTGATTGCCCCTTGCTATGGCGACTTTGGTAACCAAATTTTCAATTTCGGCTATATTTGCGCCTCTGGAAATTACATAGGCGTCTTTCTGTATATAAGCCGTGGGGATTTCAACTTCCCTGATATTGTTCCTAGTAATGATTCTGCCTTCCGGCAAATCAACGGCCGCAACCGCGACCTTTTCCATTTTGGAAGTTTCCTTAATCTTACCCTGCGCCATATAAAGCACAAAATAGTATATTAAAGCTGCCGCGATAGCTATCACTACCGGAAGCAGAATATTCTTTTTGTTCATTTAAAGCTCCTTTAAAAACTGCTTAATAATAAAAATCCGAAATACAAACTTAATAAAATAAAAACTTACCAAACAGTCCCTCAGTTTATCAGAGGGCGCTCCACCGGCATTCTTACCGTAGCTTTTATCCTTTTTATGCCGAACCTTTTAGGCTCATCGGCAAAAATATAGCTGGTAAGAGGAAACAACAAATTTACCTTATACACCAAAGTTACGACTAAATCTTCATTGGCATGCGTTCTTACCTGCGGGTCCGTACCCGTTTTTTGCAATACTGCGGAAAACTGCATGCTTTGAGCTCCCCTCAAGCCGAACATTTTGTTAAGGGCCTCTTTCATTTTGCTGTTGACCCTTTGGCTGTCCGTCTTGCCGCTCGCTTTTTTTACGCCTACAAGGGATCCCACCCTTGCAAGCTCATAAGAAACGTGATGCGCCAAAATCGTGTGATAGGCCATATTCCCCAGCTCTAAGACGACGAATATTATCATCATAAAAACCGGCAGAATCAAAATCAACTCTATAACCGTTTGGCCATCACGTTTCTTTATCATTTTCAAATTACAGTTCGCCCGCCTGGCCCAAGATTTTGCCTTTAATGTTTTCAAAGAGTTCAGGCATAAACGTTTTGATCAAACCGCCGACGATACCAACCACGACGACGATAATACCGAGCATGAACAAATACTCGATGGTGTTCTGTCCTTTTTTATTTTTTACGTTTTCAATCGCATTGGCGTAGGCCAAGTGCATTTTAGCAATGATTCTCATCATAAATAATTCCTCCGAAATATAAAACAAATCTTTTAAATTTACTTTTCCAGTTCGTATACGGAAAGAATAATTTTCGCTCCGCTTTCAAACTGTTTGGGGACTATCCACGTATAATATTTATAAAAAAGAACAAAAGCTATAAACAACGCCGCCGTAGTAAGAATATATTCCACCGCCGCCTGTCCTTTTTTATTTTTTTTCATAACAGCCGTCCCGCGGCCCGCAGTTAAAACTGCAGTCTTACCGCCAATTGATGGGCCGTGCCCAAAGCGCCGGAAGGCATCATGGCGTAATCAAGGCCTAAACCGTAACCTAAAACTTCGCTGCTGTAAAAACCAAATCCCAAAGTAACTTTGGAAGTGGTTTCCAAGCCGATTTTTTCGGCCAAGTCGCCGTCTTCGGCCCAGCCGGTGTTTTCGCGGTTGTAGTAGCCTACCCTTATGTCAAAGGAAGCCACCTGAACCAAATCTTCCGGTATATGTATAGCCAAGCCGACGCCGTATCTTACTTTATCATCGACATAATCCACTACTTCGCCGGAAATCGTAAAGTATTTGGTGTTAATCGCCGCGCCGCCACGTATAGCGGAAGGCACTTCCTCGGTATCGCCGAGGTTCTGCCCCATAACGCCGATTACGAATTTATTGTTTGAAATTCTCAGTTTACCGCCGACGTCAAAAGCCGGGTTGATATGCTTTGTGCCGACGTTGTCTTCATTAATATACTTGGCCGTACCGCCGATATCCAATACGCCGAAGAATGTTCTTGCCAAAGATACCGTACCGACAAAGTCCTTAATGGCGTCGCCGGTAAGATCAAAAGGTATACCTTCCCAGTCCCTCGCATCGAGTTTATCGCCGGATAAGCGCAAATACCTTAAACTTACGCCCAAAACCGTTTTGCCGATAGGCTGTACATAGCCCACCGCGCTGTCGCCCACGCCTTCATACCACTGCATATGGGAAACTTGGAATTCTCTGGTGGTGCTGGTGGCGATACCGGCAGGGTTCCAGAACAAGGCCTGCGCTCCGCTTGAAAGTGCGGTATAGGCATTACCCATAGCCTGCGCTTCAGGGGCGCCGGTACCGAGCTTTAAGAAAGCGCTCGCGCTTGTACCGGCCCTTTTATAAGGGCCCGCCGCCTGAACGGAGACACCGAACAGGGAAAATAACATTGCTATCGTTAAAACTTTTATATATTTATTATTTTTCATAAATCTATGCATCCGATATTAAGGGATAAGGATTTTTATTACTTTCTGCGATTTCGTCGCATTCCCCCTCGTCGGGCTTAACTCCATTATCGCATAATATAATCCTCTCGCCACTTTCCTCCCGTGGTTGTTCGTCCTGTCCCATTTGCATCTCAGCGCGAAGTTTCCTCCTCCTATTATCTCTCCGCTTCCGCCTACGTTGCTCGTCCAGTCCGGCTCTAATCCGCCAGAGTTGTTTATCTCTTCCAAGCTGCTCGTCACTCCTCGCGCGTTCATACACTCATACCCGCCGTCTCTTACCAAATCCCCGGCGATATTATATATCTTTATGCTTATCGTCCCAGGCGCCGGCATCTTCGTGATTTCAAACTGTCCGTAGCTCTGCCTCAGCGGGTTCGGGTAGAACATCGTTACCTTGTCGCTCTTCCAGTCCAAGTCCGCATACCAGCTGTCCCCGTTTACAACCATGATGTTTTCCAAGTTCGCGTACTTGTCCCAGTCCGCTACCTTGCTCGTTACTTCGCTCTGGTCGCTCTCTATCCTTATCGCTCCGTTTACACTGTTCATATCGTATGAGTCCAGTACGCTTACATACCTGAACGGATATATCCCATCCGGTACTATCTGTCCCCTGTAATCCGTCCCGTCCCATACTCTTTCTATCGGGATTAAGTGCGGGCTTACTCCAACTATCGCTTTTACCAGCACCTTGTCGATACTGTTCTCTCCTATCGCAGGACCAGTCGGATCCGCTGGATCTATCAATGTACCGTCCGCCGCCCCGCTCGTCATCGTACCAGGCTTAAAGATCTGTATCGCCACCTTCATTGGTACTGATACCTGATACGCAAACGTCCCTACACTCCCGTTATCCCTCGTTACGTCCGTAGTGTACCTGTCAAATATCTGGAAGTTGTCTACGTTCAATACCCTTGACTCTATCGTCTGGCTTACTCCTTCCGCTTTCGGGTACGGCTCCGCTATAAATCTTACCTGGTACGCGTCGCTCTTTACATACTTGCCCTGCTCGTCCTTCCCGTCCCAGTACAATTTGTTCTCTACATTCCCGTCATATACCGTGCTCAAATAGCTCGTGTTCGTCTTCGTCAAAACTCTGCAGATCGCGCCACGTCCGCTCCCGTTCGTGCCCGTGCACGCTCCGTCGCTCAACGATACTATCTGTACCTGTACGCTTGCCGTCCTCGTTACCATAAAGCTTATCTCATACACCGGGATCTGTATCGTCTCCGAACTGTATACCAGTTTCGGGCTGCTCGGCTTTATGTCTATCTTCGTAAAATATACCGGCCCTCTCGCTATCGTTATATACCCCGTCGGTTGATCGCTCGCGTCTACTTTGCTTAAAAAACCGCTATCTTCATTCGCCTTCGGATCCTGCGGTATCAATACGCTTGCCCCGCCTAACGTCGCCGTTGTGTAATACTTGCTCCCCGCTACGTCCGCCTTCGCGTATATATAGTACGGATAGAACCCGTCCGGGTACATCGCCTGTGTCGCCCCGCTTACGTTGTTCCCGTCTCCCGTAGTTTCATAATACCCGTCCCAATATTCAGTTACCCGGCTTTCTCCTTGTCTCGCACCGGTAAAGCTCTTTATAGGCTCTATCGTCGGATCTACCACTACGCTCCCGTCGCTCGCCTTCCTGTATATACACTGCGCCTTTCCGTCCGCACTTACCTCGCTGTTGCTCTGACATACTCTCGGCGGCCAGTTCTCTTCCCTTATATCGTTCGGGATTACTATGTCCCTGTCATAAATGTTCAACGTTACGTCCATGCTCTTACTTAATACATAGCTTATCGTCGCCTGGCTCGTCGCTTCTTCAAGTAAACTCGTGCTCCCTACGTCTACTACCCTAAATAAATCCACCGGGAACTCTACCGTGCTCGTTACCACTTTCGTAGGATATAAACTGTCCCGCGCTATTACCCTAAATAAATAGCTCCCTTGCGTTACATATCTGCCGTTATTGTCTATTCCGTCCCATGATAACTTGTTCCCAGCACTAGCCGACGTCTGTATCTCATTATCCAGTAAAGTCTTTACTACATACGGCCCTACCGTATTGTTCCCAGAAGCATCATAGCTCGTCGTCAATACTTCCGCAGTTACATACGCGTCCCTTGATAATGCATAGCTAAATATGAACGGATCCAATCCGTGCGCCACCGGGCTTGACCCTATCGTGCTGTATCCTACGCTCCCTACCGTAAGCTCCGGCATACCGCGGTTTATACCTAATATTCCGTTCTCTATCCTCGCTGTCTTTACTCCGTCCCATACATACCCGTTTATCGTCTTCGGGCTGCCGCTGTACGGAATCTCCGCCCATATCACATATACATAGTCCCCGTCCGGCATCGCCGCTCCTGCATAATCTTCAGTAGACCCAGTATCCGCATTATTTACATACTTCCCTTGCAATACTGTCTGTACAGCATTAGCGCATGTTTTCGCGTCGCTCCAGCACATCCCGTCCCATTTGCTGTTCACTTTCGTACGTCCAGCTTTCTGCTCTACCAAACTAAATACTTTATAGCCGCTGTTCGCTGTCATCTTCGGACCGTTTGAGCTGTTATTACTGCAATATCCGCTATCGCACGCCGCATTCGCCGTCGTGTTCTTCTTTATATTCGTATCAATAAACGTCGTACCGGGCGTGTATACTTCAAAATGTACCGTCGCCGCTTCCGTCAATATGTAATTTACCATCGCGTATGCCGTCGACGTCTTCGCTAACCCCGTTACATCTATGTCCGTTATCTTCAACGGATCCAATGACAACTGTCTCGTTACCGTACGCGATATGTCGCTATTCGGATACGAAGCGCTCGCCCCGTCCCATTCGTCTACGCTCCACGCCTGTAAACTTACCAAATAGTTTCCAAACGGTAATAACCTCCCGGCGTCATCCCGTCCGTCCCACGATTCGCTCATCGTCGTTATCGTGTCTTCACTGCTGCCTACTCCCCCTCCTTGGAATCCTTCTCCTTCCCTAGGCAGCTGGTTCACTAACGCACGCTCTACTTCCCCGCTAGTCGGATCTATTATGTTGATCGTTACTGTTGCGTCCTTGCTTATCCTATAATTAATGTTGTAGGGCTCCGCCGTTACTGCTTTCTTCTGTCCTACCAATGTCGGCGTGCTCCTTACTGAATGAATGTTCGTTACGTCTACCTGTATTGGTATCTGATCCTTCCCAGGATATACTATCGTGTGCGATAAGTCTATCTCCGGCGTGCTTATCCCGTCCCCGGGCCACTTGCTCGATATCGTCGTCCTATATCCAAAATCCCCGTTGCTCTGTCCAAATTCCCCGTCTATCTCATACGTACCGTCCCACGCTGCACAAAAATATAAGTCCGTACGCCCTTGCTCACATGCTTCTTTATTTTTGAATCTACCGACATTTGGGCAATCAGTATCATTAGTAGGACAGCTAGGCGTACATTTATCGCAGCAAGATTTAGCCTTGGTAGGGTCATCATTACCGCCATAAACATCTACACCGTAACAAATATTTTTGTTACCGGTAGGATATAAAGCTATCGTCCTTATCGGCGGCGTTGAATCCGGGTTATAAGGGTTTGCGTTCTGCTGGTATTTGAAAATTTCAAAAAGTACGCTTTGTATAGGAAAATCACCGCTTCTTACGGGGTATATTTTGGTAACGTCGCTACTGCCGCCGCTGCTGCCTTCCACCTGCCTTGTCGGGTTATTGCAAGTTACGTGAGCACATAAAGAAAGACAGTTATTAGGATAGGTATATGTGTTGACAGTCCCCCTGTTGCCCGATGTTATTTGAGAATATTCTATCAAAGCCGAGTTTACCCAAGGATCCGTAGAGTTCACAGGAGCTATCCCAGTCTTTACATAAGAACGATTTATGGCGGCGTTAGCCATGTCCGCTGTAGGATCGCTAATCTGACAATATGCGCTCGATAAAGTGCTAGTAGGCTTATATACCACTATGTTTTCTGTTACGGTCGCTGTCTGAGCAGAGGCAAATACCCCCGCAACAGCCAATACAAAAGCCATACACCCGGCTTTTGCAAAAACGGCAAAGCTTCTTATTAATGAATATTCTTTTTGTTTATTTTTCATAATTCTCGGTTACCAATTTAAATATACAAAACATTATAAAGCAAACGCTATTAAACATATATATGTTAAACAGGAAATCTGCTATTAATCATTTTCGCAATTTTTAACAAACATTGTCAATAGATTTATATCACAACCGCAAATAATAAACGTCTGATACTCTGGAAATAAATCTATGTATCCGATATTAAGGGATAAGGATTTTTATTACTTTCTGCGATTTCGTCGCATTCCCCCTCGTCGGGCTTAACTCCATTATCGCATAATATAATCCTCTCGCCACTTTCCTCCCGTGGTTGTTCGTCCTGTCCCATTTGCATCTCAGCGCGAAGTTTCCTCCTCCTATTATCTCTCCGCTTCCGCCTACGTTGCTCGTCCAGTCCGGCTCTAATCCGCCAGAGTTGTTTATCTCTTCCAAGCTGCTCGTCACTCCTCGCGCGTTCATACACTCATACCCGCCGTCTCTTACCAAATCCCCGGCGATATTATATATCTTTATGCTTATCGTCCCAGGCGCCGGCATCTTCGTGATTTCAAACTGTCCGTAGCTCTGCCTCAGCGGGTTCGGGTAGAACATCGTTACCTTGTCGCTCTTCCAGTCCAAGTCCGCATACCAGCTGTCCCCGTTTACAACCATGATGTTTTCCAAGTTCGCGTACTTGTCCCAGTCCGCTACCTTGCTCGTTACTTCGCTCTGGTCGCTCTCTATCCTTATCGCTCCGTTTACACTGTTCATATCGTATGAGTCCAGTACGCTTACATACCTGAACGGATATATCCCATCCGGTACTATCTGTCCCCTGTAATCCGTCCCGTCCCATACTCTTTCTATCGGGATTAAGTGCGGGCTTACTCCAACTATCGCTTTTACCAGCACCTTGTCGATACTGTTCTCTCCTATCGCAGGACCAGTCGGATCCGCTGGATCTATCAATGTACCGTCCGCCGCCCCGCTCGTCATCGTACCAGGCTTAAAGATCTGTATCGCCACCTTCATTGGTACTGATACCTGATACGCAAACGTCCCTACACTCCCGTTATCCCTCGTTACGTCCGTAGTGTACCTGTCAAATATCTGGAAGTTGTCTACGTTCAATACCCTTGACTCTATCGTCTGGCTTACTCCTTCCGCTTTCGGGTACGGCTCCGCTATAAATCTTACCTGGTACGCGTCGCTCTTTACATACTTGCCCTGCTCGTCCTTCCCGTCCCAGTACAATTTGTTCTCTACATTCCCGTCATATACCGTGCTCAAATAGCTCGTGTTCGTCTTCGTCAAAACTCTGCAGATCGCGCCACGTCCGCTCCCGTTCGTGCCCGTGCACGCTCCGTCGCTCAACGATACTATCTGTACCTGTACGCTTGCCGTCCTCGTTACCATAAAGCTTATCTCATACACCGGGATCTGTATCGTCTCCGAACTGTATACCAGTTTCGGGCTGCTCGGCTTTATGTCTATCTTCGTAAAATATACCGGCCCTCTCGCTATCGTTATATACCCCGTCGGTTGATCGCTCGCGTCTACTTTGCTTAAAAAACCGCTATCTTCATTCGCCTTCGGATCCTGCGGTATCAATACGCTTGCCCCGCCTAACGTCGCCGTTGTGTAATACTTGCTCCCCGCTACGTCCGCCTTCGCGTATATATAGTACGGATAGAACCCGTCCGGGTACATCGCCTGTGTCGCCCCGCTTACGTTGTTCCCGTCTCCCGTAGTTTCATAATACCCGTCCCAATATTCAGTTACCCGGCTTTCTCCTTGTCTCGCACCGGTAAAGCTCTTTATAGGCTCTATCGTCGGATCTACCACTACGCTCCCGTCGCTCGCCTTCCTGTATATACACTGCGCCTTTCCGTCCGCACTTACCTCGCTGTTGCTCTGACATACTCTCGGCGGCCAGTTCTCTTCCCTTATATCGTTCGGGATTACTATGTCCCTGTCATAAATGTTCAACGTTACGTCCATGCTCTTACTTAATACATAGCTTATCGTCGCCTGGCTCGTCGCTTCTTCAAGTAAACTCGTGCTCCCTACGTCTACTACCCTAAATAAATCCACCGGGAACTCTACCGTGCTCGTTACCACTTTCGTAGGATATAAACTGTCCCGCGCTATTACCCTAAATAAATAGCTCCCTTGCGTTACATATCTGCCGTTATTGTCTATTCCGTCCCATGATAACTTGTTCCCAGCACTAGCCGACGTCTGTATCTCATTATCCAGTAAAGTCTTTACTACATACGGCCCTACCGTATTGTTCCCAGAAGCATCATAGCTCGTCGTCAATACTTCCGCAGTTACATACGCGTCCCTTGATAATGCATAGCTAAATATGAACGGATCCAATCCGTGCGCCACCGGGCTTGACCCTATCGTGCTGTATCCTACGCTCCCTACCGTAAGCTCCGGCATACCGCGGTTTATACCTAATATTCCGTTCTCTATCCTCGCTGTCTTTACTCCGTCCCATACATACCCGTTTATCGTCTTCGGGCTGCCGCTGTACGGAATCTCCGCCCATATCACATATACATAGTCCCCGTCCGGCATCGCCGCTCCTGCATAATCTTCAGTAGACCCAGTATCCGCATTATTTACATACTTCCCTTGCAATACTGTCTGTACAGCATTAGCGCATGTTTTCGCGTCGCTCCAGCACATCCCGTCCCATTTGCTGTTCACTTTCGTACGTCCAGCTTTCTGCTCTACCAAACTAAATACTTTATAGCCGCTGTTCGCTGTCATCTTCGGACCGTTTGAGCTGTTATTACTGCAATATCCGCTATCGCACGCCGCATTCGCCGTCGTGTTCTTCTTTATATTCGTATCAATAAACGTCGTACCGGGCGTGTATACTTCAAAATGTACCGTCGCCGCTTCCGTCAATATGTAATTTACCATCGCGTATGCCGTCGACGTCTTCGCTAACCCCGTTACATCTATGTCCGTTATCTTCAACGGATCCAATGACAACTGTCTCGTTACCGTACGCGATATGTCGCTATTCGGATACGAAGCGCTCGCCCCGTCCCATTCGTCTACGCTCCACGCCTGTAAACTTACCAAATAGTTTCCAAACGGTAATAACCTCCCGGCGTCATCCCGTCCGTCCCACGATTCGCTCATCGTCGTTATCGTGTCTTCACTGCTGCCTACTCCCCCTCCTTGGAATCCTTCTCCTTCCCTAGGCAGCTGGTTCACTAACGCACGCTCTACTTCCCCGCTAGTCGGATCTATTATGTTGATCGTTACTGTTGCGTCCTTGCTTATCCTATAATTAATGTTGTAGGGCTCCGCCGTTACTGCTTTCTTCTGTCCTACCAATGTCGGCGTGCTCCTTACTGAATGAATGTTCGTTACGTCTACCTGTATTGGTATCTGATCCTTCCCAGGATATACTATCGTGTGCGATAAGTCTATCTCCGGCGTGCTTATCCCGTCCCCGGGCCACTTGCTCGATATCGTCGTCCTATATCCAAAATCCCCGTTGCTCTGTCCAAATTCCCCGTCTATCTCATACGTACCGTCCCACGCTGCACAAAAATATAAGTCCGTACGCCCTTGCTCACATGCTTCTTTATTTTTGAATCTACCGACATTTGGGCAATCAGTATCATTAGTAGGACAGCTAGGCGTACATTTATCGCAGCAAGATTTAGCCTTGGTAGGGTCATCATTACCGCCATAAACATCTACACCGTAACAAATATTTTTGTTACCGGTAGGATATAAAGCTATCGTCCTTATCGGCGGCGTTGAATCCGGGTTATAAGGGTTTGCGTTCTGCTGGTATTTGAAAATTTCAAAAAGTACGCTTTGTATAGGAAAATCACCGCTTCTTACGGGGTATATTTTGGTAACGTCGCTACTGCCGCCGCTGCTGCCTTCCACCTGCCTTGTCGGGTTATTGCAAGTTACGTGAGCACATAAAGAAAGACAGTTATTGGGATAAGCCCGCAATTTAGTGCCAGAGGAGTCCGTCTTTTGCTGTGAGTACTCTATTAAAGCGGAGTTTACCCAAGGATCAGTAGAATTTACAGGGGCAATCTGAGTTGTATAATAAGATACATCGTTGCCCGTTATTCCTGCTGTATTTGGAGTTATTTGGCAATCTCCAAAAGATTCTCCCACAGCTGGTGTGGCGGGAATTGTTATAGGATAAGCCACAAAATTTTGAGTTACAGTAGCCGTCTGAGCAAAAAGCGCGGCGGCCGGAAATAAAAACAAACTTAAAACCGTAAAAACTTTTATAAAACGCCTTGGCATACCAACTGTTTTTGACATGAGATAATCCTTAATACAATTTATATAAAACAAAAAACGGCACAGACCTTAAAGCTGCGTCAATAAAAAACAAAAATCCCGTTTACTTAAGTATATTTTACTTTAAACTTATATTTTTTTGGAAACTTTTTTCAAATTTTTTGCCGCGGTCTTATTTTGAGGGTCCAATTCAAGGACGGCTTTATAGTAATCGGCGGCTTCTTTCCAAAGTTCAAGGCGCTGAGCCGTTTGCCCCAAATGAAGCCAAATTTCAGCGTCGTTTAAAGCTTTAACGCTTTGCGCCGGAATTGAACTTAAAATGCGGTAGGCTTCCGCATAATCGCCCTTTTTATAATAGTACCACGCCAAAGAATCCACAAATGCGGCATCTTCCGGGTTAAGCGCGACGGCGGATTTTATATATTTGCCGCCTTCTTCAATGCGGCGGGTTTTATCCACTAGATAATAGCCGTAAAAATTCAAAGCTTCGGCATTGTTTGGGTCAAGCTCAAGCAGTTGTTTAAGCTGGGCTTCCATTTTTTTGTATTTCTTTTGGCGTTCAAGCGTAACGGCGTAATTTAAAAGAATGCTCTCGCTTTTAATGTCGGAATTTAAAGCAGAGGCAAGTATTGCTTCCGCCTCGCTCCATTGCTGCAAATCCATAAGCGCAAGCGCATAGTAAAAAACTATTTCCGCGTCGTCGGGGAATTTTTCGTAAGCTTCTTTAAGGAGCTGGGCGGATTCTTCCGGCTTGCCCGCACGGGAAAGAAAATAACTGGCCCTTATATGGAAAGACGGCTCCGCTTCATAGGCGGAACTTTCTTTAAGAAATTTGACGGCCGAAGCGTAATCGCCGCGGTTTTGCGCGTCCAAAACCAAAAACTGGGCCGCCGCCGGCTGACCGTTATCAAGATTTTTCGCGCGGCGAAAATACGTTAAAGCCTCATTCTTTTTGCCGTCCAAAGTGTAATATGCGCCTATTTTAACCAAAACCTCAGCCGAAGCCAGCCCCGCCTTATCCATTGAGATATAAACCCGCAAAGCCTCCGCCGGGCGGCCTGAAGCCTCGTAAATGCCGGCAAGCACCGTATAAGGTTCGGAATCATAAGGATTGCGCGCAATGTAATCTTTAAGATATTTTACGGCGGAGTCTTTGTCGTTCTGTTTTAAATACAGATCCGCTATGTTTACGGCTATAACAGGGCCCATGGACGGATAGCGGGCGGAAAGATCTTCCAGATATTTTATGGCTTCATCACCGTCAAGCGCGCTTAAAAGCGTTACGTACTTTATGATAATTTCGGAATTGTCGGGGCTCTTTTCCAATGCGGATTTATAAAGTTCGGCCGCGTCTTTAAGGCCGCCTTGGCTCCACAAAAGCCCGGCCTTCATGGCCATGGCGTCGGCCTCCTGCGGGGCAAGCGCGTAATAAGCCGGAATATATTTGTTCATGGCTTGTACGTCCTGCAGCTCCAAAGAAAGCGCGGATAAAGACGAAAGCAAAACTTTATCGCCGGGAGCGGATTTATAGAGCGCCTCATAAATCGGAAAAGCGGCTGAGTATTTACCCTGCTTCTCATAATAAGCGGCTTCAATAAATTTTAAGTAAAATTCCCCGCCGTAAGCTTTAAGGGCGGCTTCCTGAGAAGAGGCGGAATCATCCGCGGATACGCCGGCCTTAATTTCCCCCGGCAAATCGGCCGCGGCGCAAAAAAGCTGTGCGGACATAAACAAACAAATTAAAAGAGATAAATTTTTTCCGTTCATAAATTCCTTAACATCAAAAGGGCGTTATCAGTATTATTATAAAACTTTTTTCTTATATTTACGGTTTTAAAAAGAAATTTGCGGTAAAGCGCGGCCGCCGGGGCGTTGCGCTCGTTGACTTCCAGCGTCACGCAAAGCACATTTTCTTCCACCGCTTTTTTAAGGCCGTATTCCAGCAGGGAAGAACCTAAACCGCACCGGTAAAAGGCCGGAGAAACGGCAAAATTAGTCAATTCCGCATCCTGCAGACAAAAGCGGAAAGCTATAAAACCCGCCAAGATATCATCTTTAACTATTGTAAATATTCTGGAAAAGCCGTTCTTGATTTCGGCTTCAAACTCGGCCCGGCTCCAATGGGCGCAAAAATCGCTTGAGCGGGCCAAAAGAGCCAAAGCTTCCGCGTCATCAGCCGAGGCGGAGCGAATTATTTGCCGCATAATTCAAAACGGGCGGGCTTAAGGTAAAGAGGTTTAAGCACTTCTTCCAAAGTTTGTTTTCCCGTAAGCTTATCACAGAGTTCCAACATTGAAGAAGCGTTGATTTTGTTTAAACGCGCAGACGCGTAAACGCAATTTGCGGGGAGTTTCTCCTTAAGGGAAGCTCTTTCCCTGTCCCAGCCGCATACGAAAAGCGGTCTGCCGCCGTTTATAAGCTCCGCTTCAAGCTCTTCCCAGGAAGACCAGCGGGGGGAGGCGTTTTCGGTGCATAACAACGAAAAATATTCTTCCCTGAAAGCGTGTATTATCAGGCATAAAACGCCGCCCGGATTGGCTTTTTGCCACTTTTTATATTCGGCGGAATTTTCGGCCTGATACTTTAAAATTTCAAACAAATCCGCGGAAGAGGACTGTACCCCGTTGATTTCGCTTAAGACGGAAGCCAATGTTATGCCTATTCTTATCCCAGTAAAACGGCCGGGGCCTTTTACATAGAAAAAGCGCGTAACGTCTTTAAGTTTTACGCCGGCTTTGGCGAACAATTTGTTTAAAGCCGGGAAGAGCAGTTCCTCCTGCTTTATGCCGGCCTTGCGCGCGCGGTAAACTTCGCCGCCGCAATCCAACACCATATAAAGAGGGGAAGAGGTGCTGTCCAAAGCTAAAGTTATATTTTCTTTTTTTCCGTCAGTTTGCATAAATTATCCAATAATGCGCGGCTTACGCGGCCGCCCGCGCCTAATTTTATATCGCGTTCATTTCCGCTTTTTAAAATAACTTCTATTTCCAGCCTGTCCTTGGGGAAAAAGCTTTCCGCCGCGCCCGGCCATTCTATCAGCAAAACGCCGGTTTCGTCTTCCAGCATTTCTTCAAAGCCGAGGTTGAACATTTCGCCGGAATCCAGACGGAACAAATCCGCGTGGTAAAGCGTAATGTTTTTGTTTTTGTACTTCTTCATCAGGCTGAAGCTTGCGCTGGCCGGCTGCTTTTTAAAACCGAAATATTTGGCTACGGCCTTTACCATAACCGTTTTGCCCGCGCCTATCGGCCCTTTGAAAAACAGTATCTCCCCCCCCTTAAGCAAAGAAGCCAAAGCTTCCGCCAAAGAGGAAGTTTGTTCAGGAGAGATAGAAGTAAAAGTAAAATCAGCCGGCATCATATCACCGTTCTCAAATTGACGGTTTTTCCGTTGTATTCCACGCTGTCTGTATTGGAAGGATCGGCAACGGGCTTGCCGTCAACTTCAAAATAATATTTGTATTCGCCTTGCGGCAAAACTATCAAATTGCTGAAAACGCCGTTATCGCCCTTTTCCAGTTTTATTTTGTGGGCTTCCCACAAACTGAAATTGGCTACGACGTAAACTTCTTTCGCTTCGGGCATATTAAGCGTAAAGCGCACTTTGCGCAAAGCTATATCGCTTATTTTATGCTCCCGGCTTTTTACCTCGGCCTCGGAATTTTTGCTTTTGGCCAAACGCAAGGCGGAAGAATAATCGTAATAGGAAAAGAAAGCGTTAAGCAGCAAAACCACACCCAGGCAAAGAATAAGGCTGAAAAACAAAACCGTAAGCGCGGAGGGACGCTGCGTCATGCTATAAACTCCCTAAGGCGGAATTTCGCGCCCAGGCTTAAAGCCAGTTCTTTGGTCTTTTCCGCGTCAATTCCCTGTTTATCCACTATTGTAACGGTTACGTCTTCCATTTTTGAAGCCAGAAGTTTTATAAATTCCAAAACGCTTTTGTAGCCGCGCTCCTTATATTGCGGCAGAGGGCGCACTATAGAAAGCCATTCTTCTTCTTTAGGGGAATTTATGCTTATGCTGACGCTGTCGAGCGTTTTGGCCAAATCGCCTGTTATATCGCGCCCGTGCACCAAATTGCCGAGGCCCAAAGTATTAAGCCTTATCGGCGTTTTAGGGTATTCGCCGGCGGCCATTTTGGCTTTAAGAGCGGAGGCGACCTCAAGCAAAACATTAAGACGCATAGTAGGTTCGCCGTAGCCGCAGAACACTATTTGGCCGACGCGGCCCTCTTTGGTTTGCTTGTAAATCTCTTCAAGCACTTCTTCGGCGGAAGGCTCCCTGCCCTCAAGGTTAAGATTATAACCGTTAAACACCATGGAAAACTTCGTCTTTATACAAAAGACGCAGGCGTTCGGGCATCTGTTTGTAAGATTTATATAAAGATTATTTTGAAATCTGTATACTATCTTGGCTTTATCTTTCATATTATTATTATAGCATTGTTTATAAGGCGGGCAAAACCGCAATAGGCCGTGCAAAGCGGAGGGTAATCGGCAAAATAAAACGGATAATTTTATGGAAATATAATCAAATAATTGATAAAATTATATTAATATAGGATTTTATATAGGATTTTTGGAGAGGTGGCCGAGTGGTTTAAGGCGCTTGTCTTGAAAACAAGTGTGCGGGAAACCGTACCGTGGGTTCGAATCCCTCCCTCTCCGCCAGTTTTCTTACTAAAAAGCCCTTTTTCTTTGTTGTTTGCTCAGTCGGATACCTCCGCCTTCGGCGCGTTTTCCCGGTATTCCTTCCTCGCAAACGCCTGGAACTAGGGCTTTTTATTTTGAAAACTCCTGACATTTGGCTACCTCATTTTTAATGAAAGCGCCGGCGCGGATACTGCGGAACATTTTCGGGCCCGGGCGAATTTTCCGTTTTATGGTTTTCTTTATAAGTTTATGCTGTTTTTCGTTCGGTGAAGTTGTTTATCGGAAGAAGATTTCTTCCTGTTCACACCAGTTTGGTGTATGGATAGATAGTAAGTGCTTTAATGTACAGTCTGCCGGCTGTTTACCAGTTAGCCCGTACGATTTTTGGCGATAAAAAACTCAGTTCAAGGATTCTCCGCACATATTGCTCGGATACTTTATCCCACTTGGCTTGTTCATACCACATTAGATATTTGACGATTAGACTGCGCCGAACCGGCAGCATAGCACGACCAATCATTTCGATCCATTTTAAGCACAAGTCCTTAACAGCAAACTGTGTATAGTCTGTCATATATCCCCTCCTATACACATTACCGCTTATAACGCCCCAGAAGTCAATAAAAATAAATTATTTTATAACGTATTTGACAGAATAGTCAAAATTTTACATTATTAGATAATGAGGTTTTAATAAATATGTTATTATCACAATTAACATCTATCCATAGTGGGTATTCTTTAAGAAATGCCATTTTGCCAGACAATAAAACTCCAAATGTGGCATTGGTACAACCCGCTCATATTTTAGCACAAAATTTACCTACACTCCCTACGCTCTATGTTAAACTGGCAAAGAATATAACAATATTAAAAGAGGGAGATGTGCTACTAACTAACCGCGTGCATTTTAAAGCCATAACATTTCATGCGGAAAGCAATACTGATACGTTGGCTTCTGCTGGCATTTGGATTCTTCGTCCTACTGTTGCCCATATTGATTCTACTTTTTTGGCTTTTTGGTTAAATTCAGCACAGGGACAGCAGGCATTAAAAGGCGTTGTCAGTAAATTTGCAACACTTCATTCAATTCGCAAAGAAGATTTAGCCAATCTTTCACTTCCGGACGTGTCATTAACTCAGCAAAAAGAACTGTCTAACTTATACGAATGCTGTATTAAACAAAATGCTTTGCAACAACAACGTTTTAAACTGCAGTTACAATTATTGGATGCCTTAATGGCGCAACACACAGGAGTTTTATGAAATATACACAAGATGAAATTAATAACAAACTTTGGGCCGCGGCCGATTCTTCACGCACAACGGTAGACGGGGGCGTGTTCAAGGATTATATCCTTTCGTTTCTGTTTTATAAATATATTAGCGACCTTCATAAAAAAGAAAGAGCCAAATGGGAAGAACGCTACGGTAACGACAAAGAACGTATTGCCCTTAAAATGAGTAATGCCCGTTTCCGTATTCCGGAAGGGGCCAGCTTCTACGATATTTACGCTCAACAAAATAAAGACAACATTGGCGAAATCATTAATAAAGCCCTGCATGCCATTGAAGAAGCCAACCCCAACAGCTTAGAAAATTTGTTCTTGGCAGATTTTAACTCCCAAGCATTGGGTGATACTATGCAGAAAAACAAAATGCTGCGTCACCTCATCCAGGACTTTTATACTCTGGACCTGACGAACGTGAATGACGACATCTTAGGCAATTCCTATATGTACCTTATCCAGCGTTTTGGCAGCGATGCCGGCAAAAAGGCAGGTGAATTTTTTACGGTCCGCCAAGTAGCTAAGTTACTGGCCAAACTGGCCCAGCCCAAACCGGGGGACCGTATCTGCGACCCCGCAATGGGCTCCGGCTCTCTTTTACTGTGGGCAGGGGAAGAAATTGAGGCACAAGGTTCCAAAGATTACGCTCTTTACGGACAAGAAAAAACCGGCTCTACTTATAATTTGGCCCGTATGAATATGTTTCTGCACGGCAAGGATTCCGCCCGCTTGGAATGGGGTGACACCCTTAACAACCCGCTTTTGTTGGAAAATGACCAACTGATGAAATTTGATGTAGTAGTGGCAAATCCTCCTTTCAGTTTAGATAAATGGGGCGATAAGCATCTCGAAAATGATAAATATAACCGTTTCTACCGTGGAATGCCCCCAGCCAGCAAAGGGGATTACGCTTTTATCAGCCATATGATAGAAACCGCCAGGGCTAAATCCGGCCGTGTGGCCGTGATTGTACCGCACGGTGTACTATTTCGCGGCGGGAAAGAAGGAATTATCCGCACGGCACTCATTAAAGAAAACTTGTTGGATGCCGTCATTGGTTTGCCGGCCAACTTATTTACTACCACCAGCATTCCGGTAGCTATTTTAATTTTTGACCGCACCCGCGAAAAAGGCGCCCCGAACGAAACCCGCAAAGACGTTTTGTTTATAGATGCTAGCAAAGATTTCAAACCAGCCAAAGCCCAAAACGAACTGGCAGACGAACACATTGCCAAAATAGTGGATACTTATGTAAACCGCAAGGAAATAGCCAAATACTCGCATTTAGCTACGTTAAAAGAGATAGAAGAGAACGATTTTAATCTTAATATCCCGCGCTATGTAGATACGTTTGAAGAAGAGGCCCCCGTGGATATTAAAGCCGTACAACAAGAGATTATCCGCATTGATAAAGAACTCAAAACCGTAGAAAAACAAATGCAAAAATATCTGGCGGAGATTTTGAAATAGATTTCATACTTATACGGCAGCTCGGGGAAAATTAAAAAGGGGAAATAATATGTCAAGTACAAAAGTTCAATTAAATGTTTCAAAAGTAATAGTTACGTATGATTTAAGTCCTAATGATATATCTGCGCAAGAAATAGCGGACGCTAGCCGTGGTGTGTTTAATACAATGATAGTAATGAACAATTCTAGAAGTTTTTTATTCCCCAATACTACACTAGAAACTAGCACAATGTTCACAGCAGAAGCAGCTGCTAATGCATTTAAGCAGGCATTACTTGCTGCTAAGAGGGCAAAGGGATTTTCCCGTGCGACAATTTCTCGTCTTTTTTGCTGTGAAGTTGCCGGAAAAGGTGGGTATATAGAGAACAACTAATCTTTAGAATATAGTATAAATACATATTAGAGGTAAGCAAATGAAAATGAGTTTTGAAGAGATTAAACAAAAGTTATCTGGAAACAAACAAATTTCTATAATAGCCGAAGAAGATATAGCACATGGAAAACGTATAAAAACAAACTCTGGCTGTATTATTAACTGCTTTAGCACCGGAAATATTTCTTTTCAGGGTAAAAATTGCTCTTTAGAAAAAGAAATTTTGCAGGGACACTCTACAAACAACAAAAAAATATTCGTTGTATATGGGCATGATGAAATTGCAAAAACCCAGCTAGAAGCCTTATTGCGCCGATGGGATTTAAACCCTGTGATATTGGATCAAGAAGCTTCCGCAGGTCAAACAATCATAGAAAAACTAGAAACTTATAGTGCGGATATCGGTTACGCAATTGTATTGGCAACCCCTGACGACGAAGGAAAGGCAAAAAATGAAGACTGTACTAAAAAACGTGTACGACAGAATGTGGTTCTGGAACTAGGTATGTTTTTGGCTAAATTAGGAAGGGATAAAGTAGCCATTTTGCTTAAAGAAGATGAAAATTTTGAAAAACCTTCAGATATTCAAGGTTTAATATATATTCCTTTTCAAAATAAAGTAGAGGATGCTGCTCTTTATTTGCTAAAAGAATTAGCTAAACAGGGATATAACATTGATAATAAAAATCTTTAGGTGTAAATATAATGTTACATAATCAAATTCGTCCTAACAATTGGGAAAAGCATAGTGTTCAGGAAATATTTTCGCTTTTACCTAACCTAAGTTTTTCTCGCCGTCAGCTGACAAATAAAGCGCAAACACTGGGATATATTCACTACGGGGATATACATACTGGTTGCCTAGATGAACTAATTAGTGTGAGTTCCATATTGCCTTATTTGGTTAATGAACAGTTTGTTAAAAACATTAACAAATACCTTTTGCGCCCTGGGGATATTGTTCTTGTTGATGCATCTGAAAACTATGACGGTATCGCTAAATTAGTTGAAATATCTAATATTGGCATAAAAAAACTTGTTGCTGGTTTACACACAATTCCACTTCGTCCCTTGAAAGGAACTTTTGCCCCTGGCTTTGCGCGATATTTGTTTAAACATACTATAGTTTCCAAAACACTTAAAGCTATTGCCCAAGGGACAAAAGTTTTTTCTATTAGTTTTTCTTTAATACAAAAAGTCAAACTTTTCCTCCCACCAATTGAAGAACAACACAAGATTGTTGAGGTGTTGGAAACATGGGATAAGGCCATACAATTAACGCGAAAACTGATTGAACAAAAAGAATTGCAAAAGAAGTATCTTATGCAGCAACTCCTTACCGGCCGCACACGCTTAAAAGGATTTACTGAAAAATGGAAAACAACCAAATTGGGCAAAATTTGTTCTATTACTACAGGACGACTTGATGCCAACGCAATGGTTGATTTCGGACAATATAAATTTTTTACTTGTTCAAAAGAAGTGTTCTTTATAGACAAATTTGCGTTTGACACAGAAGCTTTGTTAATTTCTGGAAATGGAAATATTGGTTACATTCATTATTACAAAGGAAAATTTAACGCTTACCAAAGAACTTATGTATTAGATTCTTTCAGTAAAAATATTTTTTTTACAAAATACATATTAGAGCTTGCTTTACCCAAACGTTTAGCCAAAGAAACAAAAGTAGGAAGCATGCCTTATATTGTATTAAGTACTTTGCGCGATATGAAACTACAGTATCCCTCTCAAAAAGAACAAAATGCTATTGCAAAAATATTACAAAAGGCAGACAAAGAAATAGATTTACTACGCCAAAAATTAGTCAAACTGGAAGAACAAAAAAAGGGCCTTATGCAGATACTTCTAACAGGAAAAGTAAGGTTAAATTGGTAAAGAAAATATGAGCAAAACGGTAACTATAGATAATCAGGTGTATGTTATAACAGATCCAATAGAATGTACCCATCCCAAAGGGACCAGAATAGAAGAGATTATTTACGATGATAATACTTGGGTACTGGCTCGTATTAAATATAGAGGGGAAAAACCCGCTATTGGTTTTCGTTGGCATGTATCTGACCGTGAAAAAGAGAAAAAAACAAATAAAGAAAAATGTATCGGATATCCCAATTCACACAATCAACCGACATGGCAAGTATTACCCATTAATATTTTAGATGCCATTCAACAATATCTCTTAAGGGATAGACAAAATGGAGAAACTTCCCCCACACAGGAGAAAACCGATGAATAACCCTGCAGAATTTTACCAACTTCCCGATTTAGACGAAGCCAACTCCAGCCAAATTCCGGCCCTTATTCAATTGGTAAATATGGGCTATACCTACTTATCCCGCCAACAAGTGCGCGATTTGCGGCAAAACGATAGCCGCCGCTACATCCTAACGGATATCGCCTTTGAGGCATTACGAAAAATAAACTCGGACAATATTTCCGACCAAAGTATTTATGAAGCTTTGGCAGATTTAGAAAAGCCACGTTTGGATAATGGTGTGGTGAAAGCGTCCGAATATGTTTATTCTACACTAATGGCCGGACAAAGCGTGCAAGAGTTCATCAACGGTAAAAAACAATCCCCCCAAATGCGCTTTGTTGATTTTGATAATATTCAAAACAACCAGTTTCACGTAACAGCCGAATTTGAAATTAGTGAAAACAGCAATCGGCGGCCTGATATTGTACTCTTTGTAAATGGGATCCCCTTGGCGGTAATTGAAAATAAAAAGCCATCCGTATCCATTAAAGACGCCATTGTGCAGATGTTACGGAATCAGCAAGGCACGCAAATCCCTAAGTTTTTCTTATATCCGCAAATTTTAGTGGCTGCTAACCGAGAAGATTTTAAATATGGCACGATGCTTACTCCCGCCGCATTTTATTCCGAATGGAAACTGCGTGGAGAAGATTCTTTTGTTCAACAAATACAGCATCAGGCCCTTGCTTGCCAAAACGAACCTATAAATGATAAGGTTTTGCACGCTATTGGGCAAGACTTGTTGCGCTCGGCTTACCAACAACACAATATCCCTTTAAATCCCCAAAATTTGGGTATCTTTTGCCTTTTGCACCCTACGCACTTATTGGATATCATCCGCAACTTTATTGTATATGATAATAACATTAAAAAAATTGCCCGTTATCAGCAGTATTATGCAATTAAACGCACCTTGGAAAGAGTAAAACCGCTGGAAAATGGCAAGCGCCGCGGCGGGCTGATTTGGCATACCCAGGGTTCCGGCAAAAGTTTGACGATGGTAATGCTGGTAAAAAATCTAATTGAACAGGTTAACAATCCCCGTGTAATTGTTGTAACCGACCGAATCCAATTAGATGGGCAAATTAGAGATACTTTTGCCGCTTGTAATATTAAAAAAGGCGTGGTGCAAGCTAAGTCTGCAAACCACTTAAGAGAATTAATTGAATTAAAAAGTGCAGATGTAGTAACTACTCTTATTCATAAATTCGCGGAAATGAAAACGCCTCTGTACATTGACCCAGATCCTAATATTTTTGTTTTAGTAGATGAGGCGCATCGCACCCAAGGAGGTGCTGGCAGGGAGAAAATGCTTCAAATGCTGCCTAACGCCTGTATTTTAGGGTTTACTGGCACACCTCTTCTTAAAAAAGATAGAGCGACTTCTATTCATCAATTTGGTGGATTAATAGACGCTTATACGATTTCCGAAGCGCAGGAAGACGGGGCGATTTTACCTCTCATTTATCAAGGCCGTTTTGTGGAACAAGACGCCAACTGTGCTATGGATAACTTTTTTGATCGGATTTTGGAACCTCTTAGCAAAGAACAAAAGGCAGAACTGTCTAAAAAGTTTTTGAACTCTAAACTAATAGAAGAAACTACTCAACGGGTAGATATGATTGCCTTGGATATCCATGGACATTTTAAGGAAAATTTCCAAGGAACAGGTCTGAAAGCTCAGGCTGTTTTACCGTCCAAATATGCAGCTATTTGTTTCAAAAAAGCATTAGATTTATTAGGCGGTATAAATAGCGCGGTAATTATTTCCGATTCTGCCAACTTAGAAGAAGAATCCGATGACCAGTTGCCAGAACATAAAAAAGAAATTAGCCGTTTTTTGGCAGAACAAAAACGCGTACAAGGGTCTCTGGATAATTACGAAAAACAACAAATCCGTTCTTTTAAAGATGACCCTGAAGGATGTGAAATCCTTATTGTGGTAGATAAACTTCTCACTGGGTTTGATGCTCCTGTAAACACGGCTCTATATTTGGCAAAGCAACTTAAAGACCATAATTTATTACAAGCTATTGCCCGCGTAAACCGCGTATACGAAGGGAAACCGGGTAAACAAATGAAAGTAAACGGCTTTATTTTTGACTATTCCAAAAATGCTAAAAACTTAAAAAACGCTTTAGAATTATTTTCTAATTTTGCCGCTGAAGATATTGAGAAGGCCCTGCTAAATACCAGCGAAAAAATAGCGGATTTAGATAAAATTCACCAAATATTATTGGATACATTTAAAACCATATCAAATAAAGATAGTTATGAAGATTACATTGTATTCTTAAAAGAAGATGAAGAAAGACGCAAAAAATTCTATGCGAATGTAAGCAAAATGATTCAGGAATTAAATGTTTGCCGCAGTTTGCCCGATTTTTATGAAAAAATTGATCCTACCCAGTTAGATACATTGTCTAAAGATTTAAAACGATTTATAGAAATTAAAAAAATAACCCAAACAGTATTGGCAGAACGGGTGGATTTTTCCAAATATGAAGACCAAATACGCAAGATATTAGACAAGTACGTTACAGCCAAAGGAGTGGAAATTCTTTCAAAACCCATTAATTTAAGCGATATAATGGAATTTAACCGCTTTATTGAAGACGCACAGAATGGGCTTTCAAATCGCTCTAAAGCAGAAGCAATTGCGGCTCAAACGCAAAAAACTATCCATGAAAGATGGGAGCAGGATCCCATTTTTTATAAAAAATTTAGCGACCAAGTAAAAGCACTTATTGAAACGTTAAAAACAGCCAAGAAAGAAGATTTAAATGCTTTGCTAGAAGAGACCAAGCAATTGCAAACAGAAGTTGAAAATTATGAAGACAATGATATCCCTGCCTCTATACGGGAAATAAAAGCCTTACACCCTTTTTACCGCTTGGCGCGCCAGGATTTAAATGAAAAAGCTTCGCAGGAGCAGATACTACAAATAGTTCAACATATTGGAGCAGTAATACAGAAAGAAAAGATTGTAGACTGGAAAACGAGCATTGAAGTTAAACGGGCAGTGCGGGATCAATTGGAAGATTTCTTATTTGACGTAGTCAAAAAGGAAATGGGAATACCCCTTTCCATAGAATTTATTGAAAATTTTATTAATAATATTTGGAATTTGGCTACAAAAAATGACTAAAACTTTACTTGTTGAAAACAATAAATTGATATATGAGGAACTAGAAGAAATCCGAAAAAGTTTTTCTATTACTGTGTTTCCTTCAGGAAAAGTAATTTTTAAAACTCCATTAAGAGCCTCTCTACAAGAGAGAAAAAACTTTTTATTAAAAAAGAAAGAGTGGATTCAAAAGCAGCAAGCCTATTTTTGCCAGTTTCATTCAAAAAAACAAAGTTACATCTCCGGAAGTGATGTTCTCTATTTGGGCAGACATTATCAGTTGATTGTTTGTAAAAAAATACCTGAACATATCGCGTTTGCGGCTAATAAAATTGTTGTTTATTCCGTAAAACCACCTCAAGAGCTAGTAGAATGCTTTTTATATAAGAGAGCAGAAGTAGTTTTTAAGGAGCGTTTGAATTTTTGTTTAAAATTTTTTCCGGAATTAGGGGCCATGCAAATTCGTTTTAGCATTCGGAAAATGGCAAAACGTTGGGGCAGTTTCCAACGAAATGGTCTTATTCTTTTGAATTCTGAATTAATCAAAGCACCAAAAAAATGTATAGATTATGTTATTTTTCACGAACTCTGTCATTACAAATACAAGCAACATAATAAAAATTTCTTTAGATTGTTAGAGCAGAAATGCCCCAATTATAAATCGCTGAAAACAGAGCTGGAATTAAAGATTTTTGGCTAAGATTTTCTATTAATTCTCTGTTCCATATTTTAGGGAACTTATATCAAATGTATAGGAAAGATAAGTCAAAAAGCTGCGGAAAAAGCCCTAAAAATTAATATTTTCCCTGTATTTCCCCTGTTTGGCAGGGAATTTGGAAGAAAGCAATCATCAGCATTTTGATGTCTACACTACCCTCTCCGCCAGTTTTCTTACTAAAAAGCCCTATTTCTTTGTTGTTTGCTCAGTCGGATACCTCCGCCTTCGGCGCGTTTACCCCGGTATTCCTTCCCCGCAAACGCCTGGAACTAGGACTTTTTATTTTGTTAATTTCAAATACAAAAACATTTAAACAAAATGCGCCATAATATAAAACCCTTGAATATATAGGCATAAGGGTTATAATTAGAGAAGGTCTTATAAGGGGGTAGCAATTATGTTACTAAGTACAAAATCAAGCATTTGGCTTACCGTTACCGGGATTATATTCATTCTTGCCGGCATAACGGTGCTGGCTTATCCGGGGTTAACCTTGGAAAGCTTGGCCGTTCTTTTGGGGATATCAATCCTGATAACAGGCGCGGCTCAGCTGGCCGCTTTCATCGGCAACACGGCCGAAGAACGCGGCTGGGTCCTGTTTGCCGGTATAGCGGACGTGATAATAGGCTTGTTTTTGCTTCTTAATATCACGCCGACGGCATTGGCCTTGCCTTTCATCATAGGCTTTTGGGCCATGTTTACAAGCCTGTCCAAGGTGGCGGCGGCGTTTTCTTTAAAGAAAAGAGGCTTCACTAATTGGGGCGTATTGCTGGCCGCAGGGATAATAGGCTTTGTTATAGCGTGCCTTATTATTTATTACCCGGTTTTCGGAGCATTGTTCATAACCGCTTACGTAAGCGTGTTCCTGCTTTTTGCGGGGGCGATGTCAATTGCGGAAGCCGTATTTATCAAAAGAATATTGAAATAGAAACGCAAATCCCCCGGTCAGACGCCGGGGGATTTTTATGTGCCAAACGGCGCGTACTTAAGTTTTTTGCGTGCTGTTTTTCCCATCAAAAACAAAGCGGCATATCCCAAAGACGCATAGAAGCAAATCAGAGAGAAATACGTCAAACAAAAACAATTTAATCCGCGTTCCGCTCCGTTGAAGGAAAAGGTATAATAAAAAGCCAGTTTCGCAAAAATTTCCTCGGCAAAAAACACTTTTATGCCGTAAAGAGCCAAACAAAAAAACGCGCCCCGCAGACAAAACCCAGCCAGACGCGGAAGGTTTTTAAGCGCGGCGTTTACCGACGTACGCAAAATCCGCTCGGCCCCGTAACCGCCTTTAAACAAAGCTTTGTACCAACGGTAATTTAAAGCGTTGTGGAGCAAAAACAAAACAAATAGGAAAGAACCTAAAACCTCGTGCGTAAAAACACCCGTCGCCGGCAAAGCGAACAGAAACAAAAAGCACGCAAGCATTGCGAAATCAACAAATATTTTTAACGCGGCGGCTGCAGACATTGGTTTAATCTCCGTTTTTTGTGGCGCATATACTTAATATTATATATACTATTTGTTTATAAATTTTTAATATCTTAAAAAACAAAGGAAAATTATGGCGGATATTATAAATCAAGCAATATCTTTAATCAACGACCGCTTCTTGGGGTATATCCTGATGGCGGCCCTTATGGCGGCCGGCGTATACTTTACTCTGGCCACCGGCTTTGTGCAGTTTATGCGCCCTTCCAGGATGTTCAAACTGCTGGCTTTGGGAGAAGGCTCAAAAGGCAAAGGACACATATCTTCATTCCAGGCTTTTTCAATAAGCACGGCTTCGCGCGTGGGCACCGGCAATATAGCCGGCGTGGCGATAGCCATTACGACGGGCGGACCCGGCGCGATATTCTGGATGTGGCTTATCGCCGTTATAAGTTCGGCTTCGGCCTTTGTCGAAAGCACTTTGGCGCAAGTATACAAAGTAAAACAGGGCGGGCACTTCCGCGGCGGACCGGCTTATTATATGAAAACGGCCCTCGGCAAACCTTGGATGGGGGCGGCTTTCGCCGTAATAATAACGCTGACTTTCGCTTTCGTATTTAACTCCGTGCAGTCAAACACCATAGCGCAATCCATGAATAAATCTTTCGGTTTAAGCTTAACGCTTACCGGCCTGCTGACCGCCGCACTAACCGCGATAATAATATTCGGCGGGCTTAAAAGGATAGCTTCCTTTTCCGCCGTAATAGTGCCGTTTTTCGCCTTGAGTTATATAGCGATAACGCTGACAGTCGTCGCGCTTAATTTGGAAAAGATACCCTCGGTTTTCGCTTTGATATTTCAAGACGCTTTCAGCCTGCGCAATATCGCCGGAGGAGCCCTCGGCGCAACGATTATGACCGGCGCGCGCAGAGGCCTGTTTTCCAACGAAGCCGGCATGGGCAGCGCGCCAAACGCCGCGGCCACCGCCAATATATCCCACCCGGTAACGCAAGGGTATATACAGGCTTTAAGCGTATTTGTGGATACTCTGCTTATTTGCAGCTGTACGGCGTTTATAGTGCTTCTTTCCGATTACGGCGGTTTAAATTTGGAAGGAATTGCCCTTACGCAGGCTTCGCTGGGGCAAACTATGGGTAAATTCGGGGAGTATTTTATATCCTTAAGCGTACTGTTGTTCGCATTTACCTCCATAATAGGCAATTACTATTACGGGCAGGCCAATATTGAATTTCTTACAAGCAAAAAATGGGTTATGCCGGTATTCCGCGTTTTAGTCGCCGGTATGGTGTTTTTGGGAGCGGTGGCGAAATTGCATTTGGTATGGAATGCGGCGGATTTATTTATGACGGTTATGGCTTTAATGAATATAACCGCGCTGTTTTTGCTTCGCCGCCAGGCTTTGGACGTTCTTAACGATTACAGAAAACAGAAAAAAGCCGGAGTTAAAGAACCCGTGTTTAATCCTGCGGACGTCCCCTCCGCAACAAAAGCTTACGCTTGGGAAAAGAAAGCTTAATTTTTAATTCCGACAAATAAAAGCGCGGCTCAAAAGCGCCGCGCTTTTTACATCTTAAGCAAAACAATTATTTCGCAAGGCCGAGCTGTTCAACCCAAGCGGAAATTTCCTTGCCGGAAGTTTTAACTTTTGAACCTCTTACCGGCATGCCTTCTTTAACTTCGGCGGAGGGCAAAAGTTTTTTAATGTCGCCCTCGCTGCGGCCCATGCGGCTGCCCTCATGAGTGCAGAATGGGATTACCGTTTTTCCGGCGAAGTCATAAGATTCCAAGAATGTGAACACCGGCATAGGCATTGTTCCCCACCAATTAGGATACCCGACGAATACGATATCGTAATCAGCCATATTTTCCACCTTGCCCGAAAGCGCGGGGCGGGCGTTTTCCTGCTGTTCTTTTTTGGCTTGGTCAACGCAGTCGCCGTAAGCGGCAGGATAGGCTTTAACCGGGGTAATCTCAAAAATATCCGCGCCGGAAGCGGAAGATATTTGCTTAGCCATATTTCTGGTATTGCCGGAGTGGGAAAAATAAGTTACCAGAATTTTTTTATCTTTTTTATTTGAAGCGGGTACTTTTTCCCCCTCGGCTTTGATTAATCCCGCGGGAGCGTTATCCGCCGCGGGCGCGGGCGCATTTTTACCGTTGCCGCAAGCCGCCAAAAACATCAGTGACGCGGCGCAAAACATTACAGTATAAATATTGTTCATTGTTCTTCTCCGTATTAAAGTTGTTTTTTAAGCACGGCTCAATTAAGAGCCGGCCCACAAAAAAGTATACAGGCTGGAGCCGGCTCCAAGTCAATGGGTTAACATTTAAGGCCGGCTTCGTAAGCTTCAAGATAAGCCGGAGTATTTTTAACTTCGCCTTTCTGCCAAGCTCCCACGCCGTAGATAATTTTCTTTTCTTTGGCGCCGTCCAGGCAGTCCTCGGTAAAGCCGCGCAAGGCTTCAACGGTGCGGGAAAGATTCTTCTTTTCCGTATCGGCCGCGCTGAGGATAAAGTAGAAATCCTTATCGCTTATTTCCGTGTAGCGCGGCACGGTGCGGTCTATAAAAGTTTTAAGCTGGCCGTCCATGGAATAAAAATAAACGGGCGTAGCCAAAACTATTACGTCCGCTTTAACCATTTTTTCAAGCAGGGGTTTCATATCGTCTTTCTGCACGCAGACGTGGGAACTGTTGCAGACGCCGCATCCCAAGCAATAATTGATTTTGTAATCCGGAAGAAAAATTTTCTCAACTTTGTGCCCGGCTTCAAGCGCGCCGGCCATAAACCGGTCGCAGAGCAAATCGGAATTGCCGCCCCTTCTTGGGCTGGAAGATATTATAAGAACTTGTTTGGACATTTATTTCTCCTTTCCGCCGAGAAGTTTCTTCTCGCAGGATAAAATCTTAGTTTCGTAGACTTCTATTTTGTGATTAAGCCTTTCAAGCGTTTTTTGCATTTCTTCTATTCTGAGTTTAAGACGGTCCCGTTCTTTGACGAGGAGGTCCTTTCTCTTGCGCGCAGTGCGGCTGCCCTTTTGATAGAGCGAGACATATTCCACCAAAGTTTCTATGGAGAGCCCCGCCCCGCGCATACATTTTATAAACTCGACCCAGCCGCAATCCGAGGGAGTATAATCGCGGATGCCGCTTTCTTTGCGGTTCACTTCCGGGATAAGGCCCACCTTTTCATAATATCGCAGGGTGTCAACAGGCAGGCCGTATTTTTCGCTTACTTCGGAAATAGTCATAATAATTCCCCTTGTAAGATATATTATAATATTTGGAGTTAACTCCAAGTCAACGGCAAAAAAACGCCCCGGCGATTAAAGCGCGCCGGGGGTTTAAACGGTAATTTATAAGTATCAGGCCGCGCTTTCCCCCGCGCATACCGCGGCGGCGGATCCGCGCAAAGCCGCGAAGCCGAAAGCCGTCGCTCCGCAGGCGCAGGCTATAAAAACTATGCCCGAAGACGTCATTATATCGCCAAGCCCAACCAAAGGCGAAACTATACTGCCGAATAAAAAGCCCATCGCCCCCAAAACGGCAGAAGCGGCGCCGGCCTGCCCGCGGGCGCTGTTCATGGCCAAGGCCACGGCAGCGGTAAAAGTGAGGCCTATCATAAAAAGCATAGCCATAAGCAGCCCTTCAAAAACGAAAAGCGGTGCGCAAAGCCGCAAAGCGGCCGCGGTTAAAATACTGCAAACCAACATGCCCCAGCAGCTCACCGCTATACAGTTTTCCTGACTTTTAAATTTTACGGCGGCAGCCGCGCCGAAAACTATCGCCACGGAATTTAGAGCAAAAAGCAAACCGAACGCGAAAGAGCTGTAACCGTAATGCTGCTGTATTATAAACGGAGAAGCCTATATATAAGCAAAAAGCAGCCCCTGCGCAAAGGACATCTGCAATACGTAAAACAGATATTTCTTATTGCCGAAAAGCGGCTTAAACAAAGAAAGAGTTTGGGTAAGCTTTTTCTTGGAGCGTTTTGTAGTTGAAAGCGACTCTTTAAAATGCAAACAGCCGCAAAGCAAAATCAAACCCAAAACAAACAGTATTGCGAATATACCTTTCCAAGACATAAACTTTAAAGCCGTTCCGCCTATAACCGGCGCGGCCACCGGGGCCAGACCGTTTATCGCGCCGATAAGAGCCAAAGCCTTAGCCAAATTAAGGCCTTTAAATTTATCCGCCGCCACCGAGCGGGAAATTACAATCCCTCCCGCGCCGGCTATGCCTTGCACAAAGCGCAAAGCTACGAATACTTCTATACTTGGCGCACAAATGCAGCCGACGGTGGATAGCAAAAACAAGAGCATCGCCGCCAAAAGAGGCGGCCTGCGCCCGTATTTATCACTGAGCGGGCCGAAAAGCAGCTGCCCCGCCGCCAGGCCCAGCATAGAAAAAGTCAAACCCAGTTGGACCATTGAGGCTCCTGCGGAGAAATAATCCCCCATAGCCGGAAGACTTGGCAAATACATGTCCGTAACAAAAGGCCCGAAAGCCGTCAGCATTCCCAAGAATACAAATAAAAAAAAGGCCGAATTGCGCCTTTTTATGGAGTTTCCCTGCCAGGTTTTATTTTTTTGAAGCATATATAAATGATATCTTTTTTTGTTTTTTTGTTCAAAGCGGCGTCAATAGAAACCGACATCGCAAAATGTTAAGATATAGTTATGACCAATAATCTTTTCGAGGCACTCGGTTTAAAAAAAGCCGTAGTTAAAGCCGTTAAAAACATCGGATATTTAAAGCCTACCCCCGTGCAGGCCGAGTTTATACCCATAGCCCTTAAAGGACGCGACGCTTTAGCCTCAGCTCAGACGGGCAGCGGCAAGACGTCCGCCTATACCATACCCGTATTGAACAAACTTTTGGACGAAGAGGAAAAAACGGCTCTTTTCGTCGCGCCGACAAGGGAATTGGCCCAGCAAATACAAACCGTTTTCAGGGATTTGTCCAAAGACACCGGCATAAACACCGCGCTAATTACCGGCGGCAAGAATATGCAGGGGCAATTAAGGAAGCTTAAAACAAATCCGCGCGTTATAATAGGAACGCCGGGCCGCCTTAACGATCATCTTAAAAGGAAAAGCCTTAAACTGAATAATACGGCGGTAGTCGTCTGGGATGAAACCGACCGTATGCTTGATTTGGGTTTTATGGCGCAGATAGAGGAAATTATTTCCTTCCTTCCCGCCGAAAAGCAGACGTTTATGCTTTCGGCCACTTTTCCGCCGCGCGTACTTAAATTGGCTCAAAAATATTTAAACAATCCCGAACAAATCATAATCGGCGGGCTTAACAACCCTTCCGAAAACGTAGAACAAAAAAACATAAAAATAGAAGGCAATGAGAAACTTAAAAAACTTACGGAAATTCTTACCAAGTTACAAGGACAGGCTTTGGTGTTTGTAAAAACGCAGCGCGCCGTGGCCGAAATTACCAAATATTTGAAGAAGACCCTCTTTGATGCCGCCGCGCTGCACGGCGGCCTTAAGCAGAAAGACCGCGACGCCGCACTTAAAGGATTTAGGGAACAAGCGTTCAAAATACTCGTCGCCACCGACGTAGCCGCGCGCGGATTGGATATTCCTTCAATTTCTACCGTAATAAACTACGAACTGCCCCAAAACCCGGAAGAATACATACACCGCTTGGGCAGAACGGGCCGCTACGACAAAACCGGCGTTTGCATTAACCTCATCGCCCGCGCAGACAGAAGCGCATGGAAAGAAATAAAAACCTTCCTGGAAAAACAACAGTCCGTAGGAGATATTGCGTTCCCCGCCAGGGAGGAAAACACTTCCCGGCCGACGCTCCGGCCGGAAGCGGCGGAACTAAAATCTTCCGCCGGCGAAAAAAAGGAAAAACCGACAACGGCAAATAAAACCTCCGCCAAAAAGGCTCGGCCTAAAATCAAAGCCGCCGCTCCCGCTGTTCAAGAGGAGAAAAAGACGGAAGAATACGTTTTTACCCCTTTTAAAAAAGTCTACGTCGGCAAAATCAAAGAAGAAAAACCTAAACGTTTAAAAAATGCGCCGACATTCAAAAAAATCCGCAAAAACGGCAAGAAACGCTGAAACGCATTGAAAATCATCCGCAAAACCTTATAATATATATCGCGGATAAAAAGCGTGCAGATTTTGACGGCGCGGCCAGCCGTTTAAGCCGCGATTTTAATTTGATATACTAAGATATGCTTACATTTATTTTCAGGGTTTTTATCGTTTTTACCGTCTTTATAGCCGGGGCCTTCGTAGGCAATATTTATATGCCGCAGAAAACGCTGGAACAAAGCTATATAGTGGCTTTGGACGAGCCTCAAACATCTTTAAACGAACAGGACGCACCCGGGCTTCAAAACGCTTTAAATGCTTTAAAACAAATGACGCAGGCTTTGGAACAAACCCAAATTGACAAAGAAACTTTGTTCGGCCTGGAAGACGCCGTGCAAAAACAGCTCTATTTGGAAGCGTTCAAAGCGGCTAAAGCCGATTATGAAATACAGCTTTTAAAAGTGCAGAAACATCCGGAAAATCATGACGCGTTCTCAAAAGCAAAGGCTTTGTACTACAACCTTTCGCAGTCTTTGAGCGCGGTTTATCCGCCGAGGCCCAAGCAGGAGATTATCATATTGGACTCAGCCCAAGCCCAGCCGAATATAACGATTTCCGCTTCAGCCGAAGCGACAAAAAAAGAAGAATCCCAAACGCCGGACGGCAAAACCGCGGCGGCGCAAACGGATAAAAAATGAAAATACAGGGGGAAGTATGATAAATGCAAAATTTACGGGTAACAGAAAAATAAATATTGAGGCCAAAGGTTTTAATATACCGGTGGATTTGGCTAAAACGGAAGGCGGCGACGCAAGTGCGCCCAATCCGTTTACACTGCTTATGGCGGCCCTGCTTTCCTGCTCCGCCTATCACGTACTGCTTTTAGTTGAAAGACTGGGCATGAATAAAGAGGCTTTCCATGTGGAACTTGAGCCCGGTTTGGACGCCAACGGAGATATGCAAAAAGCTTTGATAAAGGTGTTCGTACCGGCAGATTTCCCGAAAGAAAGGGAAGCCGCGATGAAGGCTTCGGTAATGGGCTGCAAAGTGGGCAGACATTTAAAAGCCGAAAGAACGGTTGAAATTATCCGAGGTTAAACCGAAAGCGGAAATCAGCTTTTGCCGAAAGATATCGGAAAGCGGCGGGGAGATAAAACTCTCCGCCGTTTGCTTTAAGCAAATTAATTTTATTCACGCCCGAAAAGCTTGTGCCGTTTACCCTAAATACCCATAGGCTTTTAGGCCCTTTTGCCCTTGTGCCGGCAATTGCCATTATCTATAATTTATAAGAGGGTATTTATGAAAAAATATATTTTTATTTTAATCGCTTTGTTTTTTATCATTCCTTTAAACGCCGGCAATTTTAAGGATGCGCTTTCCGCCGCCATTGCGCCGAGATCGGATAAATATTTCCTTAAAGTTAAAGGCTTTAAGCCCTCTTCAAAAATGCCGGAAGGGCCCTCTTTGTGGGACGGAATAGTTTCGTTCTTCACGTCCGAAGAAGACGAATACAAACAAAGGGCCGTCGCCGATTATATATACAATATGTACATCATAGAAGCCGCCAAAGGCGCAAGGAAATCCCCGGCTTATTTGGATACTTCCTACACGGGCGCGCTTGATCCTATATATCGCTCAGATTTTAAAAATGCGGCCGAAATAAAAAAATTTTACGATAAACATCTTTCAAAAATAAACGCTTTGTTGAAAGAAGATTTTAAAAGCTACAGATATAATCCCGCGGAAAAAACAAACGCCGCCCAGCAAAACGTTTACATCAATATGCTTGCAAACACCTATAATAGAAACAGAGCTTTTTCCTATTTCTGCGGGCCCGCCGCTTTAAGCAAAAACGCGCTCACTTCGGCAAGAATGGCCCAGCTGAAAAGGCAAATCGCCGTCAACGACAATAAAAACAAAGATTTATCCGTAATTTATTCCTATACAGACCCGATGGGCATGCTTGACAACGCCACAAGGACCGGCGGCAGAACAAACGCGACGACATACACTTACAGGCCTTTAAGGGAAGAATGCGCCGCCTGCAGTTATTCTTTCTGTAAAGACATCTGCGCCGTAACGGAAAACAAATACGCCGTATATAAACTGATTAGAGTTTATGAGTTGGTCGCAAAGGCGAGATCGGGATTTTTAAAAGATAAAAACGGCAAAGACAGATTTACCTCTTCCTCCGGGAAAAGCTTTCCTCAGTGGGATTATCACGCGGCGTCTTTACTGGTGTTTGCGGAAAAAGACGGCCCGGCTTTCGTGGTGGTGGATACTATTTTGGAAAAAGAACCTGTTTCCTACGAGCATTGGCTTTCCCTGTTTGACAAAACAAGCACATACTTCAGCATAAAGCCTTTTATAAGAAGCAAAGATTCGGAAAGCAAAATAATGAAAACTTCGGAAATGCCGCGCTCTTATAAACCGCATGTTATAAGGAAATAATCAGTTAACAAGCTTAAACGCGGAAAACCCGGCGAATACTGCCGCCATGCATACCAGCAGCGTAGATAAGATATAAAGCAAAGCTTTAAAAATTTCGCCGTCTTTTAAAAGCATGAGAGCATCCAAACTGAAAGCGGAAAATGTTGTAAAACCGCCCAAAAGGCCGGCAATCAAAAAGTATTTAAGAGGCTGAATATTTTTAAATTCAAAGCCGGCCAAAAAACCTATAAGCAGACATCCGATAAAGTTTACGCAGAAAGTGCCCCAAGCGTTATGAAGGCCGGCGCGCGAAACCATAAACAGACAAACGCCGTATCTGAGCGCCGCACCGATAAATCCGCCCGCGCCAACCGCCAAAAAATTTATCATTTTATTCTTCCGTCCTTTACGTCGCCGTAAAGCGCCCAAAAGCCGCGCCCGTGCTGTTTTACATAATAAAGGGCTTCGTCCGCGCGCTTGATTAACTCGGACTGGTCTTCGGTGTCGTAAGGAAATACCGCTATACCCTGGCTGATTGAAAGTTTTATATCGGCCCCGCCGGTATATTTGGTATTGAGTTTTATTGCGGAAACCTTTTCCGAAAGGCGTTTGGCTATGCTTTTGGCTTCCTCGCCTGTGGTGCGCGGCAGCATTATAACGATTTCGTCCCCGCCGTAGCGGCACGGCAAATCGGTCTGGCGAAGGCTGTTTAAGATGACTCCGCTGACTTCTTTTAAAGCCTCGTCGCCGAGCAAATGGCCGTAAGTGTCGTTTATGGTTTTAAAATAATCTATGTCCATAAGTATTAAAGACAAAGTTAAATTAAAACGCTTGGAACGGTAAATTTCCTGGGAAAGATTCTCGTTGAAAAAACGCCTTAAAGCCAGCTTGGTGAGTTCGTCGTAATTTGAAAGTTCCTGCACCTTTTCAAACAGGCGCGCGTTATCTATGGCCAAAGCTATTTGCGCGGAAAATTGTTTTAAGCTTAACATATCTTCCGTAGCTATCGGCATACGCGAAAGCATATTGTCAAAAACCATCCAGCCCAAATTTTTGGTTTGAAGCGTAAGCGGTATGGTTAAGACTATGTCAGAGCCTTTTACCGCCGGGCAAATGCCGTAATCGCCGTCGCAGTAAGAAGTGAAATTTTTTGACAGATTGGCCGTAATGTCTATCTCTTTAACTTCGCCGGAAAGATCCGCGCTGTAAGCTTCCTGCAGTTCATTGGTTTTAGGATCGACCAAGTAGAGGGAAGTTCTGTCGAAATAAAAACTTTTTTGTATGCTTTTTAAAATTTCTATCAGGCTGTCTCTTAAACGTATTGACGTGGCAAACACCCTGGCCAAATCGTTTAAAGCCTGCGCTCTTTGCAGCTGGGAAGTGTTGTAGTGGTCTATTTCCGTCATATTTATTTTTGACGAAAGTTCCCGGCAAAGAGCTATTAAAGATTCAATTTCACTCTGAGTAAACGGCTTATTTTTTTTAAAGCGTTCCACCCTTATTACTCCGTAGCGGCTTCTGTCGCGCCGGCCGCTTGCCAAGGCTTCAAAACTGCCCTGCGGGCTGCGCCATTTCACCAAGACGTAAACCGCCGGATAATCCAACCCCGGGGAAAACATATATCCGTCCTGCAAAAGTTTTATCACTTCCGGGGAGTAGCGGTCGACAAACACGTCCTCCTGCAAATCATAGCACTTGCCTTTTTGACAGAGAGTTTTTAAAGAAATTATGGACTTTTCTTCCTTCCAGTCAAAAAATAAAACTCTGTCCGCGTCAAGATAACCGGCGAGAACGGGCAAAGCATGGCTTAAAAGGCGGTCTATACTGGTGAACCTGTCTGAAAGGCCCTGATAAAAATTATATAAAAGTAAGCTTCTTTTATTTTGCATAGGCTTATTCGTTATAAAGATGAAGGATATTGTTTACTTCGGCGTCGGCTTTTTTAAGTTCGTTTTCAAGTATCGCGCCGGAATAACGGTTCATCACCGTTGCGCTGGCCGCCTTGGACATTATATTGCCCAATATTTCCATAACCGTGCCGGAAGCGGTGTGATTGCTCATAGTACGCGCGCCGGCTATGATATGCGCGTAATTTTGTATACGGTGCGGCGAAGCCAAAAGGAAATTCTCGAAACTGCCTTCAAGCGCGGGGAAAACTTCCGTCATGGAGGCGTACTCTATTTGTTTTTCCGGGCGGGTCAGCCATTTGATAAGTTCAAGAGCGTGCTCTATATTCGCGCCGCCGCGCACTATGCCTAAATTGACTCCGCTTAAATAGTTTATATGTTCGCGCCCGGTTTTGGGGACGGGCAAAGTTTTAACTTTGAAAGAAGCTTCCTTGCCTTCAAACATCGCCAAGCCCTGGCGGCGCGTAATCATCATGCTGGATTTGCCGCTTGATATCGCCCCGTTCGAGCTGCGTTCCCTTAAAATAGGCATATAGCCTTTTACGGCCAAATCTATAAAATCCTGCAAGCCCTGGCGGAAAGCTTCCGTCCCCAAGCCGGAGGCTTCACAGGTTTCGTTAAAAATGTCGCCGCCGCGGCCCCAAATGCAAGGCAGCGACGAACGGTAGGAAAGAGAACCGCGCAAATCATTGTTTTGCACGGGGAAGTAATCTTCCTTTCCGTTAAAATAATCTTTCAGCATGGCGCAGGCTTCAAGAAAACCGCGCCAAGTGCTTAAAAGCTCTTCGGGTTTTGAGGACACCAGTTTAAGGTGATCCTCGCGGTAGTGCAAAGCGGTAATATCCATCCACCAGGGATAGGAATAAATGTCAACGGTGTCTTTTTTATAACAAAACGGTTTAAGCGGGTCCAAACAATTATCGACCCGCAAAGATTTATCAAGTTCGGTAAGATTTTCAAGCAGATTGGCTTTGACCAACAGATTCGTCCAATAATGCGGGAAAGCTATTATATCCGGGCAGTCCGCACGGCCGAGTTCATGCTTAAGCGTGAACATCTTGGTCCATAAAGTGCGTCTGTTGATTACTCTTACGGTAATATTAAGCCCGGGATTGTGCTTTTTAAAACCGGCGAGAATCTTCTCCGTCATCCGCTGAGTAAGCGTACCGTTATCGGGCATCATCCAAAAAATCATTTCTTAAGCCAGCTCCTCACAACCATATTGGGGTTTATTCCGATATCACCCGTATTCTGTCCGCGCGCAAGCTTCTTTGCCGCGCACAAAGCTATCATCGCCGCATTATCCGACGAAAGCGGCCTTAAAACAAAGCGGGCTTCTATCCCTTTTTCCGCGGCTTTTTTTACGAGCATTTCCCTTAAAAGGCCATTCGCGGCGACACCGCCGCCCACGGCTATATGCTTTACCTTGTACTTTTCAGCTGCGTTTATCGCTTTTTTGACCAGCGTTTCAACGACCGCCTGCTCAAAAGAAGCGCAAATATCGGGCACGCTTACGTCTTTATGATCCCGCAAATAATAGCTTACGGCCGTTTTTATGCCGCTGAATGAAAATTCACAGCTTCCGTCAAGCATAGGCCGGGGAAATTTTACGGCGTTTTTATCCCCTTTTAAAGCCTGCTTGGAAACTTCCGGCCCGCCGGGATATCCAAGGCCTAAAAGCTTGGCGACTTTATCAAAAGCTTCGCCGGCGGCGTCGTCGCGGGTCTTGCCGAGGGGTTTATAATCCCCATAGTCCCGGACAAGCCATAATTCGCTGTGCCCTCCTGATACTATGAGCGAAATTAAAGGAAATTCAAGGGGGTTAAGTTTATCAGTCCCCGTAAGTTCGCAGGCAAACAGGTGCCCTTCCAAGTGGTTTACGCCTACAATCGGTCTGTCAAAAAGATTGGCTAAAGTTTCCGCCGCGACGCGCCCTACCAAAAGCCCGCCCGGCAAGCCCGGGCCGTTTGCAAAAGCGATATAATCGGGAATAATATCCCCCAAAGCCGCTTTTATAACGCTTGCTATTTTGGCGGCGTGGGCGCGGCTTGCAAGCTCCGGCACGACGCCGGCGTATTTTTTATGCAAGTCTATTTGCGTATAAATTACGTTGGAAACCACCTCCCGCCCGTTTTTAAGAAGGGCGGCGGAAGTTTCGTCGCAGGTGCTTTCTATGCCCAAAATATAACTGTCTTTCACTTAAATACACGCCGGCTTACTTAGCCTTTGCGTCCTCTTTCACGTTAAGATTGCCAAGGACTTCCCTGGCTTTTAAAAGTTCTACGGCTCTTTCCAAAACCGGGTCTGCCGCTTTTGCCTGTTCAGGCTCCGCGGTTTTCTTGGAAGGAGAATAAATTAAATTGGTGGTGTAAAAAGTAGCCACGCGCGCTTTGGCCGGCTCAAAAGGAACCACTATATCCGGCACAATGCCGCCGGTTTCATCGGCGTTTTTGGCTTTAAAGTTTTTATGTATCATGCGCCCCAAAGGCGTATAATATTTGGCCACCGTTATCCTAAGGCCGGAAGTGTCGGGCAGGCTTATAACCTGCTGCACGCTGCCTTTGCCGAAAGTCCTGGAACCTATTAAAACCGCGCGTTTATGATCCTGCAAAGCGCCGGCGACGATTTCACTGCCGGAGGCCGAACCTTCGTTTACCAAAAGAACCATGGGAATATCGGCGTATTTGGCCTTGGGATTGCTTTTATATTCCTTAAAAAATTCTTCTTTGCGGCCTTTGGTGTAAACTATAAGTTTATTGTCGCCTATAAAAAGCTTGCTCATATTTACCGCGCTGTCCAGCAAACCGCCCGGATTAAAACGCAAATCCACGATTAAAGCTTTCATGCCTTTATCCTGCAAAGTTTGCATCGCCTTTTCAAAACCTTCAACGGTATGGCCGGAAAAATCGGTAACGTAAATATAGCCTATATCGCCTTCCAGCATTTTGGAGAATACGACTTCCGGAATGATTTTAGTTCTTTTCAAAGTTACTTTTTTGATTGAAGTTTTGCCCGTTTTTTCGTCTTTTCTTTCAAGTTCCACCTTTACTTTGGTGCCGACTTCCCCCCTTAAAGCCGCGACGGCTTCGTCGCTTTTCATCTCGGAAACGGGCCTGCCGTCTATTTTAATTACTTTGTCTTTAGGTTCCACGCCGGCTTTGTAAGCGGGGCTATCGGGCAAAGGCGTAACGACGATAAGTTCCCCTTGTTTGGAAGAATTAAGGCGCATACCTACCCCGCCGAATTCGCCTTTTGTTTCTTCGCGCATGGCTTTCATATCCTCTACGCTGATGTATTCGGAAAATTCATCCAGCTGGGAAGCCATGCCGTAAAGCGCGCCGACAACCAAATCTTTGGCGTCTTTTTCTTCCACGAAGTTATCCTGTATTTTGCCCATTACGTCGACAAGTATTTTAAGCTGGTCAAGCCCGGTGTCCACGCCGGAATAGGCGAAAGGGAACATGGTGCCCATAAAAAAAGCCGCTATCATAAAAATTACATATATGTTTATTTTCTTTTTCATAAATTATCCTTTTATTTTTTCTCAAGCCAAAGCTCCGGATCAACCGCGGAAGTGCCGGAGCGAACTTCAAAATAAAGCGCGTTCTGGCCGCTTCCCATTGACGAGCCCTGGGTATCCGCACCGCAAAGGCCTATAATCTGCCCCTTGTTAACTTGCTGGTCCAAAGAGGCGCGGATTTCGCTCAAAAATCCGTAAATGGTAAAGAAGCCGCCGCCGTGATCCACTATAACCACATTCCCGTAGGAGCGGAATTCCCCCGCAAAGATTACTTTACCCTCCGCAACGCTTACTATCGGCGCGCCTTTGGCGGCGGATATTTTTATGCCGTCGCGGAAGATCCAAGTTTTCAGCTGGGCTTGGTATTCTTTACCGAACTTACTTATTATTTTACCACTAACCGGCCACGGAAGCGAATTTTTACTTATATTAAGCGACGCGCCGGTCTGTTTTTGGCCGGCTTTTTTCTGCTCGGCTTTGCGTTTGGCTTCCGCCTCTTTAAGTATTTTTTGAAGCTGCGCGGCGGAAGCTTTAAGCTCTTTCAAATCTTTGACGGCCTTCTCGTATAAAGCGTGGGCCTCCTTCAAATCTTCTTTCTTTTTTTCGTAACTGCCGAGAAGTGCCGATTTTTCCTCTTCCAGTTTATCGCGTTCGGCGAGCAAAGAGGAATGTTTTTCCTTAAAGCCGTCAATTTCTTTTTGGGTTTTGTCTATTTCAAAAGAAAGTTTTTGCATAAAAACGGCGTGCGTTTTTAAAGTGGAAGACAAAGCCAAAGCCCTGATAAGTTCCGAAGAATTATAATAGCTTTCCTCAAGCATCCTTTCCACCGCGTAATTGGAAAATTCCAATTTCATCACGTTCTGCCAAAGCGGCAAATTGTTTTTCACCACTTCTTTATGACGGCGTATCATGCTGCTTTTTGTTTGCATGCCTTCAATGTCATTGCTGATTTTTACGGCCAACTGTTCCGTTTTTTTCTGTTTTTGAGTGAGGGCTTTAAGCTCTTTGGAAAGAGCGGCCTCCCTCGCTTTATATTTTTTAAGCTGGGCTTCCTTTTCCTTGGCTTGGCGTTCTATGGAGGCGAGCTCCTCCTTAGACGCGCAGTTCAAAGGAACCGCCGCCGCAAAAAATAAGATTAAAAAGGAAACTAAAACTTTTTCCATTTAGATAAAGTCCACCCCAGCATAAGGCACAAAAGCAAACAGGCCGCCTGCGGCCATAAATCAAATTCAAAAGATTTTTCCCCTGCGATTTTAAGCGGGGAAACCAAAATGAAGACCGTTCCCAAAGCCGCCGCATAACTTAAAAGGCCGCAGAGCAAACCGCCAAAGCGCGCCGGCAGAGCCGTTATTCTTGTATAATAAGCTTCCACCAAGAAGCAAAAAGCCAAAAAGAAAAACGCGCCGAGCCCGAAAATTATATTTACAAATTTAATTACGCCGTCCAAATAAACGGCTGACGCGGCCTGGCTTTCCTTATAATAAGCTTGCGCGTCCTGCGGTATTTTGGAAAAGTTTTCCCTTACCCAAACCTGAGGATTCATCATAACCGATTTTGATACGCGAAGCTCAAAAAAAGCCGGGAGGAAATCTTCCTTAGGCAAAAAAACTTCAAAACCGTTCTGTTCCGAAGAGGCCCCCGGCATGGACAAAGCTTCTTTCGCATTTAAGTAACGCACGTCCGTAACGCCGGGAAGGGAATTAAGCTTTTTTGTGAAAGATTCCGTTTCCGCAGAACTGGCGTTGTTTAAAACGACGGCTATTTTAAAATCGGAAAGCAAAATTTTAAAAGCGTCATAAGCCTGAAGCCTTAAGAATAAAGCCCCTTGAACAAGCAAAGTCAATGCCAGCAAAAAGAACATTATTCTGCTTTGACCCGTAAAAGAGAACTTATTTTCCGTCATAGAGGAACCTCTCTATAATTTTATTTACTTCCGTATTATGCAAAACGCCGGGATTTTTCGGCGCGCCCGCACCGTAAAAACTTACAAAAAGAGGGCTGCCGGTATGATTGCCGGTGCTCCAGGTTACGCCGAGGCGTTTGTTTATTTCTTTCAGGCAGTCTTCAAAATCGCCTTTATCTTCAACCACATCCAGGGGAAGTTCATAACCCATATTTTCCATAAGATACTGCTGTATCGCTTTGGGGGTCTGGCGTTTTTCGCCCAAGGCGTTAAATTCTGCTTTCATATCGCGCTGCATTTTGGTTTGTTTGGCGATAATATCCAAGTTGCTTTTTACGGAATAATCTTTTTTATCGTATAAGGGATAGCCTTGCTCTTTTTTAAGTTCAAGTTCGTCGCCTTTGACTTTTCTGTACTGAAAACCGAAGCCGCCGGTATCGTGATCGGCCGTTATTACGACCATCGTATCCGGGTTTTTATCGGCCCAGTCTTTTATAAGGCCCAAAGTTTCATCCAGTTCTAAAAGTTCGGCCAAAGCCGCGCCTTGGTCATTATCGTGGAGCATCCAGTCAAGCGCGCCCGCTTCCACCATAAGGAAAAAACCGTTTTTGTTCTTGGATAAAATTTCCAAAGCTTTTTCCGTCATGTCTTTTAAGGTAGGAGCATAAGGAGCCGGATTTACGCTGAACTGTATCGCGCTCGCACCGAAAAGCCCCAAGAGTTTATCAGATTTCGCTTTTTGCAATCCTTTTTTATCGAAAACCAAAGGATATCCGCTTGTTATAAGCTTTTCAAAAAGGCCGTTCTTTAAAGCCGGGGAAAGCGATTTGGAGTAAGGTATTTTTTTAAATATTCCGGCGTATTTTTCGTCTTTTAAATCTTTGTCGGAAATCAAATAATTAAGCCCGCCGCCCAAAAGCACGTCCGCGCCCGAATTAAGCAATGCGGCGGAAATTTCCTCATAATTTCTGCGGCTGTTTACGTGAGCGGTATAAGCGGAGGGAGTGGCGTCGGAAAGGTAAACATCCGTTATAAGCCCGGTGGCCATACCCAGCTTTTGAGCTTTTTTTAAAAGGCTGTCGGCATTCTCCCCTTCCGCGCCCATGCCCAAATATTCGGGATAGGTAAGAGTGCCTTTGGCCATATGCGTTCCCGCCGCGGCGGAGTCGGTTACTATCGTTTCTTTGGCGGCGTTTAAAACTATGCCCAATTCCGAGGCGGAAAATATTTTCTCCAAGTTGGAAGTTCTGTCCGCGTAAGGCGAATTTTCCGCATAACGCGCGTATTGAAGCAAAAGCCCCATGGCGGCCGGTCCGCCCCCGTCGGCGACAACAAAAATAATATTTTTCTTTTCGGCGGCGAAGGAAAATACCGCAAACAACAAAGCAAATACCGCAAACGACAGCTTCTTCATCTAAATTCTCCTCCCCAATATTTCATTAAAACATTTGATATACTGCCTTGAAGAATTCTCCCAAGAGAAATCTTCCGCCATGGCGTTGGAGAGCATGGCTTTCCAAACTTTCTTCTTATTGTAAACGCTAAGCGCCGTGTTTAAAGCCCCGATAAGCCCGTTTACGTCCAAGTTATTTATAAAGAATCCGGTTTTAAGTTCGGCCGACATATCGCCTTCATATCCTTTTACCGTGTCGGCAAGACCGCCTACTTTTGAAACCACCGGCAAAGAACCGTAGCGCATGGCTATCATCTGGCTTAAACCACAGGGTTCAAAGCGCGAAGGCATAAGGAACATATCCCCGCCGGCGTAAATTTTATGCGCCAAAGTTTCGTCCACAACACACCTGAAAGCGAAAGAAGAAGGATAGCGCGCGGCAAGCTCGCCGAAAATATATTCAGCGTGCGGGTCGCCTTTTCCTTCAATTACAAATTGCATTTTGCCTTCCATTGCACGGATAACATCGGGCAGCAAGTCCACGCCTTTTTGATAGGCCAAACGGCTTACCATTGCACACAAAGGAATTGAAGGGTTTTCCGCTAAACCGCACTCGCGCTGCAAAGCCTCTTTGCACACAGCCTTGCCTTTTAAAGATTCGTCGTCATAGCCCATAGGTATCATAGTGTCGCTTTGCGGATCCCACACTTCGCCGTCGATACCGTTGATAATCCCCAAAAAGTCCGCTCCTTTATTCCTTAAAACGCCCTCAAGGCCGAAGCTGTTTTGCCCCTTTAAAAGTTCCTGTGCGTAGGTGGGGCTGACGGTATTCACTTTATCGGCGAAAACAATACCCGTTTTAAGATAGCTTATGCCGCCCCAATATTCAAATTTGCCGGGGGTGAAATCAGGCTCGAAAAAACCGGCTTTTACAAAACTTTCCCTGGGGAAATATCCCTGATAAGCTATATTGTGTATGGTAAACATACAGCGTGTACGGGTAAAAAAAGCGTCCGTTTTGTAAACAGTCTTAAGATAAGCCGGCAAAAGCCCCGTCTGCCAATCGTGAGCGTGGATTATATCTGGCCTGAAGCCTATAAATTTGCAGGCTTCCAAAACCGCGCGGGAAAAGAACATAAAACGTTCGTCGTTATCGGCGTAATCGCCCGTTTTGGTAAAGTAAAGTTCGGGCCTGTCGAAATACTTGTTTGACTCCACAAAAAACACCAAAGCGTTGCCCCATTTAAGATAAGAAATTTGGGCCGGCTCCAAACGCGAACCTACGGGAATATAAAACACACCCGGTACGGTTCTTAAAGAAGAAGCGTTGTTGATGTTCCTATATCTCGGCAGGAACAGGAGAACTTTCGTTCCTCTCGTTCTGGAAAAATCCTGCGTAAGAGCGCCTACGACATCCGCCAGACCGCCCGTTTTGCAAAACGGGAAAGCTTCACTGGCCGCTAAAACTATATTCATAAAATCTCTCCTTTAAACACTTCCGATATTCCGGCTGTTATTTTAAATCGTCAAAACCTTCTTTAAGCATATCTTCTTCAAGGCCGTTTTCCTGCTTAAAACCTTCCGCAGGGATAATGTCATCGGCCTCGGGCATTTTTACCGGCGCATTCTCCGCGGTTTTAGGCGGCACGGCTGCCCCGGATACGGCCTCATCCTCCTGCGCGGCGGAGGGTTCCGCCTGCAAAGGACCCGCCGTTACGTCTTCCGGAGTATTTCTGGTAAACACATCCACGTCATCTTCAAGCGGCAAAATGGCTTGTTTAATCTCCGGCAGGCTGGGACCGAAAGGCAAATCGCTTTGTATTTCCTTAGGGCCTTTGTTCTCAAAACTTTTCAGTTCCGGCAGCTGAGAAATGTGGTTAAGGCCGAAAAGCCTTAAAAATTCGTCAGTGGTTCCGTAGACCATGGGTTTGCCGGGGGCGTCTTTGCGCCCGACTATGCGGACAAGCCCGCGTTCCATAATTTTTTCCAAAGGGCCGACGGCGTCAACGCCCCTTATGGCTTCTATTTCCGCCCTGGTAACCGGCTGTTTATAAGCTATAATCGCCAAAGTTTCCAAAGCGGCGGAAGAAAGTTTGTCGGAGGTTTTCTCATTAAACAAAGCCCGAACCCAACGCCCGTATTCCGGCTTGGTGGACATTTGAAACCCGCCGCCAAGTTCTATAATCTGTATGGCGCGCGCGGTCTGCGCGTACTCCTGCGCCAAAGAGTTGACTATATCCTTGGCAAGCTGAATATTGTTTATCTGCGCCACCTGTGAAAGTTTGGCTATGCTTAAAGGCCTGTCCGTTATAAAAAGCAGATTTTCAACTATTCTTTTATAGTCTTCCTTAGTTAAAATTCCCTCGGCTGCGTTTTGGGCCTGCACGTTTTTAGTTTCTTCCATAATAATCACCGCCGCGCTTCTTCGGGATTATTGTTTTCCCGTTCAAGAAGCTTATGATAATCCTGATCTTCCATTTCAGGGTTCAGATAGAGCCGTATTTCGGAGCCTTCCCCGTCTTGGCGCGCCAAAATTTTGCCTATTTTTAAAAGCTCCAAGACGGCCATAAAACAGGTTATTACGCCGCGTTTTTTTGTTTCTCCGGCGAAGACCTCGTCCGCCAATACCCACGGCCGCCTTTTTAAAAGCCAAAGCACTTTGTCCATCTTCTTGTCTATAGGGAATTCTTCCACTTTCAGCAAGTCGGCGTGCTCGCGGCTTTCAAGATTTTCAAAAGCGCGGCGTACGGCGGCAAGCAAGTCAAAAAGCTGTACGTTTAAGACGCGTTCGCCGTTGTCAAACACGGGCGCGCTTTTGTAAAAATTGTTTTTGTACTTCTCAAAATTTTCCTGCAAATACAAAGAAGCCTGCTTAAATTTTTGGTATTCCACTATCTTTTCTATAAGCTCTTTCGCCGGGTCGGGCCCGTCTTCTTCCGAGGTCGCCGCCTGAGAAGGCAAAAGCTGGCGCGCTTTTATCTGCATAAGCGTGCTGGCCATTACCAAAAATTCGCCGGCAAGTTCCAAATTAAGCTGCTTCATGACGTCAAGGTACTCAAGATACTGGGCGGTAATTTCCGATATGTTTATATCGTAAATATCCAGATTGTCTTTTTTTATCAGATGTAACAGAAGATCCATCGGGCCTTCAAAAACATCCAAACGCACCCTGATGCCGTCATTTATCATAACACTTTCATCACTTTTTTGACTTCCGCCAAAGTTTTTGAAGCGCTTTCGCGCGCCGCTTCCGCCCCGCGTTTAAGGATTTTTTCCAGCAAGGCTTCGTCTTTGGCGTAGAAATTTCTTCTTTGGTTGAACTCCGTTATTTCCTTTTCCATAAGTTCAAACAAATGTTTTTTGCAGGCGACGCAGCCCAATGCGCCGGCGCGGCATTCTTCGGCGCGCTTTTCAAAATCAGGATTGTAAATCTTATGGAAAGCGAAAACCGTGCAGCCGTCCGGGTTTGCCGGGTCGTTTGCTTTTTGTTTGTTCGGGTCCGTAAACATTGACATTACTTTTTTGCGTACGGCTTGCGGCTCTTCGCCGAGTTCAATGGTGTTGCCGTATGATTTGGACATTTTCCTGCCGTCCAAACCCGGCACTTTAGGCACCGAAGTAAAAAGCGGCTTTGGCTCTATAAGAGCGTCAGTATCGTAAATATCGTTAAATCTGCGGGCGATATCGCGGGCGATTTCCATATGCGCGGTCTGATCCTGCCCAACCGGCACATAAGCGGCTTTGTGTATAAGAATATCCGTCGCCATAAGCACGGGGTATCCCAAAAAGCCGAAAGAGGACATCTCCGAAAGTTCCGCTTCCGTCAGCATGGCCATTTTCTCCGCGGCGATTTTATCTTCCTGCCCGGCGTATTTTTTGCGGAAAAGCTCGTTAAGCTGTTCCTTGTAAGTCGGGTTTCTTAAAAGCCAGCCAAGCGGAGTTATCATTCCCAAAAGCGTGGTAAGTTCGCTTATTTCGGGTACGTGCGACTGCACGAAAATAGAGCATTTTTCCGGATCAAGCCCGGCGGCCAGCCAGTCTATCACCATTTGCTTGCTGTTGGAAGCCAAATTTTCAGTATTTTCCGCCGCCGTAGTCAAAGCATGCAAATCGGCCACAAAAAAATAACATTTATATTTGTTTTGCAGCTCCACGAAATTTCTTAAAGCACCGAAGTAATTGCCAAGATGCAATCTGCCGGTCGGCCTCATGCCGGATACTACTATGTCGTTTTTAATATGCTCCATAAGGTACTCCGATAAAATTAATTATCAAACTAAAAATAAAATTAAAAGCAGGGGTTATAATCCTGCCGAATACGCCCGTAACCACTAAAACCATAAGTATCAAAAAGCCGTAGCGTTCCAGGCTTAAATATTTGGCCGCGGCCTGCTGCGGCAGAAAATACGCCAAAATTTTACTGCCGTCCAAAGGCGGCACGGGCACCAAATTGACAACCGCCAAAACCAGGTTTATCATAATCGTATAGAAAAGCAGTTTCAACGCGATTAAAGAGCCCGGCGCAAAAGTAAGAGTAAATTTAAAAATCAAAGCGGCGGCCAGCATGAGTAAAATATTTGTCAGCGGGCCCGCGAAGGAAACATAAGCCATATCCTTCCTTCCGCCGCGCAGACGGTAATAATTTACCGGCACGGGTTTGGCCCAGCCGAACAAAGGCGCGTTAAGCATAAAAAGCACAAGCGGCACTATGACGGTGCCTATCAAATCAATGTGTTTTAAAGGGTTGAAATTAAGCCGCCCCAGCAAATAGGCGGTATCGTCCCCGCAGCGAAACGCCGCATAGCCGTGGGCGAACTCATGCGCTATTACCGAAAATATCAATATAGGTAAAAACAAAATAAAGTCCATATAAAATCATTTTACTAATTTTAAAGGCAATATCATCTTTATTCGCGCGCGCACCCGTTTCCTATTAATGAATTTTATACGCCGCACATAAGCCGAAAATGAACTCCTTTCTTTAAAAATCTGGGCCTTGACATAGGCCTTGACAAAATATCATTGAGGGGCTAGTCTAAACGTGTAGCGTTTGCCTGAAAAGCGGTCGGCACAAAGCCGAAAAGGGGGTAATAACATGTGGGGGGTAACGGTTGTATATTTTAAATAAAAGCGGAAAATAAAAAGCGTATACAACCGTAAAACGGCGGCGGGAGCCAGCCGTAGGGGCGGACGAAAGCCGCTGCCAATTTAAAAGGCAGGCCTAAAAGCCCGCCTTTTTTATATAGGAAAAAGCCCCGCGCCGGCTTCTTACTTTGCCGGAGTACTGAGCCTTGGCCAAAGCTTTCAGTTCGGCCCCCAAAGCGGGCCCATAGTATCCCAGTACGCTTAAATCTTCCGCACAAAGAAAAAGCGGTTTCAACCTAAAACTTTCAATGCCGGGTTTATAAAGTTTGATTACGCGCAAAGCTTCTTTGCTTAAAGCCTTAAACGGCGCGGCCTTGCTTTTGCGCCATTTTAGAACTTCCAAAGACAAAGCCGTAATTTTTTTTGGCAGCAGAAGGCTTTCCGCAAACTCCGCCCCGCACGATCCTTGCAAAAGGGCCAAATAGGCAAGTCTTTCTTCAACAGTTTTCAGTTTGTTGATTTTTGCGTTAAACTTAAGGCCTTTAAAAATACAATCCGCAAGTTTATATTCCGTGGCGTATTTTAAGGCTTGGTAAGGGCGGCTTTCGCCGAGGATTTTTATAAATTCATGCACAATACGCTGGCGGGAAAGAAAATTTACGTATCCTTTTTTGACGGCTTCCCGCATAAGGCCGTCCGTAAAGGGTTCTATTTCCCAGCCAAAGCGCGCGGCGAACCTTACGGCGCGAAAAAGGCGCGTAGGATCATCTAAAAAGCTTTTATCATGAAGAACTTTTACATAGCCCCCGAGAACGGCCTCTTTGGAGTTAAAAAAATCATATTCCTTAAAAAACTCCCCGGGCATGAGGCTTAAAGCCAAAGCGTTGGCGGTAAAATCCCGGCGGAACAAATCTTCCTTAAGGCCGGCGGGGCGCACTTTGGGCAAAGCGCCGGGCTCGGCGTAAACTTCCGCACGGCAGCGCACGAAATCAAGTTTAAGCCCGCAAGCCAAATTGACGCGCGCCGTACCGAAATCATTAAAACGCAGAACTTCCGCTCCGTATTTTTCGGCGCAAAATTCTATCAACGGGGAAGTTTCCCCCTCCACGCAAATATCAATATCTTCCGTATGTTTCCCGATAAGCAAATCCCTGGCGCAGCCGCCTACGGCCCAAGCTTTTAGGCCGCCCCCCGCGGCTTTAAGGCCGATTTCTTTTAAGATGCGCTTATGGCTTTGTTTCATAAACGGGCGGGCGGTTCTTTGCCGGATTTCAAATCCTTTATCAAAGCGGAAAGCAAAGTAAGGGCGGAATTGGCCGCCAAAAGAGCTTCGGCCGCTTTTACTACCGAAGCGGAGTCATATTTATCCCCCGCAACCGGCAGATACAAAGGATATCCTTTAACTCTGGCCTCGGACGGAGAAAGCGGAACTATTTTAAAACCTTGCTGCGCGGCGGACGCGGCGATGACTTCGCTCTGGCAAGAGGAGTAATCGTCATATTCCAAAAGGGATTTAAGTTCTTCCATGCCGGCCAAATAAAACGGGGAATAGGTTATGTTCATTTCCGCAAGGTTCTTGCGCAGGAAGTCAAAATCTTTCTGCATTTTCTTTTTGATTTCGTCAAAATTCTTTTTATCCGCTTTCGGCGAAACAAAAGCCAAAAGTTCTTTTGTGGGATCGAAATAAACTATATCTCTGTCGTGATAGAAAAATTCCCCGCAGGACGGGCAGGAAATTAAATTCAGTTCCCCGCCCAGCAGAGCTTCTTTTAATTCGGCGTCTTTATCGCCGCGGACAAGCGTCCAATATTCGGCCTCGAAAGATTCACAGCCGTTTGGGCAAGTTGCGCCGCCCTCGCCTTTAATTGATTTCATAGAGTTTCCCGTTAAAAATAAAAATCCGTGCCCCGTGAGGGATTTGAACCCACACCATCGGTTCCGAAGACCGGTACTCTATCCAGTTGAGCTAACGGGGCGCAATGATATTTTAGCATTTAGCGCGGCAAATTTATCTTCATTTATTTTGCCCGCTTAAATTTGCTAGAATTAGTGTATAAACTTTTCAGCAAGAGGAGTATTTTTTATGGGTGGACATTCACACTGGGCAGGTATTAAACACAAAAAGGCGTTGGTGGACGCAAAAAAAGGTAAAGTTTTCACCAAGCTCATACGCGAAATTACAATCGCCGCCAAAATCGGCGGGGCGGACTTATCAAGCAATGCCCGTTTGAGAAAGGCCGTTGACGACGCCAAAGCCGCCAACATGCCCGCGGAAAACGTAAAAAGGGCGATAATGAAAGGCACCGGCCAGCTGCCCGGCACCGTTTACGAAGAAATCACCTATGAAGGTTACGGCCCGGGTTCCGCCGCCGTAATAGTGGAATGCACCACTGACAACAAGAACAGGACTTTTTCCGAAATCAGAAAAATATTTTCCGACAGGGGCGGCAGCATCGGCACCACGGGCTGCGTATCTTATATGTTCGCCAAAAAAGGCCTTATTCTTATAGATAAAGACGCTTCCACGGAAGAAGAACTGATGAATATCGCACTTGAAGCCGGCGCGGAAGACATCAAAACGGAAGAAGACGGTTTTGAAATCATTACCGCCATGGAAGATTTGGACGCCGTAAAAACCGCGCTTGAAGCAAAAGGTCTTAAGCCTGTTTCGGCGGAAATTACGATGATTCCCTCCAACGAAGTTGCCGTTACGGATTTGGAGACGGCTTCAAAACTGGAACGCATGATTGAAGCTTTGGATGATCACGACGATACCAAGAACGTCTATTCCAACTATAATATCGCCGACGATATCTTAGCCCAGCTTGAAAAATAGAACTTTGGGCATAGACCCCGGTTTGGACAGGACCGGCTGGGCCGTTGTGGAAAACAACGGAGCGGCCGGTCCCGTTTTAGTTTCCTGCGGGCTTATACACACCGCGGCCGGTACGCCTTTGCCGCAAAGGCTTTGCGAAATTTACGAAGAAATAAAAAAAGTTACGGAACTTTTCGCCCCGGATGAAGCCGCCATGGAGGAAATGTTCTTTCTAAAGCGCGCTTTGACGATGTCCCACACCATACAAACACGCGGCGTAATCATGCTGGCTTTGCATCAGGCCGGGCTTAATATAACGGCTTATCCCCCAAAACGCGTAAAGCTTACCATAAGCGGAAGCGGAAGCGCGGACAAAAAACAAATGCAGAGAATGGTCCAGCTTACTTTAAAGCTGGCCAAGGTTCTCTCCCCCGACGACGTGGCCGACGCGGCCGCAATAGCTTTGTGCCATATAAAATCCGCGCCCATGTTAAAACAAATAAAAGCCCAGCAACTGTTTTTAGAAAAAATAAAAGCCGCAAAAAAAACAACAGTTAAACGCTCTTAAAAAGAAGCCCTCGGCTTTTAAATAAAACCAAAACTTTTACGGCTGTATGGCGCGGACAAAATAAGGTAGAATGTAATTATGATAGCTTTCCTTAAAGGTGAAATCATTGACATACGCGAAACTTCCGCCGTGGTGCTGGCGGGCGGAGTAGGCTATGAAGTAAATATGCCCTCGGCCACGCTGAACACTTTGGAAAACGGCGGGGAAGCTTCTTTTTACATAACCGAGTCTATTTCCCCCTACGACGGAACAAGCCTATACGGTTTCTTAAGCAAAGAAGAGCAGAACCTGTTTTTGCTCTTTAAAGAATCAATACCCAACACCGGGCCCAAGAAAGCTTTGGAATTTCTTACAAAAGCTTTAAGGAGCCTGCCCGATTTCCATAACGCCATAGTTACGCAGGACGTTAAAATTCTTACGGGCATTTTCGGCTTTACCGCCAAAACGGCGCAGAAAATAATAGACGCTTTAAAAGGCAAAATGGATTCCTTTACGGTACAGGGCGAGAGCAAAATAAAAACTATAGAAACGCCTTATATGTCCGAACTGCTTGCCGCTTTAAGCGCATTGGGCTACAGCGCGGCGGAAGCCAGAAGAGCGATAGAAAAACTGCATAACGAGGGCGCGCTTTCCGCCGATATGGAAACTAACATTAAATCAGCTTTGAGGGTGCTTCGCAAATGACGGCGCATAATGAATATTTAGACGTTCAAGCCACAGCGGAGGAAAAATCTTCCTCCATAGAACACGCCTTGCGTCCGGCCACTTTGGCGGAATTTGTGGGGCAGGACAAACTTAAAGAAAATTTGGAAATTTTCATTTCCGCCGCAAAAGCACGCGGCGAAGCTTTGGACCACTGCCTTTTTTATTCCCCCCCGGGTCTGGGCAAAACGACGCTTTCAAATATTTTAGCCAAGGAAATGGGTGTAAACATAAAAACCACTTCCGGCCCGGTGCTTGCTAGGCCCGGAGATTTGGCCGCAATGCTTACAACGGAACTTAACGAGGGCGATATTTTATTTATAGACGAAATACACCGCCTGAACCCCGCCGTAGAAGAAGCTCTTTACCCGGCAATGGAAGATTTTACGTTCTTTATTAATACCGGCAAAGGCGCGGGTTCAACCACTTTAAAATTGGCGGTGCCTAAGTTTACGTTAGTCGGTGCGACGACCCGCTCCGGCCTTTTGACGGGCCCGCTTAGAGACCGCTTCGGCATAGTTTTCAATCTCGGTTTTTACGAAATCAAAGAAATTACGGATATTTTACAGCGTTCGGCAAAACTTTTAAATATTGAAGCCGACCGCCCCGGCCTTAAGGAAATAGCCCGCCGTTCGCGCGGAACGCCGCGTATCGCCAACCGTCTTTTAAGGCGCGCAAGAGATTTTGCCCAAGTTAAAGGCAACGGCATCATCACGGAGGAAATCGCCGTAATGGCTATGGACGCTTTGGATATCGATAAAGAAGGTTTGGACAGCGTGGATAAGAAAATACTTTCCGCTTTGATAGAAAAATTCGGCGGAGGGCCGGTAGGCATGGAAAACCTGGCCATAGCGGTTTCCCAGGAAACGGACACTCTTACCGACGCGATAGAACCTTACCTCATAAAAGCAGGGTTCATTACGCGCACGCCAAGGGGGCGCGTCGCCACACCGAAGGCTTATTCTCATTTGGGACATAAAAATCCCAACGGACTTTTTTAATGAAAAAACTTCCGCGTTTGGTTTTATCCGCACTCATTCTATTTGCGCCGCTTTCCGGGTTCTGCGCCAGGGAAGTAAACATCCTGATTGCGGAAAACAAACCGTCGGTAAACGTGGAAGTTTCCGGCCCGTTTAAAATAACAAATAAAGCAACGGGCAAAAAATACATAGTCAAAAAAGGCGGAAAGTTTGCCGTTTCCGGGAATAAAAAAGAAGTTAAAGCCGGAAGCGTAAAATCAACTTCCGCTTTGCTTTTGGAATTAAGCTCCCCCAAAGACGCTTTTACCTTAAACGGCGGCAAATATAACGGAAAACTGCTTATTAAAACCGCCTCTTCCGGCGTAAATATAATAGAACGGACCGACTTGGAAAATTATCTGCTCGGCGTACTGCCATATGAAATGAGCGCAAGCTGGCCGCTTGAAGCTTTAAAAGCCCAAGCCGTCGCCGCCAGAACTTATACATTAAAAAGCATTGAAGACAAAAAAACCGGCGATTTCGATTTGTACAGCGACGTCCGCAGCCAAATGTATAAAGGCGGGGCCAAAGTATACGATAATGTCCAAAAAGCCGTACATCAAACAAAAGGGCAAGTGCTTAAAAATCAAGGCAATTTGTTCTACACTTATTATCACGCCAACTGCGGCGGCCATACGGACCCTATGCCTTGGATAAAAAGCCCCATAAAACCTTTAAGCGGGGCAAAATGCGGATACTGTTCCGCCAGCAAAAGCGCGCACTGGCAGGCGACGATACCGCTTGAAAACATAAACAAATTTCTTAAGCAAAATAAGATACCCGGCACGTTTAAAAGCGTTTCCGTCGGAAAGAAAGAATCTTCCGGCAGAGCAAAGACCCTGCGCATAAAAACAAGCAAGAGCAAGACGGAAGTAAACTGCAACTCTTTCAGAGTGGCGGTAGGTTCCACTAAAATGAAAAGCTGCTTTCTTACCAAGATAAGAGGACGCACTTTTACGGGCAAAGGCTACGGCCACGGCGGAGGAATGTGCCAAGACGGAGCCAAAGGCATGGCCGAAGCCGGCAAAAATTACAAAGAAATTTTAGGGAGATATTACCCTTCCTCAAAAATAGAAGAGATTTAATTATGGCTTTTGAGAGATTTAAAAAATTCAACGTAGACGAACTTATAGCTAAAAACCCGGCGGATCCAAGGGATTCCAGCCGCTTTATGGTTCTTAACCGCAAGGACAGAACCATACAACATAAAATCTTCCGCGATTTGCCGGAATTTTTAAGACCGGGCGACACGATAGTAATAAACAATTCAAAAGTTTTTCCGGCCAAACTTTACGCCCATAAAGACACCGGCGGCAAAATGGAAGTGCTGCTCGTCAGGCAAATGCAGGATAAGTATTCCTGGGCGGTTCTGTTAAGGCAATACAAACCCGGGACCAATCTTAATTTTGAAGACGGGCTTAAAGGGGAAGTGGTTTCCAACACGGAAAACGGGGAAGCCGTAATAAAATTCAACACCGACGACATACTGCCCTATTGCCGGGAACACGGCCAAATGCCGCTTCCGCCTTATATAGAAAAGGCCCGCAAGCACGCCGGCCTGCCGCTTTCAATAAGCACGGACAAGCAAAGATATCAAACCGTTTACGCAAAGCAGGAAGGCTCCATAGCCGCGCCGACGGCAGGCTTTCATTTTACGCCCGAACTGCTGGAAAAAATAAAACAAATGGGCGTTAATATAGCTTACGTAACTTTACACGTTGGCTGGGGAACTTTCAAGCCGTTGCGCGGCGAGCCGGAAGAACATAAAATGCTTGCGGAATTCGCCACTATGCCGGCCGAAACCGCGGAACTTATAAACAAAACCAAAGAAAACGGGGGCAGACTTTTTTCCGTAGGAACGACAAGCACTCGCACGATAGAAAGCTTCGCCGATGAAAACGGCAGAGTTTCCCCGGGCGGGAAATGGACGGATTTATTCATTTATCAAGGTTATAAATTTAAAGCGGTGGACTGCCTGATAACAAACTTTCACTTCCCGGATTCCACGCCGCTTTGCATGGTTTCGGCTTTTGCGGACGAAGATTTTATTTATGAAGCTTACAGCCAGGCCGTGCGGGAAAAATACCGTTTTTATTCTTTCGGAGATTCAATGTTAATACTATGAACGAACTTAAAGACATTAAAATAACATCACCTTTTACTATAGACGCGCGCGACGAAAAATCCAAAGCCAGAACTGCGCGCCTTTACACCAAACACGGCCTTATCCAAACGCCGGTGTTCATGCCGGTGGCTACTCAGGCTTGCGTAAAAGCTTTGACGGAAGAGGATTTGCACCACGTTAAAGCGCAGTGCATACTTTCCAACACTTATCATTTATATTTGCGCCCCGGCACCGATTTGCTGCAAAAAATGGGCGGACTGCACAAATTTATGCGCTGGGACGGCAGTATTCTTACGGATTCCGGCGGGTTTCAAGTGCACAGCCTTTCCCATTTAAGGAAAATTACCGAAGAAGGCGTATGGTTTAAATCCCACCATGACGGAAGCAAACATTTTTTTACGCCGGAAAACGTGATTGAGGCCGAAAGCAAAATAGGCTCGGATATTTGGACTTGCCTTGACGTTCTTATCCCCGCAACGGCTAAAGAATCCGAGGCGAAAAAAGCCTTAGCCATAACAAAACGCTGGGCAAGACGCGCCGCGGCGAAATACCATTCCATGATACCGCAAGGCATTAAGAAAAACGAAGACGGCTCTTTTACAGTGCCGCATTCTTTGCTTTTCGGCATAATACAGGGCGCGATTTATCCGGCTTTGCGCGAAGAAGCCGCCAAAGACATGGCGACTTTGCCCATGCACGGATTTTGCATAGGCGGGCTTTCCGTAGGCGAAACCCGCGAGGAAATGAACCTTGCCCTGCGCCATACCACTCTGCATCTGCCTGAGGGCAAACCGCGCTATTTAATGGGGCTTGGCACTCCGCAGGAAATTCTTGACTGCATAGAACAAGGCGTAGATATGTTTGACTGCGTTTGGCCGACGAGAGTCGCGCGCAACGGGCAAGTGATGACAAGCGCGGGAAAAGTCAACATCAAAAATTTGGTTTACCGCACGCAGGATTTGCCGCTTGACGATAAATGCGACTGCTTTGTCTGCAAAAACTATTCCCGGGCTTATTTGTCGCATTTATTCAGGGCCGGCGAACTTACAAGCCACAGGCTTCTTTCCATACATAATATACGCTTCTTAACCAAAATGATGGAACAGGTAAGAGCGTGTATAAAAGACGGCACATTCCTTAAATTCAAAGCCGAAATGGAACAGGCGTACAAATAGCCGAGGCGCTAAATATTTTATATTGTGATAAGTATCAATAAATGCAGGTCAGGCTTTGCCTGACGTAAATAAGGAAACCCGTCAGGTGAAACCTGACCTACATTAAATGATAAAAAAGTTATGGAACCATTTTGCGACCGAATAAGTTTATATATTGGAGTATAAAGAGGAATTTATTTGTTAAGTAAGTTATGCAATAATGATAAGTTGTTAAGATTTGGGAGAAATACTGACCGTAAATATAGAACTTAACACGAGTTAAAACCGTGCGAGTATATAACCGGCGTGGGCTTTCGGATTTGAGCCTGATTTGTGTTTTTAAGGATGAAGGTATTAAGGTTAAGCAAAGCCTTATACTGCACCTTGCGCCGCTCTGATTTTTAAAAGAGTATTTATAGTTCTTTTCGTGAACGGCTGTTATACACAGCCGGAGCGAAAAAAATATAAATACAGTCAAAAAGCGGCGCGGCCCGCAGGGTTGGGCTTAAAAAACGCCACTGCTTCGTTAAAAAAACTTGTAAGGCGTTTGCCTTACTGCGTTTTTTGTGTCTTGCATTGTCAGCTTTTTAAGCCCAACGCAAGGCGTATTATAAGGCTTTGCTTAACCTACATGATGCCGGCAAAGCCGGCGCAGTATCCGACTGACGAAAAAACACAAATACGGCCAAATACGGAAGTTTGCTAGCCATAAGAACCTAATATCACGCGAGGAAAGAACCTCAATTTACCCAAATATGGAAAATTGCTAGCCGTGAGAGCAGAACTTAACACGAGCAAACAAAATCAAGCCAAATACGTAAGCTTGCTAGCCGCGAGTAGGCAACTTAGACCGAGTAAAAGCAGTGCGAGTACTTAACCGGCGTGAGCTTTAAGATTTAGAGCAAGTTTTAATTTTCTTCCGCGCGCGGTGTACTAAGTATGATGCGCCCTCATGGTGCGCAGTACCCAAGCAAGGAAAAAATTAAAAATTGCCTAAATATTAAAACTTGCTAGCTGCGAACGCGCAACTTAACACGAGTTAAATCAACTCAAATTAGGTGTAACTCTCCATATAAGTATACAACCCTTCCTTCCTGGCCCTCTCCAAGGCCGCATCATATATAGACTTCGCCTGTTTCGCGTCGCCCAATGCGTAAATAAGCTGGGCCAAAGAAAATTCCGTAAGAAGCTGGCCGCGGATTTCGTCGGAAGAGGCGAAAAGTTCTTTCGCTTCCTTAAGCTCGGACAAAGCCTCGGCAAGTTTATTTTTGCGTTTTAAAGCGTCGGCCTTGCCCCATTTAACAAAGCCCAAATCAACGGTATCGTTTATGGCGGTATAAAGCGCGTCCGCGCGTTTGTAGCGTTTTAAAGCTTCATCATATTTGCCAAGCTGCCTAAGCCCGTTGGCCATACCGCAATTTGTATAAGCTTTGCCGAAGATATCATTAGTATTCTTAAAAATCTTTTCGGCCTTGACGTAATTATCCACGCAGCCTTTAATATCCCCGGCGATTCTGCTTATGCCCGCCAAGCCGCAATAACCGTAAGCTTCGGACATTTCATCTTTGGCACGGCGTGCCAGTTTTATTGAAAGTTTAAAATAGTTTACTCCCTCTTTAAAACGGCCCTGAAGCCTGCAGATGCCGCCCAAGGCCCAGTAAATAAAAGCTTGCCCGGGGAGGTCCTTTTCGCTCTCGTAATAGCTTAGGACTTCGTTTAACAAAGAGGATGCTTCTTCCAGTTTGCCCAAGGCTCTTAAAGCCATACCCATTTCCTGAAGGGCCGTCATGGCATAATCTAAAAATTGTTGTTTTTCTGCCATATCAAAAGCTTCGGAAGCCACATCATACGCAGTTTGGGCTATACCCAAAGTTCTGTAACATTTCGCCATGGCGAGGCTTAAATCAAGCTTAAAAAGCAGAAATTCCTCGGCTTCTTCCGGCTCGGCGCCCGCGGGCAATTTGTTGTAAGAAGCCGCTTTCGAGTAAAGTTCTATCGCCTTTTCAAAATGGCCGAGCATACGCCTAGCTTCTGCCAGGACAAAATAAATTTTGGCGTCTTTGCCTTTATAAGAAGCCAAATCTTCAAGCACTTTTAAAGGCTGGTTGGAATCTAAAAGTTCTTCGTAAAAAGATACAGAGCGCATAATGTCCTCCGTCATGGATATTTATTATATTCTAGCATAAAAAAATAACCGCCCTCTCAAAAGGACGGTTATTTTTAAAACAAACTTTTGATTAACGCTTCATGCGCTGTTCCAAGTAGGCTTTAAGATCGTTAACGTCGCCGGAGTGGAACACGGCCTCTTGATAAGTGATTTTATTGGCCAAATACAAATCGCCCAAAGACTGGTTCATCGTCTTCATGCCCTGCTGCTGGCTGGTTTGCATTGTGTGAACCAGCTGTTCAATTTTTTTATCTCTGATAAGCGCGCGAACGGCCGGGGTGGCAAGCAAAACTTCCGGCGCAAGTATACGGCCTTTGCCGTCGGCTGATTGCAAAAGCTGCTGGGATATTACGCCTTCCAAAACGAAAGAGAGCTGCGTTCTGGCCTGTTCCTGCTGGTTCGGCGGGAACATATCCAAAATGCGGTTTATTGTTTGCATGGCGTCGCTGGTGTGCAAAGTGCCGAAGACCAAGTGCCCCGTTTCGGCCGCGTTTAAGGCCTGCTGAGTGGTTTCCAAATCGCGCATTTCGCCGATTAATATTACATCCGGGTCCTGCCTTAAAACATATCTTAACGCCGTGGCGAAGTCCTTGGTATCCTGGCCGACTTCGCGCTGGTTTACGATACTCCTTTTATGCTCGTGGATAAACTCAATAGGGTCTTCCACCGTCATAATATGATAGCCGTAATGTTCGTTAATAAAATTGATTATGCTGGCCAAAGTGGTTGATTTGCCCGATCCAGTCGGCCCGGTTACCAAAACAAGGCCCTTTGTCATATGCACCAAAGAGTCTACCGCCGCAGGCAGGCCGAGCTGGCGGAAGGTTTTAAATTCAAAAGGAATGGACCTTATCGCCACGCCGATATTGCCACGCTGTCTGTAAAGGTTTACCCTCATACGGCCGAAAGTTTTTAAAGTTATGGCGAAATCCAATTCATTAGTAGATTCAAAACGTTCTTTTTGTTCTTCGCTCATTACGGCGTAAATAAGGGTTTGGATACGTTCGGAAGTTAAAGCGTCATACGGGGTTTGAAATAATTTCCCGTCGATACGCAAAATAGGCGGAACGCCGACGGTCAAATGCAAATCCGAAGCGTTTTTGCTTTTCATCAGCTGAAATAAAACATCCAAAGTCAATAAATCTTTACCCATCGCATTAGTCATAAAGGCTCCCTTAAAAATAAATTACTCTTCTATAAGCAGTTCTATCGCGGCATTGTTCATGCCGTTTATATTCCCGCTTTTTACGTCTACGGAAAACATATATCTTATAGGTTCCGAACGAACTTTAGAAGCAAAAAATTCCCCTACATATCTATCCCCGTAAAGAGGGCGGCAGTCCCACTTCGTTTGATATGAATCGCCGTAAAGCCTGCCGAAACGCTGAGCTATGGTTTCCCCGCCGGATAAACGGTAATTCTTTACAAGAGTCTCGCAATAGCGGGCGGGATCCTGCGTTTTAACATCGGCGGCGGCTTCTTTTACGGCCGCGGGAAGCTGGGGTTTCCCCGTTTCGCGCTCGGGCTGAGCTTCCGGCGAAGGCATACCTTCGTCAATACCTTGTATTACGGAACGCGCCACAGGCTCGTCCATAGCCAAAGCAGATGAGGAAACGGTCTGCGCGGAAGGGCGGGGCTGTTTTTCTTCCGATTTTTTGTTCTTTTCCGAGGTAAACATCATCATTAAAGCCACCACGATAAGAACAAACATGAACATTACCATAACATATATCAAATCGTTTCTTTTGTTCTTGGGATTTTGAACTCTTCCGTCGGAAGAACTTATAATGTTCCCGGTAGTAGTAGGGGCCGCTTTTACAAATTGGCTGTTTACCGATTCCTGCACGGAAAGAAGGGCCGCATCAGCCTCATGACTGCCGGCCAATATGCCGTGATTGGTGGTATGATGCGCTCCGTATTCTTTTTCATCGTCTACGGAAAGTATGGCCTCTTCCCTGGAAATTAAAGGCTCGGAAGAATCAAAAATAGGTTTAATTTCGTCCTCGTTAGATGAACTATCTTCGGTTGATTCTTCGGGCTCGTTTTTTTCCGCCGGTTTCTTTTCCTGCGGAGGTTCTTCCCCGGAAGGAAGTTCTTTGCCTTCCCCGCGTGCTTCTTCGGCGTTAGGTTCGGCTTTTTCTTCCGGCAAAGGCGTTTCTTCCCGTTTTAAGGCCGGTTCCTGCCCTGGTTCTATACGCATTACCGGGGTGGAAGCCGTAAAAGTATCCAAAGATTCTTCCGGCTCTTCCTGTTTTTCGGGAGGGAAAATATCTTCTTCTTCCTTTTCCTCCGGCTCAATAAGAGAGGCCTGCATGCGGGCTTCTTCAAGCATTTGCCTGCCGGGATTTTTGCCGTTTTCAAAAGGAGACTCCGCCCGTTCCTCCGCTTTTTCTTCCCGCGCGGGCACTAAGACGGGCGCGGTATCTTCCGGCTTTTCGGCCTCAAACACCTGTTTGGGGGAGGAATTTTCCTCCGCATGAAAAGCGGCGTCTTCGTTAAAAACTATTTCGTCTTCTTCGCCCTTTTCTTTATATGAAGGTTCCGCAAGAACTTCCTCTATTGCGGCTTCTTCCTCGGAAGAAAGCACCGCAGAAGCGGGAATTTCGTCAAGAAGATTATTGTCCATTGACGCGTTTAAAGGCGAACGCGCATGGATAGTTTCTTCCGGCGGGATATCATCTTCCGCCGGCAAATCATTAGGGTTTACTCTATCCGAGTAAATATTGTATTCCGTCGGCATAGGCCCCTCGGCCCTCGCCAACGACGGCTCGCCCGAAGGAAGCTCTTCATGTTCCGGCTCAACTATTTGCTCCGGCTTTGCCGGCTCGATAACAGGTGAGGGCTCAAAATCGGCCGAATTGTTTGCTTCTTCCTCAGCTGGTTTTAAAACCTGCTCTTCGCCAATCGGCTTAGCCGCGCCTTCCGCTTCCACATTTGCTAAGGGAGCGCCTTCCGACGCCGGAGAAACTTTCGCCGCCTCATTTCGAACGGGGGCTTCTTTTGCTTCGGGTTCTTCCGGCGCGGGAGGATTGGGGTAATTTGCGGGATCAAGAAAATAGCCGAAATCCTGCATATATTGATCGGCGGGCTTCCAGGCTTCGCTATCGGCGCTTTCGGGTTCCGGACAGACAAAAGTATCCGCCGAAAAATTTTCGTCTTTAACTATCTCCGCCACGGAAAGCGGACCGGCAACGTCCGCCCCTTTAAAGTACCAATATTTCATCTCTTCCCCTTAATATCTTTTTAGCAATACGCCAAAGCGGCCTTCATTCTCTTTAATACCATATCTTTCCCCATATATTCAAGCATTTTAAATAATGTGGGGCCGTTTGTGCGGCCTGATACGGCAACCCTGACTGGGTGGAAAATCTGACCCGCTTTAAGCCCGGCTTCTTTAGCTGCGGCGCGGGCGGTTTGTTCCAGAGAATGTTCCGTAAAGTCCTCAAGAGCTCCGTACTTTTCTATCATAAGTTCAAGAGCTTTCTTGGCCGTTTCCGCTTTGAAAACTTTGTTTACGGCTTCTTCGTCAAATTTTACCTCGTCGGTAAAGAAGAAGCTTATAAGCCCAGGGATTTCCCTTAAGGTTTTATATTTTTCCTGTTCCAAGGCGACGATTTGTTCCAATCTGTCCTCGTTTACGCCTTTGGCTACGCCGGCTTCTTCTATAAAAGGTTTCGCCCTTTTTAAAAGTTCCTTGGGCGTAAGCTGCCTTATATAATCGCCGTTCATCCACATAAGTTTTACTGTGTCGAAAACGGCGGGGCTTTTTTGGCAGCCTTTAATGTCAAACTTCTGTTCAAGCTCGCCGGGAGCGAAAAGCTGCTGGGAATCGGGCGTGCTCCAGCCGAGAAGCGCGAGATAATTTATCATCGCTTCGGGCAAAAAGCCTTGTTTTTTATATTCCATTACACTTGTGTCCCCGTGGCGTTTGGAAAGCTTGGTGCCGTCTGGGCCGTGTATCATTGAAAGATGCGCGAATATCGGTTCTTTCCACCCCAAAGCCCTGTACATCTGTATTTGGGCGGGCGTGTTGGAAATATGGTCGTCGCCGCGGATAATATGCGTCATCTCCATAAGATGATCGTCTATAACGCAGGCGAAGTTATAAGTAGGGTAACCGCTGGTTTTTTGGATTACCAAATCATATAAATCCCTGTTGGCGAATTTTACTTCCCCGCGGATTAAATCGTTAAAAACGGTTTCGCCTTCCGACGGCATTTTAAAACGTATTACGTATTTGCGGCCCTGGGCTTCAAGCTCCGCCTGCTGTTCTTTGGTAAGATTGCGGCATTTGCCCGGGTAACGCGGAGGCCTGTGTTCGGCGTGCGCTTTTTGGCGCATATCTTCAAGCTCTTCCGGCGTGCAATAGCATTTATAAGCTTTGCCTTCCGCAAGAAGCTGATCTATATACTTTTTGTAAATGCCGATGTCGGCGCGCTGAGCCTGATAGTACGGAGGGAAATTACCCTTAATTCCGCCGTCTGGCATGGGGCCTTCGTCCCATGTAAGGCCGGCCCACATAAGGCCTTGATAAATGGCGTCCACGGATTCCTGAGTAGAACGTTCTTCGTCGGTATCTTCAATCCTTAAAATGAAAGTACCGCCTTCTTTTTTAGCGAAAAGATAATTGAAAAGCGCCGTCCTTAATCCGCCGATATGCAAATGGCCTGTCGGCGAAGGAGCGAATCTAACTCTGATAGTCATATAATAAAAACCTCTTATTTATTCTATAAATATATTATACTTATTATTGAGGGAATTTTTATATCAACCGAGGAGATTTCCATGTCGGTAAGAATTATAGCCACAGGCGGTACTTTCGATAAAGAATACAATGAACTTACGGGAGAGTTGTTTTTTACCAGAACTCACCTCAAAGAAGTGCTGAAAATGGGGCGATGCCGCCTGCCCGTTGCAATAACCCAACTTATGCTTAAAGACAGCCTTTTTATGACGGATAAAGACAGGGCCGAAATCGCAAAAGCCTGCAAAAACGCCAAAGAGACCAGCATAGTCATAACGCACGGCACGGACACTATGGAATATACGGCAAAGTACCTCGGCGCAAGGATAAAAAACAAAACCGTCGTACTTACCGGCGCAATGATACCGTATAAATTCGGCACTTCCGACGGAATATTCAATTTGGCTACGGCCATGGCTTTTGCGCAGTCTTTGCCGAACGGCGTATACGTCGCCATGAACGGGAAATTATTTTCCTTCGACAACGTAACAAAAAATAAAAAGAAAGGGATTTTCGTTTCAAAGGTATAAATTATGTTTTTATTTACAGCTTTCGTGATAGTTTTTATGATGCATTATGTGGCGGTGGCGTGGACTTACTTAAACACGCCGTTTTTGTCTTTCAATCTGTTTGCAAAGATATTGCCGGTTTTTATGACTTTATTTTTCTTCGCCGCGTTTATTGTGCCTCATCAAGTGCATAATGACTTCACTTATATTTTGCAGATTATGGCGCAGTCTTGGCTGGGAGTCCTGTTTTTGTACTTCATTACGGTTATGGCGGCAATGTTTCTGCAGTTAATTTTCAAACTGATAGGGCATCCTATAACTTTCCCACTTGGGCCTTTGGTTATTTTAGCCGCTTTCGTTTTGACGTCCGTCAGCGTCAGCCATGCTCTAAAAGAACCGGAAATAACCGAACTTACAATCACAACCGAAACGCCGGGCACGGACGGCATTAAAATAGTGCAGGTGTCAGATACTCATTTCGGCGCAACGGTTACGCCGTCAAGAGCGGCGAAACTGACAAAACAAATAAACGCGCTTGAGCCAGATTTAATCCTTTTTACCGGCGATATTTTTGAAGACACCGGCGGATACACCCCGCTGTTCGTCGAAAACGTAAAGGCCATGAAAGCGAAACTGGGCAAATTCGGCGTAACAGGCAATCACGAGTATTACGGCGGAGTTATGAAAAATATGGATTTGTTCAGAGAGGCCGGCATAACGCCCTTGCAAAATAAAACCGTTCAGGCGGGGAAAATAAACATTGTCGGGATAAACGACATTTTATCTTCCGGCATAAAGCCGCAGTATTTTGAGGAAATAATCCGCGCGGGTACGGTTTCAAACAACAATTACAATTTGCTTCTCTCGCATTCCCCTTTATATTTGGAAGAAGCCGCAAACAATAAAATAGACTTAATGTTAAGCGGACACACTCACAACGGCCAAATTTGGCCTTTTAAATATCTGACCGGTTTAAGATTTAAAAATCTATACGGTTTATACAAAAAAGGCAAAACCAATTTATATGTAACTTCCGGCACTTTCTATTGGGGCCCTGCTTTGAGGCTCGGCACCAAAAACGAATTGCCTGTAATCACTTTAAAAGAGGCCGAAAAATGAGGCCGACCGCGCTGACGCTTATTTTACTGCTGGCAGCCGCGCCGATTTTCGCGCAGAACCAAGCGGTAAGTACCAACGCGCAAAAGCCCAAAGCCATAAAAATTACCGCGCAGACGCAAGCCGCGCAGGAACCGGCAAAAGAATCTTTATCAACGACTTCCGCCGCTTCCCAAAAGCCGGAACCGAAAACGCCCGAAGACATCTTTAAAAGTTTGGATATTCAGGCAAAACTGGCGCAGACCATTGTAATAGCCACCGATATAGACAACGCCGACAAATATAAAGACGCCATACAAAAAGGGCTTGTAGGCGGAGTGCTTATACAATGGGGCAATTACTCCCTGCAGCAAACAAAAAAACTTATAGACAAACTGCAAAGCTGGGCGCAAAAAAGCCCGCATAAAATACCGCTTTTGATATCCATAGATTATGAAGGCGGAACGGTCTATACCCCGGTAACGCTGGGATTTCCGTATTTACCTACAAATATGATGCTTGCCGCCGCGCAGAACGCGGAAGATACGGCAACGCTGTTTTATATAGTCGCCGCGGAGCTTAAAAACGTAGGAGTTCATATAAACTTCGCCCCCGTGGTGGACGTAAATATAAACCCGGCCAACCCGATTATAGGGGTGCGATCCTTCGGGGCCGATACGGAAATTGTAGGGAGAATGGGCGGCGCACTTATAAACGGCCTCCAAAAAGGCGGAGTTATGGCTGTGGCAAAGCACTTTCCGGGGCACGGAGAAACCGTTACCGATTCCCACTTGGATTTGCCGCGCCTGAATATGACTAAAGAAGAATTTTATAAAACGCATCTTCCGCCTTTTAAAGCCGCAATAGACAACGGCGTAATGGGCATAATGACGGCGCATATCGTATACGATTTTATAGACCCGGAACATCCGGCCACGTTTTCCCCCGTCATACTAAATGATTTGCTAAAAAAAGAACTAGGCTTTAAAGGCATAGTTATATCCGACAGCCTTGATATGGCAGGCGCGACCAAAGGCAGCAATATAATAGGAGCTTCGGCAAAAGCTTTAAATTCCGGCGTGGATATGATTCTTACCAGCAAAAGAAACCCCAAGCTGACGCATAAACAGCTTATGGAAAAAGTCGGCAAGGAAATAGACCAAAGCCGAATAAACGACGCCGCAAAAAAGATATTTGATTTAAAGGTCAAACTCGGTCTTTTTAACGAAGAGAGCCGCACCGGCGATATTTTTGATTACATAAAAGCGTTCAACGTATACGCCGGCAAAATAGCGGAACAGGCCGTAACGGTGGTGCGCGCGGAAGAAGGCGTTCTGCCTTATACAAAAAGCAAACAAAAAACGGATTTTGCACAAGCGGAACTTACCGCAAAAAACGATAATGGGCAAGCCCCGTCCGCCGCGCCGAAATTATGCTCCTTATTCTTTTCCCCCTCACGCTTTGCCGACCAGCTGCCGATTATTAACACGCCTTTCTTGGAAAAAGGCTGGGAAGTGGAACATTACAACGCGCATATGCGCCCTAAAGACGTGGATATCCGCCGCGCAAAAAAATGCATAAAGAACGCGGACTTGGTTATAATCGGCAGTCTGCAATGGGCAGACAAACCGATTGTCAGCCAAAAAAAGGCCATAGAACAGCTTTTGAAAGAAGATAAGGATATAATTTTACTTTCTTTAATGAGCCCTTACGACATCAAATCATACCCTCAGGCAAAAAACGTAATAGCAATTTACGGCGTAAACAAATTAAGCGCGCAGGCCACGGCGGAAATAATCTTAGGCAATATAAAACCAAAAGGCAAACTGCCGATAAAATTATAACGGCTTTACTGAAAAATTTTTCAATTTCAGCAACTAAAACCCCGGCCTCTTAACCGAAGCCAGGGCGGTTAGTTGAGAACCGGGAATTTAGCCCGGAAAATATTATCTGCAAGCGTATATCGTGCCGTTTTTTGTTACACACTATTTGCCATTCCAGGTTGAGCCGACAGGGCATGAACATTTGCAAGTATTTGCATTGAAAGTAAGTCCGCAGTTATTACACCACTCGGCTGCGGATGTATCGCAGGCTTCTTTTATACAGCTTTTAGTACTGCTATTCCAAGCGTATCCAATTGCACACTTGCAGGTTCCGCTCCATTCTCCGTAGCTCCACCCGCTGCAGCTTGTATACGTTGCCGTTCTTGTTTGCGTACCCGATGCCGCGTTTGTTACATTCCCCGAACATTTGCGGCTTACGGCTTCCTTATCCGCGCATTTACTTCCGCCTCAGCATTGGCCTGATGAACAGCTTGGGCAGCTTCCGCCCCAGTCGCCCCATTGTCTGTTTAAGCAGCAGGTTCTTTCGGATGTTCCGCAGGAACCGCTTGGCTTATACACATATGGTCAAAAGGAGGCTGTATGCTGTTGGAAAAAAATACTAAAAAGAGAATTAATACATATATGTAGGTCAGGCTTGGCCTGACGTTAAAAAGGAATTTTACTGTCGGGCAAAGCCCGGCCTACATTAATTAATAAAAAAGTTATGGAATCATTTTACGACCGGATAAGTTTATATATTGGAATATAAAGAAGAATATATTTTTAAAAGGATATTATGCTGTGATATGTTTTTCAGATTGGGAGAAATACTAGCCATGAGCGTAAAACTTAACACGAGTAAACAGTGTGAGAGAACTTAACCGGCGTGGACTTTCGGATTTGAGCGGTGTTTGCGGTTTATTCTAAGCGCGGTATACTTGCCGCTATGCGAGCGCAGCGAGCGAGGTATCCAAGCGAAGAAAAACCGCAAAAAACGCCAAAGGCGGAAGTTTGCTAGCCGTGAGTACGCAACTTAGACCGAGTGAAAACCGTGAGAGTATTTAACCGGCGTGGACTTTCGGATTTGAGCCGGATTTGAGTTTTTGAGGATGAAGGTATACTAAGTATGATGCCGGCAAAGCCGGCGCAGTATCCGACTGACGAAAAAACACAAATACGGCCAAATACGGAAGTTTGCTAGCCGTGAGTACGCAACTTAGACCGAGTGAAAACCATGCGAGAGTATAGCCTGCGTGATTTGTTGATTTTGGAGCAGATTTTAATTTTTGACGAAGAAGGGGTACTAAGAGTGATGGCAACGAAGTTGCCGCAGTACCCGACTGAGGAAAAAATTAAAAGCTGCCCAAAAGCGGCAAAGTGCTAGCAATGAGCGTAAAACTTAACACGAGTGAAAACCATGCGAGCATGCAAGCCAGCCCCACTAACCCTTCCGCTCGCCCCCAACCTTGGCCCTCACAAACTCATACACCGCCGGCAAAACCGATATCACTATAATGGCCACAACCACATAATGAAAATGATTCTGCACCAAAGGCGTAGCGGCGAAATAGTATCCGCCGAGCGCAAACAAAATCACCCAAACGGCCGCACCGGCGATATTATAAAGCGCAAAGTGCAAATACGTCATTTTGCCGATACCCGCCACAAACGGAGCGAAAGTTCTTATAATCGGTATAAAACGGGCTAAAATTATAGTTTTGCCGCCGTGCTTTTCATAAAAAGCGTGCGCGGAAAGCAAATGTTTTTTGTTCAGCCAAAAGCCCGTTTCTTTACTGAAGATTTTGGGGCCTATGTATTTGCCTATTTCAAAATTAACTCCGTCGCCTAAGACGGCGGCTAAAATCAAAATTATTATAGCATAAGGCAGCTTTATGGCGGAACCTTCCGCCGCGGCCAAAGCACCCACGGCAAAAATAAGCGAATCGCCCGGCAAAAACGGCGTTACCACCAAGCCGGTTTCGCAAAAAATCACGGCGAAGAGTAAAACATAAAGCCATGGCCCCATAGAAGCGGCCATGGCGTTTAAATATACGTCCAAATGCAGGAAAATATCAACTGCTTGCCCCAAAATTTCCATTAATTAAGCCTCTATTCTGGGGAAAAGCGGCGGATATTTTTCTATCGGCCCGGATTTAAGCCTGCGCGCCATTTCTTTTGAAGTTTCCGGCATAAAAGGAGTTATCCATTTGCAGACATATCTTAAAGCCAAAACAAGTTCAAGCAAAATGGCTTTTGTTTTTTCCGGCTCGGTCTTGGCGAGCGACCACGGCTTTGTTTCGTCGATATATTTGTTCATGCTGCCGATAATCAGCCAAGCGGCGTCCAAAGCTTTGTCAAATTCAAGATTTTCCATGTGCGCGTCATATTCTACGTCTGCGGCCGCACATCTGTCCAACAGACCGCCGCCTGCCGCGCAATGCTCCGGAATGGACCCTAAATTTTTTGCCGCCATATTAAGCGTGCGGGAAAGCAAATTGCCCAAATCATTGGCCAAATCGGCGTTGAAGCGTTTTTTGAAAGCTTCCATACTGAAATCGCCGTCGCCGCCGAAGGGCACTTCCCTGAAAATAAAATATCTTAAAGGGTCAACTCCGTATTTGGAGGTTATATCCCGCGGGTCTATAAAATTGCCTAAAGATTTTGACATTTTCTCGCCCTCAACAGTCCACCAGCCGTGAGCGAAAACCTTTTTAGGCAAAGGCAAACCCAAAGCCATCAGAACTGCGGGCCATATGACGGCGTGGAAACGGAAAATTTCCTTGCCTATCAAATGAGTATCGGCCGGCCAGTAATCTTCAAAACTACATTTATAATCGGCGAATTCTTTTATGCCTAAAGTTTTGCCGTAACCTATTGCGGAAATATAGTTGATTAAAGCGTCAAACCAAACGTAAATGGTATGGGCCGGATTTGATTTTACCGGTATGCCCCATTTTACTTTCGTTCTGGTTACGGAAAGATCTTTAAGACCGTTCTTGACGAAATTGACTATTTCCGCCGCGCGGAAATGCGGGCTTAAGAAATCTTTGTTCTGCTCGTAAAATTTAAGCAAAGGTTCTTGGTAAGCCGAAAGCCTGAAGAAGTAAGTTTCCTCTTCAATCAGCTGAGGCTCCTTTTTATGTATCGGGCATTTGCCGTCCACAAGTTCGCTTTCGTCCAAGTAAGCCTCGCAGGAAAGGCAGTACTTGCCGCTGTATTTGCCTTTATAAATATCGCCTTTTTTAAGCAGTATTTCAAAAATTTCCTGAACGACGGCTTCATGCCTGGGCTGAGTGGTGCGGATAAGATCGTCGTATTCTATATTGAGGACTTTCCATAAATCTATAAACTTTTCCGCCATATCGTCCACCCATTTCTGAGGAGTTATACCCGCGTTGAGTGCGGCCTTTTCTATATTGGCGCCGTGTTCATCAGTCCCGGTAAGGAAGTAGACCTCCTCCCCTTTGAATTTTTTATATCTGGCCAAGATATCAGCCGCCAAAGTCGTATAAGCGTGCCCGATATGCGGCGCGGAATTCAAATAATAAATAGGTGTGGTTACGTAAAACTTCTTTGTCATGGTAAAGCTCCTTAATATAAAAAATCTTCAGTCTTTAAGGCTTATGCCCTGCCGGGCCGCGCTTATAAAAGCGGCCTCCGCCACCATAGCCGGGGAAACGTTCCTTGCTACGGCTTTCTTATAGAATACCAATTTTGAAAGCAGATTTTTAAGTTCTTCGCCGCGGGCCTCGTCTTTGCCGTTAATCCAGCTTTCATGGGCCGCCACGGCAAGCATATCCAAAGCGAAAGAAACCTGCGCGCGGCTTACGGCCAAAGTCCTGGGAAGATTTAAAGCAAAAGCCGTCGGGAAAGCCGCCCCGCCGGGCAAAGCCGCTATATCGTTTAATATTTCCGCCGCGCTCATCGCTTTTGCGCTTGAGCCCTGGGCGTATTTAACGGCCCGGCGCGCTATGGAATCTTCCACAAAATTATCCTTTAAAATATTTATAAGGATATCCTCCGGCAAAGGCGCGAACGCCACGGCCTGACAGCGCGACTTAATCGTGCTCAACATAGCCTCTTTTTTGGAAGATATCAATATCCATACGGTGTTTTGGGGCGGCTCCTCAATAAATTTTAACAGTGCGTTTGCGCCCTCGGCAAGCAAAGTTTCCGCGCTGTCTATAATATAAACTTTCCACTTTGCCAAAACAGGCTTCTGCTGGGAAGCCGCCGTCAAAGCCCTTACGGTATCAACCTTTATGCTTTGCTGTTTTTCAACTTCCTCTTTCCTTAAAGCGGCCTGATAAGCGAAATCGGCGAAAATTACGTCGGGATGAGTCTTTGCGTCTATATGCTTGCAGTTCACGCATAAGGAGCAGTTGTCGTAAACTTTGTTTGAGGCTTCGTCCATGCAGTTCAACGTTTTGGCGAACTCCAAAGCCGTCATGGCTTTGCCGCAGCCGGCCGGACCGTGGAAAATCATCGCCCTGGGTATGCGCCCGGAAGAAATAAATCCTTTTAAAGTTTCCACGGCCTTTTCCTGGCCCAAAATCTTTTTAAAACCCATCAGACGGTTTTGCTCCCTTCAAGAATATTGTGTTTTTTGATTTCTTCCAGTACGGAAGCCTCTATTTCCGCAACAGGCCTGTCGGCGTCTATAATGACGGCGTTTTCCGTCTTGGCGGCGACTTCCCTGTATCCGCGGCGCATTTTATGGCGGAAGGCTTCGTCTTCAAGCTCCAGCCTGTCCGAAAACAAATATTCCCCCCTCTCGGTAAAATATTTGTCGGACATTAAAAAGACCAAAGTCAAATCTGGTTTGACGTCCCGCGTGGCTATGGAGTTAAGGCGGTTGATAATTTCCATGTCTATGCCTCTGCCGTAGCCCTGATACGCGCAGGAAGACATCGTATAACGTTCGCAAATTACTATTTTCCCCGCCTCAAGCGCAGGTATGATTTTCTGCTCCGTATGCTGCGCGCGGGAAGCTTCATATAAAAGCAGTTCCGCCATAGGGCTTACGGTGTTGGTAGGGTCAAGCAGGATTCTGCGGATTTCCTCCGCAACGCTGTCCCCGCCGGGTTCCCTGGTTATAACGACGTCAAATCCCAAAGAGGTAAGATATTTGTTAAGCATATTGGCCTGCGTGGATTTGCCGCACCTGTCCGGCCCTTCAAAAACTATAAACTTTCCTTTGTATTTCATGCTGTCCTCCGCAGGCTGTATTTATTAGATTTTATCACTTTTGCACCCTTTTTGCCATTGGGCGAAAAGCCTTTATGCGCGCGTTTAATATTGAAAAACAAGCCGCGTTTAATTATATATAATAAAAGAAATATATTTTCTGGAAGAGGTACTATGCCTTTACGTTTCAGCGCGGGCGCGCAAAAAGTAGTTTTAATAGCTCAGGAAGAAGCAAAAAAATTTAATCACGATTATATAGGCACCGAGCATTTATTGCTGGGCCTGGCTTATGCGGAAGGCGAACTTTCCGCAAAGATACTTTCGGCCTTGGGCGCGGCTCCGGCCAAAATAAGGATGGAAATAGAACAGTTGGTCGGCATAGGCGACAATTTGGTAATGCTTTCCGAAGCCCCGCTTACGCCGAGGGTAAAGAAAGTTCTTGAGCACGCCTCGGAAGAAGCCCAAGCCGTAGGCAGCGAGCTTATCAATACGGAACACATCCTGCTGGGCATAATAGCGGAAGAGGAAGGCGTTGCCGCCAAAATACTTTCCAATTTAGGCCTTAACGGGGAAATTATAAAATCTGTAGTCTTTAAAGCTTTAAAAGACAATTCCCAGCCCGGCAAAGACGGCCTGCGGCAACAGGGCGCCGCTTTCGCCAGGAGCAACGCTTCCTGCGAAAGCCAAAGCAAGACGCCTACTCTTAACGAGCATTCCCGCGATTTGACAGAGCTCGCCCTGCAAGGCAAACTGGACCCGGTAATCGGCCGCGACGACGAAATAGAACGCCTGACGCAAATCCTCGCCAGAAGGACAAAAAACAACCCTGTTTTAATAGGCGAACCCGGCGTCGGCAAGACAGCCATAGTAGAAGGTTTGGCACAGCGCATGGCCAACGGGGAAATTTCCGACATTTTACACAATAAAAGGCTTATAACCCTGGATTTGGGCTCATTGGTGGCCGGCACGAAATACCGCGGGGAATTTGAGCAAAGACTTAAAGACATCATAGAAGAAGTTGAAAACGCCGGCGACATTATCCTTTTCATAGACGAATTTCACACCATAGTCGGCGCGGGCGCGGCGGAAGGATCCATGGACGCTTCCAATATGCTAAAACCGGCCTTGGCGAGAGGGCAGCTGCAGGTTATCGGCGCGACGACCTTTGACGAATACAGAAAGTATGTCGAGGCTGACCCCGCCCTTGAACGCCGCTTTCAGCCGGTAACGGCCGAGCCCAACAGCGTTGAAGAAACTATAGAAATTCTGCAAGGCTTAAAACCCGGTTACGAAAAACACCATAACGTAAAATTTACCGACGGCGCGCTTGAAGCCGCCGCCAATATAGCCGACCGCTATATTACCGACAGGGCCATGCCAGATAAAGCCATAGACCTGGTGGACGAAGCCGGCTCCAGAGCCAGGCTGAAAGCTTCCATGCTTCCGCCGGAGATAAAAGCCAAAGAAAAAGAATTTCAAGACCTTTCCGCGCAAAAAGAAGAAGCCATAAACAATCAGGAATATGAAGAAGCTTCTTCCTTAAAAGAAAAGGCTGACGCTCTTAAAGCCGAACTTGCGAAAATGCGCGAAGACTGGAACAAAAAACGTTCGGAAAACAAAACGACGGTAACTGAAGAAGACATCGCCGTAGTGGCTTCCAAATGGACGGGCATCCCGGTAACCAAACTTACGCAGAGCGAAACCGACAAAATTTTAAAAATGGAAGAGTACCTGCACGAGCGCATTATCGGCCAGGATGAAGGCGTAAAAGCCATTTCCCAAGCCATAAGACGCAGCAGAACCGGGCTTGGCGACCCCAAAAAACCGATAGGCGGATTTTTATTCCTCGGGCCGACGGGCGTAGGCAAGACCGCTTTGGCAAAAACTTTGGCCGCTTTCCTGTTCGGCGACGAAAACGCTATGATAAGGGTTGATATGTCCGAATATATGGAAAAGTTCGCCGTATCAAGGCTTATCGGCGCGCCTCCGGGATATGTCGGCTATGAAGAAGGCGGACAGCTGACCGAAGCCGTAAGAAGACGCCCTTACAGCGTAGTGGTCCTTGACGAAATCGAAAAAGCTCACCCCGATATTTACAATATTCTGCTTCAGGTCTTGGACGAGGGACAGCTTACGGATAATTTGGGGCATAAAGTCAATTTCAAGAACACGGTTATAATAATGACTTCAAACGTAGGCGCAAGGGAAATAACCAATAAAGGCAGCCGCCTTGGTTTTACTCCGCAGGAATCCGAAGAAGAACAATACTGCGAAATTAAAACCAATGTTATGGAAGAAGTCAAAAAGACTTTTAACCCCGAATTTATCAACAGGATTGACGAATTGGTGGTTTTCCACCCGCTTAACAAAGAGCATATGCTCAAAATTTTGGAGCTGAATTTGGCCGATATACAAGAAAAACTTTCCCAGCAGCAGTTCAAAATAAAGTTTACAGTCAACGCCAAAGAATTTCTGCTTGAAAACGGATTCGACCCTAAATACGGCGCGCGCCCGCTTTTGAGAACTTTGCAGCGCGAGCTTGAAGATCCGCTGGCGGAATTTATCTTAAAGAATCAATATCCGCCCAAAACGGAAATAACGGCCGACTTGGACAAAGAGAAAAAGAGAATTTCTTTCAAAGCGGCAAAACCTAGAGCGGCAAGGCAGACTGCCGCCGTACATTAAGATTTTAAGGAGGAGTACATGAGTGAAGCGAATTTAGACAAAGCCAAAGCTTTACAGCTGGCTTTAAGCCAGATTGAAAAATCTTTCGGCAAAGAAGCCATTTGCAAACTTGGCGACAATACCATAAAAAAAGTGGAAGCGATACCCACGGGCGCGCTTTCTTTGGATTTGGCCCTCGGCATAGGCGGAATACCGCGCGGAAGAGTTATTGAGGTCTTCGGCCCCGAAGCCGGCGGCAAAACGACTTTAAGCCTGCATATAGCGTCCCAGGCGCAAAAAGCCGGCGGGACAGTGGCCTTTATCGACGCCGAGCACGCGCTTGACCCGGTTTACGCCTCTGCCATCGGCGTTAACATAGACGAGCTTTTAATTTCCCAGCCGGACAGCGGCGAACAAGCCTTGGAAATAGCGGAAAAGCTGGTGCGTTCCGGCGCTTTGGATTTGATTATTATAGACTCCGTAGCCGCACTTGTCCCCAAAGCCGAAATCGAAGGCGATATGGGCGACGCGCACGTAGGTTTGCAGGCCAGGCTTATGAGCCAGGCTTTAAGAAAGCTTACCAGCCTGCTTTCCAAAACCAAAACGAGCATAATATTCATCAACCAATTAAGGCAGAAAATCGGCGTTATGTTCGGCAACCCCGAAACCACCCCCGGCGGTTTGGCCCTTAAGTTCTATTCTTCCGTACGTTTGGACGTCCGCAAAATAGAAAACCTGAAATCGGGCGAGCACGTTATCGGCACGAGGGTAAGAGTAAAAGTCGTCAAAAACAAAGTCGCACCCCCTTACAGACAAGCCGAATTTACCATGCTGCACGGAGAAGGCATCTCCAAAGAAGCCTGCCTCATTACCATGGGCGTAGACAGCAATATCGTCGAAAAAAGCGGCAGCTGGTTTATTTATAACGGGGAAAAACTCGGCCAAGGCGCGGAAAACGCCAGGCAGTACCTTAAAGACAATCCCGAAGTCGCGCTTGAAATTGAAGGCAAACTTAAGGAAATGTATTTGGGTACCGGCATAATTCCCAAAAAAGAAGAGAAAAAGAAAAAATCGGCCTAAACATTTAACCCCCGGCATAAAAACCGGGGGTTTTATTTGCACGCCCGCCGAAAAACGCGCAACCGTCCGTCGCGCCGCAAACAAATTTTATACAATATTTTTATGCGGATTGACGATTTTAAAAGCCATCTTTCTTTTGAACGCCAGCTTTCTTCCAATACGGTGGCCGCCTATATCCGCGACTTGCGGCAATATTTGGATTTCTGCAAAGCTAACAACACCGAAGCCGAGCAGGCTTCGCCGGAGTTTCTGGACGCTTACATTTATCATCTTAAGTCGGAGGCGAATCTTGCCCCTTCAAGCGTATTCAGGAAGACCGAAGCCGTAAAAAATTATTATAAATTCCTTATGGCCGAGGGCATAATAAGCGAAGAGCCGACAAGGTTTCTGCTTTCGCCCAGGCTTATCAGAAAGATACCCCAGCAGCTTTCACCCGAAGAAATGCACAAACTGCTTTCATTTAAGCCGGAAGACTTCGCCCATTGGCGCACTTTGTGCATAGTAACGCTCTTTTACGCCAGCGGCATACGCGTTTCCGAATTGACGAACTTAAGTACGGAAAACGTAAACACCAAAGAAGGCTGGGTTTTGGCTTTCGGCAAAGGGCGCAAACAGCGTTTCGTGCCAATACACGAACACGCCTGCCGCGTGGTGGAGGCGTATCTGGATCAACGTCAGGCGCGCTTTATCGGCAAAGATACCGACAGCGCATTGTTTTTAAACAACAGAGGCAAAAAAATAAGCAGAATTTCCGTATGGAAAGATATTGAAAATCTGGCAAAAGCCGCCGGTATTGCAAGGCGGGTTTATCCGCATTTATTCAGGCATACTTTCGCTTCGCATTTGTTAAAAGGCGGGGCCGATTTAAGAAGTTTGCAGGAAATGCTCGGCCACGAAAGCCTCAGCACCACCCAAATATACACCCACGTAAATATAAGCGACATTAAAGAAAAGCACACCAGGCTTCATCCTCGCGGAGAGGAAGCTAAAAACCAAATCCCCGATAAAAAGGCAGGCTGAAATTTTCGGAACTGATTACGACGTCTGCGACGGCCGGCTCGGAGGCGGTTATTTCTGTCATTTTCTTTAAATTCTCGGTTTGTTTGGAAAGGATTGCGATATATTCCTGATTTTCGTAAACCACGTCGGCCACCAAATCCGCTCCGTAGGAATTGCGCAAAGCCAAAACATTTGCAAGCATAAGCGAAGGCGTTTGAACATAAGCGTATTTTAAAGTTCTTGATACGGCCGTCCTTCTGTTTGAGATTTTAGCCGCCTGCGCGCTTTGCGCGGAAAGCATATAAAGGGCAATCCCGGCCGCGCTGAGCAGTGGCAGCGAGGATTTTAAACTTAATTTGGCGGAAATATCTTTAAAAAATTTGCTTAAAGTTTCCCTGTAATATTTTATTTCCTTAGGCGAAGCTCCGCCCGAAACGGAAGGAAACCGCTCCAAAGATTCTTTTAAAGCGCGCCTTGCGAAAGATACGTCTTCAGGAGAAGAGGCCCTTCTGAAGCGGGATAAATCAAGCTCCATTCTGCTGACGAATTTATCAATCTCCGGCGGCAGAAACAAACCGGCTTTGCTCCTTAAAGCCGCCACCAAAGAATTATATTCTTTTTTGAAAATCTCATACTGAGCTTCGGCGAAAGAAGACTGCTTGGATGCTATTTCTTTTTGAAGGAGCGTTATTTCCCTTTTCAAAGCTTTTTCTTCCGCGGGTGCGGCCGCCTTTAAAAGTTTATTGCGGTTAGAGGACCATAACTTTTCCAGGGATTTAAACTCTTTTTCCACGGCGGCGAAATTCTTTTCTGCGGCTTCAAGGCGGGCTCTTACTTCCGGCGATTTATAATATTCAAGATAGGCGTATCTGTGCTTTCTGACTTCTTCAAGAGCGGGCTCGTAAACATTGGCCTTGCGCCAGTGATAACGATGATCCAAAGCGGGGAAGTTAAGCTGATAGGAGCCTGCGGCGCCCTTTATGGTTATAAAAACTTTTTTGCCGGCTTTTAAAACACGCGCGTTTTGCATTTCCGCCAGCAGAGCTTCTTTTGACGCAAGTTTGTTTTTCAAAGCGACGAAAGATTCCACGATTTTTTCATAATCAACAACTCCGGCCAAAACCGCCATTGAAAGCAGCACTTCCGGCTTTTTGGAATACTTCTCCGGACGGGAAAGCAAAATTTTAACTTCGTCCAAAGACATTTCCCCCGCTGATGAAGCGGCGGGAGCCAAAAGCAAAACAAAACATAAAAATAAAGATAAAAGTTTTTTAAGCATCAGCTTTCCTTAAACTGTCGATTAAATAAATTTTAATAAATACCCTCCCCTTTAACAAGGGAATTAAGACCTATAAACGAGTGGGCCTTTTGTCCCGCACGCAATGAACAGTTGACGGCACCCGCCGGTAAAAAACTATAATATTATTATGCCCGTCATAACAAATATTAAAGGGATAGGCCCCGCAAAAGCCAAATTATTCGCGCAGCTGGATTTAAACACAGTAAGCGATTTGCTGCATTATTACCCCAGAACCTATCAGGACAGACGGCCCGACGCCAAACTTTCCGCGTTTAAGCGCGCAGAAAGCGTCGCGGGCATATATACCGTTATAAGAACCCAGTCCATACCGGCAAAAGCGCTTTTGATTTTTAAAGCTTTTCTGCGCGACGACGCCGGCAATCTTACAGAGGCCGTTTGGTTTAAAAAGAAAATCCGCCGTTTTGACCCTTTCATGCAAATGCGCAGGGATTTTAAGCCCGACGCCAAATTATGGATTATAGGCAAAAGGGACGATAAAGGCTCTTTCTTTTCAAACAAAATAACGGTAGAAGAATATTATCCCGTTAACTCCGCGGAAGCCAAAATAAACGCCGGCAGAATTACGCCGGTTTACAGTCTTACGCAAGGGCTGACGAATAAATTTTTCCGCGCCGCCCAATTTTACGCTTTAAGCGAATATCTGCAGGAAGAAAAAGATGTTCTGCCGCCGGAACTGACGCAGAAAAGAAATCTTTTGAACATACGCCAAGCTTTATGCGCGGTGCATTTCCCCAAATCCGCAAGCGAACTGGAAAGCGCCAGAAGGCGCATGGTTTACGAGGAATTTCTGCTTATGACTATGGCTTGGGGAATTAAAAAACGGCAGACGGTCCGCAGGGAAAAAGGATATCATTACGAAATTAAAAGGACTTTGCTTTCAAAATTCAAAAACAATTTGGAATATACTTTTACAAAAGCGCAGGTCCGCGTGATAAACGAGATTTTTTCCGACATGCAAAAATCCGTGCCGATGACAAGGCTTGTGCAGGGCGACGTGGGGTCGGGCAAAACGGTGGTCGCGCTTTGCGCTATGCTTTTGGCCGTCGAAAACGGATATCAATGCGCGTTTATGGCCCCTACGGAAATTTTAGCCACGCAGCATTTTATCACCCTGAGCAGATATTTAAAGGGGCTTGACGTAAAAGTCAAACTGCTTACTTCCAAAACGCCGAAAAAGGAAAAAGAAAACGCGCTTAAATATTTGGCCGAAGGTAAAACCGATATTGTAATAGGCACGCATTCGCTGATAGAAGACAGCGTTAAATTTAAAAATTTGAAACTTATAATAGTTGACGAGCAGCACCGCTTCGGCGTGAAACAGCGCGCCAAACTGCGCGCCAAAGCCGAATTTACGGATATGCTTTCCATGACGGCCACCCCGATACCGAGAACTTTCGCTTTGGCTTTTTACGGGGACTTGGACGTTTCCACCATAGACCAGCTGCCCCCCGGTCGCCAACCCGTGCAAACCGAACATTTAAGCGAAACAAAAGCTTTCGAAACCGTCAGACGCGAAGCCGAAAAAGGCAGGCAGGCTTATATCGTTTATCCTTTGATAGACGAAAGCGACAAACTTGAACTTAAAGCCGCCGTGCAGGAATACGAACGCATAAAGCGGTTAATGCCGCAGTTTAAAATCGCGATGATACACGGGGCGATGAAAAGCGCGGAAAAGCAAAAAATTATGGAAGACTTTCTGCTTAAAAAAACGGATATTTTGGTGGCTACGCCTGTAATAGAAGTGGGCATAGACGTTAAAAACGCCACCGTAATGGTTATACAAAACGCGGAACGCTTCGGCCTGGCAAGTTTGCATCAGCTTAGGGGAAGAGTGGGCAGAGGCTCGGAAAAATCTTATTGTATCTTGGTCAGCCAGCACGCCAGTACCGTTTCTTTGGAAAGAATAAACGCCATATGCAAAACCGGCGACGGGTTTAAAATAGGCGAAAAAGATTTGGAACTGCGCGGCCCGGGCGAGATACTCGGCACGCGCCAATCCGGCGATTTGGAATTTAAAGCGGGAGATATAATTAAAGACAAAGACGTCCTGCGCTGGGCGGTTGAAGACAGAGATTGGCTTAACGCCGATGATCCGCTCCTTCAAAAACCGCAGCACGCCGCTTTTAAACAAAGGCTTATGGAACTTTATCAAAAGCAATGGAATATTATTGATTTGGGCTGATAAAACTTGAAACCGCCGTTAAAACATTATAAACTATCAACAAACACACTCAATTTATCAAGGGATTAAATATGCTAAGGAAAATTCTTTGCAATTACGAATTTATTTATAACGGACATTCCTTTAAATCTTTCGGCACCTATTTGGGCGATACCAATAACCCGAAAGTAGCAAAACAAAAAGATTACAGCGGCGATATAATTTGCCTTGCTCTTAAAATAAACAATGAAGAACTCGCCAAAATGCTGAACACAAAATATTGGGATATTACCCAAGCCAAAATCGAAGCCGCGGGCATACATTTCCGCCAACTTGAAATTTATTTCTATCCCGACAAATAGGCGCCGCCTTAAGGCCGGGCACAATTTGCGGGATTAAATCTCCGAAAATATAAAACGCCCCGGGTTTGCCCCGGGGTTTCTTTTTACGCAAATCTTCCACGGCGGGGCTGTGAGAGTTGGATTTACAATTAAAAAACCCCGGGATCAGCCGGGGTTTTTGCGTTAAAACAAACTCTTTTAAGCCGCTTTTGCGCTTTCGACGGCCTGAGCGTCGCTTGAAGCGTAAGAACGGTAGTCTATATCCGGGAAGATATTATCCTTCTGCTCCAAATCCCAAATAAAGCCCTCGTCAATGCGGTTGCCCATAATCATGTCGTATATGGCTATGAAACGCTTTACATGGTCTTTGGTGCGCTTGGTTGAATATTCCTTCGCGGTTCCGACGGTCATTAAGAAAGCCCAGTCGGAAGACTGCATTAAAACCAACTCGCGCGCGGCTTGGTTTAAAGCCCTTCTCAAAACGCCGTCGGCGTTGGGGAAACGGTTTGCAAGCTCAACCATACGTTCGGCGGCTTTTACAAGGTGTCTGTAAATCCAGTCATTGCCGCTGTTAAGCCAAACGTCATGATATCCCTTATCGCCCCAAGAAGACATTGAAGGCTGCACCACCTGATTGACCGGGTATTTTTCCAAATACTCAAGCGGTGTTATCAGTTTGATGTCTTTTTGGTCGTAATGGATTTTCTTAAACAGGAAATAGAGGAAGTCTATACCTTCATACCACCAATGGCCGTAAAGTTCGGCGTCGTACATGGAAACGATTAAAGGCTTTCTGTCCGTAATTACGGAAGAAAGATATTCAAGCTGTTTTTGACGGTTGAACATAAAGTTGCCGGCGTGAGTCGCGGCGACTTCCCTGGCGTCGCCGGGATAATAAGGTTGCTTTTGGTTTAAGGAAACTTTACCGGTTATTTTATGGTACTTCATACCGATATTGCGTCTTACGCCGTCGGAATGGAGATAGGGCTTAATATAGTCGTAATCCAAATCATAGCCCAAGTCGCGGTAAAATTCGCGGTAGTTGGGATCGCCCGGATAACCGCTTTCCGCGCTCCAAACCTGCTGGGCCGATTCCATATCTCTGGAGAAAGCCGCTACGCCGTTGGGCGTATAAACCGGCGCGTAAATGCCGTATTTCGGCCTGGGCGTGCCGTGCATAACGCCGTGCGATTCCATAAAGAAAAACCTTATACCCTGCTCTTTAAGGAATATATCGTCGCCCGGGTTATAAGCGCATTCGGCAAGCCAAATGCCGCGCGGGTTTCTGTCAAATCTCTTTCTGTAATCTTCCGCCGCGATTTTGATTTGGGCGCGGACGCTTTCCCTGTGCACCTGCAAAGGCAAATAGCCGTGAGTGGCACAGCAAGTGATGATTTCCAGCTTGCCCATATCCTGAAATTTTTTAAAGCCCTGCAAAATCTGGCCGTGATAATAATCTTCAAACAATTCTCTGTAGCGTTTGAATTTTTGATTATACATCTGCGCTACGTAAGCAAATTCCGTATTGGCCGTGCGGCTGAGTTCCTTTTCGGAAAGTTCTATGCGCTGGTTTAAATAATGTCTGAAACGGCTGATAAGGAGCTCGTCCGACATCATGGCGCACAAAGGCGGCGTTAAGGACATTGTAATCCTAAAGTCGACTCCTTCGGCGGTAAGCCTTTCGTAAACGTCCAAAAGCGGAAGGTAAGTTTCCACCATGGCTTCATAGAACCAATCTTCTTCCAAAAAGTCCGGGTATTCCGGGTGCCTGATGAAGGGCAAATGGGCGTGTAAAACTAAAGAAAGATATCCTTTTTCCTGCTGCATTATTAGGCCTCCTTTTGTCTTTCGGCTTTAATGGTAATCGCTCTTTGTTTTTCTGTTTTGGTATGATGATGCGCCTTTATCGGTATGACGACTTGTCCGTCCTGCAAAGAATACCTTAAAGAGAACGTGCCGTCCGGGCCGAGCTGAATTTCCTTGCCGCCTATTAAAACTTTTGCGTTTTTGCTGGCCTGGCCGTAGACGATAAGTTCGCAGTCGGCTTTAAGCCAAATGTCTTCGTCCGTTTCGGCTTCCGGCGCGGGTACGGCCAAATGGGCAGATCCCCAAGAGGACATATTTGAAGTCGGCAAGGAATTGACGTCTATGCCGAACATTTTCCAGCGCTGCTGGAGAATATTTTGAAGCTTCTCGCTTGCGCCGCTTAAAGAGCCGAACATTTCCACGCCGGACATTTTTACCAGCTTTTCATATTCGCCTTCAACCATCATCCATTTATCGTCGACAACGTCGGACATTCTTCCCGGGGGCGTCGTCGTACTGTTGCTGCGCGTTAAAAGTACAAATTCGCCTTCCGGCGTTATAATGCCGACGTCGCAAATATATTTCTTTACGCCTATGGGCACGTTGATGTACCAGCTTCTGGCGTCAAGCACTATCGGAATATCAAAATAAGAATTTGAATTCGAACCGTCAAAACCGACTACGCCGGTAATATCGTAAACGCGGATTACGCTTCTTGATTTATCAAAAATATCGCGGCCTCTTTCGCCCATGATATATTCGTAAGTTTCTTTTATTATATCCCAAAAAAGGAACATCCAGTTAGGATCTTTGGGCAAAAGGAACGATTCCGTTTTGCCATAGCTTTGAGGCAAATCATATTGGGCCTCTTTAACCGAATTCTGCTCTATTTTTATCGCCGCTGTCGACGAAAGTTTTTCTTCCATAACAATCTCCCCTTAATCTCCCGGTTTTAAAATCCCAAGTTTAATTATTTCTTCCAAAGACGGCTTTACGAAACCGTGAGAAATCTCTATCGATTTCGCAGCCGCGCTTATGTCTTTAAGCCCGTTTCCGCCGACCACTATAGCTACGGACTCGTCTTTTTGTATTACTCCCTGCGCTACAAGCTTTTTAAGCCCCGCGTAAGTGGCCGCGCCGCCGGGCTCTGCAAAAACGCCTGATTCTCTTGCGAGTTCCGGAATGGCTGAAAGTATCTCCGCGTCGCTTACCGTTATGGCCATACCGTTGGATTCTTTAAGAGCCTGCAAAGCCAGGTAACCGTCGCGCGGATAATTTACGGAAATACTGTCGGCCACGGTATTGGCCTGCACGGAAGAAAGTTCCGCTCCGTTTTTCCACGCGTTTGTAATGGCCGCGCTGCCTTCCGCCTGAACCGCTATCATTTGCGGCATCTTCTCTATGATGCCCAATTTATTAAAATCTTTAAAGCCCCTCCACATTCCGCATACGATGGTGCCGTCGCCCGCGGCGACGATAACTTTATCCGGGGCTTCCCAGTGAAGCTGCTCGCAAATTTCAAAAGCGCAGGTTTTTTTGCCTTCCCTTCCGTAAGGATTATATCCGGCCGCGCGGTTATACCAGCCGAATTTCTCGCTGGCGGAACGGCACAGTTCAAAAGCTTCGTCATAATCGCCGTCCACCCTTATTACGTCCGCGCCGTATACGTAAAGCTGAACAAGTTTGGGCTCGGGCGTATTCTTGGGGGCAAATATTACCGTCTTAATTTTCAAATTGGACGTAAGGCACGCCAAAGAATCACTAGCGTTGCCGCTGGAGGCGTCGGTAATCACCTTCGCGCCGACTTCCAAAGCCCTGGCGACGGCGACCGCGCTGCCCCTGTCCTTTATGGACCCGGTGGGATTGCGCCCTTCGTCCTTGATAAAAAGCTGAGATATGCCCAATCTTTCCGCAAGCTCGTCGGCTTTGTAAAGCGGAGTCCAGCCAAGCTGTACGGGCGGAATATCGTCATGATCGTCTATCGGAAGCAAATCTATATAACGCCACATATTGTAAGAGGTGTTGCTTTCCAAAACGTCATAATCCAAACGCTTTTTAATCAATTTATAATCATAATTAACTTCCAGCGTGCCGCCGCAGGAATTGCAGATATAGTCCGAATCCCTTGTTTTATATTCTTTTCCGCAGTTAACACACTGCAAGTTTAAAATCTTTTTCATATTTATAAAATCATAGCATTTTTAGAGATAATTTAATATTAAAATCCCCCTTTCCCCGGGCCATTTGGCGGATATCCGCCGTAAACAAAAAGCCCCCGGGAACGTAAGTCCCCGGGGGCTTTAAAAACTTAACGGCTATTTACCCAACATGGCAAGCAAAATGCCCGCGACAACGGCCGAGCCGATTACGCCGGCCACGTTCGGGCCCATGGCGTGCATCAGCAGGAAGTTGCTGGGGTTATATTCCTGACCGACTTTATTGGATACGCGCGCCGCCATAGGAACCGCGGAAACGCCGGCGGAACCGATAAGCGGGTTGATTTTGTTCTTGGAAAAGATATTCATAATCTTGGCCAAAATTACGCCTGAAGCCGTACCGACGCAGAAAGCTATCAAACCGAGAATTACGATAGCTATGGTCTTAAACTGCAGGAACTTTTCGGAAGCGAGCTTGGAGCCTACCGCCAAACCGAGCAGAATCGTAACTATGTTGATAAGCTCGTTCTGGGCGGTTTTGCTGAGCCTGTCGGCTACGCCGCATTCTTTAATCAAGTTGCCGAACATAAGCATACCGATAAGCGGAGTGGCATCCGGGATCAAAAGCACGCAGAGCAAAAGCACCACCAGCGGGAAGAGGATTTTTTCCCTCTTGGAAACGTGGCGAAGCTGCTTCATTTCTATTTTTCTTTCCTTTTCCGTGGTAAGAAGCTTCATTATCGGGGGCTGGATTATAGGCACCAAAGCCATATAAGAATAAGCCGCCACGGCTATTGCGCCTAAAAGTTCCGGCGCAAGCTTGGACGTAAGGAATATGGCCGTAGGGCCGTCCGCGCCGCCGATTATACCGATTGAGGCCGCCTCTTTTACGGAGAAAGTCAAATCAGGTATAACATTGCCGAGCATCAACGCACCGAATATGGTAAAGAATATACCGAACTGAGCGGCCGCGCCGAGCAAAGCGGTTCTGGGGTTGGCTATAAGCGGGCCGAAGTCCGTCATAGCGCCCACGCCCATAAATATCAGCAGCGGGAAAAGGCCCGATTCTATACCGAATCCGTATACCTGCCCCAAGAAACCGCCGAAAGCGGTGCTTACTACGCCGCTGGGGTCAACCGTGCTGACGGACAAAGCCGCTATCCCGGCTACCGGGATATTGGAAAGAAGCCCGCCGAAACCGATAGGAATCAAGAGCAAAGGCTCAAACTGCTTTACAATACCGAGCCAAAGGATGAACAGACAAATCAGTATCATCAGGCACTGGCCCATGGTTATATTGTAAAGCCCGGTCGTCAGCCATAAATTGGAGAAAGACTGTATTATATCTGCCATTGTTTTCTCCTTAACCTAAAACCGCCAACAAAGCGCCGGTTTGCACTTGGTCGCCGTTTTTTACTTTATAAGAGATTTTACCGTCGGCCGGGGCTTTGATTTCGGTTTCCATTTTCATGGCTTCCATTACCAAAACTGTCTGGCCTTTTTTAACGGCCGCGCCTTCCTGGAAAGAGAGCCTCATAACCGCACCCGGAAGCGGAGCTTTGATTTCCGCGCCCGCGCCTGAAGAAGCGGCGGCTGATTTAACTTCCGTTTGGGCGGAAGCGTCAATGCCTTCTTTGATGTCGACATCGTAAGAAGTGCCGTTTACTATGGCTTTGCCGTTTTCAAGTTTTACGGAGAATTTCTCACCGCCGACGCTTACGGTGTAAGCGGAAACGGAACCTTCTTTCTTAGCGGCGACTTTCCTGATACCGAGTTTGGCCTCGCCTTTAAGGAAGGTAATACCCTTCTGACCGCAAGCCGCGGCGATGAAGATATTTTCATCGGTTATCGGGAGTTTGTTTTCCTCAAGCAAAGCTTTGGCGGGGGCTACGCCTTTTTTGGGATTGGCGTCATTGATTTCAAGAACGGTTTTCTTTGTGGGTTCAAGGCCGAGCTGTTCGCTGGCGAGTTGTACCACTTCGGGATCCGCCGGTTCCGGCGTCTTGCCGAAATAGCCGAGCACCATTTTGCCGTAGCCTTCGGCGAATTTTTTCCAAGGGCCGAACATTACGTTATTGAAAGCCTGCTGGAAATAGAACTGGCTTACGGGCGTTACGGAAGTGCCAAAGCCGCCTTTTCTTACAGCTTCGCCCATGGCGTTGAAAATTTCGTCGTATTTATCCATGATGCCGTTGTCCCTTAACATTTGGGTATTGGCCGTAAGCGCGCCGCCCGGCAAAGGAGAGAACGGAATGGTCGGCTCGACTTTCATGGCCTCTGGCGGGAGGAAGTAATCTTTCATGCAGTCTTTAAATACGTCTTCCACTTTTTTGATTTTTTCAATGTCAATGTCCAAGGTGTAGTCGGAACCTCTTAAAGCGTGCCACATCGTGATGATGTCGGTCTGGCAGGTGCCGCCGGAAACGGGCGCCATGGAAAGATCCAATCTGTCGGCGCCGCCGTCCAAAGCGGCCAAGCAGCAGGTTGCGCCGTTGCCGCCGGTTTCATGCGTGTGGAAGCAGACTTCGACTTCGGGCGGTAAAATCTTTTTGGCCAATTTGATGGTTTCCCTTACCGTGGCGGGGGTTGAAGTGCCGGAAGCGTCTTTAAAAGCGACGCTGTCAAAAGGAATGCCGGAATCTATGATTTTCTGTAAGGTTTTGGCGTAAAATTCCGGGGTGTGCACATTACCGTGTTTATCCCAGCCGGGGGCCAAGGACATCATTGTTACCGTAACTTCGTGTTTAAGGCCGGCTTCTTTAATGCATTTGCCGCTGTAAATAAGGTTATTGACGTCGTTTAAAGCGTCAAAGTTCCTGATCGTGGTAACACCGTGTTTTTTAAAGGTTTGGGCGTGGAGTTTGATAATGTCGCTGGGCTGGGAATCCAATCCGACGACGTTTACGCCGCGGGCTAAAGTTTGAAGGTTGGCTTCCGGGCCGGCCGCTTTGCGGAAAGCGTCCATAACGTCATAGGCGTTTTCGTTGTTATAAAAAAATGCAGACTGGAAAGTGGCTCCGCCGCCGGATTCAATATGCCTTATGCCGGCTTCTCTTGCGGCTTCCACCGCAGGCAAAAAGTCTTTGGAAAGGACTCTGGCTCCGTATACCGATTGAAAACCGTCCCTGAAGGCGGTAATCATAAACTTGATTTTCTTCATACTTTACAATGTCTCCTTTAGTTTTTAAATCTTATTTTGCCATGCTCTTGGCCGCCGCCAAAGCTATAGCTATTTTTATTTTGTCGTCAGAAACGGCCGGGGCCGCCACAGAGGCAGCCGGCTGGGCCGGAGGAAAAACTTTATTTAAAAAGCCTTCCACCACAAATTGCAAAACTTTCATTATACAAACAAGTATAATAAGGAATGTGAAAGTCATTCCCATGCCTACAACCATAAGCTCTACGCTTTTGGCAAAAACGCTTCCTTCCATAGAATATTCTCCTTATAATTTAAAAATCCATATCGCCTATATTTATCACTCTCAGGGTTTCCCCCTGTCGCAGAATAAGGCGGCCCTCCGCGTCAATATCTTCGGCCGTGCCTTGCACCGTTTCCTCAAAAATGTGCATTTTAACAGGCTTGCCCAAGTATAAAAAAGCTTCTTTATAAGAACTTCTTAAAGCTTTAAAACCATCGCGCTTTAAAAGTTCAAAATTAAAGTTAAAATTATCAATAATCTCTTTAAGCAAAACTTCCGCATCCGCTTTTACGCCCAATTCCGCCAAAGTTACGGCGGGTTTATCGGAATTAAGCTCCTTTTGGCTTAAATTTATCCCGACGCCGACAATTACGGCTTTAAGAGCTTGGCCTTCAAATACGGCTTCGCTTAAAATGCCGCAGAATTTGCGGCCTTGCGCCAAAACGTCATTGGGCCATTTTATATAGGCCTCCGCCCCCGCCCGCCTAGCCGCTTTGCATACGGCCAAAGCCATAAGCTGCGTAAGCGTACCCGGCGACTTTAAAAGGGATAAACCCTCTTTAAGCACAAGGGAAAAATAAAGCCCGCCTTCTTCCGAAGACCATTTGCGGCTTTTTCTGCCGCGGCCCGCGCTTTGACGGCGCGCGGTAATGACGTCGCCGTGCGTCAAAGAACTTATATTCCGCACACAATACTTGTTTGTTGACGGAATAATGTCAAAAGAGATTACATTCATCTTTTAAATATTTTATCAAATTGCGCGCTTTTTGCACACCAAAGCCCCCTCATGGCAAGGCAAGCCGCTTATATTATATAATCCGATATATGACAGTACATTTAATAATGTGGATAGTTTTCTGGGCGGTGATAGCAGCCGCTCTGTTCGTGGATCTCGTCGTGGTGCAGCATCATCACGGCAAAGTAAGCATCAAAGAGGCCTCCTGCATGGTGGCCGCTTGGATAGCCTTGGCCGCGCTTTTCGGCGGAGCGGTCTGGCTCACGCTCGGCCAAGGCAAAGCTTTGGAGTTTTTTACCGGATACGTAATAGAATATTCATTGTCCATAGACAATATGTTCGTATTTATAATGATATTTTCCTACTTTGCGGTGCCGGCGGAACATCAGCCCAAAGTGCTCATATGGGGCATATTGGGCGCGGTATTGATGAGGTTCCTCTTCATTTTTATAGGCGTACAGCTGATAACCAAATTTACTTTTATGATTTACATCTTCGGCGCGCTGCTGATATATACCGCCGTAAAAATGATAACTCATGACGACGACTCTTTCGATCCCTCCCAAAACCCGGCGCTTAAAGCCTTAAAAAAGATTATGCCGCTGAAAGATAATTATCACGGGGAAAACTTTTTTATAAAAGAAGCGGGCAAAATATTCGCCACGCCGCTGTTCGCCACAGTATTGGTTATTGAAACTTCGGATTTAATCTTCGCCATAGATTCCATACCGGCGGTGCTTTCTATAACACATGATACGTTTATAGTTTACACTTCAAACATATTCGCGATTATAGGGCTTAGGTCCTTATACTTCCTTTTGGCGGGTATGGCGGGCAAATTCGAATACCTTAAATACGGTATCGCCGCAGTATTGGTGTTTGTAGGCGCAAAAATGCTGATTTCGCATTTTTACCATTTTCCGACGGCTTGGTCTTTGCTGGTAATAGTTCTTATACTTTCGGCCGCGGTGCTGGCTTCGGTACTGCACAAAAAAAGGAAAAACGAAACTTCAAACTGATTTAAGCCCCGCCCGCCAAGGCGGGGTTTTTTAAGGCCGGGCCCGCTAAAGGGCTTAAATCCGCAGGCGAGGGCGCGCCATATTGCAAATGAATTGCTAAATTTGCTATCCTTGTTAAACAATCAGCTTTAGGGGGCGACCAGTTTCGACAGATATCTCTGAAGTTCGGTTGCAGGTACCGGTTGGCCAGGCCGGTTTAAATAGGGCCAAAACAATTAGTTGGCAACAACTACAACAACAACGTTTGGGCTACCGCCTAAACCCGTTTGCTCTTCTTCGCCGGCGGGCGGAGCGTAACGGTCAAATAAGCCGGATGCTGAAGGAAAGGTTCGTTTAGCCTAATCCTTCTTAAGATAAATTAAACAAGCGCGCAAGCAGCGGCTTCGGGCATGCGGGCGCGTTTTTAAGCCGAAGCTAAACCTGTAGTAACCGTGCCGTATGGATGTTTGGACGCGGGTGCGAATCCCGCCGCCTCCACTTGTTTTTACCGCCTTGCTTAAGCCGGGCGGGTTTGTACGATTTTATACCGGGCGGACGCTTAAACCGCTTTATCACAGGAGCGTTTTGTATATGGCCACATCAGACATTAAATTCGGCACCGACGGATGGCGCGGAATAATAGCTTGGGATTTTACTTTTGAAAACGTAAGGAGAATGGCGCAGGCTTTGGCGGATTTCATCAACCTTAACGCGCCTTCGGACCTGGGCGAAAAAACAAATATCGCCGCGGTAGGATACGACAGGCGTTTTCTTTCCGATAAATTCGCCGCGGATATCGCCAGCATTTTAAAATTAAACAAAATTGACGTAACTTTACTTGACAAACCCGTAACTACGCCGGTAATGAGCTGCCTTTCCTACACTAAATTTTGGATTACCATAATGGTTACGGCCAGCCATAATCCTCCGCAGTACAACGGTATTAAGATTAAAGTAAACGGCGGCTCCATTTCCGCCAGGCTTACCAAAGAAATAGAAGAACTCTTGGACCAAAAATCCGTCCTTTACATACCCGGCCATCAGGTTGAAGCTTCCGCCGGGCTGGAAAAGATTTATTTTAAATATATAGCCGGCAAAGTAAATTTAAAGAAAGTAGCCGCCCTTAAAGGCAAAGCCGCAGTTGATTATATGCACGGCAGCGCGGCCGGATATATGGAACAGATTTTAGGCGAGAACCGCGTTATCGCCATTAACTCAAGCCATGATCCCTGCTTCGGCGGAATTAAACCAGAGCCGAAGGAAGAGAATTTGGCCGAACTAAAAAAAACGGTCATAAAAAACAAGTGCCTGCTCGGCGCGGCTTTTGACGGCGACGGCGACAGAACCGCCCTTATAGACGAAAAAGGCAAATACCTTAGCCCCTGCATGGTTTCGGCCATAGTGCTTAATCATATAGTAAAAAACAAAAAAGTAAACGGCAAAGTGCTGCAATGCCTTTCCATGGGCTATTTAAACAAGAGAGTGGCGCGCGCCGCCGGCTTGGAATTTGAAGAAGTACCCGTAGGATTTAAATATATAGCCGAACGCACCGCTTTGGAAGATATCGCTTTCGGCGCGGAGGAATCCGGCGGTTATTGCTGGCAGGGCCTTATGCCGGAACGCGACGGGCTGACCCTCATAATGTATATTATGGAGATTATGGCCTCCCGCAAAATGGCTTTAAGCGAACTTGTGAAAGAAATTGAACAGGAATACGGCGCAAGCTGCTATCAAAGAAGGGACTTCCCCATATCCAAATCAATAGACAGAACCGTAATGGCGGAAAGGCTTAAAAAGAAGCTTCCCAAAAAGATTTTGGGGCACCATATAGCGGAAGTCTACACTTTTGACGGACTGAAAATAATACTTGATAATGACGAATGGCTGCTTATACGCCCCTCCGGCACCGAGCCTATTTTGAGGCTTTACAGCGAAACAGGCGACAAAAAACAAACGGAAGCGTTCCTGGACTTCGGGGAGAAAATCACCGCCGCTTTTAAATAATATATGAAGAAGATTATTATAGTAGACGATTCGGCCGTACTCAGAACAACAATACAAAACGCTCTTAACAGCGAAGGCTACGACGTTATAGCCACGGCACAGGGCTCGCAGGAACTTTTCAGCGCTTTAAACAGCGGTTTTACGCCGGATTTGATTTTGCTGGATATGTTCTTCCCGGAGGAATCCGGCATGGACATATTAAAGAGTTTAAAGGAAAATTACCCGGATATTAAAGTGCTTGTAATAACGGCAATGCACCGCGAAAGCTTGAATAAAGAAGTCAAAGCCGCCGGCGCGGACGATATCCTTTACAAGCCTTTTGATATGGACGATCTAACCTTGGCCATACAAAAGCTGGCCATATAAAAACATTTAATCAGAGAGTAAAAAGCCCCGGCAAAACCGGGGCTTTTAAATTTTTGCAAAACTCCGTAAAACGGAGCAGGTTTATTTGGCGTCTTCTTCCTTTTTAAGGCTTTCTTTCAGGAAGTCGGCCACGACGTCCTTCGCGCCCAAGCCGAAAGCTATCGCCAAACCCAAACCCATTGAAGCCAAAAGTATCAAAATCACGTCGTTTATCAAAGCGAAGTTGATGTTAATTTGCTCCAAAGCCAAAAGTATGGCGAATATCACCACCACGATATTAATTACCTTGGAGAAGAATACCCCCCCCCTGATATTATTGGCTTTGGCCGAGTTCTGAACGACGTTTTCCACAAATCTGCCGAACAGCAGCCCCGCAAAAAGGATTACTATGCAGGCGAAAAGTTTGGGGATAAAAGCAAGCAGATTATAAAGCAAAGTTCTTATGGTGCTTAAGCCCAAAGAATCGGCGGCTATCATGATAAAGGTAATCATTACGGCCCAGGAAAGAACAAAAGCTATAACGTAAGTGGGGCTTTTGCCGAAGCCGATTCTGGTTAAAATCTCGTTGACGCCTATTTTGGAAGTCCACATATCAAGCTTAATCGCGTTTAAAAGTTTGCGGACTATGGTGCTTGTCCACCTGGATAAAAACAAACCAAAAAACAACATTACAAGCGCGACGATTATGCCGGGGATAAGCTCCACTGATTTATTGAAAAGAACTACAAAAGGTTCAATAGTTCTGTTAGCCAGAGTTTCAAGTTCTGCACCCATTTTGGTATCTCCTTATTTATATTCCAACTTAACTAATTTATATTTGCGTTTGCCGCGCGGCAAAGCCACTTCAAAAATCTGGCCTTCTTTGCAGCCCAAAAGGCCGGTGGCTATCGGCGTTTTTACCGAAAGAAGCCCCGCTTCCGGGTTGGACTCCATTGACCCCACCAAAGTGTAAACGGATTGCTCGCCGTCGGATAAATCCTCTATCGTAACCGTGGCGCCGATTCTGGCTTCGCTGCGGTCGACGTCCAAATCGTCGGTAATACGGGTATTGCGCAGGCGGATTTCCAAATCGTTTATTTTGGAAAGAGTTTCGGCCTGCTTTTCCTTCGCGGCGGCGTATTCCGCGTTCTCTTTCAAATCGCCTTGGCGGGCCGCTTCGCCGATTTCTTCCGAAAGTTGGGCTTTTATTTTTTTAAGCGCGTCGAGTTCCTCTCTAAGCTTTTCGTAATTTTTGCGGCTCAAATAAAAAGTTTCACTCACTGTCTGTCCTCCCGAACTTAAGGCCCTGCGGCCCAAAGCTACCTTTTTATTATAACATTATTAAAAGCCTTGGCAACACGCGCACGGCTAAATGCTATAATTAAAAAAAGTCTAAAACAAGGGGATGAACATGAAGAAAATTTCCGTTTTGCTTTGTCTGCTTCTTACGCTCTGCCGCGCCTTTGCGGCGGACTGCGCAAAAAGCATTGATAACGATAAAGTAGTAAAAGCAATGCAGAGCGAGCTTAAACGCTCCATGAAAAAGCTTTCCAAACTTGATCCGCCGATTTATTTCCTTTCTTATCAAATTGAAAGCACTCAATCCGCGTCGGTCATTTCCACTTTGGGCGAAAACGCTTACGTATACACGGTAAGCACCGGCGCCGCGGACGTTGACGCCCGCGCGGGAAGCCGCGAGCTGGATAATACCCGCAAACTCAAATCGATAGATTTCGGGCAGCGCAATACAAATGTTTTGGTAAACGGGCCTATGCCTTCGCCAAAGCAAATTAAAAATATGCTTTGGATTTTGACGGAAGACGCCGCAACCGCCGCCCAGGAAGATTACCTTAAAGTAAAGACAAACGCGATGACCTCCGCCCAGCGCGCGGACGATTCCGACGACTTTTCGGCAAAAATGAAGCCTGTATCCTATTATGCGCCGATAGAAAATACGCCGCTGATTTCCAAAGAAATTTTGGATAAAACCGCCAAAGAACTGGACGAATATTCCGCCATGTTCAAAAACGAAAGTTTTATACTCTCTTCTTTCGCGTCCTACAGCGCCAGCCTTAAAAACAAATATTTCGTAAATTCGGAAGGAGTCAGAACCGTGCAGGGGCAAATACTCGGCAGAATAGTTTATACCATAACCTCCCGCAACAAAGACGGAATGCTGCTTGAAAGAAACAATTATTACGATTTTACTTCCCCGGAAGAGATGCCCTCCCCGGAAAAAATAAAAGAAGATATCGCACAGTCCATACAAGAACTAAAAGCCCTGCAAAACGCCGAGGCGGCCGAACCTTTCCACGGGCCGGTAATTCTTAAAAACAGGGCGACCGGCGTTTTCTTCCATGAAATTTTGGGCCACAGAGTTGAGGGACACCGCCAGAAAGACGACGACTTCGGCCAGACCTTTACCAACAAAATGGATAAGGAAGTAATTTCCCCTTTAATCAGCGTATATGATAACCCGACGCTGAAATATTTTAAAAATATTCCTCTTCGCGGCTATTACGCTTACGACGACGAAGGCGTCCCTTCCGAAAACGTAACCATAATAAAAGACGGCATACTTAAAGGGTTTTTAATGAGCCGCTCTCCGATAAAAGGCTTTAAAACCTCTAACGGGCACGGCAGAAAACAAATAAGGTTCAGGCCGGTTTCCAGAATGGGCATTACCGTGGTTGAAGCCGCCCATACGGTCGATTTCCCCACTTTAAAGCAAATGCTTAAAGAAGAAATCAAAAAACAAAACAAACCGTACGGGCTTATAATAGACGATATTTCCGGCGGATTTACGATGATTGACACCTCGAACCCGCAATCGTTTAAAGTTCAGCCTTTGCTTGTTTACAAAGTTTTCCCAGACGACAGACCCGACGAAATTATCCGCGGGGCGGATATAGTCGGCACGCCGCTTACCAGCTTTAACAAAATAATAGCCGCGGCCGACGATTACGCCGTTTTTAACGGTTCCTGCGGAGCGGAATCCGGCTGGGTGCCGGTATCGGCCATAGCCCCAAGCGTATTGATATCGGAGCTGGAAGTTGAAAAAGTGCAGAAATCTTACGACAATCTGCCGATATTAACGCCGCCGCAGGCTAAAAAAGAAAAAGGAGGCAAAAAATAATGAAAAAGCTTTTACTCTTTTTAACCGCTTTGTTTTTACTGGGCGAAGCAAACGCCTTTGACGTCAGCAAAAACGGGGAAGTAATCTTCAAAGCCATGCAGGACGAAATGGCCCGCACCATGAAAGATCTTAAAACAAAAGGCATGGCAAAACCTTATTACGCCGCATATAAAGTCAGCGCCGGGGACTCTTTCGCCGTAGGCGCTTTTATGGGCGAAAAGTATGTGGAAAACGAATCAAAAGGGGATATAAGCATAAGCGTAATGCTGCGCGCCGGCGATAAAAAAACGGACAGCAGCTTTTTTGAAAATACGGTAATTTCCACCGCCGAAGGCCAGCTGCCCAGTATGTCTTACGAAAGTATCAGAAGAGCTCTTTGGCTTCAAACAGACAACGCTTACAAACAGGCTTTGGATCAATACACTAAAAAACTGGCCTATTTAAAGAAAAAACATGTAAAACAGGAAAACCCGGATTTCAGCGCGGCGGAAATATCTTCCGACGTTCCCTCGCCGGAATTCCCCCCTTTTGATAAAGATTATCTTATTTCACTGGCGGAGGAAATGTCAAAGCAGGGCGATGTAAAATCTTTAAAGAAATTTTCCGTTTTCGCGGCGGCGGGGCAAAGCGCCGTATTTTTCCTTTCAAGCGAAGGGGCGAAGTATGTCAAAGACGGCTCCACATTGACTATAACGCTCAGAGCCGAAGCCGATACGCCGGAGGGCTTCCCGATTGAAGCTTCAAAGAGTTTGTCTTATAAAAGCCAAGACGAACTGCCTTCAAAAGAAGATCTTATAAAAACGGCGAAAGATTTCTCCGAAGAAATTCAGGCGGCGGTCCTTTCCCCCAAAGGCGAAGCGTTTATAGGCCCCGTGCTCTTGGAAGGCCAGGCCGCAGCTTATCTTTTTGCAAATCTGTTCGCCAACAACATAACAAACACCAAAAAAACGCTTTCTTTAAACAACGACAAAGACTATAATATGGGCGAATTTGCCCGTAAAAAGGGCCTTAAAGTAATGCCTTTTGATTTTAACGTCGTAGACGACCCGGAAGCGGAAACGTTTAAAGGAAAGAAGCTGGCCGGATTTTATAAAGTGGATGACGAGGGCGTAAGGCCTTCAAAACTCCAAATAGTCAAAGACGGCAAATTAACCGAATTGCCCGCTACAAGAAGCTCCGGCAAAACCAACGGACACGCGCGTTTGGGGCTTTTTGAAAACAAACTCTACGCAAAGGCTATGCCTTCCAATTTATTCTTCCTCCCGCAAAAAACTTTGCCTAAAGAAGAACTTAAAACCCGCCTTATGCAGGACTGCCTTAAAGAGAACTTGGATTACTGCTATATAATCCGCAGGTTTGACGGCGGCAATATAACGGCTTATAAAGTGGACGCAAAAACCGGGGAGGAAACACTTATGTACGGCTTTGAGATGCCGGCCCTTTCCACCAGGGCTTTAAGGGATATAACCGCCGCCGGGGATGATTTGACGCTCACTAATTATTATTCTTCGAGGCACCCTTCTTACGCGCTGGTTGCCCCTTCCGTAATACTGAGCGAAATAGAACTAAAACCCAGTCAGGTTGAAAATAAAAAACCGCCCAAGCTTGAAAAGCCGCAAGCCGATTAAGCAATTTTATAAACCGCGCCTTTTACCGGGTGCGGTTTTCTTTAGGACGGACGGAGCCTTCCGCACCGCTTGACTAGCCGCCGTCCTTTTGTTAGTATATACTTTTAGGTATGGATAATCATAATAATAATCTCCCTTTAATACTCAATGAGAAAAGAGTATTTATTATAAGGGAAAATATCGTCAAAAAGGATTTGGTGGCAAAATTGGTTCATTCCATTTGTGCCGAACTGCCGGATTTAAACGAGGAGGAAGTCCTCTCCTCCGTATTAAAAAGAGAGCAGGGCATAAGCACCACGCTTGACACCGGGCTGAGCATTCCGCACGCAAGGATAGAAGATTTGGAAGTTTTCCAGGCCGCGGCGGCGGTTCTTCCCAACCCGATAAAAGACGATTACGGGCTTGACGTAAAAGTCATGTTTTTATTCCTTTCTCCGGCGGGGCCGGCTTTTTTCTCCAGCCATTTAAAACTTTTGGCCGCTTTGGCGGAAAAGTTTAACCCGGATTTCATCAAAGAGCTTGGTGCAATGCAAGACGAACGCCTGCTGCTTAAAAGTTTTTCACTCTGACAGTTATGAATCCCGATCCCGCCCAAGGGCAAACAAACAAATTTAAACTTAAAGGCGTAGTCGTAATGACTACGGCTATGCTGACTTTTATAACTTTCTGGAAAGCCGCCGCCATTGTTTTATGCGATTTCGGTTCAAGTGCATTTTACGCCGGCAGCATAGCCATGAAAGCCATAGGCCCCGCTTTCCCTTGGTATATTTTGGCGATAATGATATTCGCCGGGCCGATACTGCTGATGTATATAGAAGCCTGTTCCATGTTTACAAGGGGCGGCATATTCCCGGTGGTAAGGGCCGGATTGGGCGAAAACGCCGCAAAAGCCGCCACGGCCGCAATACTTTTTGATTTTTTATTGACGGGCCCTATCAGCGGCATTTCCGCCGGGCAGTACATAGTCGGCTTCATAAATTCCGTCTTGGAATATTTCAATGCGGGAATTTCTTTAAACGGGGACGGATTTTCAATCCTTTTCGCCATAGGCGTAACGATATATTTTTGGCAGCAGAACATAAAAGGGATTGAAGACTCCAGCGATAAAAACGCCCGCATTATAAAATTTTCCGTAATGATATGCGCCGTATTGGTAGTTTGGGCCATAATAACTTTGTTTATAAAAGACAATGTAAAACTCCCCCCTTTAACGCCGCATTTTACCGAAGCTTCTTTGGGGTGGGCGGCGGATATTCCGTTCCTTAAATATATAGGCGTATTCGGCGTAGTTATGGCTTTGGGCCATTCCGTGCTGGCTTTAAGCGGCATTGAAACGCTGGCGCAGGTTTTCAGGGAAATAGAATACCCTAAAATACAAAACCTTAAAAAAGCGGCTTTGATAATATTCGTCTTCGCTTTAGTGTTTACCGGCGGGCTGACTTTCCTGGCGGCTTTGCTTATACCGGAAGATCTTATGGCCGGGAAATATCAGGATAATCTTTTGGCCGGCCTTGCCATGAGCTTAAGCGGGCCGACTTTCCTTAAACTTATTTTGCAGGCCTGCGTAGTGGCCGCAGGCGCGGTTATGCTTTCCGGCGCGGTCAACACTTCCGTAATAGGCGCAAACGGCCTTATGAGCAGAATGGCCGAAACCGGCATTTTTACCGACTGGTTCCGCAAAATTCACCCCAAACACGGCACCACGTACCACATGATAAACATGATTTGCATAATGCAAATTTTGGTGATACTCTTCTCCCGCGGGAACTTATATTTGATAGGCCAGGCTTACGCTTTCGGCGTGCTTTGGAGCTTTGTCTTTGAACTTTCTTCAATAGTGGTCCTGCGCTTTAAAGAGAGAGAAAAGAAACGCGAATTTATAATGCCTTTGAATTTTAAATTCGATCATTATTTAATCCCCGTCGGCGGCATTTTGGTCGCACTGGTGGTGGTCGCTTTGGCCCTGACAAATTTGATAACAAAGCAAATCGCCACGGTAACCGGCATTTCCTTTGCGGCGTTTTTCTTTTTGATATTTAACGTATCTGAAAGAATGAACGCGCAAAAAGCCAATGATATTTTTGAAGAAGGCCACAGAGAAAAGCTAAACCATATAGAAGCCGACTCTTTGGAAAAAGCTTTGGCCGATCTTGAAGGCTCAAGCCGTATACTTGTGGCGATGCGCGACCCTGAAAATATGTATCCTTTGGATACTATACTTAAAGAAATGAAAGACGACGATACGGACGTAATAGTGCTTTACGTCAAACCCGTCGAGCACTGGCGCATCGGCAAAACCGGCATGGCCAGAAGCGTTGACGAAAACGAACTTTTTACCAATATTATCTTAACGGCCGAAAAATACGGGCATCATGTTTTCCCGATAGAAATAAACAGCAACGAAGTGTTTTACGCCATAAGCCAAACGGCGATAGCGGCGAAAGTTAAAGAGATTGTAATGGGCGTTTCCGGTTCTTACGGGGCCCATGACCAAATGGAAAGATTGGTAATGGCTTGGGGAGTGCTGCAAAACGGTCAGCCGCATATCCCGATGACGGCGAGAATTCTTTGGGAGGGTAGGGAAGTTTCCTACAAATTTTAATTATGGCCATAATGAAAATATATAAATACGGCGAAGAAATCCTAAACAAAAAAACAAACAGAATAAATTTTAATTTAATGGAAAAGAAACTGCCGAAACTCATTAACGATATGACGCAGACTTGTTTGGCTATGGGCGGCGTAGGTTTGGCCGCGCCCCAAGTGGGTTTGGGCCTTTCAATAGCGGTAGTGATGTATCCTTTGGACGAAGAAGGCGAAAAGTATAAAAGATACGTGCTTATCAACCCGGAAATATCACGCAAAGAAGGCTCTGTGGACAGCAATGAGGGATGCCTTTCCTTCCCGGGGCTGGATATAAAGGTAAAAAGGGCGCAAAAAATCCACGTAAAATACATTAACGAAAAGGGTATGCCCGTAGAAGTTAAAGCCGACGGCTTTTTAGCCATTATCATGCAGCATGAAATCGACCACCTCAACGGAAGAGTTTTTATCGATCTGCTGCCCGCCGCGGAAAAAGCGGAAGCAAAAAAACAATTGGACGAACTTTCAAAAAAGTGGTAGTTTAAGGTTTAATCAATAATAAAAAAGCGCTTCAAAAGAAGCGCTTTTTTTATAAATGCCAAATTAATTTTACCGTTTATTCCGCTTTGTGCGGCTGGATATGTTCCAGCTCGTTAATCAGGCTGTAAAGCGTAGGCTGCAATTTATTGACGTATTCGTTTTCAAATGTGTTTATACGCTGTTCTATTTTAGCCACCGCTTTGGAAAGTTCCAAATTGCGTTTTTCTTCTATCAATTTTATTTCTTCTATGCGGTAATGAAGTTCTTTAAGCTTCTCTTTAATTTCCGCGGCTTCGCGCGCATTGACGCTTCCGCCTTTGGCAAATAAACGTCTGGCGTCCTGGGCGGCTGCCGCCGCGGCGGAGGAAACCCCGTCTAAAAGATCCAAATCGTCTTCCTGTTCTTTAGGGCCGCAGGCTCTGTATTTTGCGATAAAATAAAACAGCAAAACCAAACAGAGCAGAAAGCCAGATAAACTGATAATTATTGTCGGTGTCGGCATATACATATATTAGCATATTAAAGGCCGGTTTTGACGCACAGATTTAAACCCGCGCCCCGAAAAATCCGCGCTTTAATTATTAAATTCCTTATTTAAAACTTTTAAAGCTTTGTCTATATCTTCCACCACCAGATAAATCCTGCTGGGCGAACCTTCAAATGCGCTGCCGAATATAGTGGTTATATTGATATTATTGCGGCAAAGCACTTTGCCCAAATCCGCCATAACGCCCGGGCGGCTTTCAACCTCAACGCATATAGCCTCGGTTTTTACCGCCGTGTATCCGCCGCGCGTCATAATATTAAGCACTTCGTGGCTTTCGCGCTGTTCGTCGCTCAAAACGAATTTAACGACGGCAGCCTCATAGCGCACTTCCGAGGAAAGGCCGGAAATATCCAAGCCGGAAGAATAAAGCATCGTGGCGAATTTTTCCAAAGCGCCGGGTTCGTTGATTAAAAACACGCTGTATTGATTTACTTTGCAAATTTTCATAAGCTCCCCAATGTTTTGTTTATAATTCCGAGCATCTCTTTATGAATTTTGCCGTTGCTGGCCAAAAACTCCGCACCGTATTTTTCAAGCTTCGAAAAAGCTTTTCCTTTAAAATCCGTAACTTTGCCGCCCGCTTCCTGAACTATTAAAGTTCCGGCGCAGCAATCCCAGGGATTAATGGAAAATTCCCAATAACCGTCGGCGCGCCCGCAGGCTATCCAGCAGCAGTCCAAAGCCGCCGAGCCCGTGCGCCTTACGTCATGGCAGTTAAACAAGAAATCCGTAAATATCGGTACGTGCACTTTTTTTATGGGGGTTCTGTCATAAGGAAAGCCGGTTATAAGCAGGCTGTCCTGAAGCTTAGGGGTGCAGGAAACGCGGATTTTCTTTCCGTTTAAACGCGCGCCCTTACCCTTTACGGCGGTAAATAACTCTCCCTTAAAAATATCCATAACCGCGCCCATAACGGGGCGTCCGCAGTCAGTCAAGGCCACCGATACCGCGCTGTGGGCAAAAGTGTGGGCGTAATTGGTGGTGCCGTCGATAGGGTCTATAACCCAAAGATAACGCCCGTCTTTTTTAATGCCGGATTGACTCTCTTCCGCCAAAAAGCCGTGTTCCGGGAAAGCTTTTGAAATTATTTCGACAATCTTTTTTTGGCAGGCTATATCCGCCTGGGTAACCAAATTGCTCTTGCCCTTAAGTTCATAACTTACTTTGCCTATACGCTTTTTTGCCAGCGCGGCGGCTTTGGTTACGGCTTCAATAAGAACGGCGTATTCCTTTTTCATAATGAAAGAGCCTCGTGTTCTTTAAGATAATTTTCCACATACAGCATGGCTTTACAGTCGTCTTCATTGTACATTAAAACTTTTTCAAGCTGGGCAAATTCCCCCGTTTTAAGCCAATTGGTAAAATAGACCATACTGTCCATGGCGCCGCAGTCGTCCTGACGCCAGTTAAAACCGAAAGCCGGCGCGGCCGCCTTTAAAGAAAGGCTCGGCGCAGGCAGATAAAAAGATTTTTCAACAGTTACTTTCAAATCCGTACAATGGGAGATAAGCTTTTCCAAATCCGGTTTTATTTTGGGATATTTCTCGCAGAGAGAGCGCATTTTTTTGACTTCGTATTCCGTCCAATGATAAAGCGCGGCGCTTTCCTCACTTCCCAAATAATCGGCAAATTGCTTAAAGATTATTTCTTCCTCTGCTTCGGTCTTCGCAACGAAGTAAACGAATTTATCTTCCTCTTTATCCCAAACGCCTATTAAATAGACGAAAGAGATACTATCCGCCGTAAAAGTTTCGGTGGCTTCAAAATCAAAATACAAATTGCGTTTTTTATGTTCCGGCGGCCAAAAGGAAGAATCCCTTCTAACCGGCATATTCTTATGGTAGGCCAAAGCGTGGGCGTAAGTTTCAACGGCCAAAGCTTCCGACGCCAAAGGCTCTTTTAAAATCTCTTTTATTTTATCAAGCCCGGCCAGATAAACGTCCTCATAAGTATTAAGGCCGGCTTCTTTTAAAGTTTTGCGCATCTGCGCGTTTAAATGCGGGAACAGCACCAAATCTTTAGCGGCGAAAACATATTTATTGGCATAAACGCGCCACGGCGCAAGCGCGGCCTTGGGCGGTTTTTTGGCCTCCGGCAGCAAAGTGTTTTCCCTTATCGCGCGCCATTGGCTTACATATTCCTCCGCGCGGGGAAGAGCTTTAATGCAGTCCAATTCCTGATCTTTACTTTTAAGAATAAACAAAGCCGAACCCGGATTACAGCCCTGAACGTCGGCCAGAATTTTATTCATTAAAGAGGTTTGCATGGCGTAATGTTCTTTAAGTTCGCCGGCGCGTTTCAACTGCACTATTTTGTAATGATAATCGCCGAAAACGCTTTTACCCTCATTTACTTTAAACAGAAGATTAACGCTGCCGTATACGCCGTCTTCTTTACGCAAATCCAGCAAAACCGCGCCGATAATTCCGTCATCGCCGCGCGCCATGGCTTCAAGAGTTTTTTTAAATTTTTCCGTTTCGTTCCCGCCGGATATCGCGGTTACGGTTTTGCAGTGTTCGTATATCCAATGATCGCGGTTGTTTCTGTCTGTTTTGCCGCGCAAATGTTCGTAAAGGTTCGGTTCTTCCACCGCTTCGTTTTTGGAAACATGGAAAGAACACCAAAAACCGAAAGGATCTTGGATAAGAATAAACATCTTTCCCGCTGGAAAATCTTTTGGGCCGGGCGTTCTGGAAGCTGAAAATTCAGTAAAAAGCTCTTCTGTCATTTAATACATTTTATCTTTTTAACGCCGTTTAGCCAAGCAGACGGAGCAAAAAGGCAAAACACCACAAAAACGACTTCGGTTTTATTTTTGTTGTTTAGCGGCTTCTTCCAGCATATTTTGGTATTTTACGATTTCATCCAACAAAGGCTGATTACCTTGCTCCGCCGCCAAAGAATTGGCATTGGCGAAATCTTCCCTCGCGCTGTTGAAATCCCCCTGCTGGGCATATCCCAAACCTCTGGAAAAGTAGCTTGCACCATCATTGCCGTCAAGCTCTATGGCTTTAGTAAAATCAGCCACGGCTTTGGAAGGATTCCCGCTTTGCAGGCTTTGCGTCCCGCGCATTTTATAAGCGGCGGGCAAATTGGGGTTCAAGCTTAAAGCGGCGGATATTTCTTTTTGCGCTTCGCCGTTTTTGCCCTGCTCCATAAGTATTGAAGCCGCACCGATATGGGCGTCGGGGAGATTTGGATTCATGGCTATCGTTCTCCGATAGTCGCGCAAAGCCGCGTCTTTATCGCCCAAAGCAGCATTGGCTATGGCGCGGTTATAATAAACTTCGGGTACGTCGGGCTGCCTTTGCGCCAATTCGTTAAATTTATTTAAAGATTCCTGATAGTTCCCGCTGGCGTAAGCGTTTGAAGCGTCCTTAAACAAAGCTTCGGCCACGCCGTCGCGGACGCTGCGCTCCTGCAAGCCTTTTCCGCTCGCCAAATTGGCCATATTCTGCGCCTGGGTCGCGCCTTCTTTATTGCCTTGTTCCTGATACAAAGCTTTTGCGGCGGCCGCATCCTGCGCCGCGCCTTTGTTATCGCCCATAGAAGCGCGCAGACGCGCACGGTTAAGGTAAGCCGAGGCATTGTTTTTATCGGCTTCTATCGCTTTGGAATAATCTTCAAAAGCGGCTTTATAGTTTTTATTTTGCAAATTCGCCGCCGCGCGCTGAGCGTATAAATCGGAAGGATTGGAGGAAAGTTCAATAGCTTTATCCAAGTCCGCCGCCGCGCCGGCATAATCGCCTTTAGCCATTTTGGCTTTGGCGTCGGAAGTATAATCCAAAAGGTTCTTTTTGGCGGAGGAAGCTTTGCCGGAGGCCTTCTGTGAAGCCGCCGCGGCAAAAGCGTTAAAATCGCCGGTATTGACTTCCCCAGATGTAAGCCCGGCGGAAGCCTGTTTAAATTTTTGCAGCATGGCTTTTTTATCGCCGTTTTTTAAAGAAGACGAAAGCCCGCCCAAGCTTCTTACGATTTCACTCTTAAACTTGGCCGCGGAAGCCGCATCAGCGGGGGAAACGCTCGGTTTCAGTTCCGCCGCCGCTTTGTCCGCTGCGGCTTTGGAAGCGGATTTGTTTTTCTTAATCCCGGCGCTTTGTTTTTTAAGCAAATTGAAAGCTTGGGAAGACTGCATATATCCCGCTCTGTTGCCTGAAGCGGAAAAAAGTTTGCCGGCTTGGGCGAAATCGCTCATCGCCGGTTTGAAACGCGCCAAATTTACATTGCTGACGCCCCTGTTGTAATAGGCTTCGGCCAAAGCGGGGTTAATGGCTATGGCCGAGCTTAAATCTTTATTTGCGCCGGCATAGTCGCCCAGCATTAACAGAGCGGAAGCCCTGCCCATATAAAGTTCGGCGGAGTCGGGATTTAAGGATAAAGCTTTATTATAATTTTCCAGCGCCGCGCGGTAATCCCCCTTTTGCATTAAAACGGCCGCTTTGGCGGAATAGGCCTCGGGCTCGCCGGGGCGCAAAGCTATTATTTTATCTAGGCTCGCAAGCATATCTTCCGGGGAAGAGGCTTTGTTCAAAGCGTTCAAAGCGGCGTTAAGCCGGGCGGATGAGTCATCTTCTTCCGGGGCCCGGGAAACTTGCGGCGTGTTTGCCGGCTGAAAATCTTTCATACCGTTAAAAACATAATAACCGCCTACGGCGAATATGGCGGCGCAAAGCAGAACGCCTATAATGAGCCCGGAAAGGAATTTCACTTTTTATCCTCCTGTTTTACGCTGCTGAAAGGGCAGCGGTTATTCATAAGGCAGTAAGAGCAATGATTGGTGTTCGGGGCGAATTCCCCCGCTTCAATGCTTTCCCCGGCGGAAATAAAAGTATCAAGGATTTGCCGCTCCTCAAAAGTGGAAAAATCCGCCGAAATCTTTTTATCCAAAGCCACAAAGTATATGGTGGCTTTGCCCTTTTGCATATTCCAGGCGCGGCGCGCGCCTATGCTGTATATTCCCAGCTGAAGGGAATCTTTGATGTCAAAATTTTCGTTTAAAACGGCGTCCGTTTTGTAATCTATTACTTCCCAGCTGCCGTCGGGCAGGCGGTCGACGCGGTCTATTTTGCCACGGAAGGACCAGCCGTCCTGTTCAAAAACAAATTCCCTTTCCGTGGAGTTTACGGTGCTGTTGCGGGAATATTCTTTTTCTTCATAGACTTCCAGCATACGCTTGCCCTTTAGGTAATATTCCATTTGCTCCGCGGCGGAAGAATACCCCGCGCCCAGCCAGCAGCGGTTATAGTATCGTTGAAGTTCGCTCGGGTCATTGCTTTGGGCGTGGTAGGCTTCCAAAGTGCGGTGTATGGACACCCCCAGCGACGTAGCCGGTATCAAGCCTTCCCTTCTGCCCTCAACGTATTTAAGTTTAAAGAGGTAGGGGCAGTCCCTGTAGGTTTTTACTTTGGAATAATTAAGTTCCCTCGGATTATTGGGTATCATTTTTTATTTCTCAGGAAATGAACTAAAGTATCGCCGTATTTTTCTTCCCTGTAAACTTCCAGGGAATCCGGTACGTCGAAAGTTTCCGTTTTGTGATGCTGTAAAATAATTATGCCGTCCTCGGCCAAGAGTTTGGCTTGCGCGACTTTCGCCAAAACCGGGCCGGAAAAGCAAAGGGGCTTATTGTTAATATCCCTATAAGGAGGGCCCATAAAAATTATGTCGTATCCCTCGCCCTCGCTGTAAGCGTAAAGCCAGTTTAAATCTTTTGCCAGCAGATCGCCTTTCAAAGATTTGGCGCGTTCGGTAAAGCCCAAATGTTCCAAATTGCGCCTTTGCGCTTTAAGGCAGGCGGGTTCTCTGTCCACCATAACCGTCTTTAAAGCTCCGCGCGAAAGCGCCTCCAAAGAAACATTGCCCGTGCCGGAAAACAAATCCAGCATAATTGCGCCCGTTATGCGCGGGCGAATGATATCAAAGACGGATTGTTTTATCCTGTCCGATATCGGTTTTACCGGCAGATTCTTTGATACCGAAAATATCTTGCGGCCTCTGGCCGTGCCTGCGATTATTCTCATAATTAAATATGTGCGATGCCTTCTTTAATGGCGTATCTTATCAAATCCGCCTGTTTATGTATATTCAGTTTACGCATGATATTGTTTCTGTGCACGTGTATCGTATTTACGGAAAGGCCGTACTCTTCGGCCATTCTTTTGCTGCTGAAGCCCTCCGCTATAAGCTGGAGAATTTCCTTTTCCTTGGGCGTAAGCTGTTTTTTGCGTTTGGCCTTGGAAACCTTGCCGCCGGGCAGGCCGTTTTCAAAATACCGGCTGACGCCCTGCGATAAAAACATTTTGCCCTCGTTTACGATTCTTACGGCGTTTAAAATTTCGTCCGCGTCGGAAACTTTTACCACAAACCCCTTCGCGCCGGCCTTAATGGATTTTTCTACGGTAATTCTGTCGTCGTACATACTAAGCACGATAACTTTGGCCCCGGGCCGGGCTTTCATCAATTTGTAAGTTGTTTCAATACCGTTTAAAACAGGCATTGATATATCAACTATATAAACGTCGGCGCCTTCTTCCTGCGCAAATTCCAAAAGTTCTTTCCCGTTGGAGAAATCCCCCACAATCTTCATGTCTTTGCCTTTGCGTTCAAGCACGGCTTTTATCCCGTCGCGCACTATCATGTGATCATCGGCCATTGCTATTTTTATCATACAACCCTCTTATAAGAAATTATCGGGCAGACGACTTTTATTTTAGTCCCCTTGCCTGGCTTTCCTTCAATGCTTATCGTCCCGCCTATGTAGGAAACATTTTCCTTCATACCGAGTATCCCCAGTTTATTCGCGGTTCTGCTTTTTTCTTCTTTATAGCCGACGCCGTCGTCTTCCACGGTCAAAACTATATTATCGGCTTCTTTTGCAATTCTGATTTTGGCGGTTTTCGCATCCGCATGTTTTATAACATTGTTTAAAGCTTCCTGCACCGTTCTGAATATGATAATTTTTACCCCGTCTGATATCGGCACCCCGTCTTTGATTTTATATTTATAATCAATTTTAAGCGGCACGGAAGCGGAAAGCGTATCGACAAAATGCCTTACCGCGGCGTCAAGCCCGACGTCGTCTATTTGCGGAGGGCGCAAATTGACGACCGCCTTTTTCATTCTGTCCATGGAACCGGCCACCGCCCTTTGCAGTTTATCGGCGTCGGCCAAAGCTTGGGCGGCGTTTCCGTCTTTTATATCCTCTTTAAGTATAGCCAAAAGGGAATTAATTGCAACCGCGGCCGTGCCTATTTCGTCATGAAGTAAAGACGCTATTTTGCGTTTTTCTTCTTCCCTGCCGTTAAGAAGCAGGCTGACAATGCTTGGCGCTTCGCTTTCGGCCACGGAGTAAGAAACTTTGTCCAAAAAATTATCCGCGTCCACCTTCCTTACTATTCCCAGCACTTTATCAACCGCGCCGTCTTCTTTGGTAAAAGGCACCAGCAAAGTTTTGTAAAGGCCGGGCGTTCGGCCGTTCTCGTCCAAGAACCATTCATAAGAAATTTTATGGTTGTCAAAAGCTTTTTTGTGGGAATCTACGTGGACTCCGCTTTTTGTAATCTGTTCTTTAAAATCTTTGGGGAATTCTTCGCCGCAGCCGTAGATAAAAGCGCATTTGTTGCTTTTGTCCAAAAGGTAAAGGCAGGTATACTTCGCGGCTGAAGAGCTGTCACCGGCCTTAAACGAAACATCCGCCGCGCCGGAACGGCACAGCTCTTTTTTGCCCATGATGCAGCACAAAGAATCTTTTTTCTTATAGACAGTCATATTATTATTCTACTAATTTTCCGCCGTATTTTTATACTAATGATAAATTGATATAATTTAATAATGAATATACTTAAATCAAAATTTTTTATATTTTCTTTTGTCTTTGCCGCGGCTTTGGGCATATTTGTCTGCGCGGCTTTGACGTATTATATAGTTTCCGGCATACCGCCGGTTTACGAACTTGAAGAATATTCCCCCTCTTTAACCACTAAAGTTTTTGACAAAAACAATAATCTTATTTATGAATTTTCCGTGGAAAAACGCCAGCTCGTTCCGCTGGACGAAATCCCGGTGGACATACAAAACGCCGTAATTTCCATGGAAGACAGAAACTTTTTCAAACACGCGGGTTTCTCCTTAAAAGGCATAGTCAGGGCTTTGGTAAACGACATCGTTTTGGGCAAGGCCGCGCAGGGCGGATCGACAGTAACGCAGCAGCTTTCAAGAGGCGTATTTTTGACGAAAGAGAAAAAGATTATCAGGAAGGTAAGGGAAATTTTTCTCTCGGTCCAAATAGAACGCGCTTTCAGCAAGCAGGAAATACTGCAAATGTATCTTAACGAGATTTACTTCGGCGAAGGCGCTTACGGCGTTAAAGCCGCGGCGAAAAAATACTTCAACAAAGATTTAAGCGAACTTACTTTGGGCGAAAGCGCAATGCTTGTGGGCGTAATACCTTTGCCCAGCAGATATAATCCCTTCGCTCACCCGGAAACCGCCAAACAGAGAAGGGCTTTGGTCTTAAACTCCATGCAGGAAATGGGTTTTATTACGCCGGAAGAAGCCAAAGCCGCCAAAGAAGAACCCCTGCCGGAAAAGAAACAGGCCGCCGACAAACCCGGGCTTTACTTCATAGAATACATAAGGCGCATTTTGGAACCTAAATACGGCATGGATACATTTTGGAAAGGCGGGCTTAACATCTACACCACTATAGACATAGAAAAGCAGGCTTTGGCCGAACAGATAATGAACGAACGCCTGCATGATTACGACGTCCGCTTGGCCAAGGATTTGGGCATAGAAATAGTGGATGATTCCATCGCTTCCGAAGCGCTGCCGGAGGAAGAAGAAACCTCATCGGCCGAAGAAAAGCCCGAACAGGAAGAATATCCCCAGCTTCAGGGCGCGTTTTTTGCGCGCGACGTTAAAACCGGCGCAATAAGGATAATGATAGGCGGCAGAAACTATGAAGAATCCCGCTTTAACAGGGCAACGCAGGCAAAACGCCAGCCGGGATCTTCTTTCAAGCCTTTCGTTTGGATGGCCGCTTTGGAAAAAGGCTATACGCCTTCCACCATGATAAAAGATTTGGAAATGGTGTTTTATTATGACGGCAACAACTGGAGAGTATTCGACGAAGCCAAAGATCAGTATTCCCTTCAGCTTGCGGCGCAGCCTTTTATGTACAGCAAGGATTTTGACGTTTGGGCCCCCAGAAATATCGGCGGAAGCTCTTCCGGGTTCTCCACATTAAGGAGAGCTTTGGAACTTTCCAGAAACTTGGTAGCCGTAAATTTGATAGACGCGGTAGGCGTTAAAAACACCATAAACGTGGCAAGACGCGCGGGAATAAAATCCGCCCTGCCCAATGCCCCGGCTTTGGCTTTGGGCGTATCGGTGGTAAGCTTGGACGAGCTTGTCAGCGCGATGAGCACCTTCGCCAATAACGGCATATACGTTGAAGAATACGCCATAGAGCGCGTGGAAGACCAAAACGGACGCATTTTGGAGCAGCATATCCCCAACGAGAGGGAAGCTTTCTCCCCGCAGGATTCTTTTATTCTCATTAATATGATGAAAGGCGTGGTGCAGCGCGGAACCGGCGGCGCGGCAAGGGCTATAAAGAAGCCCATAGCCGGCAAAACGGGGACTTCGCAAAGTTACAGGGACGCTTGGTTTATAGGCATGACGCCCAATATTGCGGCCGGAGCCTGGATGGGCTATGACGACGATACCGCCCAGGAAAAAGGACGCTGGACCGGCGGCGGCGCGGTGGCCCCGTGGTGGACCGCCATAATGCAGGAAGTTTTAAAAGACGAACCCGCGGCGGATTTCCACGTGCCAGACGGGATTTCCTTCGCGTCGGTCAATCCCGAAACGGGCAAATTGGCTTTACCCGGCGACAGAAATAAATTCCTGGAAGCGTTTAAAAAAGGCACTGAGCCGAGCTCGTTCTAAATTTATTTTTCGTAAAAGCGCCCTGATGTCCTAAAAGGGCGCTTTACATTTATATATGGCGATAAAAAATATTCTTTTACCCAATATTTCCTCCGCGGCTTTTTTGGCGGCGGAAGAAACCCTTAAAACAGAGCGCGCAAAAGCGAATATTCTGTTCGTCTGCCGCGACGAACAGGAAATGGAAGATTTCGTTCTTGCGTTTAAAACTTTCGCCAAAGAACAAGAACGCGCCTCTGCCATGATAGGCGAGGACAAATATTCCATAAGCGCGGGCCTGTATGAGTTTTTATCTCCGAAAAAACCTATAACGGCCGCCGCCTTGTATTCAGTTTGCGCAAAGACTCTGCCCGGCAGAAAAGATTTCGCCCAAAAGATAATAACAATCAAAATAGCGCAAAGCATGACGCGCGGAGATTTGCTTTTTAAACTCGAAAACTGCGGCTACGAACGCGCCGACTTTACCGAAAAATCAGGCCAATACGCCGTCAGGGGCTCCGTGGTGGATATTTTCAGCCCAAACTACGACGCGCCGTGCAGAATATACTTCAGCGGGAACATGATAAGCACCGTTTCTTTGTTTGATATTGAAACGCAAAACACAAAAGAAAATCTTGAAGAATACGTCGTTTCCCCTTTGACGTTTGAAAACAACGCTTCAAACTTGGCGAACTGGGCAAAAGATTTTGAAATTTTCTTATATAATCCACCGGAGCAGGCTCTGCCGCTCATGCCGGGGGCGCAAACGGCTTTTTATAATTTGCCGGCGGAAGATTTTATCGACTGCGGCCTCAAACAGAACCCTTCTTTCAACGCCGATTTTAAACTTTTTGACGCGGAAGCCGCCAAACAGCTTAAAGAGGGATATCAATTAAAATTATACTGCCTTAACATGGGCGAACTGCAAAGACTGCAGGAAGTCTTCGCCGATTATGAAGCTTTAAAACGCATACCATTGCTTATCGCGCCTTTAAGAGAAGGTTTTTACAGCCCCAAAGAAAAATTCGCGTTTTATACTTCCACGCAAGTTCTTAACAGAACTTACAGGGGTTCTTCTTTAATAAAAAAATTCGATTCAAACCAAGCCAAGCATGTACGCTTCAAAGAGCTTGAAACCGGCGATTATATAGTCCACCAAGAACACGGCATAGGGCGTTACCAAGGTATGAAAACCCTTATAAACGACGGCCTGCCCGTGGACTGCCTGATAATAGAATATAAACGCGGGGAAAAGCTTTATATACCCGTAAGCGATTTCAGGAAAATACAAAAATACATAGGGCTGAAAGGCAAAGCGCCGAGGATATCTTCCCTCAGCGGGAACGCTTGGCGCGAAGTAAAGAAAAGAGTAAAAGAAGACGCCCAAAAAACCGCCAAAGAAATTTTGCGCCTTGAAGCCCTGCGCCGCTCCAACAAAGCGCAGGAACTTTTCGGCGACAACAGGCTTGAGCGGGAATTTGCCGATTCCTTCCCTTACGAACAAACGCCAGATCAAACCAAAGCCATAGAAGAAATTTTAACCGATTTAACCCAATCCCGCCCGATGGACAGAGTGCTTATAGGCGACGTCGGCTTCGGCAAAACGGAAGTGGCCATGCGCGCGGCTTTAAGGGCGGCTTTAAGCGGTACGCAGGTGCTTGTTTTGGTCCCTACCACGGTATTGGCCGCACAGCATTACAAAACTTTTACACAGCGTATGGCGGCTTTCCCAGTTTCAATAGAATTATTATGCCGCTTCCAAACAAAAAAAGAGCAAAAGGATATCGTAAGCAAAATAAAAAAAGGCGTAACGGATATAGCGATAGGTACGCACAGGCTGCTTTCCAAGGACGTGGATTTTAAGAACCTAGGCCTTTGCATTATCGACGAAGAGCACCGCTTCGGAGTAAAACAGAAGGAAAAAATCAAAGCCAAATCACTGGGCGTGCACACCCTTATGCTTTCCGCCACGCCCATACCAAGAACTTTAAACCAGTCCCTTTCAAGCTTAAGGGAAATGTCAATAATACAAACGCCGCCGCCCGGCAGAATGACAATAAAGACAAGGGTTCTGCCTTACGGGGACGATATCGTAAGCACGGCTATACGCGACGAAATCGCGCGCGGCGGCCAAGTGTTCTACCTTTATAACAAAGTGGAAACCATGCAGGAAAAACTGGCTTATCTGCAAAAACTCCTGCCGGAAGTTAAATTCTGCGCAGCGCACGGCCAGCTTGACGAACGCACCCTGGAAAATACTCTTTGGGATTTTTACAATAAACGCTATGACGTCCTTTTGGCCTCAACTATAATAGAATCCGGCTTGGACGTTACCAACGCAAATACTTTGATTATCGAAAACGCTCAGGATTTCGGCCTCGCCCAGCTTTATCAGCTGCGCGGCAGGATAGGGCGTTCTTCCAGCAAGGCTTATTGCTATCTGCTGCATCCCGCATGGTTGCTTAAGAAAAAAGAGGAAGAGGTTGAATACTCCGTAGACAGCTTTTTCGGGAAAATCGCCAAAAAGAAAAAGGACTTCAACGAAGAAGCAAGAAAACGCCTCAGCGCGATAATGGAATTCAGCGAACTGGGCAGCGGCTTTAAACTGGCCCTGCGCGATTTGGAAATACGCGGCGGCGGTGAACTTTTAGGAGTACGCCAGCACGGATACGTAAACGAGGTCGGCCTTTCTTTATATTGCGATTTGGTCGCCAACGAAGTCAAAAAACTTAAAGGAGTGCCCGTCGTCAGAACTCTTTATGCGACAACTAACCTTAAAGTGCCGGCCTATATACCGCCGGATTATCTGCCTTCCGATAATGAACGCTTAAGATATTATAAGGAATTGATGGCCTCAGACTATGAAGGCAAAAAATTACTTTTGGCCAAGCTTGAAAATATGGCCGGCAAAGCCCCTGAGGAGCTGCTTAATTTAATTGAAGTGATGCAGCTTTCCATGGACGCCGGAAAGATAAATATACGCCATATAGAAGGCGGCGAAGGCTTTACCGAGTTTTACTTTACCAGAACTTTTAAAATCCCCGAAAGTTCCATAACGAAACTTTTGGAAAGCTTCCGCCAAAATATAATGTTCCTGCCGGTCCCCAACGGCGATGGAATAAGGATTTACCACCGACCGGGCAATATTTTGGCCGAAGCTAAAAGGCTGATGGATATTTTAAAGCTGTTAATAATCCCTCAGGAAACCTAAGCGTGATGCCGCCGAAGGCGGCGCAGTATCCGAAGCTTTAAAAAAATAAAAATTTACCCAAATATGGAAAATTGCTAGCTGTGAGAATGTAATATCACGCGAGTAAAAAAGGTGAGAGTGCAACGTAACACGAACTAATACAATCCCCCCTTTTCTTAACCTCCCTAAACTGCTAAACTGTATATATGAAAAAACTCCTCCTCCCCATTCTGGCCCTGACGCTCTGCGCCTGTCATCAAAAGCAGGAGGAGCAAAATACACCCCAAACCCCCGTGCTTGCCCAAATATCAGGGGAAGCTATCACCGAAGCGGATTTTAACGCTCAAGCGGCGGAGCTTGACGATTCTTTTAAGAAATTTCTTCAGACAGATATCGGCAAAGAAAACTTTTTAAATTATCTTATCAACGAGAAACTAATGTTAAAGGCCGCCAAAGACGCCGGCCTTGAGCAAAACCCGGATTATATTAAGGAAATTCAGGATATAGAAACCGAACAGAAAACCAGGCTGGAAAAGGCAAAAGCATACGCGCTTAACCGGCTTCTCCTCCAAAAACTTTATGAAGACGGCACCATAGCCGTGAGCGAAGAGGAAATAAAAGCCTATCACAAAAAATATCCTTATCAGATTTATTTACTTGAAATCCTGCTGACCGACCCTAAAGAAGCGGCCGATGTAACCCGCGCCATAAGAAATTCCAAAACCAAACAGACTTTTGAAGACGCCGTAAAGAAATTTTCAAAAGATCCAGTATCAAAAAAGAACAAAGGCGCGCTGGAACCGTTTATCCCGGGCGAATATCTGCCGCAGATAGAAGTAGCCGCGGCCAATACGCCGACATATCAGGTGCAGGGTTTTATCAAAACGCCGCGCGGATTTCATATAATAATGAAAACGGGCGAAGAAAGGCTGACTTACAATCAGGCCAAAGAACGCATAAGACAAATTTTGGAAAAACAAAAAATGGACGCGTACTTAAATTCCCTTAAAAGCAAGTATCGCGTGGAGGTAACAACTGATGAAACTAAATAAAATAACTGCAATAACGCTGGCCGCATTCTTAGGCGCGGCTGCGCTTAACGCGAAAGTAGTCGATTCCACCGTGGCTACGGTAAACGGAAAACCGATTTTAAATTCCGAATATGAAAAAGTATCCCAGGCGACTTTGGAAAACTATAAAAACAGAGAACCCGCCGTACTTGCAAACAAAGACAATGTTACGGCCATTAAAGAAGAAGTCTTAAACCAAATGATAATAGAACAGCTGCTTTTGCAGGCAGCCAAAGAACAAAACATTAAGGTAAAAGACAGCGAGGTCAACGAAAGCATAATGGAAATCAAAAAGCGTTTTCAAAAGGACGCTTCCGGCAAAGATTTGACCGAAAAAGAAGCCCAAAAAGCTTTTAACGACGAGCTTAAAAAAGAAGGCCTTACATATAAACAGTTTGAAAACAGAATCAAAGACCAGCTGGCGGTAAAGAAAATGATTGATTCCGTCGCCAGAGAAAAGGCAAAAGCCCCCACCAAGGAGCAGACCCAGCAGCTTTACGACGATATCCGCGTTTTAATGAAAGGCGAACAGGCCGCAATTAAAAAACTTTCCAGAGAAAGACTTGAACTTGCCGCGCCTTTGGCCGCCAAGCTTACCCAGCTTACCGCCGAACAAATAAAACTTTCCCCCGTGTTCGTGAAAGTTGATAAAAACGCGACTCAGGCCAACTGGAAACTTAAGGAAAAAGAAGCCAAAGACATCAAAAAGAAAATCGCTTCGGGCAAAATAACCTTTACGGAAGCCATAGAAAAATTCTCCGACGACAAGACCCCGCTGGCCGCCGGCGGAGAAATGATTTTAATCCGCGGGCTTATGCCTAAAGATTTTGACGACAAAGTGTTTAATGTAAAAGTCGGCGAAATAAGCGACCCGATTAAAACCGAAGACGGCTACTACGTTATAAGAGTAAACGAGAAAAAAGCGCAAAAAGATTTTACTTATAAAGAAATCGAACCGGAACTCGCCCGCTTTTTGGCCGCGGCCGAAATGCAAAAAGCCAATATTGAGTTTTTAAATTCACTCAAAGACAAAGCGGAAATCAAAGTAATGGTTAAATTTGAATATTCCCAGCCCGCACCCGAGGCAAAAACCGAGGCAAAACCTGCGGCAAAGAAATAAATAAAAAATTCCTTTTAAGGGCGGGGACCAACCCGCCCTTTTTTATTATGAAGAAAATCATTATCACATTGGGCGACCCTTACGGCATAGGCCCGGAAGTAACTTTTAAAGCTTTAAAAAAACTTAACGCAAAAGACGCCGCATTTACGCTGATAGGCGGCGTTGACGCTTTTAAAAAATCAGGCGCGCTTGAGGGCAATATCAGCTATATAAATATAACTTCAAATTACCCCGCGCCGCAAAAGCGCGAGCCCTCAAAAAGAGGAGGAGAAATTTCTTTTAAAGCCGTGGAAAAGGCTATCGCCCTTACCGAGGAGTTAAAAGCCGACGCTCTAATCACCGCGCCGATATCAAAAGAGGCCTGGCAATCGGCCGGCGTAAAATATATGGGACATACGGAAATTTTACGCGAGCGCGCCGGCAATCCCGGGGCTTTGATGATGTTTAGAAGCGGAAGGCTTTGCTGCGGACTGGTAACAGAACATTATGCCTTAAAAGATTTAAGCGAGGCCATAACCAAAGAAAGAATTAAAGACGCGGCCAAAACACTGGCGGCGCAAATCGCCCCCGGGGCTCTTATTGAAATATCCGCGCTTAATCCGCACTGCGGCGACGGCGGCAAAATAGGCTCGGAGGAAATAAAAACCATAATACCCGCCGTGCGGGAACTGCAAAAAGAAGGCATAAACGCCGCAGGCCCTTATCCCGTGGACGCTTTATGGCTTAGGCATATAAACGCAAAAAACGACGCCGTTTTGATGATGTACCACGATGCGGCCCTGCTTGGGCTTAAACTGGCCACGAAAAAACCCGTAATCCATATTACCGCCGGCCTTAAATTTTTAAGGCTGTCCCCGGCGCACGGAACCGCTTTTGACATTGCGGGGCAAAACGCGGCGGATGAATCTTCAATGCTGGCTGCGATAGAATACGCTTTGCAAAGGAAACCATAAAGCATTATCCGCACCTAATAACACAACGCAATTGATATGAATTATTCTCTTAAAGCGGTTAAGGCCAGCACTTCCCGCGCGCCGGCCTTTTTGAGTACGCGGGCGCATTCTTCCAAAGTCGCGCCGGTGGTGCAGACGTCGTCTATTAAAATTACGGCTTTGCCTTTTACGCTTATCCCGGGTTTAAGTTTAAAAGCGTCTTTGATGTTTTCTTTCCTCTCGGCCCTGTTAAGAGAAGTTTGGCTTTTGGTTTTATTGACTCTCAGCAAAATATCTTCCGCCGGGATATGATTATATTTTGAAAGTTCCTCCGCCAAAAGCCAAGCTTGGTTAAATCCCCTTTTACGCATACGGCTTTTGTGTATCGGAACCGGCGCCATGAGTTCGGCTTCGAAATAAGGCGGATTCTCCTTAAAAGTTTTGTACATTAAAGGCGCGAAAAACTTGGCCGCGCATACATACTTTTCATATTTAAAAGCGTGCACCAAAGCGCGGGAAGGCTCGTTGAAACATAAGGCCGATCTTATATAAGAACATTTATACTTGGCGGCTTTGCTTCCGCGGCAGTTAAAACAATGTGCACCGCCGCTTTTAAGCGGAAGCCCGCACCTTGCGCAGACAAGGCCTTCAACCGGCTCAAGCTTTTTTGTACACTCCCGGCAGAGCAAAGCGGAGTTTTTGCGCGGGATATCGCGCCCGCAGCAAAAGCAAGTTCTCGGGAAGAAAATATGCAAAAGAAAATTGCCGGCTTCGCGCAAAAGTTTAAACGCCATAAGACCCCGTTAAAATTGTATCGTAAGCATTGTGCCTATATTATAGGCCGTGTAAGAATCTTCCGCTATGTAAAGATGTTTAAAGTCCTGAAACGCGCCGGATAAAGTAAGGCGGACGTTTTTGGAAATTTCATAATCCAGGCTTGTTGTAATATCAATTAAATCACGGTTTTCGTCCACGGTAAAAGAACGCCTGCGCGAATAACTGGCGGTGGTATTCCATATAACGCGGTTCGTCATAAGATACTGCGCACCCAACAGCGGCAGACGGAAGCTGAACGGCAAATTAAAATCCACCCTGACGTTAAGGCTGGGCACTATTTCCTCAACCCGGTCGACCAACACGTCGCCGACTTCTTCGCTTTTGTCATAGATATAAGTTATTTTCGGCGTGAAGCGGAATGCACGGTGGGAAAATGACGTCTGCGCCGAAAAATCTTTCCTTAAATAAGTGGCCAAAGGCTCGTTTACTTTAAGATCCGTTTTATCCTGACGCTGCTCGGTGTAGCTTAAAGTTGTATCAAAATAGTTGAAAAGAACAAAGCGCAAATCACCGCCGTAAGCCACGTCCTCTTTATAATCCGTGCCTAAAGTTTCATTGGTGGAAAACGCATATTTAAGTTTTAAATTCGCCCCGGAAAGGGCCTTGCCCGAAGAACCGAAAAACTTTTCCAGTTCGTCTATATAAAATACCACATCCGGCAGGGTGGAGGTTACCGTTTTATATTCAGAACCCAAATCTTCAGTCGTTTGATAACTGCGGGAGAAGTTGTTGATAACAGAAATCGTTTTTATCGGCGCGGCCATACCGCTAAAGCCATATTCTTTAAAAGGCGACCAGCGCATCGCCGCGCTGTAAGTGTCGCGCATAGTCAGACTGCTTCTATAGCTGTAAGGGGAATTTATACCCATGGAGCTCCTAAGCCAAAGTTTATCCAAAGACTCAAAAGAATCCGGCACGTTTTCCCAAGCGTCGCCGTCCTGCAGCCTGTAGGAGCCGGAAATCGTCAAGGCCGAAAACAATTTGGATTTGGGCAGCATATCACGCCCGTTTAAAGAAAGACCCACATTCCCTTCGGAACTTCTGTTAATGCTTTTGACGTCGCCGATGTCAAAGGTATAGGTTGTATCATTGGCTTTATAAGAAGTTCTGCTGAGATTGTTATTTTCCTTAACGCTTACGCTGTAACTGGCCGTGGGCGTCAGCCACGGGCGCAGCCTTAAAGCCGTACTGACCGAAGCCGTTTCCGATGCGTATTTGCTGTATTTTTTATTCTTGAAAGATTCTATACCGCCGGAAGCGTCAAAATATTTTCTTTTTTCATCGGCGGAAGTAAGGCTGTAACTGGGTACGATAGAAGTGCCCTGCCAAGGGGATAAAGTCATCTTAAAATTATAGTTTTGGGTAGTAGTGTCGCTGTTATAATATCCGCCGGAAGATGAAACCAGCTGCGCGTCGCTGTAATCTATTTTGCTTTTTACCAAAGAAGTACCCGCGGAAAAGCTTTTTATTATATTGTCTCTGCTCTTGGCGGTGTGGTTGAGAGTAAGGCTGTAAGTGTCGCTGCCGTCTTTTCTTTCCAGCATTTGGTAATCGGCGTTTTCAAAAGAGTAACTTACGCCGACAGTCGGCAGTTTCCCGTCTATATATTCCGCGTTGATGCTGCCTCTGTCGCGGTTGACTTCGCCTTTGTCCAAAAGGCTGACGGTATTGCTGCTGTTATAGCCCAGAACGTCGGGCGTTATCGTGTTGGAGCGGTAATAATTGGCGTTTATGGGAAGTTTTTTAAACCGTTTGAATTTTAAATAGTAATCTTCCTGACGGTTTTTCTGATTTGTGGCCACCGCTACCGGCGTTTGGAAGTTTTCGTCTATATAAGTTATCTTGCCGCCTGCGTCGAACCAATTATCCACGCTTACTTTGGCCTGGGCCATATAAGCGTTGCCGACGGTAACCATGGAATCTGCAAGGAAAATATCATCAAGCCACACTTCACCCTTAGGCGTTGTTCCGTCCGCTTTGATTATACCGGCCGTTATTATACCTACGCGTTTATAGTTAAGCATACCTTCGTTTACGACGGAAGCATCATACTTGGAAATATTTTCCCAGCGGTCGGGTATATTATCGCCGTTGGTATCAATAAGTTTAAGGCTGTAAAGCCGCCAAGCATCTTTAAAATTCAAAGGAACGCGGACTTCGCTGTAATTATTTTCGTCGGCCGCGATACGCAGATAAAATGAAGTGTCTTCGTCTATGTCCCCGTTATTGTAAAGTAAAAAACGGAACTGCCTGTGTTTGGAAAAATCCATCGCACTGAAGTTATGCTGAACAGAAACTTTTTCAAGCGCGGGATTTTTGCTGAAATCATATTGCAAAGCCAAAGACTGCTCCTCTATATTATTGGTGCCGTCGTCCTTTTTAAGGTCGTTGACGGAACCGTACAAGGTGCGGAAGACTTCCCCTCCGTCGCCTGCGTCGCTGAAAATAGGCTTATAATGCGTATTATCAACATTGTTTATGCCGTAGCTTAAAAGCACTTCTTCATCCGTATCCAAGGGCTGCCACACGCTGCCGGAAACCCCCAAAGAAGCTATCCTTATCTGCCCCTTAAGTTTGCCGCCGTTAGGGTTCCTTTTAAGCGTAACGCGCATTTGCTGGATAGAAGTCCAATCCGTACCCCAAACATTTGTGGCAGAGCCGAAGTCCACTTCCTGATTGAAAGTTTTCCAGCCGGAAAAGTTTATTTCCCCGCCAGGCAGGCCTTGTATCTCCTGCCCGGCGAAGCCGAAGCTTCCGCCGGAAGTCAAATCTTCCGAATCCAAAAGCCCGTTTCCGTTAAGATCCTGAGTTTCTATCTTCCCGGTAGGCTGAGGCAAAGGATTGTAAACGTTATCTGCAAAAGGATTATAACGCTGATAAGAACCGTCCGGGTTGATATAGAGCCAGCCCATATCTTCGGAATTGGTAAGTTTGCCCGTACACCTTAAATCTTCGGTTTTGGGGACGGTGTTCATACCGGCTACATAATACTTGCTGCAAACTGGGAAGATTTGATCCAGCTGAAATCCGGCCGCCAAAAGCGAGGAGTAATCACCGTAGTTATCGGACATTTCATTAACCGTACCGAAAGTTACGTTGATAAGCGGGCCGTTTTCTTCCCCCTGCATGGTAAGCTCAAAGAGGGTTTTATCGGAAAAGTCCACGCCGGAATTGCTTATCGGGAAGACTATTGAAACTTCGTCCCTGTCGCCGTACCCTTTATCTTGGGCTATGCTGAAATCGTAATTTATAAGCAGGACGTTTTGTTTGTCGTCGCCGTTGGCTATGGCCGACGGGTTTATTTGCAGCATGGGTACGTCCTGAGAATCCCAGCGAACGGCGTCAAAAAAGTTGGTTTCCGCCGTGGGGTTTGAGGCTATCTTCCAATCGCTGTATACGGTTGAAGCTTTTATGTATTCTTTGGTTTCTTCCATGCTGTCTATCATCGCGTAACCAAAGAGGTTTTCATCCTTTCGGCTTTGCGCCGCCTCGCCGCCCAAACTGACATGTACGCCTTCGGCGACTTCGACGTCATCAACCTTAAAATCCGCCTCCATGGCCATTAAGCTGCTGGCCGTCGCGCCCACGTTGGGAACGCGTTTCGGCTCGCTGCCGGATTCGTTCAACAAACTTGCGCCGACGGATATTTTATCAGTAAAGTCATAATTAAAACGCCCGCCCATAAGCGCGGTGTCTTCCCCGCCGCCGGATACTTCGTAAGTAACGTCCACTACGCTGTTGGACCCTATTAAATCGGAATTATAAAAAGTGATGAAGCCGGATGCGTAATCCACGTAATAATCTTTATTGCGCGCCATAGTGGCCCCATTTACTTTTACTCTTTCGGACTGGACGACGATATCCGATTCCAGAAAGTAAGTCTTAACCGTTGACGTATACTGAACGAAAAAGTATCTGTTGGTTGAGGAAACCGGCGTGGAATTATACAGGCTTACGTCGCTGAAACGCCCGCCTATTTTGAATATACCCTTATCATAATCTACGGTAAACTGACAAAAAGGCCTCGTATCGGAAGAAGCGCATACTTCCGCGCCGTCGGATTCAAGAAGTTTCAAAATAAAATTGCCGCTGCCGTCATCGCGCGTTATCTGCGTCGCGCCGATATTGTAGTAACGCTTTATTTCCAGCTGATAATCAAGTTCGTCGGAAGAAGATATCGGGCGGTCATTGTTGGTTTTAATCAGTATCGGGTAGCCGTCAGGCTGGGCGGAAGAGGGAGCGGCCCCCTGGGAATTTTCATAATCAACCGCAACGACGTCCGTTGCGTTAAGGCTGTTGTTAAATATTAAAATATTTTGATTGTAATCAACGGTATAATCAACGCCGCGCGTTAAAAGCCTGAATGCGGCCGTGCCTCCGTTTGAAGGATAAACCGCGCCAGTTTTTATATCCACGGCTTTCATGGGCACCTGATAGCCGCCGTTGGTATGATCGTCTATATAAACACGTTCCGTACCCTGCCTTATTGCGTAAGCCCATTGAGTGCTTGCGCTTGCACCCGTTTGGTAGCCGAAAGAAAGGTCGTAATATTTGCGCCTGATATACTGCAAATCTTTAATGTTGACGGTTTCAAAAACGCTGTCGCCTTTAAATTGTTTGCTTTTGCTTTCGCCTTTGTTTTGGCTGCCGATAAGCCTTAAATGCGCGTCGCCGTACTGAAGGTGCATCTTGGCGCCGAACACCTGTTTGCTGTAAGATATAAATTCCGTTCCGGGAAGCGAAAGTTCTATATCGCCGAAATCCGCGCTTTGCACTATCTCGCCGGGTTTGCCGCGGTAAGAAACGCCGATATTTTGTGCTTCTTCGCGTTGGTCGTCATAGTCGATGTCGACAAAAATTCTGTCGCTGATTTTGCCCTGCACCTTAAGCTGCATTTCCTGCTCAAATTCCATGCTGCTGGTATTTCTGTCGTCTACGGTGCTTTTGTTTTCCTTATATTTTTTTACGTCGTATTTTATGCCGAAAGTCTTGCGCCCCGTCATGGAAATGGTGGTGCCGTATATAGGCAGCAAAAGGGAAGGATTTAAAATTTCGATATATTCCGTGGCGCGCTCTTTGATTTCTATACCGCCTTCCATATCTTTTATGACGTTTTCCAAATAAGCGCGGTTATAACGGAAGTAATCGTCTTCCTCTTCCGGGGAAGTTGCCTCATAAGGAAGCAGAAGGGGCTTTTCTTCCGCCAAAAAACCGTAGCGGGAAGGCTCAAAAAGTTTTATTCCGTCGCCGAAGCGGCTTGGGTCTTTAAGAACGGAGTTTTCAAAGGATTGAGTTTCCGCTTTAGCCGGCGAATCGGGCCGAGCCTCCGCGCCGAAAGCGCTGAGGCTGAAACAATCCGTAAGCAGGCAGAAGCACAAAAACAACCTTAATAATTTTTTAAGCACAAAATCCTCTAGTTTAATTCTATAAAAAATAATAAGCAAGCGTATAATTTATATGCTTGCTTATTTAAATGTTTGAATATATGGCTATATTATCAAAATATTATATCTTAAGCAGTTTAAACTCCGCATACGCTACCGCGGCGAACAATACCACAGGCAGCCAGCCGGCGACAGCCGGGTTTATCATTCCGCTTTCACCGGCAGAAGTCAGCATGGAAACTATCCACCAAAACGTAAAACCTATCGCTATGGCCGCCACGATATTAAGAAGTTTGCTGGAACGTTTTAAAGCTATAGCAAAAGGCATACCCAAAAGGCACATGATTACGGTGGCGAAAGGCGCGGCCAATTTGGAATGGAAGAAAGTTTCTTCCTGGAAAGTGGTAAGCCCGCTGGCTTTTAAAAATTTGATGCGTCTTATCAAATCGCTTATGCTGAGGTAAGAAGGCTTTGCGCTGCCGACGGCGATTTGGTCCGGCGGAACGGTAAAATCGGAATCCAATACGGAAAAGCTTTCCTCCGTAACCGCGGCGTTTTTGCCGAAATATCTTATAAAACCGTCTTCAAAAATCCATCTTTCTTTATTTTTATCCCAAACGAAACGCCTCGCGCTGATTTGGGAAGTTATGGACCAGCTGTTATCGTAAACGTCTATAAACATACCGTCCATGACGCCCTCGTCTGCTTTAACCGTCTTGGCAAAAAGAACGCGCTGATTATCAAGCCTTAAAGTAACGTCATTCTGCACATTGAAATACCATTCTTTTTTGCCGCGTATTTTACGCTGCAAAGTAAGCTCGGCCTTTTTGCTTAAGTCCGGGACAAAAAATTCCTGCACGCAAAAGCCGGCCATGGCCACTAAAAAGATACAGGCTATCAAAGGTTTGAATATTTGCCTTACGGAAAATCCACCGGCAAGGCATGCCGTCCACTCGCCGCTTGTAATCATATCGGATATGACAAAAAGCGCGCTCAAAAGGCAGGCTACGGGCAAAATCTGCACAAGCCAGGAAGGCATTGTAAGGAAGCTGTATTTAAGCACAAGCCCCAAAGTGGTACCGTAGCTGTTTATCCAGCGGATTTTCTCCAAACTGTCGCCCAAAAATATCAGCACCGCAAAAATGCTGATTATAAAAACAAAAGGGCCCCAAAATTTTTTGGCTATGTAGCCGTAAAGTATTTTCATCAGTCGGAAAGCCTCTTCTTCCATAAATAAAGGCCGGCGGCAAGCCCGCAAACCACGGGCAAAAAAGGCGCGGCGTAGACCAAAGCGGCGTTTTCCACTTTTTCCGCTATACTGTTGCCGACCGTTATAAGCCCGAAATAGGCGAAAATAAAAGCCAAGCTGTAAATCATGGCGCCGGCTCTGCCGGCTTTTTTCGTATTGACGAAAGCGACCGGGCAGCTTAAAAGGAAAAATATCAAGGGGCATAAAGCCATCGCCATACGGTAAGTAACGGCGGGGCGGTATTCCCGCCATTCTCTTTCGCCCATGGACGAAGGCCCTTCCTTAATCGCTTTTATAAGCTGCGGGGTGGTAAGTTCGGAAGCTTTTACGCGGTGATCGTCGTCGGTTTTCTGCGTCAAAGGGATAAATACGGAGTATTTGTTAAATTCCGAAGTGATTATTTTTCTGCTTTCAAGGGAATATACGCGCTGCATTTGGCCTTTATACAAAGTAAGGGAAATACCGTCCCCGCCTATATCAACTTTTCCCTCGGAAGCGTTTACTTTGGTGCTGAAAGCGCTGTCGTCGTTTTTGCGGGAAAGGTGAACCTGATAAATCGTTTTGTTCTTTTTATCCACGTTCTCGGCGAACAAATCCCAGTCGCCCAAATTTATAAATGTTTTAGGTTCTATGTTTACTTTTGAAATTTTGGAAGCTATATCGGCCTTGCTCTGCTCGACGTGATGCCGTCCCAAAGGGCTCAGCCAGCCGTTTAAGCCGGTCATTACAAGCACCAAAAAAGCGGCGAAAATCAAAATCGGTTTGGATATCTCCATGAACGAAAATCCCGCCGCGCGCAAAGCCATAACTTCCCCCGTTTGGCCCATGGAGGTAAGCGTCATTAAAATGGAAATCTGGAAAGCCATGGGGACGCTGAGCACCAAAATATCCGGCACCATATACATCATCGTCGAAAATACCCACAGAATATCCGCGCCGTAGTTCATCGCATAAGTGAAAATCTGTGAGAACTGCCCCATAAAAACGACAAAAACGAAAACGAACAATATTCCCGAAAAGAATATCGCCAAATTCTTAGCTATATATCTGAATATTATCCCTGGCACAGATTTATTTTAGCAAATATATGCAAGGCGCGCCGCAAAGCCTAAAACGCCCGCGGAGCAAAAGCCGCGCGGGCTGCGTCTTTCCTTTTGGCTTAAATTTTTGTATATTGCTTTAACAGAATTATATTTATTGAGGTATTTATGGCTAATGATATCAGATTTTCTACGGCCGGTTTCAGGGGCGCAATAGCCGAAAACGTAACCGCGCAAAACATTTACAGGCTTTCCGTTGCCATAGCCGAACACATTTTTACGGACGAATACTACGGATTTGAAGGCGAAGGATACCAAAAACACATAAGAGAAAACGGCTTCAAATTTAAAAGGCCCATGGTAATAGTGGGTACGGATACGAGGTTTATGTCGGATAAATTCGCAGATATAGTCTGCGACGTTTTAGCCTCAAAAGGCATAAGCGTCAAAAGGGCGTTTTATCCCCTCCCTACCCCTGTAGCGGAATGGGCCGTGCTCAAAGAGGGTGCGGTAGGCGCGGTAGTCATTACCGCAAGCGAAGCCGATTATCATCAAAACGGGCTGAAATGGATCTCCTATTACGGCGGCATAGCCAACAATGAAGTTATTTCCGATATAGAAAGCCATATACCTGGCGCAAGCTCCGTAAGGGAACTGCCGGAATTCGGCTATAAAAACTCCGCCGTCAGCGAATTTAACTTCAGGGACGAATACATAAAGCATTTGTCTTCCCTGATAAACGTAAAAGCCATAAAGAAAGCCAAACTTAAAGTAGGTATAGATCCGCTTTTCGGCACCGCGGACAATTATTTCAGGGAATTTTTGAAACTTTGCGGATGCGAAGTTGAAGGCCTGCACGAAGGAACCGACGTGCTCTTCGGCGGAAAAGTGCCCAATGCCGGCCCAATAGCTTTGGCGGAACTCAGCAAGCTGGTAGTTAAAAAGAAGCTGGACGTCGGCATAGCCTGCAATACGGACTGCGACAAATTCGGCATTATCGGGCCGGACGGATATTGGATTTCCCCAAACCAAATAGCCCCGATACTTTTGGAACATATAATAGAATACAGAGGCCAAAAAGGCCGCGTTTGCAGAAGTTTGATTACCACCAATTTGATAGACGAAGTCGCCAAAGCGCACGGCCTGGCCGTACGCGAAACGCCCGTTGGCTTTAAATACATCAACGAACTTATGATGACGGGGCAGTATATATTCGGCGCGGAAGAATCCGGCGGTGTGGCCATATCACACCATATGCCCGACAAAGACGGTCTTATGGCCTGTATGCTCACTTTGGAAATGCTTGCCGTAAGCGGGAAAAGCCTTAAACAGCTTTTTAAAGATTTCTACAAAAAATACAATATGTACTACGACAAAAAGGTAAGTATCCCCAAGAGAGAGATTGAAATTAATCAAATTATGGAGAAACTTAATCTTAGGCCGCCTTTGTCAATAAACAAGACTTCCGTTTGGAGAATAGACCAAACGGACGGCTTTAAGTTTATATTGAGAAACGGCAGCTGGCTGGCTCTTAGGCCTTCGGGAACGGAACATCTTATAAGGATTTACGCCGAAGCCAAAGACGAAGCCGCACCGGCAAAACTTATAGCCGAGGCGCAGAAGATTATAGAGTCTTTATCCGAAGAATAAAGACCTCAAGGGGGTAGCAGTATGAAAATAAAGAATATAAAAGCCAGGGAAATCTTGGATTCAAGGGGATTTCCCACGGTTCAGGCCGACGTAGTACTGGAAAACGGCTCTTTCGGTTCGGCGGCGGTGCCCAGCGGAGCTTCCACAGGCAGCCATGAAGCTTTGGAACTGCGCGACAAAGACGAAAGATACAACGGCAAAGGCGTACTGAAAGCCGTGGCGAACGTAGCCAAAATAGAGAAGCTGCTTCAGGGTTACGACATTGAAGATATGCGCCTTATAGACAAAGCCATGCTGGATTTGGACGGAACCGAAAATAAAACTTCTTTGGGCGCAAACGCCATACTGGCCGTATCAATGGCGGTTTTAAGGGCCGGAGCGGCAAGCTTAAACGAACCGCTTTACCGCTATTTAAGGCGCGCTTACGAACTGCCGGAAGAAGGCTGGCTGATGCCCGCGCCGATGCTTAACATCATCAACGGCGGCAAACACGCCGACAGCGGCTTGGACGTGCAGGAATTTATGATAGTTCCCGCTTTTGCGCCTTCTTTTAAAGAAGCTCTGCGCGCCGCGGCGGAAACTTATCACGTCCTTAAAAACGACCTCGCAAAAAAGGGTATGGTTACGGCCGTGGGCGACGAGGGCGGATTTGCGCCTAAAATAAGTACGCACGCAGAAGTTTTGGAAACTATAATATCGGCCGCAAAACAGGCGGGATATCCCGAAATGAGCCTTGCTTTGGACGCCGCCGCGAGCGAGTTCTTCCATGACGGCTCTTACAAATTTGAAGGCCAAAACAGGACTTCCGGGCAAATGACGGAAATTTATTCTTCCTGGACGGAAAAATATCCTCTGGTTTCCATAGAAGACCCTTTACAGGAAGACGATTGGGCCGGCTGGCGGCATTTTACGGAAAAGCTCGGCAAAAAGATAAATATAGTCGGTGACGACTTGTTCGTTACCAACAAGAAACGCCTGGAAAAAGGCATAGAGGAAAAAGCCGCCAATTCAATTTTAATAAAACTTAACCAAATAGGCAGCGTAAGCGAAACGATAGACGTGATTTATTTGGCGAAACAAGCCGGATACACCACAATTATATCGCACCGCTCGGGCGAAACGGAAGACAGCTTTATAGCCGATCTCGCCGTAGCCGTAAACGCCGGGGCAATAAAAACCGGCGCGCCGGCAAGAAGCGAAAGGCTTGCAAAGTACAACCGTCTTCTGCTGATAGAAGAGGAACTGGGCGGCAAAGCCGTTTACGCCAAAGACAAAACATTTAAAAAATGACTGTTTTAAAAAAAGCGAAATTTCTTCTGATAGCGCTGGCGGTTATGGCCGCGGTTTTACTGTTCAACGGAAGCTTTTTAAGCTTGACGCATAATATTCTTGAACTTAAAAAATTAAACGCGCATTCCGCCGCGCTTGACGAAGAATATAAAAAACTCGCCGAAGAATACCAAAAAATTCAGGAAGGCGACACTTCTTATTTACAAAGAACGGCCCGGGTTAAATACAATATGGTAAAACCCGGAGAAATAGAATTTAGGACTGCAAAATGAAAGTATATATCCTCCAGCTGGGCGAAATGGGCAACTGCACCTATATAGTGGAACATAAAGGCAAAGGCCTTATCGTTGATCCGACTTGGGACATGAAAGCCATTTACAGGCTGCTTGAAGACGAAAAAATCAGCCCGGAAGCCGTATTGTTCACACACGGCCACTACGACCACGTAACCGGCGCGCAGGAACTTATGCGCAAATACGGTATTAAAGGCTATATAGAAATCTCCGACGCGGAAAACAGCCGCCTGCCGGAAGAACAGCTTATAACCTATGACGGCGACCACAGCGAAAAACTGGCCGGGCTTACGGTCAGCTTTTTAAGTACGCCGGGGCATACCAAAGGTTCCGTCTGCATAAAAATCGGCGATATACTTTTTACCGGGGACACTTTATTCCCGAACGCCTGCGGAAGGACGGATCTGCCCGGTTCCGACCCCAGGCAAATGACCAAAAGCCTTCAGCGTTTGGCCGCTTTGCCCGGCAAAACGACTGTTTATTCCGGCCACGCTTACGGATCCGACGGAACCGGCAACACGACGATAGAAAAGGAAGTAAAGAACAATCCTTTTATCAAAATGGCCCTGAGAGAACCCGACAATTTTGAAGATATAATATGACGAAATACGCCCTTATAACCGATTTTGACGGAACAATCACAACCAAGGATATAGGCAATGCGCTTTGCATTCATTACGGGCTGACTTCGCCCGAAAAAATAGAAAAAGCCTATAACAGCAAAGCCGACGCCAGGGAATGGATGAAAAACCATTTCGGTTCCGTAAAAACCACGAAAGAAGAATTTGAAAAAATCATTCTTGAAAAAGCTTTGGTCCGCCACGGCTTCAGAGATTTGTGTCTTTACGCCAAAAAACACGATATTCCCTTTGAAATCGCCTCCGGCGGGCTTGATATTTACATTAAACCGGTGCTTGAGGCCTTCGATTGCACTCAAATAAAAATAGGCAGCGTCAAAGGAGTGATAAGACCGGAAGGCATAGAAGTAACCTTCCCGGATTATAACGGCCTTACCATGGAAGCTTTTAAAGAATACCGCGTAAAACATTACAAGAAAGAAGGGCGCAAAGTAATATTCTTCGGGGACGGGCCCGGCGATTTTGAGGCCGCACTCTCCGCAGATATAGTTTTTGCGACCTCCCGCCTTGAAGCTTTGCTTCAAGAACGCGGCATACAATATATTCATTTTGACGATTATACCTTGGCTTTGGATTTGGTAAGGGGGAAAGATGTATCCGTATCTGCTGTCTGAGATTTTCGGCCGCGCCATACCGATGTACGGCGTAATGACGGCTTTAGGTTATTTGGCGGCGATACTTTATTGCCTGCATTACAAGCAAAGGCTCGGCCTGAGCAAAGAGCGGCTGCTTGATATTATTTTTTACCTTATTTTGGGCGCTCTTATCGGCGGGAAATTGTTTTTTATAATTCTTAACCGGGACGCTTTCATCGCGTCTTCCGTAATTGAGAAACTGCGCTACGGTTTTGTGTTTTTCGGCGGGCTTATAGGCGCGGCGGCGGCAGGATTTTGGGCCGTCAGAAAAAATAAAACGCCGTTTTTTAAAGCGGCGGACTTTTTTGCGCCCGCCGTGGCTTTGGGGCACTCACTGGGCAGGCTAGGCTGTTTTTTTGCGGGATGCTGTTACGGCAAAGAAGCCCCGGAAGCCATTGGCGTGCACTTTACAAACCCGGATTCTTTGGTGCCGGCGCATTTGCACGGCCATGCGCTTTACCCGGTGCAATTAATAGAAGCGGTACTCGTTTTCGCCTTATTTTTAGTTCTTAACAAACTTTCACAAAAAAGCCGTAAACGCGGCACTTTAAGCGCGGTTTACGTGCTGGGATATTGTCTAATAAGGTTTTTTACCGAATTTCTGCGCGCGGACGACCGCGGCGCGTTTACGGCGGGGATGTCCCCCTCACAAATAATATCGCTGCTGCTGGCCGGCGCAATGACAATTTTTCTTATTAAGAGGACTTATGCAAAAAAAACAAACGATAATATTTGAAGGCAAACAAAAACGTCTTGACGTTTTTGCAACAGAATTTTGCGAAAATTACTCAAGGAGCCTTATCCAAAACTTAATTAAGGACGGTTTGGTTACCGTAAACGGAAAAGCCAGAAAGCCCTCTTGGCCGCTGGAAGACGGCGATATTATTGAAATAACTTGGCCGGAAATTTCTTCAAAATTGAACCTTAAGGATATTATCATTGCGGAAACTAAAGATTTTATAGTGATAAATAAGCCCGCCAGCGTTTTGGTGCACCCGCAAAGTTCAGCCTGGGAGGAAAACCCCGAAGTCTTAGAAGGTACGGAAGAAACTTTGGTAACGGCGATACTAAAAAGCAAAATAAAGAATTTTGAAAACCCTCCCCGCGCGGGGCTGGTGCATCGCTTAGACCGTGAAACAAGCGGAATTATGATGATAGCCAAAAATGAGGAATTTCAGCTGGCGGCAAGCCAAATGTTCGCAGACAGGCAAATACATAAAACATATAACGCCATTTGCTGCGGCGACATACCCGACGACGAGGGCATTATCGATGTGCCCATCGGCCGCCTTGCCGGAGGAAAAATAAAAGCCTCCCCCCTGGGACGGCAAGCCGTAACGGGTTATAAAGTTATTGAGCGCGCAAAAGGCTTTTGCTTTATGGAACTTTACCCTAAAACAGGCAGAACAAACCAGCTGCGCGTACACATGAGCTGGCTGGGCTACCCGGTATTGGGCGATTGGCTGTATAAGGGCGCACAGGCCCCAAGGCTTATGCTTCACGCCAGAAAACTGGAATTTAAACATCCTTTTACAGGCAGAAAGCTTTGTTTTGAAGCCGAACCTCCGGCCGATTTTATGCAAGCCTGGCGGGAAGTCAAATCCGGCAAGAAAGCCTAAAAATTTGTCCGCAAATTTCGGTTTCGCTATTAAGGAATTGATTTATACCACCAAGGACCGGAACTATAGCAGATTGATTTTTCAGACTTTACCTGCGTGATTTTTCAATTCCCAAGGGCCGAAACTATAGCAGATTGATTTTTCAGATTTAGAGGAAATTTTGATTTTCTTCCGAAGGAGGAATACCTAGAACGATGCCGACGAAGTCGGCGCGGTATCCGAACGAAGAAAAAACGCAAATCCGGCCAAAGATGGAAAATTGCTAGTCAAAACAACTAAACTCTGCAGGATATTCATCTTGTATAAACTTCCAATATTCCGCTATAAAATGGTAATATATATAAACAGGAGATTTTATGGATACAAAAACCCTTTCCGATTTTATCGCATGGTCAAAAACCACGGACTTACAGGAAGTAGTATTTAAAAAAGACGGCGTTTGTGTTGAGATTTCTACAGCGGCAAAAAACCCGAAAGCTTCCGATTTTTCTTGCAAACTTACCCCGGTAAAAGCGCCGGCTGTAGGCATATACAGCTTCGGCAAAAAGGGAAAAGCCGTAACCGTTAAAGAAAATATGCCCGTAAAACAAGGCGATATTTTGGGTTACGTTGAAATGAACAAAACTTTGAAAGAAGTTTCCGCCCCCGTAAAAGGCACGGTAAAAATCAATTTGGCCTCCGAAGGCTCCGCCGTAGAATACGGCCAGCCGCTTTTCTTTATAGAACCCTAATTATGACAAAAGAAACCATAAAACCTTTTAATAAAGTTCTTATCGCCAACAGAGGCGAAATAGCCTTGCGTATAATCCGCACGCTTAAAGAAATGAATATAAAATCCGTAGCGGTTTATTCCGAAGCGGACAAATTTTCGGCACACGTAAGCCAGGCCGACGAAGCCGTCTGCATAGGCCCGGGGCCGTCTTCATTAAGTTACTTAAATATCGACGCCATTATAGCCGCCTGCAAAATTACCGGCGCGCAGGCCGTGCACCCGGGTTACGGTTTTTTATCCGAAAACGCCCGCTTCGCTCAGGCCGTCATTGACAACGGTATGACTTTTATCGGTCCCAGCCCGGAAGCCATTTTAAAACTGGGCGAAAAGGCCCACGCCAGAGCCTTGGCTATTTCCGCCAAAGTGCCCGTAATACCCGGTTCCGACGGAATTGTGGAAAAAGACTTCCTTAAAGCCGCAAAAAAAGTAGGCTTTCCCATAATGATTAAAGCCACTATGGGCGGCGGCGGAAGGGGTATGCGCCCGGCTTTCGGGGAAGCGGACTTCCAAAAAGCTTTAGATACCGCCCAAGGCGAAGCCAAAGCCGCTTTCGGCGACGGCAGAGTCTATTTTGAAAGACTGGTTTTAAATCCGCGCCATATAGAAGTGCAAATGGCCGCAGATAATTACGGCAATGTGGTCGCTTTCGCCGAAAGGGATTGCTCCATGCAGCGCAAAAACCAAAAACTTATTGAAGAATCCCCTTCCCCGTTCGTTACGCCGGAAGTAAGGAAAGAACTTTGCGCCGCGGCCATGCGCCTTGCAAAAGCCGCCAAATACAGCGGCGTGGGTACGGTTGAATTTTTAATGGACGAAAACCATGACTTCTATTTTATGGAAGTTAACACGCGCTTGCAAGTTGAACACCCCGTAACGGAACTTGTAAGCGGAATGGACTTGGTTAAATTGCAAATAGATATTGCCCAGGGCAAAAAGCTTGAAATAACGCCCGAGCGCGCCCTTGAAGTACGCTGCCACGCCATAGAACACCGTATAAACGCGGAAGATTATAAAAAGAATTTTATGCCCTGCCCCGGCACGATTGAAGAATGGTCGCCTTCCGGCGGACTCGGTATACGTTTGGACAGCCACGTTCACACCGGCTACACCATACCTTCTTTTTACGACAGCCTTATAGCGAAGCTGATAGTTTTCGCCCCGGAAAGGCAAACTGCTTTAAAACGCAGTAAAAGAGCTTTGAACGAATTTACCGTAAAAGGCGTAAAAACGACGATAGACTTCCATAAGATAATGGTAAACGATGAGGATTTTGCATCCGGCAACATGAATACCGGCCTTGTGGAAAGAATTATAAAAAAAGATGAAAGCAGCAGATAAAATTTTGACTTGGCCCCAAGCGGAAGAATATGTAAAAGAACAACGAAAACAAGGCAAAAGCGTGGCTTTTACCAACGGCTGTTTTGACATACTCCACGCCGGGCACGTCAGCATTTTGGAATTTTCCAAGAACCAAGCCGATATACTTGTACTCGGCATAAACAGCGACGCTTCCGTAAAAAGGCTTAAAGGGCCCAGCCGCCCGATTAACTCCCAGGAAGACAGAGCTTTGGTGTGCGCGTCTTTACAGGCGGTTGACGCGGTAGTCGTTTTTGATCAGGATACGCCTTATGAACTTATAAAATTAATCGAGCCGGACGTTTTGATAAAAGGAGCCGACTATAAAGAGGAGAACGTCGTAGGCAGGGAATTTGCCAAGAAGGTGGCTCTCTACCCGATACTTGAAGGCCGCTCCACGACAAACACCATTAAAAAAGCGGCTCAGAAATAGATTTTAAGTTTATCTTAAATATAAAGAAATTATAATTAAACCGAAGGTATAAACTATGGCAGATATTTTTGAAAAATGCAGGAACTTTAAAGATGCTAAAGCTTTAATGCGTTTAGGGATTTACGGTTACTTCCAGCCGATATCCTCCGCACAGGCGCCGGAAATAGAACTGGACGGTAAAAAATACATAATGGCCGGATCAAACAATTATCTGGGTTTGGCCAATGACCCCGAAATGAAGAAAGCCGCCGCCGAAGCGGCTTTGGCCAGAGGCACCGGTTCCGCCGGTTCCAGATTTTTAAACGGGAACACCAAATACGCCAATGATCTTGAAGCAAAATTAGCGAAATTTAAAGGCAAAGAGGCAGGGCTTATATTCTCCGCCGGGTACCAAATGAATTTGGGCGTGATTTCCAGCCTGCTCAAAAAAGGCGACGTAGCCATAGTCGACAAACTTGACCACGCCAGCATTTTGGACGGAGTAAAGCTTTCCGAAGCCGAAATGGTGCGCTTTAAACACAATGATATGGAAGATTTGGAAAGAGTACTTTCCAAAATAGACGACAGCAAAGGTAAACTTATAATCGTAGACGGCGTATTCAGCATGGAAGGCGATATCTGCAATCTGCCGGAAATCGTCAAACTCGCCAAGAAATACGGCGCCAGAATTATAGTCGACGACGCTCACGCCACCGGCATTTTAGGCAAAACCGGCCGCGGCACCTGTGAGCATTTCGGTTTGGAAAACGGCGAAGTCGATTTGGTGGTAGGCACCTGCTCCAAGACATTCGCGACGGTAGGCGGCTTTGTTGTAGGCGACGCGGACGTAATCCATTATATCCGCCACAGCGCAAGAAGCCAGATATTTTCCGCCGCTTTGCCGCCGGCTTCAATAGCTTCAATAGACAAAGCTTTGGACTTGATTTGGGATGATATGTCCCGCAAAGACAAGCTTTGGGCCAATACCAAACGCCTTAAAGAAGGCTTTTTAAAGCTCGGCTTTAACATCGGCGCGACGCAGACCCCGATAGTGCCCATATTCATCGGCACCATGGAAAACTGCTTTAAAATGTGGCGCGCCACTTTTGACGGAGGCATTTTTACCACGCCGGTAATTCCCCCCGCCGTTCCGCCAAACAAATGTATGATGAGGGTTACCCTTATGGCCACGCATACCGACGACCAAATCGACAAAATTATAGAAGTGTTCGGCAATGCGGGAAAAGCTTTGGGTATTATAAAATAAAATGCTCAGCGTAGAAAAAGCGGAACTCAAAGAATTTATCGCCTTTCCCTTTAAATTATATAAAGACGATAAATTTTACGTACCCGAACTTAAAACGGATACGAAACATCTTTTAACGAAAGATCCCTTCTGGCGCCATGCCGGAAGGGAACTTTTTTTGGCGAAAAGGGACGGCCAAACGGTAGGCAGAATAGCGGCCATAGTCAATGAAAACCATAATAAACATTGGAACGACAATATAGGCTTCTTCGGTTTTTTTGAATGCGAAAACAACCCGGAAACCGCAAAAGCTCTTTTTGACGCGGCGGCCGCCTGGCTTAAAGAACAGGGCAAAACCGCCATGCGCGGGCCGCTTAACCCAAGCACGAACCATACCTGCGGCGTACTCGTTGATTCTTTTGACTCCATGCCGTGCATAATGATGCCGTATAATCCGCCTTATTATGACGAAATTATAAAATCGGCCGGGCTTGAAAAAGCCAAAGACTTGCTGGCTTTTGACAGGACGGACAAAAACGATTTCTCCCCGCGTATGCAAAAGATTATACAACGCATACTCAGAAACCCCGAAATTACGATGCGCTCCATAAACATGAACGATTTTGACAATGAAGTCAAAACCGTCAGGGAAATTTATAACGCCGCCTGGAGCCAAAACTACGGTTTTGTCCCCATAACGGAGGAAGAAATACAGGAAACCGCCAAACAGCTTAAACTGATAGTACGCCCGGAACTTACCTGCATGATAGAAATAAAGGGCGAAGTGGCCGGATTTGCCATTTCCATACCCAATATGAACCACGTCCTTAAGATCCTTAACGGCGGGCTTAATCCGTTTAAACTGCCGAAAGCTTTGCTTGCCTGGCGCAAAATACGCGACTGCCGCATGATAATGCTGGGCGTACACCCGGATCACCGCAGCAGAGGCCTTGAACTTTTGCTTGTTAAACACGTAGTTGACAACGGCGTAAGCAAAGGATGGAACAAAGCTGAGCTTTCCTGGATGCTGGAGGATAATAAAGCGATTATTTCAGTCATTGAAGAAGCCGGCTGCTATAAAACGAAAACTTACAGGATATATCAAAAACCTTTATAAGTTTTTATTTGTTTTAACTATAAACCCCGGGCTTAAACCCGGGGTTTTTAATTATTAAAGCGCAGGCAGCGGCCGCCGAAATCGGGCCGTTTTATTTTTAAAAGAGTCAATCTGTAATAAAATCCCGCAGGAGTTAACCCGGCACATAACGTCAACATACAAAAGCCCCCGCAGCTTTCTCATACGGGGGCGATTAAACAAATATCGATTTAAATCAGAACTTTGCCGAAGGAGCCTTTTTGGCCTGTTCGGCTTCGCTTTCATCTAAAGTGAACAGTTCGGCTTTTTCAAATTTAAAATAAGAAGCTATTATATTTGAAGGGAAAGATTCTATTGATATATTAAGATCTTTGGCGTTGGTGTTATAGAACTTTCTTGCGGCCTGAAGCCTGTCTTCCGTATCGGAAAGTTCCTGCTGAAGTTTAAGAAAATTCTGATTTGCCTTTAAATCGGGATAATTTTCCGACACGGCAAACAAACTCTTAAGCGTCGAAGTAAGCATATTTTCCGCTTTGGCCTGCCCTTCCATATCGCCTTTCGCGTTTAACGCCATATTGCGGGCCTGAATTACTTTTTCCAATGTGGAACTTTCATGTGCGGCATAACCTTTTACGGTTTCCACGAGGTTGGGGATAAGATCATAACGTCTTTTAAGCTGCACTTGGATATCGCTCCAAGCTTCTTTTACGCGGTTTTTAAGCGTAATCAATCCATTATAAACGCTGATAGTATACAATGCGGCTATCACGGCAATAACTATCAAAACTATTGCAAGAGTAATCATTTGCACCTCCATATAATATATTTATTATACAAAAAGGACGGAAATTAATGTTCTATTTTAAGAACGTCTTTCTTCTTTACGGGAAGGCATTCCTGCAAACGAAAGCGCGCCTGATCGGGAACCATGGCTTTTATGGCTTCTATGTCGCCGTCATTTAGGACTTCTTTGTAATAAGTTGTTCTGAATTGATAATTAACGCCGGAAGAAATGATAATATTCATACTCTCTTTTACCGCGTCCAAATTGGCGGGGCCGCAAACGGCTTCGTACTTTTCAAACGGGGCCTTTATGTCCATGGCCACAAAATCAACCAATTTCTTTTCTATCAGTTCTTTAAGAACGCCGGGATTTGTGCCGTTAGTATCCAGCTTTACCAAGTATCCCATCGCTTTTACTTTCGCCGCGAAATCGGCCAAATCGGGTTGGAGAGTCGGCTCGCCGCCGGTAATGACGAGTCCGTCTAAAGAATGTTTGCGTCTTTCCAAATAATCCAAGACGTCCTCTTCAGCTATGGCGTTATTTTCATCCTGGGCGGGTGGTATAAGTTCCGGATTATGACAATACGCACAACGCAGATTACAACCTTGGGTAAATACTATCGCCGAAATACTGCCCGGAAAATCTATCATTGAAAACTTCAAAAGCCCGCTAATCTTCACTTACAACACACCTGCCTTAGGATAAAAATAAACTTTGTTAAAACCTAGCAACCGCAGGACATTTTAATGGTCTTGCGCATGGCAAATTCTTCTTTTTTGCCTTTGTTCCAGTTCTGAACCGGGCGGAGATACCCCACCACTCTGGAGTAAACTTCGCAGTTGGTACCTTTGGCCGCTTCTTTGGCAGCTTTAAGCTCGGAAATCTTCGTTTCGATATTGTGTCTTTCTTGTGCCGTCATAATCACTTCCTCCTGCGCGGTTTTTTGACCGCCTTTATTATTTTTGCAAATTATTATTTGCCCAACAAGGCCTATTTTTTCTTAGGTCCTTAGCCCTATTTACAAAGGGCGTAAAATTTATTTACTGTACAGCTGCTCTTCCAAAAGCGCGATTTGTTTTTCGATATTTTCTATCTTTTCGGCCTTGCATTTAGGGCATTCAAAATGCTCGCCTTCAATATATCCGCATTTGGGGCAGACGCTGAAAGTCGGCGTTATGGAAAAATACGGCAGCTGATAGCCTTCACAGACTTTCCTGATGAATTTTTTAAGGGCGTCCGTATCTTTAATTCTTTCGCCCATAAAAATGTGCAGCACCGTCCCGCCGGTATATTTGGACTGGACTTCGTCCTGCAGATCCAAAAGTTCAAAGATATCGTCGGTAAAGTTTACCGGCAGCTGGCTGGAATTGGTATAGAAAGGGGGCCTGCCCTGCGCGGCCTGTTCATTATCGGCCACGATAATATCCGGGTATTTTTCCCTGTCCAAACGGGCCAAACGATAAGAGGTTCCTTCCGCCGGAGTGGCTTCAAGATTGTAATTGTTGCCGGTTTCCTTTTGGAATTCAACAAGTTTAGCCCTCATAAAATCCATGACTTTTACGGCAAATTTGCGGCCCTTTTCGCTGCCGACCGTTTCCCCCATAAGATTGAGGCAGGCTTCGTTCAAACCTACAAGCCCTATTGTGGAGAAATGGTTCTTCCAATATTCGTTAAAACGCTGTTTGACGCTTCTTAAATAGAAAGTCATATACGGATATAAATTGGCGTTGGTAAAGCGTTCAATAACCTTGCGTTTTATTTCCAAGCTTACTTTGGCCGTTTCCATGCGTTCTTCAAGAAGTTTAAAGAATTCTTCTTCCGTGGAAGCCAAGTAGCCTATGCGCGGCATATTTATCGTAACCACGCCGATAGAGCCCGTCAAAGGAGCCGAACCGAAAAGCCCGCCGCCGCGGCGGTTAAGTTCGCGGTTGTCTATTCTTAAGCGGCAGCACATTGAACGCGCGTCTTCCGGGTTCATGTCGGAATTGACGAAGTTCGCGAAATAAGGAATACCGTATTTGGCCGTCATTTCCCAAAGCGGCTGATACGCGGGATTATCCCAGTCAAAATCTTTAGTTATGTTATAAGTGGGGATAGGGAAAGTGAATACGCGGCCCTTGGCGTCGCCTTCAAGCATAATTTCCAAAAAGGCTTTGTTGAACATATCCATTTCTTTTTGGAATTCCCCGTATTTTTTATCCTGTATCTGCCCGCCGATTATAACGCCCTGGTCTTTAAAGTAGGAAGGTACGTTAAAATCCAAAGTTACGTTTGTAAAAGGCGTTTGGAAACCCACCCTTGTAGGCACGTTTACGTTAAATAAAAATTCCTGCAAGGCTTGTTTGACCTCTTGGTAGCTGAGTTTATCATAGTAGATAAAAGGCGCAAGCAAAGTGTCGAAGTTGGAAAAAGCCTGCGCGCCGGCACTTTCGCCCTGTAAAGTATAAAAGAAGTTTACTATCTGGCCCAAAGCCGTCCTTAAATGTTTTGCCGGTTTGGATTCGGCTTTGCCGGCCACGCCTTTAAAACCGCTGATAAGCAAATCCTGCAAATCCCATCCGACGCAATATGCGCCCAAAAGGCCCAAGTCGTGCAAATGAATGTCGCCGGAGGTATGCATCTTTTTTACGTTTTCCGGATAGATTTTGTTAAGCCAGTAAATTTTTGTAATTTCGGAAGAAACGTAATTGTTTAATCCCTGCAGGGAATAACCCATATTGCTGTTCTCGTTAACCTGCCAGTCCAGCTTTTGCAAATACTGATCAACAAGCTCAACGTTAAATTTGGAGGAAATCTCCCTCGCTCTGGCGCGCTGGTCCCTGTACAGAATATAGGCCTTGGCCGTTTTGTGGAAATTGGAAGTCAAAAGCACGTCTTCGACAACGTCCTGTATATTTTCGACGCTGGGCGTTATTTCCGAATAAAGCTGCTGCAAAATGTTTATAACTCTGATAGTAAGCTTTTTGGCGGTTTCAAGGTCAAATTCGTTGGTGGTTTGCCCGGCTTTATATATGGCATTGGTAATCTTTTTTGAATCAAAAATCTGGGTTGAGCCGTCCCTTTTGATAATTTTCTGCAGAATCTCGTTATTTGGCATGGCGTTTTCCTCTTAAAAGTTTTTAACAGCGGCAAATATTGTGGATAAAAGTTGATAGATTTAACTTCCAGAACCATAAAAACCGGCCGTTTTAAGCTGTTTGCTTACAAAATTTTACATAAGTTGCAAAGATATTTCAAACCTCGTCTAAGATTTATTTTTTAGAAGGTTATCAACAAGTTTATCTCCGACGATAAAATAAAAGTTTGTCCACAGTTTCAAACCTGTGGACAAACTTGTTTTTGTAAGCTTTTTTAAGGCAAAATTTAAGGCAATTTTTCCGCAATCAGACCAAAAAACGGCCCTTTTCATAAATTGTTAAATGTTTTCCGTTTTTAAGCGTTGCGGTAACCAATTTATTTTGCGTATTTACCAAATCCCAATGCAGTGCCGATTCGTTAAAACCGAGCTGCTTTTTCAGGTTTTTATCCAATTTGGACAAATTGCCGCTGAAAGTGTCGCTGTAGCTGGAACCCAAAGCTATATGGCTGTTGCCGTAAGCTCCGCCGAAGTTCTCATCATACAAAGTATCGGCCATAAAGCGGTCTATTTTGGAAAAGCGCGTATCGGTAAGAGAATACTCCCCTATCTGGCAGGCGCCGCGGTCCAAAGAGAGCATTTTTTTAAGGAAGTCCTCCCCCTGCTCCGCCGTCGCTTTAATTACGCGCCCCGCTTTAAATTCCAAGCGAATATCTTTGACGTAATTGCCGTTGCGGAAACTCATTAAATCGCTGAAGTAAACCCCGCGGGTGCCGCGCCAATCGGGGGAAGTAAAAATCTCAAACGAGGGAACATTGCACCCGCCCCCGCTTATAAAACGGCGGTTTTCGCCCAAAAGTATCTCCAAATCCATATCTTCGGACTGGGTTCTGAGTTTAACTATCGGCAAAGACGAAAGCCTTTTTGAAACCTCGTTGATTTGGGCGGTAACTTCCGCAAACTTTTTGGCGGGGTCTTTCTCGTTTAAAAAGCAGGCTTTGGCGATTTGCGCCTCATACTGCTTTAAGCTGAGCCCGGCCTGTTTGGCCAAACCTTCGGTGGGATAATTGGCCAAAGTCCAGGAAAATAAACCGCGTTCTTCCCTTACGTCCATAATTTCGCGGATCGGCTTTCTGGCGATTGTGGCCAAGGCTATTTTTTTGGTGTCAACGTCTTTTAAATTGGCCAAATCCTGCGGGGCTCTTAAGGCTATAAGGCCGTTAAGGTTTTCGGTAAAAAGTTTTTCCCACTCCGGCATAAATTTTATTTGTTTGTCGCTGCCTTTGGTGTAGAGTATTTTAGCCATTTTTTCCGTGGCGTAAGGCCTTAAAATCACGTTAAAACCGCCCTCGATAAGTTTGCAGTAAATTTCCTCGGCCAGCGGCAGGGCGGGCATATCGTAACTTACAAGGATATTTTCCCCCGGTTTAAACTTCCCCCCTTTGCGGGCCGATTTTAAAGCGAAAATCATAACGTCGGCATATTTTTTTAAATCCATTTTGGCCTCCTTTTATATATAATATTTATGATACAAAATATGAGGCGGCCCAATATGAAAAAACTGTTTTTTGTTCTTATCTCTTTAATCCTTTTATCCTTAAACGCCAAAGCTGACATAGCTCCGGCGGAACAAATAAGTTATTCTTTTAAGTTTGAAGGCGTCCAACCGCTTAAAATCATGCCCGGCAACAGCGAACAGCTGCAGTGCGAAGATAATCAATGCCTTTCCCCCAAGCCTTTGGGGCGCTTCGGCATACAAAAACTTGAGTGCCGAGAAGCCGCCTGCCATGCGGTTTCTTATGAGTTTTCTCCTTATCAAAAACTCATAATTAAATTTGAAGACGGCTCCGTGCGGGAATCCGAGGTTTTCAAAACTCCTTCCGGCAGAAAAAACGCCATGCAAATAACTGTTACGCCCTTTGATTTATCCGTAAGCAGTGCAAATTCCAAAACCGCGCCGGATACTCTGCCCAAAAGCTATATTTTGTTTTCCTTATTATTTGTTTTCTTAACGGAAACGGCAGCCGCGGCGATTTTCGTTTTTATGAACAAACTCCCAGCCGGAGTAATACTGAGTTTTTCCGTTTTAAACGTCATTACCATTCCTTTAAACTGGTTTGTTCTGTCAAACTATTTCCAAAGCGACGGCATTTTGTGGCTGACGGCTTTCCTTATTGAATTTGCCTTATTATGTCTGTTATTCAGGAAGAAATCCATATATACCGAACTGTTCGGGCTGACGCTGTTTGCCAATGTGGCGGGGTATTCTTCCGGGATGATACTTTCCTTTATAATGACGTTTTTTTAAAACAGACTTCCCGGCCTTTTTACTTCCCGCTGACGCGCGCTTGATAAGTTGGACGGAAAGCCTATAATATAAATTGAAAAACAACTAAGGGGGACGTATGTGGGAAAAAGACATTAATATCAACGAAGTAAAAGAAATCCGCGTGCGCACGACCGTATATTTCGGCGTCGGCGCAATCAAAAAAATAGAAGACATCGCAAAAGACTTAAAGGTCAAAGGCCTTGATAAACTTATCATAGTTACCGGTAAAGGGGCTTATAAAAAAACCGGTGCTTGGGATCACGTGCAGGCCGCTTTAAAAAACAACGCCATAACGTATGTCCATTACGACGGTGTTACCCCGAATCCAAACACTCATCAGGTAAACGAAGCCGCAAAAATGGCTAAAGAATTCGGCGCAAAAGCAATGCTGGCGATAGGCGGCGGTTCGGCCATAGACGCAGGCAAAAGCGTAGCCATTTTAATGGAAAACCCCGGAAAAACGGCGGAAGAACTATATGAATTTAAGTTCACGCCGGAAAAGGCCGCGCCGATTATAGCCATAAACCTTACGCACGGCACCGGCAGCGAAGCCAACCGCTTTGCGGTGGTAACCATTCTTGAAAAGAACTTTAAACCGGCTATAGCCTACGACTGCATTTATCCGATGTACTCCATCGACGACCCGGCTTTAATGGCGAATCTTTCGGAAAATCAAACAAGATATGTTTCCATAGACGCGGTAAACCACGTAGTGGAAGCTTCCACCACAAAAGCGGCTTCGCCTTTTTCGATAGATTTGGCGCTTTCCGTGGTAAAACTCGTGGCGCATTATTTGCCCTTAGCTCTTAAAGAGCCCGGCAATCTTGAAGCCCGTTACTTCCTGGCTTACGCCGCTTTGATAGCCGGCGTCAGCTTTGACAACGGCCTCTTGCATTACACGCACGCTTTGGAACATCCTTTAAGCGCGGTAAACCCGAATCTTACCCACGGTTTGGGGCTGGCCATGCTTCTGCCGGCGGTCGTAAAATATATCTACGCGGAAAAAGCGCATACTTTAGCCGCCATACTGGAGCCTATCGCCCCGGGATTAAGCGGCTGTTCATGCCAAGCTGATGACGCGGCCAAAGCCGTGGAAAAATGGCTGTTCTCGGTAGGCGCGACGGCAAAACTTAAAGATGAAGGCTTCCATGAAGAAGACGTAGACAAAATGACGGAACTTGCTTTCACCACTCCGTCGCTGGGACTGCTCTTGAGCATGGCCCCCAACGAAGGCACCAAAGAGAGAGTAAGAGCGATTTATAAAGAATCTTTGCTCCCTTACAATAAATAAAAAGCCTTTCGGTTTACAAAGCCCTCCCCTGGCGGGAGGGCTTTTTTGATAAAATAAACTAAAAGGGGGCCGTATGCACGAAGAAACTTTTAAAACAAGATATCATGAAATGAACCCGCAGGGCAAAATACCGGTATGGGTGCTGCAAAATTATTTTCAGGAGGCGGCGGGCATAGACGCGCATAATCTTTCCTACGGCTGGGAAGAACTTTCCGCAAACGGCGTAGCCTGGATTCTTACCAAAGTTCAGATAAAATTATTAAAGCCGGTAAGCGGAGCGCAAAAAATAAAAGTTAAAACCTGGCATTGCTATTCCGACAAAATACAAAGCAGAAGGGATTTTATTTTGTTTAACGAAAACGGCGAGCATATCGCAAAAGGCGTAAGCTGGTGGCTTATTATGGATTTAAGCAAACGCAAAATAACGCGTTCCCCGCAAAGCCTCATAGACCTGAACGATAAAAACCCTGCGCCGATAATGGAAGCCTCCATGGAAAAAGCTCCGCGCGAAAACGAACTCGGCCGCGAAATAAACTCCTTTGACGTAATCGCGCGCCTTGAAGATTTGGACAGCAACAATCACGTAAACAACAGCCATTTTTCGGCCTGGGCCGTGCAAAGCGCGCCGCAAGAAGTATCGGACGCTAAAAATCTTGAGGAAATTATTATCCACTACAAAGCGGAAGTCCGCTTAGGCGACAAACTGACGGTTTCCTCCCACGAAGCCGGGCAGAATACGTTTTGGCACATAATAAAACGCCCTGCCGACGGCAGGGACATCGCCGCAATTTACACAAAATGGGGATAACCCCGCGGAAAATCCCGGCCGAAGCAAAGGATATTTTATGAAAATAGAACATTTTGCGCTTTACGTATCAGACTTGGAAAAAATGAAAGATTTTTACGTAAAATATTTCCGCGCCGAGGCCGGCGATTTGTATCACAACAAAAACACCGGGCTGAAAACTTATTTTTTATATTTTGAAGAAGGCGCACGGCTTGAAATTATACATAGACCCGGCCTTAAGCCAAACAACCTAAACGAGGGCCTAGGCTATACGCATTTGGCGTTTTCCGCAGGTTCGAAAGAAGCGGTGGATATTCTTACGCGGAAACTTCAAAAAGACGGCTTTAAAATAATAAGCGGCCCGCGCACGACGGGCGACGGCTATTATGAAAGCCTTGCGGCAGACCCGGAAAACAATTTGATTGAAATCACGCAATAACCCGCGCGCAAGATATCAAACTTTATATTTGAAGACTTTGACGTTCGTTTTTTTGCCGAAAAGGCTCAAAATAAGCACGGGCACCGCCGTAAAAACAAAAACGACCAAAAACACGCAAAGCATCATAAATCCGCTCAGCAAAGCCGAAACCGCCCCCAAAACGCCCATTAAAATGCGGCGCAAAGGGTTTAATTCCCTTTTTATCGTTTCTTGGACGGGTTCGCGTTCCGTATTTATTGTTCTGCCGTTCTCGTCTAAAATTTCAGGTTCGATAACTTCGGGCTTATCGTATTTTTCGTATTTCATACATTATATTCTTACAAAAAAAAGCAATTTTTCCAAGGTATGTAATAATCTTAATTAAAATGCAAGCCTATTAAAATTGTAAAATATAGAGGTAAAGGCGTATAGTCACATTACGCAAATTAAAAATAAGAGGAATTATCATGTTACCGAAAGCTTATGAGCCTAAAGAAGTAGAACAGAAAATATCAAAATTATGGCAGGAAAAACACGTCTTTAAAGCAGAAATAGACGAAAATAAAAAACCTTATGTAATAGTAATACCGCCGCCGAACATAACCGGCGCTCTGCACATGGGCCATGGGCTTAACAACACTTTGCAGGATACTTTAATAAGATTCCACCGCATGAACGGCGAATGCGCCAACTGGGTGCCCGGCACCGACCACGGCGGCATAGCCACGCAGAACGTAATAGAAAAGAAACTTTCCAAAGAGCAGAAACTTTCCCGCCACGATTTGGGCAGGGAAAAATTCGTGCAGACCGTATGGGATTGGTACAAGGAATGCGGCAACGCCATTTATAATCAATTTGAAAAAATGGGCTGGGCGCTTGACCAAAGCAATATCCGCTTTACCATGGACGAAGACCGCGCCAAATCCGTTTACGCGAGCTTTAAAAATCTGTGGGACAAAAAATATATTTACCGCGGCAAACGCATGATAAACTGGTGCGTACGCTGTTCGACTGCGCTTTCCGATATTGAAGTGGAACACGAGCAGCACGCGGGCAAACTTTGGCATCTGCATTATAAAATGGAAGACGGCTCCGACGGAATAGTCATAGCGACTACCAGGCCGGAAACCATTTTCGCCGATGCGGCGATAGCCGTCAATCCCAAAGACGACAGATACAAAAACGTTATCGGCAAGAAAGTTCAAATCCCTTTAACGGGCAGGCTGATACCCATAATAGCCGATGAAGCCGTCGAAACGGATTTCGGCACCGGCGCGCTTAAAATTACGCCTGCGCATGACCCGGTGGACTATGAAGTCGGCCAGCGTCACAACCTCGAAATTATTTGCGTAATATCCGATAAAGGCAAGATGATTAATCTGCCGGAAAAATATTTGGGTATGGACAGGGATCTCTGCCGCAAAGAAACCGTTAAAGATTTGGACGCCGCCGGCTTGCTGGTTAAAGAAGAAAAATACAATAACTCCGTAAGCACCTGCTATCGCTGCCACAGCGCGATTGAGCCTTATTTAAGCGAACAATGGTTCGTCAAAATGGACGATTTGGCGAAAAATGCTTTAAAAGCCGTCGAAAACGACGAGGTCAAATTCCACCCCGCAAACTGGAAGGGACCTTTGACGAATTGGCTTAAAAACATTCAGGATTGGTGCATTTCCAGGCAGATTTGGTGGGGCCACAGAATACCCGTTTGGTACTGCCGCCATTGCAGTGAAAAAGGCTTAACTTTCACCACCGACAAACAAGGCAAAGAACAGCTTTCCAAAGTTTCTTTTGAAGACGGCGCGAAACCGATAGTTTCCTTCACCAAGCCGGTCTGCCCGCATTGCTCAAGCCATGACACCGTGCAGGACCCGGACGTTTTGGATACTTGGTTTTCCTCGGCTTTATGGCCGATGTCCGTCTTCGGCTGGCCGGAACAAACCAAAGACCTTAAATATTATTACCCCACAAGCATACTTGTAACCGGGTATGAAATTATTTATCTTTGGGTAGCCAGAATGATAATGATGGGCCTTGAATTTGAAGGCAAAGTTCCCTTTAAAGACGTGCTGTTAAACGGTATAGTAAGGGATAAAACAGGCAAGAAAATGTCCAAATCTTTGGGCAACGTCGTTGACCCGCTGGATTTAACGCAGAAATACGGCGCGGACGCGGTAAGGTTTTCCCTGCTGTCGCAATCGGTGCTCGGCAAAGATATCCCTTACGGCGAAGAAAGCATTATCGGCGCAAGGAATTTCTGCAACAAAATTTACAACGCTTCGCGCTTTATTCAAATGAACGGCGAAGGGATTGAGGGCCCGCTTCAGCTGCCGTCCAACCCGAAAGAGCTTTGCGACCGCTGGATAATTTCGCGCTACAACGGCGCGATGAAGCAGGCTGCGGACGAGATTAAAAAATATAATATGGCAGCCGCCGCGGACACCTTATATCACTTCCTGTGGGGCGACTTCTGCGATTGGTATATTGAGCTTGCCAAACAGCGCTTTGAAGGCGAAGGCAAAAAGGAAGTTATTTCAATATTGATAAATATTCTTTACGGCACTTTGAAAGCTTTGCACCCGATGATGCCTTTTATCACGGAAGAAATAGCAATGAGCCTTAAAAAATATATAAAAGGCCATAAAGAATTTTTAATAGAGGAAGACTACCCCGCCTTTAACCCCGCGCTTGAAGATAAAACCGCCGAAGCCGAAATGGCGCTTTTGCAGGGCGTAACCGGGCAGATAAGGACGATAAGAGCCCAGTTCAACGTGCCGCCGGGCCTTAAGATTAAAGTTCTTTTAAATACCCCGGACGAGAAAGATTTGGCCGTAATCAGGAAATATCAAAACTATATTACCAGTATGGCCAAGATTGAAACCCTGCAAACCGGCTCCGACATTGCAAAACCCAAACAAACGGCGACGGGCGTTTACGGAACCGCGACTGTTTATATCCCCTTGGAAGGCCTTATTGATTTTGATAAGGAAAAGGCCCGCTTGGATAAGGAACTGGCCGTAATCGAAAACGGCATAAACAACCGCAAGAGAATGCTCGGGAACGAAAACTTCGTAAAGAACGCTCCCAAGGAGCAGGTAGAAAAAGCAAAAGGCGAACTTGAACAAATGCTGTTAAAAGCGCAGCAAATCAAAGCCGCCAAGGAAGACTTAAATTAAACATTTTCCCCGCCTTTTTAGGCGGGGATTTTTAACTTATGAAAATACTTTTAGCAACCCACAATAAACACAAAGTCGCCGAGCTGTTAAAGATATTGCCGCAAACAAACAATAAAGGCGAAGAGATAATTTATCTTTCTTTTGCGGATTTTCCTTTGGTCCCCGAGCCGGAAGAAACGGGCTCCACCCTTAAGGAAAACGCCGCCTTAAAAGCCGCCTACGGTTTGCGGAAAACAGGCCTTATCAGCCTGGCCGATGACACCGGCCTTACCGTTGACGCTTTAAACGGCGCGCCCGGCGTGCACAGCGCGCGCTACGCATACCCAGACAGGGCCGACTATCCGGCAAACAACGAAAAGCTTTTAAAAGAGCTTTCCCCTTTTAAAAAAGAACAAAGAAGCGCAAGCTTTACCACGTCGGCAGCTTTGGCGCTGCCCGGCGGAGAAATCATATTTAAAGAAGGTAAGGTAAAAGGGTTTATCACGCAGGAATATAAAGGCGAAAACGGTTTTGGATATGACCCGCTTTTCTTTGTAACGGAAGCGGGCAAAACCATGGCGGAAATGACTGCGGAAGAAAAAAACAAAATCAGCCACCGTTTCCGCGCTTTTAAACAAATGGCGGAAATAATCAAAACTTTATAAAACGTCCCCGCGCCTAAAACGGCGCGGGGATAATATTTTGTGCTTTCACAAACCGTTTTCCGTCAAAAATAATATCTTGCGGCTAATGCGCCGTTAAAACCGCTCCTGTCGGAAAAATATAATTTGTAGCTATGCCCGTTCACATTATATATTTTATCCAAAACGCCGGACTTAGTAATATATTTGATATCAAATCCTAAGCCGATATGTTCGCTGATACGATATTCCGTACCGGCGACGATATGAAAAACACCTTTCCATTTATCAAGCTTATTATTTTCCGACACTTTAAAATCACTTTGAATCATAGTCAAACCGCATCCAATGGTAAAAGCTAATTTTCCAACGCCTTGGTCATATTTATAATAAGCGGTAATAGGCAGCATAAAAGTATTTTCCGTAACTTTTTCATCTAAAACCTTATAAGTATTTTTGCCGTATTGTTCAAAACCGAACTTTAAACCTATTTTATGCTCTTCATACTCTCTGTCATTGCCTAAAAAATCAAGCCTGAGATTATGTTCATAAAAAGCTTCCGCGCCCACAAAATAATCCCTTGTTGATACGCTGCCGCCGTATACATTATTGCCATCATACATGGTTTGAGGAGTATTCCCCCCGACGCCCGTTTTAATCCCTAAGCCGTATCCGGCATATGCGGAAACGGAAAAGGCTGATATTACTATCGCAAAAAATATTTTTTCATTCAGAGCTCCTTTCGAAATATTAAATTTTGACACATTCCTAAGAGATTAAATCCCCATAATAAAATTCACCCTTAGTAGTACAGTATTTTTAATATCTCAATGTAAAAAATTTATCAAAAAAAAATAAGTCAACTGTTTTCGTTTTTTACATAGCCGCTACGACGTACGACACGGCGCAAATAATGGGAAAAGGAATATTAAAAGGCAGATAGGTAAAACGTAGGTCAGGCTTGGCCTGACGTAAATAAGGAAATTCCCGTCAGGTAAAACCTGACCTACTTTAATTAGCAAAAAAGTTATGGAACCATTTTGCGACCGGATATGTATATATATAGAAATGTAAAGAAGAAAGTTTTTTAAAAGAAGAACAAATAATTAGAAAGTTAGGGACAAATCAACAAGACTGAAAGAGTAAAAGATTTCAGGTCAGGCTTTGCCTGACGTTAAAAAGGTGTTTTCCCTGTCGGGCAAAGCCCGACCTACATTGAAGGGGGTGTTCAAGAGGAGTTTAAACGGTACACGAGTAACCAGCGTGAGAGATTTTAACAGGCGTGTTTTTTAACGCGAGAAAATGTAACCTGCGTGGGGTTTCGGATTTGATCCGAATTTGCGTTTTCTTACAAGTGAGGTATACTTGCGGCTATGCGAACGAAGTGAGCGAGGTATCCGAATGAGTAAAAAACGCAAAGGCGACCAAATACGAAAGTCTGCTAGCCGCGAGAACTAAACGACACGCGAGTGAAAGCCTCAATGCCCCCCAAAAGCGGCAAAGTGCTAGCAATGAGCGCGCAACTTAACACGAGTCAAAACTCCGCAAGTATTTAACATGCGTGGGGTTTAAGATTTAGTGAAAATTTTGCTTTTCTTACGAACGCGGTATACTAAGTATGATGCCG
>CAKUBV010000003.1 GCA_934643455.1 Candidatus Proelusimicrobium excrementi | reverse complement strand
AGTATGATGCCGCCAAAGGCGGCGCAGTATCCAAGTGAGTAAAAAAACAAAATTTGCCTAAATATGAAACATTGCTAACCGAGGGCGCGCAACTTAACACGAGTCAAAACTCCGCGAGCATTTAACATGCGTGGGGTTTAAGATTTAGTGAAAATTTTGCTTTTCTTACGAACGCGGTATACTAAGTATGATGCCGCCAAAGGCGGCGCAGTATCCAAGTGAGTAAAAAAACAAAATTTGCCTAAATATGAAACATTGCTAGCCGAGGGCGCGCAACTTAACACGAGTCAAATTAAAAAGCCCTCCTTTCGGAGGGCTCTTCTTATTTAGCTATCAAATAGTCTATATCACTGTCGCCGCTTATCTTCTTCCTCGCTTTTTCAAACAGGCCGCTTTCCTTAGCGTGCTGCATAAAGCTGTTCCACTCGTCATCGGTAAAGCCGTATTTCTGTTTTATATACTTTGAGGCGACTTCCTCATAATCCTTAGCACTGGGATTGCTCTTTCTGTAGTCATTCTCGATAAGAGTATATTCTTCGGCGATTTCCAGCATGACTTCTTCATCGCTTTTTTCTTCAGCGGGCTTTTCCTGTGCGGCTTCGGCGGCCGGCTTATTATTTTCCCCGGAGGGCGTATTATTCGTCTTCTCTCCTTTGTTCAAAATCATAAAAATGGAAAGAATCACTGTAAACAGCACAAGCGAAGTCAGCGCGATATTAATCCAAGAAGCGAAATCTTTCTCCGCCAGCAAATCTTTAAGTGCATATAAAACCAAAACAAGAATTATTATTACGGCTATAAAAACACCCATGTTTTATTCTCCTGTAAGTTATTGACCTTTACTTTTGGCCGGAGCCGATCCGCCTTGGACGGCTTGGGCCTTCTTAAAAGCCTCATCGGCCATTTGCATTAATTTAGGGTTCTTACTATATTGAAGCAAAATTTTTTGCATTTGTGGATTATTTAATACTTTTTCCATCATTTCTTCCGGCGAAAGCGGCCTGTTAAGATCGTCTTCGCCCATAGCTTTTTGCATATCGGCCATAAACTGTTTTAAAAGAGGATCCTGTACGTTTACGCCGAAATCCCCCCGCAGTTCTTCCTTATTTTTAAATTCTTCCTGATTTATCGACGCACGCTCCGCCGCGCCGGAATTTATATAAGCCTCCTGCTCTTTGGCCAAAGCCGGCAAATCTATCTGACCGCCGAAAAAAGGCTTTTGCATTTGCTTTTCCGGCACGTAAGCTTCCTGCCCTTCCACGGCTATTACCATACGGTTAGGCATTTGGGAGAAATCTTCCGCCGGCACTCCGCCGCCGTCGACAAAAGGATAATAAGTTTCCTCTTCTTCAAGAGTTTCGCCCTCCGCGGCTTTATCCGGCGGAAACCAAACGCTTTGTATCCGCCGCGCCGCAAGCACCGCTATTATAACGGCAAGAGAAAAGGCTATTATCCCTATATATATTTTTGATTTTAAGTTCATTTATCTATAACGTCCAACAATTCAACATCGAAGATCAACAAAGAACCGGGCTGTATCGGGCCCGCCTGAGCATTGCCGTAGGCCGTATCGGGCGGGCAGTACAAAGTGGCTTTGGAGCCGGCCTTCATTTCCTGAAGGGCGGAAGTCCAGCAAGGTATCACGCCGTTAAGCGGGAACTCCGCCGGTTTGCCTCTTTTAATTGAACTGTCAAATTCAGTGCCGTCAAGAAGTTTGCCTTCATAATGCACTTTTACCAAACTTGAGGCTTTGGGCGTTTTGCCTTTGCCTTTTTTGGTTATTCTCATTACGACACCGTTTGATAAAGCTTGGTTCTTTTTGTCATTTTTGGCTTCTTTCAAAAATTCGTCCTGCTCAATTTTGCGCTTGTTGATTACGGCGGTGGTGTCGTCGCGGTATCTCTTTTCCACAAGCGGTTTGTAATCTTCCAAATTAGTTTGGGAATTTCTGTTTAAAAGCGCATCCCTAAGCCCTTGCGACACGGCTTTAAAATCGTCCTCGCTGTTTAAAAGGAGATTGTTTTTAAGGTTCTCGCCAAGCAAATATCCCAGCGAGTACAAAACCTTCTCCCCGGAAGCGTCCGCCGCGGCGGAAGAAGACTGTTCCTGCGCGAAAACAGGCAAAACCAATACGGCTAAAAGAGGCAAAAGTAAAAATTTCTTCATTAGTTAAACTCCTATTTCTTCTGTATATAATCTATAAGTTTGCTTTTAATTACGGGAGCGCATTTTTTGCCGGCAGCAACCAAACTGCGCCTTTTGGCTTCTTCGCCGCGGGCGGAACCGACTCTTTCCGTTTCGCTGAAAGTGGCGAAAATTCCTTTCGTTTCCATATCTTTTAAAGCGACCGTAGCAGTGGCGGTGCTCCAAAACAGTCCGTCCAGCGTAGAGGAGGCGTATTTGTCTATCTGCGTATTCATGGCAAGTTCTATGTCATAAACCTGAAGGTTCTCGCCCACGCCGAAGCCGAGCTCGTTTAAAGCGTCAATAAGATAGGTTTTTACGGTTATGTCGTCCGCGCCGGTAATGACGGCGTTGACTTTTATATCGTAAAAAGTTTTATTGTAAATGCTTTTATAGGAATATAAATCTTCCTCGTTATAAGCCGAACCGTCAAAAGAAATTCTGCGGTATTCTCTGTCGAGTTTTTCCCTTTTGGCGAGAAGTGCGGGCATTTCAACCGCGTATTTAAGCTTTACGAATTTATCGCTCTCCCCGGCTATTTTGGCGGTCATATTGTTAAGCTGCCCGTCTATGGGGGCGTAATAAGGCTTTATTATTTCAAGCGAGGGTTCCCTTTCCAATGCGGCTATGGCGTAATATCTTTTGTTCTGTCTGTTCTTCCACCACTGTACGGCTTTTATTTGGGATATTATATTATCCCGCCTGATTTGGGCGGCCTCATCCTGGGGAAAGCCCTCAAACAATTTGGAAAGTTCCGCCACTGCTGCGTCCTTGGCATCTTTTTTAGTTTGGCCGGTGGCTATTTTCGTCAGATATTTATCCGCCGGGTACTTGGACATTTTCTCATTTAATATATTTCTGTTGGAAGCGCAAGCCGCAAATAATACTGCCGCGCATAAAAGAAAAGCGAGTTTTTTCATTTGTTCTCCTTATTTGGAAGTCCTGTTATATAAATAGGTTCTCTTCCCTTTTATAATTTGTACATTTTCAAAGACATACTCGTCAATAGTCTGTCCGTTGCCGTTCATGAACCTGATTTTGATATCATGAACGCCCGGCGGCAAGAATAAGCTGGCCATTCTTATTTCCGCAGGAAGAGTAAACCAAGAGCGCGTGTCGGCCTTTTCGGTAACATTGGAAAATATGCTGAACAAAGAACCTACCAAAAAGCCGGCGTCTTCCCCAATGTTCTTTTCGGCTATGTGCCGGGCCTGCACGCTAAGTATGTATTTTGTTACGGCGCGCGTTACGCTGCGGGTAAACAGAGCGGCTTTATCCTGCTTTAAATTCTGTTTTGCCTGCCACGCAATATCGCTTACAAGCTGGGTTCTTACGGCGGGGGCGCCGTCTGCGGAAACTTCGGAATATTTTATATCGTAAGGAACGTCGGCATATTCCGGGAAGCTTACCGTTATGGAATTGCCGAACGCGCCCGCGTAAACGGCGTTTATAAGGCCTTGGCTTGTACCGGCCAAATCGCTGTTGCCTTCGACGGCGAACCAAATATCATCCCAAGCCAGCATAATACTGTTGGAAATTTTTACGGGCACTTTGCCGTTGTAGTGGAAAATTACGGCTTCGCCTTTATCTTGGTAATTATACGGAAGCGGGAAATAAGGCATTGAAGCGGAAGAGTAAGCCTGCCTTTCATAAGCGTTTTTGGCGTTGGCGCGCGCTATTCTCGCGTCGGAGATTTTACCGTTGTCTTCATAAATCATACTGGAAAAATACTGAACGAAAGCGTCGTCGTTATAAAGATCTTTCGGTTTTGCTTCGCGGTTTTTATCCAGCATGAATACGGCGGCGTTGGCTTCCACCAAAGCTTCTCTCGGGCTGCCTAGGGAAAGGTAATCCGCCGCGCGGTAAAAATACATTAAAGAGCGTTCAAACAAAGGCGGAACATAAGGGGTTGTATTATCGTTTATTATCAGCGTGCCCATTGCCGCGCTGACGCTTCTGGTAAAAAGTTCTTCGGTGATATCGCCCGCATTGGTAAGGGAGCTTAGGCTTGCGCGGGAATCGTAACGCGCGCCCTGCTGGGTGCTTAAATCCAAATAATATAGTACGGCGTTTTTGGAACCGTAAGTTTTCTTTCTGTTTTCTTCTATTATTTTTTCGGCCTTTTCAAATTGGCCTGCGTCCATTTTGGAAAGGACATCCTTTTTATAGCGCAAAGAAGGCCCGGCGCACGCAGTTAATACGCCTATGGCAATTATTAAAAGTGCAAGCCGGGCTTTCATAAGATTTATAATTTAAGCGATTTCTTTGCTACATATTTTTTTATTTGTTTTTGGCCGTTCCAGAATATTTTATTGGTTTCTATATTGATAAGTTTTAAGTTTACCTGATAAAATACTACGGATTTTCTGCCTTCCTGATCTACTATGGAGCTGAGTACGCCGCTTAACATATAGTCCGCGCCGACTTCCTGCCCAAAGGCTTTCCTGGTGGCTTCGGAGGCGTATTCGTCCTGCTCGAGCCTTTCCTGGCGGATTTCCCCGCGTTCGGAAGAGCTGGCCACGAATTCCACTTTGCCGCTGTTGATCAAAGCTCTTTGAAGTTCCTCAATAAAAGCGCCGGTATTGATATGCTCCATGGTGTCGTTGTTTACGGTGCCGACTATTACAACCGGCTCTTTGCCTCTGGATTCCCTTAAAGCTTTGGCGTACCAAGCGCCGTTAAGGCACTCCTGAATCATGGTTTCCGCGACAAGACGGGAATCGGTATCGTTCCATTTGCCGCTTAAATCTTTTGTGGTGTTCACGTCCATACGTTCAACCTTTGTGCCGCAAGCCAGCATAAGAGGAAGAACAAAAAACGCGATTAAAAGTTTTTTCATCGTATCTCCTTAATAAAAATGATATATATTTTATTTTCCTACTTAATGGGAAGCTTGTCAAGGATAAAAATAAAGCGAGAAGATGCGCCGAACGATATTTACCCGTACGCAAAATTTTGAGGCGGAAAAACGCGTAAACGATAACGCCCTATTCCCTATAAAAAAAGAACCGCCGCAAAAGCGGCGGTTTCTAAATCTGGTGGACCTGAACGGGATCGAACCGATGACCTCCTGCATGCCATGCAGGCGCTCTCCCAGCTGAGCTACAGGCCCGTACATATATATTAACAAATATATTTTTTAAATGCAACAGTAATTTAAAAAATTTTAAGTCAAATATCTTTTACCGGCAAACCGCCTTATGCTTAAGCGCAGTTTTTTATCTGCGCGGGATTGGCGGCAAAAATCACTTTCCCTGTTTAAGACGGGTGGAAAGTATCGTCGGCAAACCGCGGCTTTCTATTTTGTCCTGCACGGCTTTTATATCATAGGGCAAACGTATAAGGCGGAAAGTCTGCTCCTTTGAATCAAAAATACCGAAAGAAGCCTTTTCGTTAGTATCGCGCGGCTGGCCTATGGAGCCGGGGTTTATCATATATCTTATTCCGGGCAGCAATTTTAAAGTAACGTCGGAACCCAAAAACAAATCTATCTGCGGCATATGATTGCTTTTATAACTCATAATAAAAGGAACGTGGCTGTGCCCCACAAAACACAAATTGCCTTTCCATTTATCCAAGTTAAGAACAAACTGCTCCGCTGTAAGAAGATAATCCCTAAAAGGATCCAGGAAAGAACCGTGCACCATGGAAAAATCTTTCCCGTGATATTCCTTTGCGAAAGTTTTTATAAACTCCTGGGATTTTTGGCTCAGCTGCTTTGCCGTATAAAGCATGGACTGTTTTGCGTAATCGCTGAACCAGTTGAAGAAATCTTCCCGAAAAAGGCTCATATCGTGATTGCCCATAACGGCGATTAAATTCTTAAGTTTCATCAGGCGCTGGCAGCATTCTTCCGGATCGGGTCCGTAGCCTATAAGATCGCCGCAAAAAGCGTATCCGTCCACGCCGATTTCGTCGACTTTCCGTAAAACGACGTCCAGTGCTTCGTAATTAGAATGTATATCCGAAAGTACGGCGTATTTCATACTGCTCCTATTAGACTTTATTTTGTCCCTTCCGTCAATACGCGCGCCGATTATTCCGACGCAGCGGCCACCAGCCTTCTGGTGCGGGCGTCCTGATCTTTCAAGTTAAGCGAAAGAACTTTGGAAACGCCGCTTTCCTCCATAGTTACGCCGTATAACATTTGGGCCGCTTCCATGGTGCGCTTGTTATGCGTTACCACTATAAATTGAGTCTTCTTGGAAAATTCCTTTATAAGACCGGTAAATCTTTCCACGTTCGCTTCGTCGAGAGGGGCGTCGGCTTCGTCCAAAATGCAGAAAGGCGAAGGATTATGTGTGAAGAAAGCGAACAGCAGCGAAACCACCGTAAGGGCCTTTTCCCCGCCGGAAAGCGCGGAAATGTTCAAAAGTTTTTTGCCCGGCGGCTGAACGATTATTTCTATACCCGTTTCAAGCAGATTTTCCGGGTTGGTCAAAATAAGTTCCGCTTCTCCGCCCACAAACAAGGTTTGGTAAATGTTCTTAAAATGCGTTCTTACCTGCTCAAAAGTATATTTGAAGTTTTCCCTCGTCGTCGCGTTGATTTTGGTTATGGCCGATTTCAAATCGCGCTTGGCGGAATTTAAATCTTCTATTTGCTTTTTAAGGAAATCGTTGCGCTGGGTAAGAGCGTCGTATTCTTCCGGGGCGGTCATATTTACCGCGCCCATATTTTCGATGCGTTTTCTCATCATTTTGACGCGTTCATAATCAACTTTTACGTCGCCCCATTTCATTTGCGCTTCCTGCTGGGTAATATTCCAGGATTCAAGCAAATTGTTTATGACGGCGGTCTTTTGGCGGCGGTGATTGGAGAGCGTATTTTCCAAATCATGCGCCTTTAAAGTAAGCTCGTTTATCCGCGCTTTATACTTGTTTAAAGAAGTGTTTTTGGCGTCGAAATCCGTTTTAATGGAATTTAAATCCCCGCGCATTTTGTTTTCCGCCAGTTCAAGCTGCGCCAAAGTATCGCGCTGGGCGGCAAGCTTGGCTTGGGAGGAAAGCTTTTCCGCTTCCAAAGTTTTTATTCTCTCGCCGGCCTTAAGCAAACTTTCGGCCCTTTTGTTTTGCGCTTCTTTTAAAGACTGCTCTTCGGACGAGGACGTTTTAAGATCAAGCTCCAAATTATTCTTTTTTATTTTGGCTTCGTATAACTTTGCGTTGGCTTGTTCTATTTCAATCTTCAAAGCCTGCTCTTCCCTTTGCAGAGTTTCGCGTTTGGCGCGGGCTGCTTCCACGTTATTCTTGGCCTGTTCGCAGGTTGAAGTCAAATTTGTAAGGCTGAGTTTCATTTGCGCCGCTTTTTCCTTGCGCAAAGCCATGCGGGCGGAAACTTCCGCTTTGTTTTTCGTTATTTGTTCATTGGCTTGTTCAATATCTCTTAATGTGCGTTTGTGCAAAACGGCGTCGTTTTTTAAAGAATTTAAGGATATGCTCTCTTCCTGATATTTGGCGCGCAGGGTTTTAAGTTCGCTTTCCGTGCGCGTTAAATCCGTATTGGCTAAGTCAAGTTCTTTGTTAAGGGAATCTTCTTCCCGAGAGATTTGTTGCAGCTCTTTTTTGACGGATTCTTCTTCCCCCCAGTAGGCCTCGGGCGATTTAACGCCCGCCGCTCCGCCGGAAATCCAAAAACCGCCGGCCACTTCGCCGCCCTCGGCATTATAAGAAGAACTTATATATTCCACCAAACCCGCAAGTTCGGCCGGATATTCAATAAGCCCGGTTACCGCCGCGCCGTTAACCAGCGATTCTCCCTTAACGGCTTTGGGCACCGAAGATAAAATAATAAATCTGCACCTGGCTTTGCCGTTCTGTTTAAGCAAAGATATCGCTTTTCGGACGCAGTCCAAATTATCGGCCAAAACGGAATCCAGAAATTTACCCAACGCTTCTTCTATATTTAAAGAATATTCTTCCTTAAATTTAAGATACTTCCTAAGAGTGCCCCTAATGCCGGCGATACCGCTTTCTTCCACAAGTTTGGTGCCGACCCAGTAGGGATCGTTCTTACCCTGCGTTTGTATCATTTGCATTTTGGCGTTTAAAGAAGCCCTTTTGCCGCGTAAATTGTTGAGTTTTTCTTCCAAAGAACGTATTTTAAGCCTGAGTTCGCTTAAGGCGGTTTCCGCTTTGTTTTGACTTTCTTTTACGGAAGCCACCAAAGTTTCTTTCTCGCGCAAGACGGCTTCAAGCTTTTCCGTTTCCTTCGCCAGGGCTGAAGCTCTCTCCCGCTGGGACTGCAAAGTCCTTTCCAAATTTATAAGGTTGGCTTCTTCATGGGAGCATGAAGATTCTTCCAAAGCGATTTTGCCGGAAAGTTCCAACTGCTTTTGAGATATTTCCGAAGCTTCCGCAGATGCCATTTCCACTTGGTTTTGGGCTTCTTTCAACGCCTGTTCATTGGCCGTAACCTGCGCATATTTTTGATTATATCTTTCCTGCAAAGGGGCGTACTCTTCTTCCGCCGTTTTGATTTTGTTTTTAAGCTCTTGCAAAACCGGGCCGAGTTCCGCCAAACGGGCAAGGCCAACTTCTTTTTCGGCTTCCGCAGTTTTCATCTGCAAAGCCAGTTCGCCGGAAAGATTTTGGCAGTTTTGTATGGCGCCTTCCAAAAGCCCTATTTGGTATTTTGCGGAGGAAATATTCTCGTTAAATTGGCTGAGTTCTTTTTGTTTGTGGGTAAGGTTCAAATCCAAGGCGGCCACTTGCCCTTCCAAGGCCGAAACGGAATTGTTGGCGTCTTCGATTTCTTTTAAAATCGGCTCAAGCTGCGCCGCCGCAGTTTGTATTTCCGCGTCATGATTTTTGATATTTTCCAAAGAAAGCGCGATTTCGCTCTCTTTAAGTTCTTCTCTGTACTTTTGATAAAGCCTGGCTTTGCGGGCTTCGCTGTCCAGCTTTTTGATTTGCTCGGCTATAAGCGCCAAAGTGTCGCTGAGGCGCGCTATATCCATATCCACGCGCTCAAGCTTGCGTACGGCTTCTTCCCTTTTGGCTTTGTATTTTGAAACGCCGGCGACTTCTTCAAACATTTCGCGCCTTTGTTCCGGCGTGGATTCCAAAAGCTGATTGACGGAACCTTGGTCGATAATGGCGTAGCCTTCCCCGCCGATGCCGGTATCTAGGAACATTTCCCTGATGTCTTTAAGACGGCATTGCACGCGGTTTAAAAAATATTCGCTTTCGCCGGAGCGGTAAATTTTGCGCGATACGGTAACTTCGTTAAAATCTATCGGAAGTTTTTTGGAGGAATTGTCAAACACCATATTGACCTGCGCCATATTTAATGGAGGCCTCTTCCTGGTGCCGTTGAAAATTATATCCACCATGGAACTGGAGCGCAGGGACTTCCAGGACATTTCCCCTATCGCCCAACGCACGGAATCAATTACGTTCGATTTGCCGCAGCCGTTCGGCCCGACTATACAGGATACGCCCGGCTCGAAATTAAGCCTTACTTTATCCGCAAAAGATTTGAAACCGATAATTTCTATCGCTTTTAAATACATAACAGTTCCGTAAGAAGAAACAAGGCCTTTGCGGCCCTTTTAGATATAATACTAAATTTTGCTTATTTATTATGATTTTGGCATAATTAAAACATAATCTTGTTATCAGGAGGAATCAAATGAAAAAAACGCTGTTTGCGGCTTTGCTTTTAGCCCTTTTTGCGGCGAACGCTTCAGCCAAGGCCGTAACCAATCCTTTATTTATGCCCGCTCAGGGGCAGATTTTATCGGATACGCTTGCGTCTTTCAATAATACGACCGACGGCACAAGCAACAAAATCTATTTTGCGAGAGAAGCCCTTTCTTTCGGCCTTACCGACAGGCTTCAAATCGGCGGTTATATAGGATACGCCAAGTCCGACAATTTGGACAGGAAAGATTTTACCAATCCGGGCGTTTTCGCCGTATTGAGGCTTTGGAATATCGGCCTTGACGTGGATTTGGGCGGACGCATAGAGTTTGACGCTTTTGACGATTTCAACGAAGGCGGCATGGCGGACGGCACGGACAAATACGGATTTTTCGCGCGCGCCGGAGCGGACTTGGGCATATTCTACTTGGGCGCGATAGGCGGCTTGGACTATTGGGACGGCCTCGGCGCCAGAACAATGAGCCTCGGCAAAGACGAAAAAGTTTATAACGGGGATATCAAAGCTTTTGCGATATTCGACGTTATGGATATAGTCGGCCTCGGCGGGGAAGCGGGCTATAGGGCTTATGACATGGGCGGAGAAAACTATTACAAAGGTTATTATCTTACCGCCAGATTGGACGTCAATCCCATTCCTTCCAGAATAGGCGTAACGGCTTTCGCCACCTATGAAAATATAGATCATATGGACGAAAATTACACCGCTGGCTTAAACCTCAAACTTGCGATTTAGCCCTTATAAAAACTTTAACCCCCGGCTTATAATGCCGGGGGTTTTTATTTTCTGAATCGTAAAACAAAAAACTACTTTATTTTTGAAGCCATATCATACATTATTATAGCCCCTGCTGCTGCGGCGTTTAAACTGCTGACTCCGCCTTTTTGAGGGATGCTGATGACTTCGTCGCAATGTTCTTTGGTTTTAAGCCTTAGGCCTGTGCCTTCGGAACCTATTACCAGCACAGCCGGGTAGGCGTAATCCATAGTTTTAATGCTTTTGCCTTCCATATCCGCGCCGTAAATCCAAAAACCTTCGTCTTTAAGATCCAAAAGCGCGGTGGTAAGGTTTGTAACTTCCACTATTCTTAAAGTTTCAAGCGCGCCGCAAGCCACTTTGTGCACCGTGGCCGTAATGCCTACGCTGCGCCTCTGCGGCAGAATTACCGTGCTGAAGCCAAGACAGGCCGCGCTTCTGAGCATGGAGCCCAAATTCTGCGGATCGGTAACTTCATCTACGGCAAGCCACAAATCTTTTTTATTGCCGGAAGATTCATACAAAGCATTGGTAAGGCGCATAAGCTTAAGCGGTTCCGCGCGCGCTATTACGCCTTGGTGGTTTGCGCCGCCGGCCAAATTGTCCATAAGCCTTTCTTCCATGCTTTTTATCTTTACATTATTGGTCTTGGCAAGGCGGATTACGTCTTCCACGGCTTTGCTTTGTTTTTTATTTTCAATAATGTAAAGCTGTATTATTTGGCGTTTTCTGCCTTTTAAAGCTTCTCTTATCGGATGAATGCCGAAAATCAACTGTTCTTTATCAATTCTTTCCATTTATACCCCGCATTTATCGCCGACTTTGTTTGAGCCGAAGCTGGTGCCCACGGCCAAAGCCGAGCGGACTTCTTCCCCGTTCGGGTCGACTCTTTTAAGTTTAGATACCGCATCTTTTACGGGTACGCTTACTATTTCCGTACCTCTTAAAGCCACCATATATCCGGTTTTGCCCTGCAAAATCAGTTCCACGGCTTCCGTGCCGAATCGCGTTGAAAGCCACCTGTCAAAAGCGGTGGGAGTGCCGCCCCTCTGCAAGTGCCCCAGCACTACGACGCGGCATTCAACCTTAAGGCGTTCTTCAACCATGGCCGCGATTTTGCTGCTGATACCGCCGAGCCTGATAGGATCGGTGGAACCGGCTATGGTGCTCTTAACGGCCATTTCGCCCTGTTCATTTACCGCGCCTTCCGCGGCAACTATAATGCTGAAAGTTTTGCCTTTTCTCTGCCTGGATTCAATGGCTTCGACTATGGCGTCTTCGGAATAAGGAATTTCCGGTATTAAGCAAATATCACCGCCGCCGGCAATGCAGGAGCGCAAAGCTATCCAGCCGGCATAGCGGCCCATGGTTTCCAAAATCATTACGCGGTGATGGGATTCCGCGGTGGTGTGTATTCTGTCCACCGCGTCCGTGGCGACGCTCAAAGCGGAATCAAAACCGAAAGTAAAATCCGTGGCGGAAAGGTCGTTGTCAATAGTCTTGGGAACGCCCACTATCGGCACGCCCAGCTCTATAAACTTCTGCGACATTGAAAGAGTTCCGTCCCCGCCTATGGTAACCAAAGCGTCCACTTTATTGCTTTTAATGGTATGAAGAACCAAAGAAGAAACATCTTTAGGATCTTCCGGGGAGCCTATCGGCGGCAAAGTGTAATTGAAAGGATTGGCCAAATTGCTGGTGCCGAGTATCGTGCCGCCGCGGGTAAGTATGCCGGATACGGCTTTTGCGTCCAGCTCCATAAATTGATTTTTTACAAGGCCGTCAAAACCGTTTTTAAAACCCAAAACTTCTATACCGCAGTTAAGCGCGTGTTTGGCTACGCCCCTTACCACGGCGTTAAGGCCGGGGCAGTCTCCGCCGGCGGTAAGTACGCCGATTCTTCTTATTTTCATATAATTCTACGCTCCTTGAAACTAAAACAATTTTACCGCGAGATACGTCAAAACGGCCAAAACGAGGAACTGGCCGTCGATGAAAGTCTCGCTCAGCGTGGTGCGCGGAGTTTTCTTTGTATAGAAATAAACCGCTATCGCTATAGTATAAATCTGGCCCAAAAGCAGCATAAAGACAAGCCCGCTCTTCCAGCCCATTATCAAAAGCTGTATAAGAACAGCCGTCAAAGCTATTATTATAATCCCTATCGCCGCCTTTGTGGCGTTAAGGCCGAAAGCTTTATAAAAGCTTTCTTTGCCCAGCATGATATCCTTGCGTTCCGAACCTATGCTTAAAATTACGGAACGGATAAAAACCAGCAATAACCCGTAAGTGAAAGCCAGCCAGGCCGATTTGCTCATCAAAAGCCCCTGGCTCGCCGCCGGCGTGTAAATACAGACAAAGCACCACCCCAAAGCCGTTACTATATCCTTGGTGCCCGGCAGACGGGAAAATAAAGTTATTTTGCTTCTGAAAGGATACGCCCCCGCGCCGAGTATCAAAAACACCAAAGTCGGCAGCCAAACCCAAACCCCGTAATTAAGCGCGGTAAGGAAAGCTAAAACTCCCCCCAAAACTACTGGGATTAAAAATCCGCGTTTGGCTTTTGACGGCATATCCTGCGGAGTTTTGTTCGCAAGCGTCAAAGTAAACACGAATAAAAGCGAAAGAAGATAAAGCTTAAGATCGTTATGCGCACCGGAAAGTTTCATACAAACATAAGTAAGACAAGCGGCCGCAAAAGAAGTATACAAAGAGCTTTTTACCGCAAAATCCCAGAGCTTTGCCAGCATACCGAATAAAGAGGAAGCTTCTTTCCTAAGGTCTTTTACTCTGGCGGAAACATTGTCTATAACCCAGTTAGGCGTGGACGCGCCGGCCGTAATGAAAATATGTTCCGGGGGAAGAACATCTTCTTTACGGATTTCTTCCTCGCTTTCTACGTGCAGAACTTTGGGGCACAGCTCCCCGCAAAGTTTGGCAAGGCGCGCGGTGTTCGCGCTGTGTTTGCCGCCCACGACTATAACCAAATCGGCGTTTTTGGCGAGTTCCAAAGTTTCTTTCTGACGCTGTTTTGTAGGCTGGCAAACTGTGTTGTTTATTTGGCAGATGTCGGCCTTTTTCTTTACGGCTTCGGCGGCTTTAAAAAAAGTTTCTTCCTTCTGAGTGGTTTGGGAAACTATATTAACTTTGTCGAAATGCGGCAGTTTTTCCGCTTCTTCCGCGTTTGCGATAACGTATCCCTTGCCGCGGGTATAGCCCAAAAGGCCTATCACTTCTGCGTGTCCGCCGTCGCCGACTATCACGGTATAGTAGCCTTGTTTGGCGTATTCGTCTATGACGTTATGAACTTTTTTTACAAGCGGGCAGGTGGAGTCAACCACTTCCATGCCCTGCGATTCCACTTCTTTCTGAAATTCCGGCGTGATTCCGTGCGCGCGTATAACCAGTACGCCGTTTTTATCCTTGGCTTCTTCAAGTTTGTCTATGGAAGATATGCCCTTTTCCCCAAGCATATCCGTAACCTGCTTATTGTGTATAAGCGGGCCTATAGTGTAAATGGGCTTCTTGCCGGAAGCTTCAAGCCGCAAGACGCAGTCTATCGCTTTTTTGACCCCGGGGCAAAAGCCCGCGCCGGGGGCAACCGTTACGCCGTGATTTTTATCTTTCATGTATATATTTTACTAAAAAGCCGCTATTTGCGCCTTAAGCTTTTAAGACGTTCTTTGGCTTCTTTGCCAACCCGGAAAGAATCCCTTATTTTGCTTATGGCTTTATTGTGTGTAAAATCATCCAAATCATTATCCGCAAGCAAAGATTCTGTCTTTCCCGGGAATTTTACATAGCAAACGCTTAAAGCCCAAGCCACTGCCATTTGGCGGTAATATCCCTCGGCTTTAATTCTCCTCAGGGCGAGTAAAGTTCTGTCTATATAAACTTCGTCAACGAAAAAATCCATAAGCAGGCACGCCGCCGCGCGGGCGTAATATTCGCGCTTATCCTTAATATAAGGCTGAATAAACCGCCAGACTTCCGCCTGATGTTTTTTTATCAGTTTAAGGCTGCTTAAAGGGCTGTCGCAAACGGCCCAATTATTGATTTTGGGTATATAGAGCTTAAGGTATTTAAGAAGGATTTTGATATCTTTGATATGGCCGAGCAAAAAACCTTTAAGCATTACGTAGTCGGTATATTCTTCCGGCGCGGAGAGGAAGAATTCTTCCCAACCGCCTTTATATATTTCGGCCGCCAATTTGCGCAATACGGGCAGTTTTACCCCCAGCAAATTCGCACCGGGAATTAAAGATGCGGAAAAACGCCGCGCTTTTTCGTCGGAATGTTCCTCCAAAAAAGATTCTATTTCTTTTAAATTCATATTTACATTATACAAAACGGCATTACGGAGTTTAGGCCTGATACGGAGCCGGTTATAAGCGGAATTAAACCGGCATTTTGCCTTTGGCTTCGGCCCGCCCCAAAAGGATTTCCGCGCACGTTTTTTGGAAGGGAAGAGTCTTCGTCCCGGCCATGAGGAAGCAGTCCGTCTTTACGCCTTCGTCTAAAAAAGGACTGCCGAAAGAAATTAAAACGCTCTTGCCGGATTTTTGTACGGCTTTATTTATAAAGTGTTTTTGTTCCTGCGTAAAGTTTATTTTGCCGCTGAAAGCCGCGTAATCCGCCGCGGAACATATAATAAGAACATCGCAGCGTTCGCCGTCTTTATAAGGTTTTAATTTAATTCCCGCGGATTCAAGAGTTTCATAGAAACTGGGGAACTGTCGTTCTTCTTTAGAAGATAAATCGGGCTGTATAAAACGAACGGTTTTACCCGGGATTAAAATCGGCTTATCGCCCTTAAGGCAAACGCCCAAACGGGCCGTTTCGGCCGAGAGTTTTTCCGCCTCTTCACAGCAGTCTTTGCAGATAAAATCTTTGGCGGCTTTGAGCTTTACGGACATCATTTCCTGCTCGCTTATCGCGCTTATGGCGCGGTCTATAAGGGTTCTGTCTTTTTTGATTTCCTCTTTAAGCCGAGGCATAAGAGCAAAAGGATCATCCGGGCACAAAAGTATGTCCGCACCGGCTTTGAAAGCGTCCACGGGATCAAGCCCGCCGGTGGCTTTCATTACCAAAGCGTCCGTAATTATCAGCCCTTTATAGCAAAGTTCCTTCCTTAAAAACCCGCCCATTACCGCTTTTGAAAATGAGGCCGGATTTTCGGCGTCCAGAGCGGGTATCAGCAAATGCGCTATCATTATGGCGTCGGTTTTCATTAAAAGCTTTTCGTAAGGGATCAGCTCTTGCGATAATAAATCTTCCTTGCTTTTGTTTACCGCGGGCAGGGAAAGGTGGCTGTCTGACAAAGTAGAACCGTGCCCGGGAAAATGTTTTAAACAATTAAGGCATCCGCCGTCGGCCAAGCCAAGCATGAAAGCCCGCGCCATGGCCGCGACCAAAGCCGGATCTTTGCCGAAAGAGCGCGTATTTACTATCGGGTTGCCGGGAGTGTCGGCCAAATCAACATTAGGCGCAAAAACCCAATCTACGCCCAGTTCCCTGGCCTGCCGCGCCGTAATCAAACCTTTTTTATAAGATAAATCTTCTTTGCCGGCCGCGCCTATTGAGATATTGGAAGGCAGCAAAGGCGCGTCTTTATGCCAGCGGCCCAAGCCGTATTCATAATCCGCGCTTATTATCAAATTGCCCGGCGCGGCTTGGCGCAAAAGCGAAATCAGGTCTTTAACCTCTTTGGTTGTACCGAAATAAAGGCAGAAACCGCCTACGCCGGCTTCGGCCAGTCTGACCGCTTCTTTAACGTCGCTTTTGCCGAACCAAAATCCGGCGTGTATCAAACGGTTTGTATTCATTGTTTTATCACGCACCCCAAAACCGCCGCGCGCTTTGCGCCCGTGGCAGCCGGGCAGGAGCCCGGCTTTCCGTTTAAGGCAAGCCAAGCCAAGTACCCAAAAGCCGCGGCCTCTTTCGCCAAAGGATGAAGGCCTATTTCCGCCGTACTCCCTATTTTTACGCCCGGCAGTAAAACCGACAAATTGGCCGCAAGCGTTTTATTGTAAACGCCGCCGCCGCAAAGATAAAGTTTTTTTACGTCGTCTTTATTAAGTATAAATTTTTTTACGCTTTTTGCAATTATAAGCGCGGTAAGATAATTTAAAGTGGATACATCTTTAGGCTCAAGATTAGGAAAATGTTTGTTTACAAAATCTTCGGACAAAAGACTTCTTTCCAAAGATACCGGCGGCTTGGAACCTATAAAAATTCGGCAAAGTTCTTCCGCTTTTTTGACGTCGGGCTTAAAAGAAGCGGCGATTTTCCCGTCTTTATCATAAGTTTTTTTGCCTCGGCTTAGGATATTGACGGCCGCGTCGCTGAGGCTGTTGCCGGGCCCTATATCAAAACCGTATATTTTTTTGCCGGCGCATACCGTTATATTGGATATTCCGCCGATATTCAAAAGCATTGCTTTTTTACCGCCGAAAAGGTATTTATCGAAAACCGGCACCAATGGCGCGCCGCTTCCGCCGGCGGCGATATCCGCGGGGCGGAAATTGTAAACTACGGGAATACCCTTAAAAGCTTCCGCCAAAAAAGAAGCTTCCCCTATCTGCAGAGTATTGGGAACCTTCGCACGGGGCCCGTGCCAAACGGTCTGCCCGTGCGAACCTATTACGGCTATGTCTTTTTTGCGGATATTAAATTCCTTAACGAATTTTAAAGCGGTTGCAGCGTACAGGCGGCCCAGCTCGAAATTAAGTTCCGAAAGTTCCGGCGCGGCCATTTTTTTGGCGTTAAGTATTTTGTTTTGAAGTTTTACGTTATAAGGATAATTTTTGAAGCAAACGGTTTTTTTTGCGGATATGTCAAAAAAGCACAAGGTAAGACCGTCGGCGGAAGTGCCGCTCATCAAACCTAAAGCGCAAACCGTTTTTTTATTCATTTATGATTTTATCCAAAAAACCTTTATGTTCGGCAAGCAAAGCCTGAGCTTTTTTAAGGCTGACGCCCAGCTTCGCCATGACTATGGCCGCCTTTACATTATAGCCGGTTTTCTCAGCCAAAGCAAAGGCTTTCGCCGCGTCCGTTTCCGCGCCTTGAGCTATAAGGCGCACGGCCCTTTTTTTAAGCTTCTCGTTTGAAGCTTTTACGTCCACCATTAAATTCTTGTAAACTTTGCCGCTTAAAGCCATTGCTATCGTCGTAATCATATTAAGCGCGCATTTTGTGGCCGTGGCGGCTTTAAGCCTGGTCGAGCCGGAAACGACTTCCGCACCCGTCGGCAAATAAATAAAAATATCCGCGTCGGAAATATCGGCCGTATCACTGCAGGAGATAAAAACCGTCTTATTCCCTTTTTGCCTTGCCGCTTTAAGCGCGCCCAAAACATAAGGCGTTCTTCCGCTTGCGGCCGCGGCTATAAGAATATCGCCCTTTTTCGCTTTTTTAAGGAAATCTTTTTGGCCTTTAAAAAAATCGTCTTCCGCGCCTTCCGCCGCTTTAAATACAGCTTTCTTTCCGCCGGCCATAACGGCGGTAAAAACATCATAGCCTACGCTGAAAGTAGGAGGGCATTCGGCCGCTTCCAATACGCCGAGCCTGCCGCTGGTGCCCGCGCCGATTAAAATTATTTTGTTTTTATTTTGGTAAGCCTTTGCCGTAAGTTCGGCCGCGGCAGTTATTTGTTTTTTGGCTTTGGCGACGGCTTTTACGGCGTTTAAATTCTCCCTCTGCATTTGGTCAAACATCTTTGAAGAACCGGCGAAACTGAAATTAACCGTTTGCGCGTTAAGTTCCTCCGTTTGAGGCAAATCCTGCCGTTTCGGCGGGAGAATTTTTTTATTCATAATTCAGTCCAAAGATTTTAAAACATCGCCCATAGTCATGCCGCTAACGGCTTCGCCGAAGGATTCTCCGCCGTAGTCTTCTTCCACGGAAACGGAATCGGGCAGAATTTCCGGCAGCTGAGGTGTTTTAAGCCATTGAAGCACTTCCTGGGTAAGGTATCTGTCCAGCATATCGACGCCTTTTAAATTGTAGGCCGTCATAAAAGTAACTTTGCCTTTGCCGGAAGCCAAATAAGCAGCGTTTCTTATGAAGCTGGCTTCCATAAATTGTTTTCTGTCCGTTGAGGATACGCCTATAAACACCGGGCCTTTGAAAGTTTTTATGCCGCCCATGGAAAGGACGTCCCTGTTTTTAAGAGCCGGCGTAAGTAAAATCACGCCGCCGATTCTGGGATGAAAAGGAAGGGATTTGGCGGCCACGTTCGCGCCCAGCCCCGCACCCAAGATAAAGATATCGCTTTCCGCCGCGCCTTTGTTTTTTAAATAAGCTACCGCGGCGTCGACGTCGCGGCTCATTTGGTTAAATTCATTGTCCGCGCCGGTCTTTTTAAAAATTTTCTGTATATTAATATTGGTACTGCGGCCGTGGCCCCTTAAATCTACGCTTAAATAGCCGAAGCCGGCCCCGGATAAAGCCTTGCTGAAAGAAGGGAAATCCTCTTTGCGTCTGCCCAAATCGTGCAGGAGTATGACGTATTTGCCGTTTTCCGCCGGATTATACAAAGCTTCAAGCTTCCAGCGGTCCTCGGTTTGCAAAACGACTTTATCCTGCGCGAAGCCCGCGCAGGATAAAAGCGTCAAAACAATGCAAATAAGCGGGATTTTAAACCGCATTACAGCACTTCCCCGGGATTAAACCAGAGGTTTATCTCCCTTTCGGCGTCTTCCTTACAGCCGGAAGCGTGTACGCAGTTTTGCATTACGCCGTCTTTAAAGCAGCCGAACGCGCCCCTTATAGTCCAAGGGTCGGCTTTAGCGGGATCGGTCGCCCCCAAAGCCGCGCGCACTTTTGAAATAGCGTCTTCGCCTTCAAAAACAAAGGCGTAAATGCGGTGATCGGTTATGCCGTTTAAATCGCCGCGCATAAAAGAAATGACGCTCGGCAAAAAAGGTTTGCCGGCCAAATTGGAATAATGCTCGCGGGCAAGTTCTTCCGTCATTTCTCTTACTTTTGCGCCTTTCATTTCAAGGCCCAAATGCAAAAGACGGTCCAAAATAACGCCGGTAAGTTTTTTGCTTATGGCGTCGGGTTTGATTAAAATTAAAGTTCTTTCTTTCATATAATTCATTATAACAAATATATATAAGGCCCGTTTTCGGGCAAAATTGTTTACGGCCCGCTTGCCCTAAATGCTATAATGAAAAATACGAGGTATTTTATATGAGCGATAAAAAAATAAGATTCGGCGTCATCGGCGCCGGCAAAATAGGTACTTTCCACGTAAGAACATTATCCAAAATGAGCGGCATAGAACTTGTAGGCGTTTGCGACAGGGACCCTATGCGCGCGCAGAAACTCGCCTGGGAATATAATTCCACGGCTTATACCCGTTACGAAGATTTAATCCCGCAGGTGGATGCGGTAATAGTAGCCGCGCCTACGGAACTGCATCATCAAATAGGCATGTACTGCCTTGAACACAAAGTAAACACCCTCATGGAAAAGCCGATAGCCTCCACCATGGAGCAGGCGAGGGAGCTTATCGCGAAAGCGCATGAAAAAAACGTAATTTTGCAAATAGGCCATGTGGAAAGATTCAATCCGGCTGTACTGGAAGCTTTCAAATATATAAAAGACCCTAAATTTATCGCCATAAAACGCCTTGGGCCTTATGACCCCAGAATGGCCAATATCGGCGTCGTGCTTGACCTTATGATTCACGATATAGACCTTTTGCTTACCATGCTTAAATCCGACGTCGTTTCCATAGACGCGGTAGGCTTAAGCGCATTTTCCGCGCATGAAGACATCGCCAACGTACGCCTTAAATTCGCCAACGGCTGCACCGCCGACGTTACGGCCAGCAGGGCCAGTTTTGAGCGCTCCCGCTACATGAATTTATATCAGGAAAACGCTTATATTTCCGTAGACTTCATGAACGCAAGAGTGAAAATTTACAAAAAGAAAGTGCCCGTAATAAAATCCTTAAATGATATAGACGTAATTTACCCCGCGGTTGACAAACAAATGCCCATAACTTCCGAAATTTTACACTTCGTAGACTGCATTAAAAACGATAAAACGCCCGGCCCCAGCGGCGAAAAGGGCAGCAAAGCTTTGCTGGTGGCTTTAAAAATCATCGACGAGATAAAACGCTACAACGTACCGCAGGGCACGGAAGAAGAAAAACACGGCCCCATACATTTGGTGCAGGAAATCGGCACGGCGGCCAAAATAGCTTTGGACGAAAGCTTGGGCAATTTAAAAAGAGGAAGCGGTAAATAATTATGCCTCATATAATACCTAACAGCAAAAATATTCTTGTGGTGGCCGGGGATATTTCCGGCGACGTACACGCTTCCAATTTAATTAAGGAGCTTAAAGCTTACGCCCCCGATATTACAGTAACCGCCATCGGCGGGGAAAGGATGAAAGCGGCAAGCGATAAATTCCTATACAATTTAGTGGCGCGCGGCGCGAGCGGCTTTGTGGAGCCGTTCAAGAAGCTGCCGATGTGGGTCCGTTTGATGAACATGATTAAAAATTACATCAACGAAAAGAACCCCGCCTGCGTCATTACGGTGGATTTTTACGGCTTCAACCATCAGGTTTTGGGCATAGCCAAGCACAGAAACATACCGGCTTATTATTATGTTTGCCCGCAGGTTTGGGCAAGCCGCGAATACCGCGCAAGAAGCATAGTCAGGCTGGCCAAAAAGATGTTCGTTATATTCCCTTTTGAAAAGAAAATATACACCGATTTGGGCGGGGATGCGGTCTTTTTGGGCAATCCTCTTTTGGATAAAATACCGGAACCTAAAAACAATCCTTTCAAAGGCGACAATACCAAAGAATGGAAAATCGGCCTTTTGCCGGGAAGCCGCCCGAGAGAAATAGAAAAACATACAAAACTTTTTTATCAGGCTTTTAAGGAAATAAGACGTTCTTTCCCCAACGCGAAGGCGTATTTGTTCGCGGTGCCGGAAGTAAGCGACGAACGCCTGTTTGAGCTTTTGGGCCCGCGCCATGACGGCGTTGAAATAGTCCGCGAGACGGATTATTCCGCAAGAAGCGAAATGGATTTCGTAATAACCTGTTCCGGCACGGCCACATTGGAAAACGCCCTCTTGGGCCTGCCGATGCTGGTTGTTTACAAAACCGGCTGGATTACTTACCAAATAGCCAAAATGATTATCAAAGTTCCTTATATATCTTTGGTCAATATTTTGAGCAAAAAAGGCATTGTAAAAGAATTTATACAGAAAGACGCAAACGCAAAAGCGATAGCGCAGGAAGTATGTTCTATTATCGGCAATGAAAGCGCTTATAACAAAATGCGCGCGCAGCTGCTTAAACTTAGAAGCGAGCTCGGCAAGCCGGGCGTAGCGGCAAGGGCGGCTAAGATGATAATAGAAGAAGTCTTCCCTCAAGAGTAATTATGGACGATCATTATTTAGAAGAAATTATCGCCGGTTTTAAGGAATATAACCCCAATCATGACACGGCCATGATTGAGAAGGCCTATTTCTTTGCGAAAAAGGCCCACGAAAATCAAAAAAGGCTTACCGGCGAACCGTTTTTTATACATTGCTGCGAGGTGGCGAAAATCCTTTTGGAACACAAGCTTGATTCCGACACCATTTCCGCCGCGCTTTTGCACGACACCGTGGAAGACACCGAAACCACCGTTAAAGATATTGAGGTAAATTTCAATAAAGAAATAGCCAATATGGTGGCCGGCCTTACCAAAATAGACAGCTTGGAAAATACTTCCACCGACGAAGAAACCGTAGAAAACTGGCGCAAAATGCTAATAGCGGTATCAAATGACATGCGCATTATCCTGATAAAACTGGCCGACCGTACCCATAACATGAAAACGCTTGACGCCCTTCCGGCCAAAAGGCAGAAAGAAAAAGCCCTTGAAACTTTAAACCTCTACGCGCCTTTGGCCCAACGCTTGGGCATGTTCAGCATAAAAAACGAACTTGAAGACCTTTCTTTTAAATATTTGTTCCCGGAAGATTTTAAACAAATAGTTGCCGGAGTAAACCGCAAAAAAGCCAATTTGGATAAAAAGCTTTCTTCCTTTAAAAACGCTTTGGACGCCGTACTTGATAAAGACCAAATACCGCACCGTCTGCTTTCCCGCGTAAAAAACTATTATTCGATATTCAGGAAAATGCGCAAGCAGGATTCCACCTTCGAGCAGATACAAGATTTGCTGGGCGTGCGCATAATTACGGATACCGTCCTTGATTGTTACAGGGCTTTGGGCGCGCTTCACGCCAATTTTAAACCTTTGGCCGGCAGTTTTACGGATTATATAGCCATGCCCAAAATGAATATGTACCAAAGCATACATACTACCGTATTTTTTGAAGGGACTTTGGTGGAAGTGCAAATCCGCACCGAGGATATGCACCGCACATGCGAATACGGCATCGCCGCGCATTGGCGTTATAAACTCGGCACTAAGGCCGACCCGAACCTTGACGAAAAATTAAACTGGATACGCCAGTGGATAGAATGGCAAAGGGATTTAACCGCGCCCAGGGAGTTTTTGGAAAGCTTCCAAACCGATATCAATCTTAATCAGATTTTCGTATTTACGCCTAAGGGCGATGTTAAAGTTCTGCCCGAGCGCGCAACCCCTTTGGATTTCGCTTATCTTGTCCATAGTGAAATAGGCGATCATTACAGCGGCGCATTGGTAAACGGGAAAATGGTTAAGATGAACAGCACGCTTAAAAGCGGCGACATAGTGGAAATACAAACGCGCAAAAACGTGGAGCCCAAACCGCAATGGCTTGATTCGGCCAAAACTGCCAGGGCCCGTTCCAAAATAAAGACCTCATTACGGGCAAGAGGAATAGAACTGTGATTTGCTGGAAATGCAAAACAGATATAGGCGACTTTGACAATTACTGCAAATATTGCGGGGCCGGTCAAGGCAAGCATATATCTTTTTATTATAAAGCTTGGGGCGTTTGGCTTTTATATTTATTTATAGGGCCTTTCGCTTTATACTTTGTTTTGCGTTCGCCGGTTATAGGGAAATGGGCTAAAATCGTATTTTCCGCAATAATGATAATTTTATTTGTTTGGTTTTCTTACGGTTTCATCAAAGCTCTAAAACAAGTGGCCGATATTTACCTGTCCCTGCTTAATATGCCGATTTATTAAGGGCAAAATCAGTCTTCTTAAATTTAATAACCCCGCCTTGGCTTGCGCCGCGGCGGGGCGGTTAGTTTTGAGGCTTATTGACACCTGCAATCATAACAGCTGTAGCCGGAGCTATACCCTGTTACCGATGTGGTTGCGCAAGTATAGGAAGAAGCGTCGTTATAATCATATGGATTGCAGCTGCCGCCGTCGTGGGGAGTTAAAGGACATTCATCGTACCCCCAACCCCCGCCATACTCATTGCAATCGCCCTCTTGGCTTATGCAAGACCAAGACGCATTGTCCCTTACGCATCGCTTGCCATACCATGATTCCTTTGGAGTATAACCCGTATTGCATGTGATTTTTTCCTCACAATGCCAGCCGTCTCGTCCGCAAGAACATTCGTAAGAGCAGCTGCCGTTTTGCACGGAGCAATACTTCTGCGGTTTTGGCTCGCAAGTTTTATCTGCCTCATTTAAACAATATCCGTAGTTACAGCCATACTCGCAAGAAACATAATCCCAATAATCCGAACACATACCGCTTTTTGATATATATCCGTTTTTGGGGGCTTTCATATTTGTCGGGCAAACCATAGGTTCACACTTTTTAGAAGAAACGTTAAAACACTCTTCAGGGCCACAGCAGTCTTCCCCCCATTCGGGGTAATAAGAACTTGCGGGGGCAAAATCAATATACACGTCACCTGAGTTGTAATCCGAAGGATATCCGCAGCAGGTTCTGCGTTCCGTTTCGCACGGATTACTCTCGCTTACCCGATACTGGATATTTCCTTCCGTACAAGAAAATGCAATTATCGGAAATAAAAATAACACAGCCGTCAAAAACGCTTTTATAATTATTTTCTTTTTTGACATAATATTTTCTCTCCCTTGGTATTAAACAGCCCGCCTAAACTAACCTTGAGCAAAACAGGGTCATCTCTTATTTGGCAGGCCGAAATACAGAGGAAATTTATCAAAAAAAAAAACAAGTCAACTGTTTTATGATTTTAAGTAAACGCCCCAACATACGACACGGCAGAAACACGGCAATGTAGGTCAGGCTTTGCCTGACGTTAAAAAGGTATTTCCTTTGTCAGGTAAAACCTGACCTACATTAACACAAAAGTTATGGAAGCATTTTATGACCGGATAAGTTTATATATTGGAATATAAGGAAGAATCTATTTCTAAAAGGATGTTATACTGTGATATGTTTTTAAGATTTTAGAGAAATACTAGCCATGAATACACAACTTAACGCGAGCAACTAGCGTGAGAAAATGTAACCGGCGTGGGATTTCAGTGTGAGAAAATTTAAGAAGCGTGATTTTTTAGTTTTGAGATAGATTTTGATTTTATTACGAACGCGGTATACTTGCCGCTATGCCGACGAAGTCGGCGAGGTATCCAAGTGAGTAAAAAATCAAAATATACTCAAAAATAGAAAATTGTTAGCCATGAGCGTAAAACTTAACACGAGTTAAAAGAAATCCGCCCAAAAGCGGCAAAGTGCTAGCCGTGAGTACCAGATATCACGCGAGTAAAGCTGTGAGAGAATGTACCCGGCGTGGGCTTTAAGATTTAGAGAAAATTTTGTTTTTCTTGTGAACGCGGTATACTAAGCATGATGCGCCCAAAGGGCGCGCAGTATCCAAGTGAGCAAAAAATCAAAATTTGCCTAAATATTAAAGCCTGCTAGCCTAAACAACACACCCTAACACGAGTAAACAGCATAAGAAAATGCAACCGGTGAGATTTTTTAGATTTGAGGCAAATTTAAGTTTTATTCTAAGCGCAAAATACCTAGAACGATGGCGGCCTTGCCGCCGCGGTATTTAAGCGAAGAAAAAACTTAAATTTGCCCAAATATGGAAAATTGCTAGCCGTGAGCGCTTAACTTAACACGAGTCAAAACCGTGCGAGAATATAACCGGCGTGGGCTTTAAGATTTAGAGAAAATTTTGTTTTTCTTGTGAACGCGGTATACTAAGCATGATGCGCCCAAAGGGCGCGCAGTATCCAAGTGAGCAAAAAATCAAAATTTACCTAAATATTAAAGCCTGTTAGCTGAGATAGCGCAACTTAACACCAGGGAAAAATTACCCGTTGATAAGCTTCATAAATATCTTATTAAGCACCGCCGGATTCGCCTTCCCCTTAGACATCCTCATTACGGCGCCGACCAATGCGCCTATAGCTTTGCCGTTGCCGGCTTTAACATCGGCGGCGGCTTTGGGGTTGGCGGCCAAAGCTTCTTTGGCCCAAGCTTCAAGCGCGGATTCATCGCTTATCTGCGAAGCCCCGGAGCTTTCCACAAGCTCTTTGACGCTCTTGCCGCTTTCAAAAGCTTTTACAAAGATTTCCTTCGCCATTTTGGAAGAGATTTTCCCGCTTTGGATATAGTTTATCAAGGCGGCCAAATCGGCGGCTTTTACCGGGCTTTCGGATATATCCTTGCCGGCGGCGTTGAGTTTGCCCAAAAGATCGGTGCCTATCCAGTTGACGGCGTTTTTTGGCTGGGCCCCGGCTTTTAAAACCTGCTCAAAATAATCGCAAAGGCCGCGGCTTCCGGTTATAAGTTTGGAGTCATACGCATTGAGGCCGAGTTCCTTTTCGTAATAAGCGCGCTTTTCCGCCGGCAAAACCGGCATGGCCGATTTAACGCTTTCAAGCATTTCTTCACTTATCGTCAAAGGCGGTAAATCGGGCTCGGGGAAGTATCTGTATTCCTGGGCCGTTTCCTTGCTGCGCATAACGTGCGTAACGCCGGCGGCTTCATCCCAAAGCATGGTCTGCTGGGTAACGGTTCCGCCGCCATTCAAAAGTTCGCTTTGGCGTTTTATTTCGTAAGTCAAAGCGTCCTTTACGGCCTTAAAAGAGTTAAGATTTTTTATTTCTATTCTGGTGCCGAATTTTTCCGTCCCTTTCGGCCTTAAAGAAAGGTTTACGTCCACGCGCAGTTCGCCCTTTTCCATATCGCAGTTGGAAACTTCCAGCCATTGCATTATTTTTTTAAGCGCAGTCAGGTAATTGTAAGCTTCCTGCGGGCTGCGCATATCAGGCTCGGAAACGATTTCCAGCAAAGGTACGCCGGCGCGGTTTAAATCTATTAAAGAAGCTCCGCTTTCGTGGGTGGACTTCCCGGCGTCTTCTTCCAAATGGGCGCGGGTAATATTGATTTTTTTGGTTTGGCCGTCTTCGGTTTCAATATCCACCGAGCCAAACTGTATTATGGGTTTATCGTCTTGGGAAATTTGATAGCCTTTAGGCAAATCGGGATAAAAATAATTTTTGCGCGCAAAAACGGAAGTCTTATTGATTTTGGCGTTTATGCCAAGCCCGGCTTTTAAAGCCAAAAGTACGGCCTCTTTATTGATAACCGGCAATACGCCCGGCTGACCGCTGCAAAGAGGGCACAGCGCGGTATTGGGCCGCATATCGGCCTTGGCGCCGCTTGGGCAAGCGCAGAACATTTTACTTTTTGTCGCAAGCTGGACGTGGATTTCCAGCCCGATTACTGGTTCAAATTCTTGTTTCATATATTTAATATAATATCAAATATGGAGAATTATAAAAAAGGAGCCGCGCTCTCCGTCGCCGCTACGGTGGCGGGCAAAGTGTTTTCCTTCCTCAGCAGCCTTTTGCTGGCGTTTTACTTCGGCGCGACGGTAAAAACCGACATTTACTTTTACCTGATACTCATCTGCGCCGTAATTACGGGGTGGCTTTCCTCCATAAATGTTTCTCTTGTCCTGCCGGAATTTATGCACCAGCGCGAGAAGTCCTTAAACTCCGCTTTTAATCTGGCGAATTGTTTTTTGTATATTTACGCCGCCGCCGCTTTAATATTTTGTACGACGGCTTATTTCTTTCCGGCGCAGATACTAGGTTTTATATCGGCATTTTCGCCGGCGGAAACCGCCCAAGCCGGCAATTTGATGTTTTTAAGCTGCGTATACTTTTTTTCATATTTCATAATGTCTTATTTGATATCTTTAAGCGAAAGTTTCCGCCTGTTCGGGATTTATTTTCTTACTCCGCTAAATACTCTTATGCCCCTGCTGGCTTTGCTGGCTTTTAAAAATTTGGAGGCGATGTTCCTTGGCTATATCTCGGCCTACTGGATACAGATTTTGTTTTGCCTGTATATTCTGCGCCGCAAAACCGGCTGGATTTTTAAGCCGGGCAGACCGGAGCTTAACAGAAAGTTTTTATTAAACTTCGCCTATTCCCAGCCATCGGCTTTCGCTTGGGCGGCCGTGCTTTACGCGCCTATTTTTATGATTTCTTCAACCCAAGCCGGCATGGTAAGCGCGGTAAATTATTCCAGAATGCTATCCGACAGCCCGACGGATATTTTAACCTCAAAAGTAAACAATGTGGCAAAAGTTAAATTTACCTGCGAAGCCGCAAAAAATCAATTTGAACAAATGGCGCAAACCATTATAAAAACAGATAAATTCAATATGCTGCTGTTAGTCCCTTTCTGCGTATTTACCTGTATATTCGCCGAAGACATAATAATAATGTTCTTTAAAAGGGGCGGCTTTACCCTGCAGGACGCACACAATACGGCAAAATTCCTGGCCATGTTCATAATGGCTGTGCCGTTTATCGGGCTTAACAACAATATTTCCAACACTTTCGCCGCGCTTAGAATAATTAAGGAAATTACCCCCCGCTACCTTGTTTTGGCTTTGGTTTTTACGGCGTTTTTTATAGCAGGCGTAAAGTATTACGGGGCTTACGCATACCCGGTTCTTTTCCTGGCGATGTACGCCGTAATGACTTTAATGAATATAATCACTCTGCGCCGCTTTGCGCCTTTCATACCTTACGGCAGGCACATTCTTTGGGTTATAAAAATGATTGTCGTTTCTTTCCTTTGCTCCTCGGCGGCCAAAGCAATTTTTGCTTTTTATGAAGGCAATGTCTTTATAAAAATATTTATAAACGGTTCTTTCTTCGTCGCCGTAAACGCCGCGGTTTTATATTGGGCGGGGGAACTTTCGGGATTTAAAAAACTTATGGGAGCAAAATGGAAATTTCGATAATAACAGCCTCTTACAACTGCCAAGACACCATAAAAGAAACTTTGGATTCCGTCCTTTCCCAAACGTATAAAAACTGGCGGCTTATAGTTTTTGACGACGGCTCTAAAGACTCTTCTTTGGATATAATCCGCCGCTATGCGCAATCAGACGGCAGGATACAACTTTTGCGTCACCCCGGCGGTGCGAATAAGGGCCTGCCGCAAACACTGCAAAAAGCTTTGGCCTGCGTCAAAACCGAGTACGCCGCATTCCTTGAATGCGACGATATTTTAGACAAAGATTATCTCAAGGAAAAAGTTGATTATATACGCAATAATCCCGGTGCGGAAATTATTTATAGTAAAGTTAAATGCTTCGGCGATAAAAACCGCGTAAAGAAATTAACGCTTTTTAACAAAGCGGCGGAATTATATGTAAAAATGTTAAATCCGTTTTCAAATAAATATAATTTGAACTTTCCTTTGTTATCTTTCAACCCGGTGCCGACTTTCTCCTGCGTAATGTTAAAAACGGCTTTGGCCGAAGAATACGGATTTGACTCCCCTTATCCGCCGCAGGCCGATTATTGGCTTTGGGCAAGGCTTTCCTTTAAGCATAAATTCCATTTTATCGGTAAGGATCTTACCCTTTGGCGTTTAACGCAAAACAGCTACACCATGAAGAGCCTGGGCAATGCGGCGGGGGAAAAAAGACTTCGGGACGCAATTAAAGATTTATATATAAAAAACAACCCGGCTTCTTACCTGTTTAAAGCCGGGCTGTCCAAACTGCTGTCATTTGCTTTTAAGCTGATTTCTTTTATATTTAAACCCGTTGCGAAAATTATTTTGGGAATAAAAAAACAGGCTTAAAAACTTACCGAATTTGCCGTATATTCGCTATTTTCCGAACATATAAATTTTCCCGTCTTCGGATACGGCCATACCGCTTTGCGTCCCCGTAAAATGTACGATATCGGGCCTGTTCGCCGAGCCGAAATCCAAATAAACAAGCTTTTCCGTTTCGGACGGATTTGATATTACGTGGGAGCCTTTCACATCCGCCGGGAAGAAAACCGCGTCGCCCTGTTTAAGGCGGATTTCCCCGTTTTCGGTTTTTACGGAAGCTTCCCCGCTGATAATATAAAATACTTCTTCGTTAGCCTCGTGCCAGTGATATCCGTAAGCCGTGTTGCCGGGCTCAACTTCCACAAAATTAGCGGAACATTTATTTACGGCCTCCGCCGGGATTACCGGCTTTACCGTAAATTTGTTTTTGTCTTCCCCCTGCTGCGCGCCTTTTGTTTCCTTATAGTTTTTCACGATGATTTCCTTCATAAGTCCTCCTTTATTTTTCTATTGCAATATGCTATATTTTTTACAGTGCAAATGTAAAGTAGGCACTTTTTTGTAATGTAGTATTAAAAAAGTAACTATATCAATACAAGCGGGGATTTTATGATTAATAAAAAAACGCTTCCGCCATGCCCTGTAGCCATAGTTTTGCAGCTTATAGGGAACAAATGGAAAATACTTATCATAAGGGATTTGCTATGCGGGGTAAGACGCTTTGGGCAGCTGCAGAAAAGCGTAGGGTGCTCCCAAAAAGTGCTTACCGACAATCTGCGCGAATTGGAAGAAAACAAACTGTTAAAAAGGAAAGTGTACCCGGAAGTCCCCCCGCGGGTGGAATATTCCCTTTCGCCTTTAGGCCAAACGCTTGATCCGCTTTTAAAAGAAATGGCAAAATGGGGCGAATATTACAGAAGCCTTGTCTGAGCCAGGTGCGCCGAAAGGGGGCTAAACTCCGCACTATTTGCAAAAGCAAACCTTATTATGTATAATAATATTGCGGGGTAGAGAAGCCCGGTATCTCGCAAGGCCCATAACCTTGAGATCGCAGGTTCAAATCCTGCCCCCGCAATGATTTTTATTTTTAAGCCGCCGAAAGGCGGTTTTTTATTTGTATAAATTCCCGTCGGCCCGGTGCGCGCCGGCCGCCCTATTTTATATAATTGTTTATATGAGAGGCAGTTCAAAACCCACAATTTATCTTATAGACGGGCTTAACTTTATCCGCACTTTCCTTACGGGCAACGCTTACGTCAATGAAGAAAACCTGACTTCGGAGCTTATTTCCTGGCTGGACGAACTGGGTTCCGACAGATTGTACGGCTCGGAGTTCAGGCTGTTTTTGGACGGTTCATTCCGCAATGTCGGCCCGATTTCCACGCCGTGCGTACACGCCTCTTTCACGGAAGAATACACCGCTGATGATATTATTTTGGAACAGGCGGAGTTCTATAAACAATATTCACAAAGGGCCGTTGTGGTAACATCCGACAGAGAACTGGCCGAAAGAGTCCGCGCGGTGGGAATTAAGAGTATTTCCTGCTCTAAATTTTTTAATGCCTTTTATAATTAAATTTGCTAGAATATATTTACAATTTACTTAAGGGCTGGTGGCGGAATTGGTAGACGCGACAGACTTAAAATCTGTTGATCGCAAGATCGTGGGGGTTCGAGTCCCCCCCTGCCCACTCTTTATATGCCGCCCATAAAGCGGCATATTTTAATTTGTGGGCGCCCGGGCGAGGTATTATGCTGGAAGATATAAAAAGAACTTTCGGGGAAGTTTTCGGCTGGGTTAAAACTATTTACCCTCTAGGCAAAAAAACTGCTTTAATTATTTTTGCGCTTGCATTAGCCGCTTTTGCAGTTTATTATTTTACTTGCTCCATACTTTCTTTAATCGTAGCGATAGTATATTCAATAATAGCCCTGTTTACGGCTTTTTTCTTCCGCGATCCTTACCGCCCGACCGTATTTAAGGAAGACGAAATAGCCTGCCCCGCAGACGGCAAAATCCTGTCAATCAAAACCGAAGACGACGAAAATGTTTTGGTAATACGCATATTTCTTTCCATTTTCAACGTACACATACAACGCGCCACTATGAACGGCGAAGTAAAAGACGTAATTTATACGAAAGGCAGCTTTGCTTTCGCCAACAACCCGCAAGCCAATAAGAACGAACGCAACCTTATCAAGTTTGCCGACGGGGACCGCTTTGCTTATATGGAGCAAATCACCGGCGCGATAGCCAGAAGGATAGAATGCTGGGTAAAACCCGGGCAGAAAGTTAAAGCCGGGGATTATGCCGGTATTATATATTTCGGTTCGCAGGTGGCGGTGTATTTGCCGAAAGACAAAGTAAGAATAACGGTAAAAGAAGGCCAAAACGTACAGGGCGCAATAACCGTACTTGGCCTGTGGAGATAATATGAATTTTGAAAAAATAAAACACGCCGGAATAATCACAATCCCGTCCCTGTTTACCATGGGGAATATAGGGTGCGGGTTTTTCTCGATAATGGCGTCTATTAACGGGCAGTATTCCAAAGCCGGCTGGCTGATTTTTATAGCCATGCTGCTGGATACTTTTGACGGAAGAGTCGCCAGAATGCTGAACGCGGAATCTTCCTTCGGCGTGGAAATGGATTCTTTGGCGGATTTAATTTCTTTTTGCACGGCCCCGGCGTTTTTGATTTATTACGTCGCTTTGCAAAACATAACCGTATTCGGCGCGCAGATAGCTTTTATCTTTGTGCTTTTCGGCGCGATAAGGCTGGCGAGATTTAACGCCATGGCCCATGCCGGCAAATCTTCCAAGCAGTATTTTACCGGGCTGCCGGTACCGGCGGCCGCGGCGGTTTTGGTGTCCTTTGCGCTTTCCTACAATATTTTCGCTTTTGACGCCAACGGCAAAGTGATGCCTTTCATGCAAACTTATTTGCCGCACATTTACAACCTTACGGCCTTTATTACCATCGGTTTGGCTTTGCTTATGGTTTCAAATATACCTTACGCCGCTTTTAAAGGCAAAAAAGAAGGCGCACCGCGCAAGAGAATTACCGTAACAAAGCTTGCTCTTATCGCCATAATAATAGCCTTTCTGTTCAAATATCCGCAGGATATGGTGTTTATAATCTTCGGTTTATACGCGCTTATGGGTATTATAATGGTAATATTTAAAGCTTTTAAAAATATGGCAGTAAAGAAAGATTAGAAACATCTTATAAAACTTTAACCGCCGGTCTAAAAAGGCCGGCGGTTTTTATTTGCAAAGGAATTAAAATTATAAAAAGTAGGAAATCCGCAAGCTTATTTTGAAACGGCCTTATAAAGCTTATCGGCCAATTTGTCTATAAGCTGGTCCCCTTCCAAATCCGTTATTTTTCTAAGATAGACCGAGCTTTGCGCTTCACTCGCGCCCAAGCGCGCCAATGAAAGATATTTTATAAAAAGAGCCAATTTGTCCCGGCCGTCTTTTAAGAGCACAGCGTCGGCCATTTTGCCGCCTTCGGCGGCGGTGTCTTTGTCAAAGGCAAGCCAAAGGGCTTTCGTCAGGTAAATATCCGTACGTTCAGGGGCTTTGTCCAAAGCCATGTTCAAATATTTAAGAGCGTTTTTTTCGTCGGCGGAATTTTTGTAAATTTTAGCGATGAGCATAAGCGTATCGGGCGTTTCTTCCGCGGACAGGGACTTAAAAGCCAGCTCCAAAGCCAAATCGGAATGATTGGAAAAATACTGCGCCATGGCGTAATAATAAAAGAAAGAAGAGGGCAGCTCTTCCCCTGCGGAAGCTTCTTCGTATTCTTTAAAAAACATTGTCGCGCGGGAGAAAAACCCGTCCTCATAATGGGCCCGCGCCAATCCTAAAATAGCGTCTTTGTTGGCTTTGTTTATCGCCAAAACTCTGCGGTAAATTTCCTTTGCGTTATCGGTAAGGCCGCCTATAAGATATATCCCGCCCAAAGCGATGTTTACGTCTTCGTCTTTAGGCAGAAATTCAACGGCTTCGTTATACACCAGCAAAGCTTTATCGTATTGACCTTCGGCTTTGTACGCCCCTCCAAGGAAGAGATATACCTTCTTAAGCCTTTTTTTGGAAGCGGAAGGATATTTTACAAGAAACTCGCGGCTGATTTCTTCCGCCGTTTTATAATCGCCCTCGGCATAAGCGGCGCTGACCTGTTCTATCATCTCGTTTTGCGCGGCGCGCGCGGTAAAACCGAATAGAGCTTCCGCCCTGACAAAAGGGAAGAACAATAAAAAAGCGGCTAAAACAAAAGAAATTTTATTTAAGCACATAATCCACCGAATATAAAAGCAAATTATCTTTCATCGCGTCCAAAGAAGTATAAGCCGAACGCACGCCGATTTCCACGGCTTTTAAAGACTGCCTGGGATCAAAGGAATGAATATCCCCCACACGTGATTCTATAAGGAAATTAGCACTCTTTTCGGAGTTTTCCGTAAGGAAAGCCCCCCTTAAATCGCCGGTTCTTATTATATATCCCAAAATGGTGGTAGGCACGCTTTTTGAATAGTCCGGCAGGGAAAATACCGCCAAAACCCAGTCCGCACCCATTTCTTTGACCAAGTCGACAGGCATATAATCAACAACGCCGCCGTCAACCAAATATCTCTGCCTGTATTCTACCGGCGCAAAAATGCCGGGCAGATTCATACTGGCTCTTACCCCTAAAGCAACCGGCCCGCTGCTGAAAACTACTTTTTCCCCCGTTTTAATATCAGCCGAAACGCAGGCGAAAGGTATGGCCAAATCTTCATAATATACGGAACCTATTTCCGCGTCTATAAAATCCTGAAAGTTTTCCGAAGAAAACAACCTGTTCCCGAAAACGTATTTAATGACGCCGAGTACGCTTAAGTCTTTGGAAATATAGGAAAGCTTAGGGTTGGTAGCCAAATCAAGCATACGGGCTTCGCTGACGCCGGCCGCAAACATTGAACCGACTATACACCCCATTGACGTACCGGACATATAATCTATCGGCATACCGCTGGCTTCAATAACTTCCAGCGCGCCTATGTGGGAAAAGCCCCTTACGCTGCCGGCGGAAAGCGTAACGCCTATTTTGGGGCGTTTGTTATTTGGCAGATTTATGAAACCCTGCCAAAGAAATTCCCTCAAAATATCGTTTTCTTTCTTATCGCCGATAACGCCGCAGGCGGCAAAAGGATTTAAGAATGAAAGCGCGAGAAAAATAAAAATCAATGATTTTAACTTCATCAAATTTATTCTCTTATGTCTTGTCCGACCGCAAGTTCCAGCCTGGCCAAAGCGAGCATATGTTCTTTTATGCCCTCAAGATAGTCAACGCCGGCTTCATAATAATAATTAAATACTTTTATGGCTTCTTCTTTGCTGAGAGTGTTGTAATTCAGGCCGCCGAGTTCTTTATTGATGGCATCCCAAGTGCTTATCCTGACAGCCGTTTCATTTTGCCAGAACATAAGGTTATTGTAAGCTTCAAGCACTTCCGAGCGGATTGCGTCTTCTATTGCGGCCCTTTTAAGATTGCTTTGACGCTGTTCGGCTCTTTTTTGTTTGAGCTGGGTGCCGTAGTCGTAGCCGAACGGCAGTTTTAACGCCAAAGTGGCTTGGAAATTTTCGTCCTTAAGGTTATCTTCCCCCTGACGGTCATAACCGACGCCGAGCAAAATATTGGGGTAACGCCTAGCCAAAGATAATTTTACGGAAATATTATCCATTTCCAATTTATACAAAGCGCTTTTAAGCTCGGGGCGGAACTCCATTGCCCAAAGCGTAGCTTTTGCCAAATCTACGTTTATGGGGTTAAAATCAAACTCCCCGCTGATTACGACTTTGCTGTTAAGTTCTTTGTTAAGAACGTTTATAAGCTTTAAATTGGCGGAGGAAAGCTCTTCCTTCAAAGCGGCAAGTTTGCTGTTCATCTTAGCCTGCTCCGCCTGAACCAAAACTCTTTCCCACTGTTTATAGTGTTTGCCAGTTACGTATTTTTCCGCTTTGCTTACCATATCTTTAAGCAAAGCTTCTTTGCGCTGTAAAAACAACTGCTGGAAAAAGGCTTCTTTCACTTGGTAAATCACGGCGTATTTTACGGCTTCGTAACGGCTCATGGCTTCTTTAAGGCCGGCGTTTGCCATGCTGACCGTGCTGGAAGTTCTGCCGCCGGTGTAAAGGTACTGCGTAGCGGAAACGCCTACGCCGTAAAACAAATCTTCCGTGTTATGATTCTTGGCCGGGGCGATATATCTAAGGCCCAAATTATCGGGCAGAACTATAGGTGAATCCAAATTATACCCTGTAGCCGCGGCGTTAAAGCTGATTTCCGGCAGATAGAGGAACTTGGCTTCCTTTAAACGCTGTTCGGAAATAACGACGTCCTGTTCGGTAAGAAGAAGGTTATAGTTGTTTTCCAAAGCAAGGCGTATTGCGTTTTCCAGAGAAAGAGGATCTTTGTCGTCCGTGGAATATTTAATTCTGTATTTCTGCGCTCCGGCCAAACCGGCGCAAAAACACAGACACGTTAAAAAAAGGATTATTTTATTTTTCATCTTTATGTTCTCCGTCCGCATTTTCTGATTTGTCCAAAGATTCAAGCATAAGATTAAATTCTTTTTCCAGGCTGCGCAGGCCGTCGCCGTCGCGCAAATGAATACGCACTTTATAATTGCCTTTGGCTACTTCCCGGCAGGTGCTTTCAAAACGGTAAAGCGGCCCGGCTATTCTGTTTGACAAAACCGCCGCCAAAATCGCCACTACGGCAAAAAATATTATCAGTTTTATTAAAGCCAAAGGCAGAAGTTTACCGCTTTGTTCCATAAGTTCCTGAAGCAAAACGGGATGGGCGTGGAAGAAGGTTTGCGTCAGGCTGAGGAACTCATAAACGCACATCATAACGCAGAACAAAGCCAAAAGCAAAGCTAAAAATACAAATTTAAGCTGCATTTGCTTCTTTATAAAAATTATGCTTCGTTTATACGGTTTTTTGGTATCGTTCATATTTATAAACTGCAAGTATATTTAAGCTGGGCAATACGTTCGGCCTTGCCGTTAAAATTGCGCACAGCAAAATCCAAAGCGAAATATTCCGTAATATATATTCTTCCGCCGGCGTTAAGACGGGAATCTTTAAAATTATGGATATTATCCCACTCAAACATTAAATTGACGGCGTCTTTAATATTATAAGCCAACGAAGCGAAACCGGCCAGTTTATCAAATTCAAAATCGTCAACGGTTACGTTTAAGCCGGGATTAAATATAAGGCCGGGCGTAAAAATTTCCTTCGTGGCGGCTAAATACAAGCCCTTTGCTTTTTGTTTGTATTCGTCTTTATCGTGTTCATAATAAAAGCCTTGATTGTCAAAACCGAGAGCAAAAGCCGGCAAAACCTCGCCGCCGTCATAAAAGCGGTATTTCAGCTGCAAAGCAGGCACGAGGAGCTTAAGGTCCTCGTCATTTTCCCCTATAAGATGTTCCACCGTAAAAGAAGCCCCTATGCTAAGGCGGTTAATTACGGTAAAATCAAAATAGGTGAGCACGCCGCCGCCGCTAAAAAACCTCGTCCTTAAGCCGAAATCCCTTAAAGCCAAAACTTCCGCAGTAGGAGTATCGATAAGGTAAGTGTCGCTCTGCATGGCGTACAAAGGGCCCGCGCCCAAAACAAGCACGGACAAAATATAAAATATCCTTTTAAGCATGGTTTAATCCAAGAAGATTCTGGGATCTCTTATATTTTCCGGCTCAAGTATAAGCCTGATATTATCAAGGCGGTAAACTTCTTTGGTGGCCATAAAGTCGTTGCGGTCATGGGGGAATTCAAGCATTACTTTATCTTCGCTTAATTTATCCAAATTGTAAACCACGCCTTTGCGCCACATATCGGTGCGGCTGTTTTCATCCTGTTTTTTGGGGTTCCAGTGATTTACCAAAACCACCAAACCTTTTTTAAGTTCATAGCCTTCGGCCGGGCGGGTTTTGAGGATGATATCCTTGGTTTTTATCGTTTGGCCTTCTTTAGGGCCGTTTTTAAATTCCGCTTCGTACCAGCCTTTATTATCCGGGCCGGAAATCTTTTTGCCCAAAGCGTAATAGGCGTAAAATTTATCTTCGTACATAAACGGGATAAAGGCGGAGTACCTCATTTGATTTTCATAAGAGGCTTTTTTGGAACGGTTATAAGGTTCTTCCTCATAAGCGTCGCTCTTTTTATTCCCGCTGCACGCACCTAAAAATATAGCGCCGCATAAAACGGCTAAAAGTAAAAATGACTTTCTCATTATATCCCTCCGTAAATGTTATCGCCTTTTAAATCCTGGGCGACGATAAGCGGAAAATCCTTAACTTCCAGCTTGAAGACGGCTTCCGCTCCCAATTCCTTATAAAGTACGGCTTCGCTTTTCAAAACGCTTTTGGCGCATAAAGCACCCAATCCGGCATAAGCGAGGAAATAAACCAAGCGGCCTTGCATACTTTTATTCGCCGCGGCGGAACGCTCGCCTTTGCCTATAATACCAATTATACTTGTTTTTTTGATTAATGTAGGCGTATATTTATCCATACGCGCGCTTGTGGTTGGCCCGCAGCTGCCGCAAGGCCTGCCCGTCCGCGCCGGAGTGGGGCCCATATAATAGATTACCGCCCCGTTTAAAAAAGACGGCATCCGCCCGGAAGAGACAAGTTTGGCGTGGGCTTTATCCCTCAGCGAATAAATCGTCCCGCTAAGCAAAACCTCCTGCCCGGTTTTAAGCTTTTTAAATTTTCCTGTATCCTGAGGCAGAGTTATTTTTATCATATTTCGCCCTCTTTAAAACGGTGGCTGTGGCAGCAAACGTTAACGGCAACGGGAAGGCTTGCCATATGGCAAGGAGCGGTTTCAATATATACGGCCAGAGCGGTGGTTTTGCCGCCCATACCCTGCGGCCCTATTTTAAGAGCGTTCACGCCTGAAAGCAGTTCTTCCTCAAAAGCGGCGTAAAGCTTATTTCTGTTTTTTGATTTGCGCGTAAGGGCTTTCTTCGCCAAGAAGGCGCATTGTTCAAAATCCCCTCCGATACCTACGCCCAAAGTAAGGGGCGGGCAGGCTTTTGCTCCGGCTTCTTTCACGGTTTGGATTATAAAATCCGATATTTCTTTTTTGCCGTCGGCCGGGGCAAACATTTTAAGGCGGCTCGTATTTTCCGCTCCGCCGCCTTTAAGCAAAACTTTAACTTTAATTTTGTCGCCTTTTACAAAAGAGATATGCAAAACCGCAGGCGTATTATCCTTGGTATTTTCCCTTTTAAACAAAGGGCAGGCTACTATTGATTTACGCAAGTAACCTTCTTTAAAGCCTTTTCTCACGCCTGCGTCAACGGCTTTGTTGACGTCGCCATCAATAAAAACGTTTTGGCCTATTTCCAAAAACACCACGGCCGTGCCTGTGTCCTGGCAAAGAGGATACAAATCCTTGCGGGCCGTTTCGGCGTTTTTTAAGATAAGTTTAAGCAAGTTTTCCGGCAGGCCTTTTTCTGACGAAGCCGCCCGTTTTAAAAGCTTTATTTGGTTAGGCGGAAGATTATGCGCCGCCTCTATGCACAATGCGGCTACCATAGAAGTTATTTTTTCGGCTTGTATAATTCTCATGCTTCTTTTAAAGCCTCTTTCAACGCGGAGCTTATTAACGACGCAGGCAGTTTTTTTATATATCCGCTCTTATACAAATCCCCGCTTAAACGACGGGAAGCTTTAATATCCGCTTTTGCGCGTTTGTAAGCTTCTTCCGGCGTAATATTTTCCTGCGCAAGGCCTTCTTTCAAAGCTTGTTTTACCACGGCCTTAACTTGTAAAGGATAGACTTCCGGGTCATACATATCCGGCAATATTTTTTCTTTTTTAAGGCCTTTGGCCGCGGCGCAGGCCGCCATCGCTTCGGCGGCGGCAAGAGCCATGCCGTCCGTAATGGCTTTGGCGCGGCATAAAAGAACGGCTTTTAAAAGCCCGGGGAAACATAAAGAATTGTTTACCTGATTGGGGAAATCGCCCCTTCCGCTCCCGGCGATAAAAGCGCCCGCCGCCAAAGCTTCGTCAGGATATATTTCCGGCACGGGATTGGCGCAGGCAAACACTATGGCCTTTTTAGCCATTAGTTTTATCCATTCCGGCTTAATCGTACCCGGCCCGGGTTTGGAAAGAGCTATAAGCACATCGGCGTTTTTGAAAGCTCCTTCCTGAGTTTTTACTCCGTTTTGATTTGTTTTAAGGCACAAATCCCATTGACGGTAAAAATCTGGATTGTTCTTAAGATCGGTTCTGTTTTTGTTTAAGGTTCCGGCCGAATCAAACATCACGATATCGCCGCCGTTTGCGCCCAAAAGCATAAGATATTTGGCGACGGTGCTGTTGGCCGCGCCCGCCCCGTAAAGCACTATTTTGATTTTATTGATTTTTTTGCGGACTAATTTTAACGCGTTTATCAAAGCCGCGCAGGTAACGCAGGCCGTGCCTTGGGCGTCGTCGTGCCAAACGGGAATAGAACAAGTTTTTTGAAGTTCGTCCAAAACCCTGTAGCAATTAGGCTGGCTGATGTCTTCAAGATTAATCGCTCCGAAAGTGGGCGCGACCATATGTGCGAAATCTATTATTTTTTCGGCCGAAGGTTTGCCGTCTGCGCCGCGGCTGTTTATGCAAACGGGGAAAGCGTCAAATCCGCCCAAATACTTCATCAGCATAGCTTTGCCTTCCATTACGCCCAGCCCGCCTGGCGGCGTACAGTCCCCGTCGCCCAAAACGCGCGTGGAATCGCTGAGTACAAGCGCGCGCCCGCCCCTGCCGCTTAAAGCAAACGAGGCGGCGTTATCAGCCCTTACCGCCGTGGAAACGGAAGAAACGCCGGGCGTATACCAAACACTCAGCCAAGCGGGAAGCATAGGCCCTGCTTTTGGAATTACGGCTATTTTGCCGCCGTAAAATTGATGCGCTTTTAAAGCCAGTTTTTTAAAGAAAAGAGTTTTTGCCTTTAACCTCTTTTCCGGAGAATATGTTTTAGGCAAAAACTCTTCCAAATTACTAAGATCTGATTTTAATTTCATTTTATGGCCGAACACTCCGCTTTTTATCAAGCGGACGCATGTGTTTTAACTCTATCAGCGGGCAGAGGCTTCCCTTGCCGCTTTCGCAGCCAAAATGCGCTGCGTTTCCTGATCCATATTGTTCAGCCTTTCGGCTATTTGCCTGACTTTTGACTGGCTTTCCAAATCACCGGGTTCTATAAGAACCGTTCTGCCTACGTAAGCCTCGGCTATAGCCGGGGAGGTCGTAAGTATAATAGTATTTTCATTATTGGCGTTAACGATAAACTCTTTTCTGTCAATGCCGTTGAAAGCCCCGTCGGAGGAAGGTATATTCTGCCTGCCCTGAACATAACTGTTAAAGCCGATAATGTTAATCCCTGCCGCGGCTATAGAACCTTCACTGGGAGTAGCCCTTAAATGCCGTCCGTCAACTTCAACTTTTCCCAAATCCACCAGTACTTGCTTGGAAGATATTTCTTCCTTTAAAACGGGAACATTGTCAACTGGTACAGGATTGCCGGAGCAAGAGTCCACTTGTATTTTATCAGCGTGGTCTTTTCCTTGCGACAAATCATTTTTTATCTCGGTCAAATTCCTTTTGAACAACGGCTGCAAAGGTTCGGGCTCATCAGCGAAAGAATTACAAGATCTGGACATGTTGCTGTCCCAATCCTTTACACTAAATGTGCTGTCTTCCGCAGAGGGGACAACCGGCTCGGGTATGCCTGCCCCTTCGCCGCCGAGATTATCTCCGCCGGGTACACTTCCCGAACTTCCGTCCGCACCGCCTTGGTCTGAACCTTGCCCCTCACCGCCGGAGCCGATACTTCCGCCGGAGTTCTCATTTTCTTTATCTTGGCCGGATTTATCGCCGCCGGGGATTTTAATATCCGGGCCAGGTAAATAAGAGGATCCGCCGGATGCTTCCCCGTTTGAAGAAACATTATCACGGACTGACTTGGAAATATCTTTAACTTTCGCGTTTATATCGGAAGAAGCTTTGGCAAAAAGTTCTCCCAAATCCTGAGCGTTACGGTCATCTTCGGTAAAGTTCGCCCTGGAATTGGAAAAACCGCCGTAAGTTGCCTCCGAATTGGCGCGGGCGGAATTATAACCGCCTTTATTTGAATTGCGGCTGGCTATGCCCGTATAAACGCGGTTAAATTTAACACCGTTCAAAAAAGAATCGCTTATATCCGCCGCCCAGCCGGGTGTAGACACCATGCCGGGAACGCCGTTTCTGAAAGATTCCAAACGCCCGTTTTCCGCGGAAGAAATATTTTGCGCATCTCCGCCGGCAGCAGCTTTCTTTGCAGGTACGCTTCCGTCAACCTTTTTCATTACATTGCTGTATACCTGTTTGGCTTTTGTGCGGTTTTCATAAGATTCGACTGAAGAACTTTCATATAAGCCTTTTACCGGGGCGTTATCGTGCACGGTCTGCTTCATTGAGGAGTAACCGCCGGCATATACGCCGCCGGAAGGCAAAGCGTTGACAGAACCGCCCAAACGATCGCCGCCCTGATTGCCGGCGTAAGAAGACCGCAAAGAACCGGCCCCTTCGGAGCCGTTAAACAACATTGCCATAGCACAATACAAATCTTCGTCGCCGTCTTCATTGCCTGCGTCTGCATAAACGCGCGGAGCTTCCTGCCGATTCTCGGGCGCGCCAAAAAATGCGCGGCCGTACATTTGTTTAAATCTTTTGCCGTATCTTGTAAAAATATTTTCCTTGGAGGGAGTTTCTTCCTCCAGTACGGGCAGTTCTTCCTCTTCGTATCCGTCGGGATTAAAGCCGTACGCATCCTTAAAAGAATTTTTTTGGGCGGGTTTTTCTTCGTCATAAAAAGCGGGTAAAAGCAAAAACACTAAAAAACCGCCTAAAATTATTTTTAAAATTAAACTTTTAGACATAAATTTCCCCTTCTTATAATTATATTAAACTCCGCAGCCCGAGCAATTATTATTTCCCGGAAACTTTTTTATTGGTCTGCGACATGGCCTTTATAAATTCCTGTTTAAGAACATCGTCAGACATAACCCTTTCGCTGACAACCACCCTAAGGGAATCTATAACGTATTCAATATCTTCCGGCACACCTGAAGAAAGCCTTTCTTCTTCAATGACGGAAACGTTTTTAACCCCGGCTTTTATAAGGGTTTCGCGGACTTTTTCGTCGTTAACCACTACAATGTTATTGTTGCCTTTCGCTCCGACTTTGTTTAGGAACTCTTCCGAAGGCATCTCCTGATAGGAATTTTCTGCGGAAGCCCCGGCTACAAAATCAGGCGCCATATTCGGCGCGTATACATACAGGAAAGAGGACGGAGAGGCTATCATAATATTATTTTGGTTTTTTCTGGCTTTGCCCAAGTAAAAAACCATTTTCGGCATTCTTTTATTGATTGCCGCATTGGCGCCTATCATTTGGAGAAATTTACTGTTTTCCGATCTTTTTGCGTCAAGTTTGGCGTAGCGGTTTTCCAAATCGGTGGTGTCCAAGAAGTCGCCGGTTTCGGGATTGCCCATAGCCTCAACCATATTTCCTATGCCGGTTCTGCTAAAAAACACCTCGGAAAAGTTAACCTCTTTAGGCTGGCCGTTCTCGCCGACTTCCATCCACGGGACCCTTGGATAAGCCACATAAATACCGTTGTCGGATTTTTCCTTATCGTCCTTATTACCTAAACGCATTTCCGGGAGCGGAGCGGGAGAAAATACTTTTACCAAGCCGTCTTCGTTCTTTAAGCTTTGTATTTTCCTAACCGCGGATTCAGCTACGGCTAAATTGTGTTCGTTTCTTCTTCCCCTTACCAAATCAAGCGGTATTTCAGTCAGATTAAATTTGCCGTCTATGCCGTATTTGTTAAGGAATTCCGCCATAGAATTGGAACCTATCGGCGTTCTTGTAAAAGTCAATACCGCGCCGGGCGCATTTTGATATTCCATGGGGATTTCGTTGGGGCTTTCGGTACGCTTAGACGGAGCGAGAAAGCTAATAGAAGCATTGCTTGAATTGGCGATAAGCTCCTTTGAAAGGTTTTGTTCGGGGCCGGAGTCTTCGGAGGAATTTTCGTCGGAATCCGATGAATCGGAACCGTTCACATTCTCTTTAATTTTAGAAGACAAACTGTCGTATGCGTCTTCAATATTATCCATGGAAAACTTACCCGCATGCCTGCCGTGTGAGGAAGAAGAAGCTCCCCCGCCGGAAGATTCCCCTTTAGAAATTATCCTGGCGCCGCGGTAATAATTGCCGCCGGTGCCGGCCGAAGCGGAGGCCAAGAGAGGGGCTTCTCTGCCGGGCAAAGATTCCGGCGAGACATATTTAACGTTTAAACTCCCGTCAGGAGCGCGGAAATAAGCCGCCGTCAAGCCTTGGCGGGCGGCGTTTTCCTTATGGAATTTACTTAAGGCGTTTTCTATTTCTCTGCGTTTGGAAAGGGAAGGATAATTGCCGTTTTTATAAAATTTGCCGTCAAGTTCGTAACCTTCTTTGGAAGGTTTAAGAACCATGCCGCTTCTTGTTTTTACCGTACCGTCTTCAACGGAAACTGCGGCGGCTTTGGCGTAAGCCGCGCGGATTGCCTCAAAATCTTCGGCGGAAGCGCCGCCGTTGGCGGCCTCGGCGGAAGAAGAAGCGTCTTTAGAAGCGGCAAAAAGCCCGCTGAGTTCCGTGCCGAAAAGCTCCTCGTCATTAGCTGCTGAAGAGGCGTTTGCGGCAAACGACTTCCTGCCGCCGGCGGGGGCTTTCTTTTTAAAACCGTAAAAATCCGCCACCTTATTAAAATATTTAGCTAAAGGGTTTTCCGAACCGACTACGGGCAAAACGCCGTCTTCCTCTATCGAAAGATTGCCTTTTTTTGAGGAAGAACCTTCCTCCGTAGTGATAAAAGGAACCGCCAAAAACAGCGCAAAGGCGGCAAAAATCCATATAAAAATACTGCCTGTTTTTTTAGTTTTCATAGCCGCCTCCTTTTAAATGCGGTTAAATTAAATTATCAAAATGCAATCCCAAATCCGCAAGTGCTTTTTCTTTATCCTGATTGTGTATTTTAAGCATTTTGATTATTTCCTGCTTGTATTTGAGATCCATCAAGTCCGAGTAAGAATTATTCTTAAAAATGTTTACTATTTCCTGATTTCTGCTTTTTGCGGCCATATCCTTTGCGCTTTCGCCGTATTTATTCTTACGGGTTGCGCTGGCGCCTTTGCTTAAAAGATATTTCACCATTTCGACATTTCCGTTTTTTACGGCGTACATAAGATGGGTATAATTGTCCTCTTTGGACGGGAAGTGGTCAACGCCCCCTCTGCAGGATTCCACCAAATATCTCAGAGCCTGGAAATGATTGTGCTTGGCGGCAATTAAAGTAAGGGAGTAATAAAGCCCGCTGCCGTCATAATCTTCCGTATACGCCCAGCCGCATAAAGATTCTCTTGTCCCGCATACGCAGCAGCCTTTAATCGCTTTTGCGCTTTGGCCGAACTTTTCAATTACGCGGCCCATGGTATATCTGACGCCGTTAATTTTACACGTATTATCATAAGGCCCCGCATTGGAAGGCAAAGCGCACAGGGTAAAAATAAAAATTACCGCTAAAGATAACATTGACTTTTTCATAAACAATTTCTCCATAAATTAAAGAATATAAAAACGAAACTCCTACTAATAAAACTTATTAAATAAAAGTCTTTGATACAAGGGTACAAAGTCCTAAAAAAAGTTGGGACTTAAGGCCTATAAACGCTCAGTTCTTAAAGGAAAAGGCTATATCCTTCTTTTTATTGTCGAGTTCGGCCTGTTTAGCCGTTTCTATCTCGTTTACCGCCGAAGATGTCTGTTTATAAAAATTGTTTAAATTACGCGGCGTAACTATATATCTTTCAAACAAAGCCACTTTATAACCGTCTTTACGCAAGTTTTCCGCCAAAGGCTTTTCCGGCACTACCACCAAAACTTTGTTACGGTCTATTTTATTTAAATCTACGGAACCGTTGTTTTCCACTTTGCGGACATTATTGTTAAGCAAACCGGCCGTTACCTGATAATAATAGCTGTTCTCGGGCATAGTCAGCATTGTATAAGGATCTTTTTGCCCGTTAATCATAACCAAAGCGGTGCTTTCCCCTTTTGTGGAAGCGGCTATAATATCTTTGTTTTCGGCGTATTGTATATCGCTTTCCGTCCAAAGGCTTCTTACTTTGTCATCTTTCTCGCTGATAACGTTGGAGTTAGCCCTGATAAAAGCGTTTCCCGGCCTGTCATCTATGGAATTGGGCAGAATCCACGGGTCCTGCACGGGTATATTTTTACTTCCGGCGATTCCTTGGAAACTCAGCCCGCCTAAAAGTTCGTCCGTCATGGCGCGGCGGGTAAGCTCGTCACTGGGAATAAAACCGGAGCTTACGTCGCCTTTTTCAATGTTGCGGACAATCACATTCTGAGGAGCCGTCTGTTTATCCTTGGAAGGTTCCGGCGCGTGGTTCTCGTCCAAATTATCGGCGGAGCCGTCGCCCCACTCGTCAAAAGAAGCATCCGTTCCGTCGGTGGACAATGAAATATCCTGTTCCGTCTTGGCGTCCGTTACGCTTATGGATTTATCGCTTAAAATAGGCTGAATGTTCTGAAGTTTATAAGCTTTGGGAATGCGGCTTTCGGCGTTTTCCGTGCGCTGGCCGGGAGATCCCCCGGAGGAAGAATTAAGATTGCCTTTAAGGTCCTCAAATCCGCCGTTATCGGAATTAAAATCATAAGGGCCTACGGAAAATTTATCTCTGCCGGAGCCGAAAGACGCGTAATTTGAACTTCCGCCTTCCGAAGAGGGCAGTGAGGCCCGCCCGTGGGAAAACCCGGTCAAAGAACCGTGCCCGGAACTGTTTTTGTTTACGGTTTCAGTGCGAGGAATGTTTTGCCCGGAAGATTTCGCGCGCGTATTTCCCGGATAAGCGGAGGCGGTATAAACTTTCCCTGCTCCGGCCGCGCCGCGCTCGTTTCCCGATGAGTAAACAGGTTTTACAACCCTGCCGCCGTTTGCCAAAAAGGATTTTAAAGGCACGGGGCCACCGCCGGTAATTACGTATTTGTTGCCGTAATGATCGGGCATTATTTTATAGAGATTGCCGTTAAGTTCCGCCATATCCGGGGCGGAAGGCCTTGCGTAGCCGTTTGAAGAACTCGCCCTGAGGTTTTCAGCCTCGGAAAAGCGTTCCGGCGCGGAAACGATTTTAACGCCGTTCTTTGTTTGCGCTTCGTTTTTTGCCGAATTTTGTCTTTTTAAGGAAGCCGTTTTAGCGTTTTCCGCTTCTTTAGCTGCGCCGGCTTTGACGTAAGGGCGTTTTTTGCGTTTTAATCTGTAAAAGGAGGATACTCTGTCGATGACCCTTGTAAAGACCTCGGGCTTTTCTTCTTCCTCTATGGAGTATTCGCCGAGGGGCGCGGAAGCTTTGCCTTCATCCTCATAAGGAACGAAAAAAGGCAAAATAAGAAACGCCACCACAAAGATGATAAAAGCGTAAACGCTGTCTACGGCATAGGATTTCATTAGTTTCCCTCCGCGGCTTATTTATCCATTATTCACAATTTTTACTTCTTTTGCAATATATTTTTTATATCAAACAAAGAAAAAGCCGCCTTTAAAAGCGGCTTTTTACTATATTACAAAATTATCATATCTTCCAGTTCCGGCCCGTTGGAGATAAGTTTAAGCTCCGGATACGGATAAGTGCTTTTCAGTATGGACTGCAAATGATCCAGAAACTTTCTTGCCTCCGGGGTAAAGTCTTCGTAACGGCTGACCGTACCGGCGTCATTGCCCGGGAACAAATCTATATGCGTTATGGCTATTTTTGTAGCCGTGTTGAGCATAACGGCTTTTCTGGCGGTATCGTCCTCAAAGCGGCCTATTCTTCTAAGACGTTTGCTGACGCTGCCGATTTCACAGCCCTTGCCGTGGTAAAGTTCAAGTTCTTTTTCGTCAAAAATTTCACTCGCCAAAGGGCCCGGGCCTACGCGGCTTACATAGGGTTTAAAAATAACCCAGCAGTCCCTCACGGCTTTGGGGCCGAGGCCTGCTTCGCCCAAAAAGGTGGAGGCCGTAGTATCGCGGGAAGTTACAAAAGGATATTCCCCGTGCAAAAGGGAAAGTTTTACGCCCTGGGTGCCTTCCACGAGTATATCTTCCCCGGCGGCTAAGGATTTGTTTAAAAGTTCCGGCACGTCTTTAATAAATTCTTTAAGCAAAGGTTCGTCTTTGGCGAATTTAAGCTCTCTGCGTTCAATTCTTTCTTTGACGGCCTGGCCAAGCCCGGTGCCCACGCTGCCCACGGCCGACATAAAATGACTGTCGCCCTTTTCCGCGGCGGTGTGCTTATCTTCTATGAGTACGGCCATAGGGTCAATTATCAGGCGGTCCCTTACGCCGGTAAGTTCGACTTCTTTCAAAAGCCAGTCCGTTTTGGTATACGCGCCCGCGCCAAGCACAAGCTTGGTCTTGGGGTTAAGAAAGCCCGAAGGGATATTCTTTAAAGTGTATTTGCTGCCTTTGTGCAAAACGGTGTGCCCGGCATTAGGGCCGCCGATACGCACGCAATAGCTGTAATTGCCTTTGTAAGAAAGATAAGCAGATATCTTTCCCTTTCCCTCATCGCCGGCCTGTCCGCCGGATACTATATCTATCATAAATTAACCTTCCTTGCGATTTTTTCCGCAAAACCAATATATGTTTCCGCTTTTAAAGCCAGCAATTTCTTTTTTTGCGGCTCCGTTAAATCCAAACTTCTTATAAAATTATCCATATCTTCCGCGCTTACTTTTTTGCCGCGCGTAAAGTTTTTAAGTTGTTCGTAAGCGTCTTCCCGGCCGAAGACCCTGAGCAATGTTTGAACCGCTTCGGAAATAACTTCCGGGTGGGCGCGAAGTTCGGCCAAAGCGGATTCGCCGTCGGGCTTAATTCTGCCCAGACCTTTTTTTAAAGACTTATAAGCCGTTAAAGAATACCCGAAAGCCGAACCTATATTTCTAAGCACCGTAGAATCAGATAAATCCCTCTGCAGCCTGGAAACCGTAAGCTTGCCGCCGAAAAAATTAAACAGAGCATTGGCCAAACCCAAATTGCCTTCCGCCTGTTCAAAATCTATCGGGTTGACTTTTTGCGGCATAGTGGAAGAACCAACTTCCCCTTTTACGGCGTTTTGCTTTATCAGGCCCGAGGAAATATAACGCCAAATATCCTGCGCGAAGTCAATAAATATCATATTTACGCGGCGCAGATTGTCAAAAAGTTCGGCGTAAGAATCATGCGGGTCTATCTGAGTCGCCGCTTCCCATAAAAATATTTTGCTCTTGCGGCCTTTATTAAAACCCGCCGCAAACTTTTTAGAAAACGCGCGCCAATCAACTTCGCCGAAAGCCGCCGTATGCGCGCTGTAATTGCCTACTGCTCCGCTGAATTTAAAAGAAATCTGCTGTTTTTTAAGCTGTTTAAGCTGACGGGAAAGACGATATTCGAAAACTTTAAATTCTTTGCCGAAGGTCGTCGGCACAGCCGCCTGCCCGTGCGTGCGCGCCAGCAGGACGGTTCCCGCGTATTCGCGCGACATCCGACGCAGCTCGGCATCAAGTTCTTCCAAAGCCGGGATAAGGACTTTTTCCAAAGAGTCCCTTATCATCAATGCATAGCAAAGGCTGTTGACGTCCTCGGAAGTTAAAGCGAAATGCAGCCACGGAGTATAAGATTTAAGCCCGTTTTCGGCAAAAAGAAAACGCAAATAATATTCCACGGCTTTTACGTCGTGTCTGGTGGCTTTTACCCCTTTGAAGCCCTCGGTTTCTATTTGTTTTACCGTCTGCGCCGCCCCGGGCAAACCGTCTGCGAAGGAAAGAATTTTGTTTCTCTGCGCGCGGCCGAGTTTAACAACGCCTTCATCGGCCAAAGCCAAAAGATACAGACATTCCGTTTTGATTCTAAGCAGTATAAGAGCGTCTTCCCCTATCAAAAGGGCCAGTTCGGAAACGGCGTTTTTATATCTTCCGTCCAAAGGGTTTAAAATCATACATTCCTATTATATTTAATTATTCAAAACTTGTCCTAGGACTTAGGGCCCAAGTTTTTTTGGGCCTTTATGCTCTTGCAGGCTTCTGTTCTTTAGTGTTATTATTAATATATAAAGAAAGATATATAAAGAAAGGCAAACCTTTACGAGGTGTGAATTTATGAAATTATTTATCAGATTACTGCTGGCGACGGCTTTAACTTTTTCTTATCCGATGCTTTCTTTGGCACAGGGCAAAGCGTCCTCTCAGGATTATTTCGGCGTGCCGGTAGGCGCGCAGACCACAAAGCTTTCGGCGGTATATCCTTATTTTAAGGAAGTTACTGTAAGCAAACAGTTTGTTGAAAATCAAAAAGCGGCCGACCCGGTAAGACATGAACTGAACGTAATAGACGGGAAAATCCGAAAACTTGAAATGGAAAAGATGAACCGCGAACAAAGACAGCGCCTTTTGGAAAGGGCCGCTCCCCAGGACAATACCCGCGTCGTGCGCCCCATTATCCCTGAGAGATTCACAAAAAAATCCAAAGGGCTTGACAAAGCTTTACAGCAGTCAAGGATATCGCAAGAGGAAAAAGAAATCGCCGCCTTGAAAAAACGCCGCACGGAACTGACGAAAAAGCTTAACGCTTCCGGCGTATCGCGCAGACCCTCCGGCGATAAAAACTTCAGCAAATTAAGCGCGCAGGCAAAGATAAACGAGGCTTTTGCTCTTTACAAACAATCCGCCGATATGCTTGCATACGAGCAGCTCCCCGATTTTAAGAAATCGCCCAAACAAGTTCAGGCTTTAATAGCCGAAGAGTTAAAATCTATAAACTCAAGATTAAAATACGGCCCGGCTTATAAAAGTTTTGTAGCCCTTCAAAAAGAAATTAACCGTATCAACAAAAATAAACGCGACGACGCCATTTTAATGACCATATTTACATTGGTAGCTTTAAGGCAATTTAACGGCGTTTCAATCGCATCACCTTCTTCAACTTTGGCCTTTTGGTCCAAAGCAAGATTTCTCTATTACGGTAAAAAAATATTGAACTTCACAGGAGTTCTGGCTGTATACTCCGCCTTTGACAGCGCCAATTTAAACGCGGTAAACGCCTCCTTTGAAGAAATGCTGACGAGATTTACCGCCTTGGAAGACAATATGGCCTTTCTGCAAAAGCTTATAAAAGACGGAGAGACAAACGTCTTCGGCAAGCTTAAAGATCCCATCCCCTCCGCTTGGAGCAAAGATCCTTATGACACCGTCCACCAAACCGCTTTAAGAAGGCTCTACGGTCTGCGCGTCGTAGACACTTACTTACGGTATTCCACCGTGCATTATAAATTCGATTTGGCTATGCTTGACGTATTTAATTTATTCTCGGATCAGCAAAACGTTGTATTTGACGTCAATATATTTGACCAATATAAAGCCCAAGACGGCGAATGGGTGCAAGTGCCCGGCAAAAGCAATTCCCTTAAGATAAATGCGTCTTCTTCTCTGGCGGACAGGGGAAAGAAAGGGAAGCCTTCCCTTTTGATACAAAACTTGAGCAAACTGCCGGCTTTCATCTACTATAAAAAGACTTATTATAAGAACGTCGGCAGTAAAGATAAGCCTATTATGTATCGCGTTAACCCGAGCGGCATAATACGCACCGAAAAAGGGGAGCTTATGGACTGCAACATTGACACCGGCAATCTTAAAACAAACAGTTTCTCCAATGAAACCCGCGGGAACCATATGGAATTTCTTTTAGACGGCGAGTATTATATGAGGATTGAGCCCGTAACAAAAGTTTACAATGAAGGATACAGAGGCAAACCGAAAACATATGTTTTTGAAGATATCAACACCAAAGAACATTCCTGCAAAGGACAGACTGTAGGCCTAATATACGCCTAAAACGAATATTGCATATTATACAAAAGGCCCGGCTTAAAACCGGGCCTTTTATTCTGCCGATTTATTAAAACTTTAAATACCGAAAACCTTTTTGCCTTCTTCCAAGATTTTTGATAAATGCTCCTCTCCTTTAAAAGTTTCGGCATAAAATTTTACTATCGCTTCCGTACCCGAAGGCCTTACAAGAAACCAGCTCTCTTCCAGATAAACCTTTACGCCGTCGCCGGTGCGGATTTTAAGAACCTTCTCCCCCGCGACTTCTTTAAGATAGGAAAGGCTTTCTTCCGTAAAACCCTTAAGTTTGGCTTTAACCTCATCCGTTACGGGCATATCAACGCGAGTATATACGGGATTGCCGTAAAGCTCGGTAAGCTGTTTGTAAAGGCCGGCGATATCCTGGCCGGTGGCGCTCATAATTTCAAGCAGTAAAAATACCGCAAGCAGGCCGTCCTTTTCCGTAACCCAATTCGTTACGGACATTCCCGCACTTTCCTCCCCAGCCATTAAAAGCCGCCCGGAAAGCAAACCTTCGACAAAATATTTAAAACCGACATTGACTTCCTCCACGCTCAAACCGTGGGCCGCGGCGATTCTGTCAATTAAGTGCGTGGTGCCTATCGTGCGCCCTGCGCAGCGCGCGCTTGAAGATTTGTTCTTGGCCGCCAAATAATCCAGCATAACGCAAAGCGCGTGATTGGGCGGAAGGAGCCCGCCCTTTGCCGTAGCCGCGCCGAAGCGGTCGGCGTCAGGGTCGCAGGCACCGGCAAAATCATATTTGCCGCTCATTACCAAATCTATCAGCGGGGACATAGGATATTTTGACGAAGGATCCATGCGCGTTTTGCCGTCGTGGTCAAGCGGAATAAAATTAAAGGACGGATTTTGAAGCGTGCTTACTATTTCCACATTATCCAATTTATATTTTGCTTTTACAGCCTGCAAAAAGGGCAGGCTTGTGCCGCCCATAGGGTGCAAAGCCGCTTTTAAGCCGGATTTTTTGATTAAAGCAAAATCAATTTTCTCACCCAAAGCTTTAACGTAATTTTCTATTACGTCCGGCTCTGATACAAGGTTCCGTTTTTTAGCTTCCTCAAGAGAAATAAATTTTATTTCCCCGGGGTTTTCCATATAGTAATTGGCGTATTTTTCTATTTTGGAAGTTATCCCGGAATCGGCAGGCCCACCGGTGGAAGGATTATATTTAAGCCCCATATCCTGAGGAGGATTATGGCTTGCCGTGCCGTTTAAAGAGGCGCATGCGCGCTTTGACAAAATTTCATAGGAAAACACCGGCGTGGGAACGGGTATTTTGGGAAGCAGAACTTCCAAACCGTTGCCGGCCAAAACGCAGGCGCAGAGTTCTGCGGTAACCTTTGACATAAGCCTGGTATCCCCGCCGACAAGGATTTTGCCTTTTATATTTTCCTCAAGGTGCATTTTTGCGACGGCCTGCGCTATGGCCTTTGCGTGCAAAGCGCAAAAACCCGCGCCGAGCTCCCCTCTGTGGCCCGAAGTGCCGAATTTTACTTTTACAGGCTGATTTGACGGATTATAAAATTCCGTTTCCAACATTTTCAAATCTATGGTTTTAACAGGAAGTTTCCCCGCGTTTATATCTGTCATAAATATCCTCCATAATCTTTTTATATAATATATTAAATGAATTGGAAAGATATTTTGGGCGAAAAGACGGGATGCCGCCTTATTTTTAACGCCCCTATGAAAGATTACACCACCTACAAAACAGGCGGCGCGGCCGAGGTTTTGGCTCTGCCGGAAAACGAAGAGCAAATCCTTAAGCTTAAAACTTTCTGCGAACACGAAAACGTACCTTTCAGAATGATAGGGCTCGGCTCAAACATACTTGTAAGCGATAAAGGCCTGCCCGGCGTTACCTGCTGTTTAAAAAATTACGCCGGCATATCCATACGGGGCGAAGAACTTACGGCTTTGGCCGGAACCCCGCTTGACGAAGCAGCTTCGCTTTCCGTTGAAAACGGCCTCGGCGGGCTTGAAAGCTTAAGCGGCATACCCGGCAGCTGCGGCGGCGCAGTTTATATGAACGCGGGCGCATTCGGGCAGGAAACTTTCGACAATTTAAAATGTTTTAAAGTGATAAACGCCGACGGGGAAATAAAACAATTTTGCAAAAACGACGTTGAATACGGGTACCGTAAAGTAAAAAATATAGAAAATTGCATAATTTTAAGCGCGACGTGGCTTCTTAAAAAACAAGACCCGGCCGAACTTAAGCAAACGCGTCTTTCCGTATTAAAACGCCGCGCGGAAAAACAGCCTTTGGAATATCCTTCCGCAGGAAGCGTTTTTAAAAGGCCCGTCAATGATTACGCAAGCCGCTTAATTGACGTTTGCGGGCTGAGAGGCCTAAGCGTAGGCGGGGCGAAAGTTTCCGAAAAGCACGCGGGGTTTATCATAAACTATGATAATGCAACCGCGGCTGATGTTTATGCGCTGATACGAAAAGTTCAGGAAGAAGTTTATAAAAAAACTTCCGTAGAACTGCAGGCCGAACAGATTTTATGGGGAGATTTCCCCGGTAAAACGGCTTAAATTTTTGCCGGAAAATTTATATTGACTAGTTCGGCGTAAAAATATAGAATATATTTAAGAGAAGTAACTTGGAGTCATGGTGTAGCCTGGTTAACACGCTGCCCTGTCAAGGCAGAGACCGCGGGTTCGAATCCCGTTGACTCCGCCATTTAAACCCCGCAACCGCGCGGGGTTTTTTATTTTTGCTGCTTTAATATGGCTTAAAATCACAACGCAAATGCCGCCACGCAAGCAAACACAATTCAAATTATTAGGACTATATTAAAAAAATAAACTAGAATGTTTTTAAGATGTTTAATGCAAATTAAAAACGTAAACAGGATATTATTATGAAAAATATAACTCTTTTAACGCTTATCGCGGTTACGGCCCTTTCCTTTCAGGCTTGCTCTAAAAGCAAACCTTTGAGCGAGAATTATACTCTCAACGGCGGGCTTTCAATCACTCTGCCGGAAAAAGATTTCGGTATTCTGCGCGAAGTTAAAATCAACCCTGAAGGAATTATGGAATCTTACAAAAACCAGAACCCTTCCGTAAGCGAGCTGCAGGTTTTTATGTACGACAATTTTGAAAGCTATCCGCCGGTGGCGTTTTCCTACGCTTATACAAAAACGAATGCGGACGCTTCAGCTATGCAAGAGCCTTTCGGTTTTGAAGGCGTAATTTATGATGATATAGAAGAAATTTCCATAAGCGGGAAGAACTGCAGAAAAAGTTCTTTCGTGGATTTGGAAACGGAAAAGAAAGTAACCACGCTTTCATGCAAAAACGGCGGACAGGCTTGGGACATAGTGATACAAACCTTCTACGCCAATCCGCAAGTGCAGGATAATATTTCCCAAGAACAGGAAAACGCTATTTACGACGCCGCGGCAACAATGAATAACAACCTCGCCTTTATAACCGACGAGGCGATAAAAAGCATAGAAATAAAATAGTTTCGGAAAAATTTAAATCCCCGGGCCGTCCCGGGGATTTTTTATTTGCAATAATTTATTACTCTTCGATATCTTTTTGGAAAGCCTTTCTAGGCGTACCGTCATCGGTGTGAATTATGCCGCAGTAAACAAAACCTTTTTTGTCTATCAGTTTAAGCATTGGTTTATTGTCGGCGTGGGTATCTATGCGGATATTGCCGGATTGCCTAAAGCACCAGTCAATGCAAAAAGCCCCCGCGCCGCGGCGCAGCCCCGATGAAGCCAACCTGTGAATCACATGGTAAGGTTTATCGTTCAGCCAAGAACCGCCTTCTATACGGGCATAAGTCGCGTCCGGGCCGGGGCAGAAAGTGAAAACAGCCAAAATGTCATCGTCCTCAAAACAAATATACGCTTGGCCAAGCTCAATATCACGCAGGAGCTTTTCCCTCTGAGGATATTTATCCCCCCATTGGCCGGGGTTGCCGCTTAACTTCATAAATTCCCGCGCGCGGGCATATACTTCTTCGATAAGCGGTAAATCTTTAAGCTGTGTTTTCCTTATAAACATATTAAATTGTACCAAATAAAATATTTGACAAAGCTTTATTTAAAGATTATACTTATACTATACCCCCGGGGGGTATTTAGAAAGCCCGAAAGTAAAATAAAAAACGGGCTTCAAACAAGAGGATTTTATGAAAAATAAAGAAAAGAAAACTCTGTTGGTAATAATTCTGACCCTCATTACCATGGCGGCGGAAATAGGATTCGGCTATTTAAGCAATTCCATGGCTTTGCTCGCCGACGGCTGGCATATGGGCACGCACGCTTTCGCTTTATCTATAACTTTCTTTGCTTATATAATGATACGCAAATTCGCCGCGTCTGAAAAGCTTGCGTTCGGAAGCGGCAAATTCAGCCCCTTGGCCGGTTTTGCCAGCGCAATACTTTTGGGGCTTTCGGGCTTATGGATACTTTATGAATCGGCGGAAAGGTTTTTTAGCCCCTTACAAATTAACTTTAACGAAGCTATAACCGTTGCGATAATAGGCCTTGCGGTAAATACCGCCTGCATATTGATAATGGGCGGGCATGAACACGGGCACGGCCATAAACATTCGGCGGAATGCGGCGCGCACGAGCACAAACACGAAGACTATAATTTTAAATCAGCCTATCTGCATATTTTGGCTGACGCTTTAACTTCCGTAATGGCCATAGCGGCGCTGCTTTTGGGCAAATACGCCGGGCTTAACTTCCTTGACTCAATAGTGGGGCTTTTGGGCGGCATTATGATATGCGTGTGGGCTTTGGGGCTGATAAAATCCACTGCCAAAATATTGACCGACTACGAAGCGGAACCCTTAAAAACAGCCGCTCTTGAGAAATTAAAAGAAAGCGGACTTAAAACCGACTATCTGCATATTTGGGATACCGGCGAAGGCAATTACGCGGCGGCTTTAAAATATTCCGGCGGCAAAAGCGCGGAAGAAGCCAAGCGGATTATAGGGGAACTAGGCGATTTCGTTTTTATAAACGCGGAAAAAACTATTTAAGCATTTTGTTCAGGAGAGTAACGACTTCTTCAAGCTTTTCCGTCTTGACGGTTTCGCTGTCATGCTCAATGGAGTCTTTAATGCAGCCGGAAAGATGATTGGAAAGTATGTCCACATTCACCTTTTTTAATATGGACTGCGTCGCCAATATTTGGGAGCTTATGTCTATACATTCTCTTTCTTCTTCAATCATTTTTATGATGCCTTCTATCTGCCCGCGCGCGGTCTTTAAAAGGCGAATCGTTTTTACGTTATTATTTTTGCAATCGGTATGTAAAGGCATAAATTCCTCCGTTATTTTATTATAGCATACCGTGCGAGAGGCGCATATCGGCAAACCGCAGAAAAAAGAAAACAAAGGTTAATTACTTCCGGCGAAGATAGGCAGGATATCGCGTTTTGCAAACTGACGCCATTTGCGTTCAATGCGTTTTCTTCCTATCGGTTTTAAATATTGGCCTATCGGAATAAGGAAAGGGCTGCCCACTCCGTCCACCAAAACCAATTTGTAAGAATCTTTTGAAACGTTAAGCAGAATATTGTTCAAATTCAAATCGCAGGGCGTGATATTGTATTTGTACATATACTGATAAAGCTCCGTCAAAAGCTTTTTAAGTATATCCTTTTCCCTGCGGCCGGGATTGCCGTACATATTCAAATAAGACAAAAGCGGCTTTGAAACCGAATCGTTGCCGTCTAAAACGGCGGCTTGCTCAAAACCGACATATCCCTTTACGCGGACTTCCCCCTTAAACTCAGGAATATGATTAAACGGAACACTTTGTTTTTGAAGAAAACGGAAATAATCTATTTCCCTCAAAGTTTGTTTGGCGTGTTTTTTAGGACTTATTTTTACAATACAGCGCGGATCGGAAGGAGAGCGAAAGCACATACGTTCCGTTCCTCTGCCGATAAAGAAAGGTTTTAAATCTTCTAAGCAATAAGTTTTCATAAGAATAACCTTCGCCAAAAGCCGCTGTTATTCTGTCATGAAACTTACTTACGAACTCAACACCAAAACTATAACAAAAAATCGCCCGCTCAGTCAATCCGCATGAAAAACGCGCGGCTTAAAACCGCGCGCTTAAAACCGTAAAAACGGGCTTTATTCCCATTCTATCGTGGCCGGCGGTTTTGAGGTTATATCATATATAACCCTGTTTACGCCTTCCACTTCGCTGACTATCCTGGATGAAATTTTTTCCAAAACGTCATAAGGGATTTTGGCCCAGTCGCACGTCATCGCGTCGGTAGAGGTTACGGCCCTTATTCCGACGGTGTGGAAGTAGGTTCTTTCGTCCCCCATAACCCCCACGCTTTTGATGTTCGGCAAAAACGCAAAGTACTGCCAAATCTCCCCGTCAAGGCCGCGCGCGGCGATTTCTTCCCGTAAAATTGCGTCGGCTTCGCGGATGATTTTAAGTTTTTCTTCCCGAACTTCGCCAAGGCACCGCACCGCCAAACCCGGCCCGGGGAAAGGCTGACGCCAAACCATTTTTTCCGGCAGGCCGATTTCCAAGCCCAGGGCGCGGACTTCGTCCTTAAACAAAAGCCTTAAAGGCTCCAAAAGGCCGAGGTTCATATCCTTGGGCAGTCCGCCCACATTGTGATGGCTTTTGATTACCGAAGCTTCGCCCGAGCCCGATTCTATAACGTCGGGATATATGGTTCCCTGAAGCAGAAAATCAATGCGGCCGAGTTTTTTTGCTTCTTCGTCAAATACGGAGATAAACTCCCGCCCGATTATTTTACGTTTTTCTTCCGGGTCCCGTACGCCTTTTAAAGCTTTCAAGAACCTTTCGCCCGCGTTTACGCGCACCATATTTATATGATAATCGCGCTTAAACATTTTTTCTATTTCGTCGCCTTCGTTTTTGCGCATAAGGCCGTGATCGACGAAAACGCAGATAAGATTATCCCCTATCGCTTTGCCGGCCAATACCGCCGCTACGGAAGAATCCACCCCGCCGGAAAGCGCACAAAGCACCTTTTTGCCGGAGGCCTTTTCCTTTATATCTTTAATAAGTTCCGCGGCGAGGTTTTGCATAGTCCAATCGCCTTTGCAGCCGCAGACGTCAAAAAGGAAATTGCCCAAAAGTTTCCTGCCGAAAGGAGTATGTTCGACTTCCGGGTGAAATTGCAAACCGTAAATTTTGCGAACTTCATTCTCCATTGCCGCGACGGGGCACTTCTGCGTAAAAGCCGTAACTTCAAAGCCGGCGGGCAGAACTTCCACATAATCGCGGTGGCTCATCCAGCAAATCTCTTCCGGCTTGATTCCTTTAAAAAGACGCCCGCCGCCGGATTTTATTTTAAGTTCAACTTTACCGTATTCTTTAAAATCCGGGCTGAGCACCTTCCCGCCGAGAACATGCGCCGTAAGCTGATGCCCGTAACAAATACCCAGTACGGGAACGCCTAAAGAAAACACTTCCGCAGGCAAAGCGGGCGCGCCGGCTTCATACACGCTTGAAGGACCGCCGGTAAAAATTATTCCTTTGGGTTTTGAGTTTTTTGCGCGCTCAAGAAGTTTAGAATAGGGAACAACCTCGCAATAAACGTGCAGTTCCCTGACGCGCCGGGCTATAAGCTGATTATACTGCCCGCCGAAATCCGCTATCAAAACAAGTTCATTGTTCATTTACATTCCCTTACTGTAATTGCTTTCTTCTTTCGTGATAAAAATATCATGCGGGTGGCTTTCCACCAAACCGGCGTTGGAAATTTTTATAAATCTGCCCTTTTCCGTAAGTTCGGCCAAAGTTTTTACTCCGCAGTAGCCCATGGCGGCCTTAAGCCCGCCGACAAGCTGATAAACGACGTCGGCCAATGCACCCCTGTGCGGCACGCGCCCTTCAACGCCTTCCGGCACCAGTTTTTTGGCGTTTTCCTGGAAGTATCTGTCACTGCTGCCGGCTTTCATCGCGGCGGAAGAGCCCATGCCTCTGTACGCTTTAAAAGCGCGGCCGTTGTAAATAATATTTTCCCCGGGGCTTTCATTGGTGCCCGCAAAAAGAGAACCAAGCATACACGTGCTTGCGCCCGCGGCTATTGCTTTGGCGATATCGCCGGAATATTTAATTCCGCCGTCGGCTATAATAGGCACGTCGTATTTTGAAGCGGCTTTATAACAATCGTAAATTGCGGTTATCTGCGGCACTCCTATACCTGCTACAACCCTGGTGGTGCATATCGCGCCGGGCCCTATGCCGACTTTTACCGCGTCCGCGCCGGCTTTAATTAAAGCTTCGGCCGCTTCCCCGGTGGCGACGTTTCCGGCTATAAGCTGGCATTCCGCAAAAGATTCTTTTATCTTGGCAACGGCTTCCAAAACGCCCTGGCTGTGGCCGTGCGCCGTATCCACCACCAAAACGTCCGCGCCGGCTTCCAAAAGCGTCTGCGCTCTGGTAAGCATATCTTTGGTTATGCCTATCGCCGCGCCTACAATAAGGCGGCCTTTTTCGTCTTTGGCGGAATTGGGGTAGAGAATGGATTTCTCAATATCTTTTATAGTAATAAGCCCTTTTAAAATATTGTTTCCGTCCACAAGCGGGAGCTTTTCAACCTTGGCGCGGCGCAAGATTTCCTTGGCTTCTTTCAAAGAGGTTCCCTCTTTGGACGTAACAAGGTTTTCTTTGGTCATAATCTCGCCGATTGGTTTGGAATTGTCGGTTTCAAAACGCATATCCCTGTTGGTGATTATGCCGACGAGCTTTCCCCCGCCGTCAACTATCGGCACGCCGGAAATTTTATATTTGGCTGTAATATCTTTTGCTTCCTGCAAAGTTCGTTCCGGCCCAAGTGAAAACGGATTTGTTATAACGCCGTTATCGCTCCTTTTAACGCGGTCGACTTCCTGCGCCTGCTTCTGCAGGGGCATATTTTTATGTATTATGCCTATACCGCCTTCCCGCGCTATGGCTATCGCCAAGGCAGATTCGGTAACGGTGTCCATACCCGCGCTTATAAGCGGAATGTTAAGTTTAATTTTTTTGGTAAGGCGCGTATGGGTTTTTACGTCTTTGGGCAGCACTTTGGAATGCTGCGGAATCAATAAAACATCGTCAAAGGTAAGACCTTCTTTTGAGAATTTTTCGTCCATTTTTCTCCTTAAGACCTTTTATTTTATTATACCATTTAAGGGCTTTGCCTCCCAAAGGGAAAGAAGACTGCTCCGGGCTTTACAAAACCGGCTTTAAGCCTATACTAACTAATGCGGCCTAAAAACCGCAAAGGGGGTAATATTATGGGCATAAAAGCCATAGCCTTGGTGGAAAAAGCCGGGCTTAATACCGGCGAACTGCTGGAGAAATTAAATAAACTGTACTGCGACGAATGGCTCTCTTACGTACAATATTGGACGGGAGCGAAAGTCAGCACAGGCGCGTTTAACGCGGAACTCACCGCTGAAATGAAAGAACACGCCGAAGATGAACTTAAACACGCGGAAATGCTGACAAAAAGGATAATAGAACTTGAAGGCGTACCCGTATTGGAACCGAAAGACTGGTACCGCTTTACAAATTGCGGATATCTGGCTCCGACGAATCCTAGAACCCAGGAACTGCTTAAGCAGAATTTGGCTTCGGAAAGGTGCGCCATACAAGCTTATGACGAACTTATCCAATATGTAAAGGGCAAGGACCCTGTAACTTATTCCATAGCCGTATCAATCCTGGCGGAAGAAATCGATCATGAACAGGATTTGCAAAACATACAATCGGATATGGATAATGCCTAGTCCCTAAAACCAAGAAAGTCTATTCTCCCCGGTATACGCCGGGGTTTTTATTTTTTAATCCGTCCATATCCGCCTTTGACCGAAAAAACGCTTTTTTGTAAAATATACTTACCGGTAGGTAAGTATATATTTGGAGAATAAAATGAATTTCAACTTTAAGAAGACGGCGGCTGTTTTGCTGTGCGCCGTTTTCATCCGATGCGCCTGCGCCGCGGAGGATTTTTCAAAATACGACGGCTGCGCAATACGTTCTGTGGAGGCTTCTTCAAACAGAATAAAGCCGGAAATACTTAAAAACAGATTTCCTTTAAGAGAAGGCCAAATTTTTAATTCCGAACGCTATGAAGACGCCCAAAACGAACTGCACGATTTAAGAATAGCAAAAAAACTTTCCTTTGATTTAAAACCTTCCGAAGGCGGCGCCGTGGATATTTCCGTAAAAGCGGAGGACGGCTATTATATTTTCCCTTTGATATTCGCCACCGGCGGCAAAAAGAGCGCGGCAGGAGCCTCTTTGGCGGCGGGGAACTTATTTAAACGCGGCGAAACTTTAATGCTTTTCGGCGGAAGCGGCAAAGACGGAAGCATGGCCAGCCTTATGCTCAAAGACGGCGAAAACATCTATCAGGCGTCTTTTATAAATATGAATTTCGAGCAGAGGTTTTACAACGGCAGCCGCATAAACAATGACGGCATTTTCAGCACTACGGACGACGAAGAAGATTTTAAAAACCCGATAAATAAAATCTACACCAAAACGGATTCTTTTAACTTCCTCTACGCAAGGCAAAAAGGATATTTTACGGGATTTATCTCCCCGGAATATAAATATGTAAGATATTCCAAAGATATGAAATCCGGCAATTACAGCACGGTCGGCTTCGGGCTGAATTACCGCAAAAACATACGCTCCGGCGCGAATATGGGGGCTTTATTCGGTTACGGACTTACCGATAAAGAACAAAGCTTAAAAAATCTGCCCGCGCCGATAATAGGCTACTCACTGCAAGCCGCTTACAAAAACGGCGGCGATTGGACCGGGGCGGACTTTAACATTTCCAAAATATCCGCAGAAGCAAGGAGCGTAGTCGAATTTAAAAACAGACATATTTTGAATATTTATATTAAAGGGGAAGATTCCTTTTCCGCCCCGTTTGCCGAGCAGGTTAGAGCGGACGATCTGATGAGCGGACAGGGGCGTTACAGCCGTACTCTGTACGGAGAACGCGGCGCGGGGACGGGAATATCCTTCGCCTATTATTTGGCGAGAAACAATACCGGCCTTTTGGCTCTGCAGCCCTTTTACGAGCTGGCTTATGTATACTCCGATAAATACAGAGCCTTAAGCGGAGCCGGGGCGACGCTCTCTTACAAATTTTGGAGATTTCCTTTCCCGTTGGGCATTAACTATACGCAGAACCTGAGCGACGGTTCCAACCAAATATCTTTTGTATTTGGAGGGAAGTTCTAAAAAAGCTATTGCGAAAAGACAAAATAATGATAAAATTACTTATCAACCCATAGCAGTATGGGGCGGTTAGTTAAGGACCTGGGGAGGCATCCCCAGGTTCGATTTACATAAAGGAAATATCTTACCCCGGCAAACGCCCGTAATCGTTCCAATTCCCGTACATAACGACCAATTTTGTATTTTTGACGAATTTCTCCAATCTGCTTTTAAATAATGCGGGCAAACGCTTTTTAATTTGTATGGTATCTATCCTCACCAAAGCCGGTGCGTATTTCTGCGCGCCGTTTTAAAAATATTGCTTGCAAAACAAGTTTTATTTTTATAAATTATCAGTAACAGTTATCATTATTAAATATTATGAGATACTCAAAACAAAGGGAACTTATTTATAATACGCTTAAAAACAATCCGTGCCACCCGACGGCGGATTATCTTTATTCGTTAATAAAACCCTCCTGCCCGGCTTTAAGCTTAGGTACGCTTTACAGAAATTTAAGCCAAATGGCAGCGCAGGGCAGAATCAAAAAGATAAGCGGGCTTAACCAAGCCGATCATTTTGACCACCACACGCGGGAACACGCGCATATTATCTGCCAAAACTGCGGCAGGGTGGAGGACGTATTTATAGACGAAACTTTGCTGGAACAACTCAACATGAGCGCTAAAAAAACAGATTTTAAAATTAACCGCCGTGAAATTATTTTCAACGGGGTATGCAGAGAATGTATAAATAAACAGGAGAAATAAAATGGAACTTAAAGGATCAAAGACAGAAAAAAACCTTATGACCGCGTTTGCGGGCGAATCTCAGGCCAGAAACAAATATACTTATTATGCAAAGCAGGCTAAAGAAGAAGGTTACAATTATATAGCTTCTATCTTTAAGGAAACCGCAAAAAACGAAAGGGAACACGCCAAAATTTGGTTTAAAATTTTACACGACGGTAAAATTCCTTCAACCTTGGAAAACCTTAAAGACGCCGCCGCCGGCGAAAATTACGAGTGGACCGACATGTACGCCAACTTCGCCAAAGAAGCCAAGGAAGAAGGCTTTAACGATATAGCGTTCCTCTTTGAAAAAGTAGCCCAAATCGAAAAAGAACACGAAGAACGCTATTTAAACCTTTTCAACGAACTTGAAAAAGGCGAAGTATTCGTAAAAACCGGCAAAGTTACCTGGAAATGCATGAACTGCGGTTTTACCTTCACCGGCGAAAAAGCCCCCGAAATGTGCCCCGTATGCAAATACAAAAAAGCTTATTTTGAAGTTAAAAAATAAACTTTATCCCGGCTTACAAGGCGCCGCTTTGCCGCGGCGCCTTTTTTATATAACAAAAAGTTGTAGAATTTAATATATGATGCGCAATATAAAAATAGTCGCTTTTGACGCCGACGACACTCTTTGGCCGAACGAGGATTTATTCCGCGAGGCCGAAGAGTATTTCTACCGTCTTATGCAGCCTTATGCGGATAAAGACAAAGCGAAAGAGGTTTTATTTTCCACGGAAATAAACAATCTTCCTCTATACGGATACGGCATAAAGGCTTTTATGCTTTCCATGATAGAAACGGCTTTAAAATTAAGCGGCGGCAAAATGGACTCCGCGGTTACCGAGCAAATTATATCCACAGGCAAGGCCATGCTTAATCAGCCGGTAAAACTGCTGCCGGGAGCTTTGCCCGTATTTAAAACCTTAAGCGCAAAATACAAACTTGTCGTAGCTACAAAAGGCGATTTGCTTGATCAGGAAAGGAAACTGCATAAATCCGGCCTGACAAAATATTTGCACCATATAGAAATCATGAGCGAAAAAAATATCCGCGGATATAAAACGCTCATGCGGCGTTTGGGCGTAATGCCGCAGGAGTTTTTGATGGTGGGTAATTCCTTAAAATCGGATATAATGCCGGTGGTAAAACTTGGCGCGCGCGCCGTATGGATACCTTACAGCCTTACCTGGCAGCATGAGAACATCGCCACAGACAAACTTTCCAACGGTTTTATCAAAATGGATAAAATAGCCGATTTGCTTAAAATTCTTTAATCATGTACGACAAAAACATTTCCCTTCTTAATTTGTTCTTAACTTTCGCAAAAATAGGCGCGATGACTTTCGGCGGAGGCTATGCAATGCTCCCCGTAATAGAAAAGGAATTGATAGACAAAAAAAAGTGGATGACGCGCCAAGACCTTATGGATTTTTTCGCCGTTTCGCAGGTAACGCCCGGCGTAATAGCGGTTAATACGGCATCGCTGCTTGGATATCAAAAACGCCGCATTTTAGGCTCTGTATTCGCCACTTTGGGCATAATTGCGCCAAGCGTAATAATAATAACCGCTATAGCTTTGTTTCTTACAAAATATATAAGCGCGGAAGTTACCGACAGGCTTTTTAATTCCATACGCATTTGCGTAGCCGCGCTTATAGTGCACGCTTTATTCCCGTTTTTTAAAAAAGGCATAATAAACCTGTTTACGGCGGCTTTGTTCGCGTTCAGCCTTATAATATATTTCGCGTTCAGGGTGTCGCCGGCGTTGCTGGTAATATTTTGCGCTTTGGCGGCGATAATAGAAAACTCTATTAAAAGGAAAAAGGCCGAATGATATATCTTCTGTTATATATTGAATTTTTCAAAATAGGCCTGTTTGCCGTAGGCGGCGGTTTGGCGACGCTGCCGTTTCTTTATCAGCTTTCCTTTAAAACCGGCTGGTTTGGTACGGCCCAAATAGCCGATATGATAGCCGTATCGGAAATTACCCCCGGACCGCTGGGCATAAATATGGCCACCTTCGCCGGGTTCAACGCCGGTGGAATACTCGGCGGGATAATAGCGACTTTGGGCATAGTTACGCCCTCGGTAATAGTTATCATAATAGTGGCCGGAATTTTGCAGAAATTTACAAACAATAAATATGTACAAGCCGCCTTTACGGGCCTAAGGCCGGCGGTATGCGCCCTTATAACCATAGCGGTATGGGAGATAGTAAAAGTATCCGTATTTGATTTCCCCCTTTATCAGCAAACCTCAAATTTAACCGACTTGTTTTTATTTGGCAACATAGCTTACTTTTTTATTCTGCTTTTTATAATGTTTAAAGTTAAACTGCACCCGATAATCTTCATAGCATTAAGCGCGGCGCTGGGATTTTTCGTTAAATTTTGACATTGCTTTTTAATACAAAACCCATATACTTAACTATATCCGGGGGTGCTAGAATGACAAAAAAACTTTTATCGTTACTGTTTTGCCTTGGTTTCGCCGCGGGCAAACTTTATGCAGTGCAGCTTCAGGAATGCGAAATAAGGGGCGTAAAACCCAGCGATAAAATCTCCACGCTGGAACTTAATCCGGCTATGACCGTAATAGATGATTCCGCGGGAACTTCCGTTACGAGTATGACCTTAAAATATTATTATTCTTTCAGCAATATGTTTACCATAGGCACCGAGGTGCCCTTCAGCCGATACGAAAGCAAAGAAAATTCCGAAAACGGCTTGGGCGACATACTGCTTTCCGCTTCGGCCGTAAAGAGATTCGGCAAACTGGCTTTCGGCGCGATAGGGGAGTTTACTTTGCCTTCAGCCACCCATGACGAAACAGGCATAGGCAAATGGCAGTTCAGCCCCTCCGTTTATACGGAATATGAAATAGTGCCGCAGGTGTTCTTTGCGGCCGGGTATAAGCATTATGTCAGTATAGCGGGGCCATCTTCAAGAGATGACATCAACCTCGGCAGAATAAGGGCGGTGGCGGCTTATCTTTCCCCGCACGGGTGGTGGGCTCTTTTTGATCCGAAATATTATATAGATTTTCACAACGACAATGCCGGGGAATTTATCATTGAGGTTGAAACCGGCATAATGCTGTTTGACGAAATCTCCATGTACTTAAAACCGGGCTGGCACGCCGGCGGAAACAGACAAACCATGGATTGGTCCATAAGCTTCGGCGTGAAACTTCTAAGCGTATAAATTTTCTCCTCCAAACAAAAGCCCCCGGCCTATAAGCCGGGGGTTTTGTATAAGCTGTCAGATTGATTATAAGGTGTACCTTAAGCTAAGGCCGGCCATATGGCTGAAGGCCTGCCCGTATTTAACGGAAGCGGCGTTTTCCAAGTTGGTGCCGCTCATACCCTCACCGATAAGGAAGGTGTATGAGGCGTCCAAAATGAAACCTTTGCCCAAGTTAAGCCCTATACCTGTGCCGAACAAATGCCTGTTGCTGACCGGGACGAGAACATCCATATAGTCATTGTTGGTAGGAGTCTTATCAAAGATATAGCTGCCTCTTAATTTAACTACATTGGAAAGTTTGTATTCCGCGCCGAGGCCCATTCTGTAAGCGTCTTTCCATTCCTTTTTCTGACTGGATACGCCGGAAGTACCAGTTCCGGGAGCACGCTCAAAAGAAATGGCCAAATCGTCAAAACTGCTCCAGAATATATTCATCCAGGTAAATTCTATCAACAAATCGTCAATAGGCCTGTAAGAAATGCCCATAGCCAACTGCGCCGGCAGCATGATATCGCCGTGGGCGGAGCCGTTCATAAAAGCGGCGACACCGGGTACGGCCATCTCCCTTGAAAATTTGCTGGTGCCGTCAACGCCCTGTTTTACTCTGGTTCTGAAGCTCGCGCCGAGATTTACTTTCTCGTTGGCTTTATAGGCCATAGCCAAAATTGCGCCGAGGCCCCAGCTGTCTCCTTCGACTTCCAAATCCGTCGCGCCTGAAGGCCCGAGCTGTATTCTTTTGCCTTCGCTGAATTTAAAATACATAATTTCAGCGCCCGCCGCCACGGAGAATCTTTCAGTCGCCTGAAAAGCGACGGTAGGCTGTATGGAGTAAGACTGGACATCAACGTCATAAACGTCGGAAGAGCCGGCCCAATTTCTGTCGGGATAATGCCCGCTTAAGCCAAAACGCGGGAAAGCTCCCAAACCGATGTACCAATCTTCAAAAAGCTGCTGGGTATAATAAACTGTGGGCAAAGTCCACCAGACTCTGTCCGGAGATTGGCCTTCCTGATTATACGTTACTTTGGCGGAAGCGGTAATTTCGGTTACGCCCATTTGGAACTGAACGCCGTCAAGATCCGTTATAAGGGCCGGATTCAAAGCCAATGAGGCAGGCTCCGCATCCCCGGCCAAGACGGCTCCGCCCATGGCGTTGCCCCTTGCACTGAACTCATACAATCCAAAACCCGCGCCAAGAGTGGAAGTCGCGCAAAAACAGCTTACGGCGACAAACGCGGCAAGTCGAAACAATTTATTCATTAATCCTCCTAAGCATGCGGTCTAAAAATAAAAAGCATACTTAAATAATAAGGTACCGGCTTATTGCTGGTACCTTATTTATAATTTTACCATTTTAAAGCGTTCTTGGCGATTAACCTAAAGCCCGCCGCAGCGCTAATCCATACCGTAACGCTGATAGACTTTAAGGTCAAAGATATCAATTATTGAAAGGAAATGGTCAAAGATATCCGCCTGAATGCCCTCATAATCCGTCCAGTTTGTATTGGAAGAAAATGCGTAAATCTCCAAAGGAAGGCCTTCCGTAGTAGGAGCGAGCTGGCGCACCATGCACGTAAATTTATCGGAAATATTGGGGTTTTGCTTAAGATAATTGTAACAATACATCCTGAAAGTGCCTATATTGCTTAAACGCTTGGCGTTATATTTATCGTCCTTAACGCCGCGTTTTTTATTGATTTCTTCAATTTCCTTTTCTTTCTTGGCCAAATAATCTTTAAGCAAATTTATATGTTTGAACTTTTCTATGTCTTCTTCGGTCAGGAAGCGTATGCTCTTCATATCTATATTTATGGCTCTTTTTATGCGCCTTCCGCCGGATTCCGTCATGCCGCGCCAGTTGGTAAAAGAGTGCGCGACCAAATCGTAAGCCGGAACGTTTACTATGGTATTATCCCAGTTCCTTACGCGTATCGTCGTAAGCAGAATATCAATAACTTCGCCGTCCGCGCCCTGGCTGGGTATTTCAATCCAGTCGCCTACGCGGACAAGATCGTTTAAAAGCAGCTGAAAGCCGGAAGTAAGCCCCAAAATGGAATCTTTGAAAATCAACAAAATGACTGCGGACAAAGCCGTCAAACCGCCGAGGAAGTAAATCGGTTCTTTGTTCATCAAAGTCGACATCATAAAAATTATGGTTATTATCCACATTATCACTTTCACGGCTTGTATAATGCCTTTTACGGGCAATTTGATACTGCGGGAAAATTTATCCGAAATTACGCTTAAAGCGGAGTTCAGCACCAGCGTAAACGCCACTATTACCAAGCAGTTTAGCACGCGTACCACTACCAAACTGATATTGGGGTATAAGTCCCCGAAAAATATGCCGCAGGCCGGGGAAAGAATAGACATCGCAAAAGCAAAAAATATATTGCTGAACAATTTGTATTTGGTCATTAAAGAAAGCCAGCCTTTGGCTATAAAGTTCTTCTTGGCGAGCAGCCATTCCGTCGTACCTTGAAGAAGATTCGATATATACTTAAACAAAAGTATAAGCAGCAATATCGCGCACAGAGCTATAATATATTTAAGCTGCGGCGGCAAAGAAGGCAGCAAAGTATTGATAATGTTCATTATCCTATCTCCTAAGTAAAATGATATTATAAGTATATAATTTTAATCTTAAACTTAGGAGTTGTTATGAAGAAATTTTCACTTATTCTTGCCGCGGCCGTGCTTCTGCCGCTTCAGGCAAAAGCCCTTAATATAACGGATCCTTTCTTTATGCCCGCGCCGGGCCAAGTCGTTTCCGATACTTCCCTCGGTTTTACCAACAACGCTTTAAAACTTAATAAAAGCTGGGGGCTTTACGAAAAAATATCCGTAGGTGCGTTTGATAATTTAACCTTGGCTGCATCCGTCGGCTGGGCCGATATAAAACACGGCGGCGACGGTATGCAGGATATAACCCTTCACGGCAAATACCGCTTTATGAACGATATCAGCCACGGCAGATTTTTGGATTTGGACGCCTATTTCAGCCCGGAACTTTTTGATTCTCCTTACAATCATGACGGAGGCGCGGCGAAAGGCTCAACGGATTTCGGAATGTACGGCAGCGTAGGTACTGCGCAGGCCGCGGATAACTTTACCATAGGCGGGAGATTCGGCTTCGACTATATCGGCCACACTGATGAAACTTCCTCCGGCACAATTTTGGACGCAGGCGTATTCGCCAGATACTATTTCAACGAATACAACGCTTTGGGTTTATCAGCCGATTTAAAAAGCTATCTCGGCTTTGAAAAGGACAGCTTTGCCGCCGCTTTGGGCATTAACTACTCTTACGACATTATAGAAGACAAAATGGCCGTTGTTCCGTTCTACTCCATAGAAGTAAACAATAAAAGCATACCTTCCTGCGCCGTATGGGGCGTAACCGCAAGATATTTATTCTAATCTTTTAAAATGCAAAACCCCCGGTTTAAAACCGGGGGTTTTTGATATGTCGACTGAAATCGCTAAAAGGAAAATTTTATATTTTTCCCAAAAGCTTCCGCTTCTTTTTTATCTATTTTCAGTTTTTTGATTTTTAGCTCTTTATGCGGGTAATATTCCTGTAAATAGTTCTGCCATCTTACGGCTTGAATTACATAGGAAGCCGGATTTTTGATTGCTATTTTATCAACGAAAGTCACGCCGACTACATAACGTCTGTCTTTATTGATAAGGTCGCGCAGATCCGGCATAAGATCTTTAGCATCGGGATTATTTTCAAGATATACCACTTTATTGTTTAAAGCCAAGGAATATTTCTTATAATCTTTTAAATCATATAACACCATTAAAGAATCATTCGGGCTGAAAGCGAATGCGCGTTTGTCATCAAGCAGCATAAAAACATACAGAAGCTGGCCTTTTTCGTTCTTAACCTTTACGGTAGTTTTAGCTTCTTTGCTGTTAAAAGTAATTTCCCTGATAATTTTTGGCGCATATTCGTACACGACGGTATTTGCGTCCGGCGTCAGCGAAGCCCGTATGCTTGATTTGGCCACCAACCCTAAGCTTTCCTATATTTCCAAAGACTTAAGCGTACTCGGCGTCATTAAATACGTTTTCGGGAACAGGTTGTTTTCTTCGGAAAACTTTCAGGATTTTATAGACGTGGAAATAGGTTCCGTATATTATGAAGATTTGGCCATACCTTTCGCCTGCGCTTCGTTTTGCCTGAACGCACTTATAAGCTGCTGGCTGTAAGCATAAAATTTATAGAACGGATTTTGGGTGTTCCTAGCCACGAGTTCTTCGGTTTCTATATAGAATATTTGTTTTTCGCTTACGGCAAAAAGAGTGATTTTCATGGGGTCTTTCGGCTCCGGCAGGGTGGAAACGGGCATCATTTTGTCGGTCATTTCTGCGCCGGCGTTTATAAAGTTAAGGGCGGCCTTTTTGATTGTTTCGTTGTTTTCCCCTATCATGCCGCCTATGCCGGAGGGGCTGTTGTTTTCAAAATACAAACTGGCGTTGCCTAAAACGGAAGCGGCCAAAAAGATATTTTTAAGATTGCCGTTGTTATCCTTCATGCAGTATTCAAGGCCCGCGATAATTACTTCGTCTTTGCCTGCGCTTTTCTGTCCGCGTTTATCTTTAAAATTATTTGCGTCCAGCCAAAAACTTCTCATATTTTTATATGCGTTATTCACGGCAGCCCCCCTTGCTAAGGAAAAAAATTTAATATACATTAGAATTATATCAGTTCTCGGAGGTTTTATGCAGGCTAAAGGCAGGGTTATAATTTTGATGATGGATTCTTTCGGTATCGGCGGCGCGGAAGACGCGGCCTCCTTCGGCGACGAAGGCGCAAACACTTTTTTACACATAGCGGAAAATTACAAAAATCTTAAAGTTCCAAATTTAAAAAAATTAGGTCTGCTTGAAGCGGCGAAAGCTTCCTGCGGGAAGGCGGCCCCGACAGATGAAACCGCCGCTTCGGATTTTGATTTGCCGTCAAAATACGGTTATATGAAGGAAGTCAGCAAAGGCAAAGACACTTCCTCCGGACATTGGGAAATGGCGGGCGTGCCGGTAACTTTTAACTGGGGGTATTTTAAGCCGGAGTACCCTTCATTCCCGGCGGATTTGATAGAAGATATTTGTAAAGAAGCCGGAATTAAGGGTATCTTGGGCAACAAGGCCGCCTCCGGCACGGTTATAATAAACGAACTCGGCGAAGAGCATATAAAAACAGGCCTGCCGATTTGTTATACCTCGGCAGACAGCGTATTTCAAATAGCCGCGCATGAAAAATATTTCGGCCTTGATAATCTTTACAAGCTTTGCGAAACAGCTTTTAAACATTTAAAACCTTATAATATAGCGCGCGTGATAGCCCGCCCTTTTGAGGGAGAAAAAGCCGGGGAATTTAAACGCACCAAGAACCGCCACGATTATTCCGTAAAGCCGCCTGCCAAGACGGTTTTGGATTATATGAAAGACGAAGGCGGGCAGGTAATCTCGGTAGGGAAAATTTCCGACATTTTTGCGGCCCAGGGCATTACCCGCGCGGTAAAAGCCAGCGGCCTAAAAGAACTTTGGGACGTTACTTTGGCCGAAGTAAAATCCGCGCCGAAAGGCAGTATAGTGTTTACCAACTTTGTTGATTTTGATATGACTTGGGGCCACCGCCGCGACATAAAAGGTTACGCCGAAGGGCTGGAATATTTTGATTCGCGCCTTAAAGAACTGGCCGCGCTTTTGCAGGAAGACGATATCGTCTTCATAACGGCCGATCACGGCTGCGATCCTTCCTATAAAGGCAGCGATCACACCCGCGAGCACGTGCCCGTAATTATGTTCGGCAAAAACGTTAAGCCGGGTTTTATAGGGGCGCGGGAAAGCTTTTCCGATATAGCCGCAACAATAGCGGAATACTTTAAACTTAAGCCTTTTGATAAAGCAAAAAGCTTTCTTTAAATAAGTTCGATTACAAAACAAACCCCCGCTTTTATGCGGGGGTTTAAATTTTATAAGAATTAATTTTTGCCCAGTAAGCTACGCCCGGCCAAAATGGAAGCCAGCGGGCGGGTAGGCTCGTAGCGTTCAAAAATAATTTTTGCGATTGAAGTCAGAGGAACCGCCAAAAGCGCGCCCATAACGCCCCAAACCAAAGCCCAGAATATCAAACAGGCTATTACGATTACCGGGTTTAAATCCATGCCTTTGCCCAGCCATTTCGTTTCAAGGATATTGCCTATTACAAAATGTATCGCCGTAAGAAGGATAAGGGCAGATATCAAATGCCAGTCCAGGCCGTACTGCAAAAACAGCACCGGCGTCGGCAATATTGTGGAAACGAAAGGGCCTATGTTCGGTATAAAGTTTAAGGCGAAAGTAATAAAAGCCAGCATCAAAGCCAGTTCCGAACCCACCAGAGTAAGAGTAATCCAAGTGCCGAAAGCCGTCAGCAGGGAAACAAAAATCTTTATTACCAAATAATAAGAAATTTGTTTTTCTATATTGCTTGCGAGATTTGTTTTTTCGTCGGCGGAACTGCTGCTCATGAAAATAAAAATCACGAACAGGCAAACCAAAGTCGCGTTTGTAAATATGGAAACTATATTCCCGCCCATGGTTTTTATCATTTGGAACACCTGCATATTGTTAAAATAGTTCATTAATATTTCGGAATTTAACACTATACCCATTTTTTGCGCCGTCGCTATACACCAATCTATTGTGCCGTTGAGCGTCGATGCGTATGCGTCCGCGCCTTGTATAAAAGACTCTATGGAAGCGGAAACGAAGAATATTGACAGTACGGAAAAACATACAAATAACAGCACCGTTCCCAAAAGCCCCAAATATGTGGGTACGCGCCATTTTTCTTTCATATAAGCGGCGGCGGTGTTAAGCAGCATATATATGAAATACGCTATGACGAAAGGCATCAGCACTACTCTTGTATATACCAAAAACGCCGTCAAAGCCGCCGCGGAAAGTATCATAAGGCAGACATTGTTTACAGCCGCGTAGCGTTCAAGCTTTTTTGAAGAGAGATTGTTTTCTTTCATTTGATGTCCTTAAGCCAAATATCGCTTTTTGCGTCGCTTGGCAGGCGCAGATCCGCGCGCGGGCTTATCGCGGCGGAGCCTATTTTCGGTCCGTCGGGCAGGCAGGAGCGTTTAAACTGCTGGGCAAAAAACCTTCTGAAAAACACTTCAAGCCATTTTCTTATTTCTTTTTCGGAATAATCTTTTTTAAAGGCCGTTTTTGCCAGGAAAAGAATTTTCCGCGGCGTAAAATTATGCCTTAAAAAGTGATATAGAAAGAAATCGTGCAGTTCATAAGGGCCTACCAAATCTTCCGTCTTTTGGGCTATCGCGCCCTTGCCGTCGGCCGGCAGAAGTTCCGGGCTGATAGGGGTATTGATTATGTCCAGCAGAACTTCGCGGACGGGCGCGGGGCTTATCTCCGCAAAGTAATTTACCAAATGGATTACAAGCGTTTTAGGCACGCCGGAATTTACACCGTACATGGACATATGGTCGCCGTTGTAAGTGGCCCAGCCCAGCGCCAGTTCGGACATATCACCCGTGCCGACCAGCAAGCCGCCGTGTTTATTGGCCAAATCCATAAGGATTTGCGTACGCTCGCGCGCCTGCACGTTTTCATATACGGAGTTTTTTTCTTCAACGTCGTGGGCAATATCTTTAAAATGAAGCAGACAAGCTTCTTTTATATTGATTTCTTTAAAATCCGCCCCCAAAAGTTTTATAAGTTTTACGGCGTTGTTGTAAGTTCTGCCCGTGGTGCCGAAGCCCGGCATCGTAACGGCTAAAATCATATTTAAAGGCAGGCCCAGTTTTTGCAGGGCTTCCTTGCAGACCAGCAAAGCCAAGGTGGAATCAAGCCCGCCGGAAACGCCTATCACCAATTTGCGCGCTTTTACGTGCGCTATTCTTTTGGCTAGGCCCAAAGCCTGAATGTCGGTAATTTCGCGGCATCTTTCTTTAAAATCCGCTCCTTTCGGTATAAAAGGGGTTTTGCTTACGGTTCTGCTTAACTCGGCGGAGCGCGGCGCAAGCGGAATATTTACCGTTCTGTATTCTTTCGCGTTTAATGCGGCGCAGTCCGCGAAAGTTTTATTCGTCAGTCTTTCATTGTTTAAAGCGTCGAGGTCAACTTCGCTTATTATGATTTGCTCTTTAAGGCTGAAGCGTTCGGATTTGGCCAAAAGCGCGCCGTTTTCGTAAATAAAAGCGTTGCCGGCGAAGACCGTATCCGTAGTGGATTCCCCAAATCCGCAGGAAGCGTACACGTATCCGCTTATACATCCGGCCGATTGCTGGGCGATTAAATTTCTTAGATAATCGTTTTTGCCCGCAAGTTCATTGCTGGCGGAAAGGTTAAAAATTATTTGCGCACCCGCCAAAGCCGCAAAGGAACTAGGCGGCACCGGCGCCCAAAGATCTTCGCAAAGTTCTATGGCGAATACGGCCCCGTGCGTTTTAAACAGCAAATCACTGCCTAAAGGTATTTGCTTGCCGGCCAGTTCTATGGTTTTTGTTTTAAGTTCCGCCGCCGAAGTAAAATAACGTTTCTCATAAAATTCTTTGTAATTAGGCAGATAATTTTTGGGGATTACGCCCAAAATTTCGCCTTTAAAAATAACCGCCGCCGCATTTATAAGCGCATTTGCACAGGCAAGCGGCAGGCCGATTATTATTACAGAATCAAGTTCTTTTGTAAGTTCGGCTGTTTTAAGCAGTTCCTCTTCGGATTTCTTCAGCAAGAGTTCGTTAAGGAACATATCCCCGCAGGTGTACCCGGTAAGGCAAAGTTCGGGGAATAAAATTATCTCCGCGCCTTTTTGGGAGGCGGATTTAGCCGCGCGGACTATCGCCCCGCGGTTAAATTCAATATCGGCCGGCAATACCTGCGGTATTACGGCCGCGGTCTTAACAAAACCATAATTCATAATATATAAATTACCAAATAATAAGCTTATGCGGCAATGCGCAAAGCTTTATTTTATTTGGCTGACTTGGTAGCCGGCCTTTTCCACGGCCGATTTGATTTTGTCGTCCGCTATGTCGTTTTGGGCTTCTACGGTTGCGATTTTTGATTTTAAATCGACTTCGGCTTTCGCGCCCAAAGCTTCAAGCGCGGCCTTTACTCTTGCGGAGCAATGTCCGCACGCCATACCTTCAACTGTAATATGTTTAATCATCATTTTCTCCTTATTTATTACGGGATTAAATCTTGCCAGCCTAAGCGAATTAAGCACCACGCATACGGAACTCAAAGCCATTGCCGAAGCCGCGAACATGGGGTTTAACTGCCAGCCCAGGGCCTTATAAAAAACGCCCGCAGCCAAAGGTATGCCGGCGGCGTTGTAGAATAAAGCCCAAAATAAATTTTGTTTTATATTCCTTATTGCGGCCCGGCTTAATTTAAGAGCGTAAACCGCGCCGGAAAGTTCCTTGCGCATTAAAACGATATCGGCGGATTCTATGGCTATATCGCTGCCTGCCCCTATGGCTATGGCCAAATCCGCCCGGGCCAAAGCTGGCGCGTCGTTTACGCCGTCGCCTATCATGGCGGCGGTTTTGCCCCGCTGCTGCAGCCGCCTCACAAAAACTTCTTTATCCGCAGGCAATACTTCCGCTTTGAAGTGTTCAATGCCCAGCCGCCCGGCTATATTTGCGGCGGTCTTTTCATTGTCGCCGGTCATCATGTAGACGTCCAGCCCCATTTCTTTAAAAGCGTTTATGGCGGATTTTGCGTCGGATTTTATTTTATCTGATAATGCCGCCAATCCGATTATTTTTTTATCCGAAGCGAAGAAAACTGCCGTTTTGCCTTGGGCGGAAAGCTCTTCCGCTTTTTCTTCCCAGTCAGCCGTTTGCACGCCCTCGCTTTTCATAAATTTTAAATTGCCCGCCAAAGTTTCGTTTCCGCCGCAAAGGGCTTTTATGCCAAAGCCCTCTTTATATTCAAACTTTTCGGCTTTAAGCGGTTTTATTCCGTTTTCTTCCGCATATAAGCATATCGCTTTGGCCAAAGGGTGCGCCGACAAAGCTTCTATGCCGGCGGCCGTTTGCAGAAGGAGGTTTTTATCTTCCGCGATAATATCCGTAACCGCCGGTTTCCCCTCTGTTACGGTACCTGTTTTATCCAAAACCACGCAATTTACCTGAAGCCCCGTTTGTATGCTTTTTGCGTTTTTTATCAGGACGCCGTTCCTTGCTCCGCTGCCGGTGGCGCACATTATCGCCGTAGGGGTGGCCAGCCCGAGAGCGCAAGGGCAGGATATTACCAAAACCGATACCGCACAGTTAAGCGCGAAAGCAAAATCATACCCCGCGGCCAGCCATGCGGCCGCGCTTATAAAAGCTGCTGCTATTACGGCGGGAACAAAAATACCGCTTATTTTATCGGCCAGTTCCGCTATCGGCGGCTTGGAAGAGTTTACATCTTCCATAAGTTTGACTATTTGGGCAAGCGTTGTCTGCGAGCCTGTTTTTTCCGCGCGGAACTTAAAATAGCCGTCGGTGTTTATGGTGGCGCAAATGACTTTGTCGCCGGGCTTTTTCTCCACGGGGAGGCTTTCCCCCGTCACCAAAGACTCGTCCATAAACGCATTGCCTTCAACTATAGTACCGTCCGCCGGCAGGCTTTGGCCGGTTTTTATGGTTATGATGTCGCCGGTTTTAAGTTCGCCCGCCGGTATTATGATTGTTTGTCCCGCCCTTGTAACTTCCGCGGTTTTCGGGGCGAGATTTATAAGTTTTTCTATCGCGCCGGAAGTGCGGCTTTTGGCGCGCTGTTCAAGGTATTTGCCCAAACTTATTACGGCCAAAATTACGGCGGCCGATTCAAAATAAAGCGCATGTGCGTAGTGCATAACTGCGGAAGACTCCCCCGCGCTTAGGGCTAAGGACATAGCCAATACGGAATATACACTGTAAAGCAGAGCTGCGCCTGCGCCTATTGCGATAAGGCTGTCCATATTCGGCGCGCGGCGGAAGAGAGCCTTAAAGCCGGAAATAAAATATTTAAAATTGATGAATACCACCGGCATAGTAAACAAAAGCTGTAAAACGGCGTTCGTCATAGGCGGCAAAGCTTTAAGGAAAGGCAAGCCAAGCATAGGCCCCATGGAAACGGCCATTAAAGGTATAAGCAAAATAAAAGAGGCGATTATGCGCGCTTTGACGCCGAAAGAGCTTTCCCCGCCAGAAGGGCGAACCGCCGCGGCGTTTTCTTTTTTTAAGGCAGCGTCATAGCCGGCCTTTCTTACGGCGGAAATTATGTCTTCCGGTGTTAATGACTGTTCCTGATACTCAACGCTTAAAGTGTTGAGCAGTAAATTTACGCGGGCTTCTTTGACGCCTTTTAAAGTTCTTACGCTTTTTTCAACCGCGGCGGAACAAGCAGCGCAGGACATCCCGCTTACGGAAAATGTTTGCTTCATATATATTTATAATATCCCATGGGGCAAACAGTTTCAAGCCCGAGAGATTTGGAAGGTTATTTCATTTTTGCCGAAAAATCATTATTTTTCAGCATATCTTTAAATTCTTCCAAAGGTATGGGTTTAGAGAATAAATATCCTTGCCCTCTGTCGCAGCCGATATCCCTTAAGAACTCAGCCTGCTTAACCGTTTCCACGCCTTCGGCCACAATGGTTACGTCCAAGGATTTAATCATTTTGACCGCGCCGGAAATAATATCTTTCGCTCTCTTTTCTTCCCCGTCGGTTTTAAGGAATTCTTTATCGAATTTCAGTGTGTCGAAATGCAGACTCTTTAATACGTTTAAAGAGGAATATCCCGCGCCGAAGTCGTCGATGGAAATAAGATATCCGTTTTGGTGGAAATTGGTAATAACGTCTTTCATCTTGTCCAAGTTGTCGAGCAAAGTAGTTTCCGTTATTTCCGCTTCCAGCAAATGCGGCGGAATTTTATAGAAATCAGCGGTTTTCTTAAATTCTTCACAGAATTTGGGGTTATTGATGTGCAGCCTTGAAAAATTCACGGACAGGCGTACCGGCTCAATGCCTTCGTCCAGGCAGGAGCGCAGCATTTGCGCGGAATTTTTGAGCATGAACATATCCAAATCCAAAATAAAGCCGTTCCTCTCAAAAATAGGGATAAAGACATCGGGCATTATTATGCCTTTTGAGGGGTGCAGCCAGCGCACCAGCACTTCCGCGTCGTCCATCTTTAAAGTGTGTAAATTTACTTTGGGCTGGAAGTAGATTTTGAACTGATTTTGCTGCAAAGCCTCGCGCATACTGTTTTCTATGGATTTTTCCGTAAGGATTTGTTTTCTGGAATAATCTCTGTAAAACATGGAGTTTACCGATTTATCCTTTTTTGATTCCGCGCAGGCAAGATTGGCCCTATCCAGCATTAAGTAAAACGGAAGGTCTCTTTCCACCATAAATATACCGCAGTTGGCCACGATTTTGTAATTTAAATCAGTGGAAGCGTAACAATTTTTTATCTCGTTGCAAATGATTTGAAGCCTTGTTTCTATTTCTTCCCTGTTTTTATATTCTATTATGCAGATAAATTTGTCGCCCGATACCCTTGCAAAAGGCTCATTGGGGCCTAGATGTTCTTTAAGAACATTGGATATATGAATCAGCACCATATCTCCGCGCCTGAAGCCGTAAAGTTCGTTTATCACTTTAAATTTATCAATATCCAATAAAACCATGGCAAAGCTTGAATCCGGGTTTTCGGCAAGCATCTTCGGCAGATCCATTTTTAATTTGTTTAGGTTGGCGCATTCCGTAAGAGGATCTATAAAAGCGCTTAAATAAAACGCCTCTTTGCTTTTACGTTCGGTATTTCTTATATGCAGCATTAACAGAGAAAATATTAAAATTATTTCGGCGCAAAGCGTAACGGACATAAGCATAACCTTGTTTACCTGCGCCATAAAAGGTTCGGTAGGAACAAAGAAGAACAAATACCAATTATTTATATCCAGCGGGATATAAGCCATAAAGCGGTGCTCTTGTTCCGAAGCCAAACTGGCAATGCCGCTTTTGCCCGTCATAAGCTCTTTCATAAAAGCGTTCATGCTGCCCAATTTTTCAAATTTGATGTTTTTAAAATCGTCAATGACATTGCTTCTGCTTTTTGCATGGGGCCTTGAGTTGGAATTTACTATCAGCTGCCCGACATTACTTGTTATATACGAATATCCGTATCCGCCGAATTTTGACATTTCCAAAATTTTTGCGTAATAACTTTCAGTATGCGCGGCGAAGATGGCTACTTGCGGCTTGCCGTAAACGAATACCGGCGCAGCGGTAATTATAAGGTCTTTTTCGTCGTAAGGATTATCCAGCGGGCCTGTAGTTATCGAATTGCCTTCAAAAAGATTATCTAAAGCTTCCTGCGGCAAAAAGTCCTTTACCAAAGAATGATCGTTGAAGTATACGTCCCCGTTCTGCATGATTATGCCCATGTAAATAAAGTCGTTATTATTGTTTTCTTGATCGAGGATATCGATAAAAGTGTCCAAATCGGTTATGGCGTAATATTTCGCCATGATACCGGCCAGAGCGTTTACGGTTTGCGTTTCCTCTTTGATTTTAGCGTTGAAGGAATTGGCTTCCATTTCCGCTATTTCCATAATGTTTTGGGACATTTCCGCTTTAAGATTTTTTTGCAGTATGTCCAAATAAGCGAACAAGCTTATAAACAGCAAGATTACCGTAATTGATATAAAAAACCAAAAATTTTTGTAAACGAGTTTCGTTTCCTCGTACATAAAGGGGCCTCCGGGCATTTATTAAATCTTAGCAAATATTGCCTTATAATTAACATTAAATAGTTAGATATTTTGTACAATTTATATGTAACTACCATAAGGAGGAGTGCCAAGAATGAAAAAAGTATTCTTATCAATTTTTGCTCTTGCTTGTTTTGCGACGTTTGGTTTCGCGGCTGAAGTTTGCACCTGCGACAAAACCGACCTTACCTGCAGGAACAACTGCGTAAAGAAAATGGCCCAAAACGCCAAATGCGACGCTAAAACGAAAGTGAAAGCCGTAAAAGCGGACAGCAAGAAAGCTGTTTCCGACGCAAAAACCAAATCCGCCCAAGCTAAAGCCGACGCAAAAGCCGGTAAAGAAACCGCAAAAGCCGATTTGAAGGCCAAAGCCAAAGCCAATAAGGCTAAATCAGAAGCCAACAAAGCTCAGGTAAAAGCCAAAGCCGAGGCCGCCAAAGCCGATTTGAAAGCCAAAGCTGAAGCCAATAAAGCTAAATCCGAAGCCAATAAGGCCCAGGCAAAAGCAAAAAACGAAGCCGCTAAAGCTGATTTAAAAGCCAAATATGAAAAGGCAAAAGCTCAGGCTCAGGCCGATAAAAAGGCCGCCGAAGCCTCCGCTGATGAAAAAATAGCCGACGCAAAAGCAAAATATACCGCGGCCAAAGCCAAATCCCAAAACAAAGAACAGGAAAACGCCGCCAAGGCCCGCTATGAAGAAGCCGTAGCCAAAGCCAAGGCCGATAAAGCCGCCGCCAAAGCCAAAGCCGAAGAAACTAAGGCAAACGCAAAAGCGGAACTTAAATCCTGGAAAGAAACTTTGAAGAACTAAGAAAAGATTTCTTCGGAAGTTAAAAACCCCCGCGCTTTTGCGGGGGTTTTTGTTGTTAGCGGAGGCAAATTCAATCGTGCGGAAGATGCTTCTTTATACTTTTGTAAACACGCTCGGCCACTATTTTATACCCTTTGGCGTTGGGATGTATAATATCCGATTTCAAAGACGGATCCGTAAAAATGCCTGCCATTATCGCGGGTACGAACAAAGTTTGTTTTTGTTTGGAAAGCTCTTTCATATAATCCGTATATTTCCCCATGCCGGGGCCTCCGGTATCCACCAAAACGGCAATCGCGCCCATATCCTGCACATAATCCACAATATCGCTTAAAGCTTGTTTGGTTTGGTCAAAGGGGCGTTTGCGTATATAATCATTTGCGCCGAATTCTATCAGAACCATATAAGGGTTGTAGTCTTTTAAATCATCAATGCGCGCCCAACCGTCCGCGGCGGTATTGCCGTTTACGCCAAGGTTCACTATATCCCGCCCGATTATTTTCCCGAGGATGTAAGGGTAACTTTCCTCTTGGGCGGCGCCGTAGCCGTAAGTCAGGCTGTCGCCGAAAGCTATAATATCCGTACCGTTATTGTCCATATTCGCAGGCTGCCTTGCGCAGGCGCAGAAAAGAAGAAAAACACTTAAATAAAAAAATCGCATACAAGGAATATTACCATTTTTTATATACTATTGATAGGTAAGGAGCTTTCCATGATTAAAATTAACGAAAATTATTTAAATTTAGAACGAAATTATCTTTTCCCGACGATAGCCAAGAAAGTACGGGAATATAAAGCGGCCAATCCTTCGGCCGATGTCATAAGCCTTGGCATCGGCGACGTTACCCGCGCTTTGCCGAAAGCCTGCGTGGACGCTTTGCATAAAGCTTCCGAAGAAATGGGTCATGAAAGCACTTTCCGCGGTTACGGCCCGGAACAGGGGTATTCTTTCCTTATTGACGCGATTATAGAAAACGATTATAAAGCTTACGGCATAGATTTACAGCCCGAAGAAGTTTTTGTAAGCGACGGAGCCAAATGCGACGTCGGCAATATTCAGGAAGTTTTTTCCGCTGACGCCGTGGCGGCGGTGGCCGATCCCGTTTACCCGGTTTACTTGGATACCAATATAATGGCCGGACGTGCGGTAAAGAAGCTTCCTTGCCTGGCCCAAAACGGTTTCGCCCCTAAAATCCCGGATTTCAAAGCCGATTTGATTTATCTTTGTTCTCCCAATAATCCCACCGGCGCGGTAATGACTAAAGCACAATTAAAAGAGTGGGTGGATTACGCCAAAAAGAACGGATCGGTGATAATTTTTGACTCCGCCTATAAGGAGTATATACAAGAAGCTGATTTGCCGCGTTCTATTTACGAAGTGGAAGGTGCCAAAGAGGTGGCAATAGAAATACGTTCATTCAGCAAGACGGCCGGTTTTACGGGGCTTAGATGCGCTTATATGGTTGTACCTTTGGCTTTAAAGGGCAAAGGCGCGGGCAGGGAAGTTCGCATAAACGATTTATGGCGCAGACGGCATACGACTAAATTCAACGGGGTGCCGTATATAGTCCAGCGTGCGGCGGAGGCTGTTTTCAGCCCGGAAGGCAAAGCGGAAGTTAAAGAGCTTATCGCCTATTATATGGAAAACGCCCGCATTATAAAAGAGGGTTTAAACGCCGCCGGCCTTACCGCTTACGGCGGGGAGAACGCTCCTTATATCTGGATTAAATTGCCTGAAGGATTAAAATCTTTTGATTTTTTTGACATCTTGCTTAGCAGGGCCAATGTAGTGGGAACGCCGGGCAGCGGCTTCGGCGATTGCGGGGAAGGTTATTTTAGGCTTACGTCGTTCGGCTCCAGAGAGAACACGTTAAAAGCCGTTGAGAGGATAAAAAAACTGAAATTATGAAGGAAATTCCTTTTATAAAAATGGACGGGCTCGGCAATGACTTTTTTATTATCGAACCCGAAAACAGCGACATCAAGCTTTCCCCCAAGGAAATACAAAAACTGGGCGACCGCAAAACCGGTATCGGCTTTGATCAGCTTTTTATTTTGAAACCGTCAAAACACGCCGACGTGCAAATGGTAATTTATAATTCCGACGGAAGCAAAGCCGGTGCGTGCGGCAACGGCGCTAGATGCGTCGCGGATTGGTTTTTTAAGAGAAACGGCGTAAAAGAATGTACGATAGAAGCCCCCGGCGGCAAAATTTTAAAAGCTTGCGCGGGCCGCATGATAACGGTTAATATGGGGCCGGCCCTTTTAAACTGGGACGAAATCCCTTTAAGCCGCAAAGTGGATACATTGTTCCTTCCGCAACTTCTGCCCGGGTTTGACGCGCCTTGCGCCGTATCCATGGGCAATCCGCATTGCGTGTTTTTTGTAAAGGACATAAAAAAAATCAATTTGGCCCAAACCGGGCCGGACGTGGAATCGCATCCTTTGTTCCCAGAAAGAACAAACGTCGAGTTCGCCCAAATAATGAGCCCATCCATAATACGTATGCGCGTATGGGAGCGCGGCGCGGGAATAACTTCCGCCTGCGGCAGCGGGGCCTGCGCAGTGTTGGTGGCAGCTTTCATGCGCGGTCTTACAAAGAAAAAAGCTAAAATTGTTATGGACGGCGGCACTTTGGTTATAGAAATAAATAAAGCCGAAGATGTGCTTATGAGCGGGCCGGTTCATACGGCTTTTAAAGGGACCGCTTATTTGTAAATCAAACTTTAAGAAAACAAAAAAGAAACCCGGGCTTTAAAAACCCGGGCTTTTTTATATCCTAAAATAAAACAAGTTACAGATATTTGTCAAAAAACTCACTGAGCCTGTTTTTGTATTGCTGCCCGGCCACCATGGGGACTTCCGTATGAGTGGCGTTGGGAACAATCCAAATTTGTTTGGGCTCTTTAGCGGCGTGATAAAGCTTTCTTGCGTCATGCCTGGGCGAAAGGCTGTCATCCGCCCCGTTTATTATAAACACGGGTTTGCCGGCAAGCTTTTCAATATTATGTTTGGGGCTGAATTCTTCCGGGTCTATACCAAGGCGCTTTTTGGCAAAATACAAAGCCAAAGCCACCAAAGGGAAATAAGGCACGTGCTTATGCACTCTGGCCCAGCGCGCTACGACCTTTTCATAAGAATAATAACAGGCTTCCGCTGCTACGCACTTTACAGCGGCGTTATGCGCGCCTTCGTAAATGGCGACGGCCGCACCCATTGAAAGGCCGTAGAGCCCTATTTCTTTACATTTTTCCGGGCGGGTTTGAATAAGCTTTTCTATTGCGGCGGAAGCGTCCCGCGTTTCCACATATCCTATAGATGAAAGGCCTTCCCCGCTTTCGCCGGAACCGCGGAAATCGAAATAGAACAGATTATATTTCTTTCTCAAAAAATACGTGCTGTGGAAAACATTGCCCTTGTTCATACCCCAGCCGTGCATAAAAACTATCGTTTTGGAGCTTTCTTCTTCCGCCGGGATAAACCATCCTTTAAGAGTAATGCCGTCGGCGTTTTTAAATATTACGTTCTCAAAAGGCAGATGGAACTGATCGGGAAAAGTCGTTACCTGAGAACGCTTTGTATGGCGTAAAATTATTTTATCGCTTTCCTTATACGCGATAAACACCGCCAGAAGAATTATCAATATTACAACCAAAGCAATTAAAAGTATTATCATATTTATATTCTATATTTTTTTAATCCAAAAGTTTTTTAAGAACGTAAGGCAGAGTTTCAATCAACATACTTGCCGTAATTGACTCCTTGGAAACTTTTCCCGCCGCGCAATCGGCGCAGGCCCCGTGCAGATATACGCCCAAGCTTGCGGCCAAAAATCCGCGTTCACGGGGATTTGCCGCACCGCCGGCTTTGAGCGTTTTCGCCCATACCGCCGCAATTATCCCGGCCAGGACATCACCGCTTCCCGCTTTTGCAAGGCCTTCATTGCCGCTGGAATTTATGTTTTTACTTCCGTTAAAACAAATTTGCGTAGCCGGGCCCTTTAAAAGGCATACGCCGCCGCTTAATTCGGAAATTTTCAAAGCCGCGTTTTCCGCGTCGAAAGGGATATCGCCCAAAAGCCTTTTCATCTCGCCTACGTGCGGAGTAAGTATACACGGAATATCTTTTAAAACGGACGCGCCGCGCGAAGATATAAAATTAAGGGAATCGGCGTCTATGACAGCCGGCAAAGCGGCGGATTTTAAAAGTTCTTCCGTTATAAGCGCCCCTTTTGAAAGGCCGCAGCCTGTTAAAATAACGTCCTGCGGATTATTTTTAAGATACTCCTTTATTTGGGCCAAAGCTTCCGCGCCCAAATAACCGCCGGAAGATTTTATATCCAAGATTAAAGCTTCCGGCACGGCGTTTATAAGAGCCGGGCGGATATCACTTACGCCGGCTACGGTAACAAATCCCGCTCCGGCGGCGTAAGCGGCGCGCGAGGCCAAAACAGCCGCGCCGGGCATATCTTTGCTGCCGGCGACGATAAAAACTTTCCCGTTTAAATTCTTATAGGAATCTTTGCTTCTGCGAGGATAATATTTTTTGAAAAAGGCTTCGTTTATTTCCGTCATAATCAATCTTCGCTTACGACTACGAAAGCCACGGCCGCGTCATCGGTATGGGAAATGGATAAATCAATTCTGACCCCATCCGCGCGCTTATCGTGAACTTTCAGCTCCGGCTTTGCGCCGGGGGCGGATAAAACTTCTATGTTTTTAAAAGCTATTTCTTTAAAAGGCAAAGCTTTAAACGCCGCCTCTTTGGCGCAAAAACGCGCGGCCAAGTGCATGGCCGGTTTGACCGTTTTTAGACAAAAGGAAAGCTCTGCCTCGGTAAAAATGCGGCGCAAAAGCGCGGGAGAGGCGTTCTCGAAGCGGGATACTTTTTCCATATCCACGCCGATTCCGCATATCGCCATTCTATTCCACCGTTACGCTCTTGGCCAAATTGCGGGGACGGTCGATTTCACGGCCGCGCAAATCAGAAATATAATAAGCCAAAAGCTGAAGGGGTATCACCGCAAGCATCGGGAAAAGATATTCATTGCTGTAAGGCACCAAAACCGCGCCCTTGGTAGGCGTATTGGAAATTATTATAAGCTTTGCGCCGCGCGCGGAAACTTCCTGGCAGGAAGATATCATCTTTTCGTATAAAGAGCCTTTCGGCGCAAGCGCGACCACCGGCATATCTTTATCTATAATGGCTATGGGGCCGTGTTTAATCTCCCCCCCGGCAAAGCCTTCCGCGTGAAGATAAGAAATTTCCTTAAGTTTAAGTGCGCCTTCAAGCGCAATAGGGAATGAGGCGTTCCTGCCCAAAAATATATAGGAATTGCTTTTATAAACTTCCTTGGCGATTTTCTTTACCGATTGCTCATCTTTAAGCGTTTGGGAAATAAGCTCCGGCAGGGTTTGAAATTCTTTATAAAGCTTATCAAATTCGGCTTTACCCAAAACACCGTGCTGACGCGCCATATGCAAAGCGAAGCTGTAAAGCACGGCCAGCTGGGAAGTAAAAGCTTTTGTGGACGCTACGCTTATTTCCGGCCCGCAATGAGTATAAACGGTATAATCGCTGGCCCTGGTTATAGTGGAACCGACCACATTGCAAATGCTTAAAGTTTTAAGGCCGGCTTTCTTGGCGTTCATTAAAGCGGCCAAAGTATCCGCTGTTTCGCCCGATTGCGAAACGGCTATAAAAAGCCAGTTCTTCTGGAAGTTTATGCTTCTGTATTTAAATTCGGAGGCGGTTTCCACTTCCACGGGAAGCTTGGCGAAATGTTCAATAACGTACTTTGCGCTCAAAGCCGCGTGATAGGCCGTGCCGCAAGCGACTATATAAAGCCCTTTTATTTTCTTTGCGGCGGCCGGAGCTATGCCGAAAGCCTTTTTGATATCGGCGGGCAAAGTGGAAATGGTATCCTTGGTGGCCTGGGGCTGATCAAATATTTCTTTTATCATGAAATGTTTGTACCCGCCTTTTTGCGCCGCGGAAGGACTCCATTTAATAACATTCACTTTGCGGTTCTGCTTTACGCCGGAAAGATTAAAAACTTCGCAGGAAGAAGGCGTTATTTTCGCGAGGTCGCCGTCTTCCAGAAAAATGGCTTTGTTGGTGTAATTTAAAAAAGCAGGAACGTCTGAAGCCAAATAATATTCGCCGCCGCCTTTGCCTATCACCAAAGGGCTTTGCTTTTTAGCCGCGCAGATTACGCCCGGGGCGTTTTTATAAGCCGCGGCCAAAGCGTAAGCGCCTTTAAGTTTTTTTACGGCTAAAGCAAAAGCCTTAAAAAAATCTTTTTGTTTTTTAAGTTCTTCTTCTATCAAATGGGCGATTATTTCGCTGTCGGTTTCGGAAGCGAATTTATGCCCTTTTTTAGATAAAACGGCTTTAAGTTCGGCGTAGTTTTCTATAATACCGTTGTGAACTATGGCGACTTCGCCTTTACAGTCCGCATGCGGGTGGGAATTTAAAACGCAGGGCTTGCCGTGCGTGGCCCAGCGGGTATGGGCTATCGCGCAGTTTGATTTAACATTACGGCTTTTTACAAGCTTTTCAAGGTTTTCCACGCGCCCGACGGCTTTAAGTACGTCAAGGCCCTGAGGTTCCTCAAAAGCGATGCCTGCGGAATCATATCCGCGGTATTCAAGTTTTTTAAGTCCCTCCATTATAATGGCGACGCAATTTTTCCCGCCGCTGTAACCCACTATTCCGCACATAATAATCTCCTAAGAAATTTTTTGACGCATCTCAAGCACCGCCTGCGGCAATCCGACAAACACCGCACGCGATATTATTGAAAAGCCTATATTAAGGCATTGCATTCCGCTTAAATTGGCGACGTCTTCCACATTGTCGTAATCAAGCCCGTGGCCGCTGTGGACTTCAAGCCCGAGCTCCCGCCCGAGTATCGAAGACACGGAAAGCTCTTCCAAAATGGCCTGACGCTGTTTTTCCGTTTTGGCTTCGCTGTAGTCTTTGGTGCAAAGCTCCACAATATCCGCGCCTATTCTTTTGGCCGCGCGGATATCATTGGCTTTCGGATCAACGAAAAGGCTTACTTTTATCCCTTCCGACTTAAGCCTTTTTACGACTTTCTGTATTAAGGGCAAGTGTTTATCATCCATTTTCAGCCCGCCGGAAGTCGTAAGTTCGCCGGGATATTCCGGCACTATGCATACGGAGCCCGGTTTGTATTTCACCGCCAAATCGCTCATTTCCTGCGTGGCGGCCATTTCCAAATGGACATGCTTTCTTAAATGTTTGGTAAGCAGACGCAAATCGTTTTCTTGGATATGACGCCTGTCCCTTCTTAAATGGATTACTATATATTCAGCGCCCAAATTAACGCAGGCCTGAGCGGCCTCCAACGGGCTGGGGCCCGCTCCGCCTCTGGCTTGCCTTAAAGTGGCTATATGGTCTATATTTATGCCTAATTCTAATTTCATATATAAACTCCCGAAATTTATACCCCGGCTTTGATTTTGCTCAAATAACAATCCGCCACTTTTGAAGCGGTTTCTTCGACCAAGGTTTTATCTTCCCCTTCGACAAGTATCCTTAAAAGAGGTTCCGTGCCGGAATAACGCACCACTATTCTGCCTTTTGCGCCCATGTTCTTTTGCAGTTCTTCCACATAAGGCAAAAAGCCGTCGATTTGTTCAAGAGGCGTTTTTTCCGTAACTTTTACTGGAACGAGTTTTAAAGGATATTTAGTCCATAAATCTTTGACGCGGGAGGCCGGCTTGCCGGAATATTTCACTATCGCCAAAAGCTGAAGCGCGCATAAAATACCGTCGCCCGCCTGGGAAATATCCCTGAATATAACATGGCCGGAAGTTTCCCCGCCGATTGAAAGATTCTCTTTATCCAAAGCTTCAAAAACGTATTTATCGCCGACTTTGGTCAGCACGGGCTCTATGCCGTTTGCTTTCAAAAAATTGATAAGACCCAAATTGGCCATTATGGTAAGAACGGCCTTGCCGCCTTTTAAAGCGTTTTTGCTTTTAAGGTAAATCGCGGCCGCGGCAATGATATTATCCCCGTCAAGCTGCCGTCCGAGTTCGTCCGAGGCTATCAATCTGTCGGCGTCCCCGTCGAAAGAAAAGCCCATAAAAGCTTTATTTTCTTTAGCGGCGTCCTGCATACCCTGCGTATACAAAGCCCCGCAGTTATCGTTTATGTTAAAACCGTCGGGGTTGACGTTTAAAGCCGTGATATCAGCCCCGAGTTCCTTAAAAACGCGCGGCGCGATTTGGTAAGAAGCGCCGTTGGCGCAGTCCAAAACGATTTTTGTTCCTTTAAGATCTATATCTTTGGGAAAAGTGGATTTTAAGAAATCCACGTAATCTTCTATGAGTTCTTTTTTATAAACAAAACTCGTACCCGGAACTTCAGCCGGAACCGACGCGCAGGCTTCTATGGCGTTTTCTATATCGGCTTCAAGCTCTTCATTTATTTTGCATCCCAAAGGGGAGAAAAATTTTATACCGTTAAACTCCGCCGGGTTGTGGCTGGCCGATATCACTATACCGCATACGGCGTTATGCTTCTGCGTAAGGAAAGAAGCCGCCGGAGTCGGAGCAACGCCTATATGTACGGCGTTATAACCCGCGGCTCTTATTCCGCGCGCCAAATAACCGGCGATTTCCTTGCCGGAAGCGCGGGAATCTTCCGCGATAATAACATCCTTGCTTGAAGTGCGGCCCTGTTTTTCAATTTCCTTAAGCGCGCAATAACCGAGCTTGGTTATAAAATCTTCCACCAGCGGAAACTGCCCCGCCACGGCCCTTACGCCGTCGGTACCGAAGTATTTAGGCATTTACGGCCTCCGTTTTTCCCTCGCCGGAGTTTTCTTTATCGGAGGCGTTTTCGTCTTTTAAAGGCTCTTTATCCGCCTCTTTTTTAATGCCGAGTATTTCGTCAATTTCGTCGGAATCAACCACTTCTTTTTCAAGCAGGCGTTCGATAAGTTTTTCTAAAGCGGCTTTATTCTCGTTTAAAATATTTTTGGCTTTGCGGTAAGAATCTTTCACCAAAAGGCTTACCTCGTTATCAATTTCTCTGGCGAGCTCTTCGGAATAGTTTTTGTGTCTGGATAAATCCATCCCCAAAAACACTTCGTTTTGGTCCGTCTGTACGGAAATCGGGCCAAGTTTGTCGCTCATACCTAGCTCCGCGACCATTTTTCTGGCGTAAGCCGTGGTGCGGGATAAATCATCATGCGCGCCGGTGGTAATTTCGTCAAACAAAATTTCTTCCGCGGCGCGTCCGCCCAGCAAAATAGTGAGTCTGTCCAAAATTTCGCTCTTGGTGGTTAAATATTTATCTTCCAGAGGAAGCTGCATGGTGTAACCCAAAGCGGGGCCCCTGGGGATAATGGAAACTTTATGGACGGGATCGCTGTGTTTGCAGCGTTTGGCGACAACGGTATGGCCCGCTTCATGCGCGGCTATAACGCGTTTTTCCCGTTCGGAAATTACGCGGCTCTTTCTCTGAGGGCCGGCCATTACTCTTTCCACGGCCTCTTCAATATCTGATGTTTCCACCGCCGGCTTATCAGCGCGCGCGGCCAAAATGGCGGCTTCGTTTATGACATTGGCCAAATCCGCGCCGACAAAACCCGGCGTGCTCTTGGCTATAACTTCCAAATTGACGTCCTTGCCAATTTTGACTTTTTTGGCGTGGACTTCCAAAATTTCCTTCCTGCCCTGCATATCGGGGGCGGGGACGTTGACGTGCCTGTCAAAACGGCCCGGGCGCGTAAGAGCCGGGTCCAAAACGTCCGGCCTGTTGGTGGACCCCATAAGAATAATGCCTTGTTTGCTTTCAAACCCGTCAAGCTCGATCAGAAGCTGGTTTAAAGTTTGTTCGCGTTCGTCATGGCCGCCGCCGATACCGGCAAAGCGGCGTCTGCCGACGGCGTCAAGCTCGTCTATAAAAATAATGGCCGGGGCGTTATTCTTGGCGTTATTGAACAAATCCCTTACGCGGGCAGCACCGACGCCGACGAACATTTCGACAAACTCGGATGCGGATGCGGAAAAGAAAGAAACTTTCGCTTCGCCCGCCACGGCTTTTGCCAGCAGGGTTTTGCCCGTACCGGGCGCGCCGTAAAGCAGTACGCCTTTAGGCAGTTTCGCGCCCAAAGTTTGGAATTTTTTAGGATTTTTGAGGAATTTTATTATATCCTGCATCTCCTCTTTGGCTTCGTCGCAGCCGGCTACGTCTTTAAAAGTAACTTCCTGTTTTGAAGGATCCTGCATTTTGGCTTTGCTTTTTGCAAAGTTAAGCGCGCTGCGGCCGTCGTTTCTCTGCGGCCTGATGAATAAAAACCACCAAGCGAACACGAACAGCAGAACCATGCCTATATTAAAAAGAACGCTGTATATCCAGCTTTTATCCGCCTGCGCTTTAAAAGGAACTTTGGCCGTAACCAACTCCTGCACCAAAGCGTTGTCTTCAACCTTTACGGTTTGGAATTTTGATTCTTTGCCGTCGTCTTTAAAAGTGCCGGTTATGGTATCGGGCGACATGGTTACCGATAAAATATCGCCGCTGGCAACTTTAGCTTTAAAATCGGAATAATCCAGTTCTTTAACGACTTGGCTCTGGCCCATTTTGGAATAAATACTGACTACCAATACAAATGCCAATATCCACAATAAGATCTGTCTGTAAGGTACGCCGGGAAGGCTTTTGTTATTTCTTTGTTTCATCAAATACTCCTATATAAGGTAAGTTACGGTAAAGTTCATTATAGTCAAGGCCGTAACCTATGACAAATTCGTTTTCAATCTCAAAGCCCGTGTATTTGGGTTTGATGTCTATTTTGCGGTTGGAAGGCTTATCCAGCAAAGCGCACATTTCTATTGAAGCGGGATTCCTGGTTTTAAGCAAATCAAAAAGATATTTCGCCGTAATGCCGGTATCCACGATGTCTTCCACTATGATGACGTCGCGGTCTTTAATATCTTCCCGCAAGTCAAGAATAAAGCGGACTTTGCCGCTGCTTGAAGTGCCGTTATAAGAGGCCAAGCACATAAAATCCAAGTTGCAATCCACCGTAAGATTTTTTACCAAGTTCGAAAAGAATAAAACCGAACCCCTGAGTACGCCGGCCAAAATAGGCGTTTTGCCTTTATAATCCTGAGATATTTTATCGGCCAATTCTTTTACTCTTTTATTTATTTGCTCTTCGCTTATAAGAATCTTTTTTACAGGCGGATTATAATCCATAATTAATTTGCTCCTTGCTATAAAAAACGCTGCAAAGCGGCAGCGTTTTTAAAATATAATATGCGGTTTAAAATTAACCGTTGGCGATTATCACAAATCTTACCGCTATGATTACCATAATAATACCGGCAATCAGCTGAAGTCTGTTGCCCAAAACGGTTTTGGTGAAGCTGTGTCCGTGGGAAAGACCCAAAGTTACGGACAAAAAGGTAAACAAAGCCGATAAAAACAAAGTGCCCAAAAGCAGCCTGGGCGCCACAAGCGCAAGCACAAAGCCAAGCATAAAAGAATCAACGCTGGCCTGCACCGCAACCCTTATAAGATAAGAACTTTGAACTATATCGGTATAATTGAGGCTGGGGGATTTCTCGATGGATTCCATAAGAAGCCGCACGCCGATTAAGAAGAACAACGCGAAGGCTATCCACGTTGACACGTGCGAAACGCTGTTATACAAAAGCTTGCCCAAAATAAAACTTAAGGACAAAGCCAAAAGACTGGTAACGACGAAAACGAAAGTCGTCTTCAAAGCCACGGAGGACTTATAACAGCTGCCCAGTTTGCTGCCGGAAGTTACGCCTATCGCAAAACAACCGGTGGAGATACATAACAATATTATTATTAATGATATTATTCCCATAAAGAATCCTATAATTAATTGTATCAAATGTATAGCAAAATTTTACATAAATTGCCCTTTTGAAACAATATCTTAACCTTCCAAAAAAATCTTTAAACTAAGCAAAATAAGAACTATACCGCCCGCGGCCTCCGTTTTATCGCCCAGACGCCCGCCCAGTTTGGCCCCCAGGCCAAAACCGATTAAGACGGCGGAATTTACGAACAAAAATAAAAACAAAGCCACAGCCATTATTTTGACTTCAAGCGCGGCGATTGATACGCCTGCCGCCAAAACATCTATGTTGGTTGCGACGGCAAGGGCCAAAAGCACTTTTAAACTGTTCATATTTCGGCAGACGGGGCTATCATCCCGCTTGGAAAAAGCCCCCTTTATCATTTTTGCGCCCAAGTAAAATAAAATAAGAGGGCCGATAATATGATCCCAGCTGCTGATAAATTTAAGAAGTTTCCCGCCGCCGTAGTATCCCGCCGACAAAAAGATAAGCCCCGTTAAACTGAAGCTTAAAGCCGCCTTCGCGCTTTGCGCCCGGCCCGCTTTGCCGCCCCCGCAGGAAGAAGCTGCGCTTACGGCAAAATTATCTATTGAAAGGCTTAAAGTCAGCAATATAATATCAAGTATACCCATAAATATTAAATATATAGTAACATTTTTATATGCAGACACTGAAAGATTTATTTAAGGTTGGAATGGGCCCTTCCAGCAGCCACACTATGGGGCCGCGCAAAGCCGCGGAAATTTTTAACAGCAAAAATCCTTCCGCGCACAGTTTTAGAGTGCATTTATACGGCTCCCTCGCCCTTACCGGTAAAGGACATTTGACCGATTTTGCCATAACTTCCGGCTTAGAACCCAAACCGGTTTCCATTGTATGGGAAGGAAGCGTTTTTATGCCTAAGCATCCCAACGCTTTAAAATTTGAAGCTTTGGACGAAAAAGACAATATCCTTGATTCCTGGCTGGTTTACAGCGTAGGCGGCGGGGATATTAAAGACGACAATGATTTTGATAAAGTTCCTCAATCAATTTATCCGCTTAAAACCATGCAGGAAATAACCGTTTATTGCAGAAAAAGAAAAATGAGCCTTTGGGAATATGTGGAAGAATGCGAGGGCCCCGAAATTTGGGATTACCTGCTGGACATATGGAACCAAATGCAAGCCACAATCAACTCCGGCATAACCAAGTGGGAAGTGCTGCCCGGCAGCCTTCAGCTGGAAAGAAAAGCAAGAAGATATTTTAAACTTTCCGATACTTCCCCAAGATACGTAAGAAGAATGCACAAATTATTTTCTTACGCTTTGGCCTGCTCAGAGGAAAACGCCAGCGGCGGAAAAGTCGTTACCGCGCCGACCTGCGGCTCCTGCGGCGTACTGCCGGCGGTACTCAGAATCACAAAAGAAATTTACGAACTTGACGACCTGCCCATAACCCGCGCCCTGGCTACGGCCGGGCTTATAGGCAATTTGGCAAAAGCCAATGCCTCAATATCAGGCGCGGAAGTTGGCTGCCAAGGGGAAGTCGGCGTAGCATGCGCCATGGCCGCCGCGGCCGCCTGCCAGCTGGAAGGAGGCAACAACCGCCAAATAGAATACGCCGCCGAAATGGGGCTTGAGCATCACCTGGGGCTGACTTGCGACCCTGTGGACGGCTTGGTGCAAATACCTTGCATAGAACGCAACGCCCTGGCCGCCAGCCGTGCAATAGACTGCGCGACTTACGCCATAGCCTCAGATGACGACAACCGCGTATCTTACGACGATATATTGGCCACCATGATGCAGACCGGCAAAGATATGAACAGCGACTACCGCGAAACGGCAAAAGGCGGGCTTGCCAGATTCTTTCAAGAAAAAATCCTGAGGAGAAAATAAAATGGAACTTTTTAACGCGATTTTTGCCAGAAGAAGCATACGCAAATATCAAAATAAAGCTTTGGAAAATGAAAAGTTGACAAAAATTTTAGAAGCCGCAATGGCCGCCCCGACGGCCAGAAACAAACAGCCTTGGCGCTTTATAACAGTACAAAGCGAGGAAGGCAAAAACAGGATTATGGCCGCCCATCCTTATTCCCTTATGCTGAAAACCGCGCCGTGCGCCGTAATAGTCTGCGCGGATAAGACCGAAGCGACGGACTTCTTTCAGCAAGATTGCGCCGCAGCCATACAAAATATGCTCTTAAGCGCAACGGATTTGGGCCTTGGAAGCGTTTGGCTGGGAGTATATCCAAATGAAGAAAGAACAAACGGAATTTGCAAAGCGTTTAATCTGCCCGAAAATATTATCCCGGTAGGAATAGTGGTGCTCGGCTACGCCGACGAAACAAAAGGCCGCGAAAACCGCTTTGACGCCGCAAAAATCCATAAAGAAAACTGGTAAAGTTTACGAGAACTTGCTTTGACAGCCGCATTTACGGCGGCTTTTAAAACCGCACCTGGATGCGAAGCAATCACTTCCAATGCGCGGGGTACGCTGATACTGTTATTTGACGGCGATTTGAGAATGCAATAAAATCGACTTGCCAGAAAAAGCGTCAAAATGATAGAATAAAAAGACATAAGCCGCTTTCGGCGCCTAAATGGCTTACTTTTAGGAGCGAAACAGCAACAAATACAAATTTATGGTGGATGTAGCTCAGCTGGTTAGAGCGCCGCTCTGTGGAAGCGGAGGTCGCGGGTTCAAATCTCGTCATCCACCCCATATTATATCCCACTTAACTTTTGGCGGGATTTTTTAATGCTTAATTTAGGGTTTTCCCCTCCTTCATCGTCGGTAAAAAAAGCCTAATTCCCCTGAGATATCAAATAGATAGATTTTCCTTATCCCGCCATTTCGCCCTTTCAACTACTTTTTTGCTATCTTTCTATCTATTTTGCAAAATTTAACACTAAAAACTTAATTTTCCTTTAAGAGTTGGCTAACCCGGGCCACCGTAAGCCCCAAAGCCCGCGCGCACGCGGCCTAGCTAAGGCCGTTTAGGCGCATATATTCGCGGATTTGTAGCGCCAATGTCTGCGTGTACAAGGCTTTATCCACCTTGGGTTGTTTGGCCTCTTTGCGGGCCACCAATTCGGACCGTTTCCAAGGGCCAGAGTTCTGCTGGCTTAAAGGCCAACACCTCTTGCATACTCATTTAAGGTGTCCCAATCGTCCACCCAACAATACGGGGCCCAACATTCTTTAGAATAATTAGGAGCCTCTTTGACTATAAATTTTATACGAAGCATATACGATTCCCCCTTGTTAGTAATATCCTTAATTCTAACAAAAGAAAAAGGCCAACTTCTTGGGTCGGCCTTGTATATCACATTGCAAACAACAAATAGGTTGTATCAAATATCGTTTCTTTTTGGTCGTTAGGAATATGACAAGTGTTATGATCAGTACAGCCCCATTTGATAATAAAATTCCTGTCTGGATTTACAAAAATTGCTTTGAGCTCTTCTTGTGTCAGGTCATACGCACTATAACAACTACCATTTTCAAAAAGGCTATTTCTCCCTTTACTCTTTTTAAGGGAAAACATACATATATCTTTACGCACTTTAGTCATTGTATCGTATAATACCTCTAACTTTTGACAATATTGATTATTTTCGCTTGGACAATAACTTCTTAATTCTTCTCTTATCTTATCCATGTTGTGTTCCAAGGCCCAAATTGTCAGGATATTAAACTCTATATTTCCCGCTCCTTTTTTTCTAACATGTAATCCTTCTTTATCAGCTTGTTGTTGCAAAGCTAACAGGAAATCTTGGTAGGAAATGTTAGGATTAACCTCCTTATCTCCCAAAAGGCCTTCATAATACTCTTTAGTGTGGTTGCTAATTGTTTTCTGAGGTGACATCACGGATGAAATCCGTTCCAAGAAACTAGCACATCCTGTCAAACAAAACACGACACATAATATCCCTAGCAATTTTCTCATTTTTGTTCCTCCGTCGCACAAACGGCGCAAGCAGATTTCCCCTCGTTATTCACAACCACCTTAATTTCCGGTTGGGCGGGCTTATCCTTTTTCTTAGGAGCGCGGAAACCGCGTATGTTTTCGGGCAAATTTGGGCATAATTCGCGAATTTTAGCTTCCAAGGTATCCATATCTACCCTCACGCCGACTTTGCGCTTAAAAACGCCGCTAATAGCCTTTAATACCTCATCGCTAAGTAAGACGCGAGCAATATTTTCTGTAGATAACGCACGTTTTTCCTCTAAAATAGACTCTTTTAAGCGTTTGGAAATGGCTTCCCGACACAACGGAAGTAATACTTCTCGGTGGGCCGCTTGGCGGTGGCTTAGTTCCAAAACGTCAAAATCCCATACAAGAGTAGCCGTCACGGGCTGGGCCTTTACATCTACATAGTATAACTGCCAGTAAATCCCATTGGAAAGGATACCCCAAGGAACATTTAGCGTGGAACAATACTCTATTACCTGCCGGACGTGTTTATTAAATTCTTTCTTTTCCGTTCCAACGCGCTTACATTCAAACACATAAAAAACCTTTTTATCATCTTTAATGACCGCATCACAAGCACGCCCGTTATTGTTGCCGTATTGTCCAAAGACATGTTCCAAATCATAACCAAACAAATCACATAGCATATCCATTGCAACCTTTTCTGTTGGCGGTTCTTTGGCATTTAACTCTTTTAAGCGCAGTAATTGCGTTTGGTATTTTTTGAGGTTTTCTTTTATGCGGGTGTCTACCCGTACTCCGAGGTTCATTGAGCATCTCCTTGTTATGAAATAATCTGCACAACAGAACCAGAAAGACGGGCCGGATATAAAAATGGCGGCTGCTATATCCGAGCCAGCTAGACTAACCCAAATATAAACAGCCGCAGTTCCCTGCCCAAAGGGCAGGAAACACTCAACACAGGGCAAACGGGTAATTAGGCCGTTCACTCTGTGTTTAAAATTCGGCTGTTTTTGGAGTCTAGCTGTGCCTTTGGTATCCCAAAAGCGCACCGTATTCCCTATACGGTTCCAAAAACAGATTGAAATTGTATCTAAGCCTCAAAAGGCTTAGGGTACTGCCAAAAACACTCCTTTTTTAGACAACTTGAATATAAATGAAATAATATACCGAAAAGTATATATTTCATACAAATAATATACCATTTTAGCCCCAAAATAGGTAAAAACATCCTAAAAACCAAATGTCAACACCAGAAAACAATCTGTATAATAAATCAGCTATATTTTATAAGCTATTTTAGTCGTATTTTTACAAAACCCATAGAAGTGATACAATATCTATATATTTATTATAGATGGAGTCAACCTAATGAATTTCATGTTTTGGAAATCACGCAAATCAATTACCCAATTATCCCAAGATATACAGCCATCTTTTAAAGAATTAAAAAAAAGAACACGCATTGCAGTAATTGATGATGATACAAATTCAATCCCAGTAGATGCATTAAAAGAAGATGGGTTTTCTATTGATACATTTACGAAAATTGATATTCCTTTATTAAACAAACTCAAGAATGGTGACTTTGATATTATTATTTTAGACATCAAAGGTGTAGTCGATCCACAAATTATTAAAGATGATGGATTGGGAGTTTTACATTATTTAAAAGAGCATAATCCAATGCAAATCATTATTGCATGTTCAAGCAATAAATTTGATCCAACACAATGTATGTTTTTTAATTTAGCCAACAATGTTTTAGATAAGCCTATTACTTTTGTAGAGTGTCAAGAAAAATTAGAACAAATTATTACAGAAAATATGAGTTTAGAAAGTCGCTGGTCTGCTCTGTCTAAATATTTACAAACTATACAAATACCCGAACACGAAATACACAATATTGAAAAACAGTTAATAAATAAACTGCAAGGGAAAAAAATTTCTTTAGAAAAAATTTTACAGCATTTAGATACTCACGCCCCAGCGTATAATCTAGGGATGCAAGCACTTAATTTAATTTTTAGACTACACCAATAAATATATGCAAAAAGATATTCAAACACTATTGAAATCACTTACTCCATTTCCTTTATTAATAGACAATAATACTGTTTTAGAAGGAAAACTAGTTAGCCGACCTTTAATGTGTCAAACTTGCCAACATCGAGAATGTTTTAATCCTTCTTTTAATCAAAAATATTGTCCTCAAGGATTTCGAGTATATGATTTAGAATTACCTCATCAGCAATGCAAATTCATTGGTATTCTTACATCCGTAAGTAGACACAAAATTTCTCATACTTTACAACAGAAATTTTCAACCAAAATCTTTGAAGAAAAAGTTTTTGAAAATTGGGCAGCTCATATTAAAGACGCCATCTTATTTATCCAGCAAACAATTAGAAACAAACAGCAAGATTATATCAATGGTTTTCACGATATTACTCCGACAATTAATCTTATTCTACGCAATGCGGAGAAGGCCATCAGCCTATCCGAAGGTAGCACTATAGATGAAAAATTTGAAAATAGTGCAGAGTATGCTCAGACAATCTACAAATCTGCTGGTTTGCTAAAACAACAGTTAGATTTTATGGGATACCTTTCAAATCCAGAATCTATTAAGTACGGAAATAAACACTCTACATGTATTTACAAACTAATTGACATGATAAGTCGTATTGCCAAGCAGGCAGCGGCACAGAGGCATATCAATATCAAATTAGAAGGAACTTCTTTTAATAAACCAAAAATTTACGATTCATTAACCACATTGTTTTTTATTCTTCTAGATAATGCTATAAAATATTCATATCCAAACCAAGATATCGTCATTACCATGCAGGACATGCCCATTAATGCTGTATCTGTGGATTTTATGTCCTATGGCCCGACAATTCCCTCAGCCGAAAGCATCAAAATTTTTGAAAAATATTATCGCTATACTCATCCATTAATTGATAGCGAAAAGACAAAAGGGCATGGATTTGGACTATATATCGCTAAATTAATATCCAACAAACATGGTTTTGATATCAAATATAGGTCTACTTCCTCATCCATAGAAAAAAATCATACACAAATTGGAGAAAATCATTTCTTCTTTGAAATTCCATCTGATACTCCAGATTAAAATATTAGGACACTAAATTATGTATCAAAAAGTTATAAAAAGTATTGACGATAGTACCCCATTTATTTTCCCGGCGAACCCTCGACGGGAATTTTTAATTGTATTTTGGACCATTCACCCCCGTTCTCCGTCGGGGATTTTTTGTTTAGGGGAAAAAGAAACTCGGCATATACTCGTTGGGTTAGGGCCAAACAGGCAAAAGAAAAGGCCTAAAAAGTATAAAAGTATCTTTTCGGCCCAAATTTAACTAGCGAAATTTAATTTTTAATTTGTTAGTTTAGTTTTTTGATAAACGATATCTAATTCTTCTTTTATTTTTTCCAGATAACGCTCTATTCGCATTAAAAATATTATTTTATGAACGGGTGCCTCAAAAGGAGAGTCCCCATTCAAACTAAATGGACAAAAATGCAACAGCTTGGATGAAAACTTATAAAAATAGTCGTATTCTTTCTTCAACCCAACACTCTGCGCCATTGTATTCATATTAGGCATTTTAGCTGGTTTTTCCTCATATTTCTGCTTTAGCTTTGCTAGCTCATCCCGATTAGGCTGATTCATATCCGGCATATCTTTCAATTCAGAAAACAGTTTTTCGTCTGCTTCTGTTCGGGCTAAACAACCCTCTAAATACTCCCATCTATCTCGATCGCAATAAGCCACCATTTTCTCAAAGTCATTTTGTTGATTAATGTACTTTACGGTGATAAATGCTTCGCATAACCTACGGGCATTCAACAAAACTTTATCAATAGAGGATTCTAACGTACACACAGGCAACTTAAAAATATATTCCGACAAAAAAAATCCAAATGATGTTTCGTATCTCGTCTTAAAAATACGATCTTGCGCTCGCTTATGAAATTTATCATGCAGCACTTCTATCTTTTTACGAAACTCCTTAATTTTAGTTTCATAAACAATACGCAGGCGTTCTGTATTTTTTTGGACAAGAGTTTCATCAATATTCATAACGTTTTTTCCAACGCTTCTAAATCAGATAAACAACCTTTTAAATTTTTGACGATACCTTTTAATAAAATACCCGGTTCAGGTAGGTTCTCTAATTCCTTTAAACTGTCATCTTTTAGCCAAATAATGTCCAAATTGGTTTTATCACGTTTAATCAGTTCGTCATACGTAAATTTTTTGAACCGCTCGCTTTCTTTGCGTTGGGTGCGGTCATCGGCTGAATAACACTTAATAAAATCCTTCAAATGCTCATCGGATAGTGAATTTTCTACTAAAGTCAAATTCATATTGGTGCGCAGGTCATATACCCATACATCTTGGGTGCGATGGCCTTTTTCCAAGGGAGGGTGCTTCTCAAAGAAAATAACATTTGCTTTTACACCTTGCGCGTAAAAAATACCCGTCGGCAAACGTAAAATCGTGTGCAAATTAAACTCATTTAACAGTCGCTTGCGGACTTTCTCCCCCGCGCCGCCTTCAAAAAGCACATTATCCGGCACGACTACAGCGGCATAACCGGGAGTATTTAAAATCGTCATAATATGCTGCAAAAAGTTGATTTGCTTGTTGGATGTCGTAGCAATAAAATCAGCCCGCTCGTAATTATCTTTTTCTTTTTTTAAGGAGCCGTCTTCGCCCACTATAGTGGTAGAGCTTTTCTTGCCAAACGGCGGATTGGTTAAACACATATCATAACGTTTTGAGCCGGCACTTAAAAGAGAGTCTTTCTCCTCAATCGGGCATTTACCTTCGCCAATACCATGCAGATAGAGGTTCATCGCGCACAAGTTGACTACCAGCGGCGTAATATCATTACCGTGAAGTTTATTCGCGCGAAGTTCCTTTAAAATATGGGAATCCCGCGTCTGCTTCTTCATATAATCATACGCGGCCAATAAAAAACCGCCCGTCCCGCACGCAGGATCCACTACCGACATTTCCGGCGTGGGGCGCATTACCTCTACCATCGCCCGGATTAACGGGCGGGGCGTAAAATACTGGCCGGCGCCGGCTTTTGTTTCGGTAGCGTTCTTTTGCAAAAGGCCCTCGTAAATAGCGCCTTTTACGTCCATATCCAAGGCAAGCCAAGTTTCTTTATTGATAAGGGAAATCAGTTGTTTAAGTTTGGCAGGCTCGGTAATCTCGTTTTTCGCACGGCGGAAAATAGTGCCAATTATGCCGGATTCTTTAGATAGCGCTTCCAACGCTTTTGAATAATGAAGCTCCAATTCTGCTCCGTTTAAAGATAAAAGGGTATTCCAACGATAAGAGACCGGCACGATAGAGCCTTCATTGAGCAAAGTTGCACGTTCATGGTCCATTTTTAAAAAAAGGAGATACGTCAGCTGGCGGACATAGTCTGTATAGCTAAGCCCGGCGTCTTTCATAATAGTGGCATAGTTCCAAACTTTGGTAATTAAAGAGGCTTCGGTCATTTTGATTTTCCTTTATGTTTTTTAATTTGGCTGAGATCTACGGGTTCATCGTTAGGGTCTTGCGGGACAAGTTTCCCCTCAAAGGCCAGTTTTAAAATGCTTTGTTTAAGTTGTTTTGTCTGCTCCAAGGCTGCAGAGATTGCTTTTTCGGCCTTATCCGCCGCCGCAAAAGCCGTTTCTATTTTAGCGACAATGGCTTTTTGTTCGGACAAAGAGGGAAGGGGAATAGAAATATTTTCAATAATCGTAGTATTTAAATTTGGTTGAGCGGCGCCTTGGTTAATTGTGCGCAATTCTTGTGTTTTACTGCACCAAAAATAATAATGAAACTTCAACGATTCCCGAGGCAATCCCAAAAATGCCGCAATACCGTCATTAAATGTAGTATCAAAAGTGCAAATTTTAGGAACCCCAAGAGTAGCCCCACTATTAGACAATAACAGGGTATAGGCCGGAACTTGGCGCGTTTTATGCAACCCTGCTTCTTTAATAGTAAAAGAAAACTCAGAAAGAAATATTCCTGCAGGCCGTGTTAAGTCAGCTACTTTTAAAAAAGGAATTGTTCCTTGATAATATCGCAAATCACCCGCTGGGCGTGGAGAACCGCCACGAACAACTTGGCATAAATCTTTAATAGGAACTTTGTTATATTTACAAGAATGAAAATACCTTTTTAAAACACTTTGGCGATATTGGGCAAGGTGTTCTTTAGTTTCGTTTAAAGATTTAACGGTTTTATCAATAACGGCAAACAGTTCTTCAATTTTTTTCACAATCCGCTTCTGCTCCGCCAAAGGCGGAACGGGGATTTGTAGATTCCAAAATAGAAAGGGCTCGACATGGGGAATTCCGACTCCTCTAGGTTTAGACTGTATTATTGCGAATTTGGCTTGCAAAAAATAATAAAGAAATCTAGAAATTAAATAATTACTTTGTAAGGCCACAATAGTGGAGCCTAAAACACCCTGCCAGCCTAAAGCAGATAAACCAAATCGAGCACCGTCCCAAACAACAAGAACATTTTGTTTATTGACCAATGTAACTTTTTTATCTACCTTAGCATACCTTGATAAAATACCTTTATCAAAAAGATTAATATCAATATAAGGCAGATATCCTACCTTTTTTGTTTTGGAAAAAACATCAGGCTTTTTACCTTTTTTACTGAATACGAGATTAGATAATTTAGTTCTCATTTGAATTTGATTGATTATTTCTAGTCTTTTCTAATATCTCTTCTTCTTGTTCAACTACTAGTTTTTCAATAGAATGAATACTTGTTTTGTTCCATCTAAATTTTTTATAAAAAGGTATTTTCCTCTTATCAATAACATAAATACCTTTTGAAGTTTTTATACGAATATAATATGGTTTTTGTCCATCAATAAAAACCTCATTAGCCTCAATGAAATTTGCTTGAAGAAAAACTGCTTGACTCCCATTCAATAATTGTGGATTTAAATTATTTATAGTAGGAAATAAGAGTTTTTTTATTGGTTTGTTGATATTACTGACAACTATATAAGAAACTTCTGTTATACAAATATTACTCATTTTATGATTAATTAAAAGAATCAAAAAACTATATTGAGTCTGTTCATTATGTTTATAATACTGTTTGAGGATATCACAACTAATCTTTTTTCCGCACCGACTCCATAAATCTATAAAAACCAATACCACATTAATTATGGTAACAATTAATGCAACAGCCGCTATCCATATTGCTATCTTTTCCATATCTTATTCCTCTCCGTTTGCGCCGATAAGGGCGTTGTTTAAGTCCGTAAGCAACAGGGGGAGAGAAAGCGGGGCAGTAAATACTTGGCGGGCTTTTAACAGGCCGCCTTTGTCGCTTAGCGTTTCCTGCACGTCTTTTTCCGTCATAGACGAGTTATAAATAATAAAATTTTTAATTTCTTCCAGCCAACCCAACTGGTCGGACGAAAACACAATGCCGCGTTTTTTCTGTCGGCCCAGCCACAAGTTATACCGCTGAGCGGCCACCGTATCAAACGGTTTTAATTCGGCGTCCTGCCCCAAAGCAAAGCGCATAAGCTGAATAATATTCGTCAGCATTTTTTCCGGCGTTTTGGCCCGTTGTACGTTACTCGGACTTATCTGCATAAACGCGCCCCATAATACCGGGATAGATAAAGACGGCGCATTATTGACAAGCGCGTCAGCAAGTTCTTTTATACCGTCATAAGTCAGCTGTTTTTTACCATACGATTTATGGTAAATAATAGACAAGGCGGCCAACTCATCTTTATGCAGTTCAATAAATTCTTTTAAACTTTTGATGATACCTTCCGAGCGTTCCTTAACAGGTGCAAATTCTATTACTTTATCCGTGGAAATATCATCCACATACATATAAGCGTTCCGCGCTTGCGTTAATAAGAAATCCCGCACTTTGGGGTTGGCAAAAGGACGGACGGCATAATCCCGCAGCTGCTCTGTTTCCGCCCCGGTTTTCCCTTCTAATTTGTCGGGGTCTATCGCATTTAAAAGCACGTTAGAAAGTTCCTGCAAGCTTTTGCCGCAAATTTCTTTAAGTTGCGTTTGTTTTTCCTCATCCAGAGCATTGCCAAGGGCTGCCAAACGTGCAGCGGCGGAACTTAGGGCGTCTTCGTCACAACGCCCCTGCCCTAATTGCTCCAATAACCTCTTAAAGGAAATCCCTTTCTTGCGCTCCAAAGGCGGCTGAACCGATTTTTTGCTTTCCGTTACGCCTACGGCATCAATCAAAATAAATTTAGATTTACAAACTGCGTTAGGCGTAACAGATTTCAAATCGCTTATCGGAATCGTCCGCACGCCGCGGCCTTTCATCTGTTCGTAATAAAGTTCGGAATGGACGTCCCGCATAAAAATAAGCACTTCCAACGGCTTGATATCCGTCCCCGTGGCAATCATATCCACCGTTACGGCAATACGAAAAGCTGGCGAAATGCGGAACTCCTGGATTAAATCTTCCGGCTTTACGCCGGAAACGTTGTAAGTAATCTTTTTACAAAAATTGTTATCCGCGTTAAACACTTCCCGCACAAGCCGGACGATATTTTCGGCGTGATTATCATCCTTGGCAAAAATCAGCGTTTTGGGGATCCAAGTCGGTTCGCGCTCCGGGAACAAGGTGGTAAAAATATTTTGCTTATAGGCTTCCAGCACTGTGCGGATTTGATTTAGAGCCGTAACGGAACGGTCCAACTGTTCGGGCTTATATTCCAAATCTTCATCCAGCGTTTCATAAATTTTATGGCGGGTTTTGCGATCTATTTTAGGGATAGTATATCCAGCCTCCACTCTGCTGCCTTTATCGGAAATTTCCGTCTTCACGCGGAAGATATCATATCCGACATTTACATTATCAGCCACGGAACGTTCGTAAGGGTATTCCGCCACTAAGTTTTGGTTAAAATATCCCAAAGTCTGTTTGGAAGGCGTTGCCGTAAGACCTATTAAAAAAGAATCAAAATACTCCAGCACCTGCCGCCACAAGCCGTAAATACTGCGGTGGCATTCATCCGTAATAATAAAATCAAAAAATTCCGGCGGAATTTGCGGATTATAAGAAACCTGCACATTGGCTAAGGCGGGGCTTTCGTAGGCTGATACGTCTTCGTTGCCTTCATCGAAGTCAGTTTCTCCGCGCAATATAGAATATAAACGCTGAATAGTAGTAATTACCACCTCGGTATCCGGGTTAATAATATTACTCTTTAAATGCTGCACCAAATGCAGGCTAGTAAATAAACGGTTATCGTCATCCGGCCGAAAAGCTTGAAATTCTTTGTACGTCTGACGGCCTAAATTATTTCTGTCCACCAAAAACAATACACGTTTTGCCTTGGCATATTTAAGAAAACGATACGTAAAATTACATGCGGTATAAGTTTTACCGGCTCCCGTCGCCAACTGAATTAAGGAACGGGGCTTGCCCAAAGCCAGTGATTTTTCTAAATTCCGAATAGCTTCAAACTGGCAATCACGCAAATTCCCTTTTGGTAAAACAGGCAAATTTTGCAAACGCCTCCGTAAAGAAGAACCTTTTTCCAAACTTTCTTTCAGAGTAACAGGCTGATGAAAATGAAATATGGGCCGTGCGGCAGGGTGAGGGTCGCGAATTTCCGTGAAGAATATTTCGCTTCCGTTGCTTTCGCATATATACGGCAAAGGAAGCTGATAATGTTTTACATAAGCGGGCAAGCGGCAGCTGTAACCTTTTGACTGGCTTTCTATGCCGCTTAATGCCAAGCCGGCTTTTTTTGCTTCAATTACCCCCACGGCTTTCCCGTCAACAAACAGAAGATAATCCGCTTCCGTGCCGTCTTCCATTAAAAATTCCCGGCAGGCAACGCCAACCCCCGCAAAACGGTTAAAGTCTTTGCGGTCTTGCACAAGCCAACCGGCTTGGGTCAGTTTGCCGTCTATCAGCTGACGGGCGGATTCTTCCGGGTTCATCAATTTGTATTATATCAATTTAGCTCTGCCATGGTTTTATAGTTGACATATAAAAATAAGAAAATTTATTTTCATCTTAATTAATATATAAATAATTACAATTTTATCAGATAGACTAAAACAAATTGTTTAAAGTAATGCTTAAAGCCAGGCGTTGGAGATTATTATTGTTATTTTTATTTGAGAAGGCGTTAGTTTCAAGGAAACCGTTATCAAGAGCCATGTATGCGTAAGAGAGTTTAAGGGAAATATCATTGAAGTCATACCGGGCCGAGAAATTAAACTCCGAGCCTATATATTGGCTGAACGAGTCTTTAAAAGCGGAAGTATAATAAAAAGCGTCGGCTTTGATATTAAGTTTTGGCAAATCAACCGGGGAAAGGTTCAGGGAGAAAGAAGTATTTTGTACGGGTGCGTCAAATATATTGCCGGCGATAGAACCGTATATATTGTATTTTGAAACGGAAGTAAAGGGCAAAGAATTCTTATCGTTTTTGGAAGAAGTGGAATAAGAGAAACTGAGCAAAGCGTTAAATATTTGGGAAGATATATCGGCATTGGCGTCTATTTTAAAGAAAGAGGCGTTATAGTTTTTAGAGAAGTTTTGATTAAACAGTGCATAGTTTTGTTTACCTTGGTTAATTGCGGCGAAGGCGGAAATATCAAGTTTTTGGGAAAGCTGTAATTTAAGGCCTGAACCCAAGATATAGATGTCGGCGTCTTGTAAATCTTTGTAATAAGAGAATAAAGAGAAAGAGAGAAAAGAGAGCGGGAATAATTTTAGAAAACCGCCGGCGGCTGTAAAATCGGCATAAGCCAGGAATAGATTATAAGCAAGGAAGTCATTGGCAAAAGATAAAGAAGCGCCGTCGGCATATGACGGGAAGGAGAAATCGGCATTATTATCAGGGCCGAAGTAAAGGGCGAAGGAGGTATCCGTATTATAGATAAACTGTCTGCCGAGTTTAAGGGAATAATCGTCATAATTAATAAGGACAAAAGCATTGGCGAAAGAGAGTTTATCAATATTATCGATATTATCGGCGTAATAAGCTTTAAAGAAAGGCAAAGCGTAAAGGGAGATTGGAAACTTATTAAGGGATAATTGAACCGGAGCCTGCAAATAGACCGAGGCGATGTTAGAGTTAAGGCTGTTATTAACAGCGGAAGCGTTATTATAAGATATAAGCTCTGAAGAAGCTGATGGGGCAACGGAAAAATTATTAAACGATAAAGAAAATAACGGCAAAGCCAAAAACAGCAAGATAAGGAATATGAAAAAGGATTTAAACATTACTAAGACATTGTAGATAAAAAGGAGAAACAAATATGTAGCTAAAACGGATTAGGAAAAGCAAAAAGGACCGAAAAAAGGAATAATACGATAAAAATAAACGGCAAAAAACATGCTTAAATCAGCAAAAATCATTAAATTTGAACAATATTTCTTAAAACGAAAAGGGCCGATGCAAGGCCGGCCCGTTAATAAATACCAATTAAAATCAATTAATCTATATTTACCAATTCATATTCGTTGTTGCCCATGCCGAGTTCCTTCATATAGCTGAGCTGCCTCAGGCCCGAGCGCGATTCTACACGTTCTTTTAAATCGCGGGATTCTTCTTCCGGAGGGATAGTTTTTTGCAAGGCTTTTACCATATCGCGCGGAATTATATTGGGGCCGTGAGGCTCGCCGGTATGCACTTTAATGGCGGTTTTGCCTTTGATATTCTCATTTATTTTACCGTATATTTTTACAAGGCCCTCGGGGCTGATATCCTCGGCAAAATAGACGACGGATTTATCCTTCCCCTCCGGGAGTTCATTCTTCCCCGCAGCGTTTTCCCCTTTGACCGCGCCGCACGCGGCCAACAGAGAAACGTATAAAACCGGCCGGACGGGAAATAAACTCCAACGTAATAATAGTGCTTATGGAAAGCATGAGCGCAAAATATCTGAGGGAGGAGGACGCACACGGCGCGCAGCTTACGCCCAATTTGCGCCGGCTTGCTGAACAGGCGGTATTCTTCCCTAACGTGTACGCCACGGGCACAAGAACGGTGCGCGGCATAGAGGCCCTGACGATAGCGGTTCCACCCCTGCCCGGCATGAGCATAGTGCGCAGAAAAGGCAACGAGAATATATACAATATCGGTTCAATATTCCGCAGAAAAGGATATAAAACCGAATTTATTTACGGGGACGTAGGATTCTTTGACAATATGAATTATTACTTTAAAAACAACGGTTTTGAAATTACCGATAAAACCGATTTCGCAAAGAATGAAATACATTTCGCAAACGCTTGGGGCGTCAGCGACGAGGATTTGTTTGAAAAGGTTATCAAGCAAGCCGATAAAAAACATCAGGCCGGGGAGAGGTTCTTCCAATTCGTTTTGACGACGTCCAACCACAGGCCTTACACTTACCCCGAAAACGCTATAGATATTCCATCCGGCACCGGCAGAAACGGAGCCGTAAAATACGCCGATTACGCCATAGGGAAATTTATGGAAGAAGCCTCAAAAAAACCGTGGTTTGCACCTATGCGCCTATGCTCGGGCTTGACGAACTTTCCGCTTTTAAAGCGGCGGAAGCGTTCGGCCTCGGCATAGCAAAACGCTATGAAATGTGCGGATCGGTATGCGGAATGATGATTTTGGCGGGCCTTAAAAACAGCGACGGAAACATGACAAAACCGGCCAGCAAGTTTTCCACTTTCGACTTGGGGCGCGCCATGTGCGAACAGTTTGAAAAATGGAACGGCACCTGCACCAAGCTGCGCGGTACCGACGGCAAAACCGACAGGCTGCGCTCCCGCCGCGGCTGCGTCGCCGACTGCGCCAGAATAACCGAAGCCTTCCTCTTTAAAGGGGAATTTGAACCTTACGAGGAAAGGCGCGCGGACGAAGAATAAACCTTATTAAAAAATCAATCAAATAAAAAGCCCCGGTTTTAGGCCGGGGCTTTTGTTTGTAATTTAAAAATTACAGTCTTACGAGTACGCCGACTTGACCTTTGGTGTTGTCGGTGCCGAATTCGTTTTTAAGATTTTCTTTATATTTGGCGTAACCCGCGCCGGCAAAGAGTTCGATATTGTCGTTGTAAGCGTATTTAACAACAAGATCGGCCTCCAAGGTGGCGGCGTGCTTGGCGGTTCTGTCCTGGAAGGCAAAGCCGTCTAAAGCAAAGGCCCATTTTTCATATTTATAATCTACACCGAGATTATACATTCTTAAGCCGCCTTCAAACTGGCCGCTTATGGTGTTGTTGTATAAATCGCCGACCAACAAGCCCGGTCTGTAATTGCCTAAGCCCATAAAGTCTTTGGTATAGAAGAAAGTGGCTCTGGGGGTAAAAGCGTCAAGGAAAACTTTTGCATCAGCTTTTACCATATAAGGATTGTCATGGCTTTCTTTAAGCACTCTGTCGCCTTCAAAATTGCGGGCATATTCCGCGCTTACGAGGAAAGCTTCCGGCGCAAATGTTACTTTGCCGCCGTAGAAACCGAAGTTATCAACTCTCATTACAGATTTAACGTTGTATCCGTATACCTGCGCGGAGAATTCGTCGGTAACTCTGAATTTCGCGTCAACGCCGTACATGCCGTGTTTTTCGCCGTCACCTACGGGGGTGGCGGACGCCTTATAGCTTTCCACTTCGCCGGCGATTACGTTTACGTTAACATAGTCATTGGCGTAGGAAACTTTCGCCGCGTCCAAAGCGGTGGCGTAGTTGTAAGCGTTTGCCGCGTTTAATTCGGCATTGTAATACCTGGGGCCGATATACATTACGGTGCTGTCTTCGTCGCCGTAGAATTGGCGGCCGACTTTTACGTCCAGCCAGCCGAAAATTTCTTTCATTTCGACATTGGCTTCCACCACTCTTATATCATCCAAATAGTCATTTGCGCTTTTACCTACCGTGCCTACGGTAGAATCGGAATCAACGGCCGGGCCGCTGCCCCAAGTATTTAAATACTGGAACATTAAATTGGCGCGTACGTTTTCGGCAACGTCAAAGGAACCGCCGGCCAATACACGCAGATTGGTACCGGTGGTAAAAGCCTGCGCGGCCGAATTATGTCTTACGTCAGAGGCAAGAACCTGCACATCGCCCGTTAACTCAAAATTTCTGAGTATTTCTGCGCTTGCCGGCATCGCAATAGCCAATACCATAAGCAAGCCAAGTAATTTCTTCATGACACTCCTCCTTTTTGCGTTTTATACTGCCTATAACTCCATATAACAAAATTAACTTTGATTTGGCAACTGAGAATCAATAATTAATTTGAAATATGAAAAATCCGTAACACAAACATCTAAAAATTATTTATAATATATTCCTTTTTTTACCTCTTCGGCGATTTGCGCACCTTTAAGATTCTTTAAAACCTCAAGCCCGAAGTCTATCGCGGCGGCCGGGCCTTTGCCGGTAATTATATTGCCGTCCGTAACGGCGTAATCTTCTTTATAGTTTCCGCCGAAGTCCTCGTTCATAGACGTATAACAAGTGTAATTCTTGCCCTTTAACAGCCCCATGCGGCCGAATATGGTAGGGCTGGCGCATATGGCGGCGATTTTTTTGCCCGAAGCCAAAAAATCATTTATAAGTTTTTTAAGATTACAGTCCTCTTCCAAAGCCCGATAATGCGGTCCGCCCGGTAAAATAATAACGGAATAATCCTCGTCTTTAAAAGAAGCGAAAGGTTTTAATCCGCAGACGTTAAGCCCGTGTTTGCTTACCGCTTTATCCCCTTTAAGCCCGTATAAATCCACCGTTACTCCGCCCCTGTTTAAAACCGAATAAGAACCCATGGCTTCCATCTCTTCAAAACCGTCAGCGATTATCATGCACGCTTTCATAATATTTCTCCGTAAATTAATTTAAGACGTAAACCCCGGCGTTAAGCCAAAAAGCGTAAAAAAGCCAAAGGACATAAGGCAGAAACAAATAAGCCAAAACCGGCTTTACGGCAAACGCTTTTATGACGAAATCAACGCAAAGGGCCGTCATCAAGATTATTATACATAAAGAAAGAAACACCGCGCGCATGCCGAAAAATACCGGCGTCCATAGAAAATTTAAAGCGGCCTGCGCGGCAAAAAACAGAAGCAAAGTTTTTTTGTCTTTTGGATTTATTTCGGCGGTGTATAAAATGTAAAGGACAATGCCCGTCAACAAATAAAGCGCGCTCCACGCCGGGGCGAAAAGCCAATTCGGCGGAGTAAAGGGCGGTTTGTTAAGAAGAGCGTACCAATTTTGCAAAACGTCCGCGCTAACGGCCAAACCGCCGAGCGAAGGCAAAAAAGCCAAAAACAGACATATTAAAAATACAAATATTTTCTTTATCATATCAAAACGGCTCAAAGACGAGCACTCTATTATCCTACGGGCGGAAATACATTTTGTCAATATTTGAACAGCCGTCTAAAAAAAATATAAAATTTAATATATAAGGTTTAAACGCCTTAAAAGGAGATCTGACAATGATAAGCGAAAAAATGCAAAAAGCATTTAACGATCAAATTAACGCGGAACTTTATTCCGCTTATTTATACCTCTCGATGAAAACCTATTTCGACTCTTTAAGTTTAAAGGGTTTCGCCAACTGGTTTGACGTGCAGGTTAAAGAAGAAAACGCCCACGCCATGGGTATGTACAATTACGTTTTTGAAAGAGGCGGCAAAGTGGAACTCGGCGCGATTGAAAAGCCCGTTTTCGACGCAAAATGCCCATTATGCGTTTATGAACAGGTTTTAAAACACGAAAAATTGGTAACTTCCAAAATAAACGCTTTGGCCGATGTCGCCGAAGAAGAAAAAGACAGAGCCGCTTCTTCCTTCATTGACTGGTACGTAAAAGAACAGGTTGAGGAAGAATCCGGCGTAGAGCATTTAATCGCTACCTTAAAATTAATAGGCGACGATAAAAAAGCTCTTTTAATGCTGGACAGAGAACTCGCCGCAAGAACTTTCGTCGCACCGGTAATAGGTTAAGTTTCCCCTTACTGAAAAACCCCGCTTTTTAAAGCGGGGTTTTTATTTTGCCGAATTAAAAATTTTATCTAAAAACAGCCTCGGCTTTGCCGTCAAAAATCCCGCGCAGGGCTTTTTCTATATAAAAAGGCGCATCTTTTAAAGCCTTTTCACGTCCGCCGGCCAATGCCGAAAGTTCAAGCACTTGAGCTATGGCGTATTTTTTAAGCGCGTTTTTGTTTTTAACTTCGTTTACGCCGCAGACGAAAATTACCGGTTTGCCGTATTTCGCCGCCAGCTTGCAGACGTAAAAAGGCCCTTTGCCGTAAAAAGTCTGTCCGTCAAGTTTGCCCTCCCCGGTAATTATGACGTCGGCTTTTTTTACCGCTTTGGCGAGGCCGATTTTACCCGCTATAAAAGGCGCGCCGCTTACAAGCTTCGCGTTTAAAAAACCTTTGAGCCCGGCCCCCAGCGCACCCGCCGCGCCGCAGTGCTTGGTGTTAATGTTTACGCCCAAGCATTTTTTGACCGCTCGGTTTAAAGCGGACATAGCCTCCTCCACAAGTTCCACTTGGGCAGGGCTTGCTCCTTTCTGAGGCCCGTAAATGCGCGCCGAGCCTTCCGAACCCAAAAGAGGATTGTCAACGTCGCTCAGCCCGTACACTTTTATTCTTGGGAGAACCGCCGGTTTCTTTATAACACTAAGCCCGCGCAAAGCCGCCGCGCCTTTTTCAAGTTTTTTGCATTTCGCGTCAAAAAATTTATAGCCCAGGGCCATGGCCATGCCCGCACCGCCGTCATTGAAAGCTACTCCGCCCAAACCTATATAAAATACGCGCGCGCCTTTTTTGCAGGCGGCTTTTATCACTTGGCCTATGCCGAAAGAAGACGCGTTTAAAATATTAAGTTCGCTTTTTTTAAGTTCGCCCAAGCCGCACACTTTTGCGCTTTCTATAATACAGGTTTTGCCGTCGTCCAAAATAAGATACGGGGCTTTATGCTCTTTGCCGACGGCGTTAAAAGAGCGGACGAAATACCGTTTGGCCGAGGGAAAAGCTGAAGAAAACACTTCCAGCACGCTGTCGCCGCCGTCGGAAAAAGGCAAAACTTCCACCTGATTTGCCACCGCCAAAAAAGAAGCGCGGGAACAAAATTCCCGCGCGCTTAAACAGCCTTTAAAAGCATTGGGCGCAAGCAAAATCCTCATTAGAAGAACCAGCTTATTTTTAAAGTGGTATAGACGCTCATTTTGGAGCTGTTTTCAAGTTCGTCTTTGAAGCTGAAGTATTTGCCTTTAACTTCAAGGCCGAGGTTGACGTCGTCCACCGCATATTCCGCGCCCAACCCGAACACCGCGTTAAAGTTGCCGCTGCTGACGGTGTTTGATTCCTGGGTTGTCCAACCGTAGTCGCCCGTTGAAGCGTTTTGCAATTTGTATTTTGAAGGGCTTTCATCCAAGCTTGCGCTGGTATATCCCACGCCGCCGGTAAGATAAAACCTTAATGCGCTTTGCGTGTTAAGATAAAAATTCATTAAAAGGTTGACGTCATACACTTGGCCGGAAGTTTCCACATACATTTTTTCTTCCCCGGCGAGAGGATATTCAAAGTCGTTTTTGGAAAGCATCCCGTACCCTACGCCGCCGCCAAGCCACAAGCGGCTTGAAAGCTTACGCATATAAGCAACGGAAAAAGCGACGTTTGTGCCGCCGACATCTTCCTCCGCGCCGCCGTACTTTTCCATGTTAAGTTTTAAATCCGTGGTTAAGGCCCCGACGTGCACGGCAAAATAATTTTTGCCGCTATCTTTCTTTTTAATTTGCTCCGTTATAAGGGCCGCTTCCTGTTCCTGCTGTTTTTTTTCGGTTTCGGTCAAAACGGGGGTTTCTTCTTCCTCTTCGGGTTCTTCTTTGGCGGCTTGTTCGGAATTGTGGACGTGATATTTATATGTTATTTTAGGCTCTACAACTTCCGGCTTGGAAGGAAAAACCTTTTCCAAGTCGTCGTCAAAAGAAAGCCCGGAAGACGATACCGCCGCACCAGCCGCTACGGACGCGGAAGCTTCGGACGTTTTTTGAGCCGCGGCGTTCTGCTCTTCCGCTTTTGCGGCGGCTTCTTCAAGCTCCTGTTTTTTTGCTATATATTTTTTTTGTTTTTCCGCGCTTTCATAATCGTAAACTTCCATGGAAGAAATATCCGCCACGTCTATATTTACAAGGCCGCTGTCGGTGTTTAAAGAAAGGTTAAATTCGTCCAAATCAACCACGGTTCCGACGAACTCGCCGCCGCCTTTTAAAAGAACGCGGTGCAAATCCGGCATAATCGCCTCGACTTCGCGCTGGTTTATGGATATGGGGCCGTAGCTTGTCTGCACTCTTAAAATATATTCGCCCCTGTCTAAAATGGAACCGTTGATTATAGTGCCGTTTTTAAGTTTAATGGCTTCCGCCCGGCACAGAAAAGGCAGAAGAAACAAAGTTAAAGTTAAAAATAAAAATCTTTTCATAATATTGACAAATAAGCCGCATAACGCGCAGCTTTTATAAAAGTACGGCGCGGATAAACCGCGCCGTCTTCAGCCTAAAACCTTTATTTATGTTCTACGGCGTGTTTGATTTTTTTAAGGACTTTAAGCACTCTTGAAACGGTAATCATAGCCAAAGCGAAGAAGCCGTAAGTTACTACGACCTGCAGCGTGATTGACAAAGATTCCACCAACGGTGCGCCTTCTTTAAAAGCGTAATACCAAAGCATGGCAAGCACGTAAACCATGTAAAGTAAAGCAAAAACGCTTAAACATTTATAAATTATGCTCAAACCTTTTAAACCAAACAATTTATGAGTAATACAGCATTTGTGTTTGCCGCAGCAAGGCTCTTTTACCGTTTCCACTGCGGTTTCCTGCACGTTTTCTTCTTTTTCTGCCATATAAATAACTCTCCTTTTATTTTAAATCTTCCTGCGCGGCTTCAGCCAGCAAATCGGCTGCGTGCTGCCTGCCGGCCTTTGCGCCGTCGCTGCTGCCTATCATTCTTGCTATTTCAAGGACGACGTCTTCCCCCCCAAGCTCGCGCACTTCCACTTCCGTATCCCCGCCTTTAACCGTCTTGGTTATAGAAAAATGCTTCTGCCCGCAAGCGGCGACCTGCGCCAAATGCGTTACGCATATAACCTGTCTGGTTTTTGCGAGTTTCATCATCTTCCGCCCCACCAGCTTGCCGGTAAGGCCGCTTATGCCGGAATCGATTTCATCAAATATCATTGTTTGGCGCGAACCGGCCAAAACGGTTTTAAGGCCCAGCATAAGCCTTGATATCTCCCCGCCGCTGGCTATGTTCCTTAAAGGACGCAAAGCCTGCCCGGGATTGGAGGAAAATAAAAATTCGGCCGTACCGTCGCCTTTGGGGCCCATTTCCAGGCGGGTTTCCAAGCTGACTTCAAAACGAACCTGCCCGAAGCCCAACGGGGCTATTTCCCCGCGGACCAATGCGGCAAGCCTGCCTGCGGCCTCAAGCCTCTTCTTATTTAGTTCCTCATTTAAGGATAGAAGTTTTTTATCCTGTTTTTCAAGGGCTTGTTTAAGTTTTGATACATTTTCCCCGTTTGAATCCAAATTGTTTATCTTTTCTTTCAAAGACTGCGCGAAGTCCAAAACGTCTTTAAGCGAAGGGCCGTACTTGGCTTTTGCCCGGCGCAGTTCCTCATGGCGGGAAAGCATTTTATCCAAAGCGTCAGGGTCCGCGTCCAAGCCTTCCTGATAGCCCGAAACCGTGGAAGCGACGTCTTCAACTATATTAAGCGCGCCCGAAAGTTCCTCCGCCGCGCTTTCAAGCGTTTTATCCGTTTCGGCCATTTTTCTTAAAGAATCCAAAGCCTTGGAAATACGCTCCGCCGCAGAGCCTTCCATATCGCTGAGGCACTCGTAGACGGTGCGGCTTTCTTCCAAAAGCCTGCCGGAGTTTTTAAGTTTGGGCAAGGCTTCTTCTATTTCTTCGTCCTCGCTTTCGCGCGGATTTAATCTTTCAATTTCTTCCAGCTGGTATTTGTACAAGTCCAAGGCTCTTTGTTTTTCTTCCGAGGACATTTCCAAAGCCGCCAGCCTGCTTTTTAAATCCTGCAAAATCTGGTATTCCCGTTTAAAAACGGAAAGTTCCTTCTCAAGCCCGGCGAAATTATCAAGCAAATCCAAATGGGCGGAGGCTTTAAAAAGGGACTGATGTTCATGCTGCCCGTGGAAGTCCACCAGGAAAGAACCTATTTCCGCCAAGTCCCCCACCAAAACGGGTTTATCGTTTATCCAAGCTTTGTTGCGGCCTTTCAAATCAAGCTCGCGCCTGAGAGAAAAAGAATCGCCGCCCAAGCCGAACTTTGAAACGGTTTCTTTATCCAATCCTTCGGCGGAAAATTCCGCACTGACGATCATCTTCCGCGCGCCCTGTTTTATAATGCCGCTGTCGCCGCGCGCGCCGAGTAAAAAACCCAAAGCTTCTATTACTATGGATTTGCCCGCGCCGGTTTCCCCGGTAAACACGTTCAGCCCCGGCCCGAAAGCAAGCTTTAAAGAGGAGATTATCGCAAAATCTTTAATTTCTATGGTTTTTAGCATTATCTTCCGCCCCATTTAAGCTTTATGCTGAGTATATTGAAAAAATCATAATCCTTAGGAAAAAGCACATTTATTCCGTTGCCGTATTTGCTTAAAATTATCTCGTCGCCGCAGGCAAGCGGGAAGTTTACCTGACCGTCCAAACTCAGGACCGAAGCAGACTGGCTCTTTTCGGAAATGACTTTTATGCGCGTTTCGCCCGATCCGGGCAGAACAAGCGGCCTTTGGTTTAAAGTGTGAGGGCAAATAGGCGTAAGTATAAAGACGTCCAAACTCGGTTCCACTATCGGGCCGCCCGCGGCAAGGTTGTAAGCCGTTGAGCCTGTCGGCGTGGAAAGCAAAATGCCGTCAGCCGTATATTCCTTAATAGCTTGGGAAGAATACTCCGCCAGCAAAGTAATGCTCCTGGGTGAAACCGCTTTTACGGCGGCTTCGTTTAAAGCCGAGGAGAAAAACACTTCCTCGCCTTTGCGGATTACCGAAGCTTTAAGCATCATCCTGCGCTGGGATATAAAATTGTCGTTTTTGATTTCTTCAAGTAAATTTTCAAAATTCAAACCGGCTTCGGCCGAGGCCAAAAAGCCCAAATGGCCAGCGTTTATCCCAAGTATTTTTATCCCTTTTTCGGCCGCGGCGCGCGCCGTCTTTAATATTGTGCCGTCGCCGCCTACGGAAAAAATTATATCCGTATCCGGCAAAACGTCGCTTAAAGAAAGAGCGTAATCCGGGAAATAATGTTTAATTCCGGCCTTTTCCGCGGCTTTTGCAAACAAAGCCCCGGCAGCCGCGCAGCTTTCGCGCTCAGGATTAAAAAATATAGCCGCTTTCCTTATTTCCATATATATAAATTTTAGCAAATTAACCTTTCTATTTAACAAACAAATAAGTTAGAATAATCCTATGCAAATCCCCTTCAAAAAAACGCTTTTCTCCTTATTTTTTATAACGCTGTGTCTAAATGTTTCGGCGCAATACGCGGACGTCGTAAAACAAGAGGGAAGGAAAGTTTATTTTGACGTTTCCGCCATGAGCAGATTCCCGCAGGAAGGGGACTTTTTTGAAGTTATCCTCCCCGGCGCGGAAATTACCAACCCGAAAACGGGAAAAGTGCTTGGAAGGGAAGAGGGAGAAAGAGTCGCCGGGAAAGTAGTAAAAACCAAAGATCTTTACGCGATAGGCTTTTTAGATAAAAATATAGACGTTGCGGGTTCCTGCGCGGAATTTACAAGCAAGGCCGCGCGGGCCAAGACGCCGCTGTTCCTTGACGGGGAATTTCCTGAGCAAAACTCTTTAAAGCCGCTTTGGCAAAGCTCGCCTATGGAGGCCGCCCCTCGTTTTGCGGCCGCATGCGATTTTGACGGCGACGGCCAAAACGAAATCGCTTTAAGTTTTAAAGAGGGCAACAGCGTAAAAGTGTTTTCCCTGGACGATAAACGCGAACTTAAAGAAGAAGCCCGATATAACGTAGCCGCAATCAAAAACATTTTAGCTTTGGACTGCGGCGATTTGCAAAATTCCGGCGCGGCGGTATTGTTCGTTACGGTTTTTAATCCCGCGGACGAAAGCTTTAGCGTAATACCTTTAAGTCTGGAAGAGGGCCGCCTTAAAGCCGGCAAAGTTTTTGAAGGCCTGGTCCAAGGCATAGCCCCTTATAGCAGGCCGAGGGTTTTATATACGCAAAAAATCGTCAAAATCGGTTCAAAATATTATCTAAGCAAACCCGCCAAGCTGGAGTTTAAAAACAAAAAATACGAAGCCGGGCAGGAGCTTAACATCCGCGGATTAAACGCGATTTTCGGCTTTAATATGGCGGACTTAACAAATGACGGCATATTAACGCCCGTCTATATAACCGCCAACGGTAAAATAAGGGCCGGGTTTGACGAACCAAAAGATTTTTCCTTAAACGAAAGCGGCAGGGATTTTGCCTTTTCGCCAAATACTTTCAATTTCAACGGAGTCAAACAAAACCTGTATACTCCGCTGGCCGTATTTACAAGCGGGGAAAAACAAAACCTTTTTATAGCGGCTTTGCAAAACGACAAATCCGGCAAAAACGCGAATTTGTATTTCCTTAAATGGCTGGGAGCGAACTTCGCCAAGTATAAAGTTTTTACGCTGCCCGCACCGGTTTACGATATGAAGCAAGGGGACTTCGGCCCTTTCAAAGATGTGCTTATATTGCCTTTGGCTTTTGACAAAAAAGGCGCGCTTGCGGTTTACGCGGCGGACAATATTTAATATATTAGATTAAAGAAGATTTATTCTTTACCCGATTTTACATATTTAACTTTCAGGAGATTTTTATGAACATAACTTGCCCCCAGCCCGCACAAGAGGAGGTTATCAGCCTTTTGGATCACGGATTTGTTAAACTTATAGATTTTATGGGCAGCGATTTAAGAACCGTCAACGCCGCGAGGGTTTCTTTCGGCGGGGTAAGCAAAGGCGAAGAAAAAGACAAAGCCCTCATAAAATATCTTATGGAGCACAAACACCTTTCCCCTTTTGAGCATTGCACATTCCAATTCCATATAAAATGCCCCATTTTCGTGGCAAGGCAGTGGATGAGGCACAGAATAGCCTCTTATAACGAAGTCAGCGCAAGATATACGGAAGTCAAAGACGAATTTTATATTCCTTCCGAGTTCAGAGTGCAGGATACGCACAACAAACAAGGCTCTTTGGCCAGCAAAGATCTTGACAATGAAACCCTTTTAAAAATCTATATAGACAGCATTGAAGCTTCTTACCGGGCTTATCAGCGGCTGCTTAAAGCCGGCGTCGCCAAGGAAATGGCGCGCGGCCTTTTGCCCGTAAGCCAGTACACGCAGTTTTACTGGACGGTCAACGCGAGAAGTTTGCTTAACTTTATTTCCTTAAGGGCCGACGGACACGCCCAATACGAAATCCGCGTTTACGCCGAAGCAATAGAAAAGATTTTTAAACAAAAGCTTCCCTGGACATGGGCCGCTTTTGAAGCTTTGCAAAATAAAATTTAAAACCTCCGGCTGGGCCGGCGGCTTAAACAAAATTAAGGAGAACTTTATTTATGAAAGTACTGGGCATGATTATGGCCGGCGGAAAAGGGGAAAGGCTTTTCCCGCTGACTAAAGAAAGATCCAAACCTTCGGTTCCTTTCGGCGGGAAGTACAGGATTATAGATTTCGTTCTTTCAAACTTCGTCAATTCCAATATATTTTCTTCCTATATATTGGTGCAGTATTTATCGCAGTCTTTAATTGAGTATTTAAGAATCAGCTGGCCCACGCATGGCATCAGCAGGGATCACTTCCTGACGGTGGTGCCCCCGCAAATGCGTTTGGGCGAACATTGGTACAGAGGCACGGCCGATTCCATACGCCAAAACATCAGCCTTATAAACGATTTTAATCCGGATTTGGTCGTGATTTTCGGCGCGGACCACATTTACAGAATGGATATATCCAAGATGATAGACTTCCATATCAAAAACCGCGCGGACGTTACGGTTGCAGCCAACGTGGTTCCTTTGAAAGAAGCTTCGGCCTTCGGCGTAATGGCCGTTGACGACACCAACAGAATTATAGATTTTGAAGAAAAACCGAAAAACCCGCACCCGATACCGGGCAAAAGCAAAAGCGCGTATATTTCCATGGGCAATTATATTTTTGACAAGAACGTCCTGCTGAAAATATTGCAGCAAAAATATTGCGATATTCCTTCATTGGACTTCGGTAAAAACATCATTCCCGTGATACTTAAATCGCACAGAACTTTCGCTTATGATTTTCCCTCGGACAAACTTGCCGGTTTAAGGCCTTATGAGGAGCAGGGCTATTGGCGCGACGTCGGCACGATAGAAGCCTATTGGCAGGCCAATATGGATCTTTTGGGGGAAAAACCCAAATTCGATTTAAACAATCCCTACTGGCCGATAAACACTTCCGTACATAATCTTCCGCCTACGTCTTATCTCGGCGGGACGGTTGAAAACAGTATGCTCAGCAACGGCTGCGTAATACACCCCAAAACTTTAATCAAAAACAGCGTTTTGGCCAGCAATGTCGTCGTTATGGAAGGCGCGGTAATTGAAGACAGCATAATTATGGACTCTTGCGTAATCGGCAAAAACTGCCGCATAAAAAAGACTATTATGGACCGCTTCAACAATATACAAGCCGGCAGCAAAATAGGCATTAACCATGAGGAAGATATACAAAATTACTATATCGATCCTTCGGGCATAGTCGTAATACCGCGCGGAAGGACTAAATTTCTGTGATAAAAAAGATAAAACTTTTCAACAAAGACGAAGTTTACGCCATACTCGGCGTACAGGACAGAAATCTAAAAGCCCTGGAAAAAGAGTTTAAAATAACCGTCACCATAAGCTACGACGACGAAAACGGCAATGCGGAACTTTCTTTAAACGGTTTGCATTCACGCGTGGACAAGGCTTACGCCAAAATCCAAAAGAATTTAGACATCCTGAGAGTTCCGCCCGCGCCGAACGCCTCCGCAGAAGAAAAAGTCCCTTTTGCGGGCGGGGTTGTGTTCCGCCCGGCACACGCGTCCCCGGTAAAACCGCGCACGCAAAACCAAAACGAATACATAAAACTTATTTGGGACCGCGACCTTATAATCTGCACGGGCCCGGCCGGCACGGGGAAAACTTTTTTGGCGGCCGCCTGCGCCTTAAGGGCTTTGCAGCTGGGCATGACCGGCAAAATAGTCGTAACCCGCCCGATAGTGGAAGCCGGGGAGAAACTGGGCTTTCTGCCGGGCGACATCAATGAAAAAGTAGACCCGTACCTCAGGCCGGTTTATGACGCTTTCCAAGCCATGCTCGGCGCGGAAAGGTTCAACGCTTTGAGGGACGCCGCCGTAATAGAAATAGTCCCCCTCGCCTATATGAGGGGCCGCACTCTTGAAAACGCTTTTATTATTTTGGACGAGGCGCAAAACGCCAGCCCGGAACAAATAAAAATGTTCCTGACGCGTATGGGGCTTAACTCAAAAATAATAGTAACGGGCGACATAACGCAAATAGATTTGCCCTCTTCCAAACAAAGCGGGCTTATAAGCGTTAAAAAGATTTTGGGGAAGGTTCCTCAGATAGGCTTCTTTGAATTTGAAAACGCCGACATAGTGCGTCATCCTTTGGTCAAAGAAATAATACAAGCCTATGACAAGTGGGAGAAAAAATGCAAATAAACGTTTTTTACCGCCCCGAAATACCAAAATATTACCGCAAAACTTCCGTATATAAAAATATAGTCTTGAAGGCTTTGGGCAAATCGGCTTCCCTTAAGGGGGAAGTCAACATAATTTTTGTCGGGGAAAAGGAAATCCACCAAATTAACCGTTCCTATATAGGGCACGATTACGTAACCGATGTTATTTCTTTCAATTATCCTTTTGACAAAAAAACGGGCGGGCCTTTCGGCGACGTATTTGTATGTACGGCCCAAGCCAAAAGGCAGGCCGCGGAACAAAAGCATTCGGCTTTGTTTGAAAACGCGGTCTTGGCCGCGCACGGCTCTTTGCATTTGGTCGGCTGGGACGACGCCACTTTGGAGCTTCGCAATAAAATGAACGCCCGCGCCGAAAGCATAGTAAGCTTGTTCCTGTAAAAATTGGGATAATTAATCAGTCGTCGTTTTCGTTAAGGACAGCCACGCGTGCTGGGCCGTAGCGGTTGGCGCGTTTATCGGCGGGAAAAAGCAAAAATATTATAAAAAACAAATGCAGATAAGTGGCGAAAGTGAAAAATCCGTAAATGTTTAACAGAACAAGCGCGCAAACCGCCGCCACAAGCCACCAGGAAGTCATATTCAAATCGTGCAGACGGCGGGAATCTATGGCGGCTATGCCAAGCCCTATTGAGAAAAGCATAATCACGCTGATACCCGTCTGAGCCCAATCCAAAAAAGAAGCCGACGCCGCAGGTCCGCTTAAAACCGAAACCGTAAAATTGCCGAAAAAGGCCAGCCCCAGCAGCACCGCAAGCAAACAGACGTTTACCAAGGCTATCATTATATGCGCCAAAATAAATTCCCTTATCCCGGCGCGGCCTTTAAAATCAAAATAATGTCTTACGGCTTTTTCGGCAAGCTGCATAAATTCCTCCGTCAGTCCCCGGATTTTGCCGCGCGGCGCGCTTTGCGCTTGGCAAGACGCTCGGCTTTGGTTTCACGGCGTTTGTATCCGCCGATTCTATCGGGCAAAGCGGAAACTTCCTCATCCACTTCGCTTCCGTTCCATTCAAATTCTTTGCCGCAGGCAACTATTACGCTGCCGTCGGTTACGCCCTCTTTAAGCAAGGCCTTTTCCAAACCTATTTTTTTAAATATGCCGCGCAGACGCTGCACCGCTTCCGGCTGGGAAAAATTGGTCATCGAAATGAATTCTTCTATCTTTTTCCCGCTTATTTGTACGCGGTCTTCATCCAAACGCGTAACGGTAAACATCGGCGCAACGGCGTGAATCGCCGGCCCGGCGGCTTCTATCTCTTTGGGGGCGACAATCGGATTCTTGGCCAATATTTTTATTATTTCGTCCAAAACCTTGCCTATTCCCTGCGCCGCCGCGGCGGAAATCAGAAATACCGGCATTTTGGCGTATTTCTTTTTTACTTTTTCAAACACTTTTTCCGCGCCTTCTATATCGGCTTTGTTTATTACCAAAATCCTCGGTTTTTTATAAAGCTCTTTGCTGAAGTTTTTAAGTTCGTCTTCAATAACTTTAATTGATTTTAAAGCGTCCAGACCGTCAAAGCCCTGAGGGTCCGTCATATGCACCAAAACGCGCGTGCGTTCTATGTGCTTTAAGAACTGATGCCCCAAACCTTTGCCGTCGCTGGCGCCCTCGATAATGCCGGGGATATCGGCCACGACAAAGCTTTTGCCTTTATGCGTGCATATCCCCAAATTCGGGTTTAAAGTGGTAAAAGGATAATCCGCTATTTTGGGGCGCGCCGCCGATACGGCCGAAAGGAAAGTGCTCTTCCCGGCGTTGGGGAAACCAACCAATCCGACGTCGGCCAAAACTTTAAGTTCCAAAATAAGAGTAACTTCTTCCCCGGGCTGACCGTTTTCGGCTATTCTAGGGGCGGTATTGGTTTGAGTTTTAAAACTTTGATTGCCTCTGCCCCCTCTTCCGCCGCGGGCCACCAAAGCGCGCTGGCCGGGCAAAGTTAAATCAGCTATTGTAACGCCGTCTTGTTTTACGACGGTGCCCAAGGGCACCAATATAACTTTATCTTCGGCGTCTTCACCGGTTTTATTGTAAGTGCCGCCCTTTGCGCCGTTGCCGGCTTCTATATGAGGGTTATATGCAAGCTCCTGCAAAGTGGTAAGATTGGGTTCGGCCTGCAAATAAACGTCGCCGCCGCGCCCGCCGTTTCCGCCGTTGGGGCCGCCGAATTCAATAAACTTTTCCCTTCTGAACGAAAGGCATCCGTCGCCGCCTTTCCCGGCTTTTACGTAAATTTTGACTCTGTCTAAAAAATTATTCGCCTGCATATGACTTTTGGCCCTCTGTATTGTGATTTATTATATTTTACCTTTTATAAATTTTATAGTACATACGGCATATTATCAAGCCCGCGCAAACGTACGGGGGCTTTACGCCGCGCCAAACTGTTTATATAAAAGCCATTAAAAAAGCGGAGAGCTTTTACGCCCTCCGCTTTTAACCAAACTAAAAAAGTTTATTTTTTAGCTTCCTCTTTGGGATAAACAGAAACTTGCTGTTTGCCCTTTTTAGCCCATTCAAAGGTAACAATACCCGAAACTCTGGCAAAGAGGCTGTCGTCGCTGGCTTTGGAGACGTTGTTGCCCGGCAATATTTTGGTGCCGCGCTGTTTAAGAATAATCTCGCCGGCGTTCACGAACTGTGAACCGTATCTCTTAACACCAAGCCTTTGACCGTGACTGTCCCTTCCGTTTGAGGAGGAACCTTGTGCTTTTGTATGTGCCATTGTTATTCACCTATTCTTGGCTTAAAGCCGGTTATAAGATTATTTCTTTAATCTTGATTTCTGTAAGATTTTGTCTGTGGCCCATGGTTCTTTCATAACCTTTTTTGGGTCTTTTCTTGAAAACAATAATCTTGCGACCGCGTAAATGTCTTACGACTTCAGCGGTGACCTTGGCGGTTTTGGCCGCTTTGGCATCTGACGAGGTACCTTCGGCTTCAGCGGCCCACAAAGCTTTAAGCTCTACGGTAGCGCCGACTTCGGCTTCCAGTTTTTCAACCTGCAGATTTTGACCGGGGGTTACCCAGTACTGTTTTCCACCTGTTTCTATTATTGAATACATAGTAATATAATTTTACCAAAAAAAGCGGGAAATAGCCATTTGCGCTTTTACTGCAAAGCGCAAGGCCGGCTCTTTCTGATTTTGAAGCATCGCTGCTTCTTAATTTATTATAATATTTCCGTATTAAAAATACAAATTATTGCCGGAGGCTATAGGCGACAAACATTAACAGATTTTAAATAATTTCAGATTGTTTTTAGGGCTATACTGAAGGGTATAGAGTCTTTTACGCAAGTAAAAGCCTAACGGAACTAAGAATAATCATTGCTTTCCCTGTATTTATACAGGGGGCGATGGTTTTATTGGTACTCCGTTAGGCTGATATACCATCGCTTTTTTATACCCTCAATGTTCAGCCTCAACAATACAACAATTACTTTAGGACTATATGTCACGCATATAGAGTATCGCCGTAAAAGGCGATCCTAACGGAACTAAATATAATTGTGCATTTACACGCCTCTTTACGGGAGGGGTTTGTTTATTGGCAAAAATTTATTCCGTTACTAAACAATGGAGTAAATAATGCAAAAACCGTTGAAAATACTCGTCATAATGACAAAAAAGATAGGCGACACCCTACTATGCACGCCGCTTTTAAGCGCAATAAAAGAAGAACATTCAAACGCCGATATAGACTTCTTGGCTAAATATCCCGCTTCAGAAATACTGGAAAGGAACCCTGATATAAACAAAATCTACATAATAAATAAAACTCCGTGGTTAAAATTAATATCGGAAATAAGGAAGAAAAGGTATGATTTTATAATAGATTTATATCCCACTGAAAAAACCGCTCTTATTTGCGCTTTAAGCAAATGCGAAAACAAAATAAGAGGTTACTTCTTAAGGCCAAAACTATATCACCGCATTTATAATATACGACCGGACTATTACGCTACTAACCAAACTTATGTGGCTAACAGACAGATAAAATTCTTAGAAGGAATTCTATTTAAGAAAGTAAAAACTTTTCCCAAAATGACTTTGATTCTCCCCCCTGATATTCATGATATAAAAAAAGCCTTTTTTAAAAAATATAACATCTCTTCGGATAATCTTCTTATAGGTTTTGTACCGCAAGGTTCACATCCATTAAAAATGTGGCCGGCAGAAAGCTGGAAACGGCTTGCAGAGCTGATCATTCAAAAATATTCCACAAAAGCTAAGATTTTCATATTTATTGACAAAAACGGACAGGATTTTGCAAAAAGAATGTGTCCGCGTGATGTAAAAAATATTTTTATACCGCAATGTGAGAATTTAACTCAACTTTCCTCTTATATCAGTTTCCTCAATTTAGCCGTAACCGTATGCACCGGCACAAAACATATAGCAATAGCTCTTGACGTGCCTACAATTACAATACAAACAATCACAAATCCTAACACTTGGCATCCCTCTGGCAACCCCAAGCACCGTCTTGTAAGTGCACAAGGCCTTGATTGCTTATATTGTGATAAAACAATTTGCAACCCGGTTACTGCGCCATGTTTAGTAAACCTTAAACCAGAACTTGTTTTTAATGAGCTAACAAACATGCTTTAATGGTAGAATATCTTTATGCAAAAAGTTTTGGTAGGTTTAAGCGGCGGAGTGGATTCCGCCATGGCGGCCCTCCTCTTAAAGGAGCAGGGCTGTGACGTTATCGGGGCGATTATGTCCATTTGGGACGAATCCATGCCTGCCCCGAAAGTTTCCGGCCACGCCTGTTTGGGCCCGGAAGAGGAAGATATCGCCGAAGCCCAAAAGGTGGCGGACTTCCTTAAAATACCTTTTAAAGTTATAGACTGCCGCGAAGAATATAAACAAATAGTCTTGGGCAATTTTAAAGACGAATACAAAGCGGGCCGCACTCCCAACCCTTGCATATGGTGCAACAGCTATGTAAAATTCGGCGCGCTGCCAAAAAGCGCGCGCAGAAACGGAATTGGTTTTGACAAATTCGCCACCGGCCATTACGCCGTAATAGATTTTGACGAAAATTCCAAACTTTGGCGGCTTAGAAAAGGCAAAGACGACAATAAAGACCAAAGCTATTTCCTTTACCGCTTAGGGCAAGAACAACTTTCGCAAACTCTGTTCCCGCTGGGCTCTTACACCAAGCCGGAAATAAGAAGCCTTGCCCTTAAATACAATCTGCCCGTCGCCGACAAAGCCGACAGCCAGGATTTTTACTGCGGCGATTACAACGACATCCTTAAATTTGAACCGAAACCGGGTAAAATCGTAGATAAAACCGGCAAAGTTTTGGGCGAGCACCAAGGCGTATGGAACTATACCATAGGCAAAAGAAAAGGCCTTACCGGCGGAGGGAGCGAAAGGCCGCTTTACGTCGTCAAAATAGACGTAAAAAACAATCAGATAATAGCCGGCTACAAAGAAGATTTGTTTTCTTCCGAGCTTGTTGCGGATAAAGTTAACTGGTGTTCAGTAAGCAAGCCGGAGAATGAAATAAAATGCCTCGTAAAAATAAGACGCCAGCATATACCCGCTTCAGCCGCGGTAAAACCGCTTGAAGACGGCAAAGTAAAAATCACTTTTGACGAGCCGCAAATGTCCGTAACGGCGGGCCAAAGCGCGGTTTTCTATGACGGAGATATCGTCTTGGGCGGCGGTATAATACAATAAAGGAGGTTTTATGAAACGCCTTCTTACGTTCTGTTTGCTCTTAAATTTAGTTCTGTTGGCGGGCTGTTCTTCCGATACAAAAAATCAGGCTTGGTATAACAACCAGGCTTTTGTAAAGGCTTTGCTGATTTCGGATTTCAACTCCGTCAGCGGATATCTTTACACCTCAAACATAGACGTAAAAGGCAAGGACAAAAACGGCGAAACGCCCCTAACTTTGGCCGTAAAAAACACAAGCGACGCCCAAATAATAAAAGTTCTGCTTGAGGCCGGAGTAAACGCCGAAGACGCAAATAAAGAAGGATATACGCCGCTCCTTTTGGCCGCAAAGAATAATATCAACCCGAATATAGCCAAACTGATATTAATGACGGGCGCGGACATTGAAAGGGCCGATCCTTCCGGAAAGACGCCCCTTATTTTGGCGGCCTCGGAAAACAAAAACAAAAACGTGCCGCTTTTACTGCTCGCGGCAGGCGCAAAAGGCAGAGAAAGCGAATCTTTCCGCCGGGCGGTAACTTCAAACATAAATTTTTCCGACAAAGACATTCAGGCTCTACTTAAAGATAAAATAGGATATACGGTCAAAATACCTTGGTATAACAGCAAAGTTTTTAAAAACGCTTTGGCTTCCGGCGACCTTAAACAAATAGCCTCAGCCGCCGCACGTACCGACCTTGCCGCAAAAGATCCTTCTTCAGACAAAGACGCGGCTTCCCTGCTGGAAGAAGATAAAAACCCCAAAAAGCTTTTCATTTTCGCAAAGTTCGGGGCCGATTTAAACGAACGCGACGAAAACGGCAAAACCATGCTTTATAAAGCCGCCGAACAAGGCGACGAAGCTTGGCTTACGGCCCTGCTTAAAGCCAAGGCCGACCCCAATATCCGCGCGAAGGACGCAAGCACTCCGCTTATGGCTGCGGCGGAAAACCGGCCGGACAAACAAGAAAACATTACCGCTTTGATTAAAGCCGGTGCTGAAATAAACGCCGGATATAACAGGGAAGGCTCCACTTTGCTGTTTAAACTTATAGAAGAAAACAAAGACATTAAATTAATAGAATTCCTTATAAAATCCGGCGCGGAAGTAAACATCAAAAATATTCCCGGCGACACCCCGCTGATAACCGCCGCAAAATATTCCAAAGACCCTAAAATAATCGAGCTCCTGCTGGAAAATAAAGCCAATATAGACACAAAAAACAGGCAAGGTTTTACGGCCCTTTTAACGGCGGCGGCAAATAACGAAGAACCTAAAATCGCCTTGGCTTTGTTTAAGAAAAGCAAAAACAAACTTGATGAGGGCCACGCCTTGGATTTTGCCGCACAAAACCCCAATAAAGAAGTTTACAACGCACTGATAGGGGAAATCAACGCCGAAGTTTCCGCGCGCAAAAACGCCAACGACAAAAACGATTCTTCAATTTGGTTTAACAATAAAGCGCTTGTGTCCGCAATAAGGAAAAGCGACGCATCCGCATTAAAAAGAGAGCTTAAAAAAGAAAAAGAACTCAACTTGGAAGCTTTAATGCAAGGGCAGTTCAATGCGCTTATGCTGGCCGCGGCTTTCAGCAAAACCGCGGAGCCGATTAAGCTTTTGGTTGAAGCCGGCGCGGACGTAAACGGCACGAACAACAACGGCGACACTCCTTTAATGACTGCGGTGCTTACAAATAAAAATCTTCCGGCGATACAAGCTTTGATAGAAGCCGGTGCGGACGTAAACGCCGTAGATTCAAAAGGCACCAGCGTAATTATGGCGGCGGCAAACAAAAACCCCAATGAAAGAGTGCCGATACTTCTTCTGCAAGGCGGCGCAAACGTACCCGACACAAGGGCGCTTTTGCAATACGCTAAAAGCAACGGCAATAAAAAAGTTTATGAACTGCTGAAGAAAGTTTTTACGAAACCGGCAGGTCAATCCCAAAAGTCATAGTTGGAGTCAAAACGTATTCCGAATTTGACCGCGGCCGCAAAACCGCCCGCATGGGAAAGGTCATAATCGTTTGAACCTATAAACCTCGCCCAGTTATATCTGCCTTCAAAAGCGACAAACGTACTGTTGTAAAAATTAATTTCCGCCCCCAAACCTGCGGACAGGGCGAAACCGGCCAGAGTGTCGTATTGTTTATCGTCGTTATTATGCTTTATTCTTTTTGTTATGCGGGCAAACTCCAGCCCGGCGCCGAGCGGAACGTAAAGGGAAATTTTTGATTTTGACGGCGCAAGCAAATAAACTTTCGTTAAAAACAGAGGTCTGTACCGTTCCATGCGGAAATCAGTATTTACGCCGTCCAAATCAATGCTTTTCCCGTAGCCGTTGTTTAAATAGCTGAAATCAAGCCCCGCGGCCAAATAATCGTTTATAAATCCAAGCCCCGTAAAACCGGCGGCAAAACCGCCCCCGCCGAAATCCGTTTTAACCCCGTTGATATCTTTTTCCGCGTCGGAAGATGCAGCCCCGCCGTATATGGAAAATTCCATCGGATAAACCGAACCTGCGTTAAAGCCTTGGCCTAAAGCCCAGCCCGCGCACAAAAAACATAAAGCAAAAACGGAAACAAGTTTTGCGGCTTTCATTTATCTATTTCTCTTTTTTTGCCGCTTTCAAAGCTTTCTCTTTGGCCTTGGCGGCTTTCCATAAAGCCAGGGCTTCTTCCGGTCCGGAGGCCTTTTCCCCGCCGAAAACGTGCGGATGACGGCGTATAAGTTTTTGGTTTATGCCGTTTATTACGTCCCTTATGCTGAATCTGTTTTGCTCTTCCGCTATCGCGGCGTGGAAAACCACCTGCAAAAGGACGTCGCCCAGCTCCTCACAAAGGTTTTCGTCGTCTTTATTTTCTATTGCGTCAATCACTTCCTGGCTTTCTTCGCGCAGGTTTTTGATAAGGCTTTCATGCGTCTGCGCTTTATCCCATTGGCATCCGCCGGGCCCGCGCAAAGCAAAAAGGGTATCGTTAAGTTCGCCGAACAAACGGCATGCTTCTTTATCGTTTTTCATTCTCCCACTCCGACCGCCTCGGGCTGCCCCTCGGCGTTAAATTCCAAATATTCAAATTTACCGGCAAAAACTTTTTCCATACCGACGTCAACGGCCAGAATTTTCCCGTCTTCGCTGCGTACTATCCGCCCCGTCCTCGTGTGCCCGACCACTTGTTTATAGGGCATATACGAATGTTCGCTTATCAAAGAAGATAAATCTTCCCAAAAAATGCCGCCGTATCTGTCTTTGCCCCCGCGCAAACGGCTTACGTTAAAAATCTCGTGATTATAAGAATCGTTTTTGACGGCGTCGTAAAAGACGTCGTTTATGTGATCGGCTATTTTGGAAAGGCTTGGCTTTTTAAGGCCGATTTCTTCCTTCAAAACGGGATACAGCCCGTCGCAAACGCCGGCGTGCGTAAACAAATAATTCCTGGCCGCATAAGCCACCTGCCACGCGCCCGAAAGAATACCCCTTATAAGCTTCTTACGGAACGCCTCAATCTGGAAGTACGGCAGAGAAGTTATAAAATAGTTCTTCCTTAAAATTTCAAGCTCGTGATTGCCTACAAGCCTGACAATCCTTCCCCCGGCCCTCTTTGCCTGCAAGGCAAGCACGTCAAGAAGGCGGTCTATTTCAAGGGGGCTGTCGCCGCGGTCTAAAATATCGCCTATCTGCACAAGCGTGGCTTTTCCGCCGCACCAGTTAAGCTCCGGGTCCATAAGACCGGCTGAAATCAAAACCGCGCTGAAAGAATAATAATCGCCGTGAGCGTCCCCTATAACGTAAACCTTGCGGAGTTTGTTTTTTGCCATATTTTAATTATACCAATGTAAATACTATAATAGTAATATTAATGATTAAACTTAACAGATTTGACAAAGCCAAAAAAGCCGTACAAAAGCTTTTAGGCGTGCGCGACACTCTTACAAACAAGACGGCTTTGCTGCTTAACAGTTTCGACGGAAGCCCGGTCAAAAGCCTGCCGGACGCCGTCTTGGAAATTAAAGATATTTCCAAACTGCCGAAACTTATACAAATTTTAGATTCTTTTAACATACCTTTCGTCCCGCGCGCAGCCGGCACCAATCACGACGGCGGAGCCGTAGCCATTAAAGGCGGCGTTATACTGAACCTTAACCATTTGGACGAAATAGAACAAATCAACACGGAAGAAAAATACGCCCGCGTTCAATGCGGGACCGTAAACGGAAATTTACAAAAAGCTTTGGATAAACTCGGCTTCTTTTATGCGCCCGACCCGGCCAGCAAGGAATTTTCCACCGTGGGCGGCAACGCCTCTTTAGGGGCAGGCGGACCCAAAACCTTAAAATACGGGGCGACTTCCGCCAATCTGTTAAAAGCCGAATTTATTTTGCCCGACGGCGAAACTCTGCTTTTGGATAAGGCCGCGCCTGGCCCCGATCTTTTGGGCCTGCTTGTAAGAAGCGAGGGCACTTTGGGGCTTGCTTCAAGATTATGGGTAAAAATAAAGCCGAAAAACCCATATAAAAAAACCATACTGGCATTTTTCCCGGATTTGCAAAGCACCATGCTGTGCGTAAAAGATATTATTTCCGCAGGTATAATACCCTCCGCGCTTGAAGCGATGGATTCCTCCACTTTAAAAGCCGCCAAAACGGATGTTGAAGCCGGGGCCCTGCTGATAATAGAACTTGACGGCAAAAAAAGCGAACTTGCCGCACAAGCCGAAAAAGTTTTGAAATTCTGCTCCGAAAGAAAAGCTCTCGGCGCGAAATCGGCCGACAACGAAGAACAAGCCAAAGCTTTATGGCAAAGCAGACTGGCGGCCGCGGCGGCCTTGGCAAGCTTGGGGACAGGGCTTATTTCCCTGGATTGCGCCGTAAGCCGCTCAGATTTGCCGCGCATAATAACGGAAATTTCCGCTATTTTCGCCAAATACGGGCTTAAAGCGGGCATAGTATTCCACGCCGGCGACGGAAATTTGCACCCTAATATAGCCTTTAACGAAAACAATTTATACGAACTTTCAAAAATAAAAAAAGCCGTCAAGGAAATACACGCGGCGGTATGCCTTTGCGCCGGCACAATCAGCGCGGAGCACGGCATCGGCGTGGAAAAACGCGCCGTAATGGCGATGATGTTTGACGCCGGCACTTTAAATTGCTTTAGGAAAATCAAACAAGCTTTGGATCCCAAAAATCTGGCGAACCCGGATAAAGTTCTGCCGATAGCTTCCGCTTCCCAAAAAATCCTCACCCCGCCGGAACGAATAAAATATTTAATCGAAACCGTTAAAAAAGCCAATGCGGAAAAAACCGTTTTAAACCTCTGCGGGCTTAACACAAAAATAAAACTTAAAGGCAAAAACAATCTGAGTTTAAAAAATTTAAACAAGATAATCGAAGTGGACAAAACAAATTACACTCTTACGGCCGAACCCGGTATAAACGTAAAACATTTGGCCGAAGAACTGGAAAAAGAAAATCTTTTTCTGCCGTTTGCGCCCGGCAAAGGCAGTTTGGGCGGAGATTTCTGCTCAAAAACCGCGGCGGAACTTAAAGATTACGTTACCGCACTGGACGTAATTTTGCCCGACGGGACTTTTATACAATACGGCGGCAAATACGTCAAGAACACCGCCGGTTACGACTTGGCCGCGCTGTTTTCGGGCTCGCGCGGAGCTTACGGCATAGTAACTTCATTGACGATAAGGCTTTTGCCTTTTAAACCTAAAACGGCAAAGCCCGCGGCTTTTGCGCCGTGGCGGCCAAACGCCGTTGAAAGGAAGTTAAAATTCGCGCTGGACGCAAACAATATTCTTAATCCGTTTTACTTTGAGGAAGCTCCGCATGAAAATTAAATACGCAAAACTGCCGCCCGCCCCGGCAAAATACCCGCGGGAAAGCCGATTGAGCTTCCTCATAAAAAACAAGGGTCCCTTTGACGAAGAACAAGCCGCGCGCACCTGTACGCGCTGCGGGGCGTGCCTGCAAAAATGCCCAAGCTTCAGGGCTTTAAAGAGCGAGATCTATTCCCCGCGCGGGCGGGCGCAGCTTTTAAGATTTTTCTTTGAAAAGAAACTGACGGCAAAACAAGACAGAAAGGATATGCTTAATTCCGTCCGTTCCTGTTTTATGTGCGGCTCCTGCACGTCTTTTTGCCCGCCTAAAACGCCCGTGCCGGATTTAATGTTTTCCTTCGGCAACGCTTTGGGTGGCCCCGCGAAAACAAAAGGTTCCCGCCTGCTCAGATTTTTTTACATCGCCGCGGCGAAACTTAAAATTAAAAACGCTCTTAAAAAACAAAAAGACGCGGATAAAAAAATTATCTTCGCGCCGTCTTTTTATGCTTCTTCCCAAATAAAAAACATTTTGGATATTGTAAATTCTTCCGGCTTTAAAGCAGAAGCGGATTTTTCCGCGATGAGTTTGGAAGTTTCTTATTTTTCCGCCGACATAAAAAAAATTAAAAAAGCCCTTTCCGCGCTGCTTAAAACCGCGCAGAACTCGCCGGATACGCCGATAGTGACAGACGGCTGGGAAGCTTACGCCGTACTCAAAAAAGCTTCTTTGTTCGGGCAAGATTTCGCCCCGCTGGAAAGCCGCGCAAAATTCCTTACGGAATATATGCGCCCCGTAAAGAAATTTAAGGGCGATATCCCTTTTAAAAAAATCATTGTCTGCCAAAGCGACGTCGCCGCAAACGCCGACCTCTTTACCGAACAAATACGCAAACTTTTAATTTGCCCCAAAAAACTTTTTTTGATAGAGTGTATTCAAAGCAAAGAACTGCCGCCGGCGGCGGCCGCGCATTGGGTTAAAATAAAAGGGGAAGACGCCGTAAAAAAACAAAGCGCGCAAAACCTTTGCGATATCGGCGCGGATTGTATTATAGTTTGCTCGCACGCGGACAAAAAACTTTTTGAAATTTTGGCCAAACGCCAAAACCCGCGCCCCGTAGTTTTGCACATATCCCAAATACCGGAAGTGTTCTATGCCAAAGATTGAAGCTCAAACGCCGACCGATAAAGACAAACTGGATTTGCTGGTGGAATTCGGCTGGAGGGTTTCGCATGAAACCAATCTCGACGCATTGCTGGATCTTACCGCAAAGCAAATAACGCATATTTTGGGCGTTAAAAGGTGCTTTATTTTCATAAAGGACGAAGACGCAAAAGAGTTATGGTCCAAAACGGCAAGCGGCAAAGGCTTGGAATACACGGAAATACATTTGCCTCTTTCGGGGACGAGCATAGCCGCGAGGATCTGCAAAGACGGCCACACCATTAATCTGCCCGACGCTTATGCGGACAAAAGATTTTCCAAAGAAATAGATTTGGTTACGGGTTTTAAAACCAACTCCCTTTTGGCGGTACCGCTCAAAAACAAGGAAAACATTACAATAGGCGTACTTCAGGTAAGCAATAAAAACGACGCGACACCGTTTTCAAAAAAAGACGAAGGCCTCCTAAAACTTATGGCCAATCTGGCCGCAGGCAAAATAGAAATAGCCAAGCTTTACGACGAAGTGAAGCTTTCCAACCTGGAAACTATTTACCGCCTTGCCGTAACCGCCGAGTACCGCGACCAAGACGACACCAGACGCCATATTGAAAACATCGGCCAAGTAAGCTATTTGATAGCCAAAGGCCTTAATCTGGAAGAAGCCCGCGCCGAAACAATAAGGCACGCCAGCACGCTGCACGACATCGGCAAAATAGCAATACCGGATAATATTTTGTTAAAGCCGGGTAAACTTACCGCGGAAGAATTTGACGTCATGAAAAAGCACACCGTTTACGGCGGCAAGATCTTGGAAGACGCAAAATCCGCCCTGTTAAAACTGGCTTACAGAACAAGCCTCTTCCACCACGAGAAATTCAACGGAACAGGCTATCCGCAGGGCCTTAAAGGGGAAGAAATACCGCTTGAAGCCCGCATAGTGGCGATAGCGGACGTGTTTGACGCTTTATGCATGAAACGCTGTTATAAAGAGCCGTGGGACGTTCAAAAAGCTTATCAATTTATAATAAGCCAAAGCGGGCTTTCTTTTGATCCGCGCGTGGTGCAGGCTTTTAAAAAGAAATTCCCTAAAATAAAAGCTTTATATGAAACGCACAAAGAAGAATAATCCGCGGGCAAGTGTTTTAAGCCGGCGCGGAAACAAATTTATAAACTTTGCTTAAACAGGAGAAAAAAATGTCAAAAAATAAAAAAGGATTCACCTTGCTTGAGTTGTTGGTGGTGGTTTTAATTATAGGCATATTGGGCGCTGTGGCTTTGCCGCAGTACATGGTATCCGTGGAAAGGACCAGAGTCGCAGGCAATATGAGCGAACTTAAACCCATATATGACGCCGCCTTGCAATATTACAGCTATAATGACGAATTCCCCGACAGCCTCAAAAAACTGCCGGTTTCCCTGCCGGAAAGCTACACGGTAAGCGGCACTACGGCCACAAGCGACGACGGCACCTGCTCAATATCGCTTGAAGCGTCCGGGACAAATCCCTATCTTTCCATGAAATGCGGAAGAGGGTCCCCCAACGAATACGAGTTCCAGTTCAAATATAGCATAAACAGTTCCGGCACGATATTCGGCGCGGGTAAATATTTTGTCGTTCTGGCCGGCGGCGAAGAGAGAAAGGACACTTATGAAAAAGTGGCCAAGTCATCGGGCTGGGTAAAAGACGGCAACGGCTACAGAATAAACTAAGCGCACCGCTTTAAACCTAAAACCCGGCCCCGAAAGCCGGGTTTTTTAACGCCTCAAAAAAGCTTGCGCAAACAAAAGCATTCCCCAAATTGCGCACTTCTGTTATTTGACGGATTTTTTTAGTAAAATTTGATTAATGAGCGATAATACACCCGCCTATAAGAAGTCGAACTTCGGAGGGGCTTTTTTCTTCCTGCCGGAAGAAAAAAGACGCGCGCTTAGCTCCGTCTACGATTTTTGCCGCCTGGCCGATGATATCGTGGACGAAGATTACCCCGATGCCGAGCAAAGGCTGAAAAATTTAAGAAAAGAACTTGACGAACTCTACGCAGGCAGTGCCGAAACGGATATCGGGCGTGAACTTGCCGGCGCGGTAAAACGCTTCAACATACCCAAAAAATACTTCGCAGATTTGATTGAAGGCTGCGAGCACGACTTAAAAACGCCCGTGCGTTACGAAACTTTCGGCGATTTGCAATGGTATATGTACCGCGTGGCCGGCACCGTCGGCTTGATGTGCATACATATATTCGGTTACAAAAACGAACGTACGGAAAAATACGCCGCCGCTTTAGGCTACGCGGTACAGCTTACAAACATAATAAGGGACGTCGCCGAAGACGCAAAAATAAACCGCATTTATATACCCAGACAGGATATGGACTCTTTCGGTGTGAAGGAGGAAGATATACTCCTCCTGAAAGACAACCGCAGAACCCGGGCCCTGCTGTTTTTTGAAGCCCAAAAAGCGCAGGAACTGTTTATACAGGCCTCACAGCTTCTGCCCAAGGAAGACTTTAAGGCCATGCTCCCGGCAAGAGCCATGGGCAACACTTACAAAGCCATTTTGCAAAAGCTCATCGCACGCCCTTGCCGTTTGGGCGATAAAAAGATAAAGTTAAATAAGATTGAAAAATTACTTATCCTCTTTAAAACATGGAGAAACCGTTTATGAAGTTGATTTTCGCTTTAATTATTTCTATTTTTGCAGTAATGCCGCTTGAAGCGAAAAGCGACGCCTGCCTGGCCAGAAGTAAAGAACATTTTAACGAAAAGGAATATACTCAGTCCGAGAAAACTTTAATCAAATGCTTAAAAGCTGATCCGAAAAATTCAGACGCGCTGATAAGTTTGGCCGGGGTCGAAATGATTTTGGGCAAGTTCAACAACGCGGAGCAGAATTTTAAACGCGCTTTGACGCAGCTGGAGAAAAAATCTCCATACAGGGCTTATATTTATTCCAGAATGGGCGATATTTATATGCGCCGCGCCAATCTTAAAGAAGCGCAAAAATATTATCAAGCCGCTTTAAAATACGAACCGGCGAATATTAACGCTCTCGTCGGTACGGGCATTTGCGAAGAAAAAGCCGGCAATTTAAAAAAGGCCGTTGATTATTACAAAAAAGCTCTCGCGGTGGATTTTACGAATATAGTTTCCCGCGAAAGGCTTATCGCGCTTGAGCCCGATATTTTAACCGACGACGAACTCCTCCGCACCATGAAAGAACGCAATATAATAGATCCGGCCGCGCAGAATTTCTCGGCGGAGGATAAAGAAACTTTAAACAAAATAATAACTGCGGAAAAAGGCAGCGGCATAGAATATCTTTCCCAAAAATTTAAAGGCAAAATACCAAACGGTTTTATCGTAGAAAGGGACAGCAACAAAGTATATGTCCGCAAAATGCTGACTATTACCGGCTATAACGAACTTATAAGGCAGCTTTCTTCGGACGCGAAAAACTTTTTAATCAACAAAGGCGTAACGCCGGCGCAGCTGTTTAAGGCAAGGGACGCTTCCGGCAAAGATATTTTCAACAACGCCGGCAATCTTACCGACGCCGGATTAACCGCATTTACAAAAATGCTGCGCGGGGAAAAATCTTATTACCTGCCCGGGGAAAAACTGCCGGCGACGCAAAAAGAAATAGAAAACAAAATAAAGGCTTTGCTGGCCCAAGGATATTATGAGGTTTCCCCTTCGGATTTCGTTTATCTGCTTGACGCGACAAAATGCAGAGAAGAAGTTTTGCACTCCTATTTCCGCAGCAGGGCTATTGATACCGGCAACGGCAAAAGGCGGTTTTTCCTTTCCACGGACGACACCCGCAATATGAGAGCGTGCAACCTTCCTTTCAGCCATCTGTATCTTGTCGTTCAAGATTATCACGCACAAAAGAAAGCGGCCCGCAATAACGCTCCGGTTTATTCCAACACTTTCGGCACGGGAAACGGCTTAAAGATAAATCTCTGCACGAAAGACGGTTTAAAACTAAATTGTCAAGGTCTGCCGGACTAAGCTTATGCCGCAATATTTAGCAGAAATAGAAAAAAATCTTTTTACAATGCAAAAAGAAGAAGCCCGCCACCTTAAAGTGGCGCGTATACATACCGGCGCGGAAATAAAAGTTTTTGACGGAAAGGGAAACAAATATTTGGCCCTACTCTCACAGCTGACCGATAAATCTGCCTGCGGCGAAATTATAAAAACTTTGCAGGCCCCGAATTTAAAACGGGCCGTGCATTTATACTTCAGCGCGGTTGCGCGCGCCGCGGCGGAAGATATTATAGACAAATGCACTCAGGCAGGCGTCAGCCGTTTTGTGCCGGTATTATCCAGATATTCGGAAAAAGATTTGCTTAAAAAATGGTCCACAAAACACGAACGCTGGAATCAGCTGGCCCTTGCCGCATGCAAACAATGCGAGAATCCTTCCGTCCCGATTATAGAAGAGCCCGTTACTTTTGAAGACGCCGTAAAAAATTTGAGCGTTCCCGCTTTAATCTGCTATGAAGACGAGCGGAAAACGCCCCTTTTAAGCGAACTTAACGCTCTTGGCGGAGAAGCCGCAATTTTTATAGGCCCCGAAGGCGGTTATGCGGAAGAAGAAGTGGCTTTAGCCAAAAAATATAATATAAAGCCGGTAACTTTAGGCCAAAATATACTGCGCGCGGAAACCGCGGCGGCCGTTGCCTGCTGGGCGGCTCAACAATGAAAGTATTTATAAAAACCTTCGGCTGCCGCGTAAACCAAGTGGAAAGCGAAGCCCTTTTGGAAAAATTCAAAAACGCCAAAGCAGAAATTACGCCCGATTACAAACAAGCCGATTTATGCCTCTTAAACACCTGCTCCGTAACGGCGAAAGCCGACAGAGACGCAAACAAAATGATACGCGCGGTAAAGCGCGATAATCCACATTGCAGATTGGTTGTTACGGGCTGTTACGCAATGTCCGGCGCGGAAAAAATAAGGCAGATTTTCCCCTTTGCTGAAATTGTTTTTAAACCCGATTTGGGCAAAGTGCTTTTCGGCGAAGATATAGATTGGACGGTAAAATCCCACGAAGGCAAAACGAGAGCCTTCGTAAAAATACAAGACGGCTGCGATAATTTTTGCTCTTACTGTATAGTGCCTTATACGCGCCCTTTAAAAACTTCCAAACCCAAAGCTGTAGCTTTGGCGGAAATTAAAAATCTTATAGAAAACGGTTATAAAGAAATAGTGCTGACGGGCATCAACATAGGCAATTATTCCTGCCCCCAAACCGGCGCGGATCTGGCAGATTTGCTTGAAGAAATTTTTAAAACCGAAGGGGACTTCCGCATAAGATTTTCTTCCATAGAAATCAACACCGTTACCGATAAGCTGATAGAAACGGCGGCAAACGGCGGCAAAAAATTCTGCAATTATCTGCATCTTCCTTTGCAAAGCGGAAGCGAAGCCGTGCTTAAAGATATGGGCCGTCATTACGGCGCGCAGGAATATTTTAACCGCGTACAATACATAAAAAGCAAATTTAAAAACATCTTTTTATATTGCGATATTATTGCCGGCTACCCCACCGAAACAAAGGAAAACTTTGAAGAATCTTTAGCCTTCCTTGATAAAATAGGCTTTGCCGGACTGCATGTTTTCAGCTATTCGCCCAGGCAGGGTACAAAAGCGGCCGCCCTTAAGCAGATTCCGCCGGAAGAAATTAAACGCCGTTCCGAAATTCTGCATGAAAAAGACAAAGCTTTAAGGCAGACCGCCGCAGAAAGCTTGCTCGGAAGCGAACAAGAATTTTTGGCGGAAACTTTCGTTCAGTCAAGCGGATGCATAAGCGGAGTGCTTTCCAATTTTCAGCGTGCGCTTATACCCGGCGGAGAGCTTTCTTCTCAACTAAAAAAAGTGAAAATAATTAAAGCGCAAGACGGCGTTTGTTACGCAAAACAGCCGTAAAGGATAATTTATGAAAATTCTTATTGTTTTGCTGTTTTTACTGCCGGCATTTAATATTTGCCGGGCGGAGCTGACCTTGCCAAAACTGGAAAAGCCCGCCCCCGCCATGCAGCCCGCAAGCAACTAACAAAAAGAACAAGAAGCCAAACCCGTTAAAAAAGAAGACCCCAATAAAATGCTTCACGAAGCGGCGAATAAAATGCACCTGCGCGGTATTTACAACGCTCTGCTTGACAGTGCGGACCTAAATAAAAGAGCCGAGCATGGCGGAAGGACCGCAATTATGGTAGCTGCATATATGCAAAATATTGAAATTATTGACATCTTACTTAAAAACGGCGCAGATATCAATGCAAAAATATAGAACAGCGGTTATTATAGAATAACCGATAACAAAAAAATCACTTACAAATTCAAATATGACTACGACGTCCTTATGTACGCACAAAACTTAAACATAATAAAACATTTGATAGCCAAAGGCTATAAAATAAACGGAAAAATCTAAGTCCCGTTTTGGCAGATGCCGCAATAGCGAATGATATGACAACCATAAAATATATAGTCGGCAAAGGCCTCAAATACAAAAATTTTGATATGACCCCGGCTTTAATTGCAACAATTGAATAAGGCTATTTTGACGCAATGAAGTACCTGCGCGGCAATCTTTAAACAAAAACCCCGGGCCAATTAAGCCCGGGGAATTTTATTAACTAAAAAAGAACTTAACCGAAGATTTTTTCAAAAATGGTCTTTTTCTGGCCCTCTTCTTCAAAGGCTTGGCCGAGTTCTTCTATAAGCTTCTTTTGGCGCGAGGTCAGCTTCTTGGGGACTTCCAAATTGATGATAACGCGCATATCTCCCTTTTTGCCGGCTTTGCCGAGCACCGGCATACCTTCCCCTTCCACGGAAATGATTTTGCCGTGCTGGGAACCTTCGGGGATAATAACTTTGATTTCCTCTTTCTTGATATTCTGTATTTTTACGGCCGCGCCTAAAGCCGCCTGAGGGAAAGTCAAAGGAATTTCCAACAGCAAATCATCGCCGTCACGCTGGAAAATCTTGTGTTTTTTTACATGAGTTTGTATATAAAGATCGCCGTATCCGCCGTCATTGGTGCCGATATCGCCGCCGTTGGGAACCCTCAAAACGACGCCTTCCCTTACGCCTGCGGGTATCTTAACCGTGAATTTGGCTTTACTGCGCTGGCGGCCCGTACCATGGCAATCGCGGCAAGGCTTTTCGACGATGCTTCCCTGCCCGCCGCAATCGGGGCAGGATTGCCTCATGGAAAAGAAGCCCTGGCTGAACTGGACTACACCGCTGCCTTTGCAGGTGGGGCAAGTCTTTCTGCCGCTGCCTTCCTGCGCGCCGGTGCCGCGGCAGGTTTCGCAAGTGTCCACGCGGTTATAGGAAACTTCCTTTTCAATACCGTCATAAGCTTCTTCCAAAGTTACGGAAATTTCTTCTTTCAAATCATTGCCGCGCTGAGGTCTGCGCCTTGAGCCAGCCCCCGCTCCGCCGAAACTCCCGCCGAACATATCGCCGAATACGGAGCTGAAAATATCTTCAAATCCGCCAAAGCCTCCGTGAAATCCGCCGGAGGCCGCTCCGTTCAAACCTTCCGCTCCGTAATTATCGTAAATTTGTCTTTTTTGGGGATCGGAAAGTACTTCAAAAGCTTCATTAACAGTTTTAAATTTTTCTTCAGCTTCAAGATTGCCCGGATTTCTGTCGGGGTGGTACTTCATAGCCATTTTCCTGTAAGCTCTTTTAAGTTCGTCCTGACCGGCGTTTCTGTCTACGCCGAGCACTGAGTAATAATCTTCTTTCTTAGCCATTTTTCCTTATTTCCTGCCAGTTGTCTTTGTGATGAAGCCGCTTTTAAAATTCCGCCGCGGGAAAATTTCAAAGCGAACTCTTAAATAAATCTCTTACTATAAATTTTATCATACTTTAAGAAGGCCTGCCGACGGCTTAAATTATGTTTCGGCCAACAAAAAAGCGGGGGGAAGTATTTCCCCCCGCCTTAACAATTTTTATTATTTGCCGTCTACGACTTCGGCTTCAACGACGTCGTCTTTCTTGGCTTCGCCCTGGGGCGCTTCCTGCGCCGGGCCCTGAGCTCCGGCTTGGGCGCCTTGCGCGGCCTGAGCTTTGGCCTGGGATTCTTTATAGATTATTTCACCAAGTTTCTGGCTGGCGGCCAAGGCTTCGTCTTTGGCCTTTTTAATCCTTTCGGTGTCTTCGGATTTAATGGCCTCTTTAAGTTCGCTTAAAGCCTGGTCGATTTTAAGCCTTTCGTCCTGCGGGATTTTGTCGCCGTGATCTTTCAAGGCTTTTTCGGTCTGGTAAAGCACGCCGTCGGCTTCGTTTTTGGCTTCGATTCTTTCCTTGGTTTTCTTATCTTCCTCGGCGAATTTCTCCGCTTGTTTTACGAAGTTCTCCACTTCCGCCTCACTGAGCTTGTTGGGCGCGGTAATCGTGATGTGCTGTTCTTTGTTGGTGCCCAAATCTTTGGCGGAAACTTTCAAAATACCGTTGGCGTCGATATCAAACGTAACTTCAATTTGAGGTATGCCTCTGGGAGCTGGCGGAATACCGTCCAAGTCGAATTTACCCAAAGGAACATTGTCTTTGGCCATGGGGCGTTCGCCCTGCAATACGTTTACCGTTACCGCGGGCTGATTATCCGCCGCGGTGGAAAACACCTGCGTTTTGCGGACAGGAATGGTCGTATTTCTTTCAATAAGTTTCGTAAATACGCCGCCCAAAGTTTCAAGGCCTAATGAAAGCGGGGTAACGTCCAAGAGCAAAATGTCTTTTACGTCGCCGGTAAGCACGCCCGCCTGAATTGCCGCACCGTCCGCGACGCATTCCATAGGATCGATGCCCCTTTCAATCTTCTTGCCGACGTGTTTTTCAACGTATTCCTGTACTATCGGCATACGGGTAGGGCCGCCCACCATGATAATTTTGTCGATATTGCTCATGGAAAGTTTTGAGTCGCTTACGGCTCTGTCGATTGAAGCTCCGCAGCGTTCAACTATCGGCCTTACCAAGCTTTCAAGTTTCGCTCTGGAAAGTTTAAGTTCCAAGTGTTTCGCGCCGGTGTTGTCGGAGGTTATAAACGGAAGGTTTATATCCGTTTCCATGGTGGTGGAAAGCTCAATCTTGGCTTTTTCCGCCGCGTCTTTAAGGCGCATCATGGCCTGTTTGTCGTTTCTGAGGTCAATGCCGGAGGTTTTCTTAAATTCGTCGATTATCCAATCGATTACGGCATTATCCATATCCGTACCGCCGAGTTTCGTATCGCCGGAAGTGGAAAGCACGTCAAAAGTACCTTCTTTACCCATTTCCATAATTGTAACATCCAGCGTACCACCGCCGAGGTCAAATACCAAGATTTTCTGCTCTTTGCCGGTTTTGTCGATACCGTAAGCCAAAGCCGCGGCCGTAGGTTCGTTTAAGAGCCTTACAACTTCAAGGCCTGCGATTTTGCCCGCGTCTTTTGTCGCCTGGCGTTGGTTGTCGTTAAAATAAGCCGGAACCGTAATTACGGCTTTTTCCACCGGCTGACCTAAAAAGGCTTCGGCGTCTTTTTTAACTTTCTGCAAAATAAAAGCGGAAAGCTGCTGAGGCGTAAATTCATTGCCTCTTAAATTAAATTTATAGCTTTCGCCCATTCTTCTTTTAAAAGCCGTAGCCGTGCCTTCAGGGTTGGATACAGCCTGCCTTCTGGCCGGTTCGCCTACAAGGCGCTGACCGTCTTTGGTAAAAGCCACATAGGAGGGAAACGCCTTGCCGCCGATAGAGCTGCCTTCTGCGGAAGGGATAATCGTCGGCCTGCCGCCTTCCATTACTGCGGCCGCCGTATTTGAGGTTCCTAAATCAATACCGATAATTTTAGACATATTATTCTTTCTCCTTATCAAATCACTTTATTTAACTGCTTCTTCACTGCTCTTTCCGACTATTACCTGTGCCGGGCGGACCGTTTTCCCTTCAATTTCCACCCCCGCGGCAAGCTCTTCAAGAACTATGCCGTCCTGTTCCGGCGGGCAAGGTATGGTTGTTATAACTTCCTGCGTCATAGGGTCATAAGGTTTGCCTTTCGCGCTTATAATCTTGACGCCTTCGGCCTTAAACAGTTTGTCAAACTGCTCAAAAATCATTTTAAGGCCTTGTTTTATGTGCTGCATATTGGCTTCCGGCTTGGCGCTTTCGGCTTCGGCCTTGAGAAGCGTATCATACAGAGGCAAAAGCTTTTTTAAAGTTTCAAATTTACCGTAACTTATAAGCTGCGGCTTTTCCTTTTCAGTTCTTTTGCGGTAGTTTTCAAAATCCGCTTGAAGCCTTACAAGCTGTTCAAAATATTTTTCAGCTTTGAAGGATTCTTCGCAAGCCTTTTCCTCTTTAACTTCTTCCGCCGCGGTTTGCTCCTCTCGGTTTTGCCGTTCAGGCTCATTATCCTCAAGGATTTCTTCTTCCCCCTGCGGCTTTGAGTGTTTCTTCTTATTCATCTTCACTCCTTTGTTTTAAATCCAGGGAGGCCTGCCAGTTCCTTATCGTCGTTCCCAGCATTTCCCCGATGAAATTTACCAAGGACATCATCCTGTTGTATTCCATATGCTTAGGCCCCACTATGCCTATAAGCCCTATGGTTTTGCCGCCCACTTTGCAGGCGGAAGATATTATACTGAGGTCTTTAAGTTCGCTCAGTTCGTTTTCCGAGCCTATGCTAACGTCTATTTTATTGGCCGATTCGGCCTCCAGCTGCTGCATTTTTTCGTTAAGCAAAGCGGCCAGTCTGTCGCGTTCTTCCATAACGCGCATCATTTGGCCCAAGTGGCCGTGCTCTTCCTCGGTCATCGTTTCCACGAGCTGGCTCATGCCGTCTATGTACAAACGCTCTTCTCTGCGCTGTTTGGAAGACATTTCGCTTAAAATATTACAGGCCAGCTCCGTAAAGCCCTCTCCGTCAGCTGCGCCTCTTTGCAGGCTTTCCCAAAGCACTTGCTGAGCGTCTTTAAGCGTCAAACCGGAGATTTGCTCGTTTATAAAATGGTTGAACATCATCAGCCACGCCGGAGAAACGGCCCTGTTTATTCTAAACGGCCAATGTTTTATTACCCCCTCTTCCGTAACAAGAATAGCCAATATATTATATGGCCCCAAGGGTATAAAATCAAGGCGCTGCACGCTTAAGTCCTGTACGCTGCTTCTCAGCACGAATCCGGCCGAATGGGACATCATTGAAAGCATTCTGCAAGTCTGCGCCATAACCCTGTTGATTTCCGCGCTGCTTTGTTTGTATTCGCTTTCTATCCTTTCCCGTTCTTTGACGGCTATTTTTTGTATTTTTGATAAGTAGTCCACATAAAAGCGGTAAGCTTTATCGGTGGGGATTCTGCCGCCCGAAGCGTGAGGCTGATATAAATAGCCTTCTTCTTCAAGCTTTTTCATGGTGTTTCTTATCGTCGCGCTTGATACGCCCGGCAATCCTTTCTGAGCAACCAGCTCCGATCCTACGGGCTTTCTGGTTTCCACATATTCCTGGATAACCATTCTTAATATCTTTTCTTCCCTTTCTTTTGCTATTTCGGGTTTAAGTATTCTCATTATTTGGCGACCTTAAAACACAATTTCTTAGCAAACTTCTTAAGCGACTGCTAATATTCTAGCTAAAAAAATCAAAATTGTCAATCCCCTTTTATGTCTGCTAAAAATAAAGCCGGGGCAAAGCTTTGTTTTACGTCGGGAAGTCAAAGGAAATTATATTTTAAGTTTATAAACTTCTATGGTGTTTTGCGTAGTTATATCGGCCGTTTTGGCAAGGCTTTCGCCCGTAACTTCGGCCACGGTTGCGGCGATTTCGGGTATATAAGAAGGGTTGTTTCTCTGCCCGCGTTTGCTTTGCGGGGGCAAATAAGGGCAGTCCGTTTCCAAATGCAAATATTTAAGCCCGGCTTTTTTGATGACAGCGCGCAAATCGTCGTTCTTTTTATAGCCTATTATTCCGTTTACGCCAAGCTTATAGCCCATATCCAAAGCGCGGAAAGCGTCCTGTTCGCGCCCGCTGAAACAATGCATAATACCGCCGGTGTAAATATTGTTCTTCAGAATGGAAAACATATCTTCATAGGCGGAAAAATCATCAGCCGCGCGGCTTTTTCTGCAATGCAAAACTATCGGCATATTCAATTTGGCGGCCATTTTCAGCTGAACGTCAAAAGCGTATTTTTGCATTTCTCTGTCCTTGGGGCAGCCTTCATATTCGTTATAATCAAGGCCGATTTCGCCAAGGGCTTTTACTTCCGGCTTTAGAAGATAATTCTCTAAATCTTTAAGAGTTTGGGAGTTAAGCGTGGAAGCGCAATCCGGGTGTACGCCGCATACGGGGAAAATCGCGCCCTCATATTCCGCGCTCAATTTTAAAGCCGGGGCCCATTCGTTGACTTCGCAGGCGATTTCCGCCATTCGTTTTACTCCGGCGGCAAAGCATTGCTCTATAACTTCTTTGCGGTCGGCGTCGAAAGCTTCATCGTTTAAATGTGCGTGCGAATCAATAAATTCCATATATATATTATATCAATTAAGCCGGACGCGGGGCGGCGGAAAGCTATAAGCCGGTTTTCAAAAAAAGGCATAAAAAAGCCCCGGCGATAAAACCGCCGGGGCAAATCAGCTCTGTCCGCTTATTTGGAAACGGAAGTTTTTGCAATATCGACCAGCTGTTTAAAAGAAGCCGGGTCTTTAATCGCCATTTCGGAAAGCATCTTCCTGTTAAGCGTGATATTGGCTTTGCTGAGGCCGCTGATAAAGGTTGAATAGTTCATACCTTCTTCGCGTACCGCGGCGTTGATTCTGGTAATCCACAGCGAGCGGTAATTGCCTTTTTTATCTTTTCTGTCCGTGTAAGCGTGTACGAGGGACTTATCCACCTGCTGGGTGGCCATTCTCAAGCGGCGGGATTTATCACCGTAGTAACCGCTTGCTCTGTTAAGAACTTTTTTCTTTCTTGCATGTCTTGCGACGCTAAATTTTATTCTCATTTTGCCACTCCAACCTTATTTCATGGGAAGGTATTTCTTTAAGAACTTGCCTTCCGCAGAGTTCGGCGCGATAATAGCGCTTTCTCTTCTTTCTCTTTTAATGCTTGCCTTTTCAGGGGCGAGTAAGTGCCTCCTGCCGGCTTTTCTGTTTTTGTATTTACCGGTTGCCGTTACTCTGAATCTTTTTTTGGCGCCGGTATGATTTTTAAGTTTTGGCATATTAACTTATCCTTACCTCTTTATTTTATGCTTTCGGGACGAAGGTAACGGTTACTCTGTTGCCCTGCGTCTGTATATTGCCATCGATATCGCCGATCTCCGCCAATTTGGCTTTCATATCGTTAAGCATGGCGAAGCCGATATCTTTATGCTGGTTCTCGCGCCCGTAGAACACGACGGACACTCTTACCATGTCTTTCTTCTTAAGAAATCCTTCAATTTGCTTAACTTTAACGTCTAAGTCGTGGGACGCTATTCTGGATTTAAGCCTTATTTCTTTTAAAGAAACGGCTTTTTGCTTCTTTTTAGCGTCTTTGTTCTTTTTGCCCTGCTCATAAACGTATTTGGAGTATTCCAATATTTTACAAACAGGAGGCTGCGCTGTGGGAGAAATCTCCACCAAGTCAAGCTCTTTTTCTTTCGCTTTTGCAAGGGCTTCGCGGATGTTCACTATGCCCAGCATTGTTCCGTCCGAGTCTATCAATCTGACTTCGGCGGCGCGGATATGTTCGTTCTTTCTTAAAAGATCCTTATTGCTTCTGTTATTCGGTATTTTCATCTATTTCCTAACTGAAATAAATAAGCCCTTTTTAAGGGACTTATATATTATATGAAACCGCCGGCTTTGCTGTCAAATCCGCGCAAAAGCACACCGCGGCGGCTTTTGCATATTATATCTTATTTTGTTAATATTTTAATATATACCATATATCGGAGCGCCGCCCGGCGCGGCCTTTGGCTAGGAGGCTTAATGTTAAGAAGATTCGTTGTCTTGTTTTGCGCTTTGTTTTTATCCGTACTCGCCGCCGCGGCGACCGTAAACGTGTTTCATACTTCCGATACCCACGGCTTTTATTTCCCCAGGAAAATCAACGGCAAAAATATAGGGGGATTCTCCGCCCTAAAAGCTTTTTTGCAGCAGCAGAAAGATCCTTACTTACTGCTTGACGGAGGGGATTTTACCTCCGGCACGTATGAGGCCAAGCAGTCAAACGGCAATCTTTCGGTGCAGTTTATGAATAAGCTCGGCTACGCCGCCGCGACTATAGGCAACCATGAAAACGATTTCGGCAAAGCCAATCTGCTTAAGAATATGGACTCCGCAAATTTTGACATCCTGGCCGCCAATATGCACGACACCGTTGAAAAAGATTTGGTTAAACAGGTGAAACCTTTCAAAACGTATATGGTAAACGGCAAAAAAATAGCCGTTATAGGCTTGGCAAAGGAGTTTTCCACAAAAGCGGACGGAATAAGAATTTCCGGGGAAAGAAAAGCCCTTAAAAAAGCGCTCTATCAGGCGCGTTTGCAGAACCCCGACGCCGTAATACTGCTGACTCACTCATCTTTAAAAGACGACAAACACACGGACGAATACAGCAATCTTTCTTTGATAAAAGGGCTTGAAGGCATAAACGTGGTTTTGGGCGGACACGCGCATAAGGTTTTCCAAAACGTTTATAAAGACGGGGTTCTCTTTGTTGAAAGCGGCACGGCTTTGACGCACGTCAGCCGTATCACGCTGGAATTTGACGACGAAACCGGCAAGTTTAAATCCGCCCGCTCGGAATTTATAGAGCTTGACGCGGACGAATATCCTTTAGATCCTTACATTCAGGAATTTGCGGAAGCCAACCGCGCCAAATATATGGATAAACCTATAGGCAAAGCTTCCCAAACCATTTACAATTACGCCCCCAAAAACGCCGGTTATGTAGATTCCCCCATGGGCAACCTTTTTGCCGACCTTGTAAAGAAACATACCGGCGCGGACATCGGCCTGCAAAATACCGGCGGAGTGCGCGAATCTTTAAACAAAGGCGACATAACGACCAGAATGATATATCAAATATTTCCTTTCCCCAATAAGCTTTACGTAGTAAAAGTAAAAGGCGATTTTTTGAGGAAGCTGGTCTTAAGAAGCCTAAAAGAAAACAAAAGCCTTTTCCAGTATTCCGGCCTGGAAGTTAAATACAGATTTAAACACAAACGCCCGGAAATAGTTTCCATAAAGGTCAACGGGGAGGAGCTTGATCCCCAAAAAACTTACGTCATCGGCACCAACGACCATATAGCAAAAGGCGGTTCCGAAGGATATATGTTCAAAAAAATAACGGATAAAAGCCTTTATTCAAAAAAGACTATAACCGAGCTGTTCGCCGATTGGGTTAAAGCCAATCCCGCAGGCATAAAACCCGCAAAAAACGGAAGGATAGTAAAAGTTGATTAAAAGATGAAATCTTTTTTGCCTTATTTGCTGACCGCATTTATATTTTTAAGCGCATGTTCCAAAGAACCGGTAATACAGCTTGATATTTACCATACCAATGACATCCAAGGCTTTTACTGGGCCAGAAACTCCGCCGAAAACAACAACCGCCCCACCGGCGGTTTGGCGGTGCTTAAAAATCTTTTATCCGCACAGGAACGCGCTTATATGCTGTTTGACAGCGGCAACACGTTTTCCAGAACGCAGGAAGGCAAGCAGTTTAAACTTGAAGGCGCGGTAAACCTTATGAATAAACTCGGCTATACTGCGGCAACTTTAAGCCCGAACGACCTCGCCCTTGGCTGGGACGTGGTTGAAGCCGGAATAAAAAAAGCAAATTTCCCGATTGTGGTTTCCAATTTGGAAAATAAAGACGGCAGCCAGCCCAAATACATAAAAAAATACGTCATTGCGGAAAAAAACGGCATAAAAGCAGCGGTAATAGGGCTGATTTCCAAGCAGGATTTTCCCGACACTTTAAGGAACTCTTCCTTACGCGTCAAAGACGAAATCCCTTCCGTAAAAGCTATCCTGCCCGAACTTGAAAAGCATCAGCCTGACATTATAATCCTTTTAAGCAGCATAGGTTTTGATTTGGATCCTTCCGGGCAAAAGACCGACGAGAAACTTCTGGCGGAAGAGCTGCCGGAACTTTCCCTTATTTTAGGCGGAAACGGGGATGTTTCCGGGGCGGAAACGGAAGAAGTTTCAAAAACGCTGGTAACGCGCCGCCCTCCGATGCTTTTTGAAACGGCCAGAATAACCTTGAATTTTGACAAAAACAAAAAGCTTTCCTCTTATAATTTTGAAGAGATTACCCTTGATAAAGACCTGTACGGACAGGACGAAGAAATTTCTCTTGAAACGGAAGCCATGCGTAAAACGGCTTTAAGGATAACGGGCCGAAAAATAGCCGGTTTAAACATATCTTTGCCTACTTACAGCGATAAACCTTCCCCGCTTGGTGCTTATACGGCGCACTGCATAAAAAGATGGGCAAACAATGAAATAGGCATAATAAATTCCGACGCCTTCTTAAACGGCTTTGAACAAGGCCCTTTAACCGAAGTTCAATTAAACAACGCCATACCTTTTAACGACAGAGTAATGCTGATAAAAATGCGCGGCGACGAACTTAAAAATGCGCTGGAGCACAGCATAGAAACAAAAAACAACTGGCCGCAGACTTCCGGCCTGAACATCGTTTATAACCCTTCCGCGCCTTTAGGCAAAAAAATAAAGAAGTTTTACATTAACGGCGCGCCCGCACAGAACGAAAGGCTTTATTCCGTTTCCGTATCTGATCACATAGTAGCCGGCGGCATGGGCCACGATGAATTTTTAAACGTCTTCGAATTTAAAAACACCGACAGAACCGTGCGCGATATTCTGCGCTGGTGCCTCAGCCGGGATAAGGAAGTTTCCTCGGCCCCGCAAGACAACTGGAAGGAAGAATAAATGCCTTATATAGAACAACTTAAAATAGGGGATTTTGTCTGTCCATCAAATTTGGTTCTCGCGCCTATGGCCGGGATTACGGATACCCCGTTTAGGATTTTATGTCTTAAAGGCGGTGCGGGCCTTGTATGCGCGGAAATGGTTTCCGCCTCGGCTTTAAAATTCGACAGCCCCAAAAGCATTAAAATGCTTCAGGTTGATAAAGCCGAACATCCGCTTTCCATGCAGGTGTTCGGCGGCGACGCCCAAACCATAGCCGAAGCCTGCAAAAGGGCCGAAGCCCAGGGCGCGGACATTATAGATATAAACGCCGGATGCCCGGTTAAAAAAGTCAACAAAGCCGGGGCCGGCTGCGTACTTATGAAAACGCCCGAAAAAATCGCCGAAATTTTAAAAGCCGCGGTAAAAAGCGTCAAAATACCCGTTACTTTAAAAACACGCGTTTCTTTAAACCGCACGGAAAATTTGGCGCCTTTGCTGACCAAAATCGCGCAAGACAGCGGCGCGTCCGCCATAACTTTACACACCCGTGCGGCGGCGGACGTTCATTCCGGCCCGCCTAATTTGGCTTTTTTGGAAAGCGCATGCCGTGTGGCGCAGATACCTGTAATAGCAAACGGCGGAGTGCTTAACGCGCAGGACGCAAAAAATATGTTTGAAACCGGCGCGCAGGCCGTAATGATAGGCCGCGGTGCCATAGGCAACCCATTTATTTTTACGGAAATAAGCAGTATCCTCAGCTCACGGTCTTTCGGCAAAATTGCAAATGCGGAAAAGGCGCTGATGTTTCTTACTTTGATAGAGGAGAATGTTAAATTCTACGGAGAGAGAACCGGCATAAGCCGCAGCAAAAAGACGGTTGGTTATTGGCTGAACGGATTTACCAACGCCGCCGCCGTGAGAGAACAATTTGTACGCTGTGAAACCCTTGCCCAAGCGCGGGAGATACTCTCCGTCGTTACAAAGGAGAATTAAAACTCAGTATGACACTAACCCCCCTAATGCGACAGTACTATGAAATAAAAAACCAAAACCCCGAAGCTTTATTGTTTTTCAGGCTGGGCGACTTTTATGAAATGTTCGGAGAAGACGCCAAAGAAGGCTCCCGCCTGCTCGGGCTTGCTTTGACGGCCCGCGGAGATCAGCCGATGTGCGGAGTGCCTTTCCATTCGGCAAATTCCTATATAGCCAAACTTTTAAAAGCCGGCAAAAAAATAGCCGTCTGCGAGCAGACTTCAAATATAACAAACCCAAAAACAAAACTTTTTGAAAGGAAAATCGTCAGAATAATAACCCCCGGCACCGTTCTTGAAGATTCCATGCTGGAAGCCGGCAATTCCAATTATTTGGTAGCAGTGGAAACCGATAAAAAAGGATGGGGCCTGGCCTGCCTTGAAGCTTCAACAGGCGATTTTTGGATTACGCAGAACGCCGACGACGAAGAAATGACCGTACTTTCCACGGTAATGGCGACGATTAACCCCTCCGAAGTGATAGGCGGCAAAGCCAGCTTGGCGAAACTTAAAACCAAAATTATACTCCCTCAGGATTTGACGCTTTCCCCGTGCGAAAGTTCCTCCGAAACCGACAATATTCCCGAAAATTGGCCCGGCATACTGACGGAATATCCCCTGGCTTTGAAAGCGGGCTTAAACTGCCTTAAATACATGGCGGGCACAAACGACAATTTCCGCGAATACTTCGCCCCGTTTTACAGGGAAATTTCGGAATTTTTACAGCTTGACGGCGCGGCCGTAAACACCTTGGAACTTGTTTCCAGCCAAGTCGGCGGCAGGAAAAACACCCTTTGGGGCATATTGGATTACACAAAAACGCCTATGGGTTCAAGAATGCTCAAGGAATGGATACTGCGCCCGCTTTTAAACGTCAAAGAAATCAACCACAGACAAGACGCCGTGGAAGCTTTGCTTAACAATGAATCCGCCCGCGACGAGCTGGCCTTACTCTTAAAGGATATCTGCGATATTGAAAGGATTATGAGCCGCGTTGCCACTTCTTCCGCCACTCCCAGGGATTTGGCGGGTTTAAGGCAGTCTTTAATGCTTTCCGACAAAATACGCGAGTGGGTTTTAAGCTACGGAGATATGCTGCCGGAGCTTAAGGAAGTCTTAGCCATGCACTTTGCTAAACTTAAAGAAATTTCCGATTTGCTCGCAAGCGCGTTAAATGAAAATCCTCCCGTAAAACTTTCCGACGGCGGCATAATAAAACCCGGCTATAATACGGAACTGGACGAAATCGTCAATTTAAAACAGCACGCGGACAAAGCCCTTATGGAAATCTGCCAAAGGGAAAAGGAACGCACCGGCATACCTTCCCTAAAAGTCGGGTTCAACACCGTATTCGGCTATTATATAGAAGTCACCAAAACGCATATTTCAAAAGTGCCTTACGACTATATCCGCAAACAAACTTTAACCAACGCGGAAAGATTCGTAACGGAAGAGCTGAAAGAACTGGAAAAGAAAATCCTTTCCGCGGAAGAAAAAAGCCTGCGTATAGAGCTTGCTATATTTGAAAAGATAAAAGCCTATCTTTACCAAAATCTTGCGGTGCTGAAGCAAACGGCAAAAATAATAGCGAAAACCGATTGTTTGTTTTCTTTGGCGTGCGCCGCGCTTAACGGCAATTACAAAAAGCCGCAAATCATGCCGGAAAACGGCGCCCTGGTAATAGAAAAGGGCCGCCACCCGATAGTGGAGCAAAATATCCCCGGCGGCAGCTTCGTTCCCAACAATTTGACGCTCGGCGGGCAAGGCCCGCAGATTATCCTGCTGACAGGGCCGAATATGGGCGGCAAGAGCGTATTTTTAAAGCAGACGGCCTTAATTACGATTATGGCTCAAATGGGAAGTTTCGTCCCGGCCGAACACGCGGAAATACCGATAACGGATAAAATCCTTACCCGTATCGGCGCGCAGGACGCTTTAAGCAGGGGCGAATCCACCTTTATGGTGGAAATGCGCGAAACGGCCAATATTTTGGCCTGCGCCACGTCTTCCACGCTGATACTTTTAGACGAAGTCGGCCGCGGCACTTCCACCTACGACGGCATTTCCATAGCATGGGCCATAACGGAGTATCTTTATAAGCCGCACGGGCAGGGGCCTAAAGTTCTGTTCGCCACGCATTATTTTGAACTTACCGAACTGGAGGAAAAATATTCCCGCATAAAAAACTTCCACGTAACGGCCAGCGAATATAAAACACCCTCCGGCGAAGTTAAATTAAACTTCCTCTTTGAAATACAGCCCGGCGGAGCGGATAAATCCTACGGAGTACACGTGGCGCAAATAGCCGGCCTGCCGCATAGCTGCATTCTGCGCGCAAAGAAAATTTTGGCCGATTTGGGCGAAAAGCAGGCGATGTCCAATACTTTGCAGGAAGACAAAGCGCCCGATTTATTTTCCAGCCCGATATTGCAGGAAATAAAAATGGTAGACTTAAATAAAATAACGCCTTTGCAGGCTTTACAGATAATTTCCGAATGGAAAAAGAGGTTAGAAGAGTGAAACGCATTAAACTGCTGGATCCTAAAACCGCCGGCAAAATAGCCGCGGGCGAGGTAATAGAACGCCCGAGCGGAGTTTTAAAAGAACTGCTGGAAAACAGCCTTGATTCCGGCGCGTCCGTAATCAACGTTGATATAGAAAAAGCAGGAAAGAAACTTATCCGCGTAAATGACAACGGCCAGGGCATCAGTCAGGAAGATTTGCCCACCGCCCTTTTGCGCCATTCCACCAGCAAAATCACAAACTTTGACGATTTGGACAGTTTAAATACTTTCGGCTTCAGGGGCGAAGCTCTTTACTCCGTTGCGGCGATAAGCAAAATAACCATTTTTTCCTGTGTGGAAGGCGAAAAAGGCGCAATGATACAAGCCGAAGGCGGCAAGCTGACAAACCAGGCCCCCGCCCCGGCATTAAAAGGCACCACGGTTGAAGTGCGCGATTTGTTTTTTAATACGCCGGCAAGGCTGAAATTTTTAAAATCCGACGCCGTGGAAAGAAGCCACCTTCTTTCCTGCGCGGAAGAGTCCGCCATGGCCAACCCCGAAACGGCCTTTAACGTAAGGACCGACGGCAATAAAATTTACGCTCTTGCCGCTCAAAAAGACGACCAAGCCGGCCTAAGCAACCGCCTCGGCAAGATAATAGGCGAAGGAATTGTAAAAGATTTGATTTATACGGAAGACGCCCAATTCGGCTTCAGGGCTTTCGTTTCCCCGGCGGATAAATTGGGCCCGGCGCGGGACAGACAGTTTTTCTTCGTCAACAAACGCCCGATAACCTGCAAGCTTTTGCAGCAGGCTTTATATAAAGCATATCAGCCCTACCGGGAAAAAGACAAACACCCCGCCGCCGTCATTTATATGACTCTTCCTCCGAGCGAATTTGACGTAAACATTCATCCGCAGAAAAAGGACATTAAGTTTATTCAGGAAAACGCGGTGTTTAACTTTGTGTATTCAAAAATATCGCAAACGCTTTTAAAAAATAACCAAAGCCAAAGTTTTCAAATTAAAACCAGCCGGCAGCCGGTTTCGTTTGAAGCCGAGGCTTCTCCTTTCCCATGCCCGCCGGCGCCGCACATTCAGGAAGTTTTCGCGCCCAAAGCGGAAAGCTTCGCCCAGGCGGATTTCTTAAACGTGGCCACGCCGCAGGCGGAACCTTCCATGCAGGCCAGGGATTTTGAGGAACCGCCCTCTTACAATATTGAAAAAGAGGAAAACTCCGCAGAAATTTCCTATACGCAAAAGGGCCCCCTTAAGGAGGAAACACAAACCCTTATACCGCAAGCCGAACCGGGCGATCCTTTGTGGTTTAAAGGCCCTTACACTTATTTGGGGCAGCTGCACCAAAGTTATATTCTGTTTGAAAATCCGCAAGGTTTGGTTTTGATAGACCAGCACGCCGCACAGGAAAGAATTTATTTTGAAGAATATTTGGCTCAGATTGAAAATGCTTCAGTGCAAGTCCAGCCTTTGATGTTCCCGGTAAGCGTACAGCTGCCGGCCAGCAAACTTGAAGCCGTCCTCGCTTGGAGCGAGGTTTTGGCGCAGACCGGCTTTGAAATATCAAGATTTTCCACAAACACGCTGAGCATTAACGCCGTACCGAACCTGCTTAAATTTAAAGAGGAAAGCATAAAAGATTTTATAGTTTCCCTCTCCGACGTAATAGGCGACCCGGCGAAATCGGACAACAAACTTAAATATCACCTGATATCAACCATGGCGTGCAAGAAATCCATAAAAGCCGGGGAAAAGCTGGAAAAAGTGCAAGCCGAAGCCCTGCTGAACAATATGAAAAAGTGCAAAGACGCTTTACATTGTCCGCACGGCAGGCCCACTTTAATTACCTTGGAAATGAAAGAAGTATCGCGCAAATTCGGCAGAAGTTAATAAAATTCTTAACGCTGAGAAGAGGCCGGTTTGCGCGTTTAGGCATTATGATGCGCAAGCCGGTACCGCGTTTATAAAATCCGCCGTTAAAATGCTGTTAAAAACTGAAATTGAGGTTAATGCCCAAGGCCTCTTTTATGCATTCCTGCGCGTAAAAATCCGTCATGCCGGCTATGTAATCCGTAACGATGACTTTGGCCCCGGCTTTGCCCTCGTAAACGTGCCGCATTGACTCCAAATAATGGCCAAAACTCTTTGCGGCTTGTTTCTGCTCGTCGGCGTAACCTTTCCCGAAAGCGTATTTTTCAAAAAGTTCTTCGTAATAATCAAACAGTTTGCCAACCGCGTAAGTAAGCACGTCTTTTTGCTTGGCGACGGACGAATGATTGTAAATATGTTTATAGTTAAACTTTTTAAGTTCGCCCATAATTTCAAACTTTTCTTGGGAAAAGCCAATACTGTCCTTATCGGCGGAATTATGCGTTAAATCCAAAACGAGGGTGTTTATAATTTCCCCGTTGTTTTCCCCCAATTCCTTTTTGATTATGGAGGGAACGTCGGCGTAAGTTATTATTTTGGCGCGGACGGCGTCTTCAATATCGCGGCCCAAATAGGCTATTTTATCGGAAAGGCGCACGACGCAGCCCTCATAAGTGGAAGGCAAATGGCGGCGGTCTTTTATCGCTTCCAAATCATTGGGAACCGGGGCCGGCTTTAAAGCGTTGTTGTTGAAATCCTCTCCGCAGTGGCAGATAATCCCGTCCTTAACCGCATAAGTAAGGTTAAGCCCGCGCCCGTAACAGGTAAGATGTTCCACAACGCGGTAGCCGTTTAGTTCATGCATGAAGTTTGCGGGAGCGATTTTGCGCGCTATGGCTCTTTCGCCCTCATGACCGAAAGGAGCATGGCCCAAATCGTGCGCAAGACCTATGGAATAGGCCAGTTCTTCATCCAGTTTCCAGTTGCCGGTTTGATTTAGCCCTTTGCAGATAGAAACGGCTATCGTCGCCACATGCAAGACGTGCTCTATGCGCGTGCAAATATGGTCATTGCCGGGTGCGGCGAAAACCTGCGTCTTGCTTTTAAGCCGCCTAAAAGGCTGGGAATGTATAATTTTGGTTTGATCGCGGAAGTATTCCCCTCTGAAATCCGGCTCGGCCGGATAAGTTCTTTTTAAATAAACGGAATCTGGAAAAGGATTTTTATTCATAGAATTATTATAATAAAGTTAGAGAGGTATTTTATGAAAAACATTGCCGTATACCCCGGAACTTTTGACCCCGTAACCAACGGACATCTTGATATCATCCGCCGCGCCGCAGACATTTTTGACGAAGTTATCGTGGCCGTGCTCGTCAACAAAAACAAACGCCCCGTGTTCAGCGTGGAGGAGCGTTTAAAACATTTAAAAGAAAATACGCAAGAATTAAAAAACGTAAAAGTGGATTTTTTCGACGGTCTTTTGGCAGATTATATGAAGCTTAAAAAAGCCAAAGTAGCCATACGCGGCCTGCGCGCTTTGACGGATTTGGAATACGAATTTATCCTGGCCAACACCAACCGCGAACTTAACGGGGAAATGGAAACCGTCTTCTTAATGCCCAGCGCAAAATACACTTATCTGACTTCTTCCATGGTGAGGGAAGCTTACTCCCTGGGCGGACGGCTTAAAAACTGCGTACCGCCTTCCGTGGAAAAAGAACTTGTGGAAAAATATAAAAAGTGATTTATTTGCCGCGTTTAAAAAAAGGCTTAAAAAACGGATAATAAAGATCATCTTTAAGGGGATAAGTTATTTCCCCTTTTTTTTGTTTGGAAACGAAACTTACCGGCGCGTATTCAATGACGGCGAAAGGTTTTTTCTCCCGGCCTTCGCCCATCATAAAGCCGGCGCAGGCGGCCAAAGTATCAGCCGCGTCGACCAGCGTCATTTTAAGCTTCCGGCCGAATATATCGCCCTTACCTCTGTAATCCTTTACGCCTTTAAATCCGGCGTAGCCCACCGCGGCGGAAATCACCCCTGCCCTTAAAGGCAGTATCATGCTGTCGGTTAAAATTATGCCGAGCTTTTTTACTTTATAAATTTCTTTAAGAGCGGCCCTCAGGCGCGCGGCGGTTTTGTAAGGATCTTCCGGCAGAAGCGAAAGCCTGCCTTTGATATTGCTTTCGTCCACGCCGGCGTTAGTCATAACCATACCGTTTTTTACTGTAAAATAACAAAGCGAAGTTTCCAAATAGAAATCACTGCTTTCTTTTATAATTTTGTCTTTAAGCACCAAGTCCGCGGTGCGGCCCTCCCACAGGCCCGCCACTTTGGAGGAAACGGCAATAATACTGCCCTCTTTAATCGAAGGCAGATATTTTTTTATGAAGGCCGGCAAATCCCCGTTTTCTTTAAAAATCCCCGTTTTATAAGCTTTTATTCGCATTTAAAATGGCTCCACGAAACGGCTGAACACCTGATTGGCAAAATATTTGCCTTTGGCGGAAAGCTTCAGCCCGCCGTCAGCCTCTTCTATAAGGCCTGACTTAAGCAAAGAGGAAAAGTCTTTGCCGAAATATTCTAGCATTTGCAAATCGGGTTTAAAACCTTTTAAGTATCTGAAAGCCGTCATTATTTTCTCCCCGATTTTTGCTTTTCCGCAAAGCGTTTCTTTAAAAGCAAGCGGTCTTTCCCCTTTGTTTACGGCAGAAATATATTCCTCAATCCCCGTAATATTGCCGTATCTTTCCCCGCCCAGATAACCGCCGGCGGCCGCGCCCAAGCCCAAATATTCTCCGCCGAGCCAATAATTTATATTGTGAATACTCTCCCGCCCCGGCTTAGCGTAATTGGAAATTTCATACTGCCCAAATCCGTGCGAAGTTAAAATTTGATACGCGCTTTCCAACAAATCCACATAAAAAGCGTCGTCGTAAGAATATCCTTGGCGAAAAAGCGGCGTGCCTTCCTCAACCTGTAAGCCGTAAAGGGAAATGTGTTTAGGCTCTAAAGCCAAAACCTCTTTAAGCCCGGTTAAAAAGCTGTCTTTAGTCTGCCCAGGCAAAGCGGCTATCAAATCGATATTGATATTATCAAAATATTTAACGGCCAGCCGGTAAGCTTTAAGGAAAGAGGCTGCGTCATGCGCGCGGCCTATCAGTTTAAGTTCTTTGTCGTTAAAACTTTGAAGGCCCAAACTCAGCCTGTTAACGCCGCCTTCTTTTAAAATTTTAAGTTTGTCTTCGTTTAAACTTTCGGGGTTGCATTCAAAAGTAAATTCTTTAAAACCGCCGCCGTGCTTTGCGTTGATAAAATCAAGCAAAATTTTAATTTGTTCTTCATTTAAGAAGCTTGGCGTACCTCCGCCGACGTAAACCGTCCCCGGTTTCGTTTTAAGTTTATAAAAGCCGTCTTCTTTGATTAAAGCTTTAAGGTAAGGGGCTATCAAATCGGTTTTGCCGGGATAGGAGGCAAAATCACAGTAAAAACATTTGCTGACGCAAAATGGAATATGTATGTAAAGGCCAAGCATTAAGCACCGGCTTTATAATCAAGATAAGCCTGCATGAAAGAGTCCAAATCTCCGTCCATAACGCCTTGGATATTGGAAGTTTCATAACCCGTCCTTAAATCCTTTACAAGCTGATAGGGCATAAACACGTAAGAACGTATCTGATGGCCCCAGGCGATATCGCCCTTTTCGCTGTAATGACGTTCCATTTCCGAGCGTTTTTTATCAAGCTCCATTTCATAGAGTTTGGCTTTAAGCATTTTCATGGCGCGCGTTTTATTTTGCAGCTGGGAACGCTCAACCTGACAGGCTACCACTATCCCGGTAGGCTTATGCAGAATGCGTACCGCCGTTTCCACCTTATTGACGTTCTGCCCGCCCGCGCCGCCGCTGCGGCAGGTGGTTACTTCTATATCTTTATCCAAAATTTCTATATTGATTTCGTCTTCAATATCCGGCAGAATGTCCAGCGACGCAAAAGAAGTGTGCCTGCGGCTGTTGGCGTCGAAAGGGGAAATCCTTACAAGCCTGTGCACGCCGTTTTCGCTCTTCAAAAAACCGTATGCGTAAGAGCCTTCTATAAACAAAGTTACGTTTTTGACGCCGGCTTCTTCCCCGGGCAAAATATCTGTTATGTGAACTTTGAAATTATGCTGTTCGGCCCAGCGGGTATACATTCTTAAAAGCATATCGGCCCAGTCGCAGGATTCCGTTCCGCCCGCGCCGGCGTGTATGCTGACTATGGCGTTTAATTTATCTTCCGGGCGGGAAAGCTTGGTTTTAAACTCCGCCGATTTTAAAGTTTCGTCCAAAGCTTTAAGCGCGTTTTCTACATTGGTCAATTCGCTTTCGTCCGACATTTCCACCGCCAAAGCAAGCAAAGTTTCCGCGTCTTCCAAGCGCGCGCGCATGGCGGAGTAAGCTTCTATATCGGTTTTAAGCGCGTCTATCTCTTTGGAAACGGCCTTGGCTTTGTCCGCGTCGTTCCAAAAATCCGGCGCGGCGCTCAGGGCTTCCTTTTCTTTAAGAATATCCCGCTTTTTCGTTATGTGCTGGATTTCAAAAAGTTTATCAAGCCTTTGCGCTATATCAGCCGAAAGCTGCTGTAAATCTTTAGTTTCAATACTCATTTCTTACGCTCAAAAACACCATGCCGAAAATTACCAAAGCCGCCGCAAAAGCCAAGCAGCCGTAGGCGAAGACATCCCCGTGCAAAGTGTAGAAAGTTTTTGTATCTCTGTCCTTAAAAACAAAGTTGAAAACGGAACTTTCCTGCCTGTTAAGGCCCGTTTCAAAACGGATTTTGCCCAGGCTGTCTATCCATGCCGAAATACCCGTATTGGTGGAACGCAGCAGCGGGCGGCGGTTTTCCACCGCTCTGAAGACATTTGCCCTTAAATGCTGATAAGGGGCCGCGCTTTCCAAAAACCACCCGTCATTTGAAATATTGACGAAGAACTCCGCGCCGTTTTCGGCCTGAGCCCTATATACGGAAGGGAAAATGGACTCAAAACAAATTTCCGTACCGAAGGTGTATTCTTCCTTCTTAATCTTGCCCTGCGCCGGCACTATAATTTTAAGCGTTTTGCCCGGTTCCGAACCGGGGGTAAAAACGCCCGTCAGGGCTGTTATCCCGTTGTTTTCGTAAAAACCGCCTAGTAAAAACTTAAAGGGTAAAAATTCCCCAAACGGCACAAGTTTGGTCTTTTTGTAATCGTCGGTTACGCCCGTTTCGTTTACCAAAACGGCCGCAACATATTGCTTATCGCCGTCTTCTTCCGTGCCGCCGAACAGCTGCCAGGCTTTAAGCTCCGCGCTTTGCTCTTGAATATAGTCCGCATACTCGTTTTGAAGCAAATCGCCGGGCAAAGAACTTTCCGGCCAAATAATGAAAGAAGCCTTCTTATCTTTTAAAGCCTCCAACTGGCCGGCTATGGTGTAAACCACGTCTTCGCTGCGGCCCTCAATATACAGCTTGTGAGTATAAGGCTGCATTAAAGCCACGCGCAAAGTATGGGGTGAAGCCTGAAGATAATTAAGCTGTTCTTTTATAACTTTATGGCCAAAACTCAAAACAAACAGCATAAGGCAGAAGGCCAAAGTAAAGTAAAACACTTTAAGGACGCGGGGCATTTTTAAAACCAAATATCCGCAAACCAAAGAGGTAAACGCAACCATAAAACTTACCCCGTAAACGCCGGTGTAAGAACTTATTTGTATAAGATAAATAAAATTAAACTGAGTATAGCCAAGCACAAACCAAGGGAAAGCCATAAACTTTAAGGCTATAAGCTGATGCACTATCTCCAAACCCACCCAGAGGCAGGCCGCCGCAAAAGGCCAAGCAAAAGGAATCCTTTTAAGATAATACGAGCCGAAAGCGAACAAGGCAAACTGCAAAGCAAGCGCTATCGAAAGCGCGGTAAGCGCGGTCATAGCCAGCCCGTGATTGCCGGTTCCTTCCATGACCGTCAGCGAAATCCAATTAAGAATTACAAAGTAAAATATTCCGCCCGTAAGCCAGCCGAATATAAGGCTGAAAAACGCGCTTCTTATATTAAAAATCGCTATGGTAAAAGGAATAAAAGCCAGCCATGCGTAAACCGGCGCGGCTTTGGTTATATAGCTTTCGGCAAGCAAAAGGCCGCAGGCTACGGCGCAAAACGCCACGACAATGCCGGAAAACAAATCTTTGACCAACTGGAAAATGAGTATCTTTTTATCGGCTTTAATTATGACCGGGTGATCCTCACCCAAAGGTTTTAAGTCTATATCTTCGACGTCTTCTTCCGATATCGGTCTTAAAAAATCGGGAGTATTGCCGACAAAAAAATCTTCCTCTTTTACCTTAAGGGAACTATTCGTCGGCGGTGCGCCGTATATGTCTTCTTTGGGTATCATACCGGCGACGGTATCTGCCGGCCGGCCGGTCTGCGCCGGAGCAGCCGGGCTTTTAACGCCGCCCGCTTCCGCCCGTTTTGCCGAAGCGGAAGATGAAGCGGCGGCTTCAGTCCCTTTGCCGGCTCCGCCTTTTTTAAAAAGGCCTTTTGCTTTTTCCGTTAGAGATTTAAAGTTTATTTTCCGCAGCATTTTTTATATTTTTTGCCACTGCCGCAGGGACATAAATCGTTCCTGCCGATTTTGTGCGGTTCCTGCGCGGGCGTCGCGCCGTTTTGTTCTTCGGCCGCCGCTTGCCTTACAACCGGCTGTCTTCTTTGCGGAGGAAGCTGCAAGCGGAAAATATAATCAACAAATAAATCTCTCACCCTCGTCATCATATTCTGATAGAGGTTAAAAGATTCTTTTTGATATTCAATAAGAGGGTCTTTCTGACCGTAAGCCCTGAGCCCTACGCTTTTTTGAAGCTGGTCCAGCTCGTAAAGGTGCTGTTTCCAGCTTTGATCCAAAAGCTGTAAAAGGAGCATACGTTCAATTTCGTCAAACAAAATGCCCTGCTCAAGAAAGTAATTTGCCCTTTGGGTGTAAACTTCTTTGATTTTGGAGATTATGTCTTCCAAAACGGCTTTATCGTTTTTGCCGAGAGCGTTTTCCGCGGACAAGTCCAAATCCAAAGTGAAGCGTCTTTTAAATACGGCGTTCAAGCCGGAAAAATCGGACTGCTTCGGATGATGACGGTTAAAGAATTGATAGAACAGCTCTTCCGCGGTTTCTTCAATCATTTGATTGATGCGCTCGCTGAAGCTGGCTCCGTCCAAAATGGCGTTCCTTAAATTATAGACGGCCGTCCTTTGCTGATTCATTACTTTATCATAATCCAAAAGGTGTTTTCTTATGTCGAAGTTATGCCCCTCGACGCGCCTTTGGGCGCCTTCTATCTGTTTGGAAATTATGCGGGATTTAATGCTTTCACCGTCTTTCATGCCCAAAGTCGTCATTACCGAAGCTATACGCTCGCTGCCGAAAAGGCGCATAAGTTCGTCATCCAAAGCGACGTAAAACCTGCTGGAACCTTTATCGCCCTGCCTTGCGCAGCGTCCGCGAAGCTGATTGTCTATACGCCTGCTTTCGTGGCGTTCCGTGCCTATTACGGTAAGCCCGCCGTGCTCGGCCACGTATTCCTGTTCTTCTTTATCGCAGGGATTGCCGCCCAAAACTATATCGGTGCCGCGCCCCGCCATGTTGGTGGCTATCGTTACCGCACCTTTGCGTCCGGCCTGGCTGATTATCTGGGCTTCCATTTCGTGATATTTGGCGTTTAAAACTTTATGGGGAATGCCGCGCTTTCTTAAAAGTTCCGAAAGCTTTTCCGACTTTTCTATTGAGCGCGTACCCACCAGCACCGGCAAACCTTTGCGCCAAAGCTGTTCGACGTCTTCAATAACGGCGTTAAATTTTTCGCGTTCGGTTTTATAAATTATGTCGGGGTCGTCTTTCCTTAAACAAGGTTTGTTGGAAGGTATTTCGACTACGTCCAATTTATAAATAGTCCAAAACTCATTGGCTTCCGTCATCGCCGTACCCGTCATGCCGGAAAGTTTATTGTAAAGTTTAAAGAAGTTCTGGAATGTGATAGTCGCCAAAGTTTGGTTTTCTTCTTTTATCGGCAAATGCTCTTTGGCTTCCACCGCTTGGTGAAGCCCGTCGGACCAGCGTCTGCCCGGCATAAGGCGGCCGGTAAACTCGTCAACGATAATAACTTCCCCGTCTTTAATTACGTAATGTACGTCTTTCTCATACAGATGATGCGCCCTTAAAGCCTGGTTGATGTGGTGCACCCATTCGGATTCAACATCGTTATACAAATTAGGCACGCCGAGCATTTTTTCGGCTTTGGCGACGCCTTCGTCCGTAAGCGTAACGGTGTGGTTCTTTTCGTCGATTAAAGCGTCATATCCTTTGGAAAGATCTTCCCCGGCGTATTTGGCGTTAACTTCGTCCTTTTCCGTAATTTTGCGGATTTTAAGGGAAGGTATCATCCTGTTTACTATATAGTATTTATCGGTTTTTTGGTCTGACGGGCCGGAAATAATAAGCGGAGTTCTGGCCTCGTCGATAAGAATGGAGTCCACTTCGTCCACTATACAATAATTGAGTTTGCGCTGTACTCTGTCCCCCGCGCGCACAACCATATTATCGCGCAGATAATCAAAACCGAGCTCGTTATTAGTTACATAAGTTATATCTTTTAAATACATTTCGCGGCGTTCGGCGTTATCCATATCATGGCTGATATAGCCTACGCTTAAGCCCAAAAATTCATGTACGGGGCCCATCCATTGTCTGTCGCGTTTGGCCAAATAATCGTTTACGGTAACGACGTGCACACCTTTGCCCGTCAAAGCATTAAGGTAAGAGGGCAATGTCGCCACCAAAGTTTTACCTTCGCCGGTGCGCATTTCCGCGATTTTGCCGTTATGCAAAACCATGCCGCCCAAAAGCTGTACGTCATAATGCCTGAGGCCCAAAACCCTTTTTGCCGCTTCTCTTACCAAAGCGAAAGCTTCGGGGAGGATATCATCCAAAGTTTCGCCTTTGCCAAGACGTTCTTTAAATTCAGCCGTTTTTTCTTTCAGCTGGGCGTCAGTTAAAGGGGAGAAAGTTTTTTCCAGCTCGTTAATTTTAGCTACCGCCGGATAATATTTTTTTAATTGTCTTTCGCTTTTCGTACCGATTAATTTATCAACTATATAAGTAAGCATATATCCTCTTTAAAATAAAATTTCGCTTTTCAGCGCGCGGGGCAGGCGATTTTCTGCCCGTGGAACGGGGATATTTCCCTAAGCCTTTTAATAATGGGCGGAAGAACTTTTACGACGGTATCCACCTCTTCTTCCGTATTGAATTTGCTTAAGGAAAACCTTATGGACCCGTGAGCAAACTGAAACGGAACGCCCATAGCTATCAAAACGTGGGAAGGCTCCAAAGAGCCGGAAGTGCACGCGGAGCCGGAAGACGCGCAGATATTATGCTCGTCAAGCATCATGAGTATGGATTCGCCTTCCACATAACCAAAGCTTATATTGCTGGTATTGGGAAGACGGCTTAATTTATCTCCGTTAACTTTGCAATCCGGTATGGCGGCAAGCAGAGCGTTTTCAAGTTTATCTCTTAACGGGGCCACTTGCGCTTCGTATTTCCATAAAGTTTCTTTGGCGATTTTGGCGGCTTCGCCGAATCCGACCAAAGCCGGTACGTTTTCGGTGCCCGCTCTTCTGGATTTTTCCTGATGCCCTCCAACCATAAAAGGCAAAAACCTTACGCCTTGTTTGACGTAAAGCGCGCCCACGCCCTTAGGCCCGTGTATTTTGTGGGAAGAGCAAGAAAGCATATCCGCGTCAATATCTTTAACGTCCGTAGGAATTTTCCCCACGGCCTGTACGGCGTCGGTATGGAAAAGCGCACCGGCTTTATGCGCCAAGGCGGCCATTTCCTTTACCGGGAAAATCGTTCCCGTTTCGCTGTTGGCCCACATTACGGATACCAAAGCGGTATCTTCGTTCAAAACGGCTTTATACTGCTCCATATTAAAACGGCCGTCGGCGTCTACGCCGATAAAATCAACATTGTAGCCTTCTTTGGCAAGTTTTTTAAACACTTCCAAAACGGCGGGATGCTCCACTGCGGAAGTTATAATATGTTTTTTTGCCGGGTAAACCCGCAGAGCGGAATATATCGCGCTGCTGTCAGCTTCGGTTCCGCCTGAAGTAAAAATAACCTCCGCAGGCATGGCGTTTAGAAGAACAGCCACATTTCTGCGCGCGTTTTCTATAGCTTTCTTGTTAAGCCCGCCGAAGTGATGCATACTGCTGGCGTTGCCGTAATTCTCCGTAAAATAAGGAGCCATGGCGTTAAAAACTTCCGGCAAAACCATAGTGGTGGCATTGTTATCAAAATAAATTACTTTCATGCCTGTTTTACCTCTATATCGGCAGAAAGTTTTTCGCGAAGAGTCTTTTCCACAAAGCCTTTTAAAGTGGCCGCAGCACTCATACAGCCGCCGCACATGCCAAGCAGTTTAACCGTAATCACGTTACCGCTGATGTCGGTCAGTTCCACGCTGCCGCCGTCCAAATTAAGCTTCGGTTTGATATCGTTGCTTAAAACTTCTTCCACGGCTTTGATTTTTTCGACTATTGTCATATCGGCATAAGTCTTGGCTTTCTCCTCTTTGGGAGCGGAAGGAATTTCGCAGGAAAGGACTTTATTTAATATCTTTTGAATCTCCCCTTTGCATTTGCCGCAGGCTCCGCCGGCTTTGGTAAAATGCGTTACGTCTTCCACCGTTTTAAGATTATTATTGTGTATGGCTTGGATAATGGCCTGCTCGCTTACGTTAAAGCATTGGCAGACTATGTTTGTTCCGGGTTCCTGCTCAAAAATAACGGGCTCGCCGCCTTGCCGGTAAGACCTTACGGCCGCCTCCAAAGCTTCCATGCCCATTACGGAACAATGCATTTTTTCGTCGGGCAGACTGCCCAAGGCGTCGGCTATATCTCTGTTGGTTATTTTAAGGGCTTCTTCAAGAGTTTTGCCTTTCGCCATTTCCGTCAAAATTGAAGAGGACGCTATTGCGCTTGCGCAGCCGAAAGTCTGAAATTTAATATCTTCTATAACTTCCGTTTCTTTGTTTACTTTTATAGTAAGTTTTAAAGCGTCGCCGCAGACCAAACTGCCCACCTGGCCGGTTCCGTCCGCATTTTGAATTTCCCCGACATTGCGCGGATTTTTAAAGTGATCCATCACTTTTTCTGTATAATCCCACATAAAAATATCTCCAAATCCGTTACGTATATTATACTATAAAACACCGTCATAAACTGACGCAAAAGCCCCCGCTTGAAGCGAGGGCTTTTTATTCTCTTAAAAACAGTTTACCGGGCCGCGGTTCTAAAGAAGTTGCCCCTGTTTAAACCTAAAGTGGGTTTGCCCATCATTTTATCGGCCACCAGCACGATATCTTTGCGCCCCGAGGAATACATCTGATTACTCTGCCCGAAGATATCCCCGCTTTTCAATACGCCCAAATTACCGTGCGAATTTATTTGAACTTCAAGCTTGATATTGCCTTCGACGTCGTCTATAAGCAAATCTTCTTTCCCGATGTTAAAATCCATAGGGAACTTGGGATTTATAATCCTTTTAATAGCTATAGGCACATCCGCTTCGTTTTTTACCACTATCGAGCAAGCGACGTTATCTGCCTGGGCCGGTTTGCGCAGCCTTTCGGCCACGTCAACGCGCCCGGCGAGATTAAACCCCTCGTCGGCTTTAGTGGCTTTTATCATATACCCGCCGAAAGCGAGCACCAAAAAGGTGAATATAATCAAAATATATTTCATATCAATATAATTATACCTTTATTTTTCCTTTTTAAACAGGGCTGTCCCCGTTTTTCCCTTTTACGGCATAAAAAAAGCGGAACGTTTAAGGCCCCGCTTTTTAAACAAAAAACTATTTTTTGTACTCTAAAAAGCCCCATACGACGGAAGAATGTATCCAGCCTTTTACGCCGTCGGTGCCTTCAACCTGCAGCCATTTGCCTTGCTTTTTAATAAATTTGAGGGGGTAGCCTTCCTGTACTATCCAAGCCACTTCCGCATCGCTGCTGGGGGAAACCCTTATATTCGCGTCGCTTTTGGCGGAAAGGCCCGGCGTTTCGGAAAGCAGGTTTTTGTTGATCCAGCCTTTAAAACCCTGAAAGTCTTTTACTTCCACCCAATTTTTGTCTTTGCTTACGCTGAGCATTTTAAGCGGGGTATACTTCCACACTTTAAAAGCTATTTTGCATTTTGCGCTGGCGCAGGATCTTATGTTTCCTTCCTGTACGCCGACGCTGGCGTATTCCGCCGCGGCAAAGGCGTTTACGCCTAAAAACAAGGCTATGAAAGCCGCAGAAATTTTGGTTATGTTCTTCATATTATTAAAAACTCCGTTTAATCTATAAAATTACCCGCTGGAAACAGTATATCATATTTTTGCGTCTTATCAACAATTCCACACGCCCCGATTTTAGGGCTTGAAGCGGGCGGGCTTCATATTTATTATATAAAAATGATATCATTAATTGAATAATATATTTCGGGAGATTTTGTATGAAAGAACAAATTATCGCTTTACTTCAAAAAGTGCGCCCCGCTTTACAGGCTGACGGCGGCGACGTTGAATTTGTGGATTTTAACGAAGGCACCGGCGTAGTAACCGTAAAACTTAAAGGCGCCTGCGGTTCCTGCCCCATGGCCACGATGACGCTTAAAAACGGCATTGAAAGATATTTAAAAGAAGCAATTCCCCAAATAACTTCCGTAGAAAAAATATAATGCCTCTGACAGATCTTCACGCCCATACAAGACATTCAGACGGGACGAACAGCCCGTCTGAAGTCGTTTATTATTACAAAAGGGCCGGCGTAAGGCTGATGTCCGTAACGGACCACGATACTCTTTCGGCCAATAAAGAAGCCGCGCAAAAAGCCGCGGAAGCCGGCATCCTTTACGTAAACGGCGTGGAAATAAGCACCAAAGAACACGATCATCTGCATTTTTTAGGATTCAACGTTGACCCCGAAAATAAACTTCTGCAGGAGTTTTTAGAATTTAACAGAAGCCAGCGCAATGAAAGGGTAAAAGGAATTATAAAACAGCTGCGCGACGCCGGGGTTGATATTGAAGAGCGGGACGTTTTCGGTTTGGTAAAAACCGTGGCTTCCCGCGCGCATGTGGCCGACGCCTTAAAAAACAAAAGGCTGGTTCCGACCAGGCAGGAAGCTTTCAGGAAATACCTTATACAAGGCAAACCGGGCTACGCCGCGCCGAGGGGCGCTTCCGTAGAAGAAACCATAAAAATCATTCGTCAGGCCGGAGGGCTTGCCTTTATAGCGCACCCGGGCATAGTAAAGGACCATTGGAACTTTCCCGCATGGGCGAATGCGGGGCTCAGCGGCATAGAAATTTACTATCCGGCGCATTCCTTCCAAACAAGGCAGGATTTGCTGTCCATAGCCGCAAAATACAATCTTTTGATAAGCGCGGGTTCAGACTTCCACGGTACAAAAAGCGGACGCTGCGCCACTCCCGGTTTTGATATCCCGCAGGAAACTTTCGATAATCTTAAAAAAGCTTTCGGATTATAAATATGATAGTTATAGCCCACCGCGGAGCAAGCGCGTATTTCAAAGAAAACACCGTAAAAGCCTTTAAAGAAGCTTTCGCCATGGGCGCAAAGCATATGGAAACGGACGTACAGCGTTCCAAAGACGGCGTTTTGGTTCTTTATCACGATTACGCCTTACCGGGCGGACAAAATATAAAAGATACTTCTTTCTCCGAACTTTGCAAATTTGAAATACCTTCCATAGAAGAACTTTTTTCCGCCGCCGAAGATTATTCCGTCAAAATCAATCTTGAAATTAAAAACGACGGCAGCCTTTACCCCGGGATAGAAAAGCAGCTTATTGATTTTTTAAACTCTGCAAAAAACGTCCGCAAAGAAAATTTGCTTTTATCTTCCTTTGATTTTGAAACTCTGCAACGCGTTCGCGCCATAGAAAGTTCAATTAAAATCGGCGTTCTTACCAGAAGCTTTGACGTTAATCAGCCCCTAAGCATAAACGCTTACGGCGTGCACATGAGCGAAAAAAGAATAGACGCCGACATTATAAGAACCTGCAAAGCAAACGGTTTAAAGACTTTCGTCTACACTGTAAACGACTGCCGGCGCGCGCGCGAACTTGAGGCCATGGGCGCGGACGGAGTATTCAGCGATTTCCCGGATTTGCTTTTAAAAAACATGCAATAAATAAAAACTTTTTACAAAAATTAACCCCCGGTTTAAAAGCCGGGGGTTTTAAATCCAATCAGCGATAATACTAGTGGTTACTCATCATAAGTATATTCATCGCCGGAATAGGTATCGGAAGAAGGTGCGGCTTGCTCAACTTCCTCCGGCTTGAAAGCTCTGGGCTTTTTCCAAAGCCTTTTTGTATTCTTATAATCGGCCAGTTTCGGTTCGTCGGTCCAAACCTGATTATATTCATCAAAGCTGTAAGTGCCTTTATCGGGCATTACCCTAAAGATATAGTTTGATTCCACCAAAGGCGCGACGCCGCGGCGTTCCCTTTGGGCTTCGGAGGAAACTTCCATGGCTCTGTCGGCTTCGTTCTGCAAAGCCGTGGGAATATCGGAAGCGTTATAATCTTCCGGCACGGGTTCTTTTTCCAATTCGGCTATTTGTTCGTTAAAGGTTTTCCCTTTAAGATTGCCGGAAGAAGACCCGCCGCCGTAACAGCCGGCAATAAAAGCGGGGATAATAGCAAAGAATAAAAGTTTTTTCATTTTAATTTCCTCTCAGCCGCGCTTAAAATATTCTCCAGCAGGCAAGCCACCGTTACAGGCCCGACTCCGCCCGGCACTGGGGAAACGGCGCAGCTTTGTTTAATATTTTCAAAGTCAATGTCTCCGCAGAAGACGCCGGCCTCATCCTGATTGGTTCCGACATCTATCAGTATTGTACCTTTTTTTACCATATCTTTTTTAATAAATCTTGCCCGCCCCGCCGCGCTGATGACGATATCCTGATTATAAATAACATCCTTCAAATCCGCGGTTTTGGTATGGCAGACCGTTACGGTGGCGTCTTTGCACATAAGCATTTTGGACAAAGGCCCTCCGACCGTATTGCTGCGGCCGATAACCGCCGTCTTCGCGCCGCGCAAATTTACGCCGTGATATTCCAAAAGCCGCATCACGGCCAAAGGACAGCAGGGTACAAAAGTGTTTAACACTTCCACATCGGCCCAAGTTTTGCACATAAACAAACGGCCCATGCTTATAAGCCCGGCCCCGTCTATATCCTGTTTGGGATTTATCAGTACGGAAATATCAAGCCCGTTAAGAGCCGGCGGCAGAGGGCGCGGTATCAAAAGAGCGTCGACGGAATCGTCTTCGTAAATTTTTGAAAGCAGAGTTTTAAAGTCTTTCTCGGAAGTACTCTCATCCACCAAAACGATATCCGCCCTTATCCCGGCTTTGCGGGCGGCGGCGGCTTCTTTATTTAAATAAAGATGTCCCGCGTAATCGCCCTGCCAGGAAATGCCGACAAGCCTAGGCGCGCGGCCCAAAGCGGACGCGACTTCCCGCGCTCTGGCCGGCAGTTTCTCTTTTATGGCGGTTGCTAAAGTTTTACCTTCCAATATCATTTCCATTAGAGTGATTTTATAAAATTTTGCCTCTCTTTAAAACAAACGGAGCCGCAAAGAACCAAATTTTAAAACGGTTTTGCGCCCGCAAGCGCGGCTTTATCATTAAAAATTATAAATAAAAAGCTTTGTAATATAAAAGCGCGATAACCGTCTTGGAATCTGTTATCTTTCCGCTTTGCACCATTTTAAGGGCTTTATCAAAATCTATAAGCTTTACGTTGACAAATTCGTCTTCGTCCAAATGCATTTTGCCCGGTTTTAAGCCCTCGGCCAGATAAATATGCAAAACTTCGTCTGAAAATGCGACCGAAGTGTTAAAACTTAAAAGCTTTTTCACTTTGCCGGCTTTATAACCGGTTTCTTCTTCCAGTTCCGCCTTGGCGCAGGCCAAAGGACTTTGCCCTTTCTTCATTTTGCCGGCCGGGAGCTCCAACGTAACTTTATCAACGGGGTAGCGGAATTGCTCAACAAACAGAACTTTGCCGTCCACAAAAGCCAAAACAGCGCTTGCTCCGGGGTGCAGCATATATTCCCTGAAAGCCGTTTTTCCGTTTACGAGTTTTACCGTATCGCGGTTAAACCCGGTAACGCCCCTGTAAATCTTTTCGCTTTTAATTTTCTTTTCTACTAATTTACTATAATGTGTCATAGAGCCTCCAAAACTCAGCTTGATTTTATATTAGCTTTTTTAAGCGGCAAAATAAAATGACGGAATTTGTACATTTACACAATCACACGGAATATTCTTTGCTGGACGGCATGATACGCATTGCCGGCAAAGGCCCTTCCGCGTTTTTAAAGGGGCTGGCCGAACAAAAAATCAAAGCCATGGCCATGACCGACCACGGCAATATGTACGGCGCGATGGAATTTTACAAAAACACGCGCGAAGTCGGCGTAAAGCCGATAATCGGCTGCGAATTTTATACTACGCCCTTTCAATATAACGTCATAGACAAAAACAAATCCTCTTACAATCACTTAACGCTTCTAAGCAAAGATTTGGAAGGATACCACAACTTAATGCAGTTAAATTCCGACGCGTGGGTTGACGGATTTTATTACCACCCAAGAATAGATTTCGACTTGCTTTCCAAACATAAAGCCGGGCTTATAGTGCTTTCCGGCTGCCTGAAAGGGGAACTTGCCCAAACCGCCATAACCAAAGGCGAGGAAGAAGCCATAAAACTGGCTTTGAAGTATCAGGAAATGCTGGGCAAGGGCAATTATTACATAGAGATAATGGATCACGGCATCCCGGAGGAGCAGGCCGCTCTTAAAGTGCTTTTGGAAGTTTCAAAGAAAACCGGCATACCTATGGTTGCCACCAATGACTGCCACTATGAAAAACGCGAGGACTGGCAGGCGCATGATATACACATGTGTATAGCCATGGGCAAAACTCTTGACGACCCAAACCGCCTTAAAATGACTACGCATGAACTCTATTTTAAGACAGGCGACGAAATGGCAAAGCTTTTTGATTTTGCGCCCGAATCCATAAAAAACACCTTGGAAGTGGCGGAAAAATGCAACTTGGAAATGAAGAAAGAAGGCTTCGTAATGCCGAATTTTGAAATTCCGCCGGAATTTACTTCTCATACGGATTATTTAAGGCACAGATGCGTTGAAGGATTAAAAAAGAAGTTAAGATCGGACGTAATTCCGCCGGAATACGCACAAAGGCTGGATTATGAACTTTCGGTAATATCTTCCATGGGTTTCGCAGTTTACTTTTTAATTGTGGCGGATTTTATCGGATACGCAAGAAGCCACGATATACCCGTAGGCCCGGGCAGGGGCTCCGGCGCGGGTTCAATAGTGGCTTACAGTATGGATATTACCAAACTGGATCCTTTAAAAAACAAATTGCTTTTTGAACGTTTCTTAAACCCCGACCGCGTCAGCATGCCTGACTTGGATATCGACTTTTCAGACGCGGGGCGCGAAAAAGTAATAGAATACATGCGCCAAAAATACGGCAATAAAAACGTAGCCAAAATCATCACTTTCGGTACTATGAAAGCCAAGCTTGCCCTTAAAGATACGGCCCGCGTTTTGGGTTTCAGCGTAACCGATACCAACCGTTTGGCCAAGTATATTCCCGACGATTTAAAAGCCACCATACACAGCGCGATAGAGCAAGTCCCGGAAATCCGCAAGGAAATGGAAGCCAACCCCAAAGTAAAACAGCTTTTTGAATACGCAATGAAAATCGAAGGCCTTAAACGCCATACGGGCGTTCACGCGGCCGGGCTTTTGGTAACCAAAGAGGAAGTAACGAAATATACGCCGCTTTCAATAGGATCAAAAGGCATTATCACCACGCAGTACGAAGGCAACACCGTTTCCGACATGGGGCTTTTGAAAATCGACTTTTTGGGCTTAAAAACTCTAACCGTCATCGATAATACAATAAAGATGATTAAAGAGCTGCACGGTATAGACATTGATATAGACAATATACCTTTAGACGACAAAAAAACTTACGATCTTTTACAGGCGGCGCATACGACCTGCGTGTTCCAATTAGAAAGCGGCGGCATGAAAGACTTGGTAAAACGCTTAAAGCCGAGCGTTTTCAGCGATATTTCGGCTTTGGTGGCGCTTTACAGGCCGGGCCCTATGCAAAGCGGTATGCTTGACAGCTTCGTCAAGCGTAAAAACGGCACCGAAAAAATTACGGTGGACCATAAACTTATGGAACCGATTTTGGCCGAAACTTACGGCACCATGATCTACCAAGAGCAGATTATGGAAGTTTCAAAAGCTCTAAGCGGGTTTACCCCCGGCGAGGCCGACACCCTGCGCAAAGCCATGGGTAAAAAGAAAATCGACATCATGGAAAAGTTCCGCGCCAAATTTATAACCGGGGCGGAAAAGAACAATGTTCCATCCAAACTTTCAAATAAAGTTTTCGACCAAATGGCTAAATTCGCCGAATACGGCTTTAACAAATCCCATTCCGTGGCTTACGCTTTGGTTTCTTATCAGACGGCTTACTTAAAAGCAAATTATCCTATAGAATTTATGTGCGCCTCTCTTACCAACGAAATCGGCCACAACGCCATAGGTTCTTCCGACAAAGAAAACAAAATCGTAACTTATCTTGAGGAAGCCCGCAAAATGGGTTTTGATATCCTTCCGCCCGACGTTCAGCACTCAAAACCGTACTTCAGCGTGGAAAAGCAGCCCAACGGCAAAGAGGCCATACGCTTCGGCTTGACCGCAATAAAAAACGTAGGCGAGGAAGGCTGCAAAAACATCGTAAAAGAAAGGGAAGAAAACGGCCCCTATAAAGATTTATATGATTTCTGCGTGAGAATTAACCTTTATTTGGCCAACAGGAAATCTTTGGAGTCTTTCGCCATGGCCGGGGCTTTTGACTCTTTATACGAAGGCGATCCTCTTTCGGTAAGAGCTCAGCTTTTAAGCGATATCGACCCCGTTGTAACGCATTCCATAAAGATAAAACAGGAAAAGGAAAGCGCCTCAACAACCTTATTCGGCGAAGGCATGGTGGACTTAACCATACAGGCCAAACCGGAACTTAAAAAGGTTCCGCCTCTGACCAAAGCCGAACTTTTAAATTATGAGAGGGAAGTTCTCGGTCTATATCTTTCCGGACACCCTTTAACAAAATACAACAGGCATATAAAGAAAATCCTGAAAACAGATATTTCCACCTTGCAGGACAACCCCACAATCGGCACCGTGGAAGTTGCGGGTATAATTTCCAGGATTAAAAAACGTCAAACCAAAAATAAAGACAACTGGGCCCAGCTTACTATCGAAGACGAATCCCAGTCAATAACGGCAAACGCTTTCAGCCGCGCGTGGGCATCCATAAACGACAGGGTGGAAATAAACCAAGCCGTAATAGTAACCGGCGATATCCGCGGGGACGAACTTTCCGCCAAGCCGGAAATTATGGTTTCAAACGTGGAGCCGATTTTAAACGTGATTGCCAGAAAGGCCGCACGCTTTATAGTGCATTTGCCTTCGGATTGCAAGAAGGAAGATTTGCTAAAACTCAATTCCTTTCTGCAGGCGGCGCAGGGCCTTACAATGGTTTATCTGGAATTTGAGGAAAACGGCAAAAAATTCCTTATAAAAGCCTCACCGAGAATCGTCATACACAACGCTTTGGTTAATTTTATAGAAGAAACTTTCGGCCAAAACGCTTGGGATTTTGAAACAAAATAACCGCACCCGGCTGTCCTCCGACGGTAAAACAGCCTTCCCTCCGCCCCTAAAAAAACCCTTGCATATATTAAATTTTTTTATTAGACTTGTGATATCGGCTGTAAAGCCCTATTCCAAGCAGGAGAATTACCATGGCAGAAAAAGTTCTTAAAGTTGGTGTAGAACGTGAAGACGGCTTCCTTTATTATATCGATAAAGACGGCGACGTTTCCAGAGTACAAATGGCCCGCGGCGGCAAAAAAGGCGGCAAAGCCAAAAAGGTAGCCAAAGCCGGCATTAAAAAAGAGAAAGGCTTTCTTTATTTCTTAGATAAGAAAGGCGATATCTCCAGAGCAAAAATGGTAAACGCCAAATAAAAGGCCTGCCTTTTTCTCAATGATTTAAACCCCCTTATAAAAAAGGGGGTTTTTATTTATAAATTTCCCGGCCACAAACCGCCCCATGCGGCAAACAGTTTAAGGAAAAAAACAAAAAACCCCGGCGCAAACCGGGGTTTAAATTGCGCCCATAAGTTCTATTTACGGGCCGTATCCTTGCGGGCCATATCTTTATCCATGGGTTTTTCCGGCATGGCCGGCAAAGCTTTCGCTTTGGAAGACGGGCCCGTTACTCTTACCAAGCCGGCGGCTTCCGGTTTTGGAGCCTGCATAAATTTAACGCTGACTATAACCTTCGGCATATCGCTTTTGGCTTTATAATGTTTATTGGCCTTTTTGACTTCTTTCATAAGCTGTTTATTGGTGTTTACGGAAGAAGGAACCTGCAAATACGTAAAAGCTTCCGGCCTTTCGTAAACGCCGGTATATTCCTGTACGTCTTCAACGTAATCGTCAAACTCTTCTTTGAAGTCTTTAGCCGCTCTTACGGCTTGCGCCACATCCCTGGCGGTAGGGCCTTCGGTTTCCGTATAAGTCAAAAAATTAACGATAACGTTTTGGCCTTTATCCAAATAAGGCTGGATGCAGGTTTCCCAAAAGGAATTGTTTTCCATATAGGCTTCGGCCCTGTCGTCAAAAGAACCTATATGTCCGCCCAAGGCTTTAGGGAAGAAGGCCGCACAGTCTTCGGCTATAAAGCCTTTGGACATTGCCCCCTTTGCACACAAAGGGCATTTCTCTTTTTGCGCAAATGCGGAAGAAGCCGCAAGCGCAAATACAGCGCATAATAATACTGCCGTATACTTATTTTTCATTTTACCCCCCTCTTACTACATAAGGTATGTCTAAGGCCGGCTTTCGGCCGGCCTTATATATTATGCGGAAAACAAAAATAAAAACAAGAGCTTAAGGGGGGGACATCCTGCCAAGCTCCGTTCCGGGTTTAAACGGAGCCTTCAAATGGCGTTTTGCCAAATCATCCATGCCCCAGTTTTCTTTCCTTTCCAAAATAGAATGGTATAAAGGTTCGGAAAGATCTCTCTTATCTTGGGCGTCATAGCATTGGGCAAGGCGCAATTCGTTAAAAAGCTGCCAGCGGCTCATCTCCTGATTTTTGGTGGCCTCGCAGCTCTTTTCAAATATTTTCGCCGCGCCTTTATAATCGCCTTTCGCCATTAAAGCGGTTCCCATGGCGGTATAAGAGCGCGCCGTGTAAATGTCATTATACAGAGGTTTAACGCCTATATCCTTTAAAAAGGATTCCGCGGAAGCGTAAACTTTATCGTATTCTTTATTTTCGTAAGCGGCGATTACCGCAACGAAATTATATAAAGGATTATCGGGATATTTGGCCAGTATTTCATGAATATATTTATCGGCCAAAGGCGGATTGTAATATTTATCGCTTTCTATGGCTATTTCCACCAGCAGCAAAGTGGCGGTATCCGCGCTGAAGCGGCCCTTTTCTTTAATCATCTTAAGGTAGTCTATGCCTTTTTGCGCGTCGCCGCTGGCCACCAGTTTGGCCAAAACTTTAACTACGGCGGGCAGGGTGCCGGCATAGTATTGATATACAGCCTCGCCCAAGTAAGCGTCATACATTTCCGGGTCAAGCTTAGTCGCTCTGTTCATGAATTTAAGGCCTTTCCTGCCGGAAAAATACGCTTTTACATAGCTTCTGTTGGCAAGCTCAAAACGCGCTTTTACGCCGTAAACTCCGCCCAAAGCCAGGTAAGCTTGGGCCTCGGGGCCGTTTTCTTTAAGCCAGGCTTTTATTCCGTCGATAGAATCGGAAATGCTCTTTTCAAACACGTCCGCTTGTTCGGGATTGCTTTTTTCGTACTCATATTCAAAGCGGGACCATTCAATCATAGTCTTGCCGAAAAGCGCAAGCGGATAATTTGGATACTGCGCCAAAAGACGGTTGATGTTTGCTTCCGCCGTATTGAAATCCAGCGCATATACGGCCTTAACGCCGGAATCGGCCAAAGCCAAAATTTCCGGCGTTAACGAATCGGCACTTACAAATAAAGGCGACAAAGCAAAAGCCGAAATTAAACAAAGCTTTTTAAGCATTCTTTGTTATCCTGTCTTTGCCGAAATAAGGGCGCAGGGCTTCCGGTATGACGATGCTTCCGTCCGCCTGCTGATAATTTTCCAGTATCGCCGCAAAAGTTCTGCCGACGGCGACGCCGCTGCCGTTTAAAGTATGGACAAATTCCGTACCTTTTGCGCCGGCGCGTTTAAAGCGCAGATTCATGCGTCTGGCCTGAAAATCAGTACAGTTGGAGCAGGAAGAAATTTCCCTAAAAGTGTTTTGGCTAGGGAACCAAACTTCCAAATCAAAAGTTTTGGCGGAAGAAAATCCCATATCCCCGGTGGAAAGCAAAACTCTTCTATACGGCAAACCCAAGGTTTTAAGGACAAGTTCCGCTTCGCAGGTCATTTTTTCCAAAATATCCATGGATTCTTCCGGCTTGGCCAGCCATACCATTTCCACTTTGTTGAACTGGTGCTGCCTTATAAGCCCGCGGGTATCCTTACCGTAAGAACCGGCCTCTTTCCTGAAGCAGGGCGTATAGGCCGTAAAGGCTTTGGGCAAATCGGCATCCTGCAAAGTTTCGCCGCGGTGCATATTTGTTAAAGGGATTTCGGCGGTGGAAATCAAATACTGGTCGCCTTCGCCGTCTACGTGATACATATCTTCTTTAAATTTAGGCAGCTGGCCGGTACCGTAAAGCACTTCGGCGTTGACTATTGCCGGCGGCATAAATTCCGTATAGCCGTTTTTGGCGTGCAAATCCAGCATAAAAGCTATCAAGCTGCGTTCAAGCCTGGCGCCGTCGCCCCTTAACAAAGCAAAGCGGCTGCCGGAAAGTTTCGCGGCCGTAGCAAAATCCAAAATGCCTAAATTTTCCCCAAGTTCGTGGTGATCTTTTACCTTAAAATCAAATTGCGGTATGGGCAAAGTGTTTTCTTTAACCACCACATTGGCCTTTTCGTCGGCGCCTACCGGGACGGACGCATCGGGAAGATTCGGGATAGTCATAAGGGTTTGGGTTATTTTATCTTTAAGCGCGGATACTTCCTGCTCTTTGCCCTGCATGGCTTCTTTAAGTTTATTTGCTTCTTCCATTACCGCTTGGGCGGCTTCCGGGCCCTCTTTGGCCCTTACCGCGCCTATTTTTTTTGAAAGTTCATTTCTCTTCGCTCTTAAAGTTTCCACTTCCAAAAGGGCGGCTTTATAAGCTTTTTCTTCTTCCAGCACTTTATCGGCAAGTTCCGCCAATTTGGGATTTCTGGACGCCAATCTCTTTTTTGTTTCCTCTGTTTCGGCGTTTAAAATTTTAATGTCTATCATAATCTCCTCCAGCTAAATCGTTTACGGAATAAGGCTTTGGAAAATATTTCTTTATCGGGCTGGCCTTTTCCTTACTTCCATCCAACACAAAATCTTTTACCACAACGGTATTGACCGGCACATATATCATCTGCCTTAAAAAAAATAAGGCCAACGGAACCAAAACGGCGCAAAGTATCAGCCAAAAAGCCGAGCTTCCGCCGTGATATTCAAATTCTTCTTCTCCGCTTCCGTTCATAATTTGCCTTGTTTGGCTTTACGCACCTTTTTATCAAAATTCTTTATTAAAGCGTTCGCGCTTGAAGAAAGCGCGTCCAGCCCGCTTACGCCTTCTTTGGTATCATCGCCGACCCAAATTATTTCCGCCGTATCTACGTCAATCATCTTGGCCACTACGCCGACTTGCGCGTAAATAGTATATTCCACGGGATAAACGTCTTTGCTGTTTGTGTACTGCTGCCCGGCATAGGTGCTTTTTACTTTGACGTTGCCTTCATTATCTTTAACCACTTCTTTGGCAAACACCGGCTCGCTTGAAGAGCGTTTTGTCATGTTATAAACAAGATGTTTGCTTTCCGGCATATAGGAAGTAATTTCCCCCGTCAGAAGAACATCCACCCCCAAAACTCTGCCCAACCGCCTGGTAACAGCCGGGGACAGATAAGAAGTTGTAGATAAATTATGTTCTTTTAAAACTTCCTCTATTTGCGCTCTTTCCACCACGGTATATCCGTATTTTATAAGGCTTTTGGTAAAAAGATTTTCCGCCCCGCTGAAGGCGTCATCGGGGGAAGAAAAGGCCAAAACGCCTATTCTCTTTAAATTATTAAAATCATAGCTTTTGCTGATATAGGTTTTAGGCGCACAGGCCAAAACCAAAAAACAAAGCGCAAAAATATATATCTTCCTCATAATACTCATTATATAATTTTTTACCTTTACGCCTAAATTTATTAAGATATATTTATGATTAACAATAAAGAACTTTTGGAGAAATTGAAAAAGATAAAGGCCGTCCTTACGGACGTAGACGGCGTTTTGACGGATTCCACCATGAACTTTTTTGTAACGCCGGAAGGAAACACCGTCGAAATAAAAAAATTCAGCGCGTATGACGGCATAGCTTTCCATATGCTGAGGGACTGCGGCATAATCACCGGCATAATTACCGGCGGAAACGCCCCGGCGACAGAGCACCGCGCCAAATCTTTGGGAATGGACTTCCTGTATTATAATTTTCTTTCGAAACTGGCCCCCATGCAGGATTTTATGAAGAGGACCGGCCTTAAAGCGGAAGAAATAATTTTTATAGGCGACGATTTTATAGACATACCCGCCTTAAAAGCCGTGGGCCTGCCCTGCGCGGTTGCAAACAGCCGCAAGGAAGTAAAAGACTGCTGCCTTTACATAACGGATACCCCCGGCGGCAAAGGCGCATTCAGGGAAGTGGCGGAACTGGTGCTTAAAGAGCAAGGCTTTTGGCGGCAAACCCTGCAAAACGCGGAACAGGGAACTATCGGCAAAAGCCCCAAGAAAGAGCCGGCAATAGTAGATTATAAAAGCTGGAATCCGGCTTACGACAATGTTTTTTAAGCCATAAACCGCCTGTAAAAGGCGTTTTTTTATATGTATTACTTACGTGGAACAACTCAAACGATAATTTTGATAAAATAAATTGTAGTTAAAAAGTTGGTTTATAAGGAGAATTACATGAAAAAACTGTTTACCGCCGCGGTGCTGTGCGCTTTGCTTACGCCGGCTTTTGCGGGCATTGACCAGGGCATAGACAAAGGTATGACCCATATTTCCGTATTGGGCGGTTTTGCCGTTCCTACAACAGAATATGGATTTGGACCTTCTGGAGATGATTTTGATTACGCCGACGTCGGCGGAACTTACGGCATTCAAATTATGCACTATCTTACCCAAAACATCGGTTTAGGGTTGGAATTTAACGGAACCAATTACAGTGAAGCAGAATATGACATTTACGGAATAGGTATGGAGGAACACTTTAAAACTTCCGCCGATAAATACAGCATTTTCTTAGCCGGTAAATTTAACTTTGCCCCTACAGCCAAAACCAGAATGTATGTACCTTTGGGCGTAGGTTTTGCAAAATACAAAGGAAAAATTAAAGAAAGCTACTACGGACAAGAAGAAAGCGAATCCAACACGAAACCCGCGCTTTACGTCGGCTTGGGCGTAGAATCAGATATCAATGATATCTTTATTTGGGGTTTTGAAGCCAGATATAATCACTGGTGGATGGACGATTCCAAATTCGCCGACACCAGCTATTTATCCGATGTTTCTTTGATGCTTAAAGTCGGCATAAAAATATAGTTCTTAAGTTTTTCTTAAAGCCCGCCTTAACCGGCGGGCTTTTTTATATTTGCGCGCCGCCTTTTTGATATAATAAAACTATGACGACAACAGTAATAATTCTATTAAGCATAATTATATGCTTGGCCTTGTTCCTTCCCTTTACAGTACACGCCGTTGAAAAAGAACTTGAAGCCTTTCTCTTCGTACTCGGCATTTTAGCCGTCAGTATTACCGGCGCATGGAGCTGGGAGCTGGTCGGGCACGCTTTTACCGAACCTATTGAAATATCTTTAGCCGTATTGATTACGGGGCTTCTTTTCAGGAAGTTCCGCGGGGCCGTAACCAAATTTATAGAAATGATAGAAGATAAAATCGGCCTTAAGCCGACAATAATCGTTTTGGTTTTCGGGCTGTCGCTTCTTTCAAGCGTAATAACCGCCATAATAGCGGCTTTGGTGCTTTGCGAAATCGCCTCAACCCTACGCCTTTCCAAAAGGGACACCATACACGTAATAGTTATGGGCTGTTTCGCCATAGGTATGGGCGCGGTGCTGACGCCGCTGGGCGAACCTCTTTCAACAATAGTTACGAGCAAGCTGGCAGGTGAACCTCATAACGCCGGTTTCTTTTATCTCTTTAATTTGCTTTGGCACTTTATCTTGCCGGGAGTATTGTTATTTTCCGTATTGGCCGCAAGAATCAAAGAACCGCAAATTTCTTCCAAAAGGAAAGTGGAAGCTGAAAGCATAAAAGATATAGCTTTAAGAGCCTCAAAAGTATTCCTGTTCGTAATGGCTTTGGTGTTCTTCGGCAAAGGGCTGACGCCGCTGGCGGAAATCAGCATTTTGAAACTGCCGGAATGGGCCTTGTATTGGGCGAACTCCATTTCCGCCATTTTGGATAACGCCACTTTGGCCGCGGCGGAAATAGTGCCCAGCATGACCAACAAACAAATAGAATTTTTACTTATGGCTTTAATCGTTTCCGGCGGATTTCTTATCCCCGGGAATATTCCCAATATTATTTGCGCGTCCAAATTTAAAATTAAAAGCAAGGAGTGGGCCAAAGACGCCCTGCCGGCGGGTATAGCGGTAATGCTGTTGTACTTTATCATTTTAAGCGTCGTACCCGTCGCGTCAAAATACTGATATGCTGACTACCGAAGATGTAATATTAAGAATTTTAGCCGCGCTGATTTTGGGCGGAATTATCGGTCTTGAAAGGCAATACCACGATAAACCGGCCGGTTTTGCCACCAATACCTTAATTTGCGCCGGATCGGCGGTGTTTACATTGCTTTCCATAGCTTCCGCTTTTAATTACGGCGGCGACCCCGCCAGAATCGCCGCTCAGATAGTGGCCGGGGTAGGTTTTCTCGGCGCGGGTTCAATACTGCGCGAAGGCAATAAAATTTCCGGCTTGACCACCGCCGCCGGCATTTGGATAGTGGCCGCGGTAGGCATGGCCGCCGGTTACGGGGAGTTTGTAATCGCCGGCACGGCGACGATTTTCGTATTGATACTGCAGTTGTTCATACGCAAACTTATGAACAGCTTTGATTCTGTCAGGCTTTACGATTCTCTGACGATTAAATGCGAGCCTTCTCCCGACGTAGTTAAAAAAATAAACGACACGCTCAAAAAACACAATGCGGAAATAATTAAAGAAGATTTATTTAAGGAAGACGGAATGTTTATCGTCAAAATGATAATAAACATGTCCAAAAAAGCTTTCACCGAAAGCTTTAAAGAACTTATATTGATAAAAGAGATTAAATCACTGGATAAATAATTATGACAAACAATACAGCCGTACCTCTGTTTAATTTGCAGAAACAGCACGACAGCCTTAAAGAAGAAATAAATAAAGCTGCCCTTGAAGCTTTAAACTCCATGAAGTGGCTTTTAGGCCCCAAAACGCAGCAGTTTGAAGCCGATTTCGCCAAAGCGTTAAACGCCGAATACTGCGTAACCTGCTCTTCCGGCGCGAGCGCGATACAAATAGCCCTTATGGCGGCCGGCATAGGCAAAGGCGACGAAGTCATCACCACTCCGTTTACTTTTGTGGCCACCACGACTTCTATTTCCCTCACGGGTGCAGACTTTGTTTTTGCCGATATAGACCCTTTGACTTATAACTTAGACCCTAAAGACGTAGAACGCAAAATAACCCCCAGAACCAAAGCCATAGTGCCGGTGCATTTGTACGGTTACCCGGTAAATATGCCCGAACTTATGGCCATCGCCAAAAAACACAATCTTAAAGTTATTGAAGACTGCGCGCAAAGCCACTTGGCCCTCTGCGCCGGCAAATATACCGGCACTTGGGGCGACGCCGGCGCATTCAGCTTTTATCCCAGCAAGAACTTAGGCGCTTGCGGCGACGCCGGCGCGATTGTTACCAATAATAAAGAAATCGCCGACGCCTGTTCAAGCATACGCCACAGCGGGCGTTCTTTGGGCAAAGCCTATGAATATGACAGAGAAGGCTCAACCTTAAGAATGGACGAAATCCAAGCCGCGATACTGGGCGTAAAATTAAAACATTTGGCGAAATGGACCGAAAACCGCGCCAAAGCCGCGGAACTCTACAGAAAACATTTAGCGGGAATTAAACAGGTTGTCCCGCCGCCGGCCGCGCCCGAAGGCTGGAGCCAAAGCTATTACGTATTTACGATACGCGTTAAAGACCGCGACGGTTTAAGCGCATTCCTGAAAGAAAACAATATCGGCAACGCCGTTTACTACCCGGTTCCGCTTTACAAACAGCCCTGCTATGCTCACTTAAACTGCAAAGCGGAAGACTATCCCAACACCGAAGCGGCCGCGCAGGAAGTTCTTTCAATCCCGATGTTCCCGGAAATCACGGAAGAACAAATCAATATAGTCTGCAACAAAATCAAAGAATTTTACAATAAATAAAATCTTTGTTTACAGCAAAAAACCCCGGCTTAAACACCGGGGTTTTTTATTTGCTAAAAAACTTCTATTTTTTATACGCTTCCAGCACGGCTTCAACTTCCGGCGTGGGGTACATATCAAAAACCGTGTCCCCGTCGTTGTTTTTTATATTTAAGTCGGCGCCATTATCAAGCAGCAACTTTACCGTTTCCGGGTTTTCCCGATAAATCGCTTTCATAAGAGGGGTATAGCCTTCCCTATTTTGTATATTAATATCCGCGCCGCGCTCAAGCAATATTTTTATATATTCGGCATTGTCTCTTTCCGCGGCCGCATGCAATGCACGCTTGCCCCAGCCGTTCACGGCATTGACGTCGGCACCGGCTTCAAGCAGAAGATTAAAAGCCCCGGGTGTATCCATTGCCTCTACCAATGGAACGTCAGGAGTATTAACATTCACGCCTTTATCCAAAAGGAATTTTGCCCTTTTAATACGCTCGGCATAAACTTTGTTCCATTTTCTTTCGCTCCATTCGGAATTAAATCCGCCCCACTCCAATGCGCAAGCTAAAGGAGAACTTCCCGAACCTATGCCGTTGATATCAGCCCCAGCTTTGATAAGTTTATTTACTTTCTCCATGGATCCCCAATGTAAAGCCCCGCATAATTTGCTGTTAAGGAATTGTGCGGTCTTTTCGTCAACAGGTTGTTTTGTTTTTATAAGCTCGTTTACTATTTTTCTTTCTTGGTAAAGCGCAATTATGTCATTTCTAAAACCAAACATTATAACCATCCAGGCAATTATAATAAAACCGCCAAGCCAAATTAAACCGAAGGGAGCTGGTTTGGTTATCATAAAATATAAACCAGCAGATAAGACCATATACGACAGCAGCTGAAGAAAATATTGTTTAAAAAAGTGCCCGCCGGTAAGGCTTAAAGACGCCAAACCAACAGCCGCCCCTACGACAAAAGCCGCCGCGCCGGCGGCAAAAAGCCAGCCTTTAACGCCTATGACATGGAAAGGGACATAAGCCGGCATCAGCGCAAGCAGCAAAGCAGCGCATCCAAACAGAACCGCCAGAGTTTTTTCAGCCGCACGATCCGGCACGGTGGCCATGCCCAAAGCAAAGCCCATTATGTAAAAACCGACAAACAAAACCGCAAGCACCGTAAGTAAAATCAGAGGTACAAAAAAACTCACCGTTTGATGATGAGCCAGCATTGCGTCAAGCCAAGTGTTTTTTGTCAAAACCAAAGCCCCCGAACCGGCGGCAAGACTAAAAACAAAAATATTAAATCCGCCCAAATAAGGCACGCCGTATCCGCAAATCATCATAAATAATATGACGTACAAATATTGTATCCAACCTGAAAGCTGTGAAAACATATTCTACTCCTAAATATTGATTTAAAAATCTATTTTGCGTTGGCTTTGGTCATGGCCGCGTCTATGCCGTTTACGATAAAATCATGTACGGCCGCGTCGGCTTTGATTAAAGCTTCTTTTAAAAGGAGTGATTCTTGGGAAGAAAATTTGGAAAGGACAAAATCCTTTCCTTCAAATACGGCTGGCCGCGGGCCTATGCCTATTCTTAAACGCGGAATATCCTGCGTACCCAACTGTTCAATAATATTACGCATTCCGTTTTGGCCGCCCGCGCTTCCGCCCGCTCTTAAACGCACGGAACCCAAAGGGAGGCTCATATCGTCAAAAATTACCAAAATGTTTTTAGGCGGTATTTTATAAAAAGATGAGAAAGACCTTACGGCATAGCCCGAAAGGTTCATAAAAGTCATGGGTTTTAAAAGATAAACGGTATTGCCGGAAAGTTCCGTTTTGGCGTACAAACCTTTATCTCCCTGCCATTTGTTCCACACGGGGGAAAACCCTTCCGCAAAAACGTCCAAAGCCATAAACCCCGCATTATGGCGGGTATGTTCATATTGGCGGCCGGGATTGCCCAAACCGGCTATTAAAAACGTTTGCGGCATATATTCAAAAAATTTCCTTACATTTTAGGCTGAGAGCGGCAAAATCATACGCCGCGTACAGCACTCTAATAAAAAAGGGGCGCATATTATTGCGCCCCAGTTAAATACGAACTTATTTCTTTGCTTCGCCTTCTTCTTCTTTCTTGCCTTTGGTGGCGGAAAGTTCGGGCTGGGCAGCTGCGTCGGCTGCAGGAGCCGCGGCAGGAGCGGGAGCCTCGTCTTTAGGCATAAGCACGTGAACAACAGTTCTGTCGCTTTCGCCGAGTATCGTTACGCCTTTGGGGGCTTTGATATCCGCTACGGAAATATGTTTTTCAATCGTTACGTCGGTAACGTCAACTTCAATGTGATGCGGTATATCACCCGGCAGACATTTAATCGTTACTTCGCGCAGTACGTGGTCCACAATCGCGCCGTTGGCTTTAGCAAAAGCGCATTCGCCGGTTAATACTACGGGCACGACAGTTTCAATGGCGTGGTCCATGGAAACTCTCTGGAAATCAATATGAATCGGCGTATCTTTTACTACGTGATACTGTACTTCTTTGATGATGGCCTGTTCGGTGCCGGTGGGCAAAGTGATTTCAACTATTACGTTACCGCCGGCTTTTTGTACGGCGATTAAATCTTTTTCCGCTATTGAAATGCTTACCGGCTCTTTACCTGCGCCGTAAACTACGGCCGGGATCTGTTTGGTCGCTCTTAATTTTGAAAGTTCTCCCCTTACGCCGGCTTTCTGCCTGGCCTGGGCTGCTACTTTAATTTTTTCCATTTGTTACTTCCTCCAACTTCTGTTGTTTATTTGAAATCTTTACTTCGTTTATTTGAACATCTCGCTTATAGAACTGCCGTCATGATTGCGCTTTATCGCGTCGGCGAAAATATGGGCTATGCTCAGCACCTGAATTTTATCGCTGGCTTTGCGCTTTTCCGGCAAAGTGTCGGTAATGAATAATTTTTCTATTGCGGAATGATCCACTTTGTCAACGCCGTCCCTTGAAAGTACGCCGTGCGTGCATACCGCATAGATTTTCTTCGCGCCGTTTTCTTTAACTTTGTTGGCTACGGCGGAAAGCGTACCGGCCGTATCGACGATATCGTCAACTATAATTACCGTTTTGTCTTTTACGTCGCCGATTACGTTGTAAACGACGGCTTCGTTCTTTTTGGGGCGGCGTTTGTCTATAATAACAAGGCCGGCCTCCATTTTAGCGGCGAATTTTCTCGCCCGTTCCACGCCGCCTACGTCGGGTGAAACTATAACTAAATCTTTAGGTTTGTTTTTAAGGAAATATTCCAAAAACACGCCTCTGGCCCTAAGGTGGTCAACCGGGATATCAAAAAAGCCCTGAATCTGGCCTGCGTGCAAATCCATGGACATCACTCTGTCCGCGCCCGCCATAGCTATAAGGTTGGAAACCAGTTTTGCCGTTATAGGCACGCGGGGATTGCTTTTCCTGTCCGCGCGGGCATATCCGAAATACGGTATAACCGCCGTTATGCGGCCCGCGCTGGCGCGGCGCATCGCGTCAATGGCGACGAGCAGTTCCATGAGATTTTCATTGGCGGGGGAGCACGTCGGCTGAATTATATAGCAATCCGCGCCGCGTACGCTTTCCAAGATTTGCACATCGACTTCGCCGTCGGCGAATCTGTCAACGCGCAAAGCGCCCAATTCCTTGCCCAAATGCTTGGCGATCTTCTCGGACAAAGCCCTGTTGGCATTACAGGTAAAAACCTTTAAATCTCTGGAACATTGGCAACGTATCATTTTTTATTTTCCTTTCTTTTTGTTTAAATTTACCTGCCTGGCCCTGGCAATTGCCAAAACCGCGGAAGGGACGTCTTCCGTTATCGTGGAGCCCGCGCCGATTTTTGCGCCGCGGCCTATTTTAACGGGTGCAACAAAATTCGTATTGGAACCTACAAAAACTTCATCGCCTATGACGGTTTTAAATTTGTTTACGCCGTCGTAATTGCAAGTGATGGTCCCGGCGCCGATATTGACTTTTGCGCCCATATCGGTATCGCCTATATAAGTAAGGTGGGAAACTTTTGAGCCTTTGCCTATTACGGCTTTTTTAATTTCCACGTAATTCCCCACTTTAGAGCCTTCTTTCAAAACGGCCATAGGCCTTAAATGGGCGTAAGGCCCCACCTGGCAATTTTTGCCGACGGAAGAATCCGTAATATAACTGCCGCTTTTTATAACGGCCCCGTCTTCTATTTTGGAATTTTCTATCCAGCAGTCCGGGCCGATTACGCAGTTTTCGCCTATTACTGTTTTGCCCTGTATGTGGCAGTTCGGATAAACCGTACTGTCCGCGCCGATTTTGACTTCCGGGTCAATATAAGTAACTTCCGGATTAATGAAAGTTACGCCTTCTTCCATAAATTTACCGTTGATTTTGGCGCGCATTATTTTTGCGGCCTCGGCAAGCTGTTTCTTGGAATTTATGCCCATAGCTTCAGTAAAATCCTCCGCATTAAAAACCTCCACCCCGTAAGAATTCTGCTTTAAAAAGCCAAGAGTGTCGGTAAGATAATATTCCTTCTTAACGCCCTGCGGACGCAGCAGCGCAAGCATTTTTATAAGCGGGGCCGTATCAAAAACATACATGCCGGAATTTACTTCTTTTACCGCCGCGGTTTCGGCGTCGGCTTCGCTTTGTTCCACTATTTTTTTGAAAGAACCGTCTTCCGCTTTGATTATGCGCCCGTAACCGTAAGGATTATCAACGGTAACGGTAAAAACCGTACAGGAAGCTTTTTTGGCTTCATGGGTTTTAATCAAATTCTTAAGAGTATCCGCTTTAACCAAAGGCGCGTCCCCGGCAAGGATTAAAACCCTATCGTATTTTTTTATAAAAGGGACGGAATCTTTAGCCGCCGTACCGCTGCCGGTAAGTTCTTTTTGAAACAAAAATTCCACCGGGGTTTTTATGCCCCAGTTGTTAAGATTGTCTTTAACAGTTTGTTTTAAAAATTCGGATTGATGCCCCGTAAGCACGCCTATCGCGGCGGGTTTAAGTTTCTGCGCCGTTTTAAGTATATGCGAAAGTATGGGCCCGCCGCAAATATTATGCAACGGTTTGGGAAGGGAAGACTTCATTCTCGTGCCTTTACCCCCTGCGAGTATAAGCACGCACAGATTTTTTTTGGCTACCATATTTCCTTTACTCTTGCCGTAGAATCTTTACTACTGTATATATTATACAAAAGTAAGAAGCCTTTTGGAATTATAGATTTGGCAAAAACGTTCTGTATGCGGAACAAAACCGAATTTTACTTTTTCAGTTTTTAAGCAAAGCCAAAAAATCTTCTTCGCTCATGATTTTTATTCCCAAAGACTCAGCTTTTTTTAACTTGCTTCCGGCTTCCGCGCCGGCCACCACGGCATAAGTCTTTGAAGAAACCGAGCCGGAAGTTTTAGCTCCATTGGCTTTGGCCAATGCTTCCGCTTCCGTGCGGGACATTGTTTTGAGTTCCCCGGTAAAAACGAAAGTTTTTCCGCTTAAAGGGCCGCCCTCTTTTTTCGCCGGGGCCGGCAAGGGATTTACTCCGTAAAGGCGGAAAGAATTAAGTTCCTTTTTAACTTCTTCCGAAGCGAAGAAATCATATATCGTCTTGGCTATAACCGGGCCGATTTCCTCTATCCTTTCCAAGTCGGGCAAAGCCGCGGAAGCAAGCTTTTCGGCCGTACCGAATGCCGAAGCCAGCAAATCGGCCGTTTTCGCGCCGACGTGCCTTATCCCCAAAGCGTAAATAAATTTACCCAAAGGCCTTTTCTTGGAAGTTTCTATCGCGTTCAACAAATTATCGGCTTTTTTATCGCCGAAAGCGTTTAAAGCCATTAAATCAAACAAAGTAAGATTGTAAATATCCGAAAGTTTTTTAATCGCTCCGAATCTTACAAGCTGATCCACCGCAATTTCGCCCAAGCCGTCTATATCCATAGCCTCGCGGGAAGCATAATGCTGAACCCTGGCTTTAATTTGGGCCGGGCAGTTGGGGTTTATACAGCGCAGGGCGACTTCATCTTCTTCCCTGATAAGAACGCCCGAGCAAACCGGGCAAATTTTAGGTTCTAAAACGGCTTTGGCGTTTAACGGGCTTTTTACAACCCTTACGACTTTGGGGATTACTTCCCCGGCCCTTTCCACGATAACGCTGTCGCCTGTTTTAACGCCCAAACGGGCGATTTCGTCAAAATTATGCAAAGTTGCGGATGATATTACAACTCCGGCGCATTTGACGGGTTCAAGTTCCGCCACGGGCGTAACAACGCCGGTGCGCCCCACTGAAAAATTTATGTTTTTTATAACCGTTTCGCACTGTTGGGCCGGATATTTGAAAGCTTCCGCCCAGCGCGGACTTTTTGCCGTAAAGCCCAATTTTCTTTGAAGTTCAAAAGAGTTTACTTTTATTACCAGCCCGTCGGCGTCATAAGGAAGAGTATGCAGTTCTTTGGAAAAATCCTCATAAAACTTTATAACTTCCTCTATATCTGTAAAAACTTTTCTGACGGGGGAAACCGGCAGGCCGCATTCCCGGCATTTGTTGATAAAATCGGTAAAACTTTCCGCGCCGATATCGCCCCAGCCGTAGCTGTGCGCGTAAAAACTTAAAGGCCGCAAAGCCGTTACGGCGGGATCTTTCTGCCTTATTGAACCGGCGGCGGCGTTGCGCGCGTTGGCAAAAGGGACAAGGCCCTCTTCCTGCTGGCGTTCGTTTAATTTTATTAAATCTTCTTTGCCGATAAAAACTTCCCCTCGTATTTCCAAAAGGCCGCTTATGGGGCAGGCAAGTTTTTGCGGTATGCATTTTACGGTTTTTATATTGGCGGTAACGTCTTCCCCAGTTTTTCCGTCGCCTCTGGTGGCGGCGGTTATCAAAGCTCCGTCCTGATAAGTAAGGGAACAGGAAACCCCGTCTATCTTCGTTTCCACAACCATTTCAAAACTGCGGTCGCCTAAGGCCGATACCGTTTTATCGTACCATTCTCTTATTTCCCCGGCGTTATAGGTATTATCCAAGGACATCATCGGCGCAAGATGTTTATAAGGCGCAAAAGCGGAAGCCGCCCTTCCGCCTATTTTACGTGTGGGGCTGTCGGCCGTGATAAATTGAGGGTTTTGTTCTTCAAGCTCTTTTAAGCGCGCGTAAAGTTTGTCATACTCATAATCCGGTATTTCCGGCGAATCCAAATCGTAATAGCGGCTGTTATGGTAAGCGATAAGTTTTTTTAAGCGGTCGATTTCCTGCTTAATTTCCATGTTTGCGCTCTGTTTTTATTTGGTCAAGAAGACCGTTGATAAACTTGCCGGAATTTTCCGTGGAGTATTTTTTAGCCAATTCTATAGCTTCGTCGATAATGGCCGGGATAGGGGCATTGTCTTTGCTGAAAGCAATTTCGTAAGTGGACATACGCAGTATAGAGCGGTCCACCGCGGACATTCTGTCCACGGCCCAATTTTTGGCTCTTGAAGACAAAATTTTGTCTATTTCGGGCAAATTGGCTATTGCGCCCAAAGCCAGATCTTTGCAAAAAGCGAATGTGTCTTCATCCAAATTGTCATAAAAACCGTTTACAAACATTGTGCTGTCGTCTTTTGAAAACTTCCCCGTATCATAATAGTAAAGCGTTTGCAAGGCATACTCTCTGGCAAGGCGTCTTTTGCTCATAATTCATCCCGAAATCATTAAATTTTACGTCTATTATATAGATTTTATCAAATAAAAAAGCTTAAAGCACCGGCTTGTTAAAGTAACTTTAAATTTTTTTTGTCTTTAAATCAATATTCGTTTGGACGCTGTTCAAAAAAAGCAAAAATGCTATATTTTTATTATGGAAGAATTATTTGCCAAACAAAATCATTTTTCTTCTTTCAACACCATCCTCTGGTGGCGCTGAGCGCCGCTTATTTTTTAATTTAACGCCTATATTCCGTATTTTTCTTACGCCGCATCCGTAACGCGGCTTTACTTACATTTTAAAAACAGAGGATATTATGAACAACAATTTAAACGAAGAGGGCTTCTTCGGGACGTATGGCGGTTCTTTTATATCGGCGGGACTTAAAAAAGAAACCGATAAAATCGCCGCGGTTTATAAAGAACTTAAAAACAGCGAAGAGTTTATCAAAGAACTTTCTTATATACGCAAACACTATCAGGGCCGCCCAACGCCGGTAACATTGGCAAAAGGGCTTAACAAAATAACCGGCGGCGCAAAGATTTACCTTAAACGAGAGGATTTAAACCACACCGGCGCGCATAAATTAAATCATTGTATGGGGGAGGCTCTGCTCGCAAAAAAGCTTGGCAAAAAGAAGCTCCTTGCCGAAACCGGCGCGGGGCAGCACGGCGTGGCTTTGGCTACCGCGGCCGCATATTTCGGCCTTGAATGCGAAATTCACATGGGTGAAACGGATATAAAAAAAGAACGCCCCAACGTAATAAGAATGAAGCTTCTCGGCGCAAAAATAGTGCCGGTAACTTTCGGCCAAAAATCTTTAAAAGAAGCTGTGGACAGCGCGTTTCAGGCTTATATGCGGGATTTGGATAATACTCTTTACTGCATAGGTTCAGTTGTAGGGCCGCATCCTTTTCCAAGTATGGTAAGGGATTTTCAAAGTATAATAGGCGCGGAAGCCAAAGAACAAATGTTTGAACTTACCGGCCGCCTGCCCGACGCCGTCGCGGCCTGCGTCGGCGGGGGGAGCAACGCAATAGGGATATTTTCTGCTTTTTTAAACGACAACTCCGTAAAACTTTACGGCGTTGAACCTTTGGGAAAGGGCTGCGCTTTAGGGCAGCACGCGGCCACCGCCTGTTACGGCAAAGACGGCGTTTTACATGGATTTAAATCCCTTGTTTTACAAAATGACGACGGTTCCCCCGCGAAAGTATATTCCATAGCCAGCGGTTTGGACTACCCCGCCATAGGCCCGGAACACGCATATTTAAAAGCTTCCGGCCGGGTAAAATATGACGCCGTAACCGACGAAGAAGCTTTAAAAGCTTTTTACGCTCTTTGCAAAAGCGACGGCATTATCCCCGCACTTGAAAGCGCGCACGCCGTGGCTTACGCCTTAAAACTGGCAAAACTTATGCCGGAAGATAAAAATATTTTGGTAAATTTATCAGGGCGCGGCGATAAAGACATAGATTTTATAACCGAGCATTACAGAACGGAAATATAAATCAGCCGGACAAAAATTCAACAAATAAAAAGCCCCGGTTTTTGCCGGGGCTTTCACTTAACCAGCTAGGTTAAATTTATTTTTCTTCCGTTTCCGTCTTTTCCTCTTCTTCTTTTACTACGGGCGCAACGCGGGAGATTTTGTCGTTTTCTTCCAATCTGACAAGCCTTACTCCCTGAGCGTTTCTTCCGACGGAGCGGATTTCCTCGCAGCGGATTCTTATGGCCATGCCCTTTTCGGTTATTACCATAAGGTCTTTGCTTTCGTCGACGAGCTTGATACCCGCGACGCAGCCGTTTCTCTGCGTGGTTTTAATCGTGATTACGCCGCTTCCGCCCCTGTTCTGCGTTCTGTACTCGCTGAATGCGGTGCGTTTGCCGTAACCGTTTTCACAGACGGAAAGGACGTCGGGCTGTTCGCCTTCTCTTTCGGCCTGTTCCATGCCTATAACATTATCGCCCTGAGCAAGTTTTATGCCTCTTACACCTTTGGCGGTTCTGCCCATGGCGCGGACTTGGTTTTCGTCAAATCTTATGGATTTGCCGTTCTTGGTGGCGATTATAATATCGCTCTTGCCGTGGGTTTCCTGCACGGAAACGAGAACGTCGCTTTCCTCAAGCCCTATGGCTATAATGCCGGTTCTTCTGATATTTGCAAATTCACAAAGTTCAACTCTCTTAATGGTGCCCATTCTTGTGCACATCGTAAGATAAGTTTCGCCGGAATTTTTAGGATCAAAATCCCTGAAGGCTATGGCCGAGGTAACTTTTTCCTGCCCTGTAATTTGCAGCAGGTTTACTATGGCCTTGCCTTTGGACTGGCGGTTACCTTCGGGTATCTCAAAAGCTTTAAGAGCAAACACTCTGCCCCTGTTGGTAAACATAAGTATCGTGGAATGGCTGGACGTTACGAAAAGATGTTCGATAAAATCTTCTTCTTTCGTTTTTCCGCCGATTATACCCTTGCCGCCCCTGTTCTGGGATTTATAAGTGTCAAGCGGAATTCTTTTTGCGTAACCGTCGTTTGAAAGCGTTATAACGACTTCCTGCTCTTCAATTAAATCCTCAATTGAGAAATCGGAAATTTCATTGGATATTTCCGTTCTTCTGGGGTCGGCATAGTCCTTTTTCATGGAGCTGAGTTCGTCCACGATAATATCAAGTACGCGTTGAGGCGATCCCAAAATATCCTGCAATTCTTTGATTAAAGCCATTAAATCTTTCTGTTCCTGCTCAATAGCTATTGAAGAAAGCTGAGTGAGCTGGTGGAGCCTCATATCCAAAATGGCTTGGGTTTGGGCTTCGCTCAAGTTAAAACGCTTCATCAAATTAAGTTTTGCTTCGGCCGCGTCTTTGGAGTTTCTGATTATGCTTACGACTTCGTCCATATTGGCTATGGCGACCAGCAAACCTTCCAAAACGTGTTCGCGTTTTAAAGCTTTGTTCAAATCAAAGCGGGTGCGGTTTGTTATAACTTCCTGGCGGTGTTTTACATACTGGCGCATGGCTTCTTTAATGCCCAAAATACGCGGTTTGCCGTCTACGATGGCAAGCATATTTACGCTGAAAGAAGTCTGCAGCTGAGTATGTTTATAAAGCTGATTTAACACCACTTGGCCGTTTGCGTCGCGTTTAAGTTCTATTACAAGGCGCATACCTCTGCGGTCGGATTCGTCGCGGATATCGGAAATTTCCATAATTTTTTTATCTTTGACAAGCCCGGCTATGGTTTCAATCAAATTGGTTTTGTTTACCTGATAGGGCAATTCCGTAACTATGATTGATTCCCTGCCGCCTTTCATCTCTTCTATTTCGGCCTTGGCCTGTATTTTTAAGGAGCCTTTACCGGTTTCAAAGTAGTCAAACACTCCTTTGGTGCCGCGCAAAATACCGCCAGTCGGGAAATCCGGCCCTTTTACGATTTGCATCATTTCTTTTGTGGTGATTGCCGGATTCTTGATCAAAGCTATAATGCCTTCGCAAATTTCGCCGAGGTTATGCGTAGGGATATTGGTTGCCATACCTACGGCGATACCGTTGGAACCGTTTACCAAAAGCTGCGGCATTTTGCCAGGCAGTACCGAAGGTTCCTGCAAAGAACCGTCATAGTTAGGAACGAATTTTACGGTGTCTTTATCAATATCTTCAAGAAGTTCGTCGGCTATAGCCTGAAGGCGGACTTCGGTGTACCTCATAGCGGCCGCGCTGTCGCCGTCGACCGAACCGAAGTTTCCCTGCCCGTTTACGAGCATTTTCCTCATGGAGAAATCCTGCGCCATACGCACAAGCGCGTCATAAACGGCGGTGTCGCCGTGCGGGTGATATTTACCGAGCACGTCGCCGACCACACGGGCGGATTTCTTAAAAGGTTTATTGTATTTAAGGCCCATTTCCTGCATGGCGTAAAGTATGCGGCGGTGTACCGGTTTAAGGCCGTCCCTTACGTCGGGCAGAGCGCGGCTGACGATTACGCTCATGGCGTAATCAATGAAAGATTTTTTCATTTCTTCGCCGACGTCGCGCTGTTTTATATTGCCGAACAAATCAACGTTTTTAACTTCCTGCTGCTGCATATTAGGCTGATTATTGTTAAGATTGTCTGTCATTTAAAAACTCCTTAAATATCCAAATTGCTTACTTCAAGCGCGTGGCTTTCGATAAAAGCCCTTCTGGGTTCAACTTTATCGCCCATAAGCATGGTAAATATTTTTTCGGTGTCGGCGCTGTCTTCAATGGCTACGCGCAGTAATTTGCGTTTGGCCGGGTCCATGGTGGTTTCCCAAAGCTGTTCGGGGTTCATTTCACCGAGACCTTTGTATCTCTGTATAGTAGCGCCCTGCGCGCCGGCGTCTTTCACGGTTTTCAAAAATTCCTGCAGGCTGAAAACCAGTACGCTCTTTTTACCGTCGTTTACGGTAAATATCGGGTTAACGCGTTTCTTTTCATCCGTAATATTAGGATACTGATCCAGCGTAAAACCGTAATCGGAAAGTTTCTTTTCTATCGCCAGCAATTTGGTAAGTTCCGTCAAGCCCTGGTGGTCAAGTTCCAGAAGTTCGTCGGTAATTTCTTCTTCCGGGGTGCCGTCGGCCAAGAGCATTTCGCGTTTTTCTTCTTTATACTGTTGTTCGAAATCCCTAAATTCGGAATCGCTGTAAAAATATTTATAACCGCCCGATTCCAAAGGAGTGCGGAACAAAGGCATTTGGCCGGATTTTTTAAATTCGTCGTAATCTTTAAGCGTCAAAGCTTTAATTTCAAGCTTTGTTACAACTTCTTCCGTTTCTTTTAAAAGTTTCAAGAATTTTTCCAATTCTTCAACGCTTAAAACGGAACCGTCCGCTTTTGAAGCCGTAATGGAATTTAAAGCCTCTTTAAACAGCCAAGCCTGCATTTGTTCTTCCGTCTGCATATATTCTTCGGTTTTGCCTTTTTTAACTTTATACAAAGGCGGCTGAGCTATATAAATATGACCGTTGTCTATAAGCGGTTTAAGCTGCCTGTAAAAGAAAGTCAAAAGCAAAGTGGTGATATGCTGGCCGTCGACGTCGGCATCGGCCATGAGAACTATTTTATGATATCTTAGTTTGGAAATATCAAAACCGCCCTCGCCTTCGCCTACGCCCGTACCCACCGCGGAAATTAAAGTGCGGATTTCTTCGTTGGAAAGTATTTTTACCAACTGGGCTTTTTCCACGTTTAAAATTTTACCTCTGAGCGGCAAAATAGCCTGGAAAACTCTGTCCCTGCCTTGTTTGGCCGAACCGCCGGCCGAATCGCCTTCCACGATGAATAATTCGCAGTTTGCGGCGTTCTTTTCCTGGCAGTCGGCAAGTTTACCCGGCAAACCGCCCGATTCCAAAGCACCCTTTCTGCGGGTTAAATCTTTTGCTTTTCTGGCGGCTTCGCGCGCTACGGCCGCGCCGATACATTTTTCGCAAATGGCTTTGGCGGTTTTGGGATTTTCTTCAAAGAAAGTCGCCAAAGCTTCGCTGACCATTGAGCGGACTATACCTTCAATCTCTGAGTTGCCGAGTTTTGTTTTAGTCTGACCTTCAAATTGAGGATGAGGTATTTTTACCGATAAAACGGCCGTAAGACCTTCCCTTAAATCGTCGCCCGTAATGCCGAGATCTTTATTCTTCAACATATTATTGCTTTTTATATACTCGTTGACGATTCTTGTCAAAGAAGATCTGAAACCGCTTAAATGCGTACCGCCTTCAATAGTGTTAATATTATTTACGAAGGAATAAACGTTTTCCGAATAGCCGTCGTTATACTGTACGGCGAAGGAAATATAATTATTGTCTATTTCTTTTGTAAGGTAAATCGGTTCAGGATTGATTACTTTTTTATTGCTGTTTAAATACTTTACAAACTGGGATATGCCGCCCTCGTATAAAAACACTTGTGATTTATTTTCGACTCTTTCGTCGGTAAGAGTAATTCTCACCCCGGCGTTTAAGAAAGCCAATTCTCTAAGACGGTTGGCTATAGTATCGTAGGAAAATATATTATCGCCGAAAATTTCTCTGTCCGCTTTAAAAGTAACTTTCGTGCCGTGTTCTTTGGTTTGGCCGATAACTTCCACTTTACCCTGCGGCTTACCGCGTTTGTAAGTTTGGAAGTTTATATTACCGTCCCTTTTTACTTCAACTTCCATCCATTCGGAAAGAGCGTTTACGCACGATACGCCCACGCCGTGTAAACCGCCGGAAACTTTATAAGCTCCGCTGTCAAATTTACCGCCGGCGTGCAATACCGTCATTACAACTTCCAAGGCGCTTTTGCCTCTGAGCTTAGGGTCTTTTACGTTTTTCATCGGGTCCACGGGGATACCGCGGCCGTCGTCTTGAATACTGCAAACGTTATCTTCTTTGATAACTACGTTTATATGGGTGGCGTTTCCAGCCAAAATTTCGTCTACGGAGTTGTCTACAACTTCATAAATCAGGTGATGAAGACCGGGCGCGCCCGTAGAGCCTATATACATTGCCGGGCGTTTTCTTACCGCTTCAAGGCCTTCCAAAACCTGTATTTTGGAAGAGTCGTAATTCTGCTGCATTTCTGCTTCTGATATAGTCATGTGTTACTCCTTTATATAACTAAAATCCGTTTTATCCAAGGTTTTTCAAAATTCTTGTTTAATTCTTTTATTATTTCTTTTTCTTTAAGTTTAAGTTCGTGTCTGGCCGTCATTACGTTTACTTTGGCGTAAACGGTGCCGTCTTTAACCGCGTCAAGAACCCAATATTTGGCTTTTGAACCCAAAACATTATTCCAAACCGTTTCCAATAAAATAAGCCTGTTCAGCGTACCTCCGAACTTGGAAAAGGAATTTTTAAGTTCCTTGGGCTCATGCCATATTATTTCTTTCTTGCCGAAATTATCCATTAAGATCTTACCGGCATGATGACGTATTTATATTGTTCTTTGCCTTCCGGCTCCACCAAAACGGGCTGTGAAGCATTGGCGAAAGAAAATATAATATTTTCGCTTCCGGCTATTTTAAGCACGTCTATCAAATACTGAGGGTTAAAAGAAGTGCTGAAATCTTCGGAAGTATAATCGACTTTAAGTTCGTCGGAAAAATCCATTTTGGAAGAACTGGCCGATATTCCCAAAAGATTTTGGCTTAAAGCGTATTTTACCGTTCCGCCCAAATCGCCGGCGCAAAGCGCGGCGCGCTTGGTGGATGATAATAAATCTTTGGTGCCTACTTTAAAAACTATATTTTTTTTGGTGGGCACAACCTGTTCGTAATTGGGGAAGTTTCCTTCTATCAATCTTGATATAAAAGTCGTTTCTTTCATATTAAAGCTGATTTGGTTGGAAGAAACTGTAACGTCTATAAAATCTTCGTCTGAAGGTTTGTTTATTCCCAAAAGTTTCAATACTTCGTTTAATATTTTACTGGGAACTATAATTTTAAAATCTTTGGAATTTTGCAAAGCCGGAGCGGTGGCGAGAGCCAAACGGCGGCCGTCGGTGGCGACGACTTCGAACTTCTCGGGCGTATTTACCCACAAAAGACCGTTAAGAACATATCTGGTTTCCTGCGTGGAAGAAGAAAATATGGTATTTTCTATCATTTCTTTAATTTCTTTGGCTTTTACGCTGAAAGTTTCGTTCTTTTCAATTTCGGGAACTATCGGATATTCGCTTTTAGGCGTACCTATAACCCAAAATTTGGATTTTCCGCTTGTTATATGCAGTTTATTGTTTTCATCAGTTTCCAAATTGATTTCTTTATTGGAAGGAAGGTTTTTAAGAATATCCGAAAATTCTTTAAGAGGCACGGTAATGGAACCGTTTTCCAAAACTTCGGCTTTCATATTGTGTATTGTGGCCATTTCCATATCGGTTCTGGTAAGTTTGATATTGCCGTCTTCGGCTTCCATAAGAAAGTTATAAAGAATAGGTAAAGTCGTTCTGCCAGAAAGCCCGGACTGAATGATTTGGATTCCTTCAAGAAAATTCTCTTTAGTAATATTTATTTTCATATTATTATCCTTATTATTATATCCTGTTAATTGTGTTGATAATGTTGACAGCCCTATACAATCTTTTGGGATAAATTGTTAATTGATGTCAAATTTTATCAACATTATGAACAGTTATTATCAAAAAACATTTTTGTTAATTGTTATCCACAGCTTTTACCTTAGTTATCAAGTCATTGATAATCGGGGCGAAAAGCAAATTATTGTCTATTTCTTCTTTAACTTTTTCCTTGGCGTGTATTACGGTTGAATGATCTCTGTTAAATTCCCGGCCTATTTCCGGCAGAGAAAGCGAAGTCAGCTCTGTAGCCAAATACATGGAAACCTGTCTGGGCCACGCTATGGAATTGTTTTTCTTTTTAGAGTTTAAGTCCTCTATACTTACTTTAAAATACTTGCATACAACCTTTTTTATTTGGTTTATGCTTATAGAGTATTTTTCTTTTTCAAGAGTCAAAATATCCGCCAAAACTTCTTTCGCTATTGAAATTGTGGCGTTTACGCCGTGTATATTGCAATAAGTCGTAAGGCGGAACAGACAGCCTTCCAATTCCCTTATGCTGCCTTGTACGCCTTCTGCTATAAAGGCTAAAACGTCGTCCGTTATATCAAAATTGTTTGAAACTCTCTTTTGTCTTAAAATGGCGATTCTCGTTTCAAGATCGGGCCTTTTTATTTCCGCCACTATGCCAGAAAGCAGCCTGGAAGAAAGCCTTTCGCTAAGTCCAAGCTGGTTAGGGGTTCTGTCGGAAGTCAGCACTATTTGTTTTCTGTTGTCAAAAAGGCTGTTGAAAGTGTAGAAAAATTCTTCTTCGCAGCGTTCTTTTCCTACTACGAATTGTATGTCGTCTATAAGCAAACAGTCTAAAGAACGATACTTTTTCCTGAAAGAATCCTGTGTGGATTTTTGTAAAGATTCTATATATTCCGAAACAAAACCTTCGCCTGACATATACAGTACCTTCGCGAAAGGATTTTCTTTTAAAAGCTGGTTTCCTATTGCGTGTAAAAGGTGTGTTTTTCCAAGCCCCGGCGAGCTGAAAATAACGAAAGGATTATTTGTTCTTTCGCCCATTTTCTTTACCACCGCTTCGGAAGCTTTATAAGCGAATCTGTTTGAAGGGCCTTCTATAAAACCTTCAAAAGTAAAATAAGAATTTAATTTGTTTATAAAGGGGTTTTTTTGCTGATATACGGAATTTTCCGGCAGGGAAACATAATCCTGCTCCGGTATTTCCTCTTTTGAAGGAATATTATATTCTATTGAAAAGGTTGTATTTAAAATTTCCGTTAAAGCCTGAATAATGGAACTTTCATATCTGTCTTTTATGGTTTTAAGCCAAACTTCGCTTGGCAGTTCTATTTTTAAAATACCTCCTTTAAAAGAGGTTATTTTCATGGGCTTTATCCACATTTCGCAGATATCTTTGCCAAGGTTATTTTCAAGTTTTTTTAAAAAATCGGCCCAAATTTCGTTTATATTAAGATTTTCCACTGTAAATACCAAACACCCTACAAAGTATTAAAAATTCAAATATAAGTAAATATTAGCAGTTTTCTTTAAAACTAGTCAATAAATTGGATAAATATATGAACATATAAATATTTATATATGGCGGGTACTTGTAAAACGCGGTTTGCCGGTCTATACTTGATATTGGCTAATTTTATACAATTTTGTTTGTGGAGGAACTTTAAAATTATGAAATTGAAAGGATCTAAAACCGAGAAAAATATTCTCACCGCTTTTGCCGGTGAATCTCAGGCTAGGAACAGATATACTTTTTTTGCGAGCAAAGCCAAAAAAGACGGTTATGTTCAAATAAGCAAGATTTTTGAAGAAACAGCCGCTCAGGAAAAGGAACACGCCGAAAGGCTGTTTAAATTTCTTGAAGGCGGAGAAGTTGAAATTACGGCTTCTTTCCCCGCCGGCGTAATATCCAGTACGGAAGATAATCTTCTTGAAGCCGCCAACGGCGAAGATTACGAATGGAAGGAAATGTATCCTTCTTTTGCAAAAACCGCAAGAGAAGAAGGTTTTGAAGAAATCGCCGCGGTAATGGAAAATATAGCCGTTGCCGAAAAACAGCATTCCGCAAGATATAAAGGTTTAAGGGATAATATAATTGACGGAACCGTATTTAAAAAATCCGTCCCCGTTATATGGAGATGTTTAAACTGCGGATATTTGCATGAAGGCCTTGAAGCGCCGGAAAAATGTCCGGCCTGCGCGCATCCCAGAGATTACTTTGAACTTCTTTGCGAGAATTGGTAAAGATTTATGTCCAGAGAAATTACTCTTAACGGAAATAAATTCTCTTTATTCGGTGCGGAGTTAAATGCGGGCTTAAAAGCCCCGGATTTTACTTTGGCTGCGAATGATTTAAGCGACGTGTCCCTTAAAGATTTTAAGGGACGCGTCGTTGTTTTGTCGGCGGTGCCTTCATTGGATACTCCCACTTGTTCTATTGAAACGGCGCGTTTTAACAAAGAAGCCGGAAAACTTGGCGATAAAGTAAAAATATTGACTGTCAGCAAAGATTTGCCTTTTGCGCAGGCGCGCTGGTGCGCGGCCCAGGGAGTAAAGAATTTGCAAACGCTTTCGGATTATAAAAACACTTCCTTTTCACAGGATTACGGCCTGTTGATAAACGGGCTTTATCTTCTTACCAGGGCGGTTTTTGTAGTTGACGGAGAAGGCATAATAAGATATGTTCAATTTGTAAAAGAGGTGTCTAATGAGCCTGATTATAAGGCCGTTTTGGACGCCGTAAATGAGCTTATATAGGGGATTATATGGAATTAAACGATGTTTATAAATGTTCCGTTTGCGGGAATATAGTTGAAGTTGTTCACGTCGGCGGAGGAGAACTTGTTTGCTGCGGCAAACCCATGGTAAAACAAAATGAAGCCAGCACGGACGGAGCCACGGAAAAGCATGTGCCGGTTATAGAATATTTGGAAGACGGCATTTTGGTAAAAGTCGGTTCCGCGCCTCATCCGATGCTTCCCGAGCATTATATTGAATTTATAGAAGTTCTTACCGATGACGGTAAAATAGGCCGCAAATATTTAAAGCCCGGCGATAAACCCGAAGCCAAATTCAGCTGCAACTGCCGCGTTGTTAAGGCAAGGGAATATTGCAATATACACGGTTTATGGGCTTCCGAGAAAAAATAAAATAAGGTTAAGGTAATAATATTTATGCACGCTATAAAAGTTACAGACAAAATATATTGGGTCGGAGCGATTGATTGGAACGTAAGGGATTTTCACGGTTATTCAACCAATAAAGGCACGACTTACAATGCTTTTTTGATTTTGGATAAAAAAATCGCTCTTATCGATACGGTAAAGAAAGAATTTTATCCCGAAATGCTTTCCAGAATAAAAAGCGTAATAGACCCTCAAAAAATAGACTTGATAATATCAAACCACGCCGAGCTTGACCACAGCGGTTCTTTAAAGGCCGCCATAGCCGATATTAAGCCGGAACACGTATACGCTTCCACTTTGGGCGCTGCCAATTTAAAAGCTCATCTTGGGGAAGATCTTCCGGTTGAAATAATACCGAACGGCGGAAGTTTGGATTTGGGGGAAGATTCTTTAACTTTTATAGAATCAAGAATGCTTCATTGGCCCGACAGCATGATTTGCCTTTTAAAGAAAGCTAATATACTGTTCTGCAATGATATTTTTGGTATGCATTACGCTTCAAGCTATCGTTTTGACGATGAAGTTGCGGAACGCGATTGGCTTTACGAAGCAAAAAAATATTACGCCAATATTATTTTGCCTTATTCAAAAATAGTTACCGCTTTCTTGGGCCAGGTTACTAAATTGGGGATAAAACCTTCCGTAATCTGCCCGGATCACGGCCCTATTTGGCGTAAGGACCCGGAAAGAATAGTAAATCTTTATGCCGAGTTCGCCGCTCAGAAAAACAGAAATAAAGTCATAGTGATTTATGATACTATGTGGGGCAGTACGGAAAAAATGGCCTGCGCCGTTACCGACGGCCTTATCAGCGCCGGCGTTGAAGTAAAACAAATGTCTTTGCACGCTACGCACAGAAGCGACGCCGCAACGGAACTTTTGGACGCCGCCGGTTTGATACTCGGCACGCCTGTTTTAAATCAGGAAATATATCCTTCTTTGGGCGATTTGATAACTTATTTCAAAGGGCTTAAGAAGCAAAACCTGATAGGCGCGGCTTTCGGTTCTTACGGGTGGAGCGACGGCGCCATAACCGGGCTTGAAACGATTATGAAGGAAAAATTAGGGGTGGAAATCGCAGCCCCTTGCGTAAAAAGCCGTTTCGTTCCTACGGAAGAAAAACTTAAAGAATGTTTTGAACTCGGGCGCGCTGTAGGCCTTAAAATATTGGAGAAAAATAAATAATGCTTGATAATAAAGCTTTGGCGGATTTATCGTACGGTCTTTTTATAGTAAGCGGTGTTAAGGACGGCAAATTTAACGGATTGATAGCCAATTCCGTTTTTCAGGTAACGGCCGAACCTCCTCAGCTTGCTATAGCTTTAAACAATAATTCCCTTACTTGCGAATATATAAAAGCTTCCGGCAAATTTTGCGTTCAGCCTTTGATGCAAAGCGTGCAGATGCCTTTTATAGGAATATTCGGTTTTAGAAGCGGAAGAACTTTTGATAAATTTTCCAAAGTAAAATATAAAGTAAACGATTGCGGTTTGCCCGTAGTTACGGAAAACGTTTTGGCGGTTATATCCGTTAACGTTAAACAATCCATAAACTTGGGTACGCATACAATGTTTATCGGGCCTATAACGGGTACGGAAGTTTTATGCGAAGACTGCAAACCTTTAACTTATGATTATTATCAAACGGTTCTTAAAGGGAAAACCCCTAAAGGAGCCACTACTTTTAAAGATTCTTAAGGAGGAGTAAAATGAAATACGTATGCAATGTCTGCGGATATGTTTATGACGAAGAATTGGGCGATCCGGATAACGGAATAGCCGCCGGAACCAAATGGGCCGACGTGGCGGAAAGCTGGGTTTGCCCCGTTTGCGGAGTAGGCAAGGATCAATTTTCCGCTCAGTAATTTAAAGCCTCCGATAATGGAGGCTTTTTAATTTTGCGGAATAATTTTAAATTAATTTTAAGCCGTAAAAAAAAGGACCGGGATAAATTCTCGGTCCTTTCATTTTATGATTGTTTTTTTATTTCAATCCGATATTTTTTAGGAAAGGTTCGTTGGAAACTTTTCTGCCTAAAAAGTTTTTTACCAAGTCTTCTTCTTCATAACTGCCGCCGGGGGCTAAAATTTCTTTACGGAATTTTTTGCCTATCTCCGGGTTGAACAAGCCGTGTTTTTGAAATTCCGAAAAGAAGTCCAAAGCAATTACTTCCGCCCATAAATAACCGTAATACCCGGCGTCATATCCGCCCATCAAGTGGTCGAAACTGGCTTGCGGATAAGTATCTTTGGTCATAGGAACCATTCTGATTTTGTCGGAATATTTTTCCCACAATTTTGTGCTGTCTACTGGTTTTTCCGCGGTGTGGTATATCATATCTATTTGAGCAAGAAAATTCTGCCTTATGTAGAAATTGCCCGCGCCGTGATTTTTTGCCGCAATCATCTTTTTGATTGTTTCGTCGTCAAGAGGCCGGCCGGTTTTGTAATGCTTGGAAATCTTTTTTATTACCGAAGGATCCCAAGCCCAGTTTTCAAGTATTTGGGAAGGAACTTCCACAAAATCACGGCTTACCGACGTGCCGGAAATTGAAGAGTATTTCGCTTCGGTAAGAACATTGTGCAAAACATGGCCGAACTCATGGAATAAAGTTTCAACTTCGTCGTGTTTTAAGAGGGAAGGAGTATCTTTGCTCGGCGGATTTAAATTTGCGACTATGGCCGTAAAAGGCTGCTGATAAGTGCCGTCTTCTTTAAGTTCTCCGTCGATAAGATCAAAACAGGCCGCATGTTTGTATTTGCCGTCCCTGGGATACAAATCCATATAAATATAGCCTATGGTTTTGCCGGTTTCTTCGTCGGAAACTTTATAACTTTTGACGTCTTTGTGCCAAGTTGGTATATCAACGATTTCAAATTTTACGCCGAATAAATTGCCGAAAATTTCAAACATATTAGCTATTACTATATCCGTCTGGAAATATTCTTTTATCTTTTCGGAATCTATTTCGTAATAAAGTTTTTTATGAAGATTGTTCCAATATCCCGTTTCCCAAGCGTTGAAATGATTTGATTTTACGCCTGTTTTTTCTTCTTTAAGTTTAAGAAGTTCCTTTTCTTCCGCTTTGGCCATTTTCTTTAATTTCTTTTCCAAATCTTTTAAGAATTTTTCCACGTTTTCGGGAGTTTTGGCCATACGGGTGTCAAGGCGGTTTTCGGCGTGGTTTTTATATCCCAAAAGCTTGGCCGTTTTATATCTTAAATTTAAAGTGTCTTCAAACAATTTTATATTGTCTGCTCCGCCGCGGCGGGAATATTTAAACTCCAAAGCTTTTCTGGCTTCTTCGTTTTTTGCGTTTAACATAAAAGGCACATAATCGGGATAATCAAGCGTGATAACGTATTTGCCTTCCGGCGTACGCGCAAGCTTGTTTATATAGTCTTCGCCCATGCCGTCAAGCTGTTCTTTTGTAACTTCCAAAGAGTCTTTATACTCGCGGATATTTTTTGAAAACTCTATGGAATTTTTTGCTTTTTGTTTGTTTAATTCTTTAAAAACTTCCAAGTCTTCGTCGTTAAGCGTTAAACCGCTTTTCTTAAAGCCTATCATGGTGTCTTTAAGCATTTTGGCTTCGATCGGGCCGAGCTTCGGGTTGGTGTCGGCGTAATCTTTAAAAGCTTGATAAATATCGCGCCTGGTTGCGACTTCTATTAAATAATTGCTGACTTCCTGCTCTAAAGCCAAGGCCGCGTTTCTTAAGTTTTCATCTTCGGAAACATAAGCCAAAAAACCGGCCTGACCGAGAGATTCGGAATAAGCGTCAAAAGCTTTGTCATAAGCCAAATAAGTGTTTTCGAAGGTTCTTTTTTCTTTCGGTATGGCTATTATGGCCTGCAAATCTTTTTCCAGCTGTACTCTGGCGGCTTTTTCCCGCGGGGCCAAATCCTCCGCTTTATAATTAAAGTGCAAAACGCCGTCTTTGTTGAACATATTATAAGGCATGGTATCCTCCGCCGCTGATAAGTTTATCGTCAGGAAAATCAATGGTATAAGAAATAATGTTAATTTCATAATAATCTTTTACACAATGCTCCATATTTTTTTGTTATAATTTATTCTATAAAATAATGCCCCTGTTTTCAGGGTAATATCACTTAACAGAGAGAATAAAAAATGTACGAACCATTTGTTGCGAAGGAGATATTCCTTACCAAAGGCGTAGGCAGACACAAAGAAAAGCTCGCAAGCTTTGAAGAAGCTTTGAGAGACGCAAAAATAGCAAAATTTAATTTGGTGCCGGTATCCAGCATTTTCCCGCCGAAATGCAAAGTCGTTTCGGTAAGCAAAGGTCTTGAACATTTGCACGCCGGGCAGATACTTCACTGCGTAATCAGCAGAAATACCAGCAATGAAAACAGGCGCTTGATTTCCGCTTCCGTAGGCTTGGCCATACCGAAGGATAAAAATACGCACGGTTATATTTCCGAGCATCACAGTTTCGGCGAAGCGGACCAAAAAGCCGGCGACTATGCCGAAGACTTGGCGGCCATGATGCTTTCCACCACTTTGGGTATTGAATTTGATAATAACACCACGTGGAACCAGAAAGAAGAAATCTGGAAAATGAGCGGCAAAATCGTAAAGAGTACCAACGTAACCCAGTCGGCCATTTGCGTCGACGGCGTATGGACCACGGTTGTCGCGGCGGCGGTGTTTGTAAGGTAATTATGCATCCTGAGCACGCAAAGCATTTTTTGGCGGTTGAAGAAGGACAGCCTTCTCTAGAAGACAGCCGCTTTGCAATTATTTCAGTACCTTATGAACGTACGGTTTCTTATGGCGGCGGGACGAAGTTCGGCCCTGCCGCCATTATTGAGGCTTCCCCCCAAATTGAATTTTGGGATGAAGAACTCGGTATAGAAACTTATAAAGAGGGTATACATACTCTTCCCCCGATAAATTGTAAAGGCAGTGAAAAAGCCGTATTCGCCCGCATAGAAAAATATGTGGAAGATTATATGGCCAATCACAAAGCTTTTCCGTTTTATCTCGGCGGGGAACATTCAATTTCACAGGCTTTGATAGCGCCTTATATCAGGAAATACGGCAAAAAGCTTTCGGTATTGCATTTTGACGCTCACGCCGATTTGAGGGAATCTTATTTCGGCGACGAACGCTCCCACGCTTGCGCTTTGTATCCGGCTTCCAAAGAAGTTAAAGTGGTGCAGGTGGGTATACGTTCCGTAGGCAGCGAAGAAAAGCAAAACGTAAACAGCGGAAACGTTACGACGTATTTCATGCACGAAAATCTGGATATTAAAAAACTCACGGATAAAGTTTTAAAAAGCCTTACCGATTTGGTTTATATCACGATAGACGTCGACGGATTTGATCCTTCGGTCGTTCCGGGGACGGGTACGCCGCAGCCTGGCGGGTTTACCTGGTATGACGCGATGTATTTGTTCAAAGCGGTTTGTATGAACAAAAAGATAGCCGCGATAGATGTTGTGGAAACCGCCCCGATAAAAGGCAGTCATATATCGGAGTTTAATGTTTCCAAAATGGTTTACCGTCTTATGGGATATTTGACGGTAAGCAAGAAAAACAAATAAATTTAAAAATTAAGAAAGTTGTTTTCTTAATGTTTTTAATTAAGAGAGGGGATGAAAATCTCCTCTTTTTTATTCTCAGAATAAACCCGTATTTAAAAATTGTGATTTCGCCTGTGAGCTTTTTGTGTAATCGCGGGTTTTATTTTGGGAATTTCTCCGGCGGGAAAATCGCGTTTGCCTAACAAGGCGGAACTTAACTTTATAAATAACGCCTATTTGCGCTTTAAATTAATTTTATTTTCCTTATTTATGCTCTGCTCGCTTGCTGCCGATAAATCGGTAAGGCGGTTATGATGTTTTTAAATCGTTTATAATTTTTATAAAGATTTTTGCATTTGATAAATTTTGAGTTTGACTGTTGTAAATTTGCTAAAAATATTTTGTTTGGGAATTTTATTTGTTTTTCGTAAATTTCATTTTCATTATTTTTTAACCTAAGCTTTTTAGATTTCAATTTTATAAAATCTAAAATTTAAAAGTTAGTTTCCCTATTATTTTTAAAAAATCATAAAATATCTTTTAAGGAATTTACTTGATAGAGTAAAAAAACGTGTTTTTTGCTCTAAAAAGGTAATAATTTTAATTTTTGTATCTGCCGGCAGTATCTAATCGATAACCAAACAAAAACCTTTTACGGTTTAAATTTGAAGCTTTTTTGTTTTTCTCGACGAGGATTTTTACCAAAATATCCGTAAATATAATAAAATATAATCTTTTTATATTATATTTTTATGTTTTCATGTGAAAACATAAATCTTAAATTGATTTTATATAAATTTTAAATTTTTCGGAAAATTCTTATTTTTGTAATCATAAAAATAAAACATAATGGCAAAGTCCCGGTTTAACATTCGTAGCAATTTTTGGAATTGCTTTTGCCGATATTAAATCTTTAGTTTGCCGCCAAATAAAAATCCCCCGCTGTAAATGGGGGATTAAAGGATATAAAAACACGGCCTTGTTAAAGCCGTGTTTTTAATTTTTATAACATTTTATTTTTTAATCTTTGGGAAATCTGCTCAAGTTCTTCCAAAGAATTATAATGCAGAATTAACTTTCCTCTGCTTGGTTTGCTGCCGTATTTAAGTTCCACTTTAGTGCCCAAAGCTTCCTGGAGAGATGATTCAAAAGCAAGAGTATCGGGTGTTTTTTGCGGTTTTTGTTTTACGGTTTCATCCATAGCGTTTTTAGCCGCTTCTTCCGCTTGGCGTACGGACATTTTTGAAGAGATAATTTTTTTGAATAAAACTTCTCTTTTTTTCTCGTCCGATACCATTAATAAAGCGCGTCCGTGTCCTTCGCTTATATCGCCGTTTTTAATGGCTTCCTGTATTTCCGGCTCCAAATTAAGCAGCCTTAAAGAGTTGGATACGGCGGCTTTGGACTTCCCGCAATATTCTCCGAGTTCGGTTTGGGATATCATAAACTTTTGCATTAAACTTTTATAGCCCAAAGCCGTTTCTATCGGGTTTAAGTCTTCCCTTTGGATATTTTCGATAAGGGCTAAAGCACACATTTGTTTATCGTCAAGCTTTGAATGTATAATGCAGTCTATTTCCGTAAAACCGGCCAGCTGTGAAGCGCGGAAACGTCTTTCGCCTACAACCAGTTCATATTTATCCATACCCGGATCGTAAACCACTACAATAGGCTGAGTCAAACCGTGTTGCTTTAAAGATTCCGCCAGCCCTTGCAAGGATTCCTCATTAAAAGTCTTCCTGGGCTGATATCTGTTGGGGATAATTTTATCAAGCGGTATTTTTTGTACGCCGGAAGCGTTTTCCCCTCCTGCTTCATAAGACTCATTCATTCCGCCGTTTAATAAAGCGTCTAAACCTTTGCCTAAAGCTTTCCTCATATTAATAATTATCCTCCGAAGTCAAATTCCGTTCCTTTTGACACGCCATATTTAAAATTATTGAAATCTTCCGCTTTTGCCCCTCTTCTTATAAGGAACTCAATAGCTAAATCCATATATGCTTTTGTGCCGCGGCAGGAAGGGTCATATTCAAAAATGCTTTGTCCAAAGCCCGGGGCTTCCGCTAAACGTATATTGCGCGGAATGGGTGTTTTGTACACTTTATCTCCGTAGAATTTAGAAACTTCTTCCTTAACTTGATTGGCTAAATTCATTCTGCCGTCAAACATGGTTAGTATTCCGCCGTCTATTTTAAGCTGGGGGCTTAAAAACTGTTTTACTTTGCTTGTTGTATTGATAAAGCGGGCAAGGCCTTCCATGGCGTAATATTCGCATTGTATCGCGGTAAGCACGTTATCTGCTGCGACAAGCGCATTTACCGTAAGCAAACTTAAAGACGGGGGGCAGTCTATAATTATAAAATTGTACATTTTCCTTATAGTGGCAAGCTGCTCTTTAAGGAATTTTTCCCTGCCGTTTATATTTACAAGTTCTACTTCCGCCCCGGCTAAATCTTTATTAGCGGGCAGAATATCCAGCATTTCATTGCTGGTTTGCCTTACAACCTCTTTGAAAGAAGCGGTTTTTGTAAGGAAGTTATAAACGGTTTTATCTTCATCTTTTACTTCTATGCCCAATCCGGAAGTGGCGTTTCCTTGAGGGTCAAAATCCACAAGCAGCACTTCTTGCCCTAAGCAGGCAAGGGCATAGGATAAATTCACGGCGGTGGTTGTTTTGCCCACGCCGCCTTTTTGATTGGCAATGCAAACTATTTCACCCATTGTATTCTCCTATAAAAATATTTAATATAAAATTTAAAAACAAGTCAATAGGTGTTTATAGTGTTTTCACATGAAAACTTATTTATGCGGCTTAATATTAGGTTTCACGTGAAAACATTTTCTTATCCGGCGGCAGAGTTTTCACAGAAAACATTTAGCATATGTGTTATAATAAAATAATCGGAGATATAAATGAATATAAAAATATTGCCGTATAATACCTCTTGGACTGAAGATTACAAAGAGGCTTCTTTATCAATAAAAAATATCTTGGGTGATTTGCTTGTAGATGTTTATCATGTAGGGAGCACTGCGGTTCAAGGGTTATCCTCAAGGCCTGTTATAGATATAATGGCGGTGGTAAAGGATATTGGTATTATTGAAGATTATGAGGATATGTTTGAAAGCTTCGGTTATGAGTGCTTGGGGGAATTTGGGCTTCCCGGACGTAGACATTATCGCAAGCGTGTTAATGGCATAGGTTGTCATTTAGATATATTTGATATATATAATGATAAAGAAATTATAAGATTTTTGGCTTTTAGGGATTATTTAAGAGAATATCCTGAAGAGGCTTCCTTTTACGGAGAACTTAAGCAGGCTTTAGCCTTGCAGTTCCCTGAAGATTTGGAAGGTTACGCTATAGGCAAAAGTGTTTTTATTGATAAGCTGGAAAAAAAGGCGGTAGAGTGGTATATAAATAAATTCTCCGTTAATGGCGGTATATAATCGTGCGGTTTTCACATGAAAACTAAAAACTTTAATAAAGACGTTTTATACTTTTCCTATATTTGCTCTCAAGCTGTTTTTAATTAAATCTCACTTGTGCGGGAAGTTCTTTAAATATAGAAGTTTTATTAATTTCCGATATATATTTTGTATATTAAAAACCCCCGGTGTAATGCCGGGGGTTCTAAGAATCATTTTACAAGGCCTATACGGCTTAAAGGCCAATGTATAAACCATGCTTTGCCTTTAATATTTTCTTCGGGGATTGGGCCCCAAAAGCGGGAATCGCAGGAAAAATCTCTGTTATCCCCTATACCTAAATATGTGCCTTGCGGTATGGTAACCGGGCCGAAGTTATCCCTTAAGTACATACCCAAATGCTTTTCCAGATTACGTTCTTCCCAAAGTTTTTGGTATTCTTCTTGGCTGAAAGGCAATGTTTCTTTAGATAATCTTTTTATGTCTTGGTAAACTTCATAGGGTTGTGCCGGCATAAGTTCGCCGTTGATAAAAACTTGTTTATCCCTCATTTCCACAATGTCGCCGGGCATACCTATCACGCGTTTTACAAAATCCCTTCCGTACTGAGGTTCCCCGCAGTTTACCTGCTCTTTGCTTTCCGCCGGGAAGCGGAAAACTATAATATCTCCCCTTTTTATATCATTAAATTTTACGATTCTGTCTTTCATAAAAGGCAGCCTTATGCCATAAGTTATTTTATTTACAAAAAGGTTATCCCCTTCCAAAAGGGTGTTCCTCATGGAAGCTGAAGGTATCTTGAAAGCCTGCAAGAAAAGGAACATTACTACCGCTGCAAAGAAAGCGGCAAAATATACGGTTTCCGCCCATTCAAGATTAAAGGCAAATATTTTTTCGGTTTTCTTTTTGTCAGCCTTGCCTGCGGAGATAAAATTATACACGGCAAAAGCTATAGCGGCGGTGGTAATAAAAGCAAACGTTCTAGGTTCAAGCCCGCCCTGTATGCCGTTTTTTGCCATAAAGTTAAAAATATATATTATCAGAATACCGGCTATTAAAGCGAAAGAAGCGTTCCAAACAGAGAAAACTGTTTTGTTTTCAAATATTTTCTTTTTATTCATCAGTTTGGATACTTTCGCGTAAACGAAAGCTATTATGCCGGTTATAAGTAAAGTAAGTTCCATGATCAGCGTCCTTTTAAACCTTGTTTTTTAAGTGTTTTTTTATTGAGCAAAGCAAATTTAAGTTTAACTGCTTTTTGGAAAAGCCCCCATATAAACGGAACTTTTTCCAAAAACAGCTTAAATTTAAATATCAAAAGATATTTTTTGTCGTAATTTTGTATAGTAACTTCCGCTCCGCCCGTTTCAAGCCATTTACGGTAGAAATTATCCCATTCTTTAAAGGGATAATTATCCCAAAACTTATAATCGCCCATGGCGTGCAGGATAAGGGCGTTTGCCGTCTTTATTGGGGAAAGTACGGGGTGGGAGTTGAATTTCCTCGGCAAAATGGCCGGTTTTATTGCAAATTTTTGCAAAGCCAAATTAAGTATGCCTTGGTCTATCCAAAGCAATTTTGAAGCCAAAGCCTTTGTTTGCTGATAGCACCAAGCCCCTATTTTAACGGGGTTTGCCATATTGTCGCTGAAAACTATTACCCCGGCGTTAAAATTACGCCGCAGCAAATCAAAACCTTTTATCGGTTTTAAAAAATTAGAAGCGACGATATTATCATCGTGGGCCATCGCAAAGCCGGATTTTTTGAATTTTAAAATATTGATAAGTTCTTTCTTTACCAAAATATCCAAATCAAGCCAAAGCAGCTGGCGGTATTCTTTCAGCAGGAAGAAGCATTCGTACCTGGCCAAAGTAAGCTGGCTGTATCGGCGAATGGTTTTTATGTCCGCCGTGGAAAAATTTAATTTGTACTCTTTAAAGAAAACCCGCCCTATCGAGCGCAGCGCCTTCCTGTTTTGCTGGGAAAGATTCTGATAGTAAATTATTATATCTGCTTTTTTAAATAAAAGCGGGGAGTTTTGTTTTAAACTTAAAAGCGCGCAGCCGGCCGCGAAAGCGGCTTTGTCGTCGGTAGCCATCACTATGGCAAGCGGTTTTTTCTGCTGGGACTGCATTTAAAAATCCACGGAAAAGATTTTTGTTTCAAAAGGCTGAAACTGCAAAAGAACACCGTCTTTTTTAGCTTGTGCGCTGGGCAAAACCGTTTCGTTTTGCTTGAAGTGTTCTTTTAGAATCAGATTTTCCGCGGAAGGCACTTTATCCACCGGCATTATGCAGGAAGAGGGAACGTCGCTGTAATTTATAATAACAATCTTCTGCGTGGTTTGCTGTGTCCAAGCCCAGCAGAGAATATTTTTGAAAGAAAGATCTTTCTCATTTGCCGGTTTAGGATTTTTAATAGTCCATTGCCCGCCGTGAAAGCACGGATGATCTATAATATCCAAAAAGTTTTTATAGAAATCATAAACTTCTTGGTCTACCTGCGCGAAACGGTGGGTATATTGTATAGGCAGGCGTTTTTCCTCTCCGTAGATTTGCGGCATGGTAAAAAGCCTTGCTCCTATCAAAGTGTATGCGGCCGCCGCGGCTGCTTTTGATTTTTCCCGCCCGAAAGCCAATAAAGGCGCTTCCTCGTCATGATTGGCTATAAATCTCAGCGATCTTTTTTGGTAAAGATGCTCGGCGTTTAAGTGCCCTTGTATATCCTGCGCCGTGGAAATACGCAGCCGGTCGTAAAGGGTCTTGTCGTAAGTATAGTCAAAACCGAGCTCCTGCACTTCCCATTCAAGGCCCCAGTAAACTTCGGCCAAAAATGTAAATCTGGGATATTCGCTTTTGACTTCGCTTATAACCTGCGGCCAAAATTCTTCCGCGGGCATTTCGTCTTTGACGAAGTTTCCCCAAGTATCGCGGAACACTTTGTTTAGCATTAACATTACCATGTCGCAGCGCAGCCCGTCGCACAACGGAACTATTTTAAGCAAAGTGTCTTTTAAAAATTTTCTTGCTTTGGGATTAAAATGATTTATCTGTACGGTATCGGTCCAAGAGGGAAAATAAGGGTCTTTCCCGTGGGCCAGCCAATAGCCGTTCCGCGTTTGGAAGAACAATTCTTTCGCTTTTGGTTCTTCGTCGGAAAAAACAAAAACGTCTTTATCGGTCAAGGTCAGAGGATTATCTTTTGAAAGATGATTGCCGGCAAAATCCAAAATAAGTTTTATGCCGAAATCGTTTAATCTTTTCTTTAGCTTCAGCAAGGCTTCGTTCCCGCCGAAAGCCTCGTTTACCGTATAATCGTAAATTGCGTATTGAGATCCTACAATATCGGCCTTATCATAACCGGGAACCGCTTTGGAAAGATAATCGTTTATAGCCTTGTCTTCCCTCGCGATTGCGCGGGATGCGGGGCTTTCTTTCCAGACGCCCATAAGCCAAAGAGCGTCAAAGCCGTGTGCTTTCATCTCAAAGAGATCCTGCTCCGGCACGTCGGCCAAAGTAATGTTTTCCCGTTTTAAATCGGCCTTGATTTGTTTAAGCCAATTATGGGCGTTGATTTCTAAGATATGGGGATTTGTGCGCATAAAAACCTCTGACATTTATAATTATATCACTTTATTGGAAAAAGTCCATAAATTAAGCAAAATTAGGCAAAAATTTCTACAATTGCTTTATGAATAAGCTTGAAGCCCTAAGCGTGATGTACGGCCTGCCTACTGCGGATTTGCGCGCGGAATACGCGCGGCTCGGCCAGTTAAAGGTCAATATGATAACGCCGTCTTTATACGGCAGCGGCGTTACGGAATTGGCCTCAACCCTTAACGGATATTTCCGCGAACTCGGCATAAAAAGCGATTGGAGCGCGCTTGAAGCCGACCACCGTTTTTTTGTATTAAGCAAAAAAATAACCGAAGCTCTTTCTCTGAGTTTTAATTCCGTTACGCGCGAGGAACTGAAAGAGTTCAAAGAGCTTTCTTATTCTTTGCGGCTCCCTTCCGACTGCGACATTTTGTATATGCACGATTTCCACGCTTTGATTGCGGCGGAAAAACTTAAAAACGTAAAAAAGATTTATCGCTGCCATTTTGACATTTCGCGCGCCAATGCCGATGTCTGGGCTTTTTTGAAACCTTATATAGAATACTGCGACGGCGTTATTTTTACTTCTCCGCAAAGCCACCCCGCTTTAAACCGCCGCGCGGATTATATTTTGCCTTCGATAGATCCGTGTTCCGTCAAAAATACGTTCGTCGGCAAAGCCGAGCGCGAAGAGGTTTTAAAAAAATTTGGCATTCCTTTAGATAAACCCATGATTTTGCAGGTGTCAAGATTTGACAGAGTCAAAGATCCTTTCGGCCTGATAGACGTTTTTAAAGAAGTCGCCAAAAACGTTCCGTCCGTTTTGGTTTATGCCGGCGGTTTTGCGCCCGATGACGTCAACGCTTCCGCTCTTTATGACGAACTGAAAAAATACGCTGCCGGGCGGCGGGATATAATACTTCTCTCAATTAATCGGCATGATTACGAAATCGCCGCTTTGCAAAGTGCGGCGGACGCGGTGGTGCAAAAAAGTTTCAGCGAAAGTTTCGGCCTCTCCATAACCGAAGCTTTATGGAAAAGCAAACCCGTCGCCGCAAGCGACGTCGGCGGAATAAGGCTTCAAATCATCAACAATAAAACCGGTCTTTTATGCCGAAATAACGAAGATTTTGCCTCATCCGTAATAAGGCTGCTTCGGGATAAATCTTTGGCGCAAAGGCTTGCCGCCGGGGGAAAATGTTTGGTAACGGAAAGGTTCCTCATTACGCGCGAACTCAAAAACCATGCAGAAATTTTCAAAAAGATAGTATAATGGAAATAAGGCTCTGTTTCGCCGAGCCGGGGCAGAATATGATATCAAAACAAGACCATATCTTAATAGCCGGCTTGGGCATACAGTTTGCCGTAATAATGTGCATAGGCGCTTTCGGCGGTTACTGGCTTGATAAAAAATTCGGCACATTGCCGGTATTTATACTTTCTTGCAGCGCGGCGGCTTTCTCTTTGGCGATATATATAATGGTGCGCTCCGCGAAAGCCTATGTTTATAAGGATAAAAAGAAATGATAGAAGAACTTCTTGCTCATCATATATTGGATCACAGTTTTAATATAAGCCTTTGGGGAGTTAATCTGCCCATAACCCAGCATTCTATTTACATGTTCGGCATAAGCGTGCTTCTTTTTGTGCTGTTGATAGTTTTCGCCAAAAAGAAAGGCGGACGCGTAAAGACTTTTTTGGAAATGTTCGTAACTTTTGTGCGTGATGAAATTGCCGTGCCCAATTTGGGCGAGAAAGAAGGCCGCAAACTTACTCCGTTTTTTTGTTCTCTTTTAATTTTTCTGCTGACGGCAAACTATGTAGGTATGCTTCCCGGCGCAAGGACGATAACTTCCAACATTTCCGTAACCGGCGGCATGGCCATACTGAGTTTGATTTTGATTTTGGGCCTCAGCATTAAGGAAAACGGCCCCATAGGCTGCCTTAAAACTTTTGTTCCGGGCGGCGTTCCCGGGTGGCTGGTTCCGCTTTTGTTTCCTTTGGAAATTTTAAGTTTAATCATAAAAGTTTTTGTTTTGGCCGTCCGTCTTTTCGCAAACATGACGGCGGGGCATATCGTATTGATAGGTTTGTTTTCTTTCATCTTTATTATGGGCGAAAGGAGCATAGCCTACGGTTACGGTACGGCCGGGCCGGTGCTCGGCATGACGCTTTTTGTAAGTATACTTGAATTGCTTGTGGCGGCGATACAGGCCTATGTCTTTACTTTGCTTACGGCCATTTTCGCGGGGCTGCAAATGCATTCACATTAACTCACGGAGGAGTAAAATTATGGAACTTGAAGTACTTAAATATATCGGTGCAGGTTTTGGCGCGGGTTTATCCGTAATAGGCGCCGCTTTGGGTATCGGCAAAATCGGTGCCGCGGCATTGGAAGCTTCAGGCCGCCAGCCGGAAGTAGCCGCCGTAGCCAGGATAACGATGATTATCGCCGCCGCTTTGGTTGAAGGCGCGACGTTCTTCGCTCTGGTAATCTGCTTAATGATGGTTTTATAAATCTGAAAGGACAGTATGGATTCATTGTTAAAACCCGATATAGGGTTAATGTTTTGGACGATAGTCAACTTTCTGCTGTTGGCTTTCCTGCTGGCTAAATTTGCGTGGAAACCTTTAATGAACGCGCTTGACGCCAGGGAAAAGCAAATAGCGGAAGACGTCGCCGGCGCGCATAAAGCGAGAGAAGACGCTGAAACTATCAAAAAACAAGTTGAGAAGACTTTGGCCGATACCGCCATGGAAAGCTCAAACAGAATAAAAGAAGCGTCGCAGGCCGGCGAACAGCAGAGGCAGGCCATAATAGCCCAAGCTAAAGACGAAGCTCAAAATCTTATCAATCAGGCTAAGGCGGAAATAGAGGCGGAAACGCAAAAAGCCATAGAAGCGGTTAAGAAAGAAGTCGTGGATACGACAATGCTGGCCGCAAGGAAAGTAATCGGCAAAGAAGCCGACAAAGCCGCAAACGAAAAGCTGATTGAAGATTTGCTGAAGGATATTAAAGTCAAATGAAAGCGAATATGTCTGTTTTAGCGCAGAGATACGCCAAAGCGTATGATTTGGTAGCCAAAAACGACAATGTCGCCGCGCAAAAAAATTATGAGCTTTTTAAAGAGGCTTTATCCTCGCTTAAACCGGTGGAAGAGTATATCAACAATCCGACGATATCCCCCTCGGTTAAGCTGGAGTTGGCTTCAAAAGCTTATGGCAATGCGGATACGGCGGCGTCCTTTGTCAAACTGTTAATTTCCGCCGGAAGGTATTACCTTGCCGGGGAGATAGCAAAAGAACTGCAGAATCTGCTTGACGCTCGCCTCGGCATAAAGAGAGCGACAGTATTTTCCGCCGGGAAACTTGACGACGGCGCCAAACGCGGACTCGGCGAGGCTTTAAGCAAATATTTTAACAGCGCACTTGCCTTGGATTATAAAACGGACGCTTCTCTTTTAAGCGGCGTCGTTATCCGCTGCGGCGACTTGCTTATCGACGCCAGCGCGGAAGGCAGAATTAAACAGATGACGAAAATTTTAACGGAAAGGTAATTATATGGGTATAAGACCTGATGAGATAACCTCAATCATCAAAGAAAAGATAGAAAATTTTGTACCCCAAACCCAAACCGACGAAGTCGGCACCGTAATAAGCGTAGGCGACGGCATCGCCAGAGTATACGGGCTTAACAAGGCTGTGTCGGGAGAGCTTTTGGATTTTCAAAGCGGTGTAAAAGGGCTTGCCATGAACCTTGAGTACGACAATATCGGCTGCGTACTCATGGGGCCCGACACCGAAGTAAAAGAAGGGGACACCGTAAAAAGAACGGGCAAAGTAATCAGCATCCCGGTAGGCGAAGCCCTGCTGGGCCGCGTGGTTAACCCGCTTGGCGTTCCTCTTGACGGAAAGGGCCCAGTCAACACCACCGAAATGCGCCCCATGGAAGTTGTCGCGCCCGGCGTGGTTGAACGTCAGCCCGTTAAACAGCCTTTGCAGACCGGCCTTAAGGCCGTTGACGCAATGGTGCCGATAGGCAAAGGACAAAGGGAACTTATCATCGGCGACAGACAAACGGGTAAAACCGCCATCGCCATTGATACCATTATCAATCAAAAGCAACAAAACGAAGGTGTAATCTGCATTTACGTGGCTATAGGGCAGAAGCAGAGCACCGTAGCCCAGGTGGTGCAGACTTTGACGGACTTCGGAGCTATGCCTTATACGATAGTCGTTTCGGCCAACGCTTCCGATCCGGCCTCTCTTTTGTACGCGGCCCCTTATGCCGGCTGCGCGATGGGCGAATATTTTATGTGGAAAGGCAAAGATGTGCTTATCGTTTATGACGATCTTTCCAAACACGCCCAGGCTTACAGGGAAATGTCCTTGCTGCTCAGGCGTCCGCCCGGCCGCGAAGCCTATCCCGGCGACGTATTCTATTTGCATTCAAGGCTTTTGGAAAGGGCTTGCAAACTCAGCGACGAAAACGGCGGCGGTTCTCTTACCGCTTTGCCGATTATTGAAACTCAGGCCAATGATATTTCGGCTTATATTCCGACTAACGTCATTTCCATTACCGACGGGCAGATATATTTGGACGCAAACTTGTTCCGCTCCGGCGTAAAACCGGCCATCGACGTGGGCTTTTCGGTTTCGCGCGTAGGCGGCAGCGCCCAAAAGAAAACCATGCGTAAAGTTTCCGGCACTTTAAGGATAGACTTGGCCCAATACCAAGAGCTGGAATCTTTCGCCCAGTTCGGTTCGGAGCTGGATAAAGAATCCCAGTTCCAGCTTGCAAGAGGCCAAAGAATGAAAGAACTTTTAAAACAGCCTCAGTACGGACCAATGCTTGTTCCCGAGCAGGTTTTAACTTTATTTGCCGGAGTCAGGGGTTATGTGGACCATGTATCCGTAAATAAAGTTCTTGATTACCAAAACGAACTTTTGGCTTTCGTAAAATCTTCCCACCCGGAGCTTTTAAAAGATATAGCCGCTGCCGGCGGGGAAGGTATCGGCGAAGAACTTGAAAAGAAGATTGTCGCCGTATTGGAAGAATTTAAACCTCTTTTTAAGGAGAGCAAATAAATGACTCAGAAAAAATATTTAATTACCGGCGGGGCCGGTTTTATCGGCAGCAATTTAGCTTTTGAATTACAGAATCAAGGCCACAGCGTAACGATAGTCGATGACTTTTCGTCCGGCCATTTTAAAAATCTTATAGGTTTTAAGGGCGATATCGTCGCCGCGAACGTCTTTGAGGAAATGCCGGAAGAAGATTATTTTGACGCTATTTTCCACGAAGCCGCTATAACCGACACCAATATCCACGATCAGAAGCTTATGATGCAAATGAACGTCGAAGCTTTTAAAAACGTGCTTTATTACGCCGCCGCCAATGATATTAAACGTGTCGTTTACGCCTCCTCCGCGGCCACTTACGGCAACGGCGAATGCCCGATGAACGTCGGTCAGACCCCCAAACCGGAAAATATTTACGGATTTTCCAAAGCGATTATGGATAATGTCGCAAGGGAATTCGCCGCGGAAAACAGAGATATGGTAATTGTGGGCTTAAGATATTTCAACGTATACGGCCCGGGCGAATATTTTAAAGGCAAGACGGCCAGCATGATGTATCAGCTTTACAATCAGATGAAGCAGGGCTACCGCCCCAAAATCTTCAAAATGGGCGAGCAGGAAAGGGATTTCGTCTATATTAAGGACGTAGTCAAAGCCAATATGTGCGCGCTTAACAATGCAAAAGAATCCTGTGTCGTTAACGTCGGTACGGGCATATCCCGCAACTTCAACGATATCGTAAAATGCCTTAACAACGAACTTAGGCTGAATCTCGCCCCGGATTATATTGATAATCCTTTCAGCTTCTATCAGATGAAGACTCAGGCGGATATCAGCCTCACCACGGAAAAAATCGGTTACACGCCCGATTACACTTTGGAAAAGGGCATAGCCGATTACGTAAAAGTGCTTGAGGCCAGAGGGGCCAAATAATAAGGCGGGATTATGGAATCTCTTCGTGATATCAGGCAGGAAATAAAAGCCATTAAATCGACTAAGCAGATGATGCTTACGATGAAGATGATTTCCTCCGCGCGTATAAAAAAGGCCCAGCAGCAAATGGAAGACGGCCGCCCTTTCGCAAAAAAGATGGCCGTAATGATAGACAACTTGCGTAAGGATATACAAAATCCTTCAAGCGAGATTCACAATCTCCCCGCTTACCGCTTTTTTGACAACAGCTCCGCGGATAAAAACAGTGTCGCCCTGCTTTTAATTACGGCCGACAAAGGTTTGTGCGGGGCTTTCAACGCGGTGGCTTTAAGGGCGGCTTTAAAATGGGTAAGGGATAACGGCGATAAGGAAAAATATGTTTTTGTCGTCGGCAAAAAAGGGCGTGATTTTATGCGCCGCCTTAAAATACCCAAGCTGCATATCGCGGGGGAGCTTATCGGGATATTCCCGCGGGCTTCTTACGCGCACGCCGCAATGATTAAAGATACTTTTGCGGAACTCAGCCAAAAATATAATATCAGCGCCGTTGATTTAATTTACAATGATTTTAAATCAATGGCTTCCCAGACGCTTGTAAGCAAGCGTTTCCTGCCTTTTGATTTCGACGAAATCCCGGGGGAAGAAGACGTTTCCGATTTTATATTTGAGCCGAGTATGATGGAAATTTTCTTAACGCTTATACCGCGCTATTTAAGCTCCAGCATATACCGTTATTTGCTGGAATCGCAGGCGGCGGAACTTGCGGCGCGCATGAACGCCATGGAAGCAGCCAGCAAGAACGCCGGCGAAATTGCGGATAATTTAAGCGTAAAACTTAATAAGGTAAGGCAGGCGACCATTACCAACGAAATTACGGAGATTGTAAGCGGCGCCAACGCCCTTAACAATTAAGAGGATTAATTATGAATAAAGGCACAGTAGTACAGGTTATCGGCCCGGCCGTTGACGTCCGCTTTGAAAGCGGAACCTTGCCGGCGATAAACAACGCTTTGAATATTACGGTCGATGAAAAAACAACCCTCGTCGCGGAAGTGTCCCAGCAGCTTGGGGATAATACGGTCCGCGCGGTGGCTTTAAGCTCCACCGACGGTCTTTCCCGCGGGGCTGAAGCTGTTGATACCGGCGCGCCTTTAATGGTGCCGGTGGGGGAAGCTTGCCTTGGACGTCTTTTGAACGTCCTCGGCCAGCCGCAGGATCACAGAGGCCCGATTGAAACAAAAAATTACGCTTCAATACATACTCCTCCGCCGTCTTTGGACGAACAGCAGACGACGCCGCATATTTTTGAAACCGGCATTAAAGTGCTTGACCTTATCGCCCCTTATATGAAGGGCGGAAAGGTGGGGCTTTTCGGCGGTGCGGGTGTAGGTAAGACCGTCGTTATCATGGAGCTTATCAACAACGTCGCGCGCCAGCACCACGGCAGTTCCGTTTTCGGCGGCGTGGGCGAACGCTCCCGCGAAGGCAATGACCTTTGGCTGGAAATGCAGGAAAGCAAACTCGCCGACGGTTCCACCGTATTGGATAAAACTGTTTTGGTTTACGGACAGATGAACGAACCGCCCGGCGCAAGGGCAAAAGTGGCTTTGACGGCTTTGACGGAAGCGGAATATTTCCGCGATCAAAAAGGGCAGGACGTTTTGCTGTTCCTTGATAATATTTTCCGTTACGTGCTGGCCAACTCGGAGGTTTCGGCTCTTCTCGGACGTATGCCTTCCGCCGTAGGTTATCAGCCTACTTTAAATACCGAAATCGGCGCTTTGCAGGAAAGGATTACCTCCACCAAAAAAGGTTCCATTACCTCTATACAGGCCGTATATGTTCCCGCCGACGACTTGACCGACCCCGGCGTCGCCGCCACGTTTACGCACTTGGACGCGACCACGGTTCTTTCAAGGCAGCTGGCCAGCTTGGGTATTTACCCGGCTGTCGATCCGCTTGATTCCACTTCAAGGATTCTTGACGCCAGGATTATCGGCCGGGAACACTACGACGTCGCCCAGGGAGTAAGGAAACTCCTGCAAAAATATAAAGACTTGCAGGATATCATCGCCATTTTGGGTATGGACGAGCTCAGCGACGAGGATAAAACCGTCGTGGCCAGGGCCAGACGCGTACAGAAGTTCCTTTCGCAGCCGTTCTTTGTGGCGGAAAAATTCACGGGTATGCCCGGCAAATACGTAAAGCTTGAAGACACTATAAAAAGCTTTAAAGCCATTCTCGCCGGAGAATACGATTATATCCCCGAGCAGGCGTTTTTCAACTGCGGCGGCATAGAAGACGTGCTTGCCAACTATGAAAAAATGAAAGCCAAAGAACAGGATTAATTATGGCGGGAAAGAAACTTAAACTGCAAATCATAACGCCGGAAAGGCAGGTTTTGGACAAAGAGGTTGATTTTGTCGCCCTGCCCGCTTATAACGGCGAAATGGGCGTGCTCCCTGGGCACGTGCAGTACGTCGCCAAGTTAAATTACGGCGTTTTGCGTTATAAAGAAGGCGAAAAGGAAGAAACCTTTGCCGTAATGGGCGGATTGGCGGAAATCGAAAACGATAAAATCAGCGTTTTTGCCGAGGACGCCGCTTTAGCCGGCGAAATTGACGAAGCCGCCGCCAAGCAAAAGCTTGCGCATGCGAAAGCCTCTTTATCCAAACACGACGCGGACATTGACATAGAATTGGCCGAAATGGAAATAAAGAAAGCTTTGCTGATGTTGAAAGTAAAAAAGCAGCAGCCGAAGTTTTAAAACAGAAAGCCCCGGCAAGCCCGGGGCTTTTTTGCGTTTAATATAATTCGTTAAAATTGTTATAATTAATCGTACCCTTTTAGGGAGCGTAAATAAGCCTTAAATGCGGCTTATAAAAAATTTGATACTGTTTTTGGAACCGTATGAAGAATACGGTGCGCTGTCGGTACTCGGCGGCACATTCAGACTCCAAAAACAGCCGGTTTAGACACAGTGTGTTCAAGCTGATCCCTTGGATATGCTGTGTCGAGCGCTTCCTGCCATATTTTATATGGCAGGGGCCGCGGCTGTTATTATTTGGGTTAGTCTGAATGGCTCAAATATAACAGCCGTTTTTATTTGCCCGCTTTTACTTCCTGTTATAAATCCGCCGCCCGGAAAGGTTCTGCCGGCGCGTTTATTTTTGGGGTTTATATGAATAAATATATAAAAAGCGATTTGTTCAGATCACGACGATAGGCTCTAACCACGGCAAAGCGGCCGTAATAGGCGATAATGTTTATATAGGCCCTTGCGTCTGCGTGGTGGAGGATATCCGTATCGGCGACAATGTTACTATCGGCGCGGGCAGCGTGGTTACAAAATCAATCCCGGATAACGCAACCGCTGTCGGCAACTATGCCAAGGTGATAAATTACGATAATCCGGGAAGATATATTTTAAACAGATGGACTGATTTTAATTAGGCCAAGCGATGACTTCAACGCTGACGCCCGCTTTTTTGGCCGCGCTTACAATGCTTTCTATGGTTTTTTCGTCCGGCATCTGAAAGCCTTTAATCCTTTTAAGATTCCAGTAAATTTTCGTTCCGCGCGGCATTTCAAGCAATTTGTCTTTTAGATAGGCCGAGCCGACTATAATATTGTCGTCTTCCGTAATCTGCTTGAAGGAAGTTGTAAGTTTTACGCCGTTTTCAATTATGGCGTAAGCCCAGTCCTGCCCGTTATACCAAGAGTACATTTCATAAGAAACGGTGGTGTTCGCGGGGGAAATATCCGTCTGCGGGTTTAAACTGCTGAAGCTTAATTTGTTTCCGTTGGGCGTAGTGCACGCAACGGCAGAAAAAAGCAAAACGGCCAAAAATAAATATCTCATCAGAACCTCCTGACTTTTATTTGCCTGGGCGATACTTTTATCGCCTGCATAACGTCTTGGGGCCAGTTTGAAAGCGTCCCTTCTTTGCTTACGCTTACAACGTCGGTCAGGCCCTGTACCAGCAAAGTGCCGTCCGATTTTTTTACAAAACATTCAAAAACTATTCTTACAGGGGAAATTTCCACGGCGTGCGTTTCCACGTCCAGAACGTCGCCGTACTTTGCCGGGTGTTTATACCAAACTTCCTGATGATGAACCATCATTAAGCAGCCCCTTTCCGCCAGCTCCGGCACGCTAAATCCGGCCTGCTCCATAAAATCGGTGCGGCCCTCTTCAAAAAATTTAAGGTAATTTGCGTAATATACAACCCCCCCGCAGTCGGTGTCGTGATAATAAACTTTTCTTTTCACTTTATTCTCCTATAATCTTTATAAGGATTCTTTTGTTTCTTTGTCCGTCGAATTCCCCGTAAAAAATTTCTTCCCACGGGCCGAAATCCAGCCTGCCCTGCGTTACCGCGATGACGACTTCCCTTCCCATAATTGTGCGTTTTAAATGAGCGTCGCCGTTGTCTTCCCCGGTAAGATTGTGCTGATAGCCGTTGATGTCATAAGGGGCCAGCTTTTCCACCCAGCGGATAAAATCCTGATGAAGGCCGCGTTCATTATCGTTGATAAACACGCTTGAAGTTATATGCATGGAATTTACAAGGCAAAGGCCTTCTTGTATGCCGCTTTTTTCCAAAGCTTCTTGCACTTGGCCGGTAATATTTACTATTTGGTATCTTTCCGGCGTTCTTAATGTAAGATATTCGGTATGAGATTTCATTTTAAAGCTCCTTTCGGCGTTTAAAAAATAATATCATTTTATGTTAAAATAATGTTATGGATAAAGAAAAACAGACATATTTATTGCAAGTTGCAGGGGTGGCGGTTTTTGCGCTTTTGTTGTTGCTGCTGGTAATGTGGTATGCAAAAAAAGCGCAGTCGCCGGAAAGGTACATTACCGCGGAACAGCTTAAATCTTTTGAATCCGACACCGCGGAGTTCGTCGAACGGGATGAATTTTCTTACGGCGATTTGGCGCAGAATAGTCCCGCCGGCGGCGGTATGAGGGGCAAGTTCAGCAATATAGGCTCGGCGATAGTTTCCGTAAACATCAATAATATCGTTATGATGACCCCGGCCGAATTTGAAAGCGTCGGCGCGACGCCCTTTTCTTTGATGAATACCGTCATGACCAACTTGAATATGCCGCAGGTTATAGAAGTGGTTTTTGACAATGACGACGTTTTAAAAGGCTTTTCTACACGCAAAGACGTGCATGAAATTACGTCAAATTATCTTAAAATTTACGATTTGGTTTCTTCCCAGGATTATGCCGTGGATAAATTCGTCAATAATCCGGCTGTTCAGGGCGTGCTCAAAAACGAACGCCTTTTAAGAAGCCTTATGAAAAGCAAAATCATGTCTTATGTTTTTTCGACGCCGGCGGCCAAATATTATTTGGGCAATCCGGCCAAAGCAAAACAGCTTATTTCGGGGAATCAAACTTTGGCGCCTTATTTAAAAAACCAAAGTCTTAAGAAGGTTCTTTCGGAAATGCCGGCGACCAGAAATGCCGCCGCGCAAATATTTGATTAAAAATCTTTGCAAAAGTTGTTTTGTTATGTTATAATATTTATACAAGATTTACGCGGGCGTGGTTCAATGGTAGAACGCGACCTTGCCAAGGTTGAGACGAGAGTTCGATTCTCTTCGCCCGCTCCATTTAGCGGCCTCCATACGGAGGCCGTTTTTGTTTGTATATAATATAAGTTTGCGGACGCTGTTTTAAGGCCGAGCTATTTATCGATAATAGAGTAAATAAATTTAAAAAGTACGGGCGGAGGTTTTACTCTCCGCCCGTTTCTGTACCCTTAAAGCAGTATACGGATATTAATCCTTAATACAGGTTTAATGCTTCCGTACGTATTCTTGTACTATCTGTTTAAAAACCTGGCCGCGGTGTTCAAAGTCTTTAAACTGGTCGAAAGACGCGCAAGCCGGCGAGAGCAATACTATATCGCCTTTTTGCGCTTTTGAAAATATATATTCCACCGCATTCTGCAAATCGCCCTTTTCCGTCGCGGGGAAGCGTCCGGAAAGCTGCTGCTTTATGTTTTTGGAATCTTCCCCTATCAACACCGCATGCTTACAAAAGCGATTTAAAAACGGAAGCAAAGGTTTGTAAGGCGCGCCTTTGCCGCGTCCTCCCAAAATAATCCAAATTTTATTTTCGCTTTGCAAAGTTTTTAAAGCCGTCAGAGTGGAATCTATATTTGTGGCTTTTGAATCGTTATAACATTTTATCCCTTTATACTCGCAGAAAAATTCTATTCTGTGTTCGGGGCAGTTAAAAGTGTTAAAGCCGGTTTGCACGTCCTTTTGTTTTACCTTTGCGGCAAAAGCCATTAAAGAGGCCGCCATGGCGTTTTCTATATTGTGCATTCCTATCATAAGCTTGGGCGGTTTTATGTGATATCCGTCGGAGAAAATCATCTCGTCCCCGTCATAAAAAGCGTCCACTTTAACGCTGTGGCGCGGCGTGGAAGAAAACGCAAACACTTTGCAGGGGGCTTTCTTCATAAACTTCACGCAGCGTCCGTCTGCGCCGTTGGAAATAAAAGAACAGTTCGGCGTTTGATCTTTAAAGATTTTGCCTTTTGCGGCGATATATTTTGTCAAGCTGCCGTGATGTTCTTCGTGATCCGGCGTGATATTAAGCAGCGCGCTTACGTAAGGTTTAAAATAAGTGCTGTCTTCCAGCTGGTAGCTGGAAACTTCGATAACCACAATGCTGCCCGGCTCTATGGAATCCGCCACGGAAGAAAACGGTTTGCCGATATTGCCGACGGTGTAAACTTTACGGTTTTTCTTTTCGCTGAGGCAATGGGCTTTCATAATCTCGCTAAGCATTACGGTGGTGGTCGTTTTGCCGTTTGTGCCGGTTATTGCGAATATTTTGCAGTTTTTCGGTATAAAGGCGCAGGCCGTTTCCAACTCGCTGAAGACGGGTTTTTTAAGCTTTTTCAGCTTTGCCAGAACCGGGTGTCTTGGGGATATACCCGGGCTTTTTACGGCGAAGTCACATTTAAAAACCGATTCTGTGTGCCCGCCCGTTTCCGTTTCTATGCCTTCAAGCCCGGTCGGCACCGGCATAACGCCGCTTTCGCTTATAAGTACGTCAAAGCCTTGCCTTTTTAACAAACGGGCGCAGCTTATTCCGCTTTTGCCCATTCCAAGTACGCAAGCTTTTTTGCCTTTAAATTTTTTTGGTGAAAACATATTCTCTTAAAGCCTTTTCGGCTTCCTCCCTGTCGGAAAAATGTATAACGCCGCCGGGCAGTATTTGGTAGTCTTCATGTCCTTTGCCGGCTATTATTACGATATCGTCTTTGCGGGCCGCGCGGACGGCCTCAAAAATGGCTTGGCGTCTGTCCGGGATAATGTTGAAGTTGTCGGCAAAAGGCATTCCGTTAAGAATATCGGCGAAAATTTTATTAGGGTCTTCTTTCCGCGGATTATCTTTTGTTATCAGTACCAAATCGCTGTTCTTAGCCGCGCTTGCGCCCATAAGGGGGCGTTTTGTAGTGTCGCGTTGCCCTCCGCAGCCGAAGACCGTTATTATGCGTCCTCTTTTAAACGGGGCTACGGCGTCGTAGGCTTTAAGCAGGGCTTCGTTGGTGTAGGCGAAGTCTACAAACAAATAAAAATCTTGGCCTTCGTCCACTCTTTCCATTCTGCCGGGTACGCCTTTTAAAGCGGCAAGTCCTTTTATCGCCGTTTTTATATGTATTCCCAGGCGGCTTGCCACGGCTATTGCGGCCAAAGCGTTATATACGTTATGCGCGCCCAAAAGGTTCAGTTTCGCGCTTTCTCCGTTAACTTTAAACGTTACGCCTTCAAGGGAAGTTTTTATATCCGTCGCGGTAAAATCCGCCGGTTTGTTTAAACTGTAAGTTATAAGTTTAACTTTGTTTTTTAACATCTCGGCCAATTTCTCGCCGTAAAGATCGTCTATATTGATAATCGCGCTTTTCTTTTGCTTTGCGTTATCGGGAGAGATTAAATTCTCAAACAGTTTTTTCTTTGCGGCGAAGTAATTGTCAAATGTGGAATGGAAATCCAAATGATCCCTTTGCAAATTGGTAAATACGGCTATATTGAAGTCTATTCCCCGTACGCGCTGATATTCCAACGCGTGGGAAGAAACTTCCATAACCACGTCTTCGCATCCTGCTTCTTTGGCTTGGTAAATTATATTTTGCAGCAAAAGCGGCGCCGGCGTGGTATTGGGGGCTTTGCTTATCATTTTGCCGTTTACGCGATAGTTTATGGTGCCCATTACGGCTGGTTTGCGTTTGGCTTCAAACAAAATGCTCTCGGTGAGATAGGAAATACTGGTTTTGCCTTTTGTGCCCGTGATGCCTATCATGTTTAAGGAGTTTGAGGGATTCCCGTAAAAAGCGCAGGCCGCGTCGGCCATTGCTTCGTCGATATTAGGCACCTTTATTACCGGGACGGGATAAACTTCTTCAAGTTCTTCCTGCGTAACCACGGCGCAGGCCCCTTTTAGCAGAGCCGAAGGGATATATTCATGCCCGTCCACCGTATGGCCTTTAACGGCGAAGAACACCCAGTCCTTTTGAATTTCTTTTGAATTTTGGCTTAAGCCTTTAACTTCGATTTGCGGCAAATTTTCTTTATAACGACCGAAGATTTGATTAAGTGTCATATATTTATATAGTAACAAATTGCTAGAATTTATTTATGATTACAAAAAAATGTTTGGATAATATTTATCTTAAATACAATAAATTTAATTTAATATCTCCAGATCCTCTTCAGTTCGTGCATCTTTATAAAGACGGCGCGGATAAGGAAATAACGGCTTTAATAGCTTCAAGCTTCGCTTACGGCAATGTAAAACAAATAATAAAAACCGTTGATAAGATTTTATCAATTTTAGGCCCTTCCCCAAAATCTTTTATCATAAATACGGAACGCGCCGAAATGGAAAAACTTTTCGCCGGGTTCAAATACCGTTTTACGGTTGAAGAAGAACTGGTAAACCTGCTTTGCGCGATAAAGGCGGTTCTTAAGGAATACGGCAGCCTGGAAAATATGTTTTTATCTTTCTACGAGCCGGGCAAAGACTATCTTGCGGCGCAGCGCGCTTTTGCGGCTAAATTGAGGAGTTACGGCAAAATAGATACCCTTATGCCAAATCCCGCCAAAAACAGCGCTTTAAAACGTTTGAATTTGTGTTTGCGCTGGTGTATCCGCAAGGATGAAGTCGATCCGGGGTGCTGGTCCAAAATACCGGCAAGCTGCCTTATTGTGCCTTTGGACGTGCATATGCACCGCGTGGCGCGTATGCTGGGCCTTACAAAGCGCAATCAGGCCGATATGAAAACCGCTGTTGATATTTCCGCTTCTTTCGCCAAACTTTGCCCGGAAGATCCCGTTAAATACGATTTTTGCTTAACGCGTTTCGGCATCAGGGACGATATGAGCGAAAAAGACTTGGAAAATATCTGATTTTTTAAACCTTAAAATCAAATCCCCCGGGAAATGAGAAACCCGGGGGATATTTATTTGATACTTCGGGAGTAAATTACATATTGGTCAAAAGCAGTATCAGCAATCCCAAAAAGAGCAGGCACAAAGCCAATTTGGTAAGGCCCAAATGTTTTTTAAGGAAATCGTTGAAACCTTTTGATTCATAGCCCATAACGCTTAAAGCGAGTATTACCGCCAGCGGCACTATGAACATCAAATTGTAAACCAGCAGATATAGCATCGCTCTCACAAAATGCGCGTCGGCCTCTTTAAGTATCAGGGCTATAGTCGGCAAATATACTTGCCCGGTGCAAACGGCTTCCACCAAGGAAACTATAAAGCCCACGGCCAAAGCGGCCAATACCAGCCTGAAGGTGCTTTTTTGTTTATCTCTCAGGAAGAAGCGCATTACTTTATGTATGTATTCTTTGTAGCTTTTGGGCAGCTGCAAAAGAATTTTATTATGATCTTTCGTCTTCTGGTATATTAAAAAGTCATATAAGCTTAACAGCAGGAACAGCGCGCACAATGCTATGGTAAGCCATTTAAAAATCATCATTACATAATAAAAAGAGCTCATCGCATAGAGGAAGTTAAATAAGCCCAAACCTATGGCTATATAAGCTAAAAACACCGCCAAGCAATAAGATGAACCTATTAAAAGAACCTCTTTCCTGTTATATTTGTATACCGCCAGGAAGGAAACAAAAAATACTATCACGGCAAAAGCGCACGGATTTATGCCGTCTATTAAGCCGGCGGCGATTATAGCCCAGAACGTTATTTGTTCAAACATGTTTAAGGTTTCCTGCCTGCTTACGCCGGGTGCTATTTGTTCGTTTTCGCAGGAGGCGTCGTCTTCCGCCGCGGCGTTTTGCGCGTTGGCTTTGCATTCGGCTATATAGGCTTTGGTTCCGAAGTAAGTCCTTTCATTGTTGTCTAAAGCTTTGCGTATGGCCGCGTCCGCGCCGGTTTTTATTTCCGCCGGATATCCTATAAGCACGCTTTCGCCCACCACCAGGCACGGCACCCCGGCCGACTCCACTTTATATTCCGTCAGTGTATCATTGAAAATAATGTTTACGCCTGGCTGGCTTATGTCGTATTCCACGAGCTTTACCGTATCGTTATAAAGTTTTTTAAACTCGTTTAAGTATTCTTTTTTAAGCCTTTGGCAATGCCCGCACCAAGGGGCGGTAAACAAAGCGGCTTCAAGCGGCTGCTTCTGCGCGGCATAAGCCGAAGCGTTGGCGAATCCCAAAACCGCTATGGATAATAGCAGTAATTTTTTTAGCATTTATATCTCCTTAAATCAGCACCTTACGTCAAAAGACATAACCGGGTGCACGTTTGTTTTAAATTTTTCCCCGCAATCGTCCAGCTTCTTCTTTTCGTCCTGAGAGAGCTTTTGATTGCTTTCTTCAAATCTTTGGCTTAGACGGAAAATTAAATCATTGTTGTAATCGTTTAAAATTTCTTTAGGGCATTTGGCCATAATCAATTTGCCCTTTTCCGCGGCCTGCTCAAACCAATATCTTGTTGAAAGATCCGCGCATTCTTCCTGAGTGAGAGCGGCGTTTTCATGCGGGTGCGGGGCCGTATTTAAAACGGGGTTGTGCGTCATAGGCCAAAACACCAAAGCCGCCAGTATTGCTGCAGCCGGCAGCAAAAGCCATACCGCTTTTAAGCCTTTCGGCGTTTTGTTGATTTTGGCGTAAACCTTATTTTGCGCGGTTTTGTTTTTATCAAAATCGGTTTGCCGATATAACTTTGTTATTTTTTCTTCAGGCGACATTTTCTGCCTCCAATAAAAGCTTTAGTTTGTTTAAAGCTCTGTTTATTAATGTTCCGGCGTTGCTTTCGCTTATTTTTAAAGTTTGGGCTATTTGCCCGTTGCTCATGCCGGAGTAAAATTTTAAAGCCAGTATATCTCTGTAATTGGCTTTCAGTTTGCCCATTGCGTTTTTAAGGATTTGCTCCGTTTGTTTTTTTTCGGCGGAAGCTTCCATATTTTCCGTTTCGGTTCCGCCGGCCAAGTCATCCTCAAAATCTGAAAGAGAAAACACTTTCCTTACGTAATACAGGCGGAAGTAACTGTTAACCTCGTTTCTGGCTATGGTAAAAATCCATTGCCTTAAATTGCCCTTAGCGGGGTTGAAAGAATTTTGTTTGTCAAAAACTTTCTGCCATGTCCGCGCGGCCAAATCTTCGGCCAGATTTTTATCTTGGGCGCGCAGCAGGATATAAGCGTATACCGGTTTAAACAAATCTCTGTAAGTATCGTTAAAATCCATAAATATCTCTGCGCCCCTCATTAATACTACGCATGAAAGTTAAAAATATCACACTTAAAAACCGGCCTTTTCGGGGCCGGTTTTTATCAGAACTTTTTATCCACGTTCATCAGGCACTGCCTGCACGGCTTTTTGGAGTAATCTTTATCTTTTATCGCGAGGAAGATTTGCTTTGCAAAATCCGTCAATGTCGGGTCTCTCGCGCCCATTACAAGCACCACGTCGCCGGGCTTGGCCGCGGCGGCGATGTCGGCTGCGGTTTCATTTCTGCAGGGCAAAAATCTTACGGGTACGCCGTTATGTTTCAGGCCCTCGTAAATCAGCTTGCTGGAAATATGCTCCGGTATGGTTCCGCCGGCATAATAAATTTCGCTTAACCAAAGGATATCGTCCTTTTTGATTTGGCGCGTTAACTCCTCAATAAACTCCTTAAGCAGAAGCTGTACGGAAGTAAAAGCGTGCGGCTGAAAGAAAGCCAAAACCCTTTTTCCTCTTAAATGGGCGGCTTTTAAAGTCGCCGCCAGTTTATGCGGGTTGTGGGCGAAGTCGTCTATAACTTCAACGCCGTCGGTTTTGCCTATGGTGTTAAAACGCCTGTAAACGCCTTTAAATTCTTCCAAAGCTTTGGAGCATTGCTCAAGCGTTACTCCAAGTTCAAGCGCGGCTGAAATTGCGCCCAGCGCGTCTTTGACATAGTGCTCTCCCGGCAAATTTATGCGGAAGCTCTGCCCCTGTACGGTAAAGTTTGACCCAAATCCGTCCAGCTGTAAATTTTCCGCGGTCAAATCCCCGGTTTTAAGGCCGAAGGTTTTGCATTTACCGCCGATTTCTTTTAGGTTTTCTTCTTCGGCGTTTATTATAAATTTGTCGCAGTTTATGCTGAATTTTTTGAAGTATCCTTTAAGAATATCCAATTCTTTATGGTCTTTTGCCAAGTTCAGCATTACGCCGATTTTTGGGTGATAGTTTACCAAGGTGCCGTCCGATTCGTCGGCTTCTATTACGAGTATATCGCTTTTGCCTTTATAAACGTTTCCGAAGTACCCTTCCTGCTGTAAGGACAGCAGCACCCCGCCGGTAATTAAAGAAGGTTCTTTTCCGGCTTTTCTTAAAATTTCAAAAAGCATTGCGGTTGTGGTGCTTTTGCCGCTTGTGCCGGAAATCGCTATGGTTTTTGATTCTTTAACGTGTTTCGCCAGCAAATCCGAGCGGTGCAATATGGGAATGGAATATTTTTTAGCGGCCTGTATTTCCACATTGTCGGGTTCTATGGCGGAAGTTAAAATAACGGCGTCTGTGTCTTCCGCTATACCGCTTCCGTCCTGCGGGTAAATCCTTACGCCCAGTTTTTTAAATTCTTTCCATATCGGCAAGCCGGTAAAACCCTTGTTGATAAGCCTGTCAGAGCCTGTAACTTCATCGCCGGCCATTGCGTGCAGCTGTGCAAGCGCGCTCATTCCTATGCCGCCGATTCCTACAAAATGTATTTTCATAATAAATTCTCCGTGAACGAAGCCATATCGTAAAATCCGGGTTCTTTGCCCGGCAGCCACAAAGCTATTTTAACTGCGGACCCGGCGAATAACCGCCTGTCCAAAGCTTTGTGCGTTACGGAAATGATTTCGTCGCCGTTTTTTGATTCTAAGTTTAACATATGCGTACCGGGAACTGTGCCGGTGCGTTCAAAGGTGATTTCTTCCTGAGGGAAGTTTATAAGTTTGGCCAAAGCTTTGGCCGTACCGCTTGGAGAGTCTTTCTTCTGCGCGTGGTGCGCCTCGTGCATTTTGGGTATGTAATCTTTAAAAAGTTCCGCGGCTTGTTTTAAAAGCTTTCCGAATAAGAATACCCCTATGCTGACATTTGCGGAATAAAAAACGGCTATTTCCTTTTCCGCTTTAAGCTCTGCTAAAAAATTGTCGTCAAGATTTGTCGTTCCGCATAAAAAAGCGGCGTGTATTTGCTTGGCGGTTTTATAGGCTTGTTTTGCGCCTTCAGGCATGGAAAAATCTATTACTATATCCGCTTTCGGCGCGGGTTCTTGTGTGTCGAAATCGCGCAGCTGAACTATGCGGACCCGCTCTTTATAATCGGTTTCTATAACAGTTTTTATCAGGCGGCCCATTTTGCCTTTTGCGCCGTTTATTATTACGTCAATCATCAAAAATTCTCCAAAATATATTCCGCAATCTGCCTGCCGTTAAGCGCGGCGCCTTTGAGAAGATTGTCAAAAGTAATCCAAAAATGCAGAACGTTTTTGTCTTCGAAATCTCTTCTTATCCTGCTGACGAAAACTTCGTCTTTTCCTTCGGCTTCTTTGGGCGTATAGATTTTTCCGTCGCATATTACGCCCGGCTGGGAAGCGAACAAAGCCTGTATGCCGGAAATATCAAAATCTTCTTTCGCTTTAAGGGTTACGCCCAGGCTGTGGCTTACCATAACAGGGACGCGCACGGTGTGCGGACGCACTTTTATGTCAGGCAGACGCAGGATTTTCCTGGTTTCGTTAAGGCCTTTCATTTCTTCCGAGGTAAAACCGTTTGGCTGCAGAGATCCTATTAAAGGGACGCAGTTTGCCTGATAAAAAGAACCCTCCGTATTAAAATCTTCAATCAGTTTTTTACCGCCGCCGCTTATCGCCTGATAAGAACAGAAGAAAACTTCCTCAAGGGTATATTTCTTTTTTAAAGGGTTTAAAGCCATAACAAGGCCCGTCGTGGTGCAGTTGGGGCTGGCTATAAGGCGGGTTTCTTTGGTGATAGTGTCGGCGTTGATTTCCGGGATGACCAAAGGCACCGCGGGGTTATTTCTGAACTTGGCGGACATATCAATTATAAACCCGGCTTTGTCTTTAAGTTCTTCGGCCAAAACCGCGCTGACCGGGTCGTCCGTGCATAAAATCGCTATATCGCAGGAAAGAGGTTTTTCATCTCTGCCGTAAGCTTCTATTTCGGCTTTGGCTTTCATGCGCGCCAGTTCTTTTAACATTAATCGGCCGACTTTTCCCGCCGCGCCCAAAACTGCAATCTTTTTCATTTTATAATCGTCCCCACTTCGCCTGTTTTGTAATAAATTATTCTTATCTCGACATTCTTCTCCTTCGCCAATTTTATGGCGTCGGGGTGCAGAACATTGGCGCCTTCCAGCGCAAGTTTGTACATAACGTCAAAATCCATAAGGTTAAGTTTTTCGGCGTCTTTGTTTTTGTTTGGGTCTTTCGTATAAACCCCGTCTACGTCTTTTATCATTTCCACGTGATCCGCGCCCAGCTGGCTGGCTATGAATACGGCAGATACGTCGCTGCCGCCGCGTTTTAAAGTGGTTATTTCTTTATTTTCGCCTATACCCTGAAAGCCGGCTATTATCGGTATGTGCCCTTTATCAAGTTCCTTTTGAAGCCTGTCCCCGGTAATGCCTTTAATATCGGCCCCGGCGTGTTCGGGAGTAGTAGTAAGCCCTATTTGCGATCCCGTCAGGGAAACAGCCGGCAGGTTAATATCGTTTAAAGCTATGGAAAGCAAAGCCACGCTTATGCGTTCGCCCGTAGTTATAAGCATATCAAGTTCGCGCTTGTGCGGATTTTTGCTTAAGGAATAGGCGTTATCCAAAAGGATATCCGTCATATTGCCGTTGGCCGAAGCCACCACAACCGGCAAAACGCCTTGCTCAACTCTTTTTTTGATAAGGTTGACCGCAAGCAGTATTTTCTCTTTATTGGCTAAAGTGTTTCCGCCGAATTTTAATACGGAAATTTTCCTCATATAAAAAATTCCTTAGGGTAAGTTTCAAATATCCTGTCCAAAGTTTCTTTAGTCTTTTGGGTAAGCTCACCAAGCGGAAGCCTTACTTCCGCGGAGCATAAACCCAGTTTGTTAAGCAAGTATTTGGGGCAGGTTGGGTTGACTTCAATAAAACTGCCTGTAATTACGGGCCACGCTTTGCGGAAAACGTCCATAGCCTGCGTTGTTTGGCTTTGCTCAAAAAGTTTATATATTTTTACCATAGCCGGGGCCATGGTATTGCCTGCGGCCGTTATAAGGCAGCGCGAACCCAGCCCCAAAAATACGGGCCATAAATCGTCGTTGCCGCAAATATAGTCAATCCTGTCCGCGCCGAATTTTACCGCGGTTTGCGTTATATGGTTTATGTCGTAGTCGGATTCTTTTATCGCTTTGATTTGCGGTACGGCTTCAAGCAGATTAGCCAAGAAATCCTGACTCAATTTCTGCCCTGTTCTGCCGGGTATATGATAAAGAATAATAGGTTTGCCGGCTTCGGCCGCCAAAGAAAAGTGCTTTATCATCCCGTTGAGGTTCGGCTTATTGTAATAAGGCGTAACTATCAAAAGGCCGTCGGGGTTATAGCGGGAAGCAAGTTCAATGTTTTTAAGAGTAGTCTGAGTATTGTTTGCCCCTGCGCCTATAATAATTTTGGCCCTCTTGCCGATATGGGCACAGGCAAAATCCAAAATTTCCTTCTTTTCTTCAAAGGATAGCGCGGGCGTTTCCGCGGTAGTGCCAAGCAGCACAAATCCTTCCGCTCCGGCTTTGATTTGTCTGTCAATCAAAACGCCGAGCGCGTCAAAATCCGTCTTTGAATCTTTAAAAGGCGTTATAAGTGCGGTGTAAATTCCTTTAAACATAAATGCCTCCGCTTTGGTTTAAATAAATTGTATCATTTTATTGATATAATTATTTTAAAGCGATATAACGATTTTCAGAGGAGTTTTACATGCAAGAAAACAATGAAAACCCGGTAAAAGAACCGGTGCTGGAAGATATCCCTTCCAAAGAGGAGAAGAAAATCTCCGGGGTTAAATTTTGGCTCGTTTTACTTACGGCCGTATTTACGGTTTCCATGGCCAGCGGGCTCTATTTGGCTTTAACGCCGTCCGCCGCGCCTAAGGAGAAAGAAGCCGAGGCCTCCGTCGCGGATGATATCGCGGAAGCATCTTCTTTACTTAAAAAACTTTCAAAAGAGGAAGGCGCGGCCGTTGTAAAAGTGCGCGGCGTGATACAGGAAAGCGGCGAAAGCGGTTTTATGTCCCGCCAGAACAGCGCGTCTTCAATAGCAAAGAGAATAAGGGATTTGGCCGATAAGAAAGAAGCAAAAGCCCTTTTGCTGGATATAAACTCCCCCGGCGGAACGGTGGCTTCCGTACAGGATATTTACAACGCCATTTTATTTTTTAAATCCAAAAAGAAGCCTGTAGTGGCTTTGTTCAGGGATGTAGCGGCCAGCGGCGGTTTTTATATAGCCATGGCGGCGGACAGGATAGTCGCCCAGCCCGGCACGATGACGGGTTCAATCGGCGTAATAATGCAGGCCAACAATGTAGAGGGTTTGTTTGACAAACTCGGCATAAAAGTGATGCCGGTAAAATCCGGCAAGCATAAAGACATCGGCTCGGCCTACCGCCCTATGACGGAAGAGGAAGTCGCCCTCCTGCAGGAAATGATTAACGAAACCTATCAGCAATTTTTCCAGGCCGTCCAAAAAGGCAGGCCTAACGTCAATGCGGAAATGCTGCCGATATACGCCGACGGCCGCGTATTTACCGGCGCGCGCGCCAAGGAAATAGGGCTTATCGACGCCTTGGGCGGGGAAGAAACCGCCCGGGAACAGCTTGCTGAACTTACCGGCGTGAAGGACATAAAACTTATTACTCCGCGGCCGAATAATTTTATGGAAATGCTTTATATGGGCGGCGCTTCCATGGAAAGCAGATTGGGCTTGGCCTCAAAAATAGAAGATTTTACTACGCCGAAAGTTTCCTATCTTTGGGCTTATTAAGGAGCCGGTATGACTTTTATAAATGCGCTTTATGATTTTGTAACCGAACCTTCCAAAGCCGTCGACGATATAATAAAATCGCGTTCTTTGGCTTTGGCTCTTTTGGGATATGCGGCGGGCTCTTTAAGTGTTATGATAATGTGGGCGCTGGGCGGCGGCGGTATGGGCAATTTCGCTTTTACCTTCGGCTTCTTCGCGGTTTTGTTTGTGGATTTGTGCATCGGCTTTTTTGTTGCTTCAAGCGCGCATTTGCTGCTTGAAATTTCCACCGGCAAAGGCAGCGCTTTGGGGCTTTTTACGCTTATAGGGCTTTCTCAGTTTTGCCTTACGCTTTTGGTGAGTTTCGCTCTTATGCAGGCCGCCGCGCCGGTTCTCGCCGTGTTTAAGTTCCTTATTTTGTTTATCGTTGCGCTTTTGCAGATTTACTTTATTCTTTACATGATGAACAAAGCCTACGGCCTTTCAAAAGTAAGAACTTTTTTCACGTTGATTTTATCGCTTGCTCCCGCAGTATTAAGCTTGTTTGCGGCGTGCGGGGCCTTTTTCTTTCTGCTGTTTTGGATGATATTCTAAGGCTTTATATATTTATATAAATCTTGGGCGATGTCATTGATATGCCTGCGGATTTGCGGCTGTTTTTCTTCCAAAAGCGGCAGCAGGGTTCCGCGCACCCAGTTGCGCGTATAGACTTGCTCAAAGTTGGTTTCGTCGTTGATAAAAGATAATTTATGCTCTTTGACGTAGGCGTCCACTTCCGCGCGAGTAATACACATAAACGGGCGTATTATTTCCAGCTTTCCCAAAGCTCTTTTTACGGGTATGCCCAAAAGGCCTTTGGCTTTGGTTCCTCTCAGTACATTTAGCAAAAAAGTTTCGGCGTTGTCGTCCAAGTGATGCGCCAAAGCTATTTTTTTACATCCGTATTTTTCCGCCGCCTCGCTTAAAGCTTGGTACCTGGCTTTTCTGGCGGCGTGCTCCACGCTTAGATTTTCTTTTTTTGCCAAAGCTTTTACGTTTACTTTTTTTAATATGAAAGGTATTTCCAATTCTTTGGCGGTTTTTTTGGCGAAGGCCGCGTCGCGCTCCGCCATTTCTCTTAGGCCGTGGTGCACGTGGCACGCGTAAACAGGGAACTGCTTTTTTACGCTTAGCTGTTTGACGAAATGCGCCAAAGCTACGGAATCCGCCCCGCCGGAAAGACCGACCAAAACGCCGATTTTCGGTTTGAAGAAAGCGTTTTGTTTTTCAAATTTAATAAGGCTTTGCCAAGTTACGGCCCGGAAATTATTTTTATCCATAAAAAAGATTGTAAAAAAAGTATAATTTATTTAATAGATTATATAAATTTAACACTGTGGGGGAAATATGGCGGAACTTAAAAAACGCATTGTTATTGTTGAAGACGAAGGCGATATCCTTGAACTTCTTAATATGATTTTGAGCCGCAGCGGATATGAAGTTTATCTCTGCGACAACGGCCGCAACGCGCTTGATTTAATCAGGAAGACTCATCCTCATTTGGTTTTGTTGGACGTTATGCTCCCGGGCAAGGACGGCAAAGCTATTGCCGCCGCCATGGCCGCCGACGAGGAACTTCAGGGCGCGTCAATCATGATAGTATCTGCTTTGGAAGAATCCGCAAAGATGTTTACCGGCAATCCTCAAGTCAAAGACTTCTGCTTGAAACCTTTCAGAACCGCGGTTTTGCTGGAGAAAGTCAAAAAAATAATGGGCGATGCTTAAATCCGGCCCTTTATATGGATTTAAAAAAGACGCTTTCCTGAACGGAAGGCGTCTTTTTAATTGCCGGGTTATAAAATTAAGCTATATTCCAACTGATATATTCTTTTGCAAAGTTTTGCAGAAACTTCTGCAGCAGCTCTTCGTTGTTTACCTGTTTGTCGATAATTTGTTTTACGCTTACGGCCGGCAAATTCTTTGAAGGCGTATTGTTTGTGTCTATGCCTATACCGAGGGCGATCCAGTCCAAATGCCCGTCGGTGCCGGCGGAAGTTTCTATTAAAATCCCGGATATTTTTTTAAAATCTTTGCCGTCGTGGGCCAAAACGTCGTTGGGCAATTTTATTTTTGTCTTTACGCCGTAAAGGTTTTTAAGCGTCTGCGCCACGGCGCGGCCCGCTTTTACGCTTAATTCTTCAAGCGGCATGGTCTTTTTGTTGGGGCGTAAAATTATACTGAAATATAGTCCGCCCTCTTTTGATTCCCACTGCCTTTCAAATCGGCCTCTGCCGGCGGTTTGGGTTTTTGCTACTATTAAAACGCCGTCTTCTTTAAAAAGAGATGCCGTTTCTTTGGCGACGTCTTGGGTCGAAGACGCCTGATCCAGATTTATGGTTCTGTTTATTCTGAAATTAAAATCCATATATAAATTTTACCTTTTTTGTTTGCGTTTTTTCGGTGATTTTACCGCCATGTCTTTAAGTTCAAAAAGTCTGTCGCGCAGTTCCGCGGCCAGTTCGAAATCAAGATTATCCGCCGCTTCCAGCATTTGCTCTTCAGTCTGTTTTATAAGTGCGGGCAGGTTCTTTGCCTGCGGCAGAACGTCGCTTAAAGTGTGAATCATGGATATCCCGGAAGATTTGCTTTGCTGTTCAAATTCCTTTAATTCCACTTCGGCTTTTTCTATGGTTTTGGGGCGGATATTGTGTTCTTTATTGTAAGCCTGCTGTATGGCGCGCCTGCGGTCCATTTCGTTTAAAGCGTATTTCATGGAAGGCGTCTGACGCTGTGCGTAAAGCAGCACTTCCCCTTCTACGTTTCTTGCCGCGCGCCCGGCTATCTGTATCAAAGTGGTTTGGTTTCGCAGGAAGCCTTCGTTATCGGCCTCAAGTATAGCCACCAGCCCGACCTGCGGGATGTCTATGCCTTCTCTTAAAAGATTTATGCCGACTAATACGTCAAACACTCCGCGGGAGAAATCCTTAAGTATCTCTATCCTTTCCAATGAGTCTATATCGCTGTGCAAATATCTTGCTTTTACGCATTTTTCCAATAAGAAAGCCGATAAATCTTCCGCGGTCTTTTTAGTTAAAGCCAGCACCAGGCTGCGCTGCCGTTTTGCGGTTTTGGCTTGTATTCTTAAAAGCAAATCGTTGATTTGCCCTTCCGCAGGCAGCACTTTTACCGGCGGATCGACAAGCCCCGTCGGGCGGATAATCTGTTCAACTATATTATTGCCGCTTACGGTAAGTTCATAAGGCCCCGGCGTGGCGGAAACGAATACGGCCGAAGGCAAAAGCTTTTCAAACTCTTCAAATTTTAAAGGCCTGTTGTCCAGCGCGCTCGGCAGGCGGAAGCCGAAATCTATTAACATTTGTTTTCTGGCTCTGTCGCCGTTGTACATGCCGCGTATTTGCGGCACGGCGACGTGCGATTCGTCTATAAAAACTATAAAATCGTCGTAACGTTTAAAGTAATCAAACAAGCAGTTGGGGCGGCTTCCCGGAGCGCGCAGCTCCAGCTGGCGGGAATAGTTTTCTATCCCGGGGCAGAAGCCTGTTTGCTCCAGCATTTCCATATCGTAAGCGGTGCGCTGTTTTATGCGCTGGGCTTCCACAAGCTTCCCCGCGGCTTCAAAAAACTTTACTCTGTCGGCGCATTCTTTTTTTATGGAATTTAAAGCCTCTTCCATTTTTTCGTCTTCCGATACAAACTGCTTCGCCGGCGAAAGCCAAACTTCGTCAATTCCATGGACGACGTCATTGGTAATCGGGTGCACTTCCTGTATGGAGGCGATGTTCCTGCCTTCTATCCTCACCCTTAAAGCGTTTTGGGAGTAAGGCGGAAACACGTCTATAAAAGGCCCGCGCACGCGGAAGTTTCCCGGCGCGAATTCCGTTTCATTGCGTTCGTAAAGTATTTTTATCAGATGAGTCGTAAAATCCGTTCTTGTCAGCAATTCCCCGGTTTTAAGGTGTATTCTCATTTTCTGAAAGCCTTCCGGCGAACCTATATTGTAAATTGAGGACACCGACGCCACCACTATGGTATCTTTCCTGCTTAAGAGGGAGTTTGTCGCCTTAAGGCGCAGTTTTTCTATATGGTCATTTATGGCGGCGTCTTTTTCTATATAAGAATCGGTTTGCGGTATATATGCTTCCGGCTGATAATAATCGTAATAGGAAATAAAATATTCCACGGCGTTTTCCGGGAAGAACTGTTTAAACTCGCTGTAAAGCTGTGCGGCCAAAACTTTGTTCGGGGACATGATCAATGCCGGCCTTTCCAGTTTTTCTATGACGTTTGCCATAGTAAAAGTTTTGCCGGAGCCGGTTACGCCGAGCAAAGTTTGCCTAGACTTGCCGTTTTGGATATTCGCGGCGAGTTTTTCTATCGCTTTAGGCTGATCGCCGGAAGGCTTAAAAGGGGAATGTAACTTGAATATACCCATATAATAATTATATAAATAACCGCCGCCGCGTGGAAGTGCCCTGGGTTTTGCCGGCTTTTAAAAAGGGAACTACCGCGCGGCTTATATTTATGGTAAAATATATTAAGAACTTACAGCTTCTAAAGTAAGCACGGGCAGTTGGCGCAGCGGTAGCGCGTCCGCCTCACACGCGGAAGGTCACAGGTTCGAACCCTGTACTGCCCATTTTTTATAAAAGGCAAAAAAATGTCTATTGATTTTCCTTTAATATTAAACTTCTTTATTGCTGTAGTGGCTATTTTAAACCCTATCGGCAATGTGCCAGTCTTTCTTGAACACGTAAACCAAGATTCAACGGACGTACAGAAAAATATCGCCAAGCTTTTGGCTTTGTCGATTTTTATAATTTGTACGTTTTTCTTTTTTATAGGCCAGCCTTTTTTAAGCTTGTTCGGCATAAGCATACCGGCTTTCAGGATAGCGGGCGGAATATTGATTATGACGATAGGCTTCCGTATGCTTCACGGCAAGCCCAAGTTTGAAAACGAAGGCCTTGAAACCAACGCTTCCAGCGTAAGCGCGTTTAAGCAGGCTACCGAGCGTCTAAGCAGCCTTATAGTGCCTTTGGCCATGCCGATTTTTGCCGGCCCCGGCGCAATAGCCACGGTTATTTTATATGCGCAAAAGCCAAATAACTTTCTTACGATGATAGGTATGGTGTTTGCTTTGGCGGCGGCGTGCGCGGTTATCGGGCTTGTTTTATATCTTTCCAGGTGGCTTTTCAGGATACTTAAGAACAATGGTATGCAGATAGTTTCCAGGACTATGGGTTTGATACTTTGCGCGATAGCGGTACAATTCGTGGTGCAGGGTATAGCCCAGCTTATACCGGGGCTTATAGATCCTGCCTATGTGCATTCCTGATAAACCCTGATTTCAATATTAAAAAGGCCCGGCTTAAGACCGGGCCTTAAATTTATGATTGTTTTTATCTTATGTTAATAAAACATAATTATATGTCCTTGGCCTTTTGCGCTAAAGCTATTAATTTATTATCATAATCTTATGGAAATGTTTGAGGACTCTTCTTCTCCGGCCCAAAAGGCCTATGTAAGCTTGGCCAACAAGTACCGCCCGCAGACTTTTGAGGAAGTCGTCGGGCAGGAAAGCGTTTCAAAAACGCTTATGAACGCGATTAAATCCGGCAGGATAGCGCACGCCTATTTGTTTTACGGCCCGCGCGGATGCGGCAAAACCACAACCGCCAGGCTTTTGGCAAAAGCTTTAAACTGCACCGGCGGCGGTAATGATAAACCGACGGCCAGCCCTTGCGGCAAATGTCCGCAGTGCTTGGAAATAGCCGCTTCAAGCGATATGGACGTTTTGGAACTCGACGCGGCCAGCAACACTCAGGTGGAAAGAGTCCGCGAAGCCATTATAGATACCGTCGCTTTGGCTTCCGGCAGGGACAGATACAAAGTTTTTATTTTGGACGAAGTCCACATGCTTTCAACTTCCTCTTTCAACGCTTTGCTTAAAACTATTGAGGAACCACCCGCCCACGTCGTATTTATTTTGGCGACTACGGAGCTTCACAAAGTGCCTTTAACCATTTCCTCCCGCTGTCAGACTTTCCGCTTTAAACCCATAACGGAAGAGGAAATAACCTCCCACCTTTTGGATTTGGCCGGCGCGGAAAATATTGATTTGGAAGAAGAAGCCGCCGCCGTCATCGCCAAAAGCGCGGGCGGAGCTTTGAGGGACGCCCTTACGATTTTTGACAGAGCCATCTCCTTTTCCAACGGCAAAGTTGATAAGGCTTTGGTTTCCCAAATGCTCGGCATATTGCCGCAGGAATTGGTAAAAGATTCCGTCGAGGCTGTAATCCGCAAAGACGGCGCGCGCCTGCACGGCGTTTTTGAAAAAGTGAAGAACGAGGGCTTTGATTCTTTAAGCCTTCTTAAAGATTTAAAAAACGCTTTCGGGGAGATTTTTTACCTTTCCCTTAATTCCGGCAAAGAGCCTTACCCCGGCGCAAAAGAAATTCTGGCGGAATGTACTCCCGGCCATATTGCGGCTTTAACGCGCAAAATTTCCAAACTGACGGATGAAGTTAAATTTTCCGATACGCCTGCTTTGGCGGCGGAAGTCGGCCTGTTTACTATTATGCAAAACAGTATTGATATTGACGGGCTGATCTCGCGCTTGGAAGCTTTGGAAAATTCTTCTGTTTCTTCTTTGCCTGCGCCTTTAGCGGAAAAAAAAAGCCTGAATAATCAGCCCGTCCATACGGAGCCTGTTCAATCTGCGCCTAGGCCGGCCGTAAAAAGTTTTGAAGAAATAAAAAAGGAAATGTTTACAGCCGACGCCCCGGCCATGCCGGAAGCGGCTAAAATTTTAAGGCCGGCGGCTAAGACGGAAACCCCTGTTCCTTCCTTTTCGGTTTCGCCTTTTGCCGCAAGCCCTTTAGCGGAGCAAAAAGTTCAAGAACGCGCAGCCGAGCCCCAAGCAAACAATATAAGTTTTTCTTCCGCTATGGAAGTATGGCCGTCTTTTAAGCAGGAACTTGATAAAAATTATCCTTTCCTTTACGAGGGCGTCTTATCCGCGTCGGTATCCTTTCCCGCCAAAGACGAGTGGGAATTTACCTTTAAGCCAAAAGACGGATTTTTTAAGGACACCTTACAGCGCCGCATAGCCGATTTGGAAAAAGCGGCTTTAAAAGTTTGCGGGCAAAGAATTAAATTTAACTTCAAAATAGCCGGCGGCGCGCCGAAAGAAGATACTTGTTCTTCAACAAGAACTCCGGCCCCGTCGGCCTTTGCGCCTAAATATTCTTCCCCGCGTCCTGCGGCGGCCCCCGATAAGAGCAAAACCGCAATCAGTGCGGAAGAGCCTTTTGTGCGGGGCGATTTCAGCGCATATGCGCAAAATGACGCGCCTTCCGCCGAAGGAACCAAAGACGCCGGCCCCAAAACGCTGGAGATTTTAGATATTTTTGACGGCCATATAGTAGGCTGAAACTTATGAAGAGCTTAGACCGACTTATAAAATGCTTTAGGAGATTGCAAGGCGTGGGCCCGCGTCAGGCGGAACGTTTTGCCCTGCATTTTTTAAGAGCGCCCGAAAGCGAAGTGGCGGAATTTACCGAAGCCCTTTTAAAAATGAGGGCCAATGTACATTATTGCCCTATTTGTTTTTCTTACAGCGAGGGCAGTTTGTGCGAAATTTGCTCCGACGATACCCGCGACGACGGCCTTTTATGCGTTGTTGAAGAACCAAAAGATATAGAAGCCATAGAAAAAACCGGCAGTTACAACGGCCTTTACCACGTCTTGCACGGCTCCATTTCCCCTTTGGACGGTCGCGGCGCGGATGATTTAAAAATAAAGGAACTTGTAGAGCGCGTGCAAAATTCCGAACGGGAAATAAGGGAAGTAATCATAGCCACCAACCCCGATACTGAGGGGGAAAGCACCTCCCTTTATATCGCCGACGTTTTGCGCGGACTGGTCGGCAAAATAACGCGCATAGGCTACGGAATGCCGCTGGGCGGGCATATTGATTATATCGACGAAATGACTCTTTCCCACTCTTTAAAGGGCCGCACTAAAATCTGATGACGTCCGATTTCTATAAAAGGCCTCTTTTCTTAATTTTAGTAATCTATGCTTTGTGTTTGGCTTTGCTCCTTCCCGTTCCGAAACCTAAAACGGAAGACGCTTCTTTTTTTGTAAAACCGTTCCCGCAGGAAATTGTTTTAAAGATAATCTCTTATCCCGCCAAACGTAAAACGGGCCTGGTTTTTACGGCAGAAGTCCTTTCCGTGGCGGGCAAAGCGGTCCGCGGAAAAAGTTACGTACAATGTTCTTCCTGTCAGAACCTTTCCCGCGGGGACGAATTAACGGTGAAAGGAATTTTGGAACCCGTCTTTTCCGTAGAAAATTACGGTTCTTTCAACTGGCGCGAATATTTGGCCCGCAGACATATTTCCAGCCAAACAGAAATTTCGGAACTAATTACCGTTAAAAGCGGTTCTTTATTTTGGCGCGCTCTTTCAAAAACGCGGGCGAGTATGCTTGAAGTATTTGAGGATAATCTCCCCGCCGATTCCGCCGCGGTTTTAAGCGGTGTTTCAATAGGCGAAAAGGGCGATATGGACAAAGGGCTTTATTCCGCGTTTCAAGACAGCGGCGCAATACATCTGCTGGTGGCTTCCGGCGGGAATGTCGGTTTTGTAACTTTGATTGTTTATTTTTTGTGTTCTTTATTCTTTATGGGCAGGTATTTACCAGCTGCCGCCGCGCTTGCCTGCGCTTTGTTTTATACTCTGATAGCAGGTGCGGACGCGCCTTTGATAAGGGCGTATATTATGACGCTGTGCGCCACCTGCGGGCTTTTGCTTGGGCGCAAAAGCGGAGTCTTACAGGGCTTTTTGACGGCGGCTTTCATTATTTTGTTGTTTAATCCGCAAAGCGTTTTCGACGCCGGGTTTCAAATGTCTTTTTTGGCCACTTTGGCGATAATTTATTTCGTTTGCAATTTTAATTTTGTTTCGCGTCTGCCAAAAACGGCGGCTTGGGCGGCGGGGTTGTTTTTCATTTCTTTAAGCGCGCAGCTTGCGCTTGTGCCGGTATTTGCGAATTATTTTAACAGAATATCATTTGCGGCGATAATTTCCAATATATTTTTAGTGCCTTTAAGCGGCGTTCTTATGGGCGGGGCTTTTTTGCTTTGGCCGCTTCGCTTTTTGCCTTTTTCTTTTCCTTTCGAGTTTGTGCTTTTTATTATGAAGATTCTGCTTTACGTTTTCAATTTCCTGGTGGAAGCTTTTGCGTCCACTCCGCTTGCCGGGATTGAGATAAGCGCGTGGAACTTCGGTTTTATCGCGGCTTATTATTTGGCGTTGTTCGCTTTGTTTAATTTTCCTCTGTTTAAAAATAGAAAACTTTTTCTGGGGTTGAGTTTAGGGCTGTCTTTTTGTTTTTTACTGGGAGGGATTTTTATTAAAAAGGATTTTTCCGCCGTTCTTGAAGGCCGTTACAGCCGTGCTTTGTTCGTAAAGGAGAAAAACAAAATTATCGTAATCGGCGCGGGCATTGAGGGCAAAACAATAAAAGCGGCGACGCTGGCCGCCGGTTCAAAAAGCATAGACTGCCTTTTTATCGCATCTGCTTACAAAAGCGCGGCTTACGCTTTAAAAGATTTGGGCGGAATCAAAATAAAAGATATTTATGTTCCCGCCGCGCCGCTTTCAGGGGAAAGCAAAAAGCTGATTGAAGCTTCCGGCGCGCGCATACGCCAAGCCGAGCCGGGCGGATATTATTGCGGAGTAAAAGCGGAAGAGCCTTGGTACGGTTCCGGCGGGGCTGAAAACGCAGCTCAAAAAGGGGCTCTGAGTTTTTCTTACGGCGGTTATGAATTTTCCGCTTCAATGAAGAATTACAAAAAAGACGGCGAACTATTTTTATATAATTAATTAAACAAAAGGAGAATGGATGAAAAAAATGAATTACAATAAAATCGGCGGCGGGGTTATTATTACCGCGTTTGTCATAGCCTTATTGGCTTTTATAGCGTTTGATTCTTATTTTACCGTGTCTGCGGGCACTTCGGCCATAAAGCTGCGCTTCGGGAAAGTCGTAGGCTCTTATGAAGAGGGCCTTCACCTTAAAATCCCTTTCGTGGACAGAATAGAAAAATTTTCTATACGCATAAAAAAGGATATCGTTTCCACGGAAGCTTTTTCTAAGGATTTGCAGACGGTCAAAGTCGGTCTGGCTATAAACCACAGAATCCAGCCCGATACCGTAATTTCCATTTACAGAAATTTGGGTATAGATTACGTTACTACGGTTCTTGCGCCTATGGCGGAAGAGTGGATAAAAGCCATTGTGGCCAAATATTCGGCCGAAAGCTTAATTTCCAACAGGGTGGAAGTCGCCAAAGAGCTTGACGCCGTCCTTAAGGAAAAGATGGGCCAAAAGCAAGTTATAGTATCGGATATAGCTATAGTTGATTTTGATTTTTCTTCCCAATTTTTAAAAGCCGTTGAAGAAAAACAAATTGCCGAGCAGGAAGCCAAACGCGCCACGAACTTGGTGGAAAAAGTTAAAAAAGAAGCCGAACAGCAGGTTTTAAAAGCCAAGGCGGAAGCGGAATCTTTGAAACTTCAGCGTCAGGCCGTAACGCCGGATTTGATTAAGCTCAGGCAGGTTGAAGCACAGCTTAAAGCCATTGAAAAATGGAACGGCGTAATGCCTCATTATATGGCCGGCGATATGCCGTTTATAATGGCCAAATAAAGTTTTTGCGGAACAAAAATAAACGCCCCTTTTAAAAGGGGCGTTTTTATATGCTATAAAAACTATTTTATCGGCAGTTTTATTTTAATATCGCTTGGATTAAGCTGTTTAACCGGGAAATTAAGTTCCGCTTTTAGTTTTTTGCCGATTACCGACATAGGCGGGAAGTTCTTTAATAAATAATTTTCCCAGCTTTGAGCATTTTGGAAGTGCTGCTTTGCGGAATACGGCCCAAATCCTCCAAAGTACGGCAATCTCATGTCGGAATTGCCTCTTACCAAAGTTAATGTTTTGTTAAGGAGTTCAGCCATTTTTTCGCATTCCTGAGGTTCCCCCTCGCAACTGGGGCCGCGTTTTTCTTTCGGGCCGTAGACGTAATGTTTTGATTGGTCTTTCCTGTTGTATACGAACATTGTCGGGTAAACTCTTTGCGTGCCTTCAAGATAAGCGTCATAAACAAAATTATAGCCTTCCTCTAAATAAGCCATAATATATACGGCTGTATTATACTCGTTTGTTATCTTTATATAACCCGGTATTTTGCCGTCGGTGCTGACTTGTAAGACAAGCCCGCCGGATTCCGGCAGAGCCATAAAGATATTTCTTCCTTTTAAGGAGGAAGAAGTGTTTAAAGACAATATTTTTCCCGTTTTAAAATCGGTGATGGCGTAGCCTCCGCTGATATTAGGCTCAAATTTCTTTTCCGGCAGAGGAGTATAATCGCAGTTGACCGGGGCTTGAACCGTTTCATAAAGTATATCGTAATTATAAGGGCTTATTTTTACGACTTGATGCGGATTTCCGTCTTTGCAATAAGTATAAACGGTTCTGCTCCCTTTATCATCTATGACAAGGGGCCCTCTGTTTAAAACCATGGCGTTTTTATAAGTTGTTTTTGGATTATTCAAATAGTTGCAAAAAGAATCAAATTGCAAATCGGGAGGATTTGCGCCTGTTAGTTTTTTTGTAAGATACAGAGCGTTTAATATCGCGTCGGCGTCATCACAAGTCAAATAGCGGGCGTCTTTCATTATAGAATCTCTCGGGCCCGATCCATACTTGCCTTCTGTCGCATGAAATTCCCCTGAGTATAAATCCTGCATTCTGAGAGAGTGCCCTATTTCATGAGTCAGCGTGTTAAAACCATCTCTTTCGGTCATCGCATCAGTTCTTACGGCTATTATCATTTTGCCGTTTTGATAAGTAAAAACTCCTTGAGAGTTGCGCGGCCCGTATCTGAGATATTCTCCGCCGTTTTTTACATAAAATCTGATGTCTGCGTCTTTTTCATCCGTGCAAATATAAGCTTCCTCGCCGGTGGCGAAATCTATAATTTCTTTATAGTATTCAACAGAAGGGTCTGTTTCTTTGCGCAAGTAAGATTTAGCGTTGCTAAACCACGCCCGGTAGCTTTTTGTTATTTGCGCCGCATACGGGTGAGAGCAATCCTCAAAATAATATTTCAGCGGTTCTTCCCGCACCAAAATATCAATGGCAAAAGGCCTTTTAGGATTGACCTCATCTTCCAAAGCGTGAGGAGCTGCATACAAAGATACGGGGGGGTATAGTGTCAGGATAACGATAACAAAAAATAATAATGTTCTCATATTTATATAATGATATAAATATGAGTTGCCAAACAAGGGCCAAAAGACCTATGTAACAAAGTCTTTAGGCCCTGTTTCAGTATATGCTTTAAGAGGCTTTGCCCTGTTCGGCCACTTGGCGCATAAGTTCTTTTATTTCTTCCGGGTCGCCTAAGAAATAATCTTTGACGTAATTTAGATCTTCGTCAAACTCAAAAACATAAGGCACGGCCGTAGGGAGATTGAAAGAAGCGATATCTTTATCGGATATATTCTTAAGATACTTTATTATTCCCCTAAGGCTGTTGCCGTGCGCGGCGACCAGTATTTGATTTTTATGTTTAAGCAAAGGAAATATAACCTCCTGCCAGTACGGCAGACATCTTTGCACCGCGTCTTTTAAAGATTCCGTCAAAGGTAGATATTGCCTGGGGATATCGTCGTAGCGCCGATCGCAGTAAGGGGAACGGTCATCATCTTTGTCCAGCGGGGCGGGGCGTACGTCAAAACCTCTGCGCCAAAGCAGCACTTTTTCTTCACCGTATTTTTCCGCGGTTTGTTTTTTGTTAAGCCCCTGCAAGGCTCCGTAGTGCTTTTCGTTCAGACGCCAAGTTTTTTCAACCGGCACCCAGTCCTGTCCGATCTCGTTTAAAATAACGTTAAGGGTGTCTATGGCTCTTTTAAGCACGGAAGTATAAGCCGCGTCAAATAAAAATCCGGCTTCTTTAAGCAGTTTGCCCGCTTTTTCGGCTTCTTTAAAACCGTTTTCGCTTAAAGGGCAGTCATACCACCCGGTAAAAAGATTTTTAAGATTGTATTCGCTTTGTCCGTGGCGTATTAAAACTATTTTCTTCATAATGCCTCCAAATATAAGGATAAGCCGGAAAAATAATAAGTAAAGAGCCTGGGCGCAAACGGCAAATAAAAACCCCCGGTTTTGCCGGGGGTTTATTTTAGCGGAACAAAATTCTTTTATTTTCTTTCTCTTTCTTTTTTCTCATGCGGCAGTCTAAGCTGTATCTGCCCGGCCCGCAAATTATGAAGCCGGCCAAAAGGGCCAAAGCGAACAAGGTCCCCACTATATTTACTTTGTTAAAACTTCCGGCGAAAAAGAAAAACCCGGAAAATAAAGTAATAACCGCCGCCGCCGCGCTTAGCGTACGGAAGAACAGGCCCAAGAGTATTCCGGCTGCGGAAATAAAAGTTATTATTACCGCCGCAGTGCATAAAACTCTGGAATAAGGCAGGCCTATATCTATGCCGTTTTGCACAAATGCGTTAAGGTGCAGTGTCTCCCCCGCCGCCAAGAAAGCAAAAGCCAAAGACACTATAATGCGCTGTATAAGCACTGTCAGCGAGAGGATTTTGTTCTGTTCCGCCGTTCTTATCATATTGAAACACCCGCCGTGAATGAGAAGAAAGTCTGCCTGTCCGCGGTGTTTTGGGTAAAGTTAAACCATTCCACGGAAGCGTTGAAGTTTATCATCGCCACGCTGAGTATCAAGCCGAGCCTTGCGTCGTCGGAAGAAGGCGCATTGTCAGTCTTGATAAAAGTATAACCGGCGTAAGGGCGGATGAACTTGTAAGTATAACCCGCGTCCACGCTTAAGGAATAATCAAGATAGCCTTGGTATACCGCTGTAAAGCCGGGTACGTCAAGCCAAAGCGGAGTGCCGGTTTTGTCGCCAGAAAAATCCAAAGCCTTCGTGAAGGTTATCCTTGTATCCAATCCGCCGGTTTTTTGGTAAAGGAACATATAAATATCCTGTTCCGTTACGTCGGTATCGGTTGCGTGAAAGGTATGGTAAATAGTTTTGTATCCCAGCCCCGCTTTAAGTTCGTCCAGCGGCAAAAGCCTAAAGAGCAGATTCTGTATGTTAAGTGCTGCGTGTACGTCCCATAGGTAGTTGGAATAGTCGTTTGCTTTGGGCGTGTAAGCGGCCTCAGCGCCTACTTCAAGCAAATCGTAAAAAGGCACATGCATATTTGCGCCTATACCGTATTGATACATGGTGTCCATACCGTCCTGTTCATACATGGCGAACTTCGGCGTTATGGACAGCGGCGTCAGCGGCATGGAAAGATTATAACTTGCCCTTACGGCTGAATAATCATTGTTGCCGGTAACGCCCGAAACGCTCAACTGCCCGAAGCTGAAAGCTATCGGGCAGGTGAGCAAAACTAAGCTGAGAATTAATTTCTTCATATGTTTTATTTTTTGCAGGTGCAGCATTTTTTCTTTTTAAGAGCCGCATTTTTTTTGTCTTCGTCTTGCAAGAATTTCGCGTAGTTTTTGGCTTTTCTGTTTTTCCAGTTTTTCTTATGGTAGCCGTAACCGACTATCAACGGAGCGGCGAGGGTTACTTCGCTGTAAACCATCTGCTCGAGGGAGGTTGAAACCTTGCCCCAGCTGGAAGCTTCTTTAAGGGTGGAGCCGGAAAGCGCGCCGTCCCTTTCGTCCGCGACGGTGATTTGTACGGCATATTTATGCATGGGCGTATCCGCGCCGAGTATTTCGGCCGCGACTACGGTATCCTGTACAAAGTTCTTCGGCACGCCGCCGGCGAACATTAAAAGGCCGCTGTCTTTGGAGTTAATCTTGATTTTGGTAAGTTCCAAAAAGTCTTTTGCGCTGTCCAAGGAAACATGAGCTTCCGGGTGTTCCGTCTGATGGGCCACAAAGCCGAATCCGGCGGAGCAGTCGGAGAAAGCCGGTACGAATATAGGCACGCCTTTTTTGTAAGCGTGATAAATAACGCTGTCTTTGCCTTTTTTGTTTTTATCAAGCCATTTGCCCATTTCGTAAATAAATTCTCTTGAGGAATAAGGCCTAGGTTCAAGGCCGTCGGCGATGATTTTTACGGTTTCGTCGCAAACTTTAAGTTCGTCTTCGTTGATGTAGGTGTCATAAATTCTGTCGATGTGCAAATCGCGCAGGAGGTTATCGTCGGCATAGTGCTGGTCGCCTTTATAGTGTTTGTAACCCAAAGCTTCAAAAAAGTCCTGATCTACGATGTTCGCGCCGTTTGAAATTATGGCGTCAACCATATTGTTATCAATCATATCAACAATCATTTTCTTAAGGCCGGCGGAAATAAGCGAACCCGCGATGCAAACGAAAATGCAGCAGTTTTTGTCTTTGAGCATTTTGTCGTAAATAGTCGCGGCGCGGTTTAAATCCCTGGAGGTATACGCCATATCGGCCATATCGTCAACCAACTTAACTACATTGTGTTTTTTGATGTCTATATGTTTTATGGTTTCGTTGAGGAAACTTTTTTGCGTCTTTTTTTCCATTTTTTTCTCACACTCCTATGCTATAATTTCTTATATATAATTATATTAAATAATCTTAGGAAACTTGTAAAATTTTTGGAGGTTTTATGTACGAAGCTGTAAAAAAAGAAGATCCTTCCGTCTACAACGCGATAATGGAAGAATTTTCCCGCCAGCAAAACAGGATAGAGCTTATCGCGTCTGAAAATTTCGCCTCGCCAGCGGTAATGCAGGCGCAGGGTTCCGTTTTAACCAACAAATATGCGGAGGGGTATCCCTCCAGAAGGTATTACGGCGGCTGCGAATATGTGGATAAAATAGAAACTTTGGCGATAGAAAGAGCCAAAGAACTTTTTAAAGCGGAAGGCGCCAACGTACAGCCCCACAGCGGAACTCAGGCGAACATAGCGGCTTATCTTTCGCTTATAGAACCGGGCGACACGGTATTGGGGCTGAATCTTTCCCACGGCGGCCATTTGACGCACGGGCATCCCCTTAACTTCAGCGGCAAATATTTTAAAATTGTGGAAATGAACGTCCGCAAAGACACGGAAGAAATCGATTATGACGAAGCCGCCAAAACCGCGCTTGAAACCAAGCCTAAGCTTATTATGGCGGGGGCTTCCAATTATTCCCGCATTTTTGACTGGGCTTATTTAAGAAAAATCGCCGATTCCGTAGGCGCGTATTTGGTTTGCGATATAGCCCATTACGCTGGCCTTGTCGCGGCGGGGGAATATCCTTCGCCGGTGCCTTATGCGGATTTGGTTACGACGACCACCCACAAAACTTTGCGCGGCCCGCGCGGCGGTTTGATTTTGTGCAAAGAAAAATATCTTAAGAAAGTAAACTCAACCGTTTTTCCCGGCACGCAAGGTGGCCCTTTAATGCACATTATCGCGGCCAAAGCCGTATGCTTCGGAGAGGCTTTAAAACCGGAATTTAAAGCCTATCAGCATCAGGTAAAATTAAACGCGCAAGCCCTTTGCCAAGCGCTTAAGGATTTGGGTTACCGCATAGTGGCAGGCGGTACGGACTGCCATGTTTTCAGCGTTGATTTAAGAAGCAAAAACATTACGGGCAAACAGGCCGAAACGGCTTTGGACAAAGCCGGCATAACCTGCAACAAAAACACTATTCCTTACGATCCGCAAAAGCCTATGATAACCAGCGGCGTAAGGCTCGGCACGCCTGCCGTAACGACGCGCGGCATGAAAGAGGCGGATATGATAAAAATCGCCGCTTTTATAGACGAAGCCGTCAATAATCACGAAGACGACGCAAGACTGTTTGCGGAAGCGGAAAGAGTAAAAGAATTTTTAAAACGGTTCCCGCTTTACGGAGATTTAAAATGATAGATATAGCGATAATCGGCGGAAGCGGGCTTTATAACCTTGCTGAAATGAAAAACAAAAAAGAGGTTTCGGTTAAAACTCCGTTCGGCGATCCTTCCGACAAAATCATCACCGGCGAAATCGGCGGCGTAAAAGTCGGCTTTTTGGCCCGCCATAACAGGAAGCATATTTACCTTCCTTCCGAAGTCCCTTACCGTGCCAATATTTACGCTTTAAAAAAGCTCGGGGCAAAGATAATTTTATCTTTCAGCGCGGTGGGTTCTTTAAAAGAGAAACTCCCTCCCAAGACTTTGGTTTTCCCCGATCAAATAGTTGATAAAACCGTCGGGCGTACGCAGACGTTTTTCGGAAACGGAATAGTTGGGCACGTGTCTTTTGCTCATCCTTTTTGCCGGTGCGTACAGAACGAGCTTTACAAACAGGCCAAGAAGTTTAAAATCAAATCGGCGCAGGGCGGCGTTTTGGTTTGCATGGAAGGCCCGGCCTTTTCCACAAAGGCCGAAAGCGATTTCCACCGCAAAATGGGTTGGTCCTTAATCGGTATGACCAGCTGCCCCGAAGCCAAACTGGCCAGGGAAGCGGGTTTGGCTTACGGCTTTTGCGCCATGGTTACGGATTTCGACTCTTGGAAAGAAGGCGAAGAAGTTACCGCCGCCAAAGTAAACGAAACGATGAAAAGCAATGAAGTTTCCGCCAAGAAACTTATTTTGTCCGCGGTGCCGGCCATAGCGGCTTTAAAACGCTGCTCAGCCTGCAACGAAACCATGTACGATTCCGTGGCCGCGCCTCATAAAAAAGTCAATAAAGCTCAGCTTAAAAAGATTGAACTTATACTAAAATAGCGGCTTGGCCTTACGGTTTTTGTTTTTAGGCAAACGCGCCCCGTTCTTAACGGACGGGGCGTATTTTTTTGCATAAATTTTGACAGCATTTTTTGTTTTTTGTTAAAATATACTTACCGGTAGGTAAACAATATGAAAGATAAAACGAATGAAATTTCAATGAAGGAAAAAATAAAAAACAAGGCTTTTGCTTTGATGGCGAAAAAGGGCCTCAAAGATATTTCCATGAGGGAAATCGCCGAAGCCTGCGGCGTAACCAAGCCGGTTCTTTATTACTACTTTAAGGATAAAGAAGATCTTTGCTACAGCTTGATAGTGGAGAAAAACGTCGTAAGCAACGAGAACTTAAAAAAGTTTGCGGCTTCGGGTGCCTCTTTTGAAGAAATTCTTATTTTTATTTTTTCGGAATACGTGCAGGACGTCAGCCATAAGGATGTGTTTCCTTTCGTGATTCACGTAAGCAGTTATCTTTTGTCAAACCCGGATTTGGGCAAAAGGTTTGAAGCGGTGAAAGAGCAAAATTTCGCCGTAATATCCGGGATTTTGGAAAAAGAATATAAAAAGGAAACCATTACGAAAAAAGGAAAGGAAATGGCTTTGCATCTGATTTTCGCCAACATTGCTCATTTGATTTTAAACAGCTGTGAGCATGCTATTAAAATTTCGCCTTCTTATCCTAAGGATATGGCGAGCGCCATATTAAAGGCGATAGATTACAGGGAGAAATAATTAAATGAAAAGAATTCTCAGCCTTGCGATTATATTCGGCATGGCTATTAATATGTTTGCGGCGCCCGCCGCGGCGGCGCAGAACAAAACGCAAAGGAAGCAATCCGGCGGGATAGATTTGTTCGCTCTCAAAGACGCCAATCAGGAGGGAGCTTTAACCGTGGACGAGGCCGTGGCCTTAGCCATGAAAGACAATACCACCATCCAAGTGGCGCGCAAGAATGCGGAAATTTACGCCCAGCAGGTAAGGCAGTATTGGTCTTCCGTATATCCGCAGATAGTTGCAAGCGGCAGTTATACCCGCGCCTTAAGAGGGCAGGAAATAATCACTTCCATGGGTTCTTTTAAAATGAGTTTGGACAACGCCGCCAGCGCCTCTTTGGAAGGCACTTTGGTTTTATGGAAAGGCGGGGCGGTAAGGGCCGGCATAAGGGCGGCGGAGCTGGCTTCCCAAAGCGGCTATTTGCAGCTTGAGGAAACTCAAAACCAAATCAAAGACGTCGTTACGACTTTGTGCTTCGGCATAATTCTGTCGCACGCTTTGATACAGGTTCAGCAGGAAAATCTTAATATCGCCAAGGACCACCTTAAGGAAATTACTTCAAAATACAAACAAGGCTTGGCGAGCGATTTGGATGTCCTCAACCAAAAAGTAAAAGTATCCAACAGTGAACCGCCTTTGATACAGGCTTTAAACAGTTATGATTTGGGCCTTTTAACTTTGCGCCGCGTTCTTAATAAAGATCCTCAGGATCCGCTTTCTCTTACCTGGCAGCTTCAGGACGTACTTAAAATAAAAGTGCCCGGTTTGGAAGAGCTCTATAAAATGGCGGAAGAAAACCGCCCCGAGCTTGTAATTGCGGATTTAAACGTCAAAGCCGCGGAAGAGCAGGTAAAGATAGCCAAAGCCGATCATTACGGCAGCATAGCCGCTTTCGCTAATTTAACTTACAGCGGCACTTCCGATCATATTATGATACCTGTGGAAAGCCATAATTCTTCCTGGGGCAGCAATGTCGGTTTAAGGGTAAGCATTCCTTTGTTTGAGGGTTTTAGGGTTGATTCTTTGGTAAAACAGCGCAAATTGGCTTATGACCAAGCCCTTTTGCAAGCCCGCGACACGGAACGAAATATAAGGATTGAAGTAAAAAGAAGCTGGTTAAATTTCAACGAAGCCAAAAAAAGAATTTTGGCCACAAAAGGCACTATAGAAGAAGCCAGGAAAAATCTTGACAGAACAAATGTCCGTTACAGAAACGGCCTTGCCAGCAGGCTTGATTTGGATGATTCGGCCTTGCTTTTACATGACGCCGAACTACAATATGTACAGGCCGTGCACGATGCTTTCACGGCGGTGTCCAATTTGAATTACGCAGTAGGTAAAGAGGTTACGCAAAAATGAAAAAATTATCAATGTTAATATTGTCGGCTTTTGTCTTATGCGCTTGCTCGGGCGGAAGCGGAAAGAGCAAACTGGAAGAAATCGAAACCGACACTTTCACCGTACAGACTGAGAACGTCAGCCTTCGCGACGTAAAACTGGATTTGTTGATTACGGGCAGCATAAAAGCCTGGGAGGAGGCTGTAATCTTCCCCAGAGTTGACGGCAAGCTTTTGGAAAACGTACTAAAAGAAGGCGACAAAGTAAAACGCAACCAAAGCTTGGCTTTGATCGAACGCGACGAAGTCGGCGCGGTTTACGAGCCTGTTTTGGTGCCTTCCACAATTAACGGCGTTATCGGTAAAACCTATCTTGACCCGGGCGCAAACGTTACAAGAAGCACTCCCGTGGCAATGGTGGTAAATCAGGAGAACGTCCGCGTGGTGATTGATATCCCCGAAAGATATATCGGCAAGATTCGTTTGGGGCAGGAGGCTTCTTTCACCGTCGAAGCTTTTGACAACAGAAAGTTTAAAGCCGAAGTTTATAAAATCAGCCCTGTGGTTGACTCTCAAAGCCGCGTGGTTACAGTGGAACTTAAAGCCGATAATTCGCAAGGTGCTCTTAAATCCGGGATGTTCGCCAAAGTAAATCTTGTTTTGGAAGAGAAAGAAAACGTCCCGGCGGTTAGCTTAACCAGCGTACAGAGCGAAACCGCGGAAGACGGCTCCGTCCAGAATTACGTATATACGGTAAACGCCGACGGCTCAACCGTCAGCAAAAAGCCGGTTCAAATCGGGCTTAAATCAACCGACACTTACGAAATCCTTTCCGGCGCGTCGGTCGGGGACGAAGTAATAAAAATCGTTTTCGGCATTAAAGACGGAAGCAAAATAAGAGTCGAGAATAAATAAGGCTTATAATTATGCAAGAAAATCAAGAAAAATCTAAACAGGAAAAAGAAACCCAAAACGGGGGCGGCGGCATATCCGGGCTTTTTATCAGAAGGCCGGTAACGACCGTTATGTTCTCTTTGGTTTTGATAGTTTTGGGCCTTATCGGATACAGCCGCATGGGCGTGGATATGTATCCGGATGTGGACTTTCCGTATGTAACGGTGCAGACCACTTTGCAGGGTTCCAGCCCGGAAGAAATCGAAACTTCCATCACTAAAGAAGTCGAGGAAGCCGTAAACGTAATTTCCGGCATTGACACGATGACTTCCCAAACCATGGAAGGCGCGTCTTTCGTAATGATTAAATTCGATTTGGAAAAGGACCCTGACGTCGCCGCGCAGGAAGTCCGCGACAACGTAAACAAAATCGAAAAAGATTTGCCCGACGGCATTGATTCGCCTGTAATTTCCAAATTGGATATAGGCGCCTCGGCCATTTTAAATGTAGTCGTAACCGGCGATATGGATATTATTGAACTTACCGAACTTGCCAAAAAACAAGTTAAAGAAAACATTGAAAACGTAAGCGGTATCGGTTCGGTGGATATCGTAGGCGGAAGGGAAAGGGAAATACATGTCGTGGTAAATCCGCTTAAACTGGCTTCTTTGGGTGTTTCGGTAGGTGCGGTAAAGGCTGCCATAACGGAACAGAATATTGAAATCCCCGGCGGCCGTGTGGAAAACGTCGCCAACGATTTCAATCTCCGCGTTTTGGGCCGTATCGACAGCGTAAAAAGTTTTGACGATATTGTAATCGCCACGGTAAACGGCGTGCCCATAAAAATATCCGATATCGGACGCGTGGAAGATGACGGCGAATATGAAAGGGCCGCCACTTTTATCAACGGTAAAAGAAGCGTGTCTTTAAACATCAAAAAGCAGTCCGGCACAAATACTTTGGCCGTAATCGGCGCTATAAAAGAAAGGCTTGAAAGAATAAAACCTTTGCTTCCCAAAGGCGTGGAAATTTATACCATTTCCGATACGTCCGGCTATATTGAAGATTCATTCTTTGCCGTAATGGAACACTTGGTTGTGGGTGCGCTTTTGGCCGCAATAGTGGTGTTTATGTTCATGGGGGATTTACGTTCCACGATTATTTCCGCCATGGCCATACCTACGTCAATCATAGGTACTTTCTTTTTGATGTATTTAAGTGATTTTACCTTAAACAACATGACGCTTTTGGGTTTGACGGTGGCGGTCGGTATCGTTATTGACGACGCCATCATCATGCTTGAAAATATTCACAGGCACATGGAAGAATACGGTAAAACGGCCATGCAAGCCGCAATAGACGGCGCGAAGGAAATTTCATTCGCGGTAGTCGCCACTACGGCTTCGTTGGTGGTAATTTTCGTACCTTTGGCTTTCATGAGCGGCATAGTGGGCCGCTTCGTAAAAAGCTACGGTCTTACCGTGGCGTACGCAATCAGCATCAGCGGTTTAATAGCTTTGACTTTAACCCCGATGTTGTGCAGTAAATTCTTAAAGGCCGAACGCAAAAAATCCAGAGCGGATAAAATGGTGGACAGCGTAAACAACGCCATTAACAAGGTTTATATGACTTGTTTAAAATTCGCCATGGCGCATAAGCTTTTAATGGTTGTATTTTCTTTGTTGCTGGCCGTTTCCCCGATATTTATTTTGGCCAGCGGCTTAATCGGCGTTGATTTTATCCCTGAAGACGATTCCGGCAAATATCAGATAAACCTTAAAGCTCCCGACGGCACCAGCTATCAGCAGATGTCGGTATTCATGAGGCAGGTTGAAAAAGAACTTAAGCAAATGCCGCATATCGACAAGCTTTTTACGGGCGTGGGCGTTTCCGCCGACAGTATCGTAAACACTGGTTCTTCCACCAACAGGGGATATTTCATATTGGAACTTGAAGATCTAAAGAAAAGGGGCAAAGGATATTCCCTTTTTGAGTATATCGACGCAACAAGAAACATCCTTGCCAAATATGATACCGTAAAAAGCCAGGTCTTCATTATCAGCGGTTCTCCGGGGGAAGGTTCAACCAAAGTCGAATACGTTATATCCGGCCCTGATATGAACGAACTTTTGGCCTACGCCAATGCGGTGTATGACAAAGTAAAAGACGTTCCCGGCATTATAGACTTGGACTTGGACTTTGACTTCGCCAAACCCGAATACAGGGTTTCCATTGACCGCGACAAAGCGCATGACCTCGGCGTAAAAATAAGCGATATCGCAAGCACTTTGCGCACTTTGGTCGGCGGCGAAGAGGATATTTCAAAGTATAAAGAAGGCAACGAACTTTATGAAATCCGCGTCCGCGCCGATGAGGATTACAGAAACAATAAAGAAGTCATCTCCGCGCTGATGATACCCGCGGTGCAAAACGGCAGGAATACGCTTGTACGTCTGGACAGCTTGGCTACAATAGAGCAGGGCTTCGGTCCTTCTCAGATAAACAGAATGAATAGGCAAAGAAAAATTACCGTTCAGGCCAACACCTCCGGTAAAATGGACATGAACCGCGCAATCAATATTATTGATTCCGCGTTTAAAGAGCTTAATCCTCCGGCCAACTATACTTCCGCGCTGGACGGCCAATCCAACGAAATGGGCAAAATGTTGTCAAGCTTTGCAATGGCTTTCGCTTTGGCGATATTGTTCATTTACATGATTTTGGCTTCCCAGTTTGAAAGTTATGTTCACCCGTTTGTAGTTCTTACGGCCATACCGCTGACGATACCTTTCGCGCTTTTGTCCCTTATGGTTACGGGGGAAACGCTTAATATTTTCAGCTTGCTGGGCATATTCATGTTAATGGGTATAGTAAGCAAAAACGCCATTTTGCAGGTGGACTATACCAATACCATGCGCCATGCCGGATACGATAAGTATAACGCCATTATGGAAGCCAACAAAGTAAGGCTGCGCCCTATTTTGATGACGACGGTAACCATTATCGCCGGTATGATACCGACGGCTTTGGGCACCGGGGCCGGCTCTGGTTTAAGGCGCAGTTTGGCCATCGTAATTATCGGCGGGCAGACTTTGGCCTTGCTTATTACCCTGCTTATGGCGCCTGTGGCATACTCTTTATTTGACGATTTCGGGGGCTGGGTAAAGAGAGTGATTTTCCGCCAAAAGCAAGATTCGGACGAAGCTTCGGCTTAGGCCGGTCTTACTTCACGAACCAACAGCCCCGGGCTCAAACCCGGGGCTTTTTCATCATTAAATTATATCTGCGGAAATTGCCGATGTGCCGTATTTTGGGCAATAAAAAAGCGGGCCTTAACTGTTACACCTGTAATTATCCATTACCTTTCGTAACAAGCTAACGCCCGCTTTTACAACTGGAGCTATCCTCCATACCTTCTCCTCGGCGCAGACATCCTAAACAACCGGTTCGCCGCCCATAACGACGGACAAGTAACCATCCGGACATCCGGCCCTCAGTCCGGCTGTCTCCTGCGAGCACCCACTTAAGGGAATTTTTTGCCCGCATCCGGCGTCCTCACGTCACGCGGCGTCTACATTCATAACACCGCACCGCCGGAAAACACCACCCAGCCAAACCGTTTCAAATTTTCAAAACGGGCAGCCTCCTTATGTAGGAGCGGGAACAGGTTCTATTCTTTCAGAACCCCCTGTTTTTGCTGCCCGTATCAATATAATACGATTAAAAAAACAAATGTCAAGCCCCCGGGCCAAAGAAATTAAAACATTATTTGCTCCGTCGATAAAATATAATCGTTTTTCGCTTTTCTTGCAAAAAAGTTTTATTTTTATACAATGGCTGTATAAGTTGTATCGGGGGTGTTTATGAGTGAACTTCGCCTTAAAGAACAAGATTTCGAAGGATATGTCGGCGCGGATAAATGCGTATTGATAAATCTGGCCAATACAAAAGGTGCTTTGGTTCAGCTTAGTAATTACGGGGCGAGAATAGCGTCTTTTATCGTCCCTGATAAAAACGGTCTTTTGCACGATATAGTAATAGGTCCCGCTTCGCTCGAGGGCTACAAAAACGCTTCGGAGCGTTATTTTAACGCCGTCGTAGGCCGTTATGCCGGCAGGATAGCACACGGGAAATTTAAACTCGGCGGGCGCGAATGCTCGCTAAGCGTCAACAATCCCCCTAATCATTTGCACGGCGGATTTAAAGGCCTTAACGAACAAGTTTGGAAGATTTGCGATATCTCTTCCAACTCGGCGGAGATGTCTTGTTTTCTGCCTGCGGATCTGGACGGTTATCCGGGTGATTTTTCAATAAGAGTCCGCTATACTCTTACGGATGAAAACGCCCTTCTGTTCGAGGTCCACGCGCAATGTTCGGAAGAAAGCGTCCTTAATATTACCAATCACGCTTTTTTTAATTTGGGCGATCATTCAAAAGACGTTTTGGACCATAAACTTTTTATCAACGCTGCGCATTATCTGCCTGTCGATAAAAATTTAATTCCCTCGGGCGATACGGCGGAAGTCAAAAACACTCCTTTTGATTTTACTTCTTTTAAAAAAATCGGTGCGGAGCTTAATGCGGATGACGCTCAGCTTAAATATTGCGGCGGATATGATCACAGTTTTGTCTGCGATGACTATAACGGACGCAATTTGTTTTTGGGGGCGGCCGCCATTAACTGTGCAAGCGGCCTTAAGCTGGAAGTTCTTACCACTCAGCCTTCCGTACATTTTTACGGATGCAACTTTTTAAGCGGGAAAGATTCCGGCAAAGGCGGGGCTGTCTATAAACGTTTCGGTGCTTTTTGTTTGGAAACGCAGCATTTCCCCGACAGTCCCAACCATGCCGATTTCCCTTCAACGGCGATAAAACCGGGGGAGGATTTTACGGCTTTAACGGTATACAGAGTCTCCGATATTTAAAAACTGTTTACAATAAAGGGTAAATTTTATTATAATTAATAGGAAAGAATTTTTATATGCACGGCGCGATGGCCAAGTGGTAAGGCGGCAGTCTGCAAAACTGCTATTCGGGAGTTCGATTCTCCCTCGCGCCTGCAATTTAAGTTCCGGAGCAAAGGCCTAAGGGTTTTTTGTCCGATAAAATTTGATATAATGAGATATGCCCACGCGGGCGTAGTTCAATGGTAGAACCTCAGTTTTCCAAACTGATGACGAGGGTTCGATTCCCTTCGCCCGCTTGGAACTTTGGTAAATTAAGATTTTGCTGGGATAGCTCAGCTGGTAGAGCATCTCCATGGTAAGGAGAAGGTCGTGGGTTCGATTCCCATTCCCAGCTTTTGAATTTAATTAAAAACATACAGGAGACAATTAATATGGCAAAGGAGAAGTTTTCAAGAAGCAAGCCGCACGTGAACGTCGGAACGATTGGTCACGTAGACCACGGCAAGACGACGTTAACGGCCGC
>CAKUBV010000002.1 GCA_934643455.1 Candidatus Proelusimicrobium excrementi | reverse complement strand
CAAAAACTAAACTTCTTATAAAAAATAAGCCTAGATTTCTCTTTATACTAACCATATTTTTACCTCCGTTTTTGATTACTTCAAGCCGAAAAACTTTAACGAACGCGAATTAAAAGCAAACAGACATATCACAGATTTTCCGGCCTGAAATATAGAGGAAATTTATCAAAAAAAAAAACAAGTCAACTGTTTTATGTTTTTTTCAAAACGCCCCGACGTACGACACGGCGCAAACAAAATATTAAAAAGAGAATTAATACATATATGTAGGTCGGGCTTTGCCTGACGTTAAAAAGGTGTTCCCCTGTCAGGTAGAACCTGACCTACATTAATCAGTAAAAAAGTTATGGAAGTATTTTGCGACCGAATAAGTTTATATATTGGAATATAAAGAAGAATCTATTTGTTAAGTACGTTATGCAATAATGATAAGTTTTTAAGATTTTGGAGAAATACTGACCATAAATATAGTTAAACGTAGGTCAGGCTCTGCCTGACGTTAAAAGGAATTCCCTTTGTCAGGTAAAACCTGACCTACATTGAATTGGTTTTTGAGTGAACTTTAAGCGTGAGAGCTTGAAAGCGGCCTGATTTTTTAGTTTTGAGATAGATTTTGATTTTATTACGAACGCGGTATACTTGCCGCTATGCCGACGAAGTCGGCGAGGTATCCAAGCGAAGAAAAACCGCAAAAAACGCCAAATACGGAAGTTTGCTAGCCGTGAGAACTCAATATCACGCGAGTAAAAGTATACGAGTGCACAACTTAGACCGAGTTAAAACCGCGAGAGAGTGTAAGTGGCGTGGTTTGTTGATTTTGGAGCGGATTTTAATTTTATTCTAAGCGCAGAATACCTAGAACGATGGCGGCTTGGCCGCCGCGGTATTTAAGCGAAGAAAAAATTAAAATACGCCCAAAAGCGGCAAAGTGCTAGCCGTGAGCGTGCAACCCAGCCCGAGTAAAAATACTGCAGGCCATGAGTAGCTACCAACTACTTAATCTGCAAGGACAGCGAATACAAATCCTCAACTTCCACAACGCCCTCGCCCCTGATAGGCTCCCTCATAACGGGGACAAAAATCTTCTTCATACCGAGCCTTAAAGCTTCCTCAACGCGCCTTTCCGTCATATAAGCCGGCGCGGCCTGCCCCAATATGCCGACTTCCCCTATAAACACGAAGTTGCCCGGCAAAGCTTTATCACGGGCGGAGCTTATCACGGCCGCGCAAACCGCCATATCAAGCGCCGGATCGGAAATTTTTGAGCCGCCGGCCAAACTGACGTAAACGTCTTTGGTTTCCAAATTAATATTGACGTGTTTTTCCAAAGCGGCCAAAAGCATTTGACAGCGGTTCAAATCAATACCCGTAGCGATACGCCTTGGGAAAGGATAATGCGTAGGGCTTACAAGCGCCTGAACTTCCGTCAAAATAGGGCGGGAACCCTCGGCCGCTACGCTGAAAGCGCGGCCCGTCATGGCTTTGCTTCTTGACGTTTGAGAAAAATACGCGCTTGCGTCTTCCACGTCTTCAAGGCCGTGCGGGCCCATTTTAAAAAGGGCCGTTTCCGAAGTGGAACCGAAGCGGTTTTTATGAGCGCGAAGCATTCTTAAAACATTGTCGCGTTCCGTATCAAAATACAGCACGCTGTCGACCATATGTTCCAGCACTTTCGGCCCTGCCAAAGCGCCGTCCTTTGTAACATGCCCCAAGATAAAAACTATTATTCCCTTAGGTTTGGCGAGGCGCAAAATTTCCGCCGCGCTTTCCCTAACCTGTCCGATTGTTCCTGCGGAAGAGCTGAACTCGGGATGATAAACGGTCTGTATGGAATCGATTATAAGAATCTGCGGTTTGGCTTCCTCGACGGCTTTTATGATATTTTCTATGTTTGTTTCGGAAAGAAGCGTAATATTATCGCCTTTAACTTTCAGCCTGGCCGCGCGGCCCGCTATCTGCGACGAGGATTCCTCCCCCGAAACATACAAAACCTTTTTGCCTTCCGCCAATTTGCCGGCAAGCTGAAGCATTAAAGTGCTTTTGCCGATACCCGGCGCGCCGGCAAGCAGTATCAGCTGGCCCTCCACCAAGCCGCCGCAGGTAAGGCGGTCAAACTCCTTAATACCCGTGGGAAGACGCTTTAAATCCTGGATGCGGGCGTCTTTAAGCGTCGTCATTTCAGAGGAAAAATCCGTAAAAGATTTGCGCGCCGCTTTCGCGGTTTTGCTTTCTTGCCGGACGACTTCTTCCGCCATACTGTTCCAAGCCGAACAATCCGGGCATTGGCCCAGCCATTTGGCTGAAGTAAATCCGCATTTTTGGCAGGTGTAAACCGTTTTAAATTTCATAATTATTTAACCAAAGTCGCCAAGCCCAGCATGGAAGCCAATTCTTTATCTTCAAAAGAAAGGCTGCCGGTAAGCTGCAAAGCCCTAGCGTCCTTTTCAAGCATTTCATTGTATCTTATGCCGACGCCTACGTTTTTGGTTACAAAGGTTCTTGCGCCAATGGCGGCTTTGGGTTTGTCAAAAAGTTTGTTGTTGATTACGCGGTTGCGCCCAAAGTCCGTAACTTCACCGTAGACGTTAAATTCTCTGACGGGCAGGACTTCCGATTTATAAAAAGGTTTAAGCGCCAGTATACCGCCGCCCGCACCCCTTATCATGCCGACTTGCAAATCCGCCCATTTGTTATAAAGGCCCAAGCGAGCATCAATTTGGTTAGGCTTTCCGCGGTAATCTTTATCGTCTTTGGGGTCATTGTCGCGGTTGCCCAAATCAGAAATACCCACCCTGTAATAAGTAAAACCGTTGGCGGGGACGAATTTTATCCCCAAATCAGATTCCGTCAAATTGCCGTCGGGCTGATATCTGGCGTCATATTCCCAGAAAATGCGGAACTTGGCCATTTTGCCGATAAATTGTTTTGCGTCTTCGCTTACCTGGCGGACATTCGCCAAAGTGGTTTGAACGTCGGTCTTCATTTGTTCGTCTTGAACCAAAGCCGTAAAAAGGCCGTCGCCGCCGTCAATTTTCGCCATAAGTTCTTTAGAAGCTTTCGTCAGTTCGCTTACGTCCTGCATAGAAGAAGAAAGATAAGGCCTTAAGGAAAACACAAGCTCGTTTAAATTGCCGGAAAGCATTCTTAAATTTTCCAGCGTGGCGTTTAAATCTTCGGCGAATTTCCCGTTTGCCGCAATGCCGGAAGCCAAATTGTTTATCGTGGCCATGGTTTCGGACAGCATATCGGTTACGGAGGACATACTTTCCCCCTCCACGCTGTCGCCTTCGGCCAAAATTCCGCTTGAAAAGTCGCCTTGATCTATCTGCAAATAATTGGTCCCGATAAGGCTTGTGGCGGCTATGGAAAACCTGGAGTTTTTATAAACGACCGCACCGTCGTTTAAACGCACCACGGCGACTACGCGGGGGCCGTCAAGTTTAAGCTCTTTGACTTTTCCCACTTCAACGCCGTTTAATCTTACTATTGATTTTGCCGGCAGGCCGGAAACGTTTTTAAAATAAACGTTTATGTCAAAACCTTTTGATACCGTAAAATTGCCGAGCATATAAATGGAAAAGCCCAAAAGGACTAAACCAAAAAACGTAAAGAGGCCTACTTTTGTTTCCGATGTCATAATTTCATTATACCTTTTATCTAAAATTCTTAAGGGCGAACAATCCCTTTAACTTCTTATCTGCATTTGTATAGGGCCTTTGCTGCTGCCCTCAATAAACTGTTTGACGTACGGATTATCCGTTTTCCTAAATTCTTCCGCGCTTGCGGCCAGCTTTACTTTGCCTTCATAGAGCATAGCCATGGTGTCTGAGATTTCAAAGGCGGATTTCATATCGTGCGTGATTACCACCGACGTTACGCCAAGCTTATGTTTAAGATCGACTATAAGCTCGCTGATAATCTCCGACATTATCGGGTCAAGGCCGCTGGTGGGTTCGTCATACAAAATAACTTTCGGGCCCGTGGCCAAAACACGCGCCAAAGAAACGCGCTTCTTCATACCGCCGGAAAGTTCCGAAGGCTTAAGATTTTCAATATCTTTAAGGCCTACCAAGGCCAGTTTTTCTTTGGCGATTTTGGCGTAATCGGCTTTGGGGACGTCGGTAAGATATTTCAAACCGAAAGTTACATTCTCCCCCACGGTAAGGGAATCAAACAAGGCCCCCTCCTGGAATAAATAACCGAAGCTCCGCCTTAAATCGGCAAGTTCAACCGCGCTTTTTATATGGGTGATATCCTTGCCGTTGACGAGTATTTCCCCGCCGTCCGGCTCCAGCAGGCGGATTATGCACTTTATCAATGTGCTTTTGCCAGTGCCGCTGCCGCCTATTATAGTGGTAACCTCTCCGTCTTTTATGTCAAGGTTGACACCGCGCAGGATATGCTTGCTGCCGAAATATTTTTTCAAATCCTTTATATTTATCATCTATATACCCAAAGCGTTTAAAATCGCAGTAAAGAAATAGTCCAAAACCAAAATCATCACCATGCTTACGACTACGGCCTGCGTGGTTGATTTGCCGACGCCTTCCGCGCCGCCCCTGGTATAAAGCCCTTTATAACAGCAGACTACGCCTATCATAAAAGCAAAGAAAACAGACTTTATAAATCCGTGCATTAAATCGTCCACGCCGATAAAAGTGGTTATGTCTTCAACATAAGTATAAGAGGAAACGCCCAAACCGTAAACGCTTACCAAATATCCGCCGAACATACCCGTAACATTTGCAAACAAAGTAAGTATCGGTATAGCCAAAGTAAAAGCTATAAGCCTTGGTATAACCAAATAACGTATGGGATCGGTGCCCAAAGTATGCAAAGCGTCTATCTGCTCGGTTACGCGCATGGTGCCGATTTCCGCCGTAACGGCAGCACCGGCGCGCCCGGCCACGACAAAAGCCGTCAATACCGGCCCAAGTTCCCTTACCAATGAAAATCCCACCAATGTGCCTATATAAATCGGTTCGCTTAAAATACTTTGCATCGTCGTGCCGGCCTGCAAAGCCAAAACCATGCCGGTAAAAAGGCTGGTAAGCGTAGCCACTATCATGGATTCCACGCCTATTTTGACGGTCTGCTGCATGGTTTGGGCAAACTCAAGAGGGGCTCTGAAAAGCCAAAATACGGAAGAGTAGACCAAGCTTGAAGCCTGCCCTATTTGAGTTAAAGCGTTTAATACGAATCTTCCTAAACTTTTAAACATCAGTCTTCCGCCTTTCTGGGCACTCTGGCCGTTATGGAGGTTAAAACTTCATAATCTATAGTTCCGGCCGCGGCGGCAACCTGTGCGGCCGTAATTTCTTCAGAACCTTGACGGCCTATAAAAACGGCTTCGCTGCCGACGGGGATATCCCCCAGTTCCGTAATATCGGCCATAAGCATATCCATGGTTATATTACCGATAAGAGGGCACGGCCTCCCATGTATCAAAACTTTTGCTTTATTGGATAAAACTCTGTGGAATCCGTCGCCGTAGCCTAAAGGTATAGTCGCAATTTTGGAAGGCCGCGCACACTTAAAAGTACGGCCGTAGCTTATCGCCGCGCCTGCGCGAACGTCTTTTATAAAAACTATTTTGGATTTTAAAGACAAAACCGGCTTATAGCCTTCTTCCAAACCGTAAGCCAAATGACCGAGGCGCACCATATCAAAACAGGCGTCTTTATAATTTAAAAAACCGCTGCTTGCCGATATATGAGCCGAACCGACTTTAAGCCCCTGCGCGGCGGCTTCGCAAAGCAAATCTTTAAAATATCCCAACTGCATACGAGTATAATCTTCGCTGCCGTCCGCGCTGGAAAAGTGGCTGAAAGTCCCTTCTGTCTTTACATACTCGCCCTGATTTAAAATTTTTAAAATTTCCAAAGCGGCCGGGCGGCGGCTGCCTATGCGGCCCATACCAGTTTCCTGCTTGACGTGGCATTTTGCCGTAATCTTAAGTTTTGCCGAAAGTTCGGTTATATATTTGGCCGCGCGAACGCTTGCCACCGCTACCGAAAGGCCGTATTTTAAAGCGTATTCAAAACAGTCAAAAGGATAAACGCTGCCCAAAACCAATATCGGCAGAGTTATCCCTTTTTGCCTTAAAATTATGCCTTCTTCTATGGAAGCAACACCGAAAGCGTCGCAAAGTTTTTCTTTCTGCGCGAAAGCGGAAACCAATTCCGCGCCGTGTCCGTATGCGTTGGCTTTTACAAGAAGCATTATTTTACAGTTTTCGCGCCCTCGGGCATTAAGTTCCGCCCGCGCTTTGCCAAGGTTGAAAGTCAACGCTTTCAGGCTGATCTCGGCGTAAGTAGGGCGCAAAAGAGGCATATCCGTCATCATACCGGTGCGGCCTCCGGCGCAACTTCTACATTTTCGGGCGCGGGGTTGGCAAATAAAGTGTATTCGCTGTACCAGTTCAGTTTAACGTCGCCCACCGGGCCGTTGCGCTGTTTGGCGATGATAAGAGTAGCGTCTCGTTCAAGGCTGGGATCATCCCTTTTATAATAACCTTCGCGGTGTATCAAAGCTACGACGTCGGCGTCTTGCTCTATTGATCCTGATTCCCTCAAGTCCGAAAGCTGAGGCCTGTTGCTGGTGCGGGTTTTGTCTTCAGTCTTTCTGTTAAGCTGGGAAAGCGCCAATACCGGCACTTCAAGGTTACGGGCAAGCTCTTTAAGCATTCTTGAAATTTCGGAAACTTCCTGCTGACGCGATTCCGCCTTTTTCCCGCCGCCGCGTATAAGGCCTATATAGTCTATCATTATAAGGCCGAGTTCCTTGCCCTGTTTTTTAAGTTCGCTGGCAAGCCTTCTTGAACGCACGCGTATATCGGTAATGGTCAGGGCCGGGGTATCGTCAATAAACATCGGCGCTTCGCCGAGCCTTTGTATTTCCCTTGCAAGTTCGCGCCAGCGTTCTTTTTTGAACATACCTGTGCTTACCTGATGCAAATCAGCCATTGCGGCGGAACACACCATTCTTTGATAAATGGAGTGGCGGCCCATTTCCAGGGAAAATATCGCCACCGGCACTTTTGCGTGCACGGCGGCATAATGGGCTATATTTAAGGCCATTGCCGTCTTACCCTGAGAAGGACGCGCGGCAAGAATAATCAAATCGGACTTCCTTAAACCGCCGGTTTTTAAATCAAACTTTGTAAAGCCGGTGGGAACGCCTTTTATAGGATTTTTGTCGACGATAAGTTTTTCTATCATCTGCATGACTTCGCCGGAAAGTTCCTTTGAAGACACAAACCCCTTAAGTTCCCTTTGCTGGTTAAGTTTAAAAAGTTTGCCCTGGGCCTCGTCAATAAGGCTTGTAGGGTCATCGGGATTTTTATAACATTCCTCAACTGTTGAAGTGGAAATATTTATAAGCTCGCGCACCAAAGCCGCCTCGTAAACCATTTTTGCGTAATGCTCTACGTGCGCCGCGGTGGAAACTTTCCCCATAAGCTCGGAAAGGTAACGCTCCCCGCCGATTTCGGCCAAAAAGCCCTGTCTTTTAAGTTCTTCGGTAATGGTTATCAAATCTACGGCTTGGTTCTTGGCCATCAAAGATGCCATAGCGTTAAAAATCTTTTGATGAGCATTTTTATAAAAATGTTCAGGTTTTAAGATGTCAAAAGCCCGTTCCAAAGCTTCGGCTTCTATCATCATGGAACCCAAAACGGCCATTTCTGCGTCTAAAGCCTGGGGCGGAAGTTTCTCGTTAATTGCCATATAAATATACTCCTTGGATATTATTTTTATTTTAGCAATTTAAAGCCCTTTCATAAAGGAATTTAGAATAAAACACTCTCAGCGCATTTACGTCTGAAACCCCGCGTCTAAAAGACGTGGGGGCCCAAAAATATACAAGCAAGCAAAAACATCAATAAAATATTTTCCAAAGCATTTCTAAATAATGCCCAACATTTATATTTTTGTTCCCAGCCGGAGGCATGAGAAAATAGACGGCGTGATTGCATATATAAGGCTGAGTATCTTTAAAGTATTGTATTTCTTCAAAATGTAAATGTGTATTAGGCTTCCCCCCGCTTGTACCCGGTGCCATTTCATCGGCGCCGATACGAATTGTAGTACCGCCGGAGGTTAGAGTTGTGCCGCCGTTAAAACATTTTCATAACCCCGATAAGGATATCTCGGGAATAAACATATTCGAAATTGCTCAAAGCAGTCGTTGATCCGTCTATTAATTGAGACATATATTTATTTACGGAATCTTTCTTAACTCATAAATAACTGCAGGCAAAAGCATTATTTAGTTCATATATCGTAGCCGCCGGTATGGCAAGGGCCCCCAGTAAAACGCCGACGGTAGAACTTTCAATTACAACCGCGCCGCGGGCTAATGTTCCGATTTTGCTTAAATCAATAGTAACAGGGGTTTTTTAATGTCTGATAATAGCGCTGCCATACTTTGAAATCTCAATAGCTATTCCGCTATTAGACATTCCTCCGGCCGCCCCAGCACCATAGCTGCCGCGAAAGCCGGCATTGAGGCCTTTTGTAAGGCATTGCCGTTTTGGGCAACTATCACAATGTCCGATTTATCATAGCCTTCTATTACTCTGTCAATATTTTGCTTATATAACTTATAGCCGGCTTCGCTTAGGCCAGAACGCATATACTCTAAAGAAACTTCCGCGGCGATAAGCTCACGTTGCTTCTCAGTATAATCTAAAGTACCGAGCGGAGTATTAGCCATTTTGTATCCGCCATCAACATAAAGAGTATATTTGGAGAAAGCCATAGTCGCATTTGCCGCGGCGGCCTTGACGCGCTGGGGATAATTTCCGTTGATATAATGAAGCAGTTGGTTTATATCTCCAGAACTATTATTAATCAAAGCGGCATATACAACAAATAAATAACGTAAATTTTGATTGGTAAGATAGAACTTATCATCGCATTTTTTACTATCGCTTTTAGCCAGCATATTCTGGACAACTTTATGTATATCAAAATCGCAATCGCCGGATTTTCTGCAATGTTTGCCTTGAGCATACACCTCTTTAATCTTACTTTTTAGTAAAGCTTCAAATTCTTTCATATCTTTGCAAGCTTCTTCGCCCGTACCCTCAGAAGGATACATGATTTCCGCATTTATATATTTTAAATCCGGTATAAAAGGCTCGGGAGCCGGCCGCCTTGGCCCGCCTTGGTTATTTCCGTCTTTATTTGAACCGTTGCTATTATCACCTGAAGCACTTCCACATGCACGCTCACGCTCTAAAGCCAAAACCATCCTCTCTTCATCAGTAATCGCTCTGCTTTTAGTCTCACCTGAAGAAGATATTACTGTAGTGAAACCGTTACTCCCGAAACCGGCAACAAAAACATGAACAACAGTAGGAACTTTATCTTGATCCTTTGATGTTAAATCTGTCCACCTAGATATCTAATAATCTTTATAATTTTTTATTCCGCCGAGCATGATCCCTCTGACCTCATCATTCTTAGTGGGAAGATATTTACATGACAAATTGATAACGCATTCAGAATCAAGCCAAGAGGGATTTGAACTGCTCTTAAGCATACCTTTATAATTGCAATCTGCCGCAAAAGCCGGAATAAAAGAATTAAATATAAAAACGAAAGATAAAACAGAAGAAAAGAGCTTTTTCATAAATGAAAATAGCATCATTAAACAGAAATTAGCGCCACAGCGAGATATAGAGCAAAGAAGCATAGATAAAACAGCAGTGGCTGGAATATGAGTAAAATTTATCAAAAAAAAAACAAGTCAACTGTTTTAAGCTTTTAAGGGGGGCTTCGACGTACGACACGGAAAAGACAAAGGTAAAGAAGGATGTTAAAGGCAGATAAGAGATAAGGGCAGGAGAGGTGATGTGTGAGGTAATAATTGGATAATCATATTTACAACAAATAAGAGATTCTTATTAACGTCAGGTAAAACCTGACCTCCAGCTATCCCTTTTTGTAGTAATTTTAACCGGCTTGATTTCTTTTAGATTTGAGCCTGATTTTAGTTTTTTCGTAGTGAGGTATCCGAACTAAAGAAAAGGCTAAAATCAGGCCAAAGGTAAAAGCAAATTGTAAGCCTAAATGTTTGTCATTCAGACGGAAATTTCCGACAAAAAAAGCCGCCGGCTTTTTTGCCGGCGGCTAAGTTATATCCTGTAAAAAAAGGGTAGCAATGAGACTGACATCGATCTACTCTGACAGCACCGAATTGGGTGCTACTACCATCGACCCTGATGAGCTTAACTGCCGTGTTCGGAATGGGAACGGGTGTGGCCTCATCGGAATAAACATCAGTCTCATTCCTACCCCTTTATTTTGGGTTGCCCCTCGGACGCTCTAAGCGCCCACTTAGGTAAGAATGAAATCAGATCCGTTTTCAATTAGAATACCAAGCCTTCACAATCTTGCGATTATATTCTGGATTAAAGAATACGGCCAAGCCTCACGACCTATTAGTACAGATTAGCTAAACATATTACTATGCGTACACTTTCTGCCTATCAACCCGGTAGTCTTCCGGGGGTCTTATGGGACATATAGTCCAGGGAAACCTTATCTTGAGGCGGGTTTCACGCTTATATGCTTTCAGCGTTTATCCCTACCGAACACCGCTAATCAGCTATGCCGTTGACACGACAACTGAGATACAGGAGGTTCGTTCATCCAGGCCCTCTCGTACTATGGACAACTCCTCTCAAGTTTCCTACGCACACAACAGATAGAGACCGTACTGTCTCACGACGTACTGAACCCAGCTCACGTACCACTTTAATGGACGAACAGTCCAACCCTTCCCACCTGCTTCAGCGGGAGGATGTGATGAGCCGACATCGAGGTGCCAAACCGAGCCGTCGATGTGAACTCTTGGGCCCGATCAGCCTGTTATCCCCAGGGTAGCTTTTATCCGTTGAGCGATGGCCCTCCCACGAGGGACCACCGGATCACTAAGTCCTGCTTTCGCACCTGCTCGGACCGTCGTCCTCGCAGTCAAACTCTCTTCTACCTTTGCGCTCGATGAGTGATTTCTATTCACTCTGAGAGAATCTTTGAACGCCTCCGTTACTCTTTAGGAGGCGACCGCCCCAGTCAAACTGCCCGCCTGCCAATGTCCTCAACCCGGATTCACGGGTATAAGTTAGAAACACAATCCACAAAAGCTGGTATTTCACCGTTGCCTCCACAACCTCCTCAAAGGCTGCTTCTAAGGCTCCCAGCTATCCTACGTATTGTAAACCGTATTTCAATGACAAGTTACAGTAAAGCTCCATAGGGTCTTTTCGTCTTGTTGCATGCAGCAAGCGTCTTCACTTGCACCACAATTTCGCCGAGCCCATCGTCGAGACAGCGGCTTCTTTGTTATGCCATTCGTGCAGGTCGGAACTTACCCGACAAGGAATTTCGCTACCTTAGGACGGTTATAGTTACCGCCGCCGTTTACCGGGGCTTAAGTTCGGAGCTTCGCCTTGCGGCTAACCCTTCCCCTTGACCTTCCGGCACCGGGCAGGCATCAGGCCCTATACATCATCTTGTGATTTCAGCAGAGCCCTAAGTTTTTGTTAAACAGTCACGAAGCCCATTTCACTGCGACCTTTTCAAACTGTATTGCTACAGCCCTACTCAGGCACTCCTTCTTCCGAAGTTACGGAGCTAGTTTGCCTAGTTCCTTAACGATGGTTATCTCGCGCACCTTAGTATTTTCTACCCATCCACCTGTGTCGGTTTACGGTACGGTTATATTAAGCACTCCCCACGAAGTTTTTCTTGGCAGTGTAGTTGAACCGCTTCACTCGCATCGCTGCAAGCTCGCATCGGCTTTCGAATTAACGGCCTGACGGATTTTCCTATCAAACCTATCTACGACCTTTCACCAGTACATTCCCTGACTGGCCGGTTTGCCTTCCTGCGTCCCTCCCTGAGTGATGACGCACTTAACATAGTTCCGGAATATTAACCGGATGCCCTTTCGCCTACGCCTTTCGGCCTGAGCTTAGGACCGACTAACCCTGAGCTGACGAACATTGCTCTAGGAATCCTTAGATTTTCGGTGGGAAGGATTCTCACCTTCCTTATCGCTACTCATTCCAGCATTCTCACTAATTAACGCTCCAGCACTCCTTACGGTATACCTTCGCCGCGTTAATTACGCTCCTCTACCGCTGCAAAATGACGAATCACTCTGCAACCCGTAATTTCGGTAGTATGCTTAGCCCCGAGTCATCTTCGGCGCAGATTCACTCGACTAGTGAGCTATTACGCACTCTTCAAAGGGTGGCTGCTTCTAAGCCAACCTCCTAGCTGTTTAAGTAAATCCACATCCTTTACCACTTAGCATACATTTTGGGACCTAAATTGACGGTCTGGGCTGTTTCCCTTTCGCACGTGAAGCTTATCCCTCACGAACTGACTGCCGTAATGTCCGCCGCGGTATTCGGAGTTTGACTGAATTCGGAAGAAGGGTCGCTTCCCCTACATCAACCAGTGCTCTACCCCCGCGGGTTAAATTACGACGCTAGCCCTAAAGCTATTTCGAGGAGAACCAGCTATCACCAAGTTCGATTGGCCTTTCACCCCTAACCCCACCTCATGTAGGAACTTTTCAACGTTCAACACTCCGGACCTTCACTCGCTGTTACGCAAGCTTCATCCTGGACAGGGTTAGATCACTTGGCTTCGGGTCTAATGGAACGAACTATTCGCATATTTCATGCTCGCTTTCACTTCGGCTCCGGACTTCTTCAGCCCTTAACCTTGCTCGGCCCATTAACTCGCTGGATCATTCTTCAACAGGCACGCAGTCGCACATTCCGCATTGCTGCGGCATAGTGCTACTACAGCTTGTAGATGTACGGTTTCAGGTTCTATTTCACTCCCCGTTAGGGGTTCTTTTCGCCTTTCCCTCGCGGTACTGGTTCACTATCGGTTGCCAGAGAGTATTTAGTCTTGGAGAGTGGTCTCCCCTGCTTCCTACCGGATTGCACGTGCCCAGTAGTACTCAGGTACTCATCGGAAGGTATCTACATTTTCGCTTAAAGGACTGTCACCCACTATGGTTAGACTTTCCAGACTATTCAGCTAATGTGATACTTGGTAACTTCCCGGCTCTAAACCGGATGAGCCCTTCAACCCCGCCCCACGCACTTTATCCACCTTAATGGATAAGGTGCGGAGGACGGTTTGGACTATCTCCCATTTCGCTCGCCACTACTTTGGGAATCTCTTTTGATTTCTTTTCCTCTAGGTACTGAGATGTTTCACTTCCCTAGGTTGCCTCATATAAGAGTACCTTAAAGCCCGTAGGCTTAACCTTCCTCTTACTGTTTATATACTTTCGTATATATGGGTTCCCCCATTCAGAAATCCCCGGATCACAGGATATTTGCTCCTACCCGAGGCTTATCGCAGCTTATCACGTCTTTCTTCGGCTTCTGACACCAAGGCATTCACCATACACCCTTGTAGCTTGACCATATTCTTTAATCCGATATCCTAATCAGGATATCGCGAATATAATCGCTTTCGCATATCGTCTTTATGACTTCTATGTTCTCGTAATTGTGTTCTTGTTTATACTTTATCACATATCCGTATAAACAGAAAACGCTTGGTCTTTCTAATCTATAATTTCTTATTTGGATGCTTCTACTTGAGTCTTACTCCAAATAGAGTGATTATACGAATCTAATTTTCAAAGATCTTCAAATTTGTCGCTAAATGTTTCTTTTCTTTCTAAGATTTAAACTTTGGAGCTGATCGGGATCGAACCGACGACCTCCTGCTTGCAAAGCAGGCGCTCTCCCAACTGAGCTACAGCCCCTTCGTGCTGTATAATTGGTGGGCCCAGGTGGGATCGAACCACCGACCTCACGCTTATCAAGCGTGCGCTCTGACCAGCTGAGCTATGAGCCCATGCCATTACAGTCATGAGGACTTATAACTACAGCCCTGCAAATCTTAAATGTGCGTATGGCCAACCTGAAACGTTTCCCTAATCAATTATCGACCTCTATTTCCTTATCTTTCAATAAGAAAATATAAAGGAGGTGATCCAGCCGCACCTTCCGGTACGGCTACCTTGTTACGACTTCACCCCAATTACTAATCACAACTTAGGACCAGGACGTCCCTGATACTTCTGTTGCAATTAACTTTCGTGGTGTGACGGGCGGTGTGTACAAGGCCCGGGAACGTATTCACCGCAGCGTGCTGATCTGCGATTACTAGCGATTCCAGCTTCATGTAGGCGAATTGCAGCCTACAATCCGAACTGAGGCATAGTTTAGGGATTTGCTCCACCTCGCGGTTTTGCTGCCCTCTGTCTATACCATTGTATTACGTGTGTAGCCCTGGACATAAAGGCCATGATGATTTGACGTCATCCCCGCCTTCCTCCACGTTGTCCGTGGCAGTCTTCTGAGAGAACTTGCTATGCAAGCAACACAGAATAGGGGTTGCGCTCGTTGCGGGACTTAACCCAACATCTCACGACACGAGCTGACGACAACCATGCAGCACCTCGGCTGGCTCCCTTGCGGGTCCCCTCCCCTTTCAGGATGAGTACCACCAGTCGTTCGAGCCCAGGTAAGGTTCTTCGCGTAGCGTCGAATTAAACCACATAATCCACCGCTTGTGCGGGCCCCCGTCAATTCCTTTGAGTTTTAACCTTGCGGCCGTACTCCCCAGGCGGATAACTTAATGCGTTAGCGTCGGCACGGAAGGGGTCGATACCTCCCACACCTAGTTATCATCGTTTACGGCTAGGACTACCGGGGTATCTAATCCCGTTTGCTCCCCTAGCTTTCGTACTTTAGCGTCAGTAAAGGCCCAGAAGACCGCCTTCGCCACCGGTGTTCCTCCTGATATCTACGCATTTCACTGCTACACCAGGAATTCCGTCTTCCTCTGCCTCACTCAAGAAACCCAGTTTCCGTTGCAGTTTCCGGGTTGAGCCCGGAGATTACACAACAGACTTAAATTTCCGCCTACGTGCGCTTTACGCCTAGTAATTCCGAGTAACGCTTGCCACCTACGTCTTACCGCGGCTGCTGGCACGTAGTTAGCCGTGGCTTATTCACAGGGTACCGTCATTTTTTTCTTCCCCTGCAAAAGAAGTTTACAATCCGAGAACCTTCGTCCTTCACGCTGCGTTGCTGGATCAGACTTCCGTCCATTGTCCAAAATTCCCCACTGCTGCCTCCCGTAGGAGTGGGGCCCGTGTCTCAGTGCCCCTGTGGCCGGTCGCCCTTTCAGGCCGGCTATCCGTCGTCGCCTTGGTAGGCCGTTACCCTGCCAACTAGCTGATAGACCATAAGATCGTCTGTGAGCGAAAAACCTTTAATAAAAAAGTGATGCCACTTCTCTATATTATGGGGTATTAGCTAACCTTTCGGCCAGTTATTCCCCGCTCCCAGGTGGATTCCTTATGTATTACTCACCCGTCTGCCACTAGAATTACATATGTATTGCTACATCTATAATCCCCGTTCGACTTGCATGTGTTATGCACGCAGCCAGCGTTAACTCTGAGCCAGGATCAAACTCTCCATTAAAATTGAAGATGTTTAAACAGGTTCCCCTATTTAAGCATCCGCAACGCTTAACGAAGATTTGTTGACTTTTGACTCTTTCTTACTTTTTTACTTCTAGAATTAAACGTTGACCTATATATAGGTATATATATAAGCTCTTGTTTGAATGTTACTTGATTAGTCGATATACACTCGCGTCTATATCTCCGCCTCAAGTTGCCCATTCGCACATTTGCGATCAAATTTTCAGAGAGCGAAATTTCCTCGTTTGCCTTCTCTTTCAAGAAGCAAATCGGAAATTTTGTCTTCTTTCCTGCAGCCGTTTCTAGGCTACATGAATTATTCTATTAAATCTTTTTAAGTCTGTCAAGTCTTTTCTTTAAACTCGACTTTTTCTTTCGGCTTATTTCCTTAAGCCATTAGTGACTACTCTTCTATTAAAACAAATTTAATACTTCGTGTCAACTACTTTCTTAATAACTTAAAATCGGTACTTATTTAAAGATCACTTTTTCTTGACTACCCTTTTATTTAATCATTTATTTTTAAAGTTGTCAAGCTTTTTTAAAACTTTTTTCGCGGCTCCTGCCACGACCTTCTTGACTTATTCTATCATTATTTTCTTTTTATTGTCAAGAGGTCTTTGACCGCCGTCTCCGCGCGCCCTCTTCCGGGCTCTCGCTTTCTATATTTTTATTTTACTTATATTATTACCTCCTTGTCAAGATATTTGTATTTATTTTATCTATTTACCGACTGAAAAAATATTAAAAAATTTTAAATTATAATAAAAATTTTTCATAAAAAAATATCCCCCGGACTAAAAGCCCGGGGGATATAAACTAAAAAACTTTATTTGTTATTTAGCGTTTTTATCTTCTTCAACAGCTTCAATTTTTACGGTAATGGTTGCATAGACCGTAGGTTTGAAGTAGATTGAAACTTCGGTTTCGCCGATTTTTTTGATAGGCGTAAAAATATCAATATTGGATTTGGATACTTTATGGCCGAGTTCGGCTAAACTTTTCTGTACGTCGGCTTTGGTTACGGAACCGAATACGACGCCTTCAATATTTACCGTTCTGGTATAATTAAGCGTTAAACCGTTAAGTTTAGCTGCTTCTTCTTTGGCTTTGGCGAGTTCGGCTTCAATTTTTTTCTGTCTTCTTTCAGCGCCGAGTTCCCAATTTTTAATGGCGGCCGGGGTGGCGATTTCTACCAATCTGTTGGGAAGAAGGAAATTTCTGGCGTAGCCGGGTTTCACTTCAACAATTTCGCCCACCGTGCCGAGGTGTTTTACGTCTTCTCTTAAAATAACTTTCATTTTAAAAACTCCTGTTAAATTTATTTTTTCGGTAAGCAATAGGCCAAGAAAGCGAGATTTCTGTCCCTTTTTACGGCCTGGGTTACCTGACGCTGATGTTTGGCGCAGGTGCCGGTAATCCTTCTGGATAAAATTTTACCGCTGTCCATGGTAAAGCTTTTGACGAGCTGAATGTTTTTATAGTCGATATGATCGATTTTTTCAGCGCAGAATTTGCAAACTTTTCTTCTGGATTCAAAGCGTTTTCTAGGTACGAAAGTTCTCTGCGGCCTGGCTTCGGCGGCAGCCGGAGCTTTGGCTTCGGTGTTTTCTGTTTTTACTATTTTTTCTTCTGACATAATTTATCTTTCCTCTAAAAATCTACCCTTTCGGGCTTAATTAAAACGGCACATCATCTTCCGCAACTTCGGCGGCTTCTTGGGCTTCGCTCGCGGCTGATTCGCTCTGCATGGAATCATCCGAAGCTTGGAAAACCTGCACGCGCCTTGCGGTTACGCGCAGCTCCCTTCTGTTAAGACCGTTTTTATCGACGAACTCACTCATCGTAAGGCGGCCTTCAACCATTACGGGGACACCCTTTCTGAGTTTTTCCTTGGCTCTGTCGGCGGCCGGCCCGAATAACGTTACCGATATGAAAGCGACTTCGTCTTTCCATTCGCCGGAGGCATTATCCAAATACCTGCGGTTCACGGCAATGCCGAAGCTGCAAACGGTTTGCCCGCGCTGCGTCATCCTGGTATCAGGATCACGCGTGAGGCGGCCCGTAAGAAGCACTTCGTTTAATTCCGGTATGCGGACTGCCATAAACTAAGCCGCGACCGGCGCTTTTACCTTAGCCGGTTTAATTTTATGTTCAACGGCGTTCATAACCATTGTTCTGAGAACGTTCTGATTAAGCCTCATGGAATCGTTCCATTTCTTTACAAAATCGCCTTGGCCTTTGAACTTGAGGTAGAGATAAAAACCTTCGCGGTTTTTAGCTATATCGTGGGAGAATCTTCTCCTTCCGAGTTTTTCTTCAGACACTACTTCTCCGCCTGAGGAAGAGATAAACGCTTTCGCTTTTTCTACGAAAGCTGCAACTTCACCATCGGTAAGCTGCGGTTTGAGTATTGTTACTATTTCGTAAGTTTTCATATTCCTGTTTTTTTGATAAATAAAGACTCACGGGGTACTTTTTACCCCGCTTATACCTAGATATTTTTTGGCTGATCACCCTGCGCCACGGAATATCTTATCCACAAATATTATAAAACATTTGCCGGCATTTTGCAATATTTTGGAAAAACTTTCAAAAAGAGAAAAGTGAATTTAAAGGACTTCAAAAATCTTTGCCGGCGAAGTCGCCCCTTTTATCAGACGAAGTTTTTTAGCTTCGACGCCTAATTGCTCCCCCAAAAGGACGCGTACGGCTTCATTGGCAAGGCCGCGTTCCGCCGGAGCTTTAACCCATATTTCAAAAGCGTCAGGCGCTTTTGTTTTGACGAGGTTCTTTTTCTCCCCGGCGTGCACTTTAACTTTTATGTACATATTTATATCTTAGCAAATAAACGCGCCTAAAAAACCGCTAAGCGTTAAAAAGGCCCCGCCGAAGCGGAGCCTCAAAATTACTTTGCTTTTGACGCGGAACACCAAGCTTTCCAAGGTACGGCAAGACCGCTGTTTTTATATTCTTCCCAGCATTTGGAATGTATATCGACGGAGCATTTGCCGTAAGGGTATTCATACCTCACGACCTTTCCGTTTAGCGTTACCCACCGTCTTGGCGCGCTGACCCTTTTTACCAGTTCATTGGCAAGATGTTTATGACATATCGGGCAATAACCTACAGCCTAAAGGCGCTTATTATAATCTATATCTTTCTGCACGGCGGCGTTAACGGCTTCCGCTTTTGCCCGGGCATCTTCCTCGTCCGCTTTGGCGGCAAGGGCGGCTTGCTCTTCCGCTTTCGCGCGTATTTGCGCTTTTATGCGTTTTACGTGGGCAGGAGCCCCCCCGCGTAAGAGACTGCGGCGTAATTTAATTGGGTTTGGTGTTCTGCCGGCATTACGTTATAAGGAGTACTTTCTTCATACTTCTTTAAGCGTTAAAGAATATAATAAAAGTTTATAAAACATACCGCGATATTGCAAGGAAATAAGGCCAAAATACGGAGCAAAAAGGAAATATAAAGACGGGAAATATCAGGGGCGGCAAATTGATTTTCCTAAAAAATTAAGGGGCGGAAAGCACGCTCCGCCCCTAAACAATTAAACAATGATTATTTTATAAGGCTTTCGGCCGTCATTTCCTTGGGAATTTCAACTCCGAGGATCTGAAGCACCGTCGGCGCGATATCGGCCAATTTGCCCCCCTCTTTCAAGCTTACGCCTTTGACGTCGTTCGCGACGTAAATAAGCTCTACCGGGTTGGTGGTGTGCGCCGTTTTGGGCATATTGATTTTATCGTCCCACATTTCTTCGGCGTTGCCGTGATCGGCCGTAATAAGAACGGTGTAACCGGCTTTTAAAGCCGTTTCCGTAACTTTGCCGGTGCATTCGTCGACGACTTCCGTCGCTTTTACGGCGGCGTCAAAGCTGCCCGTATGGCCGACCATATCGCAGTTGGCAAAGTTGATTACGACGAAATCATATTTATTCTTGGCGATTTCTTCCGCAGCTTTATCGGCTACGCGGCGCGCGTCCATTTCCGGGTGTTCCGCGAAAGTGGCGGGATCAAAAGAACCTTTGATTTCAATTCTGTCTTCCCCGGCAAAAGGTTTAATAAGTTTGCCGTTGAAGAAAGACGTTACGTGCTTGAACTTCTGCGTTTCGGCTATTCTAAGCTGGGTAAGGCCTTTCGCGCCGATAACTTCGCCGAGAAGATTGTTCATACCGCCGCCTTCCGTCATCGGGGAAAGAGCGTTGTATTTAAAGCTGTCATAATATTTGGTAAGGCCGCAGTAGGTTATTTTGGGTCTGCGGTTTCTTACGCCGGTATAATCATCTTCCACAAAAGCGCGGGTAAGCTGTATGGCTCTGTCCTGGCGGAAATTGAAGAAGATTATGCCGTCGCCGTCTTGGACACCTTTATAATCGCCTATCACTGTAGGCGGGATATATTCGTCCACCATTTCGCTGCCGTCGGGGGTTTTGTCATTTTTATAAGAGCCTTCAATGGCTTCCTCGGCAGTGGCGACGCGGCGGCCTTTGGCGTCGACGATTAAATCGTAAGCTTCGGAAGTGAGCTGCCAGGTTTCGTTCCTGTCCATGGCGTAGTAGCGGCCCATTACCGTGGCCACTTTGCCCGCGCCGTACTCGGCCATTTTTGCTTCAAGCATTTTAAGATATCCCAAAGCACTGTGCGGCGGCGTATCGCGGCCGTCGGCGAAGAAATGCACCCATACGGTTTTGATTTTCTTTTCCGCCGCGTGTTTGATTATGGCGTAAAGGTGATCTTGGTGCGCGTGGACGCCTTCGTCCTGCACAAGCCCCATTAAATGCAGCGCGCCGCCGGTTTTGACGCAGTTGTCAATAACGGCTTTGAAAGCGGGCGCATTGTAAATGGAGCCGTCTTCAAAAGCGTCTTTAAGCCTTTTAAGCTCCTGGACCACAATTCTGCCCGCACCCATATTGAGATGGCCGACTTCCGAAGAACCCATATACCCGGCCGGAAGGCCGACGAGTTCGCCGGAGGCTTCAATTAAAGTGTGCGGATAATTCGCCAAATATCTGTCTACATTGGGCGTATTAGCCTTGCTGACGGCGTTGTGCTCTTTTGAGTTCCTGACGCCCCAGCCGTCTCTGATTAAAAGTACGACTTTGCTCATAATTAATATCTCCTGTTAGTTAAATCCTATCACTTTTTTGGTTTGCAGGGCAAAAAGATCGCCGACGGTGCTCGCGCCCATAGCTTTGAACTTGGACACGAAATGATAAAATATTTTTTCCGTCATTATCGTATCGGCCATGGCGCGGTGCCAGCCCTCGCAGGAAAAGCCAAGCTCTTCGGCTATTATACCGAGCCTGTTCCTGGAAAATTTGCCGTGGCTGCGCGCGAATTTAAGCGTATCCAAAATTACCATTTCCGGCATGCTCAAGCCGAGGAGTTCAAACTCCCGGCGCAAAAAGGCCGTGTCAAAATCCGCATTGTGGCAGATAAGAACGTTGCCTTGCAAAAAATCTATAAGATTAAAAGCGATGTCGCCGAAAGTCGGCGCGGAGGAAACCATCTCGTTTGTGATGCCGTGTATGGCCGTAACTTCCGGCGCGATCGGAATCTGCGGGTTTAAAAGCGTGGCGTAACTGCCGGCGCGCTCCCCCCCTTTGCTACCCAGCATGGCGACTTCGCAAATGCGGCCGCCGTTTAAAGGATCCAACCCGGTGGTTTCCGTATCCAAACAAATGAATTTGGCTTCTTCTATTTTTTTATTTAACATATTCCGTGGAAAACGCCCCTGCATAAAATGGCGAAGACGACGCTCATCAGACAGCCGGCGCGAAAGTAAAATCCGTCGTCTTCGAAAAATTTGAACTTAATTAAAAAAATCAAAACAAACAGCGCGCACGACGCGCCGAACCAACCCGGCATAAGAATAAGCAAAAACAGCACGACGCGCAAAAGCATATTAAGAAAGCGGCGGTCAAAAAAAGCTTTTATGTCTATACGGTCGTCCAAAGCCAAAGAAAGCCTTACCAAAAAGGCGGAAAACACATAGCTGACTATAAGGCATGAATTTACTATAAACAATAAATCTGGACCGTAGATATAATGCAGGAAGTCGCCGTCAAAAGCGGCGACCGGCGTAATTATAAGCAATATGGCGAGCAAAATAAACTGACGCGCCGCAAAAAAGAACAGCGCGCTCCTGCGGATTTGGACTCCGCGCCCCAAAAAACCGACCACAAAATATGCCAAAGCGGCCAGGGCCGTCGCGTAAAACCCGTTAAAAGCGCGGCTGCCGAGCTCCAGCCAAGGCATGGAAATATAATTTATGCAGCAAAGCGAAAGCGTTGCAAAATATAATCCGGCGCGCCAAATAAAATAGCCCGCGTTCTTATTTTTAAGGGCTTTCCTTTTTAAAACGAAATCGGCAAGCAAATGCCCCAGCAGAAGATGCCAGAAAATTATCATGCGGACTCCCCGGCGGGCAAGGTAAACACCATTTCGCAGCCTTTGCCTTCTTCGGAAAAGGCTTCTATTTCCCCGCCGTGGGCAATTACGGTTTGGCGCACTATGCTGAGCCCAAGGCCGTAGCCCTTTTCGCTCCTGTCGGCGCGGTGATATTTTTCAAAAATCTTGGGCAGTTCGTCTTCCGCTATGCCGCGCCCCGTGTCTTTCACGCTGAATTTATGCCGCGGCGACACGCCCCGTTCGGACAAATATTCATAGTTTATTTCCACGCCGCCTTTATCCGTAAATTTTACGGCGTTCGAAAGCAAATTGGAAAAGACCCTTTCAATCAGGCCCTTGTCCCCGAAAATTTCCAAAGAAGGAGGCAAAGCCGATTTAACGTAAAGATTTTTTTGTTTCGCCAAAGGCTTTACAGAAGTTATCACTCCCGCCAAAGAGGCCGAAACGTCAAAACGGGTTTTGTTTAAAGTAAGCAGGCCGCGTTCCAGACGGGAAACGTCGAGAATGTTCTCCACCAAACTACCAAGCATATCGGAAGAACTTTCCATGGCTTCCAGCATTTTGGCGCGTTTAGCTTCGTCCAGGCCGCCTTCTTTAAGTATCATTATATAAGCCTGAAGGCCCATTATCGGGGCGCGCAAATCATGCGCGACGGCGTTGAAAATATCGTTCTTCATGGAACGGATTTCATGCTCGGCCGTAATATCGCGGAAAATTATTATTGAAACGGCTTCTTGGTTGGCGGGGCGGAAAAGTTCGTTGACGATTTCAAAATAGCGTTTTTTATCTTCGCTTTCATAGGCGAAGACGGTGCCGCTCTTGATGCCGGCCAGCTCTTTTATGCCCGGGCGCGGCATGGAACCGTAAAGGGTGCATTCTAAATCGCCGCAGAGTGCGTCGCTTTCAAGGATTTTGTTTGCCGTGGCGTTTGCAAATAAAAGTTTGCCTTCCGCCGTGGCCATTATAAGGCCGTCGCGCATAAGCCCGGCAAGCATATCTATTTTCTTTTTCTCGTCCAAAAGTTTATCAAGCTGAACGGCCTGATAAACGCTTAGGCGGGAAGCCATTTCGTTAAAGGTTTTTATAAGGATTTCAAATTCCCCCCACGCTTCGGAAGAATCTATCGAAACGTCGAAATCGCCGGAGGAGATTTTCTCCGCGCCTTTTTTTAATTTCTCCACCGGTTCGCTGATTTCCTTGGAGAAAATATAAGCCGCAAAATAAGACAAAGTGGTTGTAACCAAAATGAAAAACGCTATCATCCAGCTGGTAAGCGTTATTGTATAAAAAGCCTCTTTGCCGTACTGCAAAGCTATTACATATACGCCCGGCAAAACGGTATACGCGTAAGCGCCGACGAAGACATCGCCTTCCGGCGTTTTTACCTCTTTTATAAGGCCGTTGTTTTTAAGCAAAGCAGACGAGAGCTGCGCGGCGGAAACGGGCGGAGCGGGCAGCATATTAAAGCCCGAAAACCCTTCAGCCGAAGCCAGATAAAGCCCGCCCGTTACGCCGAGCCTTTGCATGCCGACGGAATACCAAACGCGGCTTAAATCCAAAACGGCAAAAAGATATTCCCCGTTTTCAAGCGGATAAATAACCCGCACATAAGGAGCGGAAAGGGAATAATCAACATAATTTACCGAAACTTCGCCCGGAGTTAAAGAAGAAAAGACCCCATCGGAAGAAATGTCAACCGGCGGCAAATTTTTCTCGATTTCGCCGCCTCTGCTCCTTGAAAGTTCTTTGCCGTCTTTACCCAAAAGAGCGGCGAAGACGATATCCGGGTTGGCTTTAACGCCGTCTTGAAGCAGACCGGCAAAAACCTTTTCGTCAACGTGATACAAATGAGCGGACGTCCCCAAAAAATCAAGACGGGCGACGGAATCTTCCACATTCTGCTTGATATACGCCGAGGAAATATCGGCGAGATTAAAATAATTTTCAAGAATGGCCTGCTTGCCGCTGTTCTGATAGTAAAACAAAAATATCCCCGTTACGAATAATGGGGTTATTATCACTACTATAAACAGTTTAAACAGTCTTGAAAATAAAGTCATTTCTTTTTTGCTTTGGTTTTGTTTTTAACTTTGTCCAAAACTTTTTTTGTTTCGGATTCGTTTTTAATCTTTTCCACGGATTCTTCGCTGATAAGATAAGTTACCCTGTTTTTTACGGTTTGCTTTTTGTTCTTTTCGCGCTGTTCAAGCTTCTGCTTTAAAAGCTTTATTTGTTCTTCCTGACGTTTTATGCGCTGTTTTTGTTTTTCTATTAACTCCTCTTCCCGCGCGAGTTCCTTTTTTTCTATATCTTTTTTGACAGCGGGTTTTGAAGCCGCCGGAGCGGCGGAGTATTTAAGAATTAAAGCTTTTACGTCCTCTTCTTCGTCCAAGACATTCTCTTCGGCCTTTTTTAAAGAATATTTGGCCGCCGCGTCCGCAATGGCGTTTTTCTGGGCTGAGGCGAAAACCGCGCAGCCGAAAAACAAAACTAAAAGTATTAAATATCTCATAAGCCGTCTATTCATCCTTAAGGCCGGCGGCTTTAAAACCTTCCGCGCGAAGCTTGCAGGCGTCACATTTGCCGCAGGGCTTTTTGCCGCCGCGGTAGCAGCTCCACGTCATGGAAAAGGGCACATTAAGCTTCTTGCCGAGTTTGGCTATCTGAGCTTTGCTGAGTTTTAAAAGCGGAGTAATGATTTTAATGCTTCCGCCTTGAGAGCCCTTTCTGGTGCCTTCTTTAACGGCTTTTGCCAAAGGTTCGTAAAATTCCGGGCGGCAGTCGGGGTAGCCGGAATAATCTATGGCGTTGGGGCCGGCAATTATAGCATCGGCGTTTATTGAATCGGCCAAGCTGGCCGCAACCGCCACAAAAACCAAATTGCGCGCCGGAACATAAGTGGAAGGTATCCTTTTGGTATTTTTTATCACTTCCAAAGATTCATCAGGTATAGCCGCTTTGCCGACTAAAGAAGTTGCCGCGGCAAGCCAAGGCAGATTTAATTTTATTTCCGTAAGTTCCACGCCCAATTTTTTGCAAATCGCTCTGGCGCTTAAAGCTTCGCGGCTGTGCTTCTGCCCGTACTTTATGTTAAGAGCATGGCATTTATAGCCTTTGTCCAAAGCCCAGTAAAGGCAGGTTGTGCTGTCCAATCCGCCGGAAAACAAAACCACGGCTGTTTTTTGTTTGGCCGATTCGGCCGTTTTTTTAGTTACGGGCATTTCTCAACCTCTCAATTTCGGCATATTCTTCTATTTTTACTTTGTCTTCTTCCGTAACTTCTCTGGCGTATTTTACAAAGTAGGCCGCAAGAGTTATCGGGTGGCCGTCTTCGGCGGCGGCGTCATCATAAAACTGATTTAAAATTATAGCATTGGCGCCTTTGGCCGCAGCGGCTTTTTTTATTTTTAAGATTTCCGCTTTTAAAACGACGTCGTCATCCGGCAGGGCTTTTATTCTGTACATGCCTATCGGAGCCCAAGGCTCTTTAATATCCTTAAGATAAGTGAAGACCGGCATTTTTGAAGCGTCCGAAATTTGCACGGAAAGCCCGTCCGGGCCCATCGGAATATAATCCGTATTCGTTATAACGCTGGCGCAGGCGCATAAAACGCAAAGCGCGGAAACGGTTAAAATCAATTTTCTCATTTTTTGTTTTTCTCCTTCGCCGCCAATTGTCCGCAGGCGGCGGAAATATCGGAGCCGAGGCTCTTTCTTATACTTACGTTTATGTTCATGGCTTTAAGCGCGGAAGCAAATTTCTTGACCGTGCTTTCATCAGTTGCCACGGCCTTGCCGACGGCCGGGTTGCACGCTATCAAATTTACGTGCAAAAGGTAATTATCCTTAATGGAGTTTATCCATTTGCCAAGCTTCCTTACATGCGCCGGGGAATTGTTTTCCCCCTCGATAACGGTATATTCTATAAAAACTTCCCTTCCGGTACGCGCGATATACTCTTCCAGTTTTTCTTTTACGGTTTCAAGATTGTATTTGCGGTTTACCGGCATAAGGCGGGTTCTTTCTTCGTCGTCGGCGTTATGCAGGGAAAGCGCCAAGTTGACTTGGGGCAGATCCTGCGCGAGATTAAAAAATTTATCCGCTATGCCGGAGGTGGAAACGGAAATGTGTCGCTGCCCGATATTCAAATAATCCGCGCAGGATAAAGTTTCTATGGCTTTTACCACATTTACATAATTCAACAAGGGTTCGCCCATACCCATAAAAACTATATTGGAAACTCTTTCGCCCAAATTGTGCTTTCTTAGGAATTGATACCAAAATAAGACTTGGTCGGAAATTTCTTCATCGGTTAAATGGCGTTTAAACCCCATTTTACCTGTGGCGCAGAAAGCGCAGCCCAAAGGACACCCCGCCTGTGAAGAAACGCAGACACTCCACGTTTTGCCGGGCTTCATAAGCACGGTTTCTATACGGTTTCCGTCGTTAAGCCTAAGCAAAGCTTTAAAAACCAAATCCAGCTTGGAACTTTGTACCGTTATGACGTCAAAAGAAAGAATTTTAAAATTCTTTTTAAGTTTTTCCCTTAAGTCGGCCGGCAAATTGACGGCTTCGTCCCAAGAGCTCACCCCTTTATGGTACACGGCCTCGCGCACCTGAGCGATTCTGTAAAGGGGTAAATCGTTTTCTTTTATAAAATTTTTTATATTATCAAATATCATAGTCAACCTTTTAAATTTGCTCCGCCGCAGCTTCGTTTTTTTGTTTTTTATTCCTTGAAGGCAAAGGCGCGGTAAGAACGTAAATAAGATAGGTTTTAAGCAGTTCAAAGCTGAACATGGCCGAAATTAAAACCATATTTATAAAGTAAATCCAGCCATAATCCAAAGAGGATAAACTTCCGCCGAAAATCATTTTGACGACATTTGCCAAAGGCAGGGCCGTGAAATCTTCGTAAACGTAAAAACAAAAAAACGCCTGCAAAGCCGATACGACCCACGCGTTGCGCTCCCTGAGCAAAATAAGAATTATCTGTGCAAAATATATTACGGACATGGCGACAAATACTTTAGTCGCCACCGTGGAATAATCAAAACCGTGATAGGCAAGCGCAAGCAAATTCCTTAAAAGCCCGGCCAAGCAAAAGAACAATATAAGGTATAAAACGGGATCTATCGCGCTTAAGTAAGCGACCGCTTTTTTACCTTTCGATACTATAAGATTCATTTTCCCTTTTCCTGTCAAAAGCAGATTTTATAAGAGAATCAAGTATGTCTTCATACTTTTTGCCGCTTGCCTGCCAAAGCTGAGGGAACAAGCTTGTGGCCGACATTCCGGGAAGAGTGTTAATCTCCGAGAAATAAAACTTTCCGTCAGAGCCCAAAAGGAAGTCCATTCTCGCCAAACCGCAGCCGCGTAAAACTTTAAACACCACAGCTGAAGCCTTGCGCATTTTATCCTGCGTTTCCTGCGGAATATCGGCGGGGATTTTCATATCGCAGCCGTGAGGATCTTCATACTTGGCTTTATAATCAAAAAAAGCGCTGTTTACGGCTTTAAGTTCCCCGCAAAGAGAGGTGTGTATGTTCTTGCCAGAGCCTACGACCGCGCAGAAAACTTCCCGTGCTTTATCTACGCCTTTTTCTATCAAAATACTGCCTTGATATTTAAAGGCTTTATCTATGGCTGGTTTAAGATCTTCTGGAGCGTCGACGCGCGTAACGCCGACGGAAGAACCGAGGCTGACCGGCTTCACGAACACCGGGTAGCCAAGCCCCCCCACCGCCGCCTGCAAATACGGCAAATCGTAATTGTCATCCTTTTCCAGTTTGATATACGGAGCGATTTTAACGCCGTAAAAAGAGGCCAAAAGTTTGCAGAGTTCTTTATCCATGCCGAGCGCGCTTGTCAGAACGCCGCAGCCCACGTAAGGAACGCCTAAAATTTCAAACAGACCCTGCATAGTGCCGTCTTCGCCCATGGCCCCGTGCAATACCGGGAAGAATACATCAGCTTTATACGTTTGCCCGTCAAGAGCGTAAAGATTATAATCCTTACAAATTACCGGGGAGACTTCCCTGTCCTCGGGCTGAAGAGGACCGCATTTTTCCTGCACGAACCATTTGCCTTCACGCGAAATAAAAATTTTTATGATTTTGTATTTTTGCCCAAGAATGTCGCAAACATAGGCGGCGGAGTGGACGGAAACTTCATGTTCCGTGCTTTTGCCGCCGTAGATTATGCCTATGGTTATGTCTTTCATATTAAAACTCCGAATTTTACTCTTTAAAGAGCGACCATTTTATTCTGTAAAAAACGCTTTTGGTCTTTTTAAGGAAATCCGAATAAGCCTCGCTGCCTCTGTACGTGGGCGGAAGACGTCCGACCGGCTTTCTTGAAACGCCGCCGTGCGCTTTGACGGAGTGATCTGTAACTTCCATTTCGTCATAAGCTTTTAAGCCGTCCTGCACTTTCGCCAAAGGATTTGTCGACTGTTTTATAGTAGTGGCTTTTACCGCTTCTATATCCGGGTTGGTGGCCGTAGCCATGGTGTTGGCGTCTTCTTCCTTAAAGCTGACGTCGCCGGCGCCGAAAATCATACTTAAATCCATTTCGTTGCCGTCGACTTCCACCTCTTCCAGGTTTTGCATGGGCTCGGCGAAAGCCGCTATCGCGTCGGCCGAAGAATCGTAATGGGTGGAAGTTTTCTCCGCCGGTAAGGCCGTTGCCGTTTTAGCGGCGGGGACGGTTTCCGTCTTAGGAGATATCGTTTTGGCGGCTTCCGCAACAGGCGGCTGAGGCTTTGCCGGCTGCGGCGCGGCGGGAGCCTGAGGCGGCATTGTTTTCCGCCTTTCCATAGCGGCTTTTGCGGCCGCGCGGGCCTGATCAGTCCTCATTTTGTTTAAAGTGATTTCCGTTTTGGACGCGTTCTCTTTGGCTAAGTTTAAAGAAGTGGCAAGATTTTTGTTTTCTTCTTTGACTTCGTCAAGTTTGCTGGCCAAAGCGCATTCGCGTTTATCGGCAACTTCGGCGGCTTGTTTTAGCTCGCGGTTTTCCGCCGTAAGGACGACTATTTCCTTTTTAAGTTTTTCAATTACGGCGTCATTGTCGCTGATTTTGGCTTTAAGACTGTTTAAAGCTTCCGCGGTTTCTTTCTCTTTGGCGGTAAGGCGTTCGATTTCCTTACGCGCGCCGTCAAGCTGCTGTTTGAGGGAAGCCTTCTCCCTGGTGATTTTGGCTATTTGCGCGCTTAAAGCCGCGGCTTTGGCTTTGGCTAAAGTGGAAGCGGAAGCCTCTTTCTGTTTGTAAGAGGCGAGTTCGCTTTCCAAGCTTTGCGCTTTCTGCGAAAGAACGTCATAGCTGTTTTGAAGTTTAATTTTTTCTTCTTCCGCCGATTTAAGGCGGCTGTTGTCCGTCTTAAGCTCTTCAAGCTCTTTAACTTGTTTGGCGCACAGGGCCGAAGCGTCTTTTAATTCGGTTTCCAGCTTTTCGACTTTTTCTTCATACTCTTTGCGTATGGAAACTATGCCGTTTTCAAAATCCAGCGTGCTGAATTTGCTCTCGGCTTGGGAAAGCTGCTGCCTTAAAAGTAAAATTTCTTTAGCCTGATCGGCCGATTTGCGCAGGGCTTCCAGCTTTTCGCCCTGGGCTTTTTTGACTTCCGCGTCCAAAGCGGCGTTTACGGATTTTAACTGGGAAGTGTGCTCATGCAATTGCTCCACGGCGGAATGTTCCTGTTTTACCTGCTCCTCGCTCTTGGCCAAGGCGGCGGTAAGTTTTTGGATTTCTTCTTCTTTCAAAGCAAGGTCTTCTTTGGCTTTGGCATTTTCCCTGCGGAGAGTTAAAATCTCGTTCTCGAGGCGAGCTACCGTTTCCCTGCTTTCGGATAACTGCCCCTTAAGCTGCTCCACCAAAACGGTATCCTGCAAGAAGCAGTTTTCGGCCTTGGCGAGCTGGGATTTGAGCGAAACGATTTCATCAGTCTGCTCCACGATCTTGCCGGCTTTAAGATCCAAATCCGACACTTTTGATGACAAACTGCTCTTTTCCTGCTCAAGCCCGGCGATTTGGCGTTTAAGTTCATCAACGGTTTGCGTTTCCGCGGCGAGCCTTTCCTGCGCGGCTTTGAGTTTTTCCTCATAAGCTGCGGCGGCTTTGCCGTGATTTTCCTTTAAGGAGGCGACTTCCTCCTCATAACGCTGTTGGAAATCGGCCAAAGCTTTTGTTTTTTCTTCAAGCTGTTTTAAAATTTCGTACTTTTCGCCGTTGGCTTTTTTAAGTTCTTCGTCTATCGCGGCTTTTTGGTTGGCCGCGGCGGAAGCTTCGCCTTTAAGCATTGAAATGACGTTTTCGTTCTCGCGGACTATCGCTTCGGCCCGCATAAGGGCGGAAGTGATATCGAAGATTTTGCTCTCGGAAGCGGAATTAAGCGCGCGGACCGATTCTATTTCCCCCAAATGCTTGGCATTTTCGGCTTTGGCGCTTTCAAACAAAGCGGCGATATCGGCGTTGGCGCGTTTTTGCTCCTCAATTTGGGATTTAAGATGTTCTATCTCCCCGGACATTTCGGCGATGCGCCTTTCGCCCGCGGCGGCGGAGCTCCTTAAAGATTCTATTTCGCCGTTAAGTTTCAATGCGGCGGAGTCCCTTTCGGAAATATCGCTTCTGAGCGATTCTATTTCCGCGTTAAGACGGGAGGCTTCTTCGTTTTTGGAAGAAAGTTCCGCCCTTAAAGCTTCCATTTCCGCGGATAGATTTTGTTTTTCCTCGTTGCGGGCGGAAATATCGCGCATTAAATTTTCTATACTCTTGCCAAGGCGCAATTTTTCTTCGTCGCCGGCTTTAACCCCGGCCTGCAGGGCGGAAATATTTTCGCTCAAGCGGCGGGTTTCTTCGTCTTTGCCGGTTAAGGCGGCTTTTAAAGAATCAAGTTCCACAGAAAGACGGGCCTTTTCCCCGCGCAGGGTGGAAGCCTCCTCGCTTAAGGCGGAAACGGCGTTTGAATGTTCTTTCATAAGATTCTGCATCTCTATGGAAAGATTTGTAACGGCAGCGGCCTGTGCCTCTTCAAGGGCTTTAAGGCGGGTTTGGTATTCCGAAAGTTCTTTGGAGAAGCTTTCCTCTTTGCCTTTAAGTTCAAGCTCAAAGGAGGATTTTTCCTTTAAAATTTCTTCTTTTTTAGCTTCAAGCTCCGCTATTTTGGCCAGATATTCCGCATTTGCTTTTTTGGCGGCTTCTTCCCCCGCGGCAAGCGCATTTATGCGGGCTTCGTAATCGGCCCCGGCTTTTTTATAGCTTTCCTCGCGACGGGTAAACTCCCCTATTTGCATTTCATAGCCGGCTTTGGCTTGTTTAAGGCCTTCTTCGCGAGCGGTTATTTCCGTAATTTGGGTTTGATAACCGGCGTTTTCCCGGCGGAGAGCCTCTTCCTTGGCTTTAAGTTCGTTATAAGCGGCCAAATCACGCTCGTGGCGCGCGTTCATTTTATCCAATTCGGCTTTCAAAGAAGCTTCTAAAGAGGCGTGCTCTGTTTTTAAAGTTTCAATGTCTTTAATGTATTTTTCATTGGCGGCCAAAGCCTCGTCCTTTTCGGACAATATTTTGCGAATCTCCTCGTTAAGAGCGGCTTTTTCCGCCTCAAGGCCGGCAAGACTTCCCTTTAAGGCCTGATATTGGCTTTGTTCCCTGGAAAGCTTTTCGGAAGCGGAATTAAGCTCCGCCTTTAAAGTTTCAATCTCATGCAGGTGCCCTTCTTTGATAAATTCGATTTCGCGGTACAAATCGGTGGATTTGCCTTCAAGGCCGCGTTTTTGTTCGTCAAGGTTTTTTACGTCATTTCTTAAAGATTCTATTTGAAGTTTTAAAGTGTTTACGAATGTTTCTTCCTGACGGTATTTGTCTTCCGCGCGGCGCAGTTCAAGCGTAATGCTTTGCGCTTCCTGAGCTTTTTGGTTCTTTAAAAGTTCAATTTCTCGCATTTGTTCGGCTTTAAGCTGGGAAATTTCATGTTCGTGCTGGGCGCGGGCGGCTTCAAGCTGTTTAAGGTTTTCTTCCGTCCTTAAAGAAAGGGCGGCGTTTTCCCCGTGCATTTGCTGGAGTTCGGTTTCCAAAGATAAAATCTTTTCCCTAAGGCCGCCGGCTTCGTTCGCGCTTAAGTTTAAAAGTTCCTGCGATTGGGCGATATTCCTTTTCAGTTTTTCTATCTCAACGCTTTGCGCGGAAGCTTCCCTTTTGGCGGCTTCGCGTTCGGCGCGGGTGGAATAGACCTCCTTATCCAAGGCGGCTTTGGCCGCTTCCAAGCCGGAAAGCTGTTCCCTTAAGAAAGAATTTTGTATTTCTTCCTGTTTAAACTTATCTTCTGTTTTGCTTAAAGCCAGACGAAGCGACATAATCTCTTTGGCTTGTTCGGAGGATTTTCTTATGGAGGAAAGTTTCTCCGCCCGCACTTTGCGGATTTCGTCGTCGAGAGCGACCTTTTCCTGATTTAAAATGGATAAGTGTTGCTCCATGCGGGAAAGCTTAAAATCGCCGTGGCGCGCTTTTTCTTCAACTTTATTTAACTGCACCCTTAAAGAAAGCAGTTCTTTTGTTTGCTCGGCAGATTTCCTTAATGCTTCAAGTTTTTCGTCCTTAGAGCGTTTGACTTCGCTGTTTAAAGCCAAATTGATAGATTTAAGACGGTTGGTCTTTTCCCTCAAGCGGGCAATTAAGTTTTGGTCCTGCGTGATAAGGCTTTCTTCATACTGCAGCCTTGCATTAACAATATTTTCTATACTGCCGCGCAAAGTTGTAATATCATTAAACATACTGCCCCTGTTTGCGCTTGCAATAGATTTAAGGGTGCCTTTTAAAGTGTCTATAGTGGAAGAAATATTCCTGTAAAATTCGTCATTATCCCTTTTATCTTTTTCTTCCGTATTGCCTGAGAACTCAATTTCGTTTTGCAGTTTGGCATAATAAGTTTTTTCCTTATTGGCATCTTCAAGGCGGGATTCAAGTTCCGATATTCTCTGCTGCAAACCTTTTATTGATTGAGCTCCGTACGGGGATGAAAAATCTTCGTCTTTATATGAGTTATAATCCTGTGCATCATAAGATTTAGGAATTTGTCTTTCTTCATTATAGCTGATATTATTATTTTGGCTTTCCGTATAAGAGGGCGTATTGTGGGTATTATTTGATTTGTCTTGGAGGTATTCTTCCAAAATGGAATAGTCTTTTTTACTATCGGTACTTTCGGGCATATCTGTACCTTTACCGTTCTGAGCAATAAAATCTTCATTTTTCTCTTGCGAAGCATTAACTTCCTGCCCCGAAGACGGCATTCCGTTTTCCTTAACAAAAGAATCTATATCAAAACTATCCGAAAAAGGAAAGGTTTCTTCCTCTCCTGCAGAAAATTGCTCTTTATTGCTATTGGTTTCAAAAGAATGTAAAAAATTCTTTACTTCCTGTTCTTCCTGCGGGGTTGTTGTATTCCCTTCTTCCTGAAGAGATTGTAAAAACTCATTAAAATCTCTGCTATTGTTATCGTTCTCCAAAGACATATTCCCTCTTAAATGTTATATATATAAATAATACGCCATATAAAATTTAAGCAGAAATAAGCCCCAGTGTCAAGAAATTATTACACGGGGCGCACGTCAATCTCGCCCGGCGTTTAAAGCCGCGGCCAAATAAAAGCTCCCGGCGGCAAGGACACAGCCGCCACAGTCATTAGGATTAAAAGCGGAAATATCCCTTAAAACCGATATTTTTACATTTTTCTTAAAGCAGTTTAAAAGAATTTCCGGCGCAATATTGCGTTCTTTATCCGGGCAGGCCAAAATTATATTTTTAAAATTTCTTTCGGCAAGAGCGCAAAGCGTTTTATAATCATGCCCTTTTGAAGCCGCCAGTACAAGGGTATCCCCCGGGCCGCAGAAAGGGCTTTGTTTGTAAGTTTTTATAAGCTCCTTAAACGCCGCGGGATTATGCGCCCCGTCTTTTATAAAATATTTTCCGTTTTTAAGTTTAGCAACCTCAAAGCGGCATGGCATAGTAAAACAGGCGCAAGCTTTCTGACATGTTTTTATATCAATCCCCAAAATGAGCGCGGCTTCCACGGCCAAAGCAGCATTTTGGTTTTGCGCCTCGCCGATAAGACCGGTAAGGAAAGAGCAGTCCTCAAAATCAAAACGGCTTTTTAAATTATAAAAATCCTGAGTCAAATTTTTTATTTTTTCAACTTTAACGCACACTGACTTTAAACGCTCGGCAGTACTTGCCGCAATTTGATAAGCTTCGGGCGGAAGAAGACCGCATAAAACAGGCACACCCGGCTTTATGATACCGCTTTTTTGCACGGCGATTTCTTCAACGCTTGCGCCCAGCATGGAGCAATGATCCAAAGCTGCGGAAGTTATTACGGAAAGCTCCGGCGTAATGATATTGGTGCTGTCCAAAAGCCCGCCGATACCGCATTCAAATACGGCGAAATCAACTTTTTTTTCGGTAAAATAACAGATTGCGGCCAAGGTAAGAACTTCAAAAAAATTAAGTTCGGCGGTTTGATTTTCCCGTACGGATGCGACGGCTTTTACAAAAGAAGTTTTATCTATATCCGCACCGTCCGTTTTAATGCGTTCCAAAGGGGTTTTTAGATGAGGAGAAGTAAAAAGGCCGGTTTTAAAGCCAGACTTGCAAAGTATATCCGCCAAAAGCCCCGCAACGGTGCCTTTGCCGTTTGTACCGGCGATATGGACGGCCTTAAACTTAAGAGGAAAAAGCTTCATTTTTAAGGCGGTATTTTTGACCTCCCGCAGACTGCTTTTGCCCCTTGCGGAGAAAAGCGAGTTTAAACATTCTTCGAAAGTCATAAAATCCGCCTTAAAATATAGGTCTCAAAGTAAAGTTTACTTAACCGGGTTGACCCTCTTTATTTTTGCGCCGAGCTGAGTCAAGTTCTCTTCCAGTCTTTCATAGCCGCGGTCGATGTGGTAAATACGCTCGACTTCGCTTACGCCCTTTGCGCACAAACCGGCCAAAACCAAAGCCGCGCCGCCGCGTAAATCGGAAGACATTACCACCGCCGGACTGAAGTTCTTTACGCCGGTAATTTTGGCGGTATTGCGTTCAATCATAATATTTGCGCCCATTCTGACAAGTTCCGGCGCGTGCATAAAGCGGTTTTCAAAAATGTCTTCGCTTATTTCGCTTTGCCCGGAACAGAGGCACATCAAAGCCATGAAAGGGGCCTGCAAATCGGTGGCGAACCCCGGGAAAGGAGCGGTTTTTATATTTACGGGTTTTATCTTTTTGCATTTAGGTTTTATGCGTATAAAATCAGCACCCGTTTGGATATCAAAACCGGCCTCTTTAAGATAATCAAGCAGGATTTCATTATCCTCCGGCTGGCAGTCTTTGACGGTTACGTCGCCGCGGGTAATCGCGCCGGCAATTATATACGTGCCGGTTTGGATTCTGTCCGGGGATACCGTATGCTCCATAGCCCCCAGTTCGCTTTTGCCTTCTATTATCAGGCGGCCTTTTGCGTCTTCCGTAATGTCGGCCCCCATGGATTTAAGAGCTTTTATAAAATCTGAAACTTCCGGCTCGCGCGCAACGTTTTCCAAAACGGTTTTGCCTTTTATTAAGCAAGCGCACATAAGCAGATTCTGCGTGGCGCCAACGCTGGGGAAACTTAAGATTATCTTGGCCGGGTTTAACTTCCTGGTTTTAAGTATTACGTTGCCGTTTTGAACAAGCACTTTCGCGCCCAATTTTTCAAAACCTTTCAAATGGATATCCACCGGCCTTACGCCTATCGCGCAGCCGCCCGGCAAAGGTATTACGGCTTTTTTAAACCTGGCCAAAAGCGGCCCGGCCACCCAAAAACTGGCACGCATCTGTTTGACCAAATCGTAAGGCACTTCCGTCTTAAGTTTGCGCCCGGCTTTAACCGTTAAAGTGCCGGCGTCGTATTCCACTTTTTTGCCCAGTTCCTGCAAAATTTTTATGGTAGTCCTGATGTCGCGCAAATCCGGCACGCGGTTGATTATGCAGGTTTCATCGGTAAGCAATGTAGCCATAAGTATAGGCAAAGCCGCGTTTTTGCTGCCGCCGATTTCCACCGTTCCCTTCAGTTTGCGTCCGCCGTGAATTATAAATTTATCCATGTCAGTTCCTTAAAGTCAGTTTTCGGGCGCGGACTTTTTCCGCGCGAATATAAATCTTTCTATACCGGCAAAATCTTTGCGGCTGAAAGGCTCTTGCCATTCTTCCGCGTTAAAGAATTTTAACACTTTTTCGCTTTGAGCGCATCCTATTTCCAAAGCCAGAAGCCCGCCGGGCTTTAAATAAGCGGGTGCGGATGATATTATTTTCCTTATAACGTCAAGGCCGTCCGGGCCGCCGTCAAGAGCCAAACGCGGCTCATTGCGGACCTCGGGCGAAAGAGTGGCGATTACGTCCGTGGGAATATAAGGAGGATTGGAAATTATAAAATCAAATTCCCCCGATATATTTTCAAAAACATCGCTTTGAATAAAATTGACTTTCTTGCCCAAATTCATATTTTCCGCATTTTTGCGGGCCACCTGCAAAGCCTCGGGCGAAATATCCGCCCCGATAATTTCCGCGGAAGGAAAAGTAAAAGCCAAGCTTATGGCTATGCAGCCGGAACCGCTGCAAAGATCAAGTATTCTTGACGGACGTTTAAGCGGAAGATTTTTTATTGTTTCTTCCACAAGTTCTTCCGTTTCGGGACGGGGAATAAGCACCGTCGGGCCAACGCTGAAAAGCCGGCCCATAAATTCCGCCTCGCCGATAATATGGGCAAGAGGTTTGCCGGAAAGTTTTTCTTCAACTATTTTGTTGAAGAGTTTTTCTTCCTTTTCGTAAACGACGTTTTGCCCGAAAGCCCTTATATAAGTGCGGCTTTTGTTGAAAGCGAAAGCGGCGATAAGCTCGGCATGGGCCAAGGCTTCGTCCACCCCTTTTGCGTCAAAACGCGCTTTCGCACCGTCGACAAGTTGCTTAATGGTTATCATACTTATACTGCCATCGCCTTAAGCTTTTCTTCGGTGCGGAGCTTCCTTAAATTTTCAAGGATTTCGTCGATGCCGCCTTCCATAATTTCGGTAAGATTATGGAAGTTTTCGTTAAGGCGGTGATCGGTTACGCGGCTCTGCGGGAAGTTGTAAGTCCTTATTTTTTCGGAGCGGTCCCCGGTGCCGACCTGCGCCTTTCTGGCGTCGTAAATTTCTTTATTGCGCTTTTCTTCCTCTATCTGATAGAGTTTTGCCCTTAGCATGCGCATGGCCTTTTCCCTGTTGGCGCCCTGGTGGCGTTCTTCACGGCAGCTTACAACTATGCCGGTGGGTTTATGGATAAGCCTTACGGCCGTTTCCACCTTGTTGACGTTTTGGCCGCCCGCGCCGCCCGCGCGGCAGGTTTCCATCTCTATATCGGCCGGATTGATTTGTATATCTATATCTTCCGCTTCCGGCATAATGGCCACCGTTACCGTGGAAGTGTGCACGCGGCCGGAAGTTTCCGTATCGGGTACGCGCTGGACGCGGTGGGTGCCGGCTTCGTCCCTGAGCCAGGAATAAGCCCCTTCGCCTTTAATAAACATACTTGCGTACTTGCACCCCTTAAGGCCGGTGGGAGTATATTCCAAAAGTTCGGTTTTCCAATTTCTGTTTTGGGCGAAATGCTGGTACACTCTTAAAAGTTCCGCGGCGAAAATCGCGCTCTCGTCGCCGCCCGCGCCGGGGCGTATTTCAAGGTAAATGTTTTTGGAATCGTTGGGATCGGGCGGAATAATCAAAACGCGGAGCTCTTTTAAAAGCTCGTCGGGCTTGCCTTCCAGTTCGGCAAGTTCTTCCGCGGCCAAAGCGGCCATTTCCTTATCGGCAGATTCAATCATTTCTCTGTCGGCTTGTATGGCCTCCTGCACTTTTGCGAGCTCCTGCGCCTTTTCTATTATGGGGCGCAGAAAAGCGTGGCGTTTTGTTTTTTCCTTAAAAACTTCCGGCGTTATATTGCCGGCGGCCAATTCGGCTTCTATTTGTTCAAATTCTTCTTTAAATTTAGATATATCCATAATTTACCTTTCCCTACTATAAATAAGCAGCCCCACATTTTCAGAGGGGCTGCTTAAATGGTTTTAAAAAGCTATTTCGCTTCTTTCTTTTCAGCTTTTTTATCGGCTTTTACGGTTTTCTTCGCAACTTTTACAGGGGCCGTGGATAAAGCAATCTTCTTAACGGTGCCTTTTTTGGCTTTGACTTCCGTTTTAGGCTTTCTTACGACCATTTTGCCCTGCGTGGATGCAAATTTCTTGTTGAATTTTTCTACGCGGCCTTCCGTATCAAGCATTTTTTGTTTGCCGGTAAAGAACGGATGGCAGGCGGAGCAGATATCAAGCTTTACGGCTTTCATCGTGGAGCGGGTTTTAAATTTGGCGCCGCAGGCGCAAACCACTTCGACGACTTCGTATTTAGGATGGATATTTTCTTTCATTTCAAATTACCTCAAAAAATTAATTCTCTTATATTATACTATAAAAAGCGGCAATATTCATAATTTAATATTGCCGCCGTCCTGCGCTCAAACCGGCTTTAAAAGCTGCTTACTTCCATCTGTTTTAAAAAGTCCTTGTTGGACTTGGTGGCAGAAAGCTTTTCCAAAAGCAAAGTCATTGCGTCTACGGAGCTTAACGGGGAAAGAATCTTCCTCATAATCCAAGACTTGTTTAATTCCTCTTCCGTCATAAGCAGATCTTCTTTGCGGGTGGAAGAGCGGTTGATGTCTATCGCGGGGAAAATCCTTCTGTCGGCAAGTTTGCGGTCAAGGCTGATTTCGCTGTTGCCGGTGCCTTTAAATTCTTCATAAATAATATCGTCCATTCTGCTGCCCGTTTCCACAAGAGCGGTGGCGATAATCGTCAGAGAGCCGCCTTCTTCTATGTTCCTGGCCGCGCCGAAAAACCTTTTTGGGCGCTGCAAAGAAGTGGCCTCCAAACCGCCGGTAAGCACGCGGCCGCTGGCCGGAGTTATGGTATTGTAAGCGCGCGCAAGGCGGGTTATTGAATCAAGCAAAATAACGACGTCCTTTCCGTTTTCAACGCCGCGTTTGGCTTTTTCAAGAACCATCTCGGCAACCTGTACGTGGCGTTCGGCGGGTTCGTCAAAAGTTGAAGCAATGACTTCCCCGTTGACGCTGCGGCTCATATCCGTAACCTCTTCCGGGCGTTCGTCAATCAAAAGCACCAAAAGTTCAATGTCTTTATGATTGGCGGTAAGAGAATTTGCAATATTTTTAAGCATTACCGTTTTACCGGTTTTGGGCGGAGCTACGATTAAAGCCCTCTGCCCTTTGCCGATAGGAGCCATTAAATCTATCACTCTTTGCGTAAGATCTTTTTTATCAACTTCAAGCGTAAAGCGGCTGTCCGGGTGCAAAGGAGTAAGGTTTTCAAACAGCGGTCTGCGGTAGACTTTGTCGGCGTCTATGTCGTTGACTTTCTGAACCTGCAGCATGGCGAAAAATCTTTCATTGTCTTTAGGCGGGCGTATCAAACCTTCTATTTTATCGCCTTTTCTTAGGCCCAGACGCTTAATCTGAGAAGGAGAAACGTATATATCTTCCCCTCCGGCGAGGTAATTGTTTTCTTCCGACCTTAAAAAGCCGAAGCCGTCGGGCAGAATTTCCAAAACGCCACCGCCGTAAACGGAGCCGTTCTGCTTGGCTTGGACGGCTATAATTTTGCCGATAAGCTGCTGTTTCCTTAAGCCGGAAATATCTTCCACGTTATAATTGACGGCAAGCTTCGTAAGTTCGGCCACGCTGAGCTTGGAAAGGGCTCTGGCGTCCATGGGTTTGGAGCCGTTTGCTTTTGGCTGATGAGCGTTCTGCTCCGCCTGATTCCTGGAATAAACGGTTTTGGCCGCCGGCTTTTCAATCGGAGCCGACTGGGCGGAAGTTTTTTCCGCCGCGGCGGTTTCCGCTTGCTGGCGGACCGTATATCTGCGCGGCGCGGGTTTTTCTTTCGCCGTTTCTTTGGCGGCGGTTTTTACTTCTTTAGTTTCCATAATTACCTCATTGGTTTTTATTTTAAAATATAAAAAAATCTTTCAATTTTATCTTTAAGTTCTTTTCCGCTTTCGTTATTGTAAATCACGATATCGGCTTTCTGGGCTTTTACCCAAAGCGGAGTTTGTTTTAAATCCCGCGCTTTAAAATCATCCGCTTTAAAGCCTTTGGCCAAAGCGCGGGCAAGACGGATTTTATCGTCGGCGTATATGCACAAAGTCAAATCAAAGGAGCTTTCAAGTCCGGCCTCAAAAAGCAAAGGCAAATCAAAAACTATGATATCCTCTTCCGCGGAATCAATGATTTCCGCGGCTTCTTTCAATATTAAAGGGTGGAGCAGATTTTCCAGCCATTTGCGTTTGACGTCGTCTTTAAAAATGCGGCGGGCTATTTCAGCTCTGTCGCAGGAAGAAAAAGCTTCCCGTATTTTGTCTTTTAAAACTTCAAAATATTTCTTGCTTAATTCATCGGCGCATATCGTAACCGCGCCGAGCTCCTTAAAAATCCCCAAAGCGGTGCTCTTCCCGCCGGAAATGCCGCCGGTCAGACCTATTACGGTCTTGCCTTTCCTTTTAAAATCCATTAAATTACCTTCCCCATTTCGTTCCAGTTGCGGCCGGCTTTGGCTTCCGCCAAAAGCGGTACACGCAATTTTACGGCGTTTTCCATTTTTTCTTTTACCCAGCGCGCAGTTTCTTTTATACGGCCTTCGGGGACTTCAAAAATCAATTCGTCGTGAACCTGCAAAAGCAGCAGGCAGCCTTCCAGTTCAGGCGCGGCAAAAATATCCGTCATGGCTTTTTTGATGATATCGGAAGATCCCCCCTGAACCACCGTATTTACCGCCGCGCGGTTGGCGAAACTGGTAAGACGGGAAGATGACGCTTCAAATTCCGGGATATATCTTACATGGCCGAAAAGCGTTTTTACGTATCCGCTTTTGCGTGCCTGCTCCGCCGTGGCGTTTATCCAATTTTTTACGGTGGCGTATCTTTTAAAATAGGCGTCAATGTAATTTTTGGCGTCGCTCATGGAAATGCCCAAACTCTGAGAAAGGGCCAAAGGCCCCTGCCCGTATACTATACCGAAGTTTATCGCCTTTGCGCCGGAACGCATTTCCTTAGTTACTTCTTCCGGCTTTACGTTAAAAACTTCCGCCGCGGTTTGACGGTGTATATCCGCCGCGGCTTTAAAAGCGTTTATCAGCGCTTCGTCGCCGGATTCATGCGCCAAAACGCGCAAATCTATTTGGGAGTAATCGACGGAAAGCAAAACCTTCCCCTCCTGCGCGACGAAAGCCTGCCTTATCAGGCGGCCCTTTTCGCTTCGGACGGGGATATTTTGCAAGTTCGGGCTGAAGCTTGAAAGCCGCCCGGTTACAGTGCCGGTTTGGTTAAAATTAGTATGCACGCGGTGCGTTTCCGGGCCGGCCAAATTTAAAAGGGAATCGACATAAGTGCTTTTAAGTTTAGAACTTTCCCTGTATCTAAGTATTTGCCCGGCAATAGGGTGGATTTTCTTTAAAACTTCCAAAGATTCTTCATCGGTGGAGTAGCCGGTTTTGGTCTTCCGCGCGGAAGGCAGGCCAAGCTGCTCGAAAAGTAAAACGCCAAGCTGTTTTGTAGAATTTATATTAACGTCGTAACCGGCGGTTTGGTTGATTTCTTTTTGCTCCGCCTGCATTTCCTTATCAAGAAGAATAGACAAAGTTTTAAGCCAGGCCGTATTTACCATTATGCCGTTGTTTTCCATATTTAAAAGTACGCTCATCAGCGGGATTTCCATTTCCGAATATACTTTTAAAGCGTCCTTTTCCTTTAAAAGGCTTTCCAGCTTGTCCTTAAGGACCCAAATATTTTGAGCGTAAAAAGCCATTCTTTCTTTAAGGCCGGCACCCACGCTGAGCATAACGCCCAAGTTGACAGTAAGAGAACCCAAAAGGCTGAACTCGCCGGATGGATCAAGGCAGTATTTGGCCAAAGCTCCGTCAAAACAATTTATAAATTTGCCGGCTTTGGGATTATATCCCAAAACGCGGAAAGCGTATTTGACGTCATGGCCTATTTTAAGTATTGAATCATCATCGAAAATATCAAACAAAGCTTCCTCGCGCTCAGGGCTTAAAGTCAAAGCGTCGGCAAAAGCCGCGCATTGCGCGCTTGAAGCCAAAAACAAAGCGTCTTCTTCTACGTAAACAAAAAGTTCTTTGCCGATTAAAGCGCGCCGCAAGACTTCTTCAAAAGAAGAAAATTTATATTCTTCCTTAACTTCTTTTACCGACGCGGAAAGCTGAGGGGTATCTTCCGAAAAATCAAAAAGCTCACCTTGAACGGGGGCTTTTGTTTCAGCCGGGACCTCCGCTTTAAAAGAGTCTTTAAAAGCCAGCAAATTCTTAAATTCAAAACGATTGGCGAAAATTTCCAGTTCAGGCTCCGATGGATTTTTTACCGCGAAATCTTCAAAACTCAAGCCTAAAGGCAAATCGTCTTTTAAAGTTACAAGCTTTTCGGAAAGCAAAACGCTTTCCTTGGCGGCCAAAAGTTTTTTTATTACGCCGGGTTTGATTGCGGCGTCGCCCGCTTCTGCCGCTTTGTATATATCCGCGATATGCCCGAATTTATTTATAAGTTCCGCTGCGGTTTTTGGGCCGATACCCTCCGCTCCCGGGACATTGTCTGAAGCGTCCCCGACTATTGAAAGGTAATCGCGCATATAAGCGCAAGATACGTTAAATTTGGACAGGCAGGCTTCTTCAGCCTTATATTCGTCCTTGGCCGCGCCGGACCATATCTTTACGCCGCCGCCGGCAGACTGATAGATGTCTTTGTCCGAAGTTACTATTACAACATCCTTGCCGGATTTTTTGCCCAGGGCCGCCAACGTCGCCATTAAATCATCGGCTTCCGCGCCAGGCAAAGCCGCGATTTTAAAACCCATGGCGGAAACCAAATCCCGCGCCGTTTTAAGCTGGCTTACAAGTTCCTCGTCAGCCTTAGGACGGTTGGCTTTATAATCTGGGTAAAGATCGTGGCGGAACGTAGGGCCTTTTGAATCAAAACAAACCGCCGCGTAATGCGGTTTTTTATCCTTTAAAAATCTTATAAGCCAATTGACAAAACCGTATAAAGCACCGGCTTCCTCGCCTTTAGACGTTCTTAATTTGGGCAAAGCGTGATAATTTCTGTGGAGAAAACCGTGTGCGTCAATAATAAAAAATTCTTTTGAAAAGGGCATAATTTATTTTTATGCGGCATAATCGGCGCATAAAGCGCGCAAATTGGAAAGGGAACCTCTGGTTTTGAAGGATTTTATCTTTGCCCGCTTGTTACGGCGGGCAAAGTACGTTCGGCAAGATTTATATTATAAATTTTATAAAAGAGCATCAAGCTGTTTTTTAAGTTCTTCTTTGCTCTGCAGTCCCATAAGCTGCTTCTTTAATTCTCCGTCTTTAAAGAAGAGGATTGTGGGAATGGAAGCTATGCGGTACTGCGTGCTTTTTTCAGCAGCGTCATCGGTGTTGATTTTACAGATTTTGGCTTTGCCTTCGTATTCGGAGGCGAGCTCTTCTATAACAGGGCCAAGCATTCTGCAGGGACCGCACCACGGCGCCCAAAAATCTACCAGCGCCACGCCTTTATATTCCAAAACTTCTTTATCAAAAGTTGCGTCGTTAAGATGAATTTCGCTCATTATACACACCCCTGTAACTTAAATATTGTCGTCTTTATCTAAGAATATATCATTAGACCGCCGTTGTCAATAACCTATAAAAAAGTATAATGATCTAATAAAGAGGACGCGCCGGGAAAACCCTTTTCGGGCGTTATCAAAGGCATTTTTTGATACAATAAAAACAAATATGGATACAAAAGAACAAATAATAGCGATAGTCTTCGGCAATAAAAAAATGTTTTTTAAAGCCGCTTTGATTTCCGTAAGGGAAGCCGACACCCAAAGCACATCCGAACTGGAAGAAATACCCGACGGCAAAGTAAAGGAATATTACGCCGATTTGTGTATGGAAAAAACATACAAAAACGGCAAGCTTAAAAAGTCCCTGACGCTTACCGGAAGAACGGAAAGGACATTCTCCGCGCCGGCGGAAGACAAACGCGGCGCCGCGTTCTTCGCCCAAGGGAAAACTTTTATAAGAAATATGCGCCAAAGAATCTTCTTTATAGACGGCGACAAAACAGGCTCGCAGGAACTGGACGAAAACGGTCACGTTTTAAGCGTTCAGGGCAAAGTGTTCAGCGGGGACGCGAAAGAATTTTATCCCAACGGCAGCGTAAAGAGAGAAGCTTCCTTCAAAAACGGCCTGCCGTGCGGAACCGTAAAAACTTACGACAAAGAAGGCAGACTGATATCCCAGGAAGAATATAAAAACGGACTTAAGGACGGCAAAGCCAAACGCTTTAATTTTATCCATAATATCCCCACTGAAGAGCAGCTTTCTTACAAAAACGGTTTTTTACACGGAATCAGAAAAATATTCGGCCCGGACGGGAAATTGCTGATGTCCGAAGAGTACCGGAACGGCAAACGCGACGGCGACGTAAAACATTTCAATTCGGAAGGTTCTATGGAAGTTAAAGCCGAATATAAAAACGGCAAAAAACACGGAAAAAGAATTTTCTATTACGCCAACGGGAACATTATGCACGAGGAGACGTTTTCCGGCGGGATGCTTCAGGGAGAACGGAAAACCTATGCAAAAAACGGACGCCTTACGCTGATAGAAACCTACAAAGACAATCTGCCGTGCGGGCCCAAAACGGTTTTTGACGCGGAAGGGAAAGAAATATACAGAGAATTTTATCAAAACGGAAAACTTATTGGCAGAGAGGAGAAATAACCATGGAAATATCCGTATTCGCCCCGGCAAAAATAAATTTATTTCTTGAAGTTACCGGCAAAAGAGAAAACGGCTACCATGATTTGGCTACGCTTTTTGCGAAGCTGGCCATAGGCGACGACATAAAAATATCCGCGCAAAGAGCGCAGGAAACAAAAATAGAATTAAAAATCAAAGGCCCTTTCGGAGCAGGTTTAAAAGCCGACAAAAGCAATTTGGCCTATAAAGCCGCAAAAGCTTTCTTTGAGCATTTCGAGATAAAAGCCGACTGCAATATCCGCCTTGAAAAAAATATGCCCTTGGGCTCCGGCCTCGGCGCGGGGTCTTCCGACGCGGCGGCCGTCTTAACCGGCCTTTGCAATATGTTCAACATAGAACTCAACTCCAAACGCATGAAAGAGCTTGTAAACATTGCCGCGAAACTGGGCGCGGACGTACCCGTATTTCTATATCCCGAAACTTTTTTTAAAGCGGAAGGAATAGGCGAAATACTTACGCCGGTAAAAAGCAAAATAAGCTCCCCCTGGGTCATAATAGCTTATCCGGGAGAAGGTTCCGACACGACGGAAGCTTATAAAAGATTAACCCTGAATCCGCAAGAAAAAATCTTGACACATATCTCTAATCTTAATAAACTAATATATAGTATTGAAAGCGGTAGTCCTTTACATGACTATGCTAATCTTATTTACAATAAACTTGAGGACTCTGTTCTTCCGTACAAGGGAAGCGTCGCTCAGCTTAAAAGCGAACTTTTAAGCTTGGGTGTGCATTATGCCTTGATGTCAGGCTCGGGAGCTTGCGTATTCGCGCTTGTCCAGGATGAACAAAAGGCAAAGGGAATCGTTAAGAATATGTCAAAAGAAAACAGGACGCTTTTCTTAACGCATTTTTGGAGGACTTGAGTATGAAGATCACAGAAATAAGGATTCATCTTATGGGCGAAGAACGCCTTAAAGCGTTTGCCAGCGTAACGTTTGATGATTCCTTTGTAGTCAGAAATATGAAAATAGTGCAAGGCGGCAAAGGGGTCTTTTTGTGTATGCCTTCAAGAAAACTGCCGGACGGTTCGCATAAGGACATGGTTCATCCGATTAATCAAGATTTCAGGAAATATCTTGAAGATAATATTATTAAGGCTTATCAGGAAGAACTTGCCAAGAACCCCAGCGGAATTTCCTCCGAGCCGGAAGACAAAGGGCCCGATACGATAGAAGCCTGTTTGCCGGTTGCGGATAAATAACGTATAATATATTTACTGGAATTGGAAGTTTTAAAGTATTCTGATTTTTTCCGGGTGGTGTAGCGGTAACACGTCTCCCTTTGGAGGAGAAATCCTAGGTTCGATCCCTAGCCCGGAAGTTTTGATTTAAACGGTGCGTTTTAAGGCGCGCCGTTTTTTAAAATAAAAAAACGAAAGGAGTAAACATGTTTCAAACATTACTTTTAAAAACCTGCCTTATTTTGGGATGTTCGCTTTTTATAGCATATATCGGCAGCAGGCTTTCGGACGGCATATTTCAGCGCGCGGTGCAAACCGGGGACGTAAATAAAATAAAAACAACCATGTGGACGGCCATAATCGTAAACATAATCGCGTTTTTGCTGCTTTTGTTCTTTAAAACCAATTTGCTTTTAAGCTTTGTGTTCATGTTCGCTTTTACGCTTTCAAGCGGATTTACATTGGGCATTTATACGCTTTCAAACCCCGAAGTTGTGCAAAAAGCCACGCTTATAACCGCCCTTACCACCGTAATTACCGGTGCCGTGGCAAGCTATCCCGGGATAGATTTTTCCTGGCTCGGCAAAATTTTGTTTTTTGCCCTCTTGGCCGTGATAGTAATAAGCGTAATAGGCCTTTTTGTTAAAATGAAAAATTCCGTCAACAGGCTGATATCGGGCGCGGCGGTGCTTATATTTACAGGATATTTGCTTTACGACTTCAACCAGCTGGCGAAACTTAAAACCGTAGCCGCCGCCAACAACTGGAACACGGCTTTGGACTTTGCCGTAAACATTTATCTTGATATCGTCAACCTTTTGATAAACTTGATAAGTTTAATGAACAGTTCCAACAACTGATAGAGCGTTTTACCTTAAAGCCCCGGTTTAGGCCGGGGCTTTTTTATTTGCGCAGAACTGTCGATTTTAAAAACAAAACCCTTTCGCACATTTGAGATTGTATTGCCAAAAATGATATTATATAAGTAATCTTTTTCAGGAGATATCTATGTCAAAAATTGATGCAGTGTCCAGAGAATTAATGCTTGACAGTTTAAAGCATTACGCAAAAACTAAAATCCCCTTTGAGTTTATTCGCGAACATGACGCCAAGAACGAATTTCCCGCAGAGCTTATCAAAGATATGTACAGAAGCGACGTTCTCGGCGTTAATCTTTTATTAATACCGGAAGAATACGGCGGCCTCGGCGGAACTACCACCGACATATACAGAATATGCGAAGCCCTCGCCCGCGTTGATTTGGGTATAGCGACTTCGGTATTCGCCACCTTTTTAGGAAGCGATCCGCTTTCGGTCGGCGGCACGCCGGAACAAAAAGCTTACTGGTTCAACAGAATGGCCAAAGAAAGCCTTATGGTTGCCTACGGCGCGACTGAAGCCGACGCGGGAAGCGACCTCGTTTCCTTAAGAACAAGGGCCGAACACGTAATTGAAAACGGCCAAATCAAAGGCTATAAAATCACCGGAAGCAAAATGTGGATTTCGAGCGGAGCCGTAGCGGATTTATATACTGTTTTGGCCCTCGCGCCCGGCGGCCCCAGCTGGTTCTTGGTGGAAAAGGGCACGCCCGGTTTCACACAAGATAAACACGAGGACAAACACGGCATAAGGCTTTCAAACACCGCCGGTCTTTCTTTTGACGAAGTGTACGTACCCGCCGCGAACTTAATCGGCGGAGTCGAAGGCAAAGGTTTGCTTCAGGCGCAGGCCGTATTCGGCTACACCAGATTAATGGTTGCCGCTTTCGGTTTGGGCGCGGGCGAAGAAGCCATAGAAACCGCTATTGATTACGCAAATCACCGCATACAGGCGGGCGGGCCGCTTTCCGAAAAGCAGGGCTATATGCTTAAACTTATTACCCCGCATTACATTAAATTTGAAGCCGCAAGGGCGTTTATCGACGAAACCGCCAAAAAGCTTGACGTAAACAATCACGGCCAAGCGACGGAAGGTTCAATCGGCAAATACTATGCGACCGAAGCCGGCAACAAAGCCGCGGAAGACGCCATACAAGCTTTGGGCGGCTTTGGCTATACTAAAGAATTCGCCGTGGAGAAAATCAAACGCGACGTAAAAATCACCTGCATATACGAAGGCACCAACGAAGTAATGGAGATGACCATTTACAGAGGCCGCTGGCAGGAACATTTAAAGAGCAGAGGTGCGTATTACAACAATATCGCCGACGAAATGGACGCCATTCACGCAAAGAACCCGGAAGTCGGCGCGAACGTAATCGCCTTGGGCTTGAGGGCTTTGGCGGCCGTCTTGGAAGAATGCCGCCTGCAGCGTTTAACCAGACATCAATATATAACCTTTAAACTTGGCGAGCTTATCGCCAACGCCGAAGTCGCCGCCGCTTTCTGCCGCGCGATCGGAAACGGCAAAATAGTGGAAGGCTGCAAATTCGACGCCGAAACTTTAAAAGCCATGTGCCGCGTAAACGCAAAAGAAACGGCTTATGACATCGCTTCAAGAGGAGCGAAACTCGTATTAAGCGCGGGCACCGCCGACGCGGCCGCTTTGCTTAACGCGACGCACTTCGTCCAAATAGAAGCCAATATGCACGGCTGTATTGAGGACTCCGATAAAGTATCGGCGAAACTCAGAGAGATTTTTAGAAAATAGGAGCTTCATCTTATATGAATATCATAGTTTGCATAAAACAGGTGCCCGATTCTTCCAGAGTGAAAGTCGATCCGAAAACTTCCACTTTGGTCCGTGCGGGCGTACCCAGCATTTTAAATCCTTACGACCACTTCGCTTTATGTCAGGCGCTTAAAATAAAGCAGAAAACCGGCGCAACCGTTACAGTTCTTTCAATGGGCCCCAATCAGGCGCAAAGCGTAATAAGAATGGCTTTGGCTTTGGGCGCGGACAAAGGGATTTTACTTTCAGACAGAGCCTTTGCCGGTTCAGACACATGGGCCACATCTTACGCACTTGCGACGGCGATTAAGAAAATAGGCTCCTACGATTTGGTTATGTGCGGCCAAATGGCTATTGACGGCGACACCGCCCAAACCGGCCCCGGCATCGCCTATCACTTGGGTATACCGCAAATAACTTTCTGCGATAATATTGATACCGCCGAAGGTAAAGTAATAGTTCGCAAAATAATAGACGGCGGCCACCAAATTATGGAAGCGGATTTGCCCGCTTTGGTCACCATGACTATGCCTTTTGATTATGTGGCTTCTTATCCTTCTTTCCTCGGAGCTTTCCGCGCGCAGAACAAAGTTTCGCTGACGTGGACCGCGGCGGATATCGGCGCGGATCCCAAAAAACTCGGTTTGGACGGATCCCCTACCCGCGTGGACAGGATATTCCCCCCGCCGGCAAGGCCCAAAGGCCAAATATTCAACGCCGGAGCGGGCGAATTGGCCGATAAAGTGCTTGAGATTTTAGCCAAGGAGGAAATAATCTAATGATACAGATTGCACAAAACTGCGTAGGCTGCGGCAAATGCGTCAGCGTATGCCCTTTCGGGGCTTTGAGCCTCGTTAACAGAAAAGCCGTCGCCAATTCTTCCTGCACGATGTGCGGCGCTTGCGTCAGCCAATGCCCGGTAAAAGCTTTGAGCCTCCCCCAAACCGGCGGAGCCGCAAAAGATTTATCCGCCTATAAAGGCGTTTGGGTTTTCGTGGAACTTTTAGCCGAAAGAGACGTTTTGAAACCGCGCTCCGTCAGCTTGGAGCTTTTAACCAAAGGAAGAGAGCTTGCCAATCAGCTCGGCGAAGATTTATGCGCCGTCGTAATAGGCAAAGCCAACGGCGGTTATTTTGCCGAACTGGCTTCTTACGGAGCCGATAAAATTTACAATGTTGAAGGCCCCGGCTACGCCGACTACAACACCGAAGCTTATGCCAACGCCATGATTACGCTTATCAATAAATATAAGCCGAGCATAGTGTTGTTCCCCTCCACTTACGTCGGGCGCGATTTATCGCCCAGGATTTCTGCGGAGATTTTTGTAGGCTTGACGGCGGACTGCACCGGCCTTTCAATTAAAGAAGGCAACCTTATACAGACCAGGCCGGCTTTCGGCGGAAATATTATGGCGGACATCAAATGCCCCAACCACCGCCCGCAAATGGCTACGGTTCGCCCCAATGTAATGCCTAAACAGGTAACCGCGCCAGGTAAAGTCGCTCAGGTTATAAACGAACCTATTGCGGTAAGCCCCAAAGCGGCGAAGGTAAGAATTATCAGCAAAGAAATAGAGCAGAACCAGGAAGTTGAAAAACTCGACGAAGCCAAGATTGTAATTTCCGGCGGTAGAGGTTTAAAAACCGCCGAGAATTTTGAAATCTTGAACGAGATTGCGGCGGAACTCGGCGGAGCGGTGGGTGCTTCCCGCGCGGCCATTGACGCGGGGTGGAAGCCTAAAAACCACCAAGTCGGCCAAAGCGGCGTTACGGTTAAACCGAAGCTTTATATGGCTTGCGGTATTTCCGGCGCGATACAGCATACCGTCGGCATGCAGGACAGCGATATCATAATCGCCATAAATAAAGACGCCTCCGCGCCGATATTTAACTTCTGCAAATACGGCATTGTGGGCGACGTGCACCAAATACTGCCCAAAGTATTAGAAGGCATTAAAAAAGCCAAGAAATAGCTAATTTAAGGCTTTTAAGCAAGATAAAACCCCCGTTAAACAAAGCGGGGGTTTGCTTTTGCAGCAAATATAAATTTTAAGTTACTTAAGATTTTCTGCGGCGACTTTCTCAAGGTCAGTAAAAAAAACTGCCGCTTTTTCTACAATATCTTCTACAGCTCCCTGTATATTATCATTATCAAAGCTAATATTTATATGCACCCAAGGAAATTCATCTGTGCCTAATTTTGCGCGAAATTCACCGTCCGCCGGAGCTTCTTTTGTTATAAAATACTCTTTGTGTCCATTCAATATGCCTCTTAGTAATTCAACCGATTTATTATGCCATTTCTCCCAATTATTCTTTTCCATTTCCAAAGCGAAAGTCCCCCAGTCGGGATAAAAAATTATTTTGGCAATAGCAGATATGCGTTTCACAAAAACATTTCCGTTAGGCCTTGCATACTTAACTTTTTCATACTTGAGTTCACTTTCTAAATAATCAGCAAGAAAAAATTTTATATATTTATTTCTGTTATTCCAAATATCAGAAACCGTTATGATATTCCTCATATCTTCTATTTTTAACTCTGACAAGTTAAGAGCCGAAAATATTTTATTTAAAAGGTTTTTCTTTTCCATATTGTTATCCTTTAATTTTGAAAGAAGTTCTGCATAATGCCCTATTAAAACTTTAGCCGAAGTACGGTTTTCTTCCTGATATTCCAAAGTATCCGCCTTCTCGGCGCATTTTTGAAAAATCTGTTGAAGATGGGACATAGTTAAAGGGATTGTAATGTTCTCTAAAGTCTTTTTTATAGCATCGGATTCGTTCTTTTTCTTGCATTTTTTACAGTACAGATAATCTGCGCTTTTTTCACATTTATAATCGGATATCGGCGGAATTTTACCATTCTTAAACGGCAGATAAATTACCATAAGAATATTTTTTATTTTTTTCTCTTCTAAAGCGTAATTATAATAACGGCAAAGTTGATTAGGTTTATCTTCCGCATTATTAAGTTTATTTTCTATGATAATGCCGTTTTCGCCGTCATGTATTAAAATATCTATATACCCTTTTTCCCTAGATATCTTTATACTTTCTTCACTCTGAAAATAATATCTAAGATCTGTTTTGAACAGCGTATCTATTTCTTCCAAAAAAATCTGTAAATAAGCAAAATTACCTATACCTAGGGTAAAAGGATTTAAAATAAGGGAGATAATATCGCTATGTAAATTTTCTTTATAATAAGTATCTGATATGGCTGTAAAAATATTAAGGCCTTCTTTATTTAGAACTTCTAAAGGTTCTTTTACATTCCGCAAAACACTTAATACACTTGCGATAAACTTATTATTTTCATTACACATAATTATACAGCCTTAAAAGCATTTCTTATGACTATAATAATATAAATTATAAAAATAAAAAAGGGGAACCTGTAAAGGCTCCCCTTAGGAGGGTACTATATGTTATAGTACCAAAGCTTTTTGATTAGGAATTTGCCCCACCAGCTGTGCTAGGTAATCCTAATGAATTACAAATACCTTTACCAGTAGCACCATCTGTGCAAGTCACTCTACCGCTTCTATAATATCTCGTGATAGAATATCCCCCAGCTTCTCCTGCAGCCTGATGACCACCTCTTGTAGCAGTAACATATCCCCCATCATCTGTTGCAGTTGTCCCGTTTAACGCTATTGTAAAGTTCTTAGTTTTATAAGAAGCACCAGTAGCGTCAGAACCAGTCGACTCATCAGTAAAGGTAATATCAAAATTACTGAAATCAGTGGTATAAACATTAGTTGAGCTAGCTAAACGATATCTCTCTTCAGCAGCAGCAATACTACCAAGAACTGACAAGGCTTCGCTAGCTCTGGATTTTTCCACCGCTTTGAAGTACTGCGGCAATGCCACAGCCGCCAATATGCCGATTATCAATACTACTACCAGCAATTCTATCAGCGTAAAACCCTTCTTATTTACGTTTTTCATAAACTTCCTCCTTTTTTCACCCTTGCTGGGCGTAAGCTAAATTTATCAAAAAAAAAAATAAGTCAACTGTTTTCGCTTTTTACGGCCCGCCACGACGTACGACACGGCGCAAATAATGGGAAAAGGAATATTAAAAGACAGATAGGTAAAACGTAGGTCAGGCTACGCCTGACGCTAAAAAGGTATTTCTCTTTGTCGGGCAAAGCCCGACCTACATTGATTGGATATTAGAGAATGAAGCAAATGTGGAATTCCAGTATGAGAGAATGTTAGAGGCATGGAATTTCAGCGTGAGATAATTTAACCGGCGTGGTTTTTCGGATTTGAGGTAAATTTAAGTTTTATTTATCGCAAGGCATACTTACCGCTATGCGAGCGCAGCGAGCGAGGTATCCGAAGTGGTAAAAAAACTTAAATTTACCCAAATATGGAAAATTGCTAGCCGCGAGGCTCCGGCAATACACGAGTAAAAATATACTAAAAAATAAAAGTTAACCTAACAAAACAAGGCCGCCAAGCTCCACGCTTGACGGCCCACAATATCTCTAATAAACTTCTTACCTGCCGCAGCACTTCTTATACTTCTTGCCGCTGCCGCACGGGCAAGGATCGTTTCTGCCCGGTTCTTCGCCTTTGACTACGGTTTCAACCTTGCCGTTCTGTTCGTTCTTAAGTTCTTTTTCGTGGTCTTTTACCCATTTCTTCATTTGCTTGGGGGAGTTCATATCCACGCCGTCCTTTTCCATACGTTTGGCAAGCTCGATAAATTTCTGCTTTATTGACGGATCTTTAATTTTATTCCTTATAAAAGAAGGCAGGGCTTGCATTTCCCTTTCGATTCTCTCTTCTATGCTTTCCTTTTTCCCTTCTTTTTTGGTTTTTTTCTCTTCTTTTTTATCCGAAGAGGTTTCCTTCGGCGAAATACCCGCGGAAGCTTGCTCCTCTTCTTCTTTTTTCTTTTTAAATAAAAAATCAAATACCATAGATTATATCTCTCCGTTAATTATTTTCCTTATGGCTTTCCTGACGATAAGGGCTTTTTTTACATAGTCATTGCTTTCCGGGATGACTATATGCCTGGGGTGGCCGGACCATAATTTCAAAATAGCTTCGTCAACCTCAAGGGCTCTTTCAAGGCTTTCGGTTCTGACGCTGGTATTTTGGTAGTATTTGGCTTCTTTCGGCGGCGACATATGTATTACCGCATAGTAATTGGCGTATTCGTCCTTAATCGTGGTGCCCATGGTTTTAAGGAAGTCTGCCTCCCCGTAAGGCCAATAGACAGCACCGTCCAAGGAGCCTCTGTCGCACAAAACTATTTTGGCGTTTTGGTTGACTTCTTCCGCCAAAGATTCCAGCTCTTTGGTGGTTGCGTAAATAATGCGCTGGGCATGATATGTATGCCTGGGACTGTTATCGTTCCTGGGGAACCCCCCGCCGTAAACCAAAGTCGCCGCTTCTACGGCCACTTCTATATCCGTACCGTATTCTTCCTTCAAGATGGAAAGAGCCGTCGTCTTTCCGCTTGCAGGCCCGCCTGTAAGAACTACTTTTTTCATAATTTTATCCTTACCAAATAATTTTTAAATCAGTTTTTGCCGCTTTCAATTTGGCCGTTTTCAAGAAGGGCCAAATATTTATCTTTTATTTTATTAAATTCCGCCTTTTTTGAAGAGGGAATTTCCCGCGAGGCCGAACTTCTGTTCTTGGTCGTAAGAAAATCAAAATACTTTCCGTTCTGCCTTATTCTGAAATCCAAATGCGGCCCGGTCGAAAGGCCCGTCGAACCGACATAGGCTATAGTCTGGCCTTGTTTGACTTTAACGCCGTTGGCAATCCCTTTGGCGTAACCTTTTAAATGGCCGTAACAAGTTACATAATTGTTGGGATGATACACTTCCATATAATTGCCGAAACCGCCTTTCCACCCTTTGGAGCGTACAACTCCGTCGGCAACGGCCTCCACCGGGGTGCCGGATGGCGCAGCGTAATCAATGCCCAAATGCGGGCGCCTTATCCTTAAAATGGGGTGCATTCTCCCTTTGGAAAAACGCGAAGATATCCTTACGCCCCTGACGCTTATCGGCGATTTTAAGAACATCTTTTTGGTAAATTTGCCGTTTTCGTCGTAGAATTCGTCCTCAAAACGTATTGCGTAGTTTTTGCCGGAAACGCCTCCGTCATAATAGGCAGCTAAAATCCTTTCGTTTAAAGTATCGCCGGCTTTGGTGTAATCTTCTTCCCAAAGTATCGCAAATTTGTCGCCCGTTCTGGTTTCCGTATTAAAATCCACCGCCCAGGAAAATATATCCGTAAAATCCAATATGAAAGAAGGCTTAAGCCCCTCGGCCTGCATTGAGTTGAACAAAGTGTAATCGATATCGCCTTTTGCAAAACGCTGACGCGTTTCCACCGAGATATCCATAATACCGGCTACAAGACCATCCCCGCTTTGCGCCACATAGTAACGGGAAAAATCTTTAGTAACCACAAGCATTTTAAAATTGCCCTCTTCATCCAAAGTAAGCAGGTATCTGTCGCGCGGAGCAAGGCGGTTCATTTTAAGGACCGTATCCAATTTATTTACTATTTGCAGGCTCTTTTCTTTGGAAAGGCCGGCTTCCTGCAAAGGAACGGAAATATGCTTTTTTAAATTGCCCTCAAATTTCTTAAAAATAAGTTCCTGCTGACGGCTGGCGGCTTCGACGGTCTCCTTATGCTTGTTGACACCGTGTAAAACCAAGATACAGACAATCAAAAAAACCGGCAGATAAAGCAGTACGTCCCGCAAAAGCGGGCGGCACTGTATATATTCAACGATATTCTTAAAAAAGCCGGGCATTTTACCTATTGATAAAAGGGGGCGATTAAGCCCCCCTTTAAACTTTATTTCTGATCTTTAAGATAAGAGCAAAGCGCAATAGCGTTAAGCTTTACCGACGGATGATCCGCCCTTGAAGGCAGGATTACCGGGATGTTCGGGCCGGCCAAAATCGTGGCGGCTTCAACGCCCTTGGCAAAGAAAGCCAAAGCTTTATAAAGCGGGTTGGCCGCATCCAAATCGGGCAGGATGATAAGATCGGCGTCGCCGGGAACTTCCGCATTGGCGATGCCCTTTTCGGCCGCGCGCTCTTTGGAGAAGGTTATATACATATCATAAGGGCCTTCAACCACGCAGTTGGGGATTAAGCCGTCTTTGTTCATTTGAACCAAAGCCTGGGCGTCAACCGTTGAGGGGATCTTTTCGTTCACTTTTTCCACGGGGCAGACTACCGCGACTTTCGGCCTTTCAACGCCGAGTTTTCTTAAAACGTTTACGGCGTTGTTAATGGCTTTTGCTTTCTGCTCCAAGGTGGGGCTGATTAAAACGGCGGAATCCGTAACGGCGAACATTTTATGGAAATTATCGGTTTTGAATAAAACGAAATGCGTCAAAAGCGCGCCTTGGGGAACAAGGCCCATTTCTTTATTTAAAATGGCTTTCATGTAATACTTCGTATCGACAAGGCCTTTTACCAAGAAATCGCCTTTGCCTTTGGCGATTTGCTCCACCGCTAAATTGCACATGGTCGGGACGTCGGTGCATTCAATAAATTCAAATTTGTCTTCGGCCAGGCCTATTTCGGCCATCATTTTTTTGACTAGTTCCACCGGCCCTATCAAAATACCGCCGGATATCAAACCTTTGTCATCGGCCATTTTAATCGCGGTAAGGGCTTCGGCGTTATTTGCGCCGGGCACAATTACGCGGTTGGATTGGCCTTTTACCATATCAATAAGCTCTGAGAAGCTGTTAAATTTCATTCTAATCTCCTTATTTATACTCTTTAATTAACGAAGGGTTTTCAAGCGCGCGCAAGGCGGCTTCTTTCAAAGCGGCTTTTTCGTCGCTGCCCGGATATACGAACACGGGCGCAAGCCAAGATACTTTCTTTTTAAGCGTTTCCCTGATATACTCGCTGTACATAACCGCGCCGGTAAGAACGACTGCGTCAAGCTTGCCTTCCGCGGGGGCCGCAGTGTAAGCGGCGTATTTGGACATTTGGTATATCATGGCGTCTATTACTTCTTTGGCCTTTTCCCTTGTACAGATTATGGGGGAGTTTTCCTCCTTTTCGCCCGTTTCTATAAAACGCATTATCGCTTTAATGTCATGCGTGCCGCAATAGGCGCATACGCCGCCGTGCCCTTTTACTTTAAGGGACATTTCCGGCAGAGTATATTTGCCGCTGTAACAAAGACGCATAAAATTGCCCGTCGGCAAAGTGCCGGTGCGCTGTGGCGTCATCGGGCCTTCGCCGTCAAGGCCGTTGTTTACGTCAACCACTCTGCCGCCTATATGAAGCCCAAACGTAACACCGCCGCCCGCGTGCATTATAACAAAACGGCAGTCCTCGTATCTCTTGCCGAGCTGCTTTGCCGTATGTATGGCGACGCGCCTTTGGCTTAAAGCGTGGAAAATCGGTATTCTGGGCAGTTCCGGCATGCCGGTATATTGGGCCTCGGGCCACATTTCATCGACGACTTCCGGGTCGCTTATCAAAGCGGGGCAGCCGGCTTCGTCCGCGATAGCCTTGGCCAGTATACCGCCCAAATTGCAGGGATGTACGCCCAAATATCCTTTTTTTAAATCGGCCAGCATGGCGTCATTAACGTAAAAAGTGCCGCCTTCGGTATGTTTTGTAAGGCCGCCTCTGCCTATAACGACATCTATTTCCTTCAAATCTATATGATTTTTTTTAAGATAGGATAAAATAAGATTTTTCTTCATCGGGGCCATTTCGGCCACGTTCCTATTAGCGTAGGGGGCAAGATCTTTAGGCGAATACTCGAGTTTCACTTCAAAAACCGGCCTTAAACCTCTGTAGAAGCCGATATCGTCGGAAGTGGAACCCGGATTGATTACTAAAATATTTTTCGGCATAAAAGCTCCTGTCTGCGACGTTATTAATACTATTTTAACATATTATTGGTACTTTGACAGAAGCCAAACGCCCGCGCCAAGAAGTACGGCAAAAACACATCCTTTAAGAAGAGCGCGCCAGTCGTTTTTCCCTTCCGCGGGGGATTCTTCCAATGTTTTTTGCTCCGGCGAGTTTATTACTTCCGCTTCTGGAACAGAAGCGGGCTGAATCAAGGCCGAAGCGCTTTCCCGTTTTTTGCGCGGAGCGTCCGTGAGATTGTTTTTTTTAGGTTCCGGGGCAGGCTTGACGGATTTTTGTTCTTCCTCCGCAGGTTGAACTTCCTCAGTCAGCACCGACGGCGGCGGCAGGCTTGCGCTTTGGGAAGAATCTTCCGCGGATTTTAAATCGGCCTTTTCCTGAAGCCAAAGTTCTTCCTGACGCTTTAAAAATTCCTCAAGTGAAGGCTCTTCCGGCAAAACTTGGGCAGACTCTGTTAAAGCCTGCTCTCCGCCGGACTCATTTTGAAGCGGAGCGATATTCTCCCCCTCTTGGCAAAAAGCAAATAAAGACATACATAAAAGAGCAAACGATAAAAAATATTTCATAAGCTACTCCTCTAATTTTGAAATTATTTTATTTACTATTGAGTTTATAAAAAATAAATCCTCTTTATCCAGCATACGCTTTGAGGCCAATTCCGCTAAACGGCGCGAGCGGACTTTCTCCCCCAAAACGGGCGGCAAATCAAGAAAAGCAAGCATTTTCGTTATATTGTTTTGTACGATTTCAACCTCTTTAAAAGAAGGCTTTTTGAACTTTGCGCCCCGCGCGGAACTTTCCGTCTGCGCAAGCTCATAGCAGCATAAAATAACCGCCTGCGCTAAATTGATTGAAGGCACTTTTGCCGTAGTGGGTATATTGAGAACGCAGTGCGCCAAAGAAATATCTTCCGAAGAAAGCCCCGTCTTTTCCGGGCCGAAAATTATCGCGCAGTTTTCGCTTCCGCTCTCTTTCAAATACGCGCTTATATCCGGCAGGGAAACTACCCCCTGATTGATTTTGCGGTTCTTTAAAGCGGTGGTAGCCAAAATCAAATCCGCGTCAGAAAGAGCTTCTTTTAAATAAGAATACAATTTGGCGTTTTGCAGTATTTCATGCGCGCCGACGGCGGAAACGGCCTCCCGCCAGACAGGTTCGTAAGGATCTACGACCCTTAAATCGCTAAGGCCGAAGTTACCCATCGCACGCGCAGCCGCGCCGATATTTTGAGGGTTCCTTGGACGGACCAATATAATGGAAATGTTCATAATTATTTGGTTTTGCTCTTCATTATGTCCACAATGGTGGTATCCACTTTTACCATGCCGACCGTGGAAATGCGGCTTAAGTTCTGTATCGTCGCTTCAGCCGTTTTGCCGATAAATCCTTCCACTTCCGTAATGCCGTAATGATTCATGCCCATAAAAGCCGCCCTTAAAGCGGAATCCACCGAACTTACCACTTTTAAAGCGCAGCCGCTTTTTGCTCCGTCGCAGAGCATACCGCCGATATCGCTTATGATATTATTTACGGCCAAGGTTATGGCTTTTAAATCCACACCTTTCTGCTGGTAAACTATCGCGGCCGAGGCACCGACTCCGGCGGCTATGGCGCAGCCGCAAATAGGCGCCAAATCGCCCGTAAAAGCTTTCACGTAACCGTTAAGCAAATGCGAAAGGGCTATGCTTTGCAAAATAGTCTTTTCTTTTATTTTTAGCCGTTTGCCGACGTGATAGGGAACCAGTACCGCCACTATACCCTGATTGCCGCTTTCGCCGCTGCTCATAACGGGGACGGCTATTCCGTCCATACGCGCATCCGCCGCCTGGGAAGCCAATATCTTGGCGGAATTTATAAGGTTTTTATCAAGCATGCCGAGCTTTACCAATTCGCTTAAATAAAAACCCACTTTCTTAAGGTTCGCGCCTTTTTTGGCCGCGGCCAAATTCATTAAAGCGCCTTCTTTAATGTAAGCCAAATCTTCATCGTCAGCATTTTGGGCTTCGCGCACCAAATCAGACAAAGAAGCCTTGGCTAAAAGCCTCTTAAAATCCCCTTCGCTTTTGCCGGTTTTAACTTCCGGCTTGACGTCTATAAGCACGCGGCCGTTATCTTCAAGATAAGTTACCGCCGTATGACATCCGCTTATTACGGCCTTGGTTTTATATCCGTCTTCAAACAGAACTTCCGTCTTTATATAAAAACCCTTTTGATTCTTTACTTTTATAGTTACGGCTTTTTCCTCAAGCAGTATCTTGGCTTTTTTCAAAACGGAAGAAGACACCCCTTTAAGTATTTCCATGCCGAGTTTCGGTTTTGCCGTCAAAAGCCCCAAAGCCGCCGCCAAAAGATTGCCCTTTTCCCCGTCGGTGTTGGGGATTCTTACGCCGAGGCCGTTTTTAAAAGTTGCGGAATCTACGAAAACAACCGCTTTCTTTATACGCCCTTTATGCAAAGCCGAAGCGTTGGCGGCGCAAAGCGCGACGGAAACAGGTTCCGTACAGCCCATGGCCGGATATACCTGCCCTTTAAGCACTTGTTTAAGCAAAGTCGTCATACTTTCTCCTTTTTGGTTTTTATGAAACTATTGGCCCTTATACTGAAAAACTTGCCTTTGCCCACAACGATATGATCCAAAACCGCTATGCCCAAAGGCGCGGCTATGCGCGAAAGAGTTTCGGTAAGGGCTCTGTCTTCGGCGGAAGGATCGGGTTCGCCCGAAGGATGATTATGTACAAAAATCAAAGCCGCCGCGCGGCGTTTTAAAGCCTGCTCTATTATTTTTCTGGGGGATATGCTGGCCCTGTCTATAGTGCCGGTGGAAATGCGCTCAACGCCTATAACCGTATTGCGGGTGGTAAGATAAATAACTTCAAAGACTTCGTTAGGCTCCCCCTGCAAAGAGGCGCGGCAGAAATCCACAACATTTTCGGGCGTTGTGATTTCCTTGCGTTTTTTAACTTCTTCCAAGAAATAAAAACGCATAACCTCCCTTACAAGCCTGATAAACAGCGCGCTGTGCTTGCCGATACCCGGGACTTCGCCGAGTTCGGACGGAGTCGCGTCTAAAACTGAGCCTAAAGAACCGAATTTTTTAAGCAAAGCCCAAGCCAAAGGTTTGGTATCCTTACGGCTTATGGCGTAAGTAAGCAAAAGTTCAAGGATTTCATGCTCCAAGAAAGAGGAAAGACCGGCGTTTTCAAACCGTTTCCTTAATCTGGCTCTGTGGCCGCTGTAAGAGGGTTTTTCCATATAAATATTATATACTTTTATCATGAAATATTTTAAACGGGGGATTTATGAGTAAAAAAGTTTTGGTTATAGGTTCCGGCCCGGCCGGATATCCTGCCGCGCTTAAATTGGCCGCCTTGGGCGCGGAAGTTACCGTAGTTGAAAAAAACAAAGCCGGCGGCGTTTGTTTAAATTGCGGGTGCATACCTTCAAAATCCTTGCTGGACGCCGCACACAGGTTTTTCACCGTTAAAGAGGCTAAGGCGCTTTCATCAAACCCGGAAGCCGGCGACGCTTTTTTTAATTCTTTTGATTTTGCAAAGATACAGGCCCGCAGGCAGGCGGCAGTGGATAAACTGCAAAGGGGCGTACTGGCCTTGTTTAAAGCGGCGAAAGTCAATTATATTGAGGCAGAGGCTTCTTTCACTTCGCCGAATTCCGTAAAAATCAACGGGGAAGAGATGACTTTCGACGCCGTGATAATAGCAACGGGTTCAAAAGCTTTCTATCCCCCTCCGTTTGATAAATACAAAGAACATCTTTACGACAACAGCAATATCTTTACAATAACGGAATTGCCGAAACGGGCCGTAATAATAGGCGGCGGCGTAATAGGCTGCGAGTTCGCCTGCATATTCAACGCTTTGGGCGTACAGACCACGATAGTAGAACTTGCCCCCAGCATACTCCCGCTTGAAGACGAAAGCATTTCAAGAGTTTTGAAAACTTCTTTTGAGAAGCGCGGCATTAAAATAATGACTTCAACCTCGGCGGAAGATATGAGCGTTGAAAACGGCGTCAAAACAATACGCCTGGCCGGAGGGCAAACCTTAGAAGCCGATTTGGTGCTGGCTGCTGTGGGCAGAACGCCGGATTTCCAAAACCTTAATTTGGAGGCCGCCGGCGTAGAATATGACGCCAAAGCAGTAAAAGTAAACCCTAAAACCATGCAGGCAAAAGATAACATTTACGCCGCAGGCGATATCAACCGTCTTTGTCAGCTGGCGCACGCCGCAACGGCGCAGGGCGAGACCGCCGCTTTAAATATTATGGGCCTGCCCGCGGAATATGATAACAACCTCGTCCCCTCCGCCATATACACTTGGCCGGAAGCCGCCTCCGTCGGGCTGACTTTAAAGAAAGCCCTTGCACAAGGTTACAAAGCAAGAGCCAAAAAAAGTTTTATGCTGGCAAACGGAAGAGCCGTAGCGCAAGGAGAAACGGAAGGCTTCGCCCAAATTATTGAAGATGAAGAAACCGGGCTTGTATTGGGCGCGCAAATAGTAGGCCCCGGCGCCGGAGAAATGATACATATTCCGCTTATGTCCATGACTTTTAAGATAAAAGCCAAAGAGGCCGGCAAAGTTATTTTCGCTCATCCTACTGTAAGCGAATGCTTAAAAGAAGCTTTGCTTAAATAGGTTTAAGAGTTCCGACAAAAAATCCCCCGGTTTTTAAGCCGGGGGATTTTTATTAAGGAACAAAAACTCAGTGAACCAGCAGGCCCGCTATAATACCTCTAAGGCAGCTGGCCAGCAAACCGGCTATTAAAGCCTTAAAGCCCAAGCGGGAAAGATCCGCCCTTCTGGAAGGAGCGATAGCCCCGATTCCGCCGATTTGTATACCGATGGAAGAGAAGTTCGCAAAGCCGCAGAGAGAATAGCTTAAAATGACTTTGGTTCTTAAGCTCATCTCAATGGTGCCGGCGTTAAGAATGGAAGAAAAATTGGCGTAAGCCACAAACTCGTTGAGGACGGTCTTTTCCCCGATTAACTGCCCGGCCAAAACCATTTCGTCGGCGGGTACACCCATAAGCCAAGCAAAAGGAGAGAAAACATATCCGAAAATCTGCTCAATCGTTAAAGCTTTGGCCAAAAACCACCCGGTAATCCATTCCACTATGCCGCTGCATAAAGCGATTAAAGCCGTAAAAGCTATAAGCATGGCCGCTACGTTTAAAGCAAGCTGCAAACCGGTGGAAGTGCCGTTTGAAATCGCGTCAAGCACATTTGCGCTGGGGTCTTTATAGTCAATTTTGGCGACGCCCAAAGTTACCGGCTTTTCCGTTTCCGGAACCAATAATTTGGAGAACATCACGCCGGCCGGCGCGCCCATAACGCTGGCGGCCATAAGGTGGCCGGCTATGCCGGGGACGGTATCTTTAAGCATTATGATATAAGCCGCAAGCACGCCGCCCGCAACGGTGGCCATACCGCCGGTCATAACGCACATAAGCTCGGATTTAGTCATTTTTTCGACATAAGGCTTAATCAAAAGCGGAGCTTCCGTCTGCCCTACGAAGATGTTGGCCGCCGCGCTTAAGCTTTCCGCGCCGGAGAGTTTGCAAAGCTTACCCAGCACCAAAGCAAACACATAAACCACTTTTTGCATTATGCCCAAATAATATAAAAGAGACATCAAGGCCGAAAAGAAAACAATCGTCGGTATAACCTGGAAAGCGAAGATATAACCGAATTTTTCCTGGCTCGCCAAACCGCCGAACACCATTTCCGCGCCGGCTTTTTGAAAGTCAAGAACTTTTAATATGCCGTCGTTTAAATAATCAAAGACCGCAACGCCGGCAGAAGTCTTCAAAATCAAAACGCCGAACACCACTTGCAGGCCGAAAGCCCACAAAATCGTGCGCCAGTTAATAGCTTTTCTGTTGGAACTGAGAGCGTAGCCTATCGCAATAAACAAGACTACGCCGATTAATGCAGCAATATTTGCCATTGATGAACTCTCCTTTATGATAATTTTATAAGTCCATTCTACATTTTAAAATATTTTAAATCAAACGCGAGCGTCCGTGCCTGTTAAAAAGCGGCTTAAAATACTATAATAGAAAAATACGGAGGTGCTTTTATGGCGGATTTTTCTTTTGACGTAGTATCAAAAGTAGATTTAAATTTAATTGAAGAGGCTATCAGCGTAGCCAAAAAAGAAGTTACAAACAGATATGATTTTAAAGGTTCCAACCCCGATTTGGAGCTTGTATCCAAGGAAAATTTAATAAAAATCAGCTGCGCAGACGAATATAAAGTAAAAGCTTTATACGATATTCTTTTGACGAGGCTTGCAAAAAAAGGCGTGGCTTTAAAGAATTTCCAGCCGCAGAAAATAGAGGCCGCTTTGGGCGGCACGGCCAAGCAGGAAGTTAAAATACAGCAAGGCATACCTTCCGACAAAGCCAAAGAAATGACCAAACTTATCAAAGAAAGCAAACTGAAAGTTTCGGCTTCGATACAGGGAGATCAGCTTAGAGTCAGCTCGGCCTCAAAAGACGCTTTGCAGCAAACCATAGCCCTTTTGAAAGGCAAAGACTTCGGCCTTGAACTGCAATTTACTAATTACAGGTAATTTTGATGAATAAAATAAAATATATTGTTTTGGCGGCGGCGCTCTTATTCTGCGCCGCGGATTTATCGGCGCAAAGCGCGCTGGCCGAACTTAACTTCTATAAAAAGCAAGGCCAAAGCGAAGACAAAAAACTGCTTGAAACCCTTGACCGCCAGCTAGGCGCATGGCTGGATAAAAATTATTCTTTATCCGGCGCGGACGACGCCTTGGTGCTCAAAGCCGGGACGGAAGTAAGGATAAAAAAATATCCGGCCGCTTTCGTAACGCTGCTAAGGCATAAATATGAATTCCCCAATTCCGGCAACGCTCCGCAGGCCGCGGCTTTGTTTAACACCGTTATAGAAAATATGCCAAAAGCGGAAAGGGAAAATTTAAAAAAAGCTTACGCTTTAAAATCGGTGCCGAAAGATTCCGACGACAGAATGGCCGAGTTTCTTTCCTCGGCGACACGCCTGGAAATTAAAGGCTCTTACGAACCTTTAAACGCCGAATACAGAAGTTTTTTTGCGCGCTTCCCGGTATACGGCAATAAAGACAAAATGGAATTGATGCTCGGCGATTTGGAACGCTTCAATAAAAATTATCAAGCGGCGATAATGCAATACCAAAAAGTTTACGACATTTATCCTTCAACAAAATACAAAGCCGCCTCATTAAGAATGCTCGGCGATATTTACGCAGGCGAACTTAAAGACTATAATCAGGCCGCTTACTATTATAACGGCGTTATAAAGAATTTCCCCAATTCCATAGAAATAGCGACGACGTACAACCATATGGCGATAATGAACGACAATCAGCGCGATTATTCTTCCGCCGTGGAAAATATTACAAAAGCCGCCGAAGCCTATCTTAAAACGGTTCAGCGCGCCAAAGCTTACGAGGCTTTCCTTTACAAAGCCGATTTGCAAAATAAAAAAATGAAAGATTACGCCGGCGCAACGGATACGCTTAACAAAACCGCAAAGCTTTTCGCCAAAGACGAAAGCAAATTTATAAACTGCAAATTGCTGGCGGCGGAGATTTATTCCCGCAAGCTTAAAGACGACTACGGCGAGCTTAAAGCTTATGAGGAAATTATCGCAAAATATCCTTCCTCCGCACAGGCGGCCAAAGCTTTATATGAAGCCGGCATGATTAACGAAAGGCTGGCTAATTATCAAAAAGCCAAGGAACTCTATCAAAAGCTTATTATAAGCCGCCCCGCGGACGCTTACGCGACAAAAGCGCAAAGGCGCGTCAATAAAATAGAAAAACATCTTGCGGACGCTCAGACGGCACCGCAAACGGGACAAATAAAAAAACCGGCGGAAGCGGAACCGGAAGAAGAAGATATCGAAATACTGGAAGAATTAAAATAAAAGTTCCCCCCGCTGAAACGGGGGGATTTTTAATCCATATTATATAATTATGCCGATTAGGCCTATACCGGTTGGCTCTTTCGGATGTACAGCCCTTATGATAGCATAAAAGTGAAGCAGTAAATTTAAATAACTGAACAGGATAAAAACATCCAACGTAAACATCAAAGTGGAAAACGGCAGAAAAGCAAAAGTTAAAACTTTTGAAGTTTTAGTTTCTTAATTGCTTAAAACTATAATTTAAATAAAAAGACCCCGCTTTTTAAATAAAGCGGGGTTTTTTAAAGGCAAATATATTATCTGCCGGTAACAACCGTACAGACTTCCGCGTATACGGCGTACCCTTTGATTTCTTTGTTTACGGAAGAAACCTTAGTAATACCGCCGTTTTTCTTTGCGGTTTCAACTGACATATCGCCGGAAATTAATAAACCGAGGATATTCGTACCGCAAGCTTTACCCACTTTCGTGCCACTGTCAGCGGTTACCAATAAAGGCTGGGTGGTCTGCATAAATAAAGCATTACCCACTTCCGTTCTCGGAGTGGCGCAAGCCGTAAGCATTAAAGAAACGGCCGTTAACACTAATAACTTTTTCATGACTTCTCCTTATTTATATGAATTGAATATATAAAATTATACTTTTTTTAAAAAACACTGTCAGTATATATAAAATAAAACTTTAAAAATACCCGTGAGGAAACGACTATAATTCCCTCACTTAAAGCTTTATATCAGACGGTTTTGTACCCTAATTTACGAAGGAAGTTTATCAAAAAAACAAGTCAACTGTTTTCGTTTTTTGGGGAATTACTGCGGCGTACGACACGGCACAAATAATAGAAAAAAATACAATTTGTCATACTGAACTTGTTTCAGCATCTTGTTGTAAATATTTACAGATATATGCTGAATCAAGTTCAGCATGACGGCTAAAAAATGGAAGCCGTCAGGCATAGCCTGACCTACATTAAATAGATATTAGAAAATGAAACAAACATTGAATTCCAGCATGCGAGAATATTAGATGCGTGGACTTTTGGATTTGAGCTGAATTTGCATTTTCTTATGAGTGAGGTATACTTGCAGCTATGCCGACGAAGTCGGCGAGGTATCCGAACGAGTAAAAAACGCAAAGACAGCCAAATACGAAAGCTTGCTAGCCGCGAGCACGTAACTTAGACCGAACAACTAAAAAGAGCCCATCAAAAAACCCGCAACTTAATGCGGGTTTTTAAAAGTGCGCGCCCGATAGGAATCGAACCTACAACCTTATCCTTAGGACGGATCTGCTCTTCCAGTTGAGCTACAGGCGCAAAACGATATAAAGTCTTCTAAAATTATAACAATTAAAAAGCTTTACGGCAAAGCCATAAGGCCCGAACGGAATTTGACGCAGGCTCCTGCGTTAAAAAAAGCGCGGAAGTAAAACGACCGCGCTTTTATCGCCGGAAAAACTATTTGCTTTCAGCTTTATTTACGGACTTAGCCAAGCGGGATTTCTTCCTGCCGGCCGCTTTCCAGTGGATTACACCTTTCTTTGCGGCTTTATCTAAAGCGGAAGAGGCCTTTGATACGCTTTCGGCTGTTTTTAATTTAGCCACTTCTTTGGCGGCTAAGCGGACAGCTTTTTTAAGGCCCGTATTGGCGGAATTCCTTTTTTCAGACTGTCTTTGAGCTTTAAGCGCGCTTGTATGACGCCCTGTTTTCAATTTTGCCATGTTTCATTACCTCTTAAATAAGTATATATATTTTATCTTTTTGTCGCATTTTATGCAACATTTTAATTAAATTTTCTATTTGCTGAGCAAGGTAAGTATTATACCTTTTATTTGTATAGACGGCTCCCCGGCGGAAGAAGACTTAAAAGCCATATCCGTTTCTATAATTTTATCCAAAGCGCGGCAAAGCGAGGCGGAAGACGGCATTATATAAGCCTTGGCCGCAAGGCGGCTTTCCCACGGAAGCAGCCCCGCCGCTTTCAAAAGAGCAGGCCCGGTCAAACCGGCTTCGCTGAGCCTTTTTATCCTAAGCATTTTTAAAGCGCACGCACTTATTTTATTTAAAACGCTGACGGGTTCTTCCCCCCCGTCCAAAAGTTTTTGAGCCAGTTTTAAAGCCTCCTGGCGGTTGCAGTCCAACACGGCGTTGCTGAGCGCGAAAGGGTTTTCCTCTTTACTCAAACCGACGGAAGCCAAAATGTCGGCCTGACGAACGGTTTTATCTTCGGAGTCTAAAAGATATAAAGAAAGCTTTTCTATTTCCGTATTCAGCGCGACCAAATCGGAACCCACAATCTCCTGCAACAAAATCAGGGCTTCGGGTTCTATTTTAAAACCTTTGGCCGCCAAATGTTCTTCTATCCAAGGGCCAAGCTGATTGCTTTTAAGTTCGTCAAAAGCCGTTATAACGCAGGCTTCCGGGCAGGAATCTTCAAGCGTTTTATCCTTTTTGGCTTTTTTGGCGTCATTATGCATAATTACAAGACAGGTTGTTTCAAGAGGATTTTCCAAATAAGACGCCAAGGCCTCCGCCGCGGCTTTTTTAAGTTTGTCCGCGTTATTAAGCACAATCAAACGCTTTGCGCTGAACACCGGCGCGGTTCCGGCCAAGCTGATAAGCTCCCCGATATTGCAGGACGAAGCATCCTCCTTAACGAAGTTAAAATCGTCTGGATTGATAATCTCTTTTATTTTGTCCGCAACTTCCCTTTTGCGGTAAACGTCATCCCCCGTAAAAAGATATACGGGGGCGAGGACGCCTTTCTTTAAATCTTTGGAAAGCTGGGTAAAAGTTATCTTGGACATTATCTGGTAATGGTCGTTTGTTCGTTGTTTACCTGCGCTCTTTGGCGTATTTCGCTGCCCACAGAGCCGAAACCTTCAACCGTGCGCTTTACTATCATTTTGGAAAAATTCTTCCAAAGCTGTTCGCGCGCCTGCTCTTCCGTCATACCGCCGGGCAGAGTGGAAGCCGAATAAGTATAAATTTGCTGTAAAGCGGGTTCCTCCCACACGGTTTTTTGAGTGTCTTTATCTATAAAGCGCACTTTAAGCAGAACTTCCATACGGTACACGGTAGGAACCAAGCGGGTGTCATACTGTACGGGAACGAGCAGATATCTTAATATTTCCCCGGCCAAAACGCCGTTGGCCTGCGCTTCATTGGTTATATTATAACTGCCGTTGCGCAGGAACTCATCCACTACTTCTATCGTAAGTCTGTCTTCCAAAGCGAAGACTTCCGTCCTGTTGATAAACGGACGGACATGGATTTTAGTTATATGCTGGGGCATAATCTGCGCATTAGGGCTGTAATAGATTTGATTGTCAATCTCAGCGCAGCCCAAAGCAAAAAAGGCCAAAAGAAATATAAGATATTTTTTCATAAAGCTCCTAAGCCGGGCGGGCCACTATGCTTACCATTTTGCCCGGCACAACTATAATTTTAACTATATTCACGCCTTTAAGCAAAGCTTGAATTTTAGGCGAAGCCAATGCGGCTTTTTCGTGAGCGTCTTTATCCGAGTTCGCCGCCAGCTTTACTCTGTCTTTTATCTTGCCGTTTATCTGCACGCCTATTTCTATTTGCTCATCAAGAAGCAAATCTTTGTTAAAGATTGGCCAAGCTTCATTCAGCAGGAAAGTTTCCTTGCCGGCGTTCTGCCAAATTTCGTCCGTAAGATGCGGCGCGAAAGGATGCAGAAGTTTAAGGAAGACGGAGAAGCTGTCTTCATCGACTTTCTTATATTTTGAAAGTTCGTTAAAATATATCATTAAAGCCGAAACCGCGGTATTGAAACTGAAAGATTCAATATCTTCGCTGACTTTCTTGATAGTTTTGTGCTTTAAAATTTCAAGCTCTTTGGGCAAAGCCGCTTCTTTTGAAATTTCGGCTTCGTCCGCCCAGGAATATATCCTCTTTAAGAATCTGGATACGCCCTCTATGCCGCGCATATCCCAAGGTTTGCTTGCGTCAAACGGGCCCATGAACATTTCATAAGCTCTGAAAGCGTCCGCGCCGTATTCCTTCAAAATATCATCGGGGTTGATGACGTTCTTTTTGGATTTGCTCATCTTCTCGATCATGGAAGTAAGCTTTGCGCCGTTGGCTTTAAGCTTCGGGTTGGCCGGATCGGAAAAATCAATTTCCTCATAAGTGTGATAATTGCCCGCTTCGTCACGGTAAGAGAAAGCCAAAATCATACCCTGATGTCTTAATTTTGTATAAGGCTCTTTGGTGTGAACTACGCCCAAATCGTAAAGCACTTTATGCCAAAATCTGGAATAGAGAAGGTGCAAAACCGCGTGTTCCGCTCCGCCGATATAGCAGTCCACCGGGCCGTAAGCCTTTTCAATTTCCGGGTCGACCAAAGCTTTATCGTTTTTATTGTCCATATACCTTAAATAGTACCAGCAGGAACCGGCCCATTGCGGCATGGTGTTGGTTTCCCTCTTGGCGGGTCCGCCGCAGTGGGGGCAGGTGGTATTAATCCAATCGGTGATATTGGCAAGCGGGGATTCCCCGGTACCGCTCGGTTCGAATTTTTCCACTTCCGGCAGTCTTAAGGGAAGTTCGCTTTCGGGCAAAGGCACTACGCCGCATTTTTCGCAATGGACTATCGGTATAGGCTCGCCCCAGTATCTCTGGCGGGAGAAAACCCAATCGCGCAAACGGTAAGTGGTCTTTGCTTTGCCAAAGCCCTTTTCTTCCATATATTTAATCATTGCGGCTTTGGACTCGGCCACGCGCATACCGTTAAGAAAATCGGAATTTATAAGTTCGCCGTCGCCTGTAAAAGCTTTTTCGGCCACACCTTCTTCGCTTTTTATAACTTCTATAATAGGCAAGTTGAATTTCTTGGCGAAGGCGTAGTCCCTGTCGTCATGAGCGGGCACGGCCATAATCGCGCCGGTGCCGTAACCTGTAAGCACGTAATCGGCTATCCAAACGGGTATCTTTCTGCCGTTTAAAGGATTTACCGCGTATGCGCCGGTAAACGCGCCGGTTTTTTCCTTATCGGCGTCGGAACGTTCAAATTCGCTCTTGGCCGCAGCCTGTTGTTGGTAAGTTTCCACCGCCGCTTTTTGTTCGGGCGCGGTTATCTTGGAGACAAGTTCGTGTTCGGGCGCGAGCACCATATAAGTGGCGCCGAAAAGCGTATCGGGCCTGGTTGTAAATACGGTAATAGTTTCGTCTGAACCTTCCACTTTAAAATTGACTTCCGCCCCCTGGCTTTTGCCTATCCAGTTGCGTTGCATCATCAAAGTGGAAGAGGGCCAGTCCAAGCCTTCCAAATCTTCAAGGAGACGCTCTGCGTAAGCCGTAATCTTAAGCATCCATTGGCGGAGATTCTTCTTTTCTATCGGGGTTTGGCAGCGTTCGCAGCGTCCGTTAAAAACTTCCTCGTTGGCCAAACCGGTTTTGCACGAAGGGCACCAATTTATAGGCACGGTGCTTTGATATGCAAGGCCCTTTTTAAAAAGCTGTAAAAATATCCATTGCGTCCATTTGTAATATTCCGGAGAGGTGGTGTCTATTTCCCTGTCCCAGTCGTACATCATGCCGAAAGATTTTATTTGCCTTCTGAAGTTATCCACGTTCTTTTGGGTGGTTATGCGCGGATGAACGCCGGTTGCGATAGCGTAATTTTCAGCCGGAAGGCCGAAAGCGTCCCACCCCATAGGGTGAAGGACGTCAAAACCGTTCATTCTTTTGTATCTGCTTAATATGTCCGAAGCCGTATAACCCTCAGGATGTCCGACGTGTAAACCGTGCCCGGACGGATAAGGGAACATATCCAAACAATAAAACTTCTTGCCCGTTTTAGGCAAACGGGGCGCGGAGAACAGTTTTGCTTTCTCCCATCTTTCCTGCTGTTTTTTATCTATTTCCTGAAAATTAGCTATTACCATAATATATTATTATACCATTATACGCGCGGATGACAGACCTGCGCCGAAGAGCGCTGTTTATTCTTTTTCCAGCAGAGCCTTGTTCCTTAAAAGCCTGTGATAAGTTATTGCAAAGCGGTGAACCTCGTCCCGGATTTCCATAATCAGCCTTAAGGCCGGGTCGCTTTTATCAAGTTTGATGCTTTCGGATTGGTGCGGAACAAAAATTTCTTCCTCCCGCTTCGCCAAAGAAATTACTTTTATTTCCAAGCCGGCCTGCGCTATGGCTTGCATGGCAAAAGAAAGCTGGCCTTTGCCGCCGTCAATCAAAAATAAATCGGGGCGGTTTTCCGCAGGCAGCTGTTTAACCTGCTCTATGCGCCTTAAGACGCTTTCCTTCATCATCAAAAAGTCGTCGCCGCCGGTTTCCGGTAGTTCCGATTTTATTTTAAAACGGCGGTAATGCGCTTTATATTTTTCCCCGTCCACAAAACAGACCATGCCGCCCACCGCCTGGCGGCCGTAAAGGTGGGAATTATCGAAAGCTTCTATGTGGCGGATAATTTTTTCGGAGCGTAAGATCTCGCTTAAACGTTTAAGCTTTTCCGCCGCCTGGATTTTTTTATTGAGTTTATCATCTTGATAGCGGCTGACTTTTATGCGTTCGCGCATATGTTCCATGGCGCGGGCGAAATCGCGGAACTGGGCGGCTTTTTCGTACTCCAAAGACTTTGCGGCGGCGCGCATCTGTTTTACAATATCCGCTTTGAAAGATGCGAAATCCCCCCTCAAAAACAAAGCGGCGCGCCGGGCTATGGCGCGGTAGTCTTCATAACTGATTTTGCCGGCGCACGGAGCCGGGCATTGTTTTGTGTGATAATAAATGCAGGAAAATATTTTCTTTTCCGGCAAAGGCTTCTGCCTGTTAAAAGACCATTTGCATTGCCTCAGAGGGGCGTATTTATCCTTCCACAAAAAATTTAAAAGACGTTTTACATTTGAAACCTTAGGATAAGGGCCGAAGTATTCCGCGCCGTCGGGCAGGACTTTTCGCGTCAAAGTTATTCTGGGGTAATCTTCCTGCATTGAAAGTTTTATCCAGGGATAGGTTTTGTCGTCTTTTAAAAGGCTGTTGAAAAACGGTTTGTATTTTTTGATTAATTTGTTTTCCAAAATTAAAGCGTCGCGCTCGCTTGCGCAGACGACAAAATCTATCTTTGCTATCAAAGGCACAAGGCTGGGTATTTTCCACCCGCGGCTGTTCTCCGCGCCGGTTTGGAAATACTGATGCACGCGGTTATAAATATTTATGGCCTTGCCGACGTATATAACTATGCCGGAGCCGTCTTTCATTATATAAACGCCGGGTTCTTTGGGCAGAAGATTTAAGTTTAAAGACATTTTTACAAATCAAAATTAAATTAAGACTTCTTTTAAAAATTTTACATAAAGAAAGCCCTTCCGAGGAAGGGCTTTCCGTGTAAAACAATCATTAAAGAAGTTTGCCGGCCAAATCGGCGAGATTGCTTCTCTCCGTCTTGGTAAACGTGATATGTCCGTAAGTTTTTTGGCCTTTAAAGCGTTCCACCAAATATGTAAGACCGTTGGATTCAACATCCAAATACGGCGTATCTATTTGGTAAGGATCGCCCGTAACGACGACTTTCGTTCCCTCGCCGGCGCGGGAAAGTATGGTCTTAATCTCATGCGGGGTAAGGTTTTGCGCGTCGTCGACTATCATATATTGTTTGGGCAAAGTGCGTCCGCGGATATGCGTAACGGAAGCGACTTCCAGTTTGCCGCTGGTCATAAGATAGCGGACTTCCTCTTCTCCGTCTTCGGGATTCTTTTTGTTTGCCAGGAAGTTTAAGTTATCATGTATGGCGCCCATCCAGGCTTCAAGTTTTTCTTCCATGGTGCCGGGCAAAAAGCCCAAATCCTTGCCGACGGGAACTATCGGCCTGCAAACAAGCAGGCGGCGGTAGGTTTCATCGTCAAAAGTTCTGTGAAGGCCGGTAGCCAAAGTAACCAAAGTTTTGCCCGTGCCCGCGGTTCCGACAAGGGTAACGAGGTCTATTCTGTCGTCAAGCAGAAGTTCCATGGCGAAACGCTGCTCTTTGTTTAAAGGTTTAATACCCCAAACAACGGGCTCCTGCTGGGCAAGAAGCTTTACGGCGTCGCCGTTAGGCGTTACGCGGCTGACGGCGGATTTCTTGCTGCCGTCATTGCTCTTGAAGATAATAAACTCATTGGGCAGATAAAGGCCGGGCTTTACGGCAAGTTCTTTATCTCTGTAAAGAACGTCTATTTCGGAAGGATCGGCTTCAACTTCCCTGCTGCCCAAATAAAGCTCGTTATATTTAACTTTATCGGCGTTGTAATCCTGCGCGTCCACGCCGATGGCTTCGGCTTTAATTCTTAAATTTGTGTCTTTTGAAACTATAATAACGGGCTTGGAAGCGGTTTTGGAACTTTCTTTCTTGTGATAATAATAAGCGGTATTTAAAATGTCATTATCGGCCTTGTGGAAGGAAAGACCGGCGGGCAAAATATTTTCTTTAGGGAATTCCACTTTTAAAGTGCCGCCGTTTTCCAATTTGACGCCCTGGCCCAGTTTGCCTTTGGCGCGAAGTTCGTCCAAATAGCGCGAAACCAGCCTTGCGTTTTTGCCCCTTTCATCGGAGTTTGTTTTGAAGTTATCCAACTCTTCTATAACGATCATCGGTATTACGATGTCGTTATCCGCAAATCTGTTAAGGGACTGCGGGTCGTGCAAAAGCACGTTGGTGTCAATTATGTAAATTTTCTTCATCAGCGGGCCTCCCTCGGCGAAATAATTGTTCTCTAACCAAATTATAAACCCTAATTTGCCACTTGTAAAGTGTTTCGCGCATATTGTAGCATATTACAGATGAACAGATATCTTTGTATTCACGGACATTTTTACCAGCCTCCGCGCGAAAACCCCTGGATAGACGAAATAGAAATACAGGAAAGCGCAAGGCCTTTCAACAATTGGAATGAACGCATATCTTCGGAGTGCTATCACGCCAACGCTTTCGCCAGAATTTTTAACGGTAAAGGGCAGATAAAAGACATCGTAAACAATTACTCCAAAATAAGTTTTAACTTCGGCCCGACGCTGCTTTCCTGGCTGCAAAAATACGACGCGGAAACTTATCAGGCCATTTTGCAAGCCGACGAACAAAGCAAAAAGCATTTCGACGGGCACGGCAGCGCAATAGCGCAGGTCTACAACCATATCATTATGCCCCTTGCCGACGACAAAGATAAACTTACCCAAATCGTTTGGGGTATTAAAGATTTTGAGCTGCGATTTAAAAGAAAGCCGGAAGGCATTTGGCTGGCTGAAACCGCAGTCGATACGAAAACTTTGGAACTCCTGGCGGATAATGACATAAAATTTACCATATTGGCCCCAAGCCAATGCGCCGCCACGCGCAAAATAGGAGAGAAAGACTGGAAAGACCAAAGCGGAGCAAAAGTCCCCCCCGGCAAACCTTATTTATGCAATTTGCCCTCAGGCAAAAAAATAGCTTTGTTCTTTTATGACGGACCGATATCGCAGGGCATAGCTTTCGGCGATACTTTAAAAAGCGGGGAAAAATTCGCCGCGCGTCTGCTTTCCGTTTTTCAGCCGACTGATCAGCCCCAGCTGGTGCATATAGCCACCGACGGCGAAACTTACGGACATCACCAAAAATTCGCGGAAATGGCTTTGGCTTATTGCCTTAACTATATCGAAAGCAACAAATTGGCAAATATTACCGTATACGGTCAGTATTTGGAACTTTTCCCGCCGACGGAAGAAGCCAAAATTTTTGAAAACACCGCCTGGAGCTGCAGCCACGGCGTGGAACGCTGGAACAGCGACTGCGGCTGCAACAGCGGCGGGAACAGAGGCTGGAATCAGCAATGGCGCAACCCTTTAAGGAAAGCTTTGGACTTTGTACGAGATTCCCTGCGTCAAACCTTTGAACTTAAAGGAGCCGAATATTTTAAAGACGTTTGGGCGGCCAGAAACGCTTATATCGAAGTTATTGAGGACCGTTCAAAAGCGGAAGCTTTCCTGCGGGAATACGGTACACCCAAAGCTTTGCAGGATGCTTCTTCCGCGCTGAAACTGATGGAAATGCAGCGCAATACCCTTTTGATGTACACAAGCTGCGGATGGTTCTTTGACGAAATTTCCGGCATAGAAACCGTGCAGATTATGGCCTACGCCAAGAAAGCCATAGAATACAATAAAGCGCTTACCGGGCGGGATATAGAAGAAGAGTTCGTAAGCAAACTCGCGCTTGCGCCAAGCAATATAAAAAGCTTCGGCAACGGCGCAAACGTTTACAACGCTTTGGTAAAACCGCTTGAAGTTGATATGCGCAAAGCCGCAATAAACTACGCCATTTCTTATTTATTGGACGAAATGCTGTTCTGCGATTGCATTTACTCCTATAATATAAGCAATCACAAAGTGGACGTAACAAGGCAGGGCAAAGCCAAGCTGGTAACCGGCTACGGGCTGTTTACCTCCCGCATGACGCTGGACTCCAAAAATATCAGCTTCGCCGTACTGCACACCGAAGGCGACGATATTACCGCCGGTTCCATTTACGGACGCACGGATAATTTGGAGCAGATAAAGGAAGCGTTTATCTTCGGCGATATTGAAAACTGCAAAGCTTTGATAAAAGCCTCTTTCGTCGACGTTATGACGATTAAAGATCTGCTTAAAGGAAAGCAGACCCAAATTTTGGCGCAGGCGGTGGAAAATTCCAAGAAAAGAATAAAAAACAGTTATTCTAAATTGTTTGATCAGGAAAAAGGCATTTTTAATTATCTTTACAGATTAAATCTGCCGATGCCGGAACTGTTTGAAAATCTTTCCGCTTTTGCGATAAATCAAAAAATTAAAAACGAACTTCGCAAAGACCCGATAGACGCCGCAAAAGTGGCCGAGCTTTTGGGATTTTTCGACAAAATGCCCGGAAAACTGGAAAAAGAAGGTTTTAAGCGCATACTTACAAAGAAGCTTAAACAGCTTACGGAAGCCTTTGCGGCCGATCCGTTTGATTTAAGCAAAAGCTCTAAAATAATTGAGCTGCTGTCCTTTGCGGAAATGTTTAATTTCCCGGCGGATTTGGCGCAAGCGCAGAACAGCGTTTTCTCCGTTTACAAAAATCTGCCGGAACATATAAAGCAAAACCAGCTGATAAAAGTGTTGTGCGCAAAATTAAATTTAAATTCAGATTAGGAGAAACAAAATGCCCAATCCTTCCTTGCCAAGGCAAACCGGGAAAAGACAATCCCCGGAAGAAAGAATAAAGAATTTTAACGAGGTGGCGCAAGGCCTCGATAAAGAACACGCGCTTGAAGAAGCCTCAAGATGTTTAAACTGCAAGAATCCGCGCTGTCAGGCGGCCTGCCCCGTAAACGTTCAGATACCGTCTTTTATCCAGCTTTTGCTTAAAGACGACGTTAAAGGGGCCGTTTCCAAAATTATGGAAACGAGCTTGCTCCCCGCCGTTTGCGGCAGAGTTTGCCCGCAGGAAAAATATTGCGAGGGAGCCTGCGTGCTTAGGGAAAGATTCGGTTCAGTGGCAGTCGGTTTGCTGGAAAGGTACACCGCCGACACCGCCCGTAAAGAAGGATTGCTCACGCCCCCCGTTCCCGCAGCGGATACGGGTTTTAAAATAGCGTGCGTCGGCTCAGGGCCGTCCTCTTTGGCCTGCGCCGCCGAATTAAGACGCCGCGGAAACGACGTTACGGTATATGAAGCTTTACATGACTTCGGCGGTGTTTTACGCTACGGCATACCCTCTTTCAGGCTGCCCAGAAACATTATCACGGAAGAAGTAAAAACCGTAAAAGCCATGGGCGTGCATTTTGAGCAGGACGCCCTTATCGGCGCGGTTTTAAGCGTGGAAGATTTGCTTAAAGATTATGACGCGGTTTATATCGGCAGCGGCGCGGGTCTGCCCACTATGGCGGGCGTGCCCGGGGAAAACGCCGTCGGCGTATACAGCGCAAACGAGTTCTTGACGAGAATCAATCTGCTTAAAGCTTACGACTTCCCTAAAGCAGACACGCCGGTAAAACTGGGCAAACACGTAATAGTCTTAGGCGGCGGAAACAGCGCGATGGACGCAGCCCGCTGCGCCCAGCGTTTGGGGCCGGAAAGCGTAACGGTGGTTTACAGAAGAAGCCAGGCCGAAATGCCGGCCCGCGGCGAAGAAGTGGAAAACGCCATGGAAGAAGGCGTAAAATTTTCATTCCTGACAATACAAAAAGAAATCATGACCGATGATAAAGGCCATGTAACCGGCCTTAAATGCCTTAAGGCCGAACTAGGCGAGCCCGACGCCAAAGGCAGAAGACGCCCGGTGCCGGTGGAAGGATCGGATTTTATAATCCCGGCGGATTCCATTATAGTCGCCATAGGCCAAAAACCGAACCCGATTATCCCAAAAACCACGCCCGGCCTTAAAATGACCGAGCGCGGCACTCTGGAACTTAAAGAAGACGGCCAAAGCAGTATTGAAGGCGTATTCGGCGGCGGCGATATTACCAGAGGCGGCGCAACAGTACTTTTGGCCATGAAGGACGGGCTTTTGGCCGCCGGGAAAATAAGCGAATATCTCTCCGGCAAAAGACCTAAAGGCGGTAAATAATTATGGAAAAATATACTATAGTAAACAAAAAAAACATATCAGACACTATCTGCGAATTTGAAATTTACGCTCCTTTGATAGCGGCAAAAGCGAAAGCCGGGCAGTTTATCATTTTAAGAGCGGAGGAACTAGGCGAAAGAGTGCCCGTAACGCTTGTGGACTGGAACCCGCAAAAAGGAACTATAACGGCAATTATACAAGCCATAGGCAAATCCACGCTGATGTTTAACAATTTAAAGCAAGGCGATAAATTCCTGACCGTGGCCGGACCGCTTGGCACCGCGCTTGAAATTAAAAAGTACGGAACCGTAGCCGTCGGCGGCGGCGGCGTAGGCATAGCGGAAATACTGCCTATAGCAAAAGCTTTTAAAGAAGCCGGCAACAGAATAGTTTCCATTTTGGGCGCAAGAACCAAAAGCCTGCTTATCCTTGAAGACGAAATGAAAGCCGTATCCGACATAACTGCCATAGCCACGGACGACGGCAGTTACGGCCAAAAAGGCTTGGTTACCGACGCTTTAAAAACCTTGCATGACAAAGGCGAAAAAATAGACGCCGGTTTTATAATAGGCCCTATCCCGATGATGAAATTTACAGCGAAACTTATGACGGAACTTGGGATAAAGCCTTTTGCTTCCTTAAACCCGATAATGCTGGACGGCACGGGAATGTGCGGTTGCTGCCGCGTAATAGTAAACGGGGAAACGAAATTCGCCTGCGTGGACGGGCCGATGTTTGAAGCTTCAAATATCGATTTTGACAATCTTATGAAGCGCACCGGCGAATATAAAACCGAGGAGAAAGAATCTTTAGAGCATTACGAAAAAGATCACAAATGTAAAATAGGACTGCATTAATTTTTTAGGTTTGTTTGCAAAGGACGCCGGCTTTAAAAAGCCGGCGTTATTTTTTTACGCCCAAGAAAATTTGCAAAAACCCCGCCTTGGCTTAAACTCAGGCGGGGCGGTTAGTTGAGTACCGGGGGCCTATCCCGGAAATTATTCAAATATCAGTTTAGATTCTTTGGTGCAGACATACGTATATACATATGAAGCGTAGCCAGTGCCGCCTTTGCACCAATCCTTATCCAGTTCCGGGCGGCGCCTTGTAGTACAGGCTTGGCATTTGTACCCTTCTTTTGAACAGGGGCTTGTGGTGCTTTTACAAGCCGCATAACGCAAACACCCTTGCGAGGCGACAGGCGTCATCAGAACGCTGCAATGCCCGGAATAACATAAAGCCGGAGATGAGCAGGGCCTATCATTATAATCAACTTGCCAGGAAAGTTTATTTGAATAACATTTATTATCCCGTGGATCTAACGACCCGCCCATGCTTGTACAGCATAGCTGCCTTGTGTCGGAACTTTCCAAAAATCCGGGGCAGTGATAACAACCTTGCCTAATGTAACGCTCTAAAAAGTCACGTTCACACTCACCAGCCGCCTCAGGGGACAAACCATCACACAAATCATTGTGGGCAAATTGTTTTATTGAAGCAGAATCATTTTTAAAACAATTACATAAGCCGGGTCCCAGCGCAAATTGATAACATTTACAGGTATTTCGTAATTCGGGTATTTGGCAGGCATTCACACAGCAGGGGCCTTCCTCTTCAAAATGAACTTTGGGATTTAAATACAGGCCGTTCTCACAAGAGGAAGGACATGGCGTTCCAGAACATTCTCCGCCCCAATCGCTCCATTGCTTATTGGCACAGCATTTGCGTTCCGACGTTCCGCAATCCCCAACGGGTTTGTACTGTATTAAGTCTGTACTTTCACAGCTTTCCGCAAAACATAATACAGGTAAAACCAACACTAATAAAAGCCACAAAAATTTTATTTTTAAGCTTTTCATAAATCACCTCCTTTTTATAACCTTTCAGGCTGATTATGCCGCCTTTAAGCGAATACGGGAAGCGATTACAGGTGTGTGCCGCGGAGCCTGAAATATGAAGAAATTTATCAAAAAAAAAAACAAGTCAACTGTTTTTATTTTTCGCCTTACATAAAGCGCATTATTAATAGGAATTTCTTTATTTTATTATCATATTCCGGCCTGACGGGCCGGCTTACTTTTCCCATTGCTGAAAAGTAAGCAAAAAGCTAGGCTCATAGCAAGTAAAATTTGATTTTTGTTTTTTTGCGGGCAACTCACAAAAAAATAGCAACTGCTATATTGTTACGCTTATATTTTTTTGTTCGGACAAAACCCGCAAAATAAAACAAAAATCTCCAAATTTTAACTGCCTTGCAAATCGCCCAAACGGCAAAAACACAGCAATGTAGGTCAGGCTATGCCTGACGTTAAAAGGAAGTTCCTCTGTCAGGTAAAACCTGACCTACATTAATCAGTAAAAAAGTTATGGAATTATTTTGCGACCGAATATGTATAGATATAGAAATATATAGAAGAAAGTTTTAAAAAAAGAGTAAATATATTGGAAAAGTCAGGGATAAATTAAAATACAAAAATCTCAGCGTGAGAAAATGTTAGCGGCGTGGTTTTTCAAATTTGAGGGAAATTTTTATTTTCTTTAATGCGAGGTATACTAAGTGTGATGCCGGCAAAGCCGGCGCAGTATCCGAAGCTTTAAAAAAATAAAAATTTGCCCAAATATGGAAAATTGCTAGCTGTGAGCGTAAAACTTAGCACGAGTCAAACAAAATCAAGCCAAATACGGAAGTTTGCTAGCCATAAAACCTAATATCACGCGAGGAAAGAACCTCAATTTACCCAAATATGGAAAATTGCTAGCCGTGAGGATTAAACGGCACGCGAGGGAAAGCCTCAAGGCCGTCCAAAATCGGCAAAGTGCCAGCCGCGAGGGCTCAACATAGACCGATTTAAAAGAAAATTGCCGGCTGCGAACAAGGAAGACAGTTCGAGTAAAAAAATATGAGAACGCAAATTAAACCGAAAAAACAAAAAGGGCCGCTTTCGCGGCCCCCGGTGCGAGGAGTAATGAAGTTACAAGGATTATGTTTATGAAGTTCTTAGGAGAGTTAAGGAAGTATGCACCGTTAAAATCTGTTAAATACGGCTATTTCTTAATTTTGTTTATGTTTACTATCCAAGTGCGCTCTTTTTTAATGTATTTGTTTTTGATTTTCTCAGGGATTTTCAGCGCAGGGCTTTCGCAATAAAAGCCTTTTATTTGATATCCGCCTATACGGAAATCCGGCACGCCGCGGAAATATCGTTTCAAAGCGGAATCAAGCTGGGCAAATTCTTTCGCCAAAGGTTCCAGCTTTTCCCTGCGTTCAAGCAGTTCAAGCATAACTTTATAGAGCCCGGCCCCGCTAGGGGAAAAGCCCTTTTCCGGGCAATCAGAGTCAAACATTTCTTTCATACCAACCTCCGCTTTATAAGAACGCCCGCGGAGCGCCGCTTTTTTTGCGGCAATCCTTTTTAGGGATTTGTGGGAGAGCCGTCTCGCCTCGGGGCCGAAGCCCCGCTGCTTTATCCGCGGGCGCAAGCCTGTGGCTTTCGGTTTGAAACGGTTTTACCGTATCAAATCTGATACAATCGTATCAAATATTTTTTACTTTGTCAATTTTTCAGACGTAAAAACCAGATTGACATTTTTATAATATTTGTTACAATTTTATATAGGAGCCATAAAAATGAACCTGGGACAGAAAATAGAACAGCTGCTTAAAATGACGGCAATGACGAAAGTGGAGCTTTCCAAAAAGCTGGGGCTTAAAGATTCCAGCGTGGTTTCCCACTGGGTAAAAAACCGTTTTAAGCCAGACAGAGACAATATGCTTAAACTTTCCCACGTGTTTGAAAAGCCGGTTTCCTATTTTACCGACGACACATTCGCCTATTCCGCCCAGGAAGCGGAAGAGGAACAGTACGATAAAAAAATTTACGAGCTTCTTTCCAATCTGCCTTCCGGCAAGCCAATAGGCGTACTTAACGAAATAAGGGAAGAATTTTTCAATATATCCTATTATTCCCAGCCGGAAGAATATCTGCCCGTAATGCTGGAAGTAAAAGGCCAGCCGCCTTTTGCTCTAAAAGTGGCCGATACTGCCGCCTGCCCGTGGGCGCAGAAAGGAGAGTACCTTATTTTCTGCCCGTCCGCGCAGATAGCAAACGGAAAATTGGCCCTCGTAAAAACCGACGGGCTTTTAAGCGTTAAAAAAGTTTCTTTTACCGCTTCAAAAGCCGTATTGGAAAACGCCGCAAAAAAAACTTCGCGCCGGCCGCGCGCCGAAGTGGAAGTTATAGCCCAGCTCTTAGCTTTTTACAGAAAACCTTAATACCCGCCGCGAAACCCCTTTTTGCCTTAAAAGCCTTATAATTGTAAAATGTATTTATAATACATTTTTCTGATTTCGGAGATTAAACTGTTATGATTATATTGTGCTTAAATTGCGGAAGTTCTTCCGTAAAATACAGTCTGTTTGACAATACCGCCAAGAGAAATATAGCCGTAGGGCTTATAGAAAGGGTCGGCTATGATAATGCCGTCATATCCCAGGAAGCCCCCGGCAAAGAAAAATTTGAAGTTACTTTCCCCTGCCCCGATTTTAAAACCGCAATTGAGCGCACCTTAAACACTTTGACGGATAAAGAATACGGCGTAATTAAAAATATGAGCGAAATAGGCGCCGTCGGCCACAGAGTGGTACACGGCGGCCCGCTTGAAAAATCAATGCTCATAACGCCGGAAATCATAAATCTTTTAAAAAGCATTTCCGATTTGGCGCCGCTGCACAACCCGGCGAACGTTCTAGGCATGGAAGCGGCCATAGCCGTAATGCCGGGAATTAAACACGTGGTAGTCGCCGACACCGCCTGGCACATGACGATGCCGGCCAGCTCCTATATGTACGCTTTGCCGTACAAATGGTATGAAAAATATCAAATCAGAAGATACGGCGCACACGGGACTTCGTTCCTTTACAACGCGAAAAGGGCCGCCGTTCTTTTGGGCAAAAAACCTTTTGACTGCAATTTAATCATCTGCCATATCGGCAACGGCGCAAGCGTAAACGCGGTAAAAAACGGCGTATCTTTCGACACCAGCATGGGCCTTACCCCGCTTGAGGGCTTGGTAATGGGAACCAGAAGCGGCGATTTTGACGCTTCAATCGCTTTCCAGATGATGGAGCGCGAAAATATTTCCCCTAAAGATATGTACACCATTTTGAACAAAAAATCCGGCGTACTCGGCATTACCGAAAAATATCAGGACAGACGCGATATTGAAATCGCCGCGGAAAAAGGCGACGAACGCTGCAAGCTGGCCATTGATATGGAAACTTACCGCATTAAAAAATACATCGGGGCTTATGCCGCCGCTTTGGGACACGTCGACGCGATAGTCTTTACGGCCGGCGTCGGCGAACGCGCCCCCATATACAGGGAAAAAGCCTTGACTGGGCTTGGATATATGGGCGTAAAATTGGATATTGAACGCAACAAAGCCGCCCTTACCAAGAATGCGGAAAGCTTAATTTCCGCAGAGGACAGCGCGGTAAAGGTGTTTGTAATACCGACGGACGAAGAAATCGTCTACGCCGAAGACGTCGCCGCGATCTGCGAAGGCCGCTACGACATACACACCAACTTTACCTATTCCTTTGAGAGTGCTTCTTACAGGAACAGCCTCAGGGACGAATCACTCAAAAAAGAACTGCTTAAAAAGCCTTTCCTGAGGAAGTGTATAATCAACACGCCTGAGGAAATCCTTAAAGCTTAATCTCTTTTGCCCCCGGCTAACGCCGGGGGCTTTAGTTTCGGCAAAAGCACAAAAACGGCGATATTTTATATTATATACTTATACATTGTTAAAGGAGTCATCCATGAGAAAACCGACAGCAATCGTATTATTTGCTTTTTTACTCGGCATAGCTGCCACGTGCAGCGCGCAATCCGCCGAGGAGCTTAAAGATTCAATATCGGCCAAAGAATCTTTGCGCATTGACGGCGTTATTGAAAATCAGAAAAATTTAAGCCTTATACAAGAACTTGAAAAATGCGGGAACCTTAATTTAAAAAAGGAAGATTATGAAGATTTCCTTAATTCCGTAAAACTTTTGGCACCGCAAACGACTCTGCTTATTTTGGTTGATAAAACGCACAGCGTAGGTACGAACTTTGATAAAATCCAATACGAACTTTTCAACGGCGAACCCCGCTTAAAAATGACGCCGGAAACGCTGAAAGCTTTTAAAACTATGGCCGCCGCCGCAAGAAAAGACGGCATAAAAATATGGCCGGTTTCAACGCATAGAACTTATACCTATCAAAAAGGATTATTTGACAGAAGCGTAAAAAGAAACGGCATCGAACACGCAAATAAATACTCCGCAAAACCCGGGCATTCCCAACATCATTTGGGTACGGCGGTTGATATAAACTCCGTAGAAAACTCTTTTGCTTACACTAAAGAGGCGGCTTGGCTGGCCGAAAACGCCGGCAAATACGGATTCAGCCTTTCCTTCCCCAAAGGAGCGGAAGAAATTACGGGCTACGCTTACGAAGCCTGGCACTTTAGATATATAGGCACGGACGCCGTGAAAATGCAGGATAATTACTTTGGCGGGAGCCAGCAGAAATTCCTGGAATTTATGCATAAATGCGTATTTAAAAAATAACGATATAAAAAAGTTAGAACAGAAACGCCGCTTTTTAAGCGGCGTTTTTTATTTCCGTAAAAGCCTGCGGAAGATTAATTTAAAACTTCAAAAGAAACTTGATAAGTTTTGCGCCCTTCAAACTTAAGCCGGTGTTTGCCGCTTTTTATCGGCCAAAAGCATTCCCTGGAGCGGGGGCACGGCAGTTTTTGCCCGTCGATAAACCAAAAGCCTTCCTCAGAAGCTTTAAATTTTATTTGCTGGGCTTCGGCCGCCAAAGACGGACTGCTTACAAAAATGTCTCCATCCGCCGGGAATATTATTCCCTCCGCCGCGCCCAAAACTGCGCCGGCATCTTCCTGATGCTCTTTTAAGGAAAGAGCGCAATGCTCTTTAGGCAATTTATCCGCCGGGAAAACTTCCCTTACCGAACCGGCACAGTTTTTTGAAGCCAACTTGCCGCTTACCGGGCAAATATCGGCGTGAGCCAAAGAGGCCGGCATATCAAAAGAAGAGTTTGTTTCAAATTTTTCGGACGAATAATTGCCGTCAAGAAATACGGCTATATCCCTAAGTATCGGCGCGGCCCCGGTTATACCGGAAATGCGGCGCATGGGCGAAGCGTCAAAATTGCCCACCCATACGGCAACCGTAAAACGGCGGGAATAACCTACGGCCCAATTATCTTTATAATCTTTGGAAGTACCCGTTTTTGAAGCGAAATCAAAAGGCATATTCAAAGGGGAATTAAGCCCGAAAGCCGCCGCGCGGGCGTTGTTATCGGAAAGGATATCCGTAAGCATAAAGGCGGTTTCCTCACTGAAAAACCTTTGGGCCCGGCCCGCTTGTTTTACCTGCGGATTTAAAGCGTAGACCATAGGCCGCCATACCCCGCCGTTGGCCAAAGCGCGGTAGGCGTTGGCAAGTTCAAGCAAAGTAACTTCCCCGTTGCCCAAAGCCAAACCGAGACCGTAGAAATCGGCGTTTTTTTCCAAAGAGGAAAAACCGGCTTTTTTCAAAGTTTCAAGCACTTTATACGCGCCGAGCTCCCCCGCAACCTGCACAGCCGGAATATTGTAAGAACACGCCAAAGCCCGGCGCATGGAAGGAGCGCCGTGGTATTCTTCGTCATAATTTTTCGGCCTGAACGAACCTTTAAAGAATTTATCTTCGTCTTCCACTTTGTCGGAAGGCAAAAAACCTTCTTCAAACGCCGTTCCGTATACAAAAGGTTTTAAAGCCGATCCCGGCTGCCTTAAAGACAACGCCCCGTTGACCTGCCCCGAAGAACGTTCGTCAAAATAATCGGCCGAACCCGCCAAAGCCAAGACCTCGCCCGTTTTATTATCCAGCACCGCTGCGGCGGCATTGGTTACATTGTTCTTTTTTAAAGCTTCAACATAGCCCGGCAGGATTTCTTCTATATAAGACTGGATTTTTCCGTCTATCGTGCTTTGTATCAGGGCCGCCCCGGCGGGAGCTTTGCCCGCGACAAAAAGCCCGTAATGCGGCGCGGTAAATTTTTTATTTTGAGGAGATATTTTTATATCTTCCTCAAGGGCAAGCGCGTAAAGTTCTTTGTTTATAAAACCGTTTTCCAGCATACGCCGGAGCACTTCATCCCGCCTTTTTACGCCGGCTTTTAAATTTTTTAAAGGATTGTACTGCGTCGGGGATTTTATCAGCCCCGCCAAAAAAGCCGCTTGCGAAAGAGAAAGGCTTGAAGCGTCCGTATCGAAATAAACCAAAGCGGCGGCTTGCACTCCGTAAATGTTTCCGCCGAAGTTTACCGTATTAAAATAGGCTTCCAAAATTTCTTCTTTACTTAGTTCCCTTTCAAGCGCGGCGGCAGCGTAAACTTCTTTAAGTTTACCTTTAAAGGTGCGCTCTTTAGGGTTTATAGCGTTTGCCAGCTGCTGGGTAATGGTCGACGCGCCGGAAACGACTTTGCCCGCGTTTATGTTCTGCCACAATGCCCTTGCCGAAGCTTTTAAATCAATTCCGCCGTGTTCAAAAAAGCGTTTGTCTTCCGCGGCTAAAACCGAAAGGATAAGCCAGGGGCTGACTTCCTCCAAAGAAGCAGGCAGCATTACGCCGTCCTTGCCCGAAAGGATATTGCGAAGAGGCAGAAAATTTCTGTCAGTTACGCTGACGGAATTATCTGGGCCGTAAAAAGGCCGCGCCTCCGCATAAGAGCGGGGCGCGGAACAAAATATCAAAAACAGCAATATTACAGCTTTAAAGCGCATATTATTTTATCGTATACTCGCCGGAACCGGTCCTGCCGTACACTTCCGGCGCGTACATTGCGTTTACCCATGCCGGCGGAACTTTGAAATATCCGCTTGTGGAAGCCGTAACGGTATACTTAAATTTATAAACGCCTTTGGGCATATAATCCGCGAAAGCGGCGATGCTGTCGTCATAAATCTCCCTGCGGTGGAACGGATTGTAATAGCTTTCCGCGCCGTCATCGTCTGCGACGATATCGGCGCCTTCCGCGGCCAAACTCTCGTCAACGATTTCAAAACCGGCCGGCAGATAATCCTGCAATACAACAAAACGGCGGGCCTGATCGGTCGAAACCGTGATTACGACTTCCGCTCTTTCGCCGCCCCTTAAAGAATTATTCCCGCCAAGCGGTTTAATTTCTTTTTCCACCTTAAATCCTGCGGAAACGGGTTCTTTAAGTTCCTTGGGGTAATAAGCAAGGCCAAGGCTGTAATAAAGTTTGCCTTTGCCTTCTTTGCCGGCGTTTAAAACGACTGCATCCGAATTCTTGAAAAATTCTTTAAAAGACTTTTCAAAAGAAGCGAAAACCTGCTTTCTGCCTTTAAAAGAAGCTTCAAAAATGTTTTTGCCGCCTTCTTTTAAGAAAGCTTTAAAGTCGGGTTCCTGAGCCTCGTTTTTAACATAATAAGCGTTAAAAGCCCTTATGACAGCCGCATTTGTAAGAGTGTTGCCCCAAGCTCCGTCGGGCCCGACCGAAGCGTTAAGGTAAGCCGCGGCCTGATAATCCTGCGGGAAAGGCGCATTTTGGGAAAGCAGAGCCTCCAAAGCCATAGCCGTAACTCTTACGTTGGAAGTATATATCCAGCGATAGTGGGACGGAGCTTCAAAGTGGAGGCCGCGCTCGGATATTTTGCCGAAATTCATAATATCCGCGTAAAGTTTTTTGAACGCGCTTTCCCTCTTTAACAGTTTGGCGGCTTTAAACAGATAGATTTTAGCTTCCAAACCGAGTTCTCCGGAGCGCGCATACAAATTGCTGAAGTACCCGCCGGCATTGCCGCCCGTCAAAGCCAAAGCGTAAACGGCATAGGCGGAGGCGGCGTCATTTTCCAGAACGTCATAATCGTAAGCGCCTTTCTGACGTTTTGAAAGATACTGGTTAAGCCAAGCGGAAGCTTTGGATAAAACATCTCCGTCTACGTTAAAACCGTTTTTGCGGGCGTTTGCCAAAACGTCCACGGCATAAGCGGTAACGAAAGCGTCCGCGTAAGAAGCGTGCGGCCAATAAGCAAAACCGCCGGAAGAAGTTTGATAGGAAATTACGTCGTCTATAATAGCCGAAGCTTTTTGATTGATTTCCTCTTTCCCCGCAAGCTTGAACATAAGCAAAATATCTTTGGCCGAAGTATACAAAAGCAATTTGGACATTTGCTGTTCAAGACAGTTATAAGGATAAGTCTTCAAGTAGTTTGCCGCGCCCTGAGCGCTAAGTAATATACTGGAAGAGAATAAAGCCCTTACTTTATTTTGGCCGTCTAAAAGGCTGTTGAAAGGTTTGGCCAGTTTTTGGATTTCCTCGTTTTCGGTAACGGCAAACGTAAAAGCGTTTTCCTCTCTGGAAACCTGAAGCAGAGGCAAGGATGTTTCCAATCCGTCGGAATCTTTGGAAGAAGCCGCTTTAAAAGCGAATACGGCTTTATCCCCCTCGCCGGCAAGGCATTTCCCCGCGACTTTAACGCTGCCGCCGGCCGGAACGGTAACGGTTTTTTCCTGAGGTTTTACAAGTTGTACGCCACCGGAAACTTTTATGTCGGTTTCGGCTTTCAGCCCGTCATTGGCGGTATAATTATAAAGAACAAAACCGCATTCAAAGCTGTCCCCCGGGCGCGCGAAACGCGGCAGCAGCGGCTTAATCATTAAAGGTTTGGAAACCTCAATAAAACTTTGCGCTTTGCCAAATTGGTCTTTGGAAGCCGAAACGGCCATTAATCTGAACTTGGTAAGATTATCCGGCGTTTTAAAGCTGACTTCGCCGTTGCCGGATTCGTTCGTCTGAACCGAAGCGGTAAAGAAAGGCGTAAATACGAAATTGCTTCTTAAATCCACTCCGCCCAATTTCGACTCCGAACCGCCGCCGCCTCTGTTTTCGCCTTTTTGGCCGAAGCTCCTTTGTCCGATTACAAAAAGCCTGTTGTCCGCGGTTTCCACGGCAAGCGGCCTTTTGGCGTAGAAGAAAGAGAACGGATCGGGCGTTTCATAAGCGGTCAAAGCCAGCATAGATTCGTCAACGGCAAACACCGTAACCGAAGCCGGCGTGCCGCGGCCTTTGTAATCTTCCGTCCTGATATTAACGTTAACGGTTTGGCCGGGGCGGTAATCGCCGCGTTCGGCGGAAACATAAGTTTTAAGTTCAAATTCTTTCGGCGGGACGTTTAAAACCGCATAGCCGAACTTGGCCTGAGGTTTGGAAAGATCTTCCCCGTTATCGGCGTATTTTTGCTCTTCCGCGCGGCCCTGCACGAGTATGACGCTTATAAAAGCATTCGGGGCGTAGTTCTCCTTGACGGGAATACTTACTTTGGCCGCGCCGCCTTTAACGGTTTTTACATAATAGTCCAAAACGCCTTCGCGCTCTACGGTTATAAGAGCCTGCGCTTTTTTATAAGGGGATTTTATCAGCAAAGAAGCTTTGGAACCTATTTTGTACTCGTCTTTGTTAAGCTGCAAGGAAAGCAAATCGTCGTCGGTTTGTTTCCAATAGGCTTCGCCGTCGGTAACATAGAAAGAGTAATCCGTATAATTTAAGCGGCCTTTGGCGTCTTTCGACGTTAAAGTAAGATTATAACTGCCGGCTTTTTCCGGAGTAAAGGAATACTGCGCTTTGCCCTCGGAAGCGTTTAAGGAGAAGGAAGAAATATCTTCCGTCTTTTCTTCGCTTATCCATTCAAGGCGGCCGGCGACGCCGGTCTTCCTTACGCTCATATATTCTTTGCGAAATATTTTCCCCTGCAGCTGCGCCGCGGGCAGAAGCTTGCCTTCGGCGTCAACCGCGACTATGTCAAACGTGAAAGGCTTGCCGGCTTCGGCCATGCGCTCTTCGCTCTTTACGCCGATAAAAACATCCGCCGGAAGTACGCTGACCGCACTTCTGGCAAAAAGTTTTTGGTTCTGCGGGCTTAATACGCCGGCTTGGACGTATAAAAGCGCGGAATAGCTGACCGAAGGCATTGTAAAATCGAAAGTTTTTGAACCTTTCTCATCCAGCGTAATGCGGGATGAAAGCAAATCTTTGCCGTTTTCGGAATTGGATTGATAGAAAGAGTATTTCTCCCAGCCTTTGGGAGTATAGGCGGAGGGCGTCAAATTGAAAGACAAATCAACGGGCGCGCCGTCCAAAGCTCCGCCGAACATATATCTGGCGCCGAGAGAAAACACCGCCCTTTCCCCGCCGTAATACAATTTGGAAAGCGGAGTCAGCAAGACTTCAAATTCGGCCGGTTTTACGGCTTCCACGCGGAAAGACGCATAAGAATGCAATTCCCCGTTTTCTATGGAAATATTCCAGTAGCCGCTCGGCGAAGAAGCCGGCAGACGGTATTCATAATCAAGAGAGGAGGTTTCCGCATTTACTTCCACTTGTTTGTTTAAAACTTCCTTGCCGCGGGAGTCGCTAATCCTGAGTTTGACTTCTTTTAAGCCGGAATAATCCAAAACGCCGTCTTTTAAAGAGCGTATTATTGATTTTATGTATACGGGCTCGCCCTGACGGTATACGCCCCTGTCGGTAAAAGTGAAAGCTTCAAGCGGAGTGTTGGCGGGATTAAAATCATAGTTAAGATTAAAACGCCAAGGCTGTATGCCGTCGTTGAACTCATTGGAAACCACGGCAATGTCCTCGCCGTTTTTTACAAAAACCCACAGCCGGGGAGTGCGCCAGGAATCTTCGTTGACGGGCTTTAGTTCCGTCCAGCCCGGCGCGGAAGCTATACCGCGTTTGTCGGTAAAGCCAGTCCAAAGAACATTATTGGCCAAATCGCGGATTTCCACTTCTGCGTTTCTAAGTTCTTTGCCCGTTTTTAAATCAGCCGCCCAAACAAGAATGTTTGAAGGAGAAGTTTTAAGGCTTACGCCGATATCGGTAATATTATCAAAAGCGCTCTGCCAGCATTCGTCGGAATAATAATGCTTGTTTAAAATCTGCGTAAAAACAAAACCGTATTTTCCGCCGTTCAAGGCCGGGGCCAAATTGATGAAAGTGTCTACGGATATATTCCTTTCCATATTCGGCGTAATTATATTGGAAAGGAAATCCCCCTTAAGCTGGCGTTTGCGGCACCAAGGAGCTTCGTCTTTATAAAACGTAATAAAATCCTTATAATCAATAAGCTGCTTTTCAACTTCTATGCCGCCGGCGTTAATGGCTTTTATAGGGTAGCGCGCAGGCAAATAACTTTCCATTACCCCAAATCCGCCCTTAAAACTTATATTGGGGCAATAGCCTTTGTTATCCCAAGTAAAAGTTACGTCGCGGCCCAGCCTGTTGCCGAAAATATCTTTTAAATCTTTGCCCAAAGTAACTTGATAGCTTTGCCCGGCTTTAAATTCAAGCCCGCAAAGTTCCACACGATATACCCTGGATACGACTCCGTCGTTTTCATATGTTCTGGCCCAGCCGCTGGTATTTGGATCGCACGGAGTATATTTTAAAGCGGGGCTGAAAGTGATGTTTTTGGCGATTTCGCCGGCCGTTACGGGATTTGTAAAATCCAAAGCCGGGGAATAAGGCAGGCACTCCGCCTGAGGCTTTAAAGCCAAATCCAAATCCCCGTAGGTATAAAACCTTATGGCTTTATCGGCTGACATTCCCAAATTGCCGGATTTGGACAAAAGGCCCTTTTTCAAAATCAATTTATACTCTTTGCCGGGTTCAAGATTGACTGCGGGTTCAAAAACGTAAACATTCCCTTTGGCGTAGCCGGAATATTCAAATTCCTTTTTAAACAAATCTTCGTCAATGCGGCTTATTTTAACGGGTACGGAAATATTGCCCTGAACCAGCTCCGCAAAAGAATGAAGCCTGTTTAAATCAAGTTCCATATTAAAAACGACCAAAATTTTAGGCCTTAAAGAAAGCCATCTTTCGCCGTCATACGGGCGGCTGGAAAGAACGGAGGGGCGGGCAGTTTCAAAAGACCAGGAATATTTTTTTGAAAGGGAAGAGCCGTCCGCGCCGCTTTTAAATCCGGCGGGCAAAGTTACCGTATATTTGGTGGCGTTGGCAAGAGGAGATGAAGGCGTAAAAGTCAAAGTTTGGGTGCCTACCCAGCGGCAGGTTCCCTCAACGGGCGGATTTATACTGAGAGGGCAGGCTGAGCTTTCCTGTTGGTTCTCCCCGCTTAAAGCCGCAGCGGGACGGTTGAAAGTTACAGATATGCCCGCACCGGATAAACTCTCGTTTATCTGGCCAAGCGGCCTTTTGGATATCACGCTTAAACCCGCGCAATACGCGTTCGCCGTAAAAAACGCTAAAGTAAACAGAAGAAAAGTAAAACGCCTTTTCATAAAATAACCTCCGCCAAGTTTGCTATACTTATTATATAGCTAATATATCATTTTGGGAGGATTTATGTTACTTGGACCAGTAAAAGCTCTTTACAGCATGAAGTTCTATTTGCAAGGCTTAAGAAAATCGGCGTGGAAAGCGTCTTTTTTCGTGTTTTACATTTTTGTACTTACGGCTGTGATAACCGCCCTCTTTTCCATATTTATAATGAGGCCGCGCATAGCCGGAGCCGTGGATACATTAATCGACTATATGCCGGAAATGACCATAACCAACGGCGTAATGGAAGTAAACGACAATGATACGCTTAAAATCAGCCCCGAAAATATGGGCGGTTACAATATAGTTTTTGATACTGGCAGAACCGAACCCGTCTATCCGACGCAAATGGCAACCGATAAAACCATTATTTTGGTAGGCCCGGATAAACTTTACTTCTCTTTTAACGGACGCTATCAGGAAACGCCTTTGCCGCAGGACTTAAACGCCAATCTCGACAGAGCCGCTTTAAATGCGGCCAAAGAGCCCATTACTAATATGGCCGCCGGCGCCATATTGGCATTTATGCTTTTGGCGCAGATATTCAGAGTTCCTTTTATGCTGATACTGGCTTTTATCGTAATGCTGATTTTAGGCAAAGCCATGAGAGTTCAAACCGAAAGCGGCGACAATTACAAATTGGCTTGTTACGTGCAGGCGCCGGCTTTCTTAATTTATATAATCAGCTATTTTACGCCGATACCGGGCTTCTTGGTGGGGTTTGTGTATTTGGCGGTATTCATAATTTACGGGCAGCTTGTATTTAACGCAAAAAGAGTGCAGACTATCCCCGACGAACCCGAAGAATCCGAATCCGCCGAGCAGGAAGAGCAAGACGCCGAACAGACGGAGAATGAAGGCGATGATTCTGAGAATAATTAGAAAGTTCAGCTCGGCCCACAAACTGCCGAATTACGACGGAGACTGCGCCAATTTGCACGGACATACCTGGAAAGCCGTCTTTGAAATAGAAGGCCCCGTCCGCGAGTGCGGCATGGTGTATGATTTCAAACAGCTTAAGCCGATGCTGGACTGCGTACTGCCGGACCATAAATTTTTAAATGATATTTACCCCAACCCGACGGCGGAGAATCTTTGTCAGGCTTTGTTTGACAAAACCGCCGCAATGCTGGAAGAGAAAAATCTTAAACTGAAAACGCTTGAAATATGGGAAAACGAGGACTGCGCAAGTGTCATCAGGAAGCCTTAAAGTAAACGAGATTTTCTATTCTCTGCAAGGGGAAGGGCCTTATGCCGGCTGCGCGGCTGTCTTCGTGCGGCTTGCCGGCTGTTCCATGGGGTGCGAATGGTGCGATACAAAATACTCCCAAAAAACAAATGCGCTTATGCACCCGGAGGAAATACTTAAAGAAATTAAAAAATACGCTTGTCCAAGGGCGATTATTACGGGCGGGGAACCGTGCGAACAGCAAATAGGCCCGCTGCTAAAGCTTTTGCATAAAAACGGAGTGGAAATCCATATCGAAACAAACGGTTCCGCAGATATAGACTCCGGCTTAGTAAAATGCCTTACGGTTTCACCCAAAAAAAATCCTTCCGAAGCCATGCTGAAAAAAGCCGACGTTATCAAATGCGTGATAGACGCACAGGAAGATTCCGCGCGGCAGGCTTTGCAATATCAAAAATATCTTAAGCCGGGCGCGGTTTTCTGCATACAGCCGGAAGGAAACAAACAGGAGAATTTAACCAAATGCCTAGAACTGATAAAACAAAATCCGCAAATAAGATTAAGCGTGCAGCTGCACAAACTGATAAACGTAAAGTAAGCAAAGAAGAAGTGCTGCAAAGCCTGCGCAATATTTTGGCTTATATCGGCGATGATCCTTCCCGCGAAGGCCTGCTTGAAACCCCGGCCCGCATAGTACGCAGCTGGGATAAACTTTACGGCGGATATAAAATGAAGCCGCAAGACGTCCTTAAAACCTTTACGGAAGGTTCCTGCGAGGAGATGGTCGTCCTGAAAAACATTGAATTTTACTCTACCTGCGAACATCATTTGCAGCCGTTTTTCGGCACTATTTCAATAGGATATCTGCCTAAAGGCCGCGTTTTGGGCATATCCAAATTGGCGCGCCTAGTGGAAGTTTACGCAAGACGCCTGCAAATACAGGAAAAACTTGTCGCGCAAATAGCCGACAGCCTTATGGATACTTTAAAACCTTACGGCGTAATGGTGGTATGCAAAGCAAAACATATGTGCATAAGCTCGCGCGGCATTGAAAAGCACGATGCGGTAATGGTAACCAGCGCGATACGCGGAGCATTTAAAAAAATGGAAGTCCGCAACGAATTTCTTGAAATGATTAAGTAAGGATAAAATATGGCCACTTTTACCCATGTCCCCAGCGAGTTTGACTTGCGTCTGCAAGTGCAACAAGCTTTTTTCTCAAAATATCATTGTTCTATTGAAGACAATCGTGTGGATTTCATAGTGGCCTCAGATAAAAACTCTCTCTTTCAGCAATCTTTCCTATGGGCTGAAAGCAAAATGAGCAACATTCCATTGGATACAATGTTCGCCCAGCTTCTCTTAACTATAAAGCCTTTGCAAAATAGTGGAGAAATCTTACCGCCAAAATTTTTAGGGGTATTTAATAAAAGTCAAATGTCATTTATTGAATACCACAATATATTGGATATTTTTAATTTAAATGATTTGAATTGGAATGAGCGCCCTTCTGGCGTATCGCAAAAAACCGTTAATACCATGGCAAAGTATTTAACGAAAAAAATTACATTTCAATTTGAAACGGAAGAGAACGAACTCAAAAAATTTATTGCAAAAAACTTTATAGAAGAAAACAGGTCAACAGTTAGATTAAAGGTAAATAAAAATAATTTCATCACAGTTTATAACAAATGGGTAAAAGATGTTTTTCCCTCGATACAAATTAAAAATGAAAAATCTTTAAAACAAGCCGGGATATTGCCATGCGATTTCTTCTTGGCAGACCTAATCAGCAAAGATAATAAAACACTAACGGACGGACTGAAAATCGTACTTAATTATACTCGTTATGAGATTAAAGTAAGTATTGATCTCTTTAACATTATTGAGTTTAAAGACGCAATGCTCGCACATACTACCTTTTGGGAACGATATCAACGCCCACCCAAAAAAGAGTATTTCGAATACATTTTAAACCGCAGAGAGCTTTTGGTCCCCCAAGATATTCGAGAACGCAAAGGAGCCTATTTTACACCGCAGATTTGGGTAGAAAAAGCGCACGAGTATTTAGCCAAAACATTAGGCGAAAACTGGCAGGATGAATACTATATTTGGGATTGCTGTGCGGGGACTTGCAATCTGCTCGCGGGATTAACAAACCCATATCACATTTGGGCTTCCACCTTGGACCAGCCGGATGTAAATATCGTACATGAAGCAATACAAAACAGACGTATGAATTTATTAGCTTCACATGTATTCCAATTTGATTTTTTAAACGATGACTTTTCTCAACTTCCGCAAAGTCTGCGCGACGTACTGGACAACGAAGAAAAACGCAAAAAATTAATAATTTTGATTAATCCCCCGTATGCAGAGGCGGCCTCTGCAAAAACTATAACAGGAACAGGAAAGAATAAAAAAGGGCTAACTTCTGACAATAAAATATATAAATCTTACGGACAAGAAATTGGCAAAGCAAGAAATGAAATTTTTGCATTATTCCTTATTCGCGTTAAAAAGGAAATCCTTGGCTCGGTGCTTGCGCAATTTTCAAAGTTGAAAATTGCGCAAGCACCGAATTTTTCGGATTTCAGAACGGAATTTAACTCTCATTTAGAAAATCTATTTTTAGTGCCAGCTAATACCTTTGATAACGTAAAGGGCAAATTCCCTATCGCTTTTTATATATGGAATACAGCTATCCCTTTTCAAAATACTAGTATAAAAGCTGACGTTTTTAACGAAAAAGGAGAATACACAGATTTTAAAAATATAACTTTTGATACCACTCCATCCCTTTTAAATGATTGGTACAGAAGATACATTGATAATTCCCAACAAGAAATTGGCATATTAAATACTAGGGGCAATGATTTTCAAAATCAAAACTATATACATATTTCTACGAGAAACAATTTTAACCACACCAATATTATTTCTATCAACAATTTATTGGAAACTTGTATTTATATTGCTGTTCGCCATGCCTTTCCTGCAACTTGGTTAAACGACCGAGATCAATTTCTGTATCCTTTCTCAAACCACAGGTATCTACATTTGGAAGAAAATTCTTTATTTACTCAAGAAAAAGAAATCTTTAATTACGAAAAAGATAAAGATTTCCAAAATGACTGCATCATATTTACACTTTTTCACGGACAAAATCATATTTCCCCTCACGGACAGCCAAATAATTGGATTCCCTTTTCTCCTGCGGAAGTACACGCAAAAGACAATTTTCGCTCTACTTTTATGTACGACTATCTCAAAAAACGCGGTCCATTAACGCCGGCCGCCAAAGCCGTGTTAGATGCGGGGCGCAATCTGTGGACATATTACCACGAAACTATTGCAAATGATGAGAGGGCATATGTAGACGCTTCACTTTATGAAATAAAAGAATACTTTAAAGGCCGCAATGAAAAAGGTAAGATGAACAATAAAGCAACTGATGAAAAATTCAATGAGTTAGAAGCTATTCTTCGCCATACCCTAAAAGCTTTGGCAATACAAATACAACCTAAAATATACGAATATGGATTTTTAAAGGACTAAATTATGAAACGTCAATTAATGGGGATAGTTAACGCCACGCCGGATTCTTTCTACGACGGCAATCCGCAAAATAATTTGGATATTCTTATGGCCAAGTGCAAAGATTATCTGCGCGAAGGCGCGGATATTTTGGATATAGGCGGGGAATCCACCAGGCCCTCCGCCCAGCCGGTTTCCGCGGAGGAAGAACTCGCCCGCGTGATACCGCTGATTAAGGAAATCCGCAAAACTTGGCCAAAAGTGCCGCTGTCTTTAGACACCGTAAAAATCCCCGTAGCTTTGGCGGGCCTTAAAGCCGGAGTGAATATTATAAACGACGTAAGCGGCACGCCCGATAAAGAAATGTTCAGGCTGGTGAAAGATTTTAACGCGCAAATAGTGGTAATGCACACGCGCGGCACGCCGCAGACCATGCAATCCCAAACCGAGTACAATGATTTGCTTGGGGAAATTAAAGATTTTTTAGCGCGCAAAATTGATGAAGCTGTTTCGTGCGGTATCGCTAAGCAAAACGTGATTATCGACGTAGGATTCGGCTTTGCAAAAACGCGCGGCCAAAATTATGAACTTCTTAAACATTTGGATTTCTTTAAAGATTTGGGCGTGAGAATGCTGGCCGGGCTTTCGCGCAAAACTTTTTTAAGCCAAAAATGCGAAGGCGCGCCCAAACGCAAAGCGCAAACTTTGGCGGCGAATTTGGTGGCATTGCAAAACGGGGCCGACATTTTGCGCGTTCACGACGTAAAAGAAACACGGAAAATAATCAATTTTTTTGAGGAGATTGAGGCTTCAAAATGATGAAAATCTACCTTACGCAGACGGGCTTTTTTACGGCGCGCCACGGCCACTGCGGAACTTTGGACGAGGCTGCTCACGAGCATATCTTCCGATACGAAATAACATTTCACGGCCCGCTTAACGCCGAAGGATATTTGATTGATTTCCGCGACTTATCAGCCGCTTTTAAAAAGGAAATAGACGCCCGTTTCGAAGGCAAAGATTTGGGCCTGTTTTTTAAAAATCCCACAACCGAAGCCGTTTGCATTTGGATTTACCGTCGGATTAATGACCTCTTCCCGCATTTATATTCCGTTAAAGTGGCCGAAGCCGAAGACCGCTGGACGGAATACAGAGGCGAAGAATAATGCCTAAAGCGTTTATAGCTTTGGGCTCCAACATAGCCCCCGCCAAAGAAAATCTTGACCGCGCCTGCACCGCGCTGAGCGAAATAGGAACGATACTGAAAACCGCCGGTTATATTACTTCCAAGCCTGAAGGCTTTGCCGAACAAGCGGATTTTATAAATACGGTTCTGCTATTGCAAACCGACCTTAAACCTTTGCCTCTCCTTAAAAAATTAAAAGAGTTGGAAGCCTCTTTGGGCCGTAAACCGACTTTCCGCAACGGCCCGCGCGTAATAGATTTGGATATACTTTTTTATGACGACGAATCAATAAATTTGCCGGATTTGATTGTTCCGCATAAGTCATTGGCCGAGAGGGAATTTGTGCTTGTTCCTTTAAATGAAATCGCGCCGGATTTTATACACCCCGTTTTGCACAAAACCATAAGCGAACTTCTAAAAAATTTAATGCTCCGCAAAAAGCAAAGCACCGTAACGGCTTTATAATATAACCCCGCCTGAGCCTTAGCCAAAGCGGGGCGGTTAGTTGAGAGACTGCATTATTATTAATAATGCTTATCTCACAGAGATTTCTAACAAAAAGTTTATACGCGCATTGTAAAATCTTTAATATAAGGCAAATTTTACCGCTTTTTGATTAGGCGTTATTCACGACGCATGTAACTAAGTTAAATTTCACATCCATTGTTCCCTTCCATAATTGTCTTTCACATTGTTGGACTGGGCCCCCCCGCGGATCTTCTCCGGACCCTTGGCCCCCTTGGAGCGCATCAAACGGACAGGGGATATTGCAAGCATATTTATAATCGTAAGTACAAAAGGTGCCGTTGTTGTTATTATTCCAATAGGATCCCTCATCATTCCAGGTTGGCCTATTAATACTTTCATAACAAGTATATCCCTCCTCTTTATCGTTACAAAAATTATTATCAACCCTTACGCTGCATTTAGGATATGTTGGCTGTTGTATATCTGGCATTATATCTACCGAGTTTACATAATATCCTTTTTTTGGATCAAAGTAAGCACATCTTTTAAGCCCACTGCATGTACCGCTTCTCCAATCGCTCACGCTGCGTTTTACTTTTAAAGTAGGCCCAGGGTCGGGGGGGCATGCTTCACCCCAATGACTCCACAATTTATTCTTGCAGCAAGTCCTTTCAGATATTGTATAACCACACCCACTATCCGCGGTATACCGCTCTTGTATTTCTCCAACTGTCGTACAATTTGGGGAAATTGCTTGGTTTCCTGAATTGTCCGAGGCCGCATTTAACGCAGATGCAAAAACGAAACCGCATAAACAGCTCAAAAAAACATTTACAGCCATTTTCTTTTTTGACATATTTTTCCTCTCCTTTGGTATTAAACAACCCACCTAAACCAACCTTAAGCGAAACAGAGCCATTTCTTATTCGGCGGGCCGATTTGTGAGAAAAATTTATCAAAAAAAAAAACAAGTCAACTGTTTTATGTTTTTTCAAAACGCTCCGACGTACGACACGGCACAAATAATGGAAAAAGGAATATTACAAAGAGAATTAATATATATATGTAGGTCGGGCTTTGCCCGACAGATAAGCTCCTTTTTAACGTCAGGCAGAGCCTGACCTACGTTGAACTCCTCTTTTGTATTAACCTTAACCGGCTTGATTTCTTTTAGATTTGAGCCTGATTTTAGTTTTTTCGTAGTGAGGTGTACTTGCCGCTATGCGAGCGGAGCGAGCGAGGTATCCGAACTAAAGAAAAGGGTAAAATCAGGCCAAAGGTAAAAGCAAATTGTAAGCCTAAATGATTGTTGTTCAGACGGGAACCTAAAACAAAAACTGATTAATGTAGGTCAGGTTCTACCTGACGTTAAAAAGAAGTTTACATTTGTCGGGCAAAGCCCGACCTACATTAAACAAAACAGTAAAAAAGTTATGGAATCATTTTACGACCGAATATGTATAGATATAGAAATATATAGAAGAAAGTTTTAAAAAAAGAGTAAATATATTGGAAAAGTTAGGAATAAATTAAAATACAAAAATCTCAGCGTGAGATGATTTAACCGGCGTGTTTTTTAACGTGAGAGGCTTTAATTAGTGTGGACTTTCGGATTTGAGCTGAATTTGCGTTTTTGAGGATGAAGGTATTAAGGTTAAGCAAAGCCTTATAATACGCCTTGCGTTGGGCTTAAAAAGCTGACAATGCAAGGCACAAAAAACGCAGTAAGGCAAACGCCTTACAAGTTTTTTTAACGAAGCAGAGGCGTTTTTTAAGCCCCCCCCTGCGGGCCGCGCCGCTTTTTGAGTGTATTTATATTTTTTTCGCTCCGGCTGTGTATAACAGCCGTTCACGAAAAGAACTATAAATACTCTTTTAAAAATCAGAGCGGCGCAAGGTGCAGTATAAGGCTTTGCTTAACCTACATGATGCCGCCGAAGGCGGCGCAGTATCCGACTGACGAAAAAACACAAATCAGGCCAAAGACGTAAGCTTGCTAGCCGCGAAAATTTAACTTAACACGAGAAAAGAAAACACTAAGAAGCCCTCCTTTCGGAGGGCTTCTTTTAAAGAGGTATATTCCCCTTATTGGGATTGTTCTTAGGATCCCTCTTGTTCTTTAATATCCTAAGCGCCCTTATAATGCGCTGACGCGCGGTTGAGGGCTCGATAACCTCATCAATAGAGCCTGTTGACGCCGTTTGATAAGGTGAGGCAAACTTGGCCGCGTATTCCTTGGTAAGTTTTTCCTTAAGTTCTTCAACTTTGTCTTTGGGAGCGGATTTAATTTCCTTGGAATAGAGTATCTCAATCGCTCCGCGGGGGCCCATAACGGCGATTTCGGCCGAAGGAAGGGCAAAGTTAAAATCACCGCGTAAATACTTAGAACTCATGGCTATATACGCACCGCCGTAGGCTTTGCGCAGAACCAAAGTAATCTTGGGTACGCTGGCTTCGGAGTAAGCGTAAAGCAGTTTTGCTCCGTGCCTGATAATACCGCCGTGTTCCTGTTCCACGCCGGGCAGATATCCGCCGATGTCGACAAGCGTAAGTATCGGTATGTTAAAAGCGTTTAAAAAGCGTACAAAACGCGCCGCTTTATCGCTGGCGTGCAAATCAAGCGCGCCGCCCAAATGATCGGAATTGTTTGCGACCACTCCGACGACTTCCCCGCCCATGCGGATAAAGCCCACTACGACGTTTTTGGCGAAATCGCGGTGTATTTCAAAGAACTTGTTTTCATCGGCGAGCTCCCATATAGCATGCTGTATGCGGAAAGGCATTTTGGGGTTCATGGCGCAAATCTTTTCCATGATGGGGGTTTTCCTTTCCGGGGAATCTATCGTGGTGGTGCTTAAAGGTTTTTCATTGCAGCTTTGCGGAAGGAAAGTAAGCAAATCGCGCACCTGCCTGAAGCAGTCCTGCTCGCTGTTGGCGACCATATGGCATACGCCGCTTTTTTGGCTGTGGGCTTTGCTGCCGCCCAAAGTGTCAAAATCGACGTCTTCACCGGTGGCGGATTTAACCACGCCCGGCCCCGTTACAAACATATGGCTTATGCCGTCGACCATAAAAATATAGTCCGTCAAAGCCGGAGAATAGACCGCACCGCCCGCGCAAGGGCCCAAAATTACGGAAATTTGCGGGATAACGCCGGAAGCTTTAACGTTCCTGTAAAAAATTTCGCCGTAGCCGTCAAGACTGTCAACGCCTTCCTGTATTCTGGCGCCGCCACTGTCCAAAAGGCCGATTACCGGGATTTTGGCTTCAAGCGCCAAATCCATTATATAAGCTATTTTCTGCGCGTGGGCCAAGCCCAAAGATCCGCCGAGCTGAGTAAAATCCTGCGCGAATATGGCGACTTCCCGGCCGTTTATGCGGCCGAAACCGGTTATTACGCCGTCGCCTTTTAAATCCTTTTCCGCTATGCCGAAATCTGTACATCTTGATTTGGCCAAAGTGCGGATTTCAAAAAAGCTGTTCTCATCCAAAAGATACTGGAGCCTTTCGCGCGCCGTAAACTTGCCTTTCTTCTTCTGCGCTTCCACTTTGTCGGCCGGGCTGGTGCGGGCCTTTTCCATATTTGCGCGGAAAGTTTTTATATTTTCCGGCACGGAAGTTTCTTTGGCATCTCTGCTTTCCTTAATGTCTTTAACTTCTTTGGCTTCTTTCTGCGCCGCGCCTTTGGCGTCCTTCTTAACTGCTTCTTCCATAAAAATCCTCTCTATAAAAGCGGAGCTTCACTGGCAACGGCCAATTTATAGCCCCCGTCTAAATCTTTGACGTCCACATGTACGTTCGGGCTGCCTAATTTAGCCCATAAATCCAATGCTCTTCCGTAGAATTGCAAATGTCCGTTTATAAATCTGATATCTTTGGTGTCCAATGAAAGACCAACGCCCATAAATTTAAGCACTGCTTCTTTTTTGGCCCAAAGTTCCGTTAAAAATACCGGCGCGGAAGAGGATATTTCCTCCGGGCAGAAGCTTTGATTCATCCAGGCAGGGCTTCTGGATTCTATAACTTCCATGTCAACACCTATGCCCATACCCGTAGTGGCTATGGCCGCGGCGGCAAAATCGCCGCTGTGCGTTATCGATACGGGAAGGTTGCAGCCGCACGGAACGCCTAAGGCCGGCTGGCCGGAAGTTCTGTTGCGAACTTCTATCTGACGAATGTCAAAAATGAAAAAGCCGCCGGCAAGCTTCTTTAAAGCGTATCTTCCGCCGAGCCATTCGCGGCGGCGTTTTTCCACCTTAAAACCTTCATAAGTTTTAAGTTCCCGGGGGCTTAAAAATTCCTCCGCGGGGGGAAGCTTGTCCAAATCCACTATTTTAAGTTTATAACTCATTTTAATCTCCGCGCTGATAAAATAAGCTCCGCCTAAAAAAGCGGAGCCCGCAGATTACTGGCCTATCATTTGATAGTCCGAAAGTTCTATCCAAAGCTTGCCTTTTTCGTCAAAGACAAAGCCGTCGTAAATACTCTTGCCTTCTATGTTCTTGCCGGTGAAAACGGCCAAGGTATAAAGCTTATTGGGGGCTTCGCCTTTGCCGTGTATGTAAACTTTGCCGATTGAATCGGGCAAGGTCATGCGGTTTTCAACAGCCAAATCCCTGTATCCGCAGGTTTGAAAACAGGCTTCAATAAGCATAGGATAAGCCAAAAGATGTTTCGGGCCGTCGTGGAAAAGAACCTGCGAAGGCTTTTCGTAAACGCCGAGGACGGCGTTTTCGTCTATTTTAAGTATACCGCCCAAAACCTGAAAAGAAGGCCCGTGGAAAAACTTGGAATAAATTTCTTCTTTGGTTACGGCAAAGCCGGAAGCGCCAAAATCAAATTTATTTTTATAGTTGTTCCATTTGCTTTCAAAATGTTCCAAAACTCTGGCCGTAAAATGGCGGCGCGTATTGCCCATTTTTACGCCTTTGCTGTTAATGAAATCCGATTCGATTTCCATGCTTACTTTACCGCCTTCGTTTACGCCTTTGATGCGTACGCTCTGAGGGCGGCGCCTAAGCAATTTTATAGGGAGGTAAAAGTGGACGTCTTCCAACCCCTGAGGCGTTTTGCCTTCAAGCATGGAAGCGGTTTCCATAAAAGTTTCTATACCCATAACGCCCGGGACATAAGGGGTGCCTTCAATGGCGTGATCAAAAAGAAAAGGATATTCGGCGTTAAAGGTGTTTTCCGCGGCGATTTCTTTGCCGGCGGAAAGGTTTTTAACTTCTCCTAAAAAAAAGTTTTCAGTTTCGGCTTCGGGCTGTTTTACGCTTTCCTGAGCGGGTTGTTCGGCGGGAGCTGAAGATGATGCGCCGCCTTTATCGCCGCCGTTGCCGCCGGAGGGGGTGTTGCCCCCCTCCTCGGTTTCTTCTTCAAGAATGAAAGGATCGTTAATCCTGATTTGGCCGTCCAAGTCAAGCTCGCCAAGGTCGTCGGTAAGTACGATTTCAGGCACGCGCCCGTAGACGATTTCGTTCAAGAATATCTGCATACCGTCGTAAGGATCAACGAACTTAACGCCGTGTGAAGTTAAGAACTCCACCACGCCCGGGCGGACGCCCATGCCGACGTTGGCGTAAGCGCTCATGTCAATGCTTACAGCCCTTTGGCCCTGGTTATGCAGGGATATGCAGAGCTTGGCCAAAAAGTCGTTGGCGCTGGCGTAGTCGCTCTGGCCCAAATTGCCGTATTTGCCGGCGATTGAAGAGGCGAAAGCATAAAAGCCCGTATCTTTTACGAAGTTCAACGCCACAAAAGCGGCCGCGCTGGTGGCTTTAATATCGAAAGTTCTGTAATATTCGTCGGTGGTTTTATCCGTGAACAGTTTAGATCTTTCAAAACCGGCGAAGTGTATCAACCCGTCGACTTTGCCGTATTTGGCTTTGATTCTGGTTACGACGTCTTTCATCATGCTGCCGTTGGTAACGTCGCATTGGTAGTAGTCAACGTCGCCGCCCAAAGCTTTAATCTTCTGCATATTCTTGTAAAGGGTTATGGAATCTTTTACTTTTCCAAAAGCCCTTTCAAGCATTACCGGCGTGGCGCGCACGCTGGTGTCGGCCTTCATTTCAAGCCACATTTTTTGTTTAAGCTCTTTAAGTTCGGCTTCGTTTAAAGTGGCCCAATAAGGCGTTTTGTCCGTAAGCTCAATGATATCGAGTATCAGCACTCTGGCTTTATACTGGGAGGCGAGTTTCTGCGAAAGTATCGCGCCCAAGCCGCGGCCCGCGCCGGTAAATGCAACCGTTTTGCCGGTTAAGTCCATATGTTTTTTGGACATATTTAACTTTCTCGGTACGGAGAACAAAGTGCTTCTGTTGCCTTGATAGTAGCTTACCATGCCTCTGTCATCGCCTTTAAGCAATTCGTGAATTGTCTTTTCGGCCATGTATTCGGGCTCGGCGGAAGCTTCAAAGTCCATAATCTTGGAGAATACCCCGCCGATTTGGTAGAAGTCTTTCCTTAAGCAGTTGGCCGCGCCGCAGACCGAACCGATTGTAGGGCTGATAGCCTCTTTGGTTTTGTAAGCGAATGCGCCGTCAACTTTAAACACCACGGAAAGGAAGGTGTCAGCGTCATCGCGTTTGGACATATCCTTTACAAACACCTTGCAAGCCATAAACAAAGGCATTAAGAATTTGGTCAAATCGGCGTGCGGATTGATTTTCTTGTCAAACTTCTTAATGGAGCAAGGCAAGAGGTAAACTATACCCTGCACCGCACCCGGATTTTCCTTGGCGTATTGCTCAAGCGCGGCGGTGGTTTCTTCAAGGCTATCCCAATTTACGATAGTAGTATTTTTGCTGCGCGTTTTAAGCGTGGTAAAGATATGAGTCTTTACGCCCAAAGCTTTAAAAGCGTCAACATAAGCCCTGGTTAAAGCTGCGCTGTCGGAGAATATCAACACCGTTCTGTCGGCGGATAATCTGCGGTTGGCTTCGGAAGTCAAAGGAGCGTCAACCAAAGTCGGGATGAAGCGGAGTTTCTTATTGTGGGAATCTTCGCCTTCATATTGTTTGGGTTCCGTTACCGCAGGAACCGGGGCAGGAGCGGCTTCCGCCGCAGGCTGAGCCGCGGGGGCGTTCTGCTCGACTGGAGCAGTCTGCTGGGCGGCCGGGGCCGCTTCATCGGCCGGCTGAGCCGCCGGGGCTTTTGAAGCGTTCAAAGCATAATTAATGCAATGTCTAATCGTCGGATAATCTTTAAGCTGTATGCCCTCGGCTTGCGGGAGTTTGTACATTTCCCTCATCGCCGCGAAGAGCTCCGCTTGTTTTACCGTGTCAATGCCGAGGTCGGCTTCCATATCCAAATCAAGCTCAAGCATATCTTTGGGATAGCCGGTCTTTTCGGAAATCAAATTGACGATTTCTTCCGTTACCGTGGCTTCGTCAAGCTTCTTGGCCGGAGCGGAAGCGGAAGGCGCAGGCTGAGCCGTTACCGGCGCGGGAACCGCGACGGGCGTTTCAACAACTGCGGGTGCGGCTTGTACGCTCTGTACGGGGGCCGGGGCTTGTACCGGGGCCGGAGCCGGGGCAGCCGCAGCTGACGCGGAAGCGTTGTTTGCCGTGTTCAAAGCATAGTTAATGCAATGCCTAATCGTCGGGTAATCTTTAAGCTGTATGCCTTCGGCCTGAGGTAAATTATACATTTCCCTCATCGCCGCAAAAAGTTCGGCTTGTTTTACCGTGTCTATGCCGAGGTCGGCTTCCATATCCAAATCAAGCTCAAGCATATCTTTGGGGTAGCCGGTCTTTTCGGCGATTAAATTGACGATTTCTTCCGTTACCGTGGCTTCGTCAAGCTTCTTGGCGGGAGCGGAAGGCGCAGGCTGAGCCGTTACCGGCGCGGGGGCCGCGACGGGCGTTTCAACAACTGCGGGCGCGGCTTGTACGCTCTGTACGGGGGCCGGAGCCGGGGCAGCCGCAGCTGACGCGGAAGCGTTGTTTGCCGTGTTCAAAGCATAGTTAATGCAATGCCTAATCGTCGGGTAATCTTTAAGCTGTATGCCTTCGGCCTGAGGTAAATTATACATTTCCCTCATCGCCGCAAAAAGTTCGGCTTGTTTTACCGTGTCTATGCCGAGGTCGGCTTCCATATCCAAATCAAGCTCAAGCATATCTTTGGGGTAGCCGGTCTTTTCGGAAATTAAATTGACGATTTCTTCCGTTACCGTGGCTTCGTCAAGCTTCTTGGCCAGAGCGGAAGCAACAGGAGCCGGAGCCGCCGTTACCGGGGCCGAAGCCTGTACGGTTTGCACGGGGGCCGGAGCCGAGGTAGCCGCAGCTGACGCGGAAGCGTTGTTTGCCGTGTTCAAAGCATAGTTAATACAATGCCTAATCGTCGGGTAATCTTTAAGCTGTATACCTTCGGCCTGAGGTAAATTATACATTTCCCTCATCGCCGCAAAAAGTTCGGCTTGTTTTACCGTATCGATGCCGAGGTCGGCTTCCATATCCAAATCAAGCTCAAGCATATCTTTGGGGTAGCCGGTCTTTTCGGAAATTAAATTGACGATTTCTTCCGTTACCGTGGCCTCGTCAAGCTTCTTGGCCGGAGCCGGAGCAACTGCGGGCTGGGCCGTAACGGGAGCAGCAGCCGGCTGAGCGGCAGGGGCCTGTTCGGCCTGAGTATGCAAATGCCCGGCGGCGGCTTTATCTACAAAAGCCTGGGAGGCCTCCATTACCAAAGCGGGCTTTTTGCCGGCCTGATAATTATCTTTAATCCTTAAAGTGTTGTTTACGACTTCAAGAACCGGGGCTTCCTGATTGGAAGCTTCTTTAAGCCAATTCATATATTTTGCCTGGTCGATAATTCTGGGGGTTCCTTCGCTCCAAGTTTTTTCCTGCAAAGTCATGGAAAGCTGGGAGCCGAAACCGGCGGCAAGCCTTAAAGCGTATTTAAAGTTATAATGGCCGCCCTTGCTGAGGTTGATACCCGCAAGTTCCGGATCGGGTTCTTTATAGTTGGCGATAGGCGGAACATTGCCGGTGTTTAAAGAGTGGACGGCGATGACGTCTTCAAGGCCCGCGCCCATGGAGTGGCCCGTAAAGCCTTTGGTATTGCTGACTATTACGTTTTCGACGTCGCCTTTAAATGTGTTCTTCAAAGCGAAAACTTCCGCGCTTGCGCTGCCGCCCCTGGCCGGGGTGTAAGTTTCGTGAGAGATAAAAAGCAATTCCTTGGACATATCGGAGCGGTTAAGGCCGTATTTCTTTTCGACTTTGCCTACCATTCTGTCCATAACTTCGGCTACGTGGTTGACGTCAAGCCTCGTCGGGTGGAACGCGCTGTTGGTAATTTCCGTCGCCAAAAGCCTGGTTAAAGGCGTCATGCCGCGTTTGCGGATTTCTTCCTCGGCTTCGACCACCAAACCGGCCGCGCCCATGCCGACTATCATGCCGTTTCTTCTTCTGTCAAAAGGCAGGGCAGCTTTGGTTACGTCGGATTCGCGGCTGACCGCGCCGGAGGCCAAGAAACCGGCCAAAATCCATTCCTGGATTACATTGTTGGTTACGTCGTCGGCGGCGATGATGATGACTCTCTTCGCTCTGCCAAGTTTAATCCAGTCTTCGGCTACGCTGATAGCCTGCGCGGTTGAAGCGCATGCGCCGCTTAAGTGCGTCGCAGGTCCGCGCGCCCTTATCCATTGGCAGAACTGGCTGTGGGCTATAGGTATGGCTTTAAGCAAGAAATCCTGGGAGAACACTCTTGCGTTGTGGTGTTCGTATTCGGCGAATTTTTCCTCAAACCAAGCTTTAATCTGGGCTTTGAGGGACTCATCGCTTATGCTGTTTATAATCTGCTCGTAGAAAGCGCGGACTTCTTTTTTGGTTTTGCCGATTAAAGCGTCGGCAACTTTCGTGGAAACTTCAAAAGCCCAGCTGTTGACAGTAGGGAAAGCGGACGTGAAAATTACGCCGGTATCGTCTATCATGCTCTGCGGCAGGCCCCATCTGTCCGGCAAATAAGTCCCGGCAGTGGTGGGTTTATAATAAAGTACCAAAGGTATACCGGCGTCTTTCAAAGCCAAAATGCCCGCGGCAATGGCCAAAGTAAAGCTCGGATCCATGGATTTTACCCATTTGGCCGGAACGCCGAATTCTTTTTCCAAATCAAATTCGCCTTTTTTGGCCGCGAGTTTTACGGATTGGGAAACGTCGGTCAGCTTTTCAACCCTGTGGTTGCCTACGCGGGATTTTACAACGTATTCAATGTTTTTGCTGATCTGTCTTTCCTGCTCGCTTACGGAAATATTTTCAATAAAATTTTTGCCTTGCAGAATTTCGTCAAGGTTGCCCTCGCGGAAAACCTTTTCCCAGCTGCCGGGCGTACCGGCCGCTATACCGCTTATAGCAACTTGCACTTCGCAGGGATTTTTAGCGGGCGCGGCGCAGGCGCACACGGAAGCGGAGGCTTCCTGGGCCGGGGCTTTAAAACCGGCGGCAGCCACGAAAGCCGGGTTAAATATAGTTTCTTCTTTATTCATATCTGTTTTACTCCAGTCTATCCAAATGCCCGCGGCGACGAGGTTGGCCATAAGGTCGTTAAATTCGGTAATACCGCCGCGTTTGGGGTGGTTGGAAGCCAACACTCTGATATCTTTCTTATCGGAAAGCGTGCTGGTTACAAAAGCGCTGAGTACGCGTTTGGGGCCAACTTCGATAAAAAGTCTTACGCCCCTGGCGTATGCAAGTTCCACCTGTTTAATCCATTCGACGGAGCTCATAATCTGCTCCACCATCATATCCCTTATTTTGGAAGGATCCGACGGATAGAAATCGGCGGAAACGTTAGAGGTTATCGGGAGCTTCGGCGCATTAATGGTAAGGCCGTTTAAAAACTCCCTGTATACGGTTGAGGCCGGGCGAACTATCGCGGAGTGGAAAGCGTGTGAAACCGGCACCAAAACGGATTGTATGCCCATAGACGTGAACAAAGCCACGGCGTCGTCAACGGATTTGCTCTCGCCGGCGATTACCGTCTGCGTCGGGCAGTTCTTATTGGCTACGGCAACATATCCTGAAATCTTTTTAAGTTCGGGTTCAATTTTATCTACAGAAGCGGCTATCGCGGCCATTTTGCCGCAATCGGGCACTTTAATGTTGGCCATAGCCGTGCCGCGGGTGGTTACCGCGCGGATTGCGTCGGGGAAGCTTAAAACGCCGGCGGCGACGGCCGCACCGTATTCGCCGAGGCTGTGTCCCATGGTTACATCCGGCTTAATGCCGAATTGGTACAAAAGCCTCATCATGGCTACGTTGGCCGTCAAAATAGCGGGCTGGGTAATTTGAGTTTGTTTGATGCCCTCTTCGCGTTTTTTGTATTCTTCTTTGCTTTCGCCTTCTTTGCTCCAAATTACGTCGGTCAAAGTCGTGCCGGCGATTTCTTTAAGAATTACGTCCGCCTCGGCGAAAGTATCGCGGACGACTTTATATTTGCTGGCCAAATCTTTCATCATGTCCACATACTGCGATCCCTGGCCGGGGAACATAAAACAAACTTTAGGCTTTTCGCTGTGATTATAGAAAGGATAAATGCCTTTCATTTTAAGATATAAAGAAGGTTCGCTCCATACGTCGGAGGAAGAAGCCGTCTTAATAAAGAACTCTATTTTTTCCTTAAGTTTGACCGGGGATTCGGCGTTGATGCTTACTGCGTATTGCTTATAAGAAGCGGTATGATTTTTATAAGCCGCTTTAATTAAATAAAGAGGATCGCCCTGAATGCTTTGTACGGCTTGGTTAAGTTCGTTAAACAAATCCTGTTTGCTTTCGCCCGAAAAAACCAGCATATCTCCCTGAAGCTTCTCCATAGGAACGAGAAGTTCATATTTGCCGTCCGCGTTTTGGGTTTGTGCCATTGTTTTATTCTCCTGATTTTCAGAAATTGCCGAAGGGACCGCTTTTTTTGCGCTGAGTGCGGGATGATATTCTTCCGCGGCCAAGTGGAAATTGGTTCCGCCGAAGCCGAAAGATGATACGTTTGCCCTTCTTATTTTATCCGTTTCCCACGGGCGGGCCTGCGTAATTACCTTAAACGGAGTCGAGGCCCAATCCACTATCGGGTTTGGAGTTTCAAAATTGATTGAAGGCGGCAATACCTTATTATGTAAAGCAAGCATGACCTTTATTACGGAAGCTATGCCCGCCGCCGCTTTTGCGTGGCCGATTTGGGATTTGATTGATCCCAGCCCTATAGAACCGGCCGGGGCGTAAGGTTTAAAAACTTCGTCCAAAGCGGCAAGTTCGGTAGCGTCGCCGACTTTAGTAGCCGTACCGTGCGCTTCCATAAGGCCGACTTCACCCGGAGTATAATCAAGCTGCTTAAACGTGTTTTCTATGGCGAGCTTCTGGCCTTTGGGGTTCGGTGCGGTTATGCCCTTGCCCTTGCCGTCGCTTGAAGCGCCTATAGCGCGGATTACGCCGTAAATTTTATCGCCGTCGCGTTCGGCGTCGCTTAAGCGTTTGAGTATGACCATACCCGCGCCTTCGGCCATTACAAAGCCGTTGGCCCTGGCGTCAAAAGCGAAGGAACCGTCGGCGGATAAGGCGCCGATTTTGCAGAACTTAATATAAGCGGCCGGGGACATCATTTGGTCAACGCCGCCGCAAAGGACCATATCGTAATTGCCGACCCTAAGCCCGTTTACGGCTTGGTCCAAAGCCGCTATGGAGCTGGCGCAGGCCGCGTCAATTGAAAAGCTGGTTCCGTTAAGGTTGAATACGTTTGCAACGCGGCCGGAAATTACGTTCGGCAATTCGCCCGGCATACTGTCTTCCGTTATCGGGAGGAACTTGGCGTTTACGGAAGCCTCTACGTCTTCGATAATGGCTTCCTGCTCCGCCGGCGGTAAAGCGGCGAAATGTTCCGAATGCCTTAACATATCATAATAAAAAGCCTTATAAATACGTGTATTGCTGTATTCGTTTTTAATGCCGCCCATAGCATTGGCTATGATAACGGCGGTGCGGCTTCTGTCAAAATCTTTTTTGTCGTAACCGGCATCTTCAAGAGCCATACTGGCCGTTTCAAGCGCAAGATGCTGAATGGAATCCATCTGCTTCGCTACTGAAGGCGGAATCCTGTATTTTAAAGAATTAAATTTAAAACCGGTGATAAAACCGCCGATTTTGGTGTAAGTCTTATCCGGGGCGGAACGATCTTCGCTGTAGAAAAGGCGATAGTCCCATCTGTCCTGCGGAACTTCTATGATGGAATTTTTTCCTTCCGTGATATTTTTCCAAAACTCATCTTTGCTCAAAGCGCCCGGCATTATTGCGCCAATACCGACGACCGCTATGGGTTCCAAATTATTTTTAGACATAGCTAAATGACTCCTGATAAAATTTTTCGGATTTAAAATAGGGAGGTACAACTATAAAGCTTTTGGGCTTTGTAGATTTTCTCATATATTAAATGATATTAAATTATTAAGCTCTTATCAACTTGGGGCGGGTGTTTTGCGCGGGCTTTGCGCGCGGATCAAAACGCGCGCGCGTACTTTATTATACAAATATTTACAAAAAGCCGCGTTTTTTTGATATAATTATACAGGTATGAGCAATTGTATCTTTTGCAAAATAGCAAACGGCGAAATTCAAGCCCAGATAATATATCAGGATGAGGACGTGGTGGGTTTTAAAGATTTAAACCCGCAGGCCCCCAGCCATATACTTATTATACCAGTTAAACATATTGAAAACTTGGCCGACGCCAAGGAAGAAGACGTTTTACTCTTGGGCAAAATACAGCTGGCCGCCGCTAAAATAGCGAAAGAACTCGGCTTAAAAGATTTCCGCCTGGTCGCCAACAACGGCAAAGGCGCGGGGCAAAGCGTATTTCATCTGCATTATCATCTGATGGGCGGAAGACGCTTTTTATGGCCCGCCGGCTAAATCCCGAAGAAATCAAAACAGATTTTTATTCTAAGTGTCTTTTAAGATAAGGTGGTGAAAAGTAAATGGTATTTGTAAAAGTCCGCGACGCAGAACATCTTGAAGAAGCGTTGAAACGCTTTAAAAGAGAATGCGAGAAGAACGGTATCCTTAAAGAAATCAAAAGAAGGGAAACCTATACTCCGCCGAGCGTAAGAAGGAAACTTAAATCTCAGGAAGCGCAGCGCAGAATGAGACGCACTAAAAGAAAACGCTTTTAGTTTTTCAGTATAAAAATCAGCACAATAGTCCGCTAGAACAAGCGGGCTATTGTGCCTATATGTGTGAATATGAATACTGCCCTGATTGAAAAAATTAAAGACAGCATTGACATTTTAGAACTTATAAAAGAATACGTCCCCGCCGTAAAACGCGCCGGGCGGACTTATAAGGCCTGCTGCCCTTTTCATCAGGAAAAAACCCCCTCTTTTACCGTCAGCCCGGACAAAGGATTTTTTTATTGCTTCGGCTGCCAGGCCGGCGGAGACGTTTTTGAATTTTTAATGAGGATTGAAAATCTTTCCTTCAACGAAGCCGCGCGACGCCTGGCCGAAAGGGCCGGCATTCCCTGGCGGGAGGAAGACTCCCTTTCAGAACAGGAAAAAGGCCGCCTCAACGATTACAAATTAATGAGTTCCGCCAAAGATTTTTACCACAGGCAGCTTTTAGCCCCCAAAGGCCAAGGCGCGGTTCAGTATCTGCAAAGCAGAAAAATCAATGCGGAAACCGTAAATAAATTTCAGCTGGGGTTAAGTTTTTTTGACGGTCTGACAAGAACCGCCCTTAAAAACGGGTATACAATTACGGATTTAAAGAAACTGGGTTTAACCTCTTCGGCGACCGGGACGGACTATTTCAAGAACAGGCTGATGTTCCCGATATTCAATCACCGGGGAGACTGCGTGGCTTTCGGCGGAAGGATTCTTTCCGACGGACAGCCTAAATATTTAAACTCCCCGGAAACGCCTTTATTCTCCAAGAGCAGAGTGCTTTACGCGCTCAACTTTGCCGGGCCGGCCATACGCAGGGAAGGCAAAGTGATACTTTTGGAAGGCTATATGGACGTAATAGCCTGCCACCAAGCCGGGGCAGAAAACTGCGTGGCGCCGCTTGGAACATCTTTTACGCCCGAGCACGCCAAACTTTTAAAACGCTACACCGATACCGCCGTCGTACTTTTTGACCCGGACGAAGCCGGGATAAAAGCGTCTTTAAGGGCGGCTTTGATACTCGTGGAAAGCGGAATATACGTTAAAGTTGCGTCCCTTACGGGCGGGCTGGACCCGGACGAATATATCCATAAATACGGTTTGGAAGATTTTAAAAAAGTAGTAAACGAAGCAAAAGACATAGTGAATTTCCGTCTTGACTGCATTTTGAAAGGGGCGCAGAGCATATCGCCTAAAGACAGGGCCGATATCACCGCCGAAATTATTGAAATAATACAAAAGCAGCCGGACCAAATTATTAAAAACGAATGGGCTTTAATAGCCGCAAACAGACTTGGCGTTCAGCCTGGAATTATTACCGAAAAGCTGAAACGAACCAATACCCCGGCGGAAGCAAAGCCCGTCTTTAAGAAAGAAAAAGACATTACGCCGCAAAGCGAACTTGATCTTATAAGAGTGCTTCTTAAGTTCCCAAGATACGTAGAACTGTGCTCGGAACTGAAAGAAGATTACTTTGAAAATAAGAACATCTGGCTGATGATTAAAGAAATTGAGGCCCTGCGCCTTAAAAGGCCGGATATCGAGGACGTTTTGCCGCACATAGCCCAAGAAAACGAAGCTTTGGCCAAAACCGCGCTCAAGTACGCGATGCAGCCGCTGCCCGATGGCATACGCCCGCAAAGGGAAGCGGAAGCCTGCATAAATACGCTTAAAAAAACGGCCTTAAGCAAAAGATACAAACAGCTGCAGCAGCTGCTGTCGGGTTATCCGCCGGGCGGCGCGCCTTTGGATTTGCTTAAAGAACAAATAGAAATACAGAAGAAATTAAAATCATAAACAAGCAAGGGAGTCTTATTTTATGGCACAAGACAACAAGGCATTTAAAGAACTTGTAGAAATAGGCAAAGAACACGGTTATCTTACTTTGGACGAAATTAACAAATCGCTCACTTCGGCCGCGATGAACGCAGACGACATCGACGGACTTATGGGCACTTTGGAAGATTTGGGGATACAAGTCGTCGACAGGAAAAAGTACAAAGCCGTAGCCATGGCGGAAAAAGAAGCTTATACTGAAGAGTGGGCTTCGAACATGGATATTTCCAACTCCATACGCATGTACCTTTCGGAAATGGGAAAAGTGCCGCTCCTCACCCGCGACGAAGAAGTAACCCTTGCCAGAAATATTCGCGAGCGCGAAAAAGAACTAAGGAAAATAGTTTTGGAATCCCCCATAACCATGAGGGAAATATGCTCTTGGGAAGAATTGGTCGACCAAGAAGAAATGACGACCAAAGAACTTATGCCTCGCGGCAAAAGAACCACCCGGGAGCTCAACACCATGCGCAAAAAACTCAAAGAGGCCGCGGCTTTTATAGCTAAAAGGGAAAAGGACATTTCCGCTTTGATGAAAGAAATCAGAAAGCCCGGTTTGAGCGATAAATTGGTCAGCAAATATACGAGCCAGCTGGAAGAGAAACAAAAAGAGGTCGTCGACCGTATAATAAAACTCAACCTCAACCAAAATAAGATTAAACGTCTTACCAACAGAATAAAAGGCTTGGCCGATAAAATAAACGAATATAAAAGCGATATCGCCCGCTTTGACGAATATTTCGGCAAATATGAAGACATCGTTAAACTTTATAAACAGTTTGAACAGGGCAAGTTGAGCGAAAGCGCCTTGGTAAAAAAGACAAAAGCGCAAAACGCCGCCGATTTGGACAGAGCTATAAAGAATATTACCACAGTAAAAAGCAGATACGAAAAATTGCTCTCCACATTGCCTATGGCGGAACAGGAGTTTTTATCTTTAAACGAAAGAATCGACTTCTTTGAAAAGATGATTCTGCAAGACAAGCTTAAACTGATAAGAGCCAACTTAAGATTGGTGGTTTCCATAGCCAAAAAGCATGTAAATTCCAACTTGGAACTTTCCGACTTGATTCAGGAAGGCGGCCTCGGCCTTATGAAAGCCGTGGAAAAATTTGAGTATAAAAGAGGTTTTAAATTTTCCACCTACGCAACTTGGTGGATAAGGCAGTCCATCAACAGGGCCATAGCCGATCAGGCAAATACAATCCGCATACCCGTGCACATGAAAGAACTTGTTTCAAAACTGACAAAAGTTACAAACAAATTCCGTCAAGAGCACGGCAGAGAACCGGGCTTGGACGATTATGTAAAATCTTTAAGGCTTTCGGTGGAGAAGGTAAAAGGCATACTTAAAATTATGCAGGATCCTATTTCCCTTTCCACGCCTATCGGTGAGGACGAGGATTCCAACCTGGAAGATTTTATTGAAGATAAGAACGGGCCAAACCCGTCTTCTTCCGCGACGGACTTTTTAAGAAAGCAGGAAGTCGCAGAGGTGCTGGCGACTCTATCCGAACGCGAAGCCAAAATCATCAAGCTGCGCTTCGGCATAGAATCGGGCTATCCCAGAACTTTGGAAGAAGTAGGCAAAATGTTCAACGTAACAAGGGAGCGCGTAAGACAAATTGAAGCAAAAGCCATTCGCAAACTGCGCCACCCCAGCAGAACACGCATGCTGAAAGATTATTCCGATCAGCCTTTCTAAAAAAAGATTGTTTTATCATCCCGCCCCGGCAAAAGCTTGGGCGGGATTTTTATTTAGGACTCAGCTCCCTATATTTAACGAATATTTACGCTAAACAGAAACCCCGCCTTAGCTTATGCTGAGGCGGGGCGGTTAGTTTAGTTGAGAAGAGGCGTCTATAGTTTATAGCCTCATCAAGAACTTTATATGTTGTTGTTTATGTTAATATTGCTTTACGAACCTTGTCGTTCACAAGTAACAACATCTATATCAAAAGACGCGCCGGTAATCCATTTAATGATGTAAATCAACTCATTATCTTTAGTACCGCTGCCAGGGGCCAATCCGCCGACGGTTTCACCAGGTAAACACTCTACAACACTATGAGGATGTATGCCAATAGTTTTCGTGTGACATCCTTTTAAAGGAACATAATCACGAACGGGAACATTTACTACGCCTAGCGCTCCAGCTATCATCTCTTTTGGTGTCGGACTATAGCTTTTATAACATTTATATCCCTCAGTCTTACCTTTACAAATATTAGTCTCTGGACATTTCGGATATGGCAATTTTACGGTAGGATGACCACCCACACACGACACCCCGTCCGTTTGGGAAGCACCATACCGACCCCTGCATTCAAGAGTTAAGCTTTCTTTACTATACTTAGGAGTTAATGAAGGACAGTCCTTCCCCCATTCACTCCAGAATCCATCTGAACAGCATTCTCTTATAGTGGTTTGATAGCTGCAACCTTCATCAGCTGTATATCTTTCTTCTATCTCTCCAACAGTTAAGCAGTTTGCAGAGCTTGCACTACCTCCTGAAGTATTACCTGCCGCATGAAGGGCAGAGAGAAAAACAAAACAACACAAACTGCCCAATAATGCATTGACAACTATTTTTCTTTTTGACATAATTTTTCCTCTCCTTTGGTATTAAACAACCCACCTAAACCAACCTTAAGCGAAACAGAGCCATTTCTTATTCGTCAGGCCGATTTGTGAGAAAAATTTATCAAAAAAAAAAACAAGTCAACTGTTTTCGCTTTTTAACAAAACGCACCGACGTACGACACGGCGCAAACAATGGCAAAAAAGTTATGGAATTATTTTGCGACCGGATAAGTTTATATATTGGAATATAAAGAAGAATCTATTTCTAAAAGGATGTTATACTGTGATATGTTTTTAAGTTTTGGGAGAAATACTAGCTATAAAGACTCAACTTAACGCGAGCAACTAACGTGCGAGCATAAAAGCAGCTTGAACTTTAAAAACCAGCGTGAAAGCGCGAAACCAGCGTGGTTTTTCAAATTTGAGGGAAATTTTTATTTTCTTTAATGCGAGGTATACTAAGCATGATGCCGCCAAAGGCGGCGCAGTATCCGAAGCTTTAAAAAAATGAAAATTTACCCAAATATGGAAAACTGTTAGCCGTGAGAGCAGAACTTAACACGAGTTAAAACTATGCGAGTATAAAAGCGGCGTAGGATTTCAGCGTGAGAGAATTTAACCGGCGTGGGCTTTAAGATTTAGAGAAAATTTTGATTTTTAATGAGGAAGGTATACCTAGAGTGGGCGGAGCCCCACGTATCCGACCGAAGCAAAAATCAAAATTTGCCTAAATATTAAAGTTTGTTAGCCGAGGACACGTAAGATAGGCCGATTAAAAGTATACGAGCGTGCAACTTAAACCGAGTAAAACCGTGAGATAATATAACCTGCGTGGACTTACGGATTTGAGCCGAATTTGCGTTTTTGAGGAGGAAGGTATACTAAGCATAATGCCGCCGAAGGAAGCGCAGTATCCGACTGAAGCAAAAATCAAAATTTGCCTAAATATTAAAACTTGCTGGCAGAAAGGACTTAGCACCACGCGAGTAAGTAAAAAATCAGAGGTGCAGCAAGGATTTGTAGGAAGATTCAATCCTCTCCCCGCCCTTCAAAAAGCCCAGCTCGCAAACAAAAGCGCACAATTTAACTTCCGCACCCAAACGGCGGACCAATTCTATCGCCGCGTTGGCGGTGCCGCCCGTCGCCAAAAGGTCATCTACGATAACTACTTTATCGGCGGAGGTAAGGGCGTCTTCATGCATTTCAATAGTGTCCGTGCCGTATTCCAAAGCAAAAGAAGCGGAAATCGTTTTATACGGAAGCTTGCCTTTTTTGCGGGCCGGAATAAAACCCACGCCCAAAGCGTAGGCTAAAGCCGCGCCGAAAATAAATCCCCTTGATTCTATCCCCACAACCTTGGTTATTCCTTTGCCCTCGCAGGCTTCGGCAAGGCCGTGTATAACTTTTGCAAATAAGGCGGAATCGGCCAATACGGGCGTTATATCCTTAAATATAATACCCGGTTTTGGAAAATCCGGGATATCGCGCAAGGCTTTTATTAAATCGGTGTTGTCGCTCATTTTCTTTTTCCTTTTTTAACCGCTTTTTTCGGCATTTTCGCGGCCGGAGTTTTGGATTTGCTCTTGCCGGCGGAAGATTTTTTGGCGGTCTTTTTTACCGCGGCTTTTATTTTCATCAATTTCGTCGCCTGAGGGCTGTAAACCGAAATTTCATCTCCCAAAATATTCGTTTTGGCTTTTATGTCCATTCCGGGATGAATTTTTTTGGTTTTATGGTTCATTTCGGAAAATTCAAAAAGGCCGAGTTCTTCCGCTTTTTTGCGGACGTTTCTTACGGCACGTTCTTCTATTTGGCGGACTCTCTCGCGCGATATGCCCATACGCTGGGAAACTTCGGCCAAAGTCAAAGGTTCTTCCGAATCTATGCCGTAACGCATTATAAGAATTTCTTTATCGCGCGGATTAATGCCTTCCAAAATGCCCAAAAGTTCTTTGTTGGCGGCGGCGTTGGTAACCAAATCGTCGGGATTGCCTTTGCCGTAATCGGTTATTGTATCTTCAAGCGTCATATCCTCTTCTTCGCTTAAAGCGGTGGAAAGAGAATCAACGCTGTAGGCCGCGCTTAAAGTATCCAAAATGGAGCGGACTTGCCTGGCGGAGATATTCATCTCCGAAGCCATTTCCTTAAGGCTGGGCTCGCGGCCCAATTTCTCTTTAAGTTTATCCCAGGTTTTGCCCCACAGACGCATATTATCCCAAGCGTGGGAAGGTATTTTGATAGTGCCGCTCTGCTCTTCAACGGCGCGGCGGATATATTGCTCTATCCAGTGTATGGCATAAGTGGAAAAACGAAATCCCCTTGAGGGATCAAATTTGTCTATGGCTTGCAAAAGGCCCAAATTGCCTTCTTCAACCAAATCCATAAGTTCCATTCCGCCGCGGGAAAATCTCTTCGCCGTGGGAATAACAAGCCTTAAGTGCATTTGGACAAGCTTCTCCCGGGCGTCTTTATCCCCGGCTTTGGCCTGTTTCCAAAGCGCGCCTTCCTGTGCCCTGTCTATATCTTTGACGAGGGAACTTATATTTTTAAAATATTCGTTTGTAGAATCTACGCCTTTTTCTTCCATATTTACATAATACTACATATTTAGATTTATTGTAATATCAGCCAGCATAAAAAAATTTGGGCCGGACTCCGCCTGACAAAGACAAGCCGGTTTTATATTTTATATAATATATTTATAACTTAAAAGGACTAAAACCAAGTTCCGGCTTGGTTTTTTTATTTTAATTATGGAAGAATTAAACAGCACCTCAAAACCCGTTAAACCCAATTACAAAGCTTTGGCCCCGCTTATTGTTTTTCTCGTTTCCTATTTGGCCGTTTCTATAATCGCCGGGGATTTTTACAAAATGCCTATTACGGTGGCTTTTCTGCTGGCTTCGGCTGTAGGCGCGGCGATGATAAAAGGCGGGAACCTTCAACATAAAACAGAAGTTTTCTGCCAAGGCGCGGCCAACGGCAATGTCCTTTTTATGGTGCTGATTTTTATAATGGCGGGCGCATTTGCGCAGACGACAAAAGATATGGGTTCCGTAGACGCTACGGTAAATTTGACGCTTTCGCTCCTGCCGCCGGCTTTGCTTGCGCCCGGACTGTTTTTAGCGGCTTGCTTTGTGTCGGTTTCCGTGGGGACTTCCGTAGGGACGATAGTCGCGCTGGTGCCGGTCGCCGCGGGTATAGCCGCAAAAACCGGGCTTAACTCCGCATTGATGACTGCCGTCATAGTAAGCGGCGCGATGTTCGGCGATAATCTTTCATTCATATCCGATACCACCATAGCAGCAACCAGAACGCAGGGATGCAAAATGTCGGATAAATTTAAGACCAATTTCCTCATAGTTATGCCTTTTGCCGTGATAACGGCGGTGCTTTATTATTTTTCCGCAAACGCTTCGGGCCTGCCTTATGATCCTCAAAAAGTAGAGTGGTTTAAAGTTCTGCCGTATGTGGCGGTTTTGGGCGCGGCGGTATCCGGCGTAAACGTTATGCTGGTGCTTGCCGGAGGGACAATCCTTGCCGGCCTTACCGGTATTTTGACTTCTTCCTTCGGGATATGGGGCTGGACGGAAGCCATGGGCAAAGGCATAGTAGGCATGGGGGAGCTTATCATAGTTACGCTTTTGGCCGGAGGAATGCTTGAAACAATCCGCATAAACGGCGGCATGGCTTGGATTATTGAAAAACTTACCAAAAATATTAAAACCAAAAGCAGTGCGGAGCTGAGCATAGCCGCATTAGTCAGCTTCGCAAACCTGTGTACGGCAAATAATACAATAGCGTTGTTAATGTCCGGCCCGATAGCGAAAGATATAGCGGCCAACTTTAAAATACCCGCCAGCAGAACGGCCAGCATACTGGATATATTTTCCTGCTTTGTGCAGGGTTTGATACCTTACGGCGCGCAGCTTTTAATGGCCGCCGCGCTGGCTTCCCTTACGCCGATAGAAATTATGAAATATCTCTACTATCCGATATTGCTCGGCTTGGGCACATTGGTGGCGATATGGCTGGGATACCCGCAGAAAATAAGATCCATTTTTAAAAAATAAATTTACGGCGCGCGGGCGTATTTTGTGTTCGCGCGTATTTTACTTATCGTATTTCCGCAAGTACCATTTGACGGTTTGCTCCAAGGCGGAATCAAAAGAGGTTCGCGCGCTCCAGCCCAAATCTTTTTTCAGTTTTGAGGAATCAACGGAATACCGCCTGTCGTGGCCGGGCCTGTCTTCCACAAAAGATATTAGTTTGGAATAATCTTCCGCGGACGGGCGCAGCTCGTTCAGCAGGGCGCAAATGCATTTGGCCAAAGTAAGATTATCAAGCTCCGTACCGCCGCCGATATTATAAGTTTCGCCGGGTGCGGAAAGGCGGAAAATCAAATCAAGCGCTTCGCAATGGTCCTTTACGTAAAGCCAATCGCGAATATTGCCGCCGTCGCCGTAAATCGGTATATTTTTACCGCTTAAAGCGCATCTTATGACTGTTGGGATGAACTTTTCCCCATGCTGGCACGGGCCGAAATTGTTTGAACAGTTGCTAATCGTTACGTTAAGGCCGAAAGTTTTTATATAAGCGCGGGCTAGCAAATCGGCCGAAGCTTTGCTTGCGCTGTAAGGTGAATTAGGTTTTACGGGAGAGTTTTCCGTAAAGCGGCCGGCTTCTGCCGATCCGTAAACTTCGTCAGTGGAAACCAAATGAAAGCGCGCACCCTCATGTCCGGCCCTGACTTTAAAAGGCCCCTCATGCCAAGCCTGATACGCGCACGAAAGCAAATTGAATGTTCCCTCTATATTGGTTTTAATAAATTCCCGCGGTTCTTTTATGGAATTATCAACATGAGAGCACGCCGCCAAATGAAACACCCCGTCAACGGAATAGGTCTTGAAAATTTCCGGGATGAGTTTTTCGTCGCAAATATCGCCTTTTATAAAGACGTAATTAGGGCGGGAAGAAACATCTTTTAAATTTTCCAAATCGGCGGCGTAAGTCAGTTTGTCCAAATTGATTATACGGCAGGCGGGATATTTTTCCGTCAGGAAAGAAATTAAATTTGACCCGATAAAACCCGCACCGCCGGTTACAAGAATATTTTTAAATTGTTTGTTCATATTTAAAAAGAGGATTTTTTATATACTCGCTAAAAGGCCCCCAGCCCAAATCTTTGGGGCTGAGTTTGGGGGACTCTCCGCACAAAGACCAGTCAATGTTTAAAGCGGGATCGTCAAACCTGAAACCGCATTCGGATGACGGCTCGTAAAAATTATCACATTTGTAGGCCAAACGCGCGCTTGAACTTAAAACGTGAAAGCCGTGCGCAAAACCGCGCGGAACAAAAAGCATATTCATATTCTGCGAGCTTAAAACAATTTTTTTATACCGCCCGAAAGTGGCCCCGCCGAAGCGCAAATCAAGTATAACGTCTTCAACTTCCCCCTCCAAAACACGTATCAGCTTGGCTTGAGCGTGAGGAGGTTTTTGAAAGTGCAGTCCGCGCAATACTCCGCCTGCGGAAAACGATTCGTTGTCCTGAACGAAATCGGCATTAATGCCCAAAGCGGCGAAAGTTTTTTTATTGTAGCTTTCAAAAAAACAGCCGCGGCAGTCTTCAAAAACTTTCGGCTTTAAAAGCTTGGCTCCGTTTAAAAACTCTTCGGCTATTTCCATAAGCCCTCCGCGTCGCGGTTTAAAAGATAATCCCCGTAAGGAGTGCCCTTCATTTTAAACGCGCGCTTTAAAAGCGTTTTGCGGTCTATCCAGCCGTTTCTGAACGATATTTCCTCAAGGCAGGCTGTCTTTATGCCCTGACGCGTTTCTATGCTTTCTATAAAGGTGGAGGCTTTTATTAAATCCTCATGTGTGCCGGTATCCAGCCAGGCCATGCCGCGCCCCATAAAATTTACTCTCAATTTGCCGGATGAAAGATAAAAATTGTTGATATCGGTTATTTCAAGCTCGCCGCGCGCGGAAAATTTAAGGCGGGAAGCAGCTTCAACCACCGTATTGTCATAGAAATAAAGCCCGGTTACCGCCCAAGGCGAAGCCGGTTTTGAAGGCTTTTCCGTTACCAGCAAAGGCTTTCCCTCTTTATCAAAAGAAATAACGCCGTAAGCCGCGGGATTTACCACGCGGGAGGCAAAAATTTCCGCACCGTCTTTAAGGCCTGCGGCGCATAAGAGCATTTTTTCCAGGCCTTCGCCGTAGAAAATATTGTCGCCCAAAATCAAAGCAACCGTATCCGAGCCGATAAAATCTTTGGCTAAAATAAAAGACTGGGCTATACCTTCGGGCTTGGGCTGTTCTATATAAGAAAGATTCAGGCCCAGCTCCTCACCCCAGCCGAACAGCGCTTTGAAAGCGGGTAAATCGCGGGGAGTGGAAATAAGCGCGATATCCCTTATCCCGGCGCGCATCAAAACCGAAAGGGGATAATATACCATCGGTTTATCATATACGGGGATAAGCTGCTTGGATATAGCAAAAGTGGCGGGATATAAACGACTGCCCGTGCCGCCGGCAAGGATAATGCCTTTCATGCGCCCTCCGTCAAATAATAATCAGATTATATCATAAATATGCCGAAGCAATTTAAGCCGGCTTGTTTTTTAACCCCTTATGGTTATAATACTATATAGCGGAATAATGCAGGGGGTAATTATATGAGTAAAGTTATACAAGTAACAGATGAGAATTTTTATAATGAAGTAGTAAAAGGAAAAATGCCGTTAATGACTGAATTTTATGCCAAATGGTGCCCACATTGCCAAAATATGGCGCCGATAGTAGCCGAACTGGCCGAAGAATTTTCCGGCAAAATGAATATATACGCCGCCGATATAGATAAAACGACAAAAGCGGCCGGCGCATACAGAGTCAGCGGGATACCGACTTTCGTTTTCTTTAAAGATGAAGATCATTACGAAAAGTTCAGCGGGGAAACTTCCAAAGCTTATTTAAAACAGAAATTGGAAGAATTGTTGAAAAAGTGAAGTAAGGCCGGCAGTAGGCCGAAGCCTTGCATATAGAAAAACGCCCCGGTTTGAAGCCCGGGGTGTTTTTAATGTACAAAATGATACGCCGATAAATCCGGATATGAAAGGCTTTTTCCCCGTGCGCAAGATTTTTTATAATAAAGCCGCAAGTTATATTTACAGACGGGGTTTTGCTGATAAAAATAAAATGATAAAATTAAGTTTTACAAACCGCTTTTATGCGCCCATAGTTCAATGGATAGAATAGCGGCCTCCGAAGCCGTTGGTGCAGGTTCGATTCCCGCTGGGCGCACTTTTTTCAGACGATAGTGTAGTAAAAATGTAGTAAAAACTTTAAAATCCATATTGATGACCCCAATAGATTATATCTTAAAGGCTTTGGGGCTATCTGCTCAAAAGTCCAATATGTATAGATACCATACAAAGCCTTGATTTTCCCTTTTTTATCTGTTATACTATCTTTACTGAAACCCTGCCCGTAAGTGCTTAAATGCGCGGTGGCGGGGTTTCTCTTTACATGAACATTGTAAAGGTCTAATAAATTCTTATCCTGCCCTTTTACACGTTCGGCGGCTAACTCTATCAAATATTCTTCCTGTCCTATTTGTACAATCGTTTCAAAATAAACATATTCTTCTACATTTTGCTTATGCGCAATCGTACTAGGTCTTGTATTATGATTTAAGTCAACAATTCCTGTTCTTGGAGTTCTTTTTGCTGTGTTAATAATTTTTTCCAACGCGATAATGGAAGCTTGATGTCTTTTTAATTTTCCGTCTTTTAACTTAACATTGCTTCTTTTAACATGAGCCTTGTTCTCCGCCGTAACCTGTATTTGTAAAGGCGGTGTAGCCGTATCCATTGTCCGTCCGATAATTTCCTTTAACGCCTTCTCTACAGCCTTTCCCCTCTCTTCGGCAGGCAACTGCGCAACATCGGCAAATTCCGCGCTTAAATCCACTATTGCCGGCCCGCTTTTAATACCCCTCTGCGTTAATACTCCGCCGTCCATATCGTTGTTAAGCCCGCTTATCTCCCTAAAAAACGCGTCCACTTCTTCCGTTACTTCCACACCGCCTATCGCCTTTATGCTCCTGTAGATATCGCGGAAAAAGTCCCTTATCATTGTAAACAGCTTTTGCGTCTGCGCGTCTGCCGCATTCTGCCCCATAAACAACCACTTCTCGTATGCTTCCGCTATTATTTCCGCCGATATCTGCGCTTCGCTCATATCAGTGTCGATCTTAAATTCATCCCAATGCTTATTTACTATTTCCTCTCGCTTCGCCCACAGCTCCTGCGCCGCTTTATTGCCTTTTGCCGCCGTGCGTTTTATTATATTGTCTATGTAGTGGATAAACTCATGCTCTGCCGTGCTGAAGTCCGCAAAGTCCCCAAGCAATATTTCCGCCACCTTCCCGCCTAAATTTATCTGTCCGCGCGTTAAATCACGCTCCACTGTTTCTATCTCACTTGCTAAATCGGCTTTATACGCTTCCAAACTTGCCGCCTCTTCCGCCATAGCCAGATTATCCAAATTATAAACGGCTTCCCCGTTTAAAGCCTTTAATATAAGCCCCTCGGCTTTTTTGTTCTCACGCGCCAACCCCTCATAAGTAGATACCGCTTCATCGGCAAAGCTCATAAACCCGCGATTTGCCTTTAATTATTGCTATATCAGCCTAAGTAATGGATGCGCCAATGACTTTTAGATAAACGTATAGCCCTATACCATACAACGGGTACAAACGGATAATGGCTTAGAGTTCCATAAATACTTTGATGAGGCGTTAACGAAACGCAACTTAATCCATTACTTTAATTACCCACAAAGCCCCAAGAGTAATGCGTTTATAGAACGGTTTAATCGGACATTGAGAGAACAGTTTATAAATATAAATCGGGAAAATGTTTATGATAGAGAAAAAGTAAGCCGCAAGCTAATGAGGTACTTAGTCTGGTGTAATACACAAAGATCGCATCAAAGCATTCATTGGATGCCCCAATGGATTACACATTAAAGGCTTTAGGTCTGTCTGGTCAAAAGTTCAATATCTGTAGATGCCATACAGGCTCTTGACACATTCTAATACAAATTAATAATATAAATTATAAGTTTGCCTAATTTAAAGTTTGGCGGATTTATAAATACATAGGCTTTTTACCCAGCTATTTGACAATTTAATTTAGGACTGTCACTATCTATGCTCTATTAGGGTCTATTAAGCGCCAAGAAGTAAGGTGAGATTTGATATCCGTTTTTGTAAAAATCAGTTGGGCGGTTCCTATTAGGCACCGAGAAGTAAGGTAAGATTTGTAATCTTATCAATGTTAGCCCGCAAATCCAGTTCCTATTAGGCACCGAGAAGTAAGGTAAGATTTGGCATATTCCTTGGGGCTTACGGCTATACCGGTTCCTATTAGGCACCGAGAAGTAAGGTAAGATTTGAAAGATTAAAAAAAGTTGCAATTAAACGGATATTTTTTGTAAGATAATTACGGAAACCTTACTTTTTAGTGCCTCATCTTAGGTAACAATGGGTTTAAAAACCGCGCAAAGGAGTTTCATCTCCACTTAAATTATTTTTATAAATCCTCAAACAGCAGGAGTTGTTCTTGCTTCTTGGGGATTTTTTGTTGTGCCGGGGCCGACCCATAAAAATTTTGAGTTAATCCATATTGTTTATCGGTAATCAAAACAAAAGCGCATTTGCCTTGGACCGGCGTATGCGGGCCCAACCGCTTTATCAAAGCTTGGGCAGACTGTATTGTAGGTGTATGGCGTATATAAACTGAATATTGCATCATTGAAAAGCCGTTATGCAAAAGAAGTTTCCTAAATCCGGCATATTTTTTACGCTGGATTTTGGTTTGTGTAGGCAAATCAAATACGGCCATTATCCACATAATACGCCAACTGTTAGGTTTCATATTCAAATTGAATCGGAGGAGTAATCTCTGCCGGCTTTTTGCCGGGGCTTTCCGGCTGATTTGGCAAAAGCAGTTTTCTGCGAGGATCTTCTAAACTGACGCAAAAACTATTTACGGAAAAATCAACCGCCTGAAATAATCGATACTCCCTGCCTGAAATATTTACGCTTGCTTTTAACAACCCGGATAAAATCAGTTTTTTTACTTCAGAATTAAATTCTTGATAATGACCACTGTTAAAAATATCAAACACTGTAATATCGGCTAAAAAACGGAAAGGCTCAATAAAGTCATCTGCTAAATTAAACGGATTATCTTTACGGCAATGGCCAACGCCGAAATTCAGACACAATCCGGCAGATGCCAATGCTCTTGCTACAATCGCTCTTAAAATTGCATAAGCATAATTTAATGAGATATTCACAGGATCCGCAGCGCCTTGTTTTTCTCTATACGAAACGGAACATCCCAACCCGGAAAAATATTCCGGCCAATATGTTTGCGCCGCATAAGCTTCCATGCAGTCTTTATCGGCAGGCATTACTTTTTTGGAAATAAGCGTCAGCTTTTCCTTAAGAGTTTTATTAAACAATTCGGCCGATTTCGCCTGCCCCAATATTTTGGCTTTAACAATTTGGGCCCACCATATTCCCCTTTCCTGCGCATTAAAGAACTTAGCTTGCAAATGTGGCCTTTTGGCACCCTCTAAATTTATCCCCACGGGAATATTTAATGCGCAGGGCATGAACTTTTCATCAGCTGTAACGAGTATCGCCCCAGCGCGGGCAAGTTCCCGTTGAGCCCCCGTTGAAAAACTTATTTGGGGATGCGCCGCAATTACAACTGCAATGTCAATAAATGCAATATAATGGGCGCGCTCCTCCGAAGGAAAAGATATCTTTAATCTCCCCAAATCCACGGAAAGACGGGCTTCTCTTTCAATATTTATTATATGGTTATTTGCCATATTCTTTTTTTATTTTTGCAATATCCTGACGTGTTTTACATAAAATAATATTTTTAATATTTCTTACAGATTTTGCTTTTTTAACGGCTTCCGACGCCGGCACAATGCCCATCCACCCATTAACCACTTGGAAATTGTTGATGACGTAAAAAGATTTTGTTTCTTTATCAAAAACCATGTCATTAATAAAAAAACGTACGATATTATCTTTTACAGGTTTATTGACGTCATATTTCCACAAAGGAACGCCGCAAATAAGTGCCCCTCTTTCTTTATCAAAATCCATACAAGCATATCCGCCTTGCGGGTTATTCATATAATATTTAAAACCGCCTATTGATTTATCCGCATTTGGATTAAACTTATAAAAGCCTTTCCTTTTGAAAAACACTTTAACTTTGTTGATTTTATTTCCCCTAAAAACGAAATTATCTAATTTTCCCTGTCGCAGTTGGGAAACTATTTCTTTTTTGACGCTTTCGCATGCAAGGAGTTCACATACTATTTTAATTAGTTTATCAACGTCTTTTTCTTCTCCTAATATATCTTTAAGTTCTTTTCTTTTAACATATCTTTTTACGCCTTCAACTTCCTTGACGTTATAGGCCGTCTCTTCAAAGAACTTTCCGCTGGGATAATGATCCGGCTTATGCCATACAATATAATTTGTAAGATATTTTTTGACGCTTTCTTTTAAAACATCATATTGGGGAATATTATCAACTTTAAAACCCGGAATGTCTTTCTCCCGTATTCTAGTTCCGTTTTCATCAAAACATTTTATTGTATACAAAGTTCCGTGCTTAGCGTTGTGATCGGAAGCTCTTTTTATCATAGATAAATCGCATAAACCTATAACCGCGGCGTCTACGGCATGGTGCCTGTGATCACAGCGTTTATTAAACTTAAGCAAAACGCGTTGTTCGGCACAAAAAGCCTTAAACATCTTTCGTTTGTCTTCTTCCGTATTGCAAGGCACACTTTGTTGTTTAAGGTATGCTTCAAAATCATTTTTCAAAGCCTCGGCTTTATCATAAGATAATTCCTCTTTATTAAAAAGTTCCTGCCACTTTTTAGAATCTATTTCTTTATCGTCTTTATCAAATAGGGGCTTGCCCTCTGCTATGCGAACTGCGGGCAGAACTCCGTCAAAACGGAAAGCTTCCCTTAAATAAGCGGTCAACCCGCCGTAAGACGGAGTAACTCTAGGGCAGATGTCTTTGCACCATCCAAGCACTATTTTACCTATCCAAGCAGTTTCCTGATTTTGACGATTTGAGAAATCGCTTTTTACCTGTTCCGGCAAAATAAGCAAATTATTTATTTTGCGTAAAATGCGCGCACCTTTTTGAGTAGGGGTCCACTTTCGTGTACGTTCCGACTTAAACCCTTGTTGTTCTTTGGCGTACATACCCCACAAATGCTGGACAAAGTTTATAAGCGGGCTGTGGCTGCCAAACTTTTCAGTCTGTTCTCCCTTTTTCTTCTTATTTTTATTTTCGCTACGCCAAGAAAGATATTGGGATATGTCTTCCTTAAATTTCCACTCATACGGCAAGCGGTTGCTCTTATCTTTATTTTCCTGGGTAAGAACTAAAACTTTATTATCAAAAGTGTTCGGCCCGCCGGAACCGCCGCTCCAATTCTGCGGGATGATATGATCAATTTGGGTTTGTTTTTCATCCAACGCTTGGAATAATGATATCTCCGCCCCGCTGTAAGGGCATATATGTTTTTGTTCCTCCCACAAAAGGTATTTTTCAATATTACGCGGGCTGACATGTGCCTCGTTTTCCTGCAAAACGGAAATGGCGTTTTGCCTTTCTTTGGCGGCTGCATTATTTTGCTTTTCCAAAAATTCACGCCTTTTTAACGAATTTTTAATTTCTCTTGAAAGTTCAACGACAATCTCTGAGGGATTTCCGTAACGGGAGATAATATATCGCATAACCCGATGAAACTCATTAAGAGCTTTGCCGATGACTGGATCATTAATGGCCTCTTGTCTTTTTATTTTTTCTGCTGAACGCATTTTATCTTTAATTTCATATTCAACAGGTTTAATTTCCGCTATGACGTCTTCCTCTTTTCGCCCGGCTTTTATTTCCCCGGCGAGAGTTTTCAAAGCCGTTATTCCGTAAGACGCGCGGTCGTTTTCCAATCTGAAATTTTGATTTAAAAAAACCCCCTTTTCTTTAAGATATAAAACAAAGTCGGCGGCTTGTTTTTGATTTTCATCTGAAAATTTAATATTTTTCGTCAGTCTTGGAAGTTCTTGCTTTATATATCCTTCCTCACACTCCTCAATATCTTCAAAATCCGTGATATTGTTCAGAAACTCCAAAACCAGTTCCTGAGATTTCTCATTTAAAGATTCCCATTCTCCCAGCGCTCCAACCGAGTAAAAAGCGTATAAAGTAGTATTTCCTTTAAGGCCGCCTTTTATTCCGCCGCGGCGGTCAACGGTGAACATCTCAGCATCGGAAAGCCCAAGTTTCTCATAAATCGTTTTAAAAGGAACCATTACAGTTTCTTTGGCGTAATCTTTAAAAGAAGTTGAAACATAATTAAAAATAAAATCTTTTTGTTCTTGGCTTAAAAGACGGGTTTCCCCGGTAAAACAGTTAAAAAGGCGCAAATCGGCGACGGCTTTCGCCAATCGATAGTCTTGATATGCCGTTTGGCTGGTACAAGCGCGTTTTTCTTCCGGATATATTCCGCAGGAGCCTACGCTTTCTAAAGCCCATTTAATCGGACGTTGATAAAATAAAGCCGAACGGAAAGCGTCTTTAAGAGATATTTCTTTCTGATTTGGAAAATCGGGAAACATATTTTCATAAGTTACTTTATATGTTCCAGAAAGCTGAGGATGATGTTTTGATTGCTCTTCCCATATCAATTCAAATTCCCGCTCCACTTCTTTTCTGTAAATAAAAGTGCCGTCTTCTTCCACCTTGCGCCAAGGTGCGCCTTTTGCGTTCAATTTGCGCTCGTACAAAAGTTCACCCAAGGTTTTACCTTCGCAAAGCATTGCTTCCGTTTGTTTAAGCTTTTTATCAACGGTTCCGTCTTTTATACCCCCTTTATAACCCCTGTTTTTTACCAAATGGCACAGGACTTTTATCATCTGCGTCAGCGTAAGAGGCGCAAACAGAGCTTCGGCTCTTAATTTATGGACGTCTTGGTTTCTTATGGCGTATAAGTCTTTTTGGGTAACGCCTAAAGTTTTTGCGATATAGGCTATTTTTCTAAAACGCGCGGCTTTCCTTTCCATTTGTCTGCGGATAAGACGCGCCGTCCTTCTGTCCGTATTGGAAGTAACCATGTCTTTAGGTTTTATAGGCTCTCCGAAAATATAACTGTCCAAATGTTCAAGTTTGTTAATTTTTCCGTCTTTGTCCAATCCGTATATTGCCACGCCTATTGAAGACGTGCCCAAATCCACTCCCAGCCTATAAGAAAAATCAGTTTTAATATCCTTCATAGTATTCCTCTAAAAATAAAAATTTGTAAAACGAAGATAAATCAGGCGAGTATAAACGATATCTCCATTATACTACAAATACATATATAATTTAGATTATTTAACATTAAAACAAAAAACATCCCCGGGGAGGTAAAAACCGGGGATGTTTAAAGGGGATGTTTGAAGGAAATGTTTGAAGATTAAAGCGTTGGTAAATCAACCGTTAAATTATTCGTACCAGTTGACGTTCCTTGTCGCATACATCACCAACGCCACGCCGAAGAAAAGCCCCAGCGTGCCGAAGAAAAGCGATAAATCCTCCAACTGTAAAAGCACGTAAAGATAGGCGTACAGCGCGGTAAAACCGGCCGCCGCGCCAAACACTTTTTTATCGGCTTTTTTAAGTATGCCGTAACGGATATATGCGCTTACCAAAACAATCGTCGCCGCGGCGGAAATTATATAAGACAAACTGAATCCGCAAAATTCCGATATGGACAAAAGCAACAGATAAAACACCGCCATGGCCGTGCCGACCAAAATATACTGGAACGGATGAACCGGCGTTTTGTTGACGATTTCAAAAACAAAACATGCCAAGAAAGTCAAAGCCACAAACAGAATGCCGTATTTTACCGCGCGTTCGGAATTTCTGTAATTATCCACGGGGAACATTAAAGACACGCTGACAAAGGGGAAGTCCTCCCCGAATCCGTTAAGATAAGCCGGTATTCCGCTTGAAAGGTTGTTTACTTTCCACTCAGCATTAAAGCCTTTGGCGGAAACTTCACGCGTTTCGGGCAGAAAGCCGCCCAGGAAATTGGGATGCGGCCAAGCGGAAGCCATTTTAAAAGTATTATCTTTGGCTAAAGGGATAAAAGATATTGAATTGCTGCCGCGCACGGAAAAATCCAACTCAAAATCCGCTTTTTCCGCGTAAACGACTGGCGCGTAAAGCATTTTAAGGCGGTAATCGTCCGAGTAGCGGCGGTAAGTTTTCTCACTGTAATAGCCTTGGCCTTCGCGCACTTTTTGGACGGAAACCCTGAGGGCCTCGCCTTCAAGAGCGTTTTCAAACTCCTTGGTTTCGCCGTTCCATTTTATAACGGGAGTATCGGTAATTCCTTTAAGGCTGTTTACCTCCAGCGAAACAAAGGCCTTACCCGATTGTGCCGCGCCGGTGGATAATTCCGACGGCACTTCCGGCTTGGTAAAGGAGCCTTTCATTTTTACTTTGGCCGTAAACACCGGTACTTTAAAAATACCTATTTGCCGTATTTGCGGGAGTATTTCAACATCGGCATCCAAAGAGGATGGCGTATATTTATAAAAAGAAGTTTCATATTCCGTAATCTGCCGTCCTTCCACTTTTTTATTTACGGCATAAACATAAGGCACATTTAGTATCGGCGCGGCTATATAAAGTTCCGAACCCCAGGCCGACGTTATTTTAAGTTCGGCCTCGTTTTTATAATTAAGACGGCCCGCAACCGTGCCTTTTACGAAAGCCAGCGGTATAAGCATAAGCAGTATAAGCACTCCTATAACACCGGCTTTGATTATAATTTTTATATTCATTTTGTTCTTTGTTATCTCCTTATTTTTATTAAAGCATATTTTACGCCGCGCCAATAAACCCTTGCAAACGGGCGGAGCGGGGCTAATTTTTGTATAATTTGATTATTCGGGGCATGGCTCAATGGTAGAGCGCCCGCTTTGGGAGCGGGAGGTTCCCGGTTCGAGCCCGGGTGCCCCGATTTTTATCTGGAGGCCGAACCATGCACCACCTCAGCAAAAAACAAATAGCCCTTCTGCCCGCTTACAATACGATTTTTACCAAAGAGCAATTAGCTGTCAGCGCACAATTTAAAGGTTTTTACGTAATAGCTTCAAAAACGATAAAAGCCCCTTTTGATTTTAATTCTTTAACGCTCTCTTTAAGCGCAAAATTAAACAAAAATTCAGCCGTTTTGGTTGAAGCTTCCGTAAAGACGGAAGAAGGCTGGAGCGGACTTTATAAACTTTTTTACGTCAGCGCGGATTATAAAAAGACGTTTAAACCCCAAAAAGATTCTTTCGCTTCCGTGCAAAGCGATATCCTCTTCCCCAAGAAAAGCGCGTCGGCGTTTAAATACCAGCTTACGGTTCTGGGCAAAGCGAAAATAGATTTTCTTACGGCGGCTTTTACTAAAACCGGGGCCAAATACGATTCTTCCCTGGCATTGGAAACCTTGGATTTAAAAGATTTTGAAATACCTTTAAAACCCGTAAGCCAAATGCAGTATGCCGATAAAAAACTGCGCGGGAGGATTTGCTCCCCCGTCTGCTTAAGCATGGTTTTAAATTATTACGGAAAGAAAGTTTCTTTGGAAGATACGCTTAAAGGCGTTTACGACGAAGAATCCGGCGTTTACGGGACTTGGCCGCTTAATACGGCTTTCGCCGCGCAGCAAGGGCTTGGCGCCGCAGTCGTAAGGTGCAGTTCTTTGGCGCAGGCGGAAGGAGAACTTTACAAAGGCAGACCGATTATAGCCTCCATAGCTTATAAAGAAGGCGCTCTTAAAAACGCCGCGGCAAAAGCTACCCAGGGGCATTTGGTCGTAATATGCGGTTTTGACGCGGAAGGAAACGTAATAGTTATGGATCCGGCCGCCAAAACCGAAAAAGAAGTGCGCCGCGTTTATGACAGAAAACAATTTGCGTCAGCCTGGATAAAAAATAAAAAAGGCTTGGCTTACGCCATAGGTGAATAAATGAAAAAGATACTTTCGCTTCTTTGTGTTTTTTGCATTTTTTCTTTAATATCCTGCGCACCCAAGCAGCAAAACAATATACTTACAGTGGCCATAGTCGGGGAAGCGGAATCTTTCGACCCGGTGTTTTCCTACGACGGTTTTACGCACGGAGTACTGCTGAACATTTATGACACTTTAATTAAATTTAAAGGATCATCTCTTACCGAGTTTGAACCGCTTATAGCGCAAGAAGTGCCCACGCGCGAAAACGGCCTTATATCCCCCGACGGCAAAACTTATGTTTTTAATATCAGGAAAGATATTAAATTCCACGACGGTTCGCCGTTAACGGCGGAAGACGCGGCATACTCCTTAAAACGTTTTCTTATTTCGGACGCGGTAAGCGGCCCTTCCACCCTGCTTTTGGAACCGATTTTGGGAGTAACTTCCACCCGCGACGCCAAAGGCGCAATAACGCTTGATTATAAAACCGTGGAAGAAGCCGTACAGGTGCAGGGCGATAAACTTATAATAAAACTGAAACGTCCGTTTGCGCCTCTGCTTTCGATATTGGCGAGGTGGTCTTACGTAATAAGCAAAGACTGGGCCGTAAAAAACGGAGAATGGGACGGCACGGAAGCGACTTGGAAAAACTACAACAATAAAGGCAAAGGAGAATCTTATTTATTCGATAAAGCCAACGGCAGCGGGCCTTTTATGCTTCAACGCTGGGACAACGCAGCCAAAAGAATTTATCTGACGGCCAATAAAGATTATATTTTGGGTGCGCCCAAGCTTGACGGAGTGCAGCTGATAACCGTGCCAGAACAAAGCACAATGCGCCTTATGCTGGAATCGGGCGACATTGACATCGCGGAAATAGCCCCCGCTTTCACGGACCAAATAGCCGATAACCCGGATTTGGTGGTGCAGGACCGCCTGCCCAGGCTTAAAACCGACCCCGTGATATTTTTTACCTTTAACATCAATCCCGAAGCGAACCCCGATATCGGCAGCGGCAGGCTGGACGGAAAAGGCATACCGCCGGATTTCTTTCAGGATATTAATATAAGAAAGGCGTTTGCCCACGCGTTTGATTATGACGCTTTCGTCAATGATTCAATGGGCGGGAAAGCCCCGCGCGCCTGCGGGCCCGTGCCGCCCGGGCTGGCTTCTTACGAGAAATCCGCTCCATGCTATAGCTTTGATTTAAAAAAGGCGGAAGAATATTTTAAAAAAGCCTATAACGGAAAAGTTTGGGAAAACGGATTTACTTTTACGCTGACTTACAATACCGGCTCGCAAATGCGGCAGACGGCCTGCGAAATATTAAAAAGGAATATAGAAAGCTTAAACCCCAAATTTAATATTGAACTGCGCGGAGTGCCCTGGGCTTCCTTCCTGGAAAAGACGCAAGCTTCCAAAATGCCTTTGTGGGCGCGCGGCTGGATAGCCGATTACCCCGACGAACATAACTTTGTCTTTCCTTTCCTGCATTCAAAAGGGCGTTATGCGGTGGCGCAGTCTTTCAAAGACCCCGCGCTTGACGCTTTAATAGATGAAGCCGTCCGTTCAACCGACCCGGCCCGCAGAATAAAACTCTACCGGCGCATACAGGATTTAAGCTATAACGCCGCCGCGCAGATTTACACCATTCATTCCCCGGGCGTATGGGTGTACAGAAAAGAAGTAAAAGGTTTTACGGATAACCCCGTATTTATGGGGATATACTTCTATCCGATATACAAAGAAGCTTAACCCCAAACGATATTAAGATAATTTACAAGGTTAAACTTTTTTGTTATAATATTTATACGCAAGCGCCCTTAGCTCAGTTGGTTAGAGCAATCCGCTCATAACGGATGGGTCGCAGGTTCAAGTCCTGCAGGGCGCATTTTGATTTTGTTTAATAAACCCCGTTCTTCGGGGTTTTTTTATAGAGGCATAATATGGAAAATAAAGCGCAGGAACAAACGCAGCAGCAAAAACTTTCCGGGTTGGAAGATATTATAAAACATAAATATCAGGAAGCCGGGGAACTGAAAGCCGCAGGGATTAATCCTTATCCGGCTCATGTTGAAGTAAAAAACACTTGCCTTGAAGCCAAAAACGCCGCGGAAGAAACAGTAGTTACCACCGCGGGCCGCTTGGTTCAGTTAAGAATTATGGGCAAGGCCGCTTTTGCCCATATAAAAGACGTTACGGCCAAAGTTCAAATTTACGTACAGAGGGATTTGGTTGGCGAAGAATCTTACGCTTTCTTTAAAAAGCATATAGCCGTAGGGGATTTCGTTTTGGTAAGCGGGCATATGTTCGTAACCAAAACCGGCGAGAAAACCGTTAAAGCCGATAAAATAGAATTAATTTCAAAAGCGATACGCCCCATGCCGGAAAAATTCCACGGCATACAAGATACGGAAGTGCGCTTCCGCAACAGACATTTGGACCTTATCGCCAATGAAGACGTCAAAGAAATTTTTATCAAAAGGGCTAAAATTATTTCTTCCATACGCAAGACTTTGGACGAAAAAGGATATCTTGAAGTCGAAACCCCGACTTTGACGCCCAGCGCCGGCGGCGCGATAGCAAAGCCGTTTGAAACTTATCATAATGCGCTTAAAATGCCGCTTTTCATGAGGATTGCTTTGGAGCTTTACCACAAAAGATTAATCATCGGCGGCCTTGATAAGATTTACGAAATCGGCAAAATGTTCCGCAACGAGGGTATAGACACCACCCACAACCCGGAATTTACCATGATGGAAATGTACCAAGCTTACGGCGACGTAAACACCATGGCGGATTTGTTTGACGAAATTATCGGCAACGCCGCCAAAGCCATCGGCGTGGAAAAGGTTATGTACAGAGGTATGGAAATCAACCTTAAACCCCCTTTTAAACGCGTATACATACCCGAAGCCTGGAAAGAAACCTTCGGCGAAGATATACACGAAATTCTAAACGGACGCGAATTTAACAGGGAAAAGCTTATCGCTTTGGCAAAAAAATCCGGCGTAAGCTTTAAAGAAGACGAACCTTCCGATAAGATTTACGACGTGCTTTTTGAAGAAAAAATCGTCAGCCAATATAAAGACCCCGTCTTTATGATGGATTATCCCACCGCGGTAAGCCCGTTCTCCAAAAACAAACCGGGCGACCCGGAAATAGTTGAACGCTTTGAGGCTTTCGTCGCCGGCGGTCAGGAAATAGCCAACGCTTACAGCGAGATTAACGACCCCGCCGATCAGTACCAACGTCTTAAAGACCAAGCAGCGGCCAAAGCCAAAGATACGAAAAACGAAGACGCCGACATTGTTGATATTGATTATATCACGGCTATGGAATCGGGTATGCCTCCCACAGGCGGTATGGGCATCGGCATAGACAGAATAACCATGATGCTTACCGGGCAGGATTCCATAAGGGAAATCATCCTGTTCCCTACGCTTAAAAACTTGGAAAAATAACTTTGTTTTTAATCGCAAAAGAGCCCGCCTTAAACTTAAGGCGGGTTTTTTATTTGCATAAATCATCTTAAAAATCAGTTTCTTGTATGGGTATTTATTCTTATAATTTAAAAATATATCGGAACGAAATTCAATGCGGGAAATTATGGAGAGCAAACAAAAATCCCTCCGATTGATTCAGAGGGAAGTTATATATAAATCTCCGGGACTAGGACTCGAACCTAGGCTAAACGCTCCAGAGGCGCTTGTGCTACCATTACACCATCCCGGAAAAATCCGTTTTATTCACGCTTTTAAAAAAAGCGTTTTTTACTACATAAATATTTTAGCATTTTTACGAAAAAATTAGAATAGTGTATAATATTTTATGTTATGAAACCAAATGAACAAGCTATCGGGATTTTTGATTCCGGCCTCGGCGGGCTGACCATTTTAAGAGCGGTAAAAAAGCTTATGCCGAAGGAAAACATAATTTACTTCGGCGATACGGCGCATTCTCCTTACGGGTCCAAATCAAAAGAAACCGTTGCGGAATACTCCTTAAACATCGCCAAATTTCTTGAAAGCAAAAAAGTTAAATTGATTTTAGTCGCCTGCAATACGGCTTCGGCGTTGGCTTTGCCAGTCTTAAAAAGGCACATAAAAGCCCCCGTACTCGGCGTTATTGAACCGGGCGCGGCCTGCGCGGCTAAAGCGGCGGCAAATAAAAAAGTAACCGTACTCGGCACCGAAGCCACCGTAAAAAGCAAAGAGTACATAAAGAATATAAAAAAGCTTGATAAATCGATAGCCGTTACGCAATACGCCTGCCCGCTTTTCGTACCGATAATAGAAGAAGGCCTTGCCGGCAGCGATATTTGCAAGCTGGCCATCAAAAGATATTTGACGCCGTTAAAAACCGACAAAGCCGATACGGTAATTTTAGGCTGCACCCATTACCCCGTTATAAAGGAAGACATTGCAAAATTCCTCGGCCCGAAGGTTACGCTGGTAGATTCCGCCGAAGAAATAGCCAAAAGAGCAAAAGAAGCTCTGCTGCGCGCCGGCTTGCTTAAAACCGGCGGGAAATCCTCAACACAGATATACGCAAGCGATTTATCGGAAAGATTCGCCAGACTGGCTTTAAATATTATCGGCGGCAAAAAACTTAAAGTAAAAGAGAACAGATTTTATATATGAAAATATTTTCAGACGAAAGACTTATAAATTTAGGCATAATCAGCGGGACGGCTTCAAGGGAAACCGGATCGGGCAGGGAAAAGGAAAACTCGGACAAATTGTTTTCCGCTTTAAATATTCCACCTCAAAAGATTTTGGGGCTGAAGCAGGTTCACGGGGATAAAATAATAAGTATTTTAAACGAAGCCGATTTAGAGGCCTACCGTGCCCAAAAAGAACATGAAGCCGACGGCTGGCTTTTAGGGCTTAAAGGAACCGGCGTAATGATTCTTACGGCCGATTGCGTACCTTTATACATATGGGATAAACGGGGTGAATTTATAAGCCTGTGCCATTGCGGATGGCGCGGCGTTGCGGCCCTTATGCCCGCAAAAGCGGCTAAACTTTTAAAAGAAAAAGCCGGGCCCGGGGCAGAACTTTGCGCCTATATCGGCCCGCATATCAACGCTTGCTGTTTTGAAGTAAAAGAAGACGCTGCGCAGCAGTTTGACGCGGCCTGCGTCATCAGGAAAGACGGCAGGATTTTTGTGGATTTAACGGCCGAAATAGTGCGGCAGCTTAAACAGTGCGGAGTAAAAACGGAAGATATAAAATCCCCATGTTCATGCGAATGCACCTGCTGCAATAAGGAAATTTTCTTTTCTTACCGCAGAGATCACACTAAGGACGTATTAATTTCTTTCGCTTATAAATTATAGGTAAGGGAATTATCTGTCTTTGGCTATTAAATGCTTCTGCTGGTGGCCGATTTCGACTTTCTTGGCCGCCGGCGCGGGAATGGCTTCGGGGTAAAACTCCCGATGTCTTGTAAACAGGAAGTTCACCGCCGGCATGCCCCAGCCTTTCTCTATAAAGAAAGAAAGCAATGTCGCCAAAATAATGCTGAAAAGTATTACCGAGTAAATCGTATTTTGCAGTATCACGCCGCCGGGCACGCCCGACTGCATAATCAAAGACGCCAAAACCGCCGTAACCAAACCTTTCGGCACCATTATGGAAGTTACCGCGCTGTCTATGCGGCTTACCGATTTTTCAAGCATGTAATTTACCGTAGGTATTCTGGCCATAAATATCACAAGCGTAAACAAAAGTCCGCACAGTATGGAATAAAGGCTGCTCAGCTGCATAGAAATACCGATATAGACGAAGAAGAAAGTCCTGAGGACAAAAACGACCTCGCTGAAAAAGCTCTTTTCCGTATCGTTGAAAGCCTTGCTTTTTACGTTCATGGTAAAGCGCTCTATAAATTTAAAGCCGTGGAGCTTCCTGATAGTTCTTATATTGCCGGCCACTATACCGAATATGAAAGCCCCGATGGAGCCGTCCGAACCCAAAGTTTCGCAGACTGAATATACCACCAAAACGAAAGCCAAAGTAAGGAAAATCCCGTTTTCCAGCTTCCTGACTTTATTTAAAACCGTGGTCCAAAATATCGCAGCCGCGCCGCCGGTTATACAGGCGACCATAAAGGTATATATTATTTTGGCGACTATAAGGCTTACGTCAAAAGACTGTATTTTGGCCATATTAAGCAAAGTAATAGTTACGACTATGGATATTACCCCGCCTATGGTGGATTCCGTCAAAAGCACGGTTTTTGTGGTATTGGTTATGTTCAGTTTGGATATTAAAGGAATTATAATCGCGAAGGAGTTATCGGCCAAAATGGAACCCAAAATAACCGCATAAGCCCAATGGAGATTCAAAACTATTTTAGACAACAGAGCGACGACGCACATAATCACGACGAAGCTTATCAGGGTAAGGCGGGAACTCTGTTCCCACGTGCTTCTTATTTGCGATATTCTTAAGCCGAGGCCGCTTTCAAATAAAATCACTATCAGCAGCACCCTTGTAAAAACTTGGTCGACCATGCCGAAATCGGCAGGCGAAACTATATTAAGCAAAGGCCCGAGAAGTATACCCAAAAGCAAAAGCGGAAGAACTTCCGGCATACGCGTCTTTACAAACATCGCCGAAAATAAATGCGACAAAAAAATCAATATAGCTAAAGAAATTATTACCCCTTCCATATTTATATGATAGAAATTTACCGGCCTTATACGCAACAAAATACCGCTTCTAGTTAAAAATGATTGTATTTATAGTTAATTTTATTCTAAGATAGTAATATGTATAGATTCTTAACGGCTTTAATTTTATGTCTTCTGCCAATATTTGGGTTTGCCGTTCAGACTGCGCCCATAATAGTGGAAGGAAGATACTCGGCCGGATTTAAGAATATAGAAGACGCTTCCGACATCAAAAAAGCTTCCGCTTTGGAAAACGCTTTAAACGAAATTCAGCGCAAGTTCGAAGACGGCAAATACGATACGGTGGTAAGCGCATGCCAAAGTTTGGCCGACAACGGCTATGAAGACCCGCGCATTCTTACCATGCTTGCCAGAGCGTATGAAGAACTCGGCCAGTTTGACAACGCTCATTATTTTTCTTCCCAGGCGATAGCGCAAAGGCCTTCCAATGTGGAAGCGTATATCACCCGCGCGCACAGCTATCTTGAAAAGAAGGACATCATGCGCGCCACGGAAGATATAGAAACCGCTTTGCAGTTAAATCCGCGTGCTTCAAGAGCGGAGACGATTAAAAAAATGATATACGAGGCGCAAAGGCCTTCGGGACATAAATCCGAAAAGTCCCTTTCCGATTATCATTTGCCGCCGTGGTTCTTCGTTTACTTCATTTGCGTAGTATTGGTAATAGGCTTTTACGTGCTTATGAGGTATTTCAACGTTTTCGGCGGGCCGGTGGACGTAAAAGGGCGCAAGCTTAAAGAAGTAAACATAAAAGAGCAGTACCATTTTATCCGCCCCATAGGCGAAGGCGGCATGGGTAAAGTTTACGAAGCTTATGACAACGCCCTCAAACGCAAAGTGGCCGTAAAACGTATAAAGCCGGAACTGTTAAGAAGCGATTATGTGCGCGAGCAATTCCTTTCGGAAGCAAGAATGGTCGCCATGCTGCATCACCCTTGCATAGTTGAAATTTATACCGTAATAGAAACCGCCAACAGCTTATATTTGGTTTTTGAATATGTGGACGGACAAACGCTTGAAACGCGCCTTGATATCGACAACTACATAGAGTTTGAAGAAGTAAAACATATTTTTGATTCCGTCTGCCAAGGCTTAAGCTACGCGCATTCAAACAATATCGTGCACTGCGATTTAAAACCGGGGAATATTATGATTTCCGACAACGGCATAGCCAAAGTAATGGATTTCGGCGTGGCGCAGAAAGTTACGGAAGAAAACGAAAACAGCTCCCGCCCGGTGGCCGGAACGCCGGCTTATATGTCCCCGGAACAGCAAAAAGGTTTTACTTCCAAGCAATCGGATATTTACTCCCTGGCAGTATGCCTTTACGAAGCTTTGGTGGGGCAGGTGCCTTGGAGCGTCAAAGGTTTTGACGTAACAACCAAGAAGATAGTTCCGCCCTCTCAGATAGCTTCCTATATCCCCAAGGAAATAGACGAGCTTATTATCCGTTCGTTAGATGAAGACCCTGCAAAACGCATACAGACGGTGGAACAGTTCTGGAATATTCTTAAAAACGCCCAGGCAAACAACGGTTAGAGAATTTTTATAAGATCGGCAACAAGAGCGCGCAAAGCTTTTAAAGTTTGCGCGTTTTTTTGCGCCGGACGCCAGACGCCGCCGTAAAGCAAATCGCTTATAACAAAGACCGCGCCGGCTTCAAACCCGCGTGATTTGGCGAAAGCGAAAAGAGCGGAAGCTTCCATCTCCACGGTAAGGCAGCCTTTTTCCCGGTAGGCTTGCACGGAAGATTTGGCTTCCCTGAAAAACGCGTCGGTAGTCCAGCTGTCCCCGGCGGCTTTTACGGGCAAAGAGGAAAGAACGTCAAATCCGCAGGCGGGTAAATATTCTTCACTTACGTAATGACGGCTTGTGCCCTCTTCGGAATACGCGCCGCGGCACAAAACTCTGTCGCCGAAAGAAAGGCCTTCCGCCAAAGCCCCCGCAGAACCGGCCAAAAGGAACTTTCTTGCGCCCAAAACGGCGGCGAGTTCCGCCAGCAAAACGCATAAAGGCGCGCCCAAAGCAAAATTATGCATAACGGCCAAATCATCATTTATAACTTCAATATCGCCTATAAGTTTATAAGTTTTTTTGGATAAACCGCCCAGGCCCGCGCCGAAACACGCAGCCGGGAGCATAAGCAAAGTTTGGGGAATTTCAAAGCTGATATTTTTGCTCCGCAAATATTCCCCGGCAGTAAAAACAGGTTCGTTTTTATTTATTTCTTTTTGAGATACCGACACCGCTGAACTTCCAATAATGATAAAATATAAAGATAATAAAATTATATAAAAAGATTACGGAGTACTCTATGCAAGAGTTAGAAAATATAATAAACCGTATCAATGAACTGATATGGACTTATCCGATGATATTGCTGTTGGTGGCTACGCATCTTTATCTTACTTTCAAACTTAAATTTATACAAAAACATATTTTGAAAGCGATGAAACTTTCCCTGAAAAGGGATAATTCCGCAGGCATGGTAAGCAATTTCGGCGCTTTGGCCGTATCATTGGCGGCGACGATAGGCACCGGCAGCATTTTGGGCATGACGACCGCCGTCGCTACGGGCGGGCCCGGCGCGGTATTTTGGATGATTGTGATAGGCGTTTTCGGCATAGCTACGAAATACTCTGAATGCCTGCTGGCGGTAAAATACAGAGTAAAATTAAGAACTACAAAAGAGTATGTAGGCGGCCCTATGTATATTATGAAAAACGCCCTTAAAATGAAATGGATGGGCGTAATATTCGCCATATGCGGGCTTTTAATGGCCATAAGCGGCGGAGGATTTTTACAGGTAAACGCCATAGTGGACGTTTTGGGCAATGCTTACAGCATAAACGGGCTTTTGATAGGAGTAATAGTTTCCCTTATCGTGGCGATAGTGATTATAGGCGGGGTAAAAAGCATCGCCGCGGTATGCGAATGGCTGGTACCCATAATGGGCGGCTTATATCTGCTGGCGGCTTTATATATTTTTGCGGTCAATATACATCAAATGCCGGCAACAATAATTTTAATATTAAAGAGCGCTTTCGGCTTTAAAGCGGTGGGCGGCGGTTTTGCCGGCGCGGCCATTTTAACGGCTTTGCATATAGGCGCAAGCAGAAGCGTGCTTTCTACCGAAGCGGGCATGGGCAGCGCGTCGGTAGTTGCGGCCGCGGCAAAAACCAAGAACCCGGTCCGCCAAGGTTTGGTGGCCAGCACGTCGGTGTTTTGGACTTTTTTCATCTGCACTCTTACCGGCCTTGTAATAATAGTGGCCGGGGATTGGCAAAGCGGGCAGAAGTTCGCCGGGGATTTGTGCAACAGCGCGTTTGAAACCATACCTTATATAGGCATACCGCTTTTGGTGTTTTCACTGACGATATTTTCCCTCACGACTATTATCGGCTGGGCTTATTACGGGGAAAAATTTATGGAATTTTTGGGCGGAAGCAAAATAGTAAAACCCTTCCGCGTGTTTTGGATATTATTCATGATTTCCGGCGTATATATTTCCCCCTCTTTGGCGTGGGCGCTGGTCGTTACGGTTACGGCGATGATGTCCATACCCAACCTGATAATGATATTTATGCTCAGGAAGAGAATCGTAAAAGAAACGAATCTCTATCTTAAATCGGAAATAGATAATATATAATTAAATTGTAACGGAGGCTGATATGCAGAGGACTTATTTAATCAAAAACGGCAAAATTACTGAAGACGAAGCGGCTTCCGCCTCCAGTTGCGATATTCTTTTGTTCGTGGATCCCACAAGCAGCGAACAAAGATATCTTATAGACCATTTAAGAATAGACGAACACACTTTGGCTTCTTCCATGGACCCGGAAGAGCTGCCACGTCTTGAAACCGAGCCGGACCATACAGCTTTGATTTTGAACAGGCCGCGCAATTATTCCGGCAAAGAACAGCTGGTGTTTAAAGTCGCGTCCATGGGGATGTTCCTTTTTAAGGACAAGCTCGTCATAGTCATGACGGAAGATATCCCGCTTTTTATAGGTAAACGCTTTAACAACGTGCTTTCTTTGCACGACGCTTTTTTAAAGATAATTTACAACGCCATAGCGCATTATTTGGAACACTTGCGCGTAATCAATATGATTACGGAAGAAATTGAGGATAAAATGACAGGCTCGGTAGACAATAAATATTTAATAAACCTCTTCAGTTTGGAAAAGAGCTTGGTCTATTATTTAAGCGCGATAACTTCAAACGGGTTTGTGTTTGAAAAGCTAAGGAACTTCTCCGGCCGTATAGGTTTTGACGAACGCTGCCGCGAAATGCTTGACGATATTATAATTGAAAACACCCAATCCCAAAAACAGGCGGAAATATACTCCAGCATTTTGGCGGGCCTCATGGACGCAAGGGCTTCAATCGTAAACAACAACCTGAACCTGCTGATGAAACGCTTAAACGTAATTACGATATGGATTATGGTGCCGACTTTTGTTGTGAGCGCGTTCTCAATGAACGTGATGATACCGCTGCAAGGTCATCCGCACGCATTTTGGATGGTAATGGGTTTGGCGATGATGTCAGTATGGCTGACGGCCATATACTGGAAGCACCGCAATTGGTAAGAACCGCGCCCGCGGCCGGCAAAAGACGGAATTATTTGAAGAAATATAAAGCTATAATCAAAGCGCCCAAAGCCCAGCGGTAATATACAAAAATATTAAAACTGTGGCTTTGTATATACTTCATTAAAAATTTTATAACCAGCCACCCGCCTATCATTGCCGCCAAAAAGCCCGAAACGAAAGCCAAATCAATATCGGCAAGGGAAATATCTTTAAGTTTCAGCGCCGCCGCGCCGGCTATTATCGGCACGGAAAGCAAGAAAGAAATCCTTGCGCCGGCACCGCGGCTGAAACCAAGCAAAAGGGCCATGGTAATCGTCGCGCCGGAGCGGGAAACGCCGGGCATTATAGCTAAAGCCTGCGCGCAGCCTATAAGCATTAAAGGCAAAAGAGCCGCACCTTCTTTGTATTTTTTGATTTTGCCGTTATACCTGTCAGCCAAAAATAAAAACAAGGCGAAAACTATAAGCATGGCGGCTATCATCAGCGGCGAACGGAAAATGTTTTCCGCCGCGTCCTCCAGAAAATAACCGGCCAATGCCGCCGGGATTGTTGCAAGCCCTATAAACCAAAACTGGCGGCCCTGCTCGCTTTTTGGTTTTGTAAGGCCGTTTAAAGTAAGATTAAACAAATCCTTCCAGAAATAAGCGCAGACGGCTATAAGCGTGGCCAAATGCAAAGCTACGTCATAAGTAAGGCCTTGATACTCCCCGCCGCTGAAAAACGGAAACAAAGCCAAATGAGCCGAACTGGATATCGGCAGGAACTCCCCCAAAGCCTGAAGCAAACCCAAAAACACCGCGTTAAGAACCGTCATGACACCGCCTTTTAAAAAACAGTTAATTTATCAAAAAGATATATAAATTATATATTATTTATATATGCACCTGTTTACCGGCAATTTTGACGCTCTCGAGGAGCATTTCCTAAACTTTGTCAGCCTGGGCGGAAAGGACCCTTTTGATAAAGCTCTCGTCGTTTTGCCCTCGCAAAGGCTGCAGAATTCTTTAAGGCGGGGGCTGGCCGACGCCGGCGGATGCATAAGCGGGGTAACTTTCAGCAATTTTACCGCTTTAAGCGCGGGCATAAACTTTGCGGCAGGGCCGGACGCAAAACCGCTTCTGCCCGCCGGGCCCCAGCAGGATTTTATAATAAAAGACATCCTAAACAGTTACAGTTCTCTGCCGCCCTCGCGCGGTTATTCCAAAGCCTTTAAAGCCGCTTTCAGGGATTTGATATCGGCCGAAGTTTCCGTAAAAGATTTGCTTGATTTGAAAAATTCCGGGGAGCTTCCTTCGCCCGAACAGCAAAAAAATCTTGATGAATTTATAGTCTGCTACAACCGCTACAACGAACAAATCCGAAAAGATGGTTTTGACTCTTACGGAGAGTTTTTCAGAAAAGCCGCCCTCAACGCCGCGCACAGCCCGTACCTTAAAGGTTTTAAATATATCATTTTCTACGGGTTTTACGATTTAACGGCCCTTCAATACAATTTGTTTAAAGAAATATGCCGGGGTTTCGACGCGAGAGTTTACTTCCCTTATGAAGACGGCCCCGCTTTCAGCTTTACCAAAAACTTTTTTGAAGCTTATATTTACCCGCTTGCCAAAACCGCGGAGAAACTGCAAAAAACGCAAAACCCGCCGGCTTTGGCCGCAAAAAATATTTTTGAGTCTTCGGCGTCCGTTACGCAAAACGCCGAGATGAAGTTTATCAGCGTTTCCGGCACGGCGGCGGAAGTTCAGGCCGCGGCGAAAGAACTTCTGCTCCTTAACGAAAAACATCATATCCCTTTTAACAAAATAGCCGTATTCGCAAGAAGCATGGAAAATTACAAATACGACATTCCTTCCGTATTCGCGCGCAATAAAATACCGGTAAATTACAGTTTTGATTTTCCGCTGGTCAATCACCCTTTGGCGGCCTTTGTTTATAATTTGTTAAGCCTCGGCAGAAACGATTTTTACAGCGCGGACGCCGCGGCGGTTTTGGCTTCTCCATACTTTAAAAACGGCAAAAACGGCTGGCGCGACATTATCAAAAACAGCGGTATAACCGGCGGATTATCCCAATGGGACGGACTGACGGATTTATACGTAAATTCAAAAAACGAACAGGCAAAAGAGGCTTTCAGGCAAAACGCCGCGGAAATTACCGCCGCCGTCAAATTGTTAAGCAAATACTATCCCGAACTGGAAGCCGCAGGCAATTTTGATTTTTTAGCGGAAAAAGCGACGGCTTTTATAGAAACTTTTACCTCTTCGGAATTATCCGCGCAGGAACGAAACATTTTGAACGCCGTAAAAGATATCATATCCGAAACGGGCGGCTTTTCCGAAATAAGAAAGCAGGCCGCGCGCGGCGAATTTTTGGAGGAAGTCCTCTCGGCGTTGAAAGAGGCCGTATACAATAAAACGGAATCTTACGAAAACGCCGTGCAAGCCGCGGACATTATGGCTTTAAGAGGGCAGGGCTTTGAAGCGGCCGTATTTTTGGGTATGAACGAAGGCCTGCTGCCGGCCGCGCCCGCGCCGGATCCGGTTCTTAAAGAAGAATACCGCGCGCTTTTACAAAAAATAGGTTTTCTGATTCATACACAAAACGAAAGATATTTTGAGGAAAAACTGCTCTTCGCGCTCGCTCTTTCTTCCGTGAAAGGAAAATGCGCTTTTATATTTGAAAGAAGCGGCGACGACGGCAAACCGAAAATCCCTTCCCTTTACTTAAGCCGCCTGGCCGAAACCGCCGGCAAAAACCTTAAAGAGCCGGATTTGTTCTTAAGCCGCAGGGAAAGCGAAAAGCTTAAACAATGGCCTTTTGAACTTTTGAACAAAAGCGAAGTTTCCGCCTACGCCGCTTTAAACTGCCCAAACAACGCTCAGATTTTGCATACGGCTTTCAATCCGGGAAATCAGCAAGACGAAAACCTAAAAACCATGCTTTCACGCGCGCCTTATTTGGCTTTTAACGCGGGCGGCCTGAACTTTTACGACGGGATAGTAAGCAAAAATAATCCGCTTTATATAAAAATAGAGCAAAAAGGGCTTTCCCCCAGCGCAATGCGCCTTTTGTGGCTTTGCCCCGGCGCTTATTTTTTTAAAAACGTCATACGCGTCAATGAGCCTGCGGAATACGACAGGGCAAAAATACCCTCAAACGCAAAGGGCACTTTACACCACGAGATTTTGCAGAATTTCTATCAATATATAATGAAGCAAAACCTCCTGGATAAGCTTTCCGCCGAAAGCGCCGGCAAACTGTTTGACGAATTTGCGGAAGCTTTTCTTCCGCCGGAAAGATATAAGGAATACGGCCTTTATCCATTGCTTTGGAAAACGCTTTGCTGCGACATAAAAAAGAATTTGCGCGGCCTTATAGAAGCCGATATCCCCGTTTTACTGCAAAGGGGTTTAAAACCTTCTTTCTTTGAATATCATTTGGAAGCCGAAGCCGAATTTGCAGGGCGGAAACTTAAGCTTCACGGAGACAGCGACAGAATAGACGTAAATCCCGAAAGCAAAACCTGCAGGATAGTGGATTATAAAACCACAAAAGAAAGCGCATCCATGACAAGATCCGTTTTTGAAAAAGGCATTTTGCAGCCGCCTTTGTATATGATTATGCTGGAAAATTCAAAAGACGAAACCATGCGGGGCCTTACCCCCGAAGAGGCCGTTCTGCTTGCCGTAGAAGAAGACGGCAAACGCGAAAAATCACTTTCCGCCGGGGATTACGAACTTATCAAAACGGAATTTGAAAAGGCCGTAAATTACCGCATTGATTTGGCCGAAAACGGAGAATTTATAATAACGCCTTCGGCGCATGCCTGCGAATATTGCGCCTACGCCGACGTATGCCGCAAAGACCACGCCCCAAGTTTAAGGCGGGCGCGGAACTCGGCCCAAGCCGGGAAATTAAGGAGTTTCAATGCCTCAAAATGATTTTTTTATTCCGCCGGATCAAAAAGCACGCGACACCGCCGTTTTGGAAACTTCCAAAAATATTATAGTGGAAGCCGGCGCGGGCACGGGTAAAACCACTCTGCTCACGGACAGGCTTTGCTACCTTATTTTGGGCAAGGGTATATCCATAGATAAAATAATCGCGCTGACTTTTACGGAAAAGGCGGCCGCTGAAATAAAATCCAGGCTTTTGGAAAAAATGGCCGAAACGCTTTCCGCTTTAAAAGGCCTCAGCGAGCCTTCCCGGGAAACGGAAAACCTTATTAAAAAAATAGGACGGGAAAAAGAAGAACTTATAAAAGAAATAGAACAGAATTTCGAACTGGCCGAACGCGCGATGATAAGCACGATACACGGCTTTTGTTTTAAAGTGTTAAGACGCTTCCCCGCCGAAGCCGGCGTCGCCCCCGATATTATGCCCGACGGCGACGAAGCCGCGCAAGCCGTAATCGATAAAATATGGTCGGCATTTTTGGATGAGGAGCTTAGTTACTCTTCCTTAAACGGCGAAAAGTGGGAATTATTGCTAAGAAACTTCTCTCTGGAAGAAATAAAAGCTTTCGCGCTTGCGCTTTTAAAAAGCCCTCTTAAAAACTATAACCCGGCTCTGAGAAGCCCAAAAACCGCCGCGGTTCTGCGCCGGCAGGCCTTAGAAGCGAAAAGACTGCTTGAACTATATAAAAGCAAAAGGAAAAACGCTTTTGAAGAAAACCTGCGCAAAGCCGAAGTAATTTTAAACAATGCGGCGGATTATCACGATAATCTTGAATTTAAAGATTTAGCTTTTGAGCCCGCAAAATATTCCAGGCCGGCCGGCTGGACGGACGACGAAGATTTTGAAAAAGCCAAAAACATAATCCAAACGGCCGAAAACGCCGTAATGCAAAATATAATCCTTCTGCAAACCGCGCGGGAAGCCGTAAGCGGTTTCCTGCCGAAAGCGAAAGAGGCCTTACAGAAATCCGGCCTTATAAGCTTTGACGAAATGATACTTAAAACAAGGGATTTGGTTAAGAACCGTTTACACGTAAGGCAAACCCTTAAAGAAGAATACCGCAGCATACTATTAGACGAATTTCAAGACACAGACCCGGAGCAGGGCGAAATATTTTTATACTTGGCCGAAGCCGACGAAACGCAGGCCTCCGACTGGATGGATATTTCCCTTCAGCCCGGCAAATTGTTTATAGTGGGCGACCCGAAGCAATCCATTTACCGCTTCAGAGGGGCGGATATCGCCGCTTACGACACTTTTACCGACGCAATGCTTAAGCAGGGAGCTGTAAAATGTTTTTTGCAAAGCAACTTCAGAAGCTCGTCCAACATTGTGGCTTACGCAAACAAATTCGGCGAACGAGCGATTAAAGCGCAAAGAAACGTTCAGCCGCAATATGTGCCGATAAACCACACCAAATCATACAAACCCGAGCCTGTCAGCCTTATAATAGCCGACGCGGGCGAAAATAAAACAAGTGCGGAAGATATGCGCGCTTTTCAGGCCGGTATAATAACCTCATGGATAGAAGAAAACGCTTTTAAAACGAAGCTTTCTTCCGGCCGCGCAATGACTTATAAAGACATAGCCGTACTTTACAGAAGCGCAACCGGGCTTGACGTTTTGATTGACGCCTTTAAAAGCGCCGGCATAAGTTACAGCGTGGAAGAAAACAAAAACTTCTATCAGGCGCAGGAAGTTAAGGATATTTTAAATCTCTTAAAATTGGCCCAAAATCCGGCAGACAGAACGGCCCTCGTCGGCGTTTTAAGAAGCCCGCTCTGCCTTATAAAAGACGAAGAAATTTTAAACCTGTCCCAAAACGGTTTGCTTAACATTTACGCGGACGCAAAAGACGAGTACGTCAATTCCAAATACGGCGCGCTTAAAGAAATATGCCGGCGCGCGCAGAGCCTGCCGCTTGAGGAGTTTATAAATTATCTGCTTTTTGAAACCAAATTTAAAGAAATGCAAATTTTATGCTCCGCAAGCGAACAAACCGGCGCGAACATATCCAAATTTATGGACGTGGCAAGACGTTTTACAAACGCCGGGATTTTGACTTTGCCTCAGTTTATATATCACTTGGAACATTATTTTAAGGAAATGGAAAAGGAAGGAGAATCGCCTTTGGCCGAAGAATCTTTGGACACGGTAAAACTTATGAGCATACACAAATCCAAAGGGCTTCAGTCCCCCGTTGTGATAATTTACGATATCGCAAAAGAACAAAACAAAGGCAATAAAAAAGCTCCGCAGATTTTGAGTGACTGGCTTTCCGCTTCAGCTGCGCCGAGGCTTGGCAAAGTAAAAGATTTATCTTATGTTTTTTTGGAGCAAGCCAATAATTTGCACGCTAAAGCCGAAGAACTTAGAATACTTTATGTAGCGCTTACAAGAGCCGAAGAAAAACTTTTGATAACGGGCGCAAAAGACGCACAAAAAACTTTGGCCGCGCCCTTGCTTAACGCGGGCTGCTATCCCGGGGACGGCGCGCCCGTGACATTGCTTGACGAAATTTGCCAAGCCGTTTATATTCCTTTTAAAGAAAACGATTTGCGCTTACGCCTCGGCGGTAAAACGCGCGCGGAACAAAACCCGGAAAAGTTCAAACTGTGGCGCGAAGCCTGGCTTGAGAGAAGCGCACGCTATGACGCCGCCATGCAAGAAAGCCCGGTTACGCCGAGCGGCTCAAACCGTCAAGAAGAACTCGGCCCCGCGCAGGCTTCGGCCATGCTTACCGGCAGAATTTGCCACCGCATGCTTGCGCAGATGTTTAACGGAGAACGGCCAAACGCCGATAAAGCCGCCGCGGAAGAAGGGGCAAATCCCGTAAAAAACGCAAAGGAAATTTCCGCCGCAAAAAACATAACCGAAAGTTTTGCAAAAAGCGACGCTTTCAAAAAATTGGCGGCAATGGAGTTTAAAGCTTCGGAACTGCCTTTCAGCATGAAAGATCCTCAAACTGGCATTTACGCCAACGGCATTATAGACGCCGTGTTTGAAGACGCGCAAGGAAGCGTATTTATAGCGGAGTTTAAATCTGATAATATTAATAAAGAGCAGGTTCGGCAAAACGCCGAAAAGTACTCGGCCCAGCTTGAAATTTACCTTAAAGCGGCTAAACTTCTTTTTAAAGGTAAAAATATAAAAGGGGCCTTGGTGTTTTTGCGCCCGCATGAAATTTATTTTTTAGGAGATAATTGAATGTTTGACAACTTGAAAAAATTAATGGAACTAAAAAAAACGATGACGGAAGTAAAAAAACGCTTGGACGAAATGGTGATAAAAGTGGAAAGCCCGGCGAAAAATTTTGAAATGACGATTTCCGGCTCCCAGCAGGTAAAAGAAATGAAAATCCTCACGGATTTGAAGAATCTCTCCAAAGAAGAAGCCGAAAAAGATTTGGCGGAACTTTTTAATAAAGCCGTAAGAGATTCCCAGGCTATGGCCGCGCAGGCCATGGGCGGATTGGCGAATCTGGGCCTTTAAAATATTAAGGGGACACAATGGAAAAACAAATTATCGCGGTGATGGGTGCGTCTTCGGACACGGGCAAATATTGGTATAAGATATTTAACGACATAAAAGATTACGGATTGAACGTTTACTGCGTTAATCCAAAGACGCCGCTGGACGCAAAAAACCGAATCTACAACACCTTTTCGGACCTGCCGGAAAAACCCGACACCATGATAATCGTTCTGCGCCCGGAACTTGCCGAACAAGCCGTAAAACAGGCCGTTGAAAACGGAGTAAAAACAATTTGGTTCCAGCCCGGGGCTTACAGCGAAGCCGCCGCACAGGAAGCGCGCAAAGCCGGATTAACGGTGTATGATTCCTGCTTCATGCTGGCGACGGGCATTTGGTAATGTTATACTTTCAAAAAAAAGAAATCAAATTTTCCCGTTTGGCTTTGGGCACTTGGGCCATGGGCGCGGGCAAAGACTGGGGCCCCGCCGATAAAAGCGAATGTATAAAAGCCATACACGCGGCATTGTACGAGGGAATAAACTTAATAGACACCGCGCCGATTTACGGCAATTACCGCGCGGAACTGCTTACCGGCGAAGCGTTAAAAGGCAGAAGAGATAAAGTTATATTGGCGACCAAATGCGGCCTTAAGCCAGGCGAAAGAGCGGTTTCTTTTGATCTTTCGGCAAAAGCCGTGCGGGAAGAGGCGGAGTCCTCTTTAAAAAGACTGCAGACCGACTATATAGATATATATCTTATACACTGGCCCGACAGAAACACTCCTTTGGAAGAAACCTTCGCGGAATTTGATAAGCTGAAAAAGGAAGGAAAGATACGCTTCTTCGGCGTTTGCAATTTTGACGAAAGTCTTTTGCGCCGCACGCCGGAAACGGCTGAAATAGATTTTGTTCAAAACGAATTTTCTCTATTAAAAAGAAACGAAGCCCCCCTTAAATTCTGCGAGGAAAACAAATCCGTCTTTATGGCGTACGGCGCGCTGGGCGGAGGAATATTAAGCGGCAAATATAAAAAAGAGCCGTGCCTGCCCAGATGCAGCGTCAAATCTTTTTTTTATAAATACTATAAAGGGGAAGCCTTTTTAAAAGCTTCCAAGGCCGCGGAAGTTTTAAAAGAAATCGCGGACAAATATAAGGCCACGTCCGCCCAGGCCGCGCTTAACTTCGTTTTGGCGCAAAGCCCGCGCGCGGTTGCGCTGTTCGGCGCGAGAAACGCAAAACAAGCTGCGGGAAACGCCGCGGCCGCCGCTTGGCAGCTTACACAAGAGGATTTGGATTATATAAATGAAAGACTTTCTTAAACTTCAAGAAGATTCCACTCTCCGTGCGGAAGAACTTCTGCCGGAAGCCGGCATAAACAAAAAAAGGGAAATAAGCCGCCTGATTTTTGAAATATGCAAAAGGGACGAATTGGAACCGAAACAGATTTTAAGCGGAGAAAAAATAAAAAACTTCGAACAGGCAAAAAAATCTCTTTTGGCTTTAAGATATCCTTTAAGCTTCGGCAAAGCACCGGCTTCAAGCTATTATCTGCCGAAGCTCGACTTACAGGCCCTGCCTGACGCCGAAATCAAGCAGGAAGAATTTTATCCCAAAAACCTGTTTATCGAAAAAGAGGTTTTAAATTCCCCTTTAGCCAAAAGAGCTTTGGATTTGTTCCCGAAAGCAAAGCTTACCGTGCTTGAAAAGAAAACTTTTTGCGGCAGTCCCAATTATTCCAAACGCAAAGAAAACCTTGTAATAATAAAAGAAAATTTTGATTTCATAAAGCCGTGCCCCTGCACAAAAAACTGCTTTTGCTGCGGTTATAATCTTGTAAATTTGGGGTTTGGCTGCGCCTATGAATGTTCATACTGCTTTCTTCAGCAATATCAGAACCTTCACGCGGTGGTTTTGCCGGCCAATATTGAAGATTTTTTAAGCAAAATAGACGGAGCGAAACTTCGCAAAGGCCCGTTCCCGCATATACGCATAGGCAGCGGGGAGTTTACGGATTCCTTGCTGTTTGACCATATTACGGAGTATTCCTCCGCCATAGTAAAATTTTTTAAAGGCAGGCCCGAATATTTTGAGTTTAAAACCAAAAGCGCGAATATCGGAAATTTGCTTAAACTTGAAGCTTTGCCGAATATAGTAATAGGCTGGAGCGTCAATCCGCAAAATATAATATCCTCGGCCGAACCGCTGACCCAGCCTTTAAAAAACCGCTTGGCGGCCGCCGCAAAAGCCGCGCGGCACGGATACAAAACGGCTTTTCATTTCGACCCGGTAATCATCCACGAAAACTGGCGGGAAAATTATCTAAAAGTCATAGAAGAAATAAAAAATACGGTTCCCGCCGAATCAATAGCCTGGATAAGCATAGGCACTTTAAGATTCAGCAGGGAACTTAAAAAGTGCATAGAAAGCCGCTTTAAAGACAATAAAATTCTTGACGGGGAATTTCTTTTGGATTTTGACGGCAAAATGCGCTATCCCAAAACGCTTAGAAAAGAAGTTTATCAAACCCTCGGACCGGCGTTAAAAAAGGCGTTTCCGCAAACGTACGTCTATCTTTGTATGGAAGAAGCTGACCTGCAAATTTAAAATGCTTGCAAAAAACCCCGCTTTAGGCGGGGTTTTTAATCTTTACGGAAACAAAACTTATTTTAAAGCTTTGTCTATCTCGGCTGACATTACGTCCACATAGCCGGGATCAAAGCCGACCCATTTCTGCGTTTCCCCGGTTTTATTGTTGATGAAGAACATCGTGGGGAACCCGCTTACGCCGCTGTCCTGAGCGAACTGGGAACCGTTGTAATACACCTTCACGTTCTTTACTTTTTTGATGGGTTCAAGGTTCTTAAGTTCGTCGGATTTCTGGTCCACAAAAGCGATGATTACGTCAACGTTTTTGCCTTTATACTTGCCGGCCAATTCGTCGATATAAGGAATCATCCTCTTGCAGAAACCGCAAAAACCGGCCATGGAAGCCACCAAAACGGGCTTATCGGCGCCGGTTTTCTTCAAAACAAAAGCTTCTCCGCCGTTAACGGCAGGCAAAGTGTATACGGCCGCCGTTTCCTGCGCGGCAGGGGCGGGAGAGGGCTGTTGTTTGGAGCTTTCTTTGGCGCAAGCCGCGAAAGCAAATACAGCAAAAGTTAATATTAATAGTTTTTTCATAAGCTTATTATAGTTTTTTATTTGCCATTTTTGCACCGCTTTATTAATAAAGCAATAAAAACAATGAAAAATGATAAAATGAAGATTGTGAGAAAAACCCGTTCTTCCTTATCGCGATTGATTTTCGGGCGTATGGAAATAGTCCTTATGCCGCGTTTCGGCGCGGGCGTAAAATTTTCCGTATACCCGTGGGCTCTGCTGCTGTTTGCGGCCGCGTGGCTTGCGCTTACGCTTTACGCTTTATTCGCCGCGGCGCAGGACGTTGACTGTAAAATAATCAAAGCCGACAATAACATAATGAAAACCAAATTCGCAATGATAGCAGAGGAACTTTCAAGAAACAGAAAGTATATTGAAATGTCCCACACGACGGACGAACAAATGCGCCAAATGCTCGGCATGAAAGGCGGAAAACACATAAACCGCCCTTTCGGGGAAGAGGAAGAAATCAATTTTAAAGAGGTATTCGCCAAAAATCCGGCGGAAATAGACGAAAAGCAAATAAACCAATATTTAAGCCGCACCACAGAAATGGCCCAGGCGCGTTTGGCGAGCTTCCAGGAAATAGCCTGGTTCTACGCCAACCAAAAGAACATCAGCGATTCAACGCCGTCGATAAAACCGGCCACGGACGCGGTGATAACTTCGGGCTTCGGATACAGGCTTTCGCCTTTCGGCACTTTTATAGCCTCTTTCCATAAAGGTTTGGATTTTGCGGGCAAGCCTAATTCCAAAATAAGAGTAACCGCCGACGGCGTAGTCCGCCATGCGGGCTGGGCGCAGGGTTACGGGCAGGCCGTACTGGTTGACCACGGCTTCGGTTATTCCACTTTGTACGGGCACTTGGCCGACATCAAAGTTAAAGCAGGGGACGTAGTCAAAAGAGGACAATTTATAGCTAATATGGGCACGACGGGGCGTTCAACGGGCGTACATTTGCATTACGAAGTATGGAAGGACGGAACGCCGGTCAATCCCAGAACATATTTTTAATATATCGGAGGAGTTATGGGTTTTTTAAGTAAAGACGTCAAAGCCGGGGAGTATGTCTCCGTCATAAGCGAGCAGTGCCAGTTCCAAGGCACTTTGGATTTACAGGGTTCTTTGAGAATCGACGGCGCGCTTGAAGGCAACGTAGACAATGCAAAATACGTTACCGTAAGCAAAACCGGTACGGTAAAAGGCGATATCACCGCACAAGGCGTGGTTATTATCGGCAAAATGGCCGGCGACATCGTGGCCGACAGCGTGGAAATACTCGCCGACGCCAAGATAACGGGCAATATACGCTCCAAAAGCATATTGATAGAAGGCGGAGCCAAAGTAAGCGCGACGATACACGTAGTGGGCGAAGAAGAAGCCTCTTTGGACGAAGAGGAAATCGCCGCGGACGAACCCAAAAAAGCGGAAGAACCGAAAAAAGAAGTAAAAACGGAAAAAAAAGACAATAAAAAAGGAGATAAATAAATGATTTCCATCCTCAACAAATATAAGAACCCGATTTTGATAATCACCATTTTGTTCTTTGTGGGCAGCCTCGGTTTTGTAGGAGCGGGCGTTTTTATGGAAGAATACGGCCCCAACGCAGCCATAGCCAAAGTCGACGGGGAATCAATCAAATATAAAGACTTTTTAAGAAACTTCGATTTACTCTCCCAAGAAGCCAGAAACCAGGAAGACTTTGACGAAAACTCCGAAAAAGCTTTGCGCCAGCAGGTTTTGCAGTCCATGATAACCCAGCTCAGCCTGGCTCAAGCCGCACAGCGCTTCGGCATCGGCGTTTCCGATTTGGAAATAGGCTACACTATAAAAAGCGCGCCTGTTTTTAACGTCGGCGGCGGATTTAACAAAGACGCTTACATTTGGGTTGTAAGAAACCACTTCCACATGAACCCGGCGGAATACGAAGCCCAGCTTAAACGCGAAAAATTGGCCTCCAAATTCCAAAACACTCTTATTTTGGCCGCGAAAGTAACCCCGCAGGAAGAAAAACTTTTGAAAGAAGAAACCGATAAGGCCCTCGCCAAAGAAAAGAAAGGCAAAAAAGCCTCTAAAAAGGAGAAAGAAAGCGCCGAAGCGGCTTTATCATTGGCGGCCGTACAGTTAAAAGCCCAAGATTTGCTTGCTGCTTATTCCGACAAAATCAACGCGGACAATAAAATACGGATTTTCAAAAAGGACTAAAATGAAAAAGAGCAAGGTATTGATAGTCGGCTCAATGGCCTTTGACAATATCAAAACACACAAATCTTCCGTAAAAAACGTTTTGGGCGGATCGGCCTCTTATTCTTCGATAGCGGCGAGTTTCTTTTCCGAACCGAAAGTAATAGCCGTAGTCGGCGAAGATTTTACCAAAAAGCATATTAAACCTTTCCGCGACCGCGGGGTGGATACCTCCTGCATAGAAGTAAAAGAGGGAAAAACTTTTACATGGGCCGCCTCCTATGATAAAGACTTTAAAAACGCCACGACTCTTTCAACCGAACTTAACGTTTTTGCGGATTTCGCGCCGGTCGTTAAAAAAGAAGACTCGGCCCCGCAGGCTTTGTTCCTGGCGAATATTTCCCCCAAGCTTCAGCTGGACGTGCTAAAACAGGTAAAGAAGCCCCGTTTGATTGCCTGCGACACCATGAATTTATGGATAAAAAACAATAAACCGCAGCTGGTAAAATTGCTTAAATCCATGGACATCCTTTTTGTAAACGAGGCCGAAGCCAGGCAGCTTACCGGCGTGTACAACCTTATAAAAGCCGGTAAAACGATACTGAAAATGGGGCCGAAAATAGTCGTAATCAAACTGGGCCCGAACGGCGCTTTGCTGCTTACAGAAGACGCTATGTTCCAAGTTCCGCCTTTCCTGGTGGAAGACCCAATAGACACCACCGGCGCGGGCGACAGCTTCGGCGGAGGCTTTGTGGGATATTTGGCTTCCGTAAAGAACTGGAACAATCTTAAGCATATTAAAAAGGCATTGGCTTACGGGACGGTGCTGGCTTCCTTCGCGATAGAAAGCTTCAGCATAAAGAAACTGGCCCAGGTAAAGCCCGAAGACATCAAAAAACGCTTTAAACTTTACGCCAAGGCCTGCAGCTTCTGATTTAAAAGCCCGGCGGAACTAAAAGCCGGGCTTTTTCCAGTAAGGCGATTTTTACGCTTAAACCGATATTGTTTATTGGCAGGGAAACTAAAAATTGTTATAATTTATTGTCAAACGATGCCGAGGTAGCTCAACGGTAGAGCAACGGTTTTGTAAACCGTAGGTTGTGGGTTCGAATCCCATCCTCGGCTTATTTTGCAAATTCTCAGGCAAAATATTTTAAGGCGCGGTATTTTATGAGGAAATTAACCCTTTTTATACTTTTGCTTCTGCCCGCTGTAACAAATGCTCAAAAAACGCCCGCCGAAATAGCGGACCGCTTCGGCGACAGTATAGTGTCGGTCAATGTGCTGAAAAAAGACGGCTCCGCGCACAGCGGTACGGGGTTCATAGCCAATTCGGACGGTTTGATAGCCACCGCAGGCCACGTGGTTAAAGACGCTGCTTTTGTAAACCTTACTTTTAAAAACGGAGTCGTTTCCGACGAGGCCGCAATAATAGACTCAAACGAAAGCAAAGAAGTGGATTTGGCCCTTCTTAAAATAAACAACCGCAATCTGCCCTGTGTGGAATTTACAAACGCCGACTACGTTAAAGCCGGGGAGCCGATTACCGTAATAGGAAACCCGAGAAGGCTCCAGAACACGGTAACAAACGGGCTTATTTCCCAAATAAGGCGCGTAAGCAAAGGCGTAATATGGCTGCAAATAAGCGCGCCGATTTCCCCATCTTCATCAGGTTCGCCCGTGTTTAACGAAGAAGGCAAAGTGATAGGCGTGGCGCTCTCAAGCCTTAAGGGAAGCGACAATCAAAACATCAATTTCGCCATACCGTCAAATTATCTTATGCAAATGATACGCAAAAACGGCTACCTGATACCGATGCCGTCAAAATACGTCTATGAAGATACGGTATGGGGCCGCTTTAAAAAGCACTGCGGCAAATCTTGGCGCATACTCAAAAGCAAATTCTCCAAAGTCTTTTGAAAGTAATTTACAACAAAAAGCTTTTTTAGTACAATATAGAAAATAAATTTACAAGTCAGGAAGATAAAAACATGTCATATAAATGCGAAATTTGCGGGAAACAATCTGTAAGCGGCGGTTCTTACAGCCACTCCCATATGAAAACCAAAAGAACTTTTAAACCGAACCTCCACAAACAGAAACTCGTTTTGGACGGCAAAACGCAGACCGCTTATGTCTGCTCCAAATGTATGAAATCCGGCAAAGTAGTAAAACCGGCAAAATAGCAAAACGCGCTGTTTTTACACCCCGCTTTAAAGCGGGGTTTTCTTTTTTAAGGGATAATTCCCGGCGGAGCAAAGCCCGCAGCTTATATATCCTTCCCCAAACTGCGGTTTAATCCCAAAGCCGGGACTCTGTTATAAAAAAGGCCGTTTTGCACTTTAATCAGATTTGAGGGATATATTATGAAAAATAACAAAAAACCTAATCCGAATACAATAAATCCCATAGCCGATTTTAAAAATATCATTTATGTAAAACCGACGATTAAGAACCCGAATATAACCGTGGGTGATTTTACCTATTTCGGGGAAGAGGACTTCGAATCCCGCGTTACGCATCATTATGATTTTAACGGCGACAAACTGATTATAGGCAAATTCTGTCAAATTGCGGCGGGGGTTAATTTTGTAATGAACGGGGCGAATCACCAAATGAACGCCGCCTCCACTTATCCTTTCTACATTTTTGAAGGCTGGGATCAAAAAGCTCCGCCTTTATCGGAGCTGCCTTTAAAAGGAGATACCGTTATCGGCAATGACGTTTGGATCGGCCAAAACGTAACTGTTCTGCCCGGAGTGCATATAGGGGACGGAGCGATAATCGGCATGAACAGCGTAGTCGCCAAAGATATTGCGCCTTATTGCGTCGCAGCCGGCAATCCAGCCAAAGAAATAAGAAAAAGATTTGATGACGAACTAATTCATTTAATGCTAAAACTTAAATGGTGGGATATGGAAATTGATGAGATAAACAAATTAATCCCAGTCCTTACCGACGGAAACCTCGAACGAGTTAAAAGAAAAATACTCGCCTTAACAGAAAAAACAAATCCGGCACAGTAACTTTTTCAAACGCCTAAAAACACCCGCAGAAAAATAAAATCTGCGTTTTTTTACAAATATGCAATAATTTGGCGCGAAAGCGCGTTTTATTATTGAGGGCTTATGATACACGAAGAGTTGGCAATTTACAATGTTAAGAACGGCAAAACCGAAGACTTCGGCCTTATAGTGGAAAAGTATAAAGATTCTTTATATTCTTATATTTTTTACAGCGTTAAGGACGAAGGCGCGGCGGGCGACATCTTTCAGGATACCATGTTAAAAGCCCTTACGGAAATAAAAAAGTATAAAGAAAAGGGTAAGTTTAAGGCTTGGCTTTTTACTATAGCCAGAAACAAAATTACGGACTATTTCAGAAAAGCTTCAAAAACCGTAAGCCTTGACGACGACGAAAACGGCGAGAGGGCCGATTCCGCCGACAATACGGAATCAAAAGCCCTGTCCAACATATCTTTAGAGGAAATATCTTCCTTCATAGATAAATTACCCCAAGCTCAAAAGGAGGTAATAATTTTAAGGCAGTACCTCAGCTTTAAGGAAATAGCCGACGCGCTTTCCTGCCCGCTGGGAACGGTTTTGGCCAGAATGAGCCGGGCCGTAAAAAAATTGCAGGAATTTATGGGGGAAGAATATGCAGTATAAGCATGATAAAAAAATGAGTGAGGCGGCCTTGCTTTACGCTTACGGCGAATTGCCGCAAAGCGAGGAAAAAGCTTTCATCGAGCATTTAAAAATATGCCCCCTCTGCCAAAATACTATAAGAACAACAAACCTTTTAAGCGCGGCTCTGCCGCAAATAAAAGCGCCGGAAAATCTGATAAGTTTACCGCAAGCCGGCTTTAAGCCAAAAAGGCATTGGTTTTCTCTGCCGAGTTTTAATTTTAACTTAAGGCTTTTGACGCCTTTGGGCGCGGCCGCGGCGATAACGGTTATGGCTATCGGGTTTTATCAAACGGCGGCCTTATACTCCGCCCGGAATCAAGCCGAGGCGGCCAGGGATATAGACTCCATTTATGACAGCCTGTATACCCTGGAAGACGAAACGGAAGATTTAATTAGTTATATTGACAGTCTGTGAAAGGAGGTTCACAATGAAAAGAGTCCTTATAACGGCTTTGGCCGTGGTTTTCGGAGCGGGCGTTTTGGCGGCTCAGCCGGCCCAGTTCAACAAAGAAGAAAGGCTTAAAGAATTTACGGAAATGAACAATCTTGTTGAAAGCTACAAGAAAGAAAAATCCAAAAAGAAAAAAGCCGCCATTGAAGAACAGGTTAAAGAGAAAGTTTCGGCCAATTATGACAAACATATCAAATTCCTTGAGAAAATGGTGGCCGATTCCGAAAAGAGGCTCGCCAAAGCCAAAGAAAAACTGGCAAAAGCCAATGAGCCGGAAGCCAAAGCGAAGCACGTAGAGGAAGTTTCCAAAAAGATACTTTCCGGGGAGAAACCTACCCTGTTTGCCCCGCCCTTTCACGGCAAAGACGGCAAGGCGTTCGGCAAACATATGCGCGGCAAAGGGCCAAGACATCAGGACCAAGGCGGATGCCCTTGTATGAACAGGCCCCATGACGCCGACGGCGAACTTCCGCCCCCTCCCCCGCCGTTTGAAGAGCCCGAAGCGCAAGAACCAGCTCCGGCCAAGTAAGAACATCTAACCCAAAAATTACAAAAAGGCGGCTTTTAAGGCCGCCTTTTTCCGCAAAAAAAGACAAAATAAATCTCTTTTCCGTCACCCCGCGGAATATAAAAAACATACGCCCAGTAATGATATAATATTTATATGTTTAAATATTTAAGATATATACCTGTTTTCATTTTTGTTTTTATGCCCGCGGTATTCTGCGCGGCCCAAGGCCTTTCTTTGGACGAAGGCGTCAAAAGAAGCCAATTTAACTTTACAAGGGAAAATTACGTCAGCCCGGAAGAGTATCAGGAAAGCCTCGGCGAACAGATAGACGAAGAGGACTCTTCCGATGGAAAAACGGACCCGAACGGCCCGTGGATGATATGCCAAATCGCCGCGGACGGGCTTGTTAATATCAACAAAAAGACAATTACAAAAAACATTTCCGCAAAGGAAGGCTCCCTTTACTATAAAAGCGCAATACAAGATGACGTAGCCGCGTTGATGGCTTTGGGAAACTTTGACAATATGGAAATCTCCATAGAGCAGTCTTCCGGCGAAAGGAAAAACAAGGAAGACAAACAGCTCTATCCCTGCCATACGCTTACCGTCATCTTAAAAGAAAAACCAATCCTTGAAAAAATAAACTATACGGGCAGGAAAGCCCTTTCCAAATCCGCCATACAAAACGCCATGGCCACCAAAATCAAAGATCCTTTCAGCCGCGCCAAGCTGGAAGCGGATATGGAAAAAATAGAAGGCGCTTACGCCGCCAAGGGTTACGTGAACACAAAGGCTTCTTTTGATTTTTCTCTGGACGAAAAGACCAATACCGTTACGGTTAATATAAATTTGGACGAAGGCTCCAGAACACGCGTCAAAGAAGTTATAGTGGAAGGACTAAACGACATTCCGGCAAAAAAGTTTATAAAGCAGCTTTCCAACAGACCGAAAAAGATTTTTAAAGCGCAAAATATCCCGCAGGACCATTACAAAGCCATAACTTACGCCCGGAATTTAGGCTATTTTGATTTTAAAATTGACGATTATTCCCCGGAATTTAACGAGGATAAAAGCGAAGTGGTCTTAAAATACAAAGTTACAGAAGGGCATGACGTAGTCTTCGGCGATACGACTTTCGAAGGCAACAACGTCTATACCACGCCCGAACTGGAAAAAGTGGTCTTTTACAAAAAAGGCAAACGCTTCAACCAGCAGAAATTCGACATCACCGTAAGAGACCTGCAGGAAAAATACGCCAACAAAGGCTATTTGCGCGCCGATATCACCCCTCAAAAAAACCTGGACGAAGAAAACGGCGTACTCAACATAAACTTTGACATTTTGGAAAACAACCGCGTTTATATCGACCACATCGACATTACCGGCAACGAACAGACGAAAACTTACGTCTTTGCCAGGGAACTTACCATAAAAGAGGGCGAAATTTTCAATTACGAAAAAGTCAGAAGAAGCCAAAACAAACTTATGAACCTGGGCTTTTTAAACGACGCTCAAATCGACATAACGCCCACCAACGACATAAGCAAAGTAGACGTGGCTTATAACGTGGTTGAAGGCCGCCCCGGCATGTTTACTGCGGGTATAGCGATGTCCTCTTTAGACGGTTTATACGGCGACGTTTCTTTAAATCACCTTAACTTGTTCGGCAAAGCGCAAAGGCTTTCTTTAAGGGCTTTGTTCGGCAGCAGGATTTTGGATTACACCGTCAGCTGGTCTACCCCGTGGATAGGAGAAAAACCTATAAGCTTCGGCGTGGACGCGTTTAATACCAGGCGTTACCGCTCTTACAGAAGCACAAGTTCCGCCTATACGGAAAAAAGGCAGGGCGGAAGGCTGAATCTCGGCCCCAGATTCAATGACGATATGTATCTGTTAAGCTTTTCCTACACGTTTGAAAACATACATATTTACGATATAGACGAACAATACCAAAGCGAACTTGAAGACGGAACCACCAATGTTTCGACCTTGGGGACCACCTTCGCCATAGACACCAGGGACAATGTTTGGGACGCCACCAGCGGAAGCAGGAACTCAATCGGGATAGACCTTTCCGGCGGACCGATGTTCGGCGACTTGGATATTTACAGGCTTACGCTGAAATCCTCCTACAACAAAACTTTGATAAATATCGGCAACGATTACCCGATAGTACTTATGATAGGCAACAGGGCGGGCATTGTAAAACCCTACGGCAGGACGGACGAAGTGCCGGCTTACGAAAGAGTTTTCCTCGGCGGAGCGGATACCGTCAGGGGTTATGATACCACGGGCCAAATCGGCCCCGCCACCGGCGGAGAACTTTACTATATAGGCAATGTCGAGCTTAAATTCCCTCTTGCAAGGGAAGGCAGACGCACTATCGCCCAGTTTGCCGCTTTCTTTGATATCGGCAACTCTTGGATGGATTTCAACGACGTAAAATTTCAGACCGGCACCAAAGAAGACCAATTTAAAATGGGCGTCGGCCTAGGCTTAAGGCTGGTTACCCCCTCCCTGCCGATAAGGATAGACTGGGGTTACGGTTTAAACCACCAGCCCGGAGAAAAGAGAGGTTATATATACTTCTCCATGGCTAATTTGTTCTAAGGTATTGCCCGGGCGGTTTAAATCTGCTTTACTAAATTTAAAGTGATGAAAATAAAATTTTTAAATTCTTTCGTTCTTTTTACTATGCTGGCGGTCTTCTGTTCCGCACAGCAGGCCGGCGTTGCAGCGCCGGGGCAAAAAGTATCGGGAGAAACGGCCGAAGCTTTGCGGAAACTGCCAGGCTCATCCGATATACCCTTACAAAAGTATGACGCCACGGCCATAGTGGAAATACCCGATATGTCCCCCAGCCAAGATAAACCCGCCGGGGATTTTGCGGGAATGGATAACGGCGCGGAAGGATCTTCAAGCGGGCAGGGCGGAACTTCGGATTTGGCGCCCGTGCAGGACCCGCAGTCCGCCGCTTTGCAAACCCCTGTAGAAAACGCCCTTTCAACGCCCTTGGCGCAAGAGGAACTTCAACAGGCTGAAGAACAGGCGGAAAATCAAAAAAAAGACCCCAATAAAAAGAAACAGCACTTCGGCCTTAAACTTGACGGGAATGAAGAAGACGAAGATGACGGCGATATCCCCCCGGGCACTTTGGCCGTATATATTGACGTTGAAGAGGCTTTCAATAACAATCCTTGGACTATAAAAGCCCGCAAAAACATCAAAATCGATCTTGAAGCCACGCAAGTGGAATATGTCCAAATGCAAACGCAGTTGCAGGAACTTAAAAATAAACTTTCCAGTTTAAACAAAGATTTGGCTTACTATATCCCTTACTATCAAAACGTGCAATATATTACGGCCCTTGGGGACAGAGATTATCCCAAGTTTAAAACCGACGGCACCGAAGACATCAGCAAGGAACTGCTTTTTTCTTCTTCAGCTTCCCAAGTGGACAGCCCTTTAAATATTCCTCTTAAGATACAGCAGCTTAAAAGCGCGATAAAAGACACAAAAAAATCCATCATAGAAAAGGAAGCTTTCCTTTTGGATTACAGAGAACTTTCCAAGGAGGAAATACTCTCCCGCCAAGATTATATAGTGCAGCAGATACTAAAGCAAATTTACAGCGGCATAAAAGAATACGCCGCCGTAAGGAATATCGGCATAGTGGTGGATAAGAAAGATTTGATCTTCGGTAAGCCTTTAAACGTAACGCCGGAGTTTATAAAATGGATGAAAAGCTATAATAAAAAATATATCAAAGAACACGGAGATTTATTATGAACCTTACCTTGAAACAAATAGCCGAAATGAGCCAAAGCGAGCTTAAAGGCGACGAAAATTTTAAGCCTTGCGGCATTTGCGGCTTGGACAATGTGCGGGAAGGAGCGCTTTCTTACAGCAATAACATAGACAAGCCGGAAGCTTTTAAAGATTTGAAGCTTGGCGCGCTTATTCTGCCGCTTGCCGCCAAGGAAAAGGAAATTCCTTTCTCCGGCAATATAATTTACGCAAAGAACCCGGAATGGGCTTTTACTTTGGTAATGAGAGAAGTTTCCACGTTAAACAAAGACGTAAAACCCGGCATTCACGAAAGGGCTGTGGTTTCCCCCTCGGCCAAAATCGGCGCGAATGTTTTTATAGGCGCAAACGCAGTAATTGAAGACGGCGCTTCAATAGGCGACAACACCATAATTTACCCCAATGTTTATATCGGCAAAAACGTACAAATAGGCATGTATTGCATAATTTACCCCAATGTCGTTATACGAGAAGAATGCGTACTCGAAAACAAAGTTATCCTTCAGCCCGGCTGCGTTATAGGCTCCGACGGGTTCGGCTATGTGTTTAACGGCAAACACGAAAAAATCCCCCAGCTCGGCAATGTAATTTTGGAAGACGACGTCGAAATCGGCGCAAACACCACCATAGACAGAGCCAAACTGAACCATACCGTAATCGGCGCAAACACCAAAATAGACAATTTGGTGCAAATAGGCCACAACGTAAAAACCGGCATGAGCTGCATTTGCGTTTCCCAAGTCGGCGTGGCGGGCTCAACGGAGCTCGGCAACGGAGTAATATTGGCGGGGCAGGCGGGTATTTCCGGCCATCTTAAAATCGGCGACGGAGCCGTAGTCGGCCCGCAGACCGGCGTTATAAGCAATGTCAAACCCGGAGACAAAATTATGGGTTCCCCCGCAATGCCTTACGGCGATTTTATGAGGCTTAACGTAATCTTTAAAAAATTGCCCGAACTTTATAAAGAATTGACTAATTTAAAGAAAAAATTTAAATTTTTTTAAGGACCGCACATGAACAGAAAAACAATAAATAAAACCGTTACCGTAAAGGGCATAGGCCTGCACACAGGCGAGCCTTGCTCAATGACGTTTAAACCTTCCGAGGACGGCTTCATCACCTTCCTCAGGACGGACGTCAAAGACGCTTTGCCGATAAAAGCCTTGGCGCAAAACGTTTGCTCCACCATGCGCGGGACCAATCTTTCCAACGGAAAGGAGCAGGTGCACACGGTTGAACACGTTTTAAGCGCGGTCCACGGTTTGGGCTTAACGGATTTAATAGTGGAAATGGACGGCCCGGAACCGCCGATAATGGACGGCTCCTCCCTGCCGTACGCTCAGGCGATGCAGAAAGCGGGATTTAAAGAAATACCGCTGCCCGCCCCTATCCTTACGCTTAATAAAGATATAGAATATAAAGAAGGAGATATTTTTTACAGCGCGAAACCGGCTCCGAAACTTACTTTTACTTTCTTATTCCTTAGGAACCACCCGCTTGTAAACAGGCAGGAATACTCTTTTGAATATTCCGCAGAAGGATATCTTGAACAAATCGCCCCCGCCAGAACTTTCGGCTTTGAGGAGGAGATAGCTTTTCTCCGCGCGAACGGTTTGGCCAAGGGCGGACGCATAGATAACTGCGTAATAATACAAAAGGACGGATTTTCCGTGCCTTTAAGATTCCCCGACGAAATGGTCCGCCATAAAATACTTGATTTGTTGGGCGATCTTAAACTTACTAATAAGATTTTGGGCCCTATGCACATAACGTGCCGTTGCGGGGGCCATAAAACCAATGTGGAATTTGCTAAGCTTATGCTTAAGCAAAGCGAGGAATAAAGCAATAATGGCAGGAAAGTTGGAATTTGTTTTAAAAATGCCCGTGGTAAGGGTAATAAACAGAAAAGAGTCGGAACAGTATCTGCCGCACAGGGATCCGTTCCTGCTCTTGGATGAAACCTACATTCTGGAAGACGAAAAATATATTTCAGGCTCCAGATTATTCACGGGCGAAGAAGATTTTTTTAAGGGGCATTTCCCCACTCACCCGGTAGTGCCGGGAGTTTTGATTTTGGAAATAATGTCCCAAATAGGCGCGACGGCTATAATGCAGCAGGAACGTTTTAAAGGAAAAGTAGGTTTTTTAATGAGTATAGACTACGCCAAATTCCGGGGCCAGGTGGAGCCGGGAGATAAATTAAAAGTAGCCATAGAAGTACTCAGAGTAGGCAAAGTTACAAAGCTCTACTCTGAAGCTTATACAGACAAGGGCCTCTGTTCGGAAGCCCAGTTAAATTTTATCTTAGGAGAGAAATAACAATATGCAACCCGCTAAAATTCACCCCACGGCGATTATAGACTCTGACGCTAAGCTCGGAAACAGCGTAGAAGTAGGCCCGTACACCATTATAGGCAAAAACGTTACCATAGGAGATAACACCAAGATAGGCCCTTTCTGCATGATAGAAAACACCGTAATGGGCAAAAACAACGATATCGTAGCCAGCGCGTTTATCGGAGTAAAGCCGCAGGATCTTTCCTACAACGGCATTGAAAGTATGGTCGTCATGGGCGACGGCAACAAAATAAGGGAATGCGTAACCATACACCGTTCCACTTCTTTGGAACATCCTACGAAAATAGGCAATAACTGCCTTTTGATGGCCAATTCGCACGTGGCGCATGACTGTACATTGGGCAATAACATCATTTTGGTAAACAGCGTCGGCATAGCCGGGCACGTAACGGTGGATGACGGCGCAATACTTTCCGGCATGGTGGCCGCACATCAATTTGTAAGAATAGGCAAATATGCCATGGTATCGGGCCTCAGCGGTCTTCCGCTTGATATGCCCCCCTTCTGCAGAGCCACCGGCGGCAGAGCTAAACTCGTCGGCTTAAATACCGTAGGCCTTGTAAGAAACGGCTTCAGCAAAGAGGCGATACATTCCATTAAAATGGCGTATAAAGAGCTTTTCCTTTCAAGCAGAACTTTAAAGGAATCTTTGGAACTTCTTAAGAAATCAAATCCTACGCCCGAAGTTATGGAACTTATCACTTTCTGCGAGAACACCAAACGCGGCATTACCCCCGCAAGGATGAAATTTCATCATACCGGGGATCAGGATGACGAATAAGGATAAGCTGGGCATTATCGCCGGGGAAGGGAAATTCCCTTTAAATATAGCGAAAGAAGCCTCTTTAAAAGGCGTTGAAGTTTACGTAATCTGCGCTAAAAACAACGCCTTTGAAAAGGACTTTGAGCCTTATGCAAAACTTTGCACTACGATGAAGCTCGGCCAGATGAGCAAAGCCATAAAGTTTTTTAAGGACAACGGCGTCAGCAAAGCCGTAATGGCCGGACGCGTTCAGCATGTAAACATCTTCAGCGTAATGCCTGATTTAAGGACGGCGAAAGTGCTGGCCTCAATAAAAGATATGCGCGCCGATACCATTTTAGGCGCGGCCATAAACGAATTTAAAAAAGACGGCATTGAATTTATTTCTTCTTCCTCTTTCATGGAAAAATGCATAGCCCAAAAAGGCGTACTTACCAAAAGAACCCCTACCGAAGAGGAACTTAAAAGCATAGATTTGGGTTTTAAGATATCAAAAACAATGGCGGATTTGGACGTCGGGCTGACTTCCGTAATTTGCGACAGGGCCGTTCTCGCCCTTGAAGCTATGGAAGGCACGGACAAATGCATAAAGCGCGCAGGGGAAATTTACGCCTCCGCGCCGGTAAATAAAGACGCCAGCATAGTAGTGGTAAAAGTCGCCCGCCCCAAACAAGACGACCGCTACGATCTGCCAGTAATCGGCAAAGGCACAATCCGCGCAATGATTCAGGCTAAAGCCAAAGTCTTGGCAATAGAAGCGGAAAAAACCATAGTTTTGGATATAGAAGAAGTTAAAGACCTAGCCGATAAAAACGGTATCTGCCTGACGGCCATATAATGATTTTCGGCACGGCGGCGGAAGCGCCGCAAGCGGTTAATTTTTATATAAAGAACGGTTTTAAACCGTATAAAACGATAAAAAACTTCTTCACCGAGAATTACGAAAAGCCGGTATACGACGGCGAAACGCTTTGCGCGGATATGATTGTACTTAAGAAAAACTTATGATTTTTTAAGAGTAAGTTCCACCAAAGAAAACTCTAGAACTTCGGCCAAATCCGCAAGGCTTACCTCAACCTGAAAACCTACTTTGCCGCCGCTGAAAATAATAGTTTCAAAGGCAGACGCGGAAGAATCGATAAAAGTTTTAAAAAATTTCTTCATTCCCACGGGCGAACAGCCGCCGTGTATATATCCGGTAAGAGGCAGAAGTTCCTTGGATTTCACCATTTCCACGGACTTTTCCCCGCAGGCTTTGGCGGCTTTTTTAAGGTCAAGCTCTTCCGCTACTGGTATAAGGAATACGTAATGGGCCCGGCTTTTGCCGCATGTAACCAGCGTTTTAAAAACCTGCGCCGGATTTTCTTTTAAGCAAGCGGCCACTTCCGTTCCGCTTAAAGCTTCTTTGGCGTCATAAGAGTAATGTTTATAAGTGATTTCAGCCGCGTCCAAAACGCGCATTACGTTTGTTTTATGCTCCATAAATAAATTATATAAATTTAAAAGCGGCGACGCCCCATTGATAAAATTACAACCGAAAGCTATAATATTATTCGCCGCTTTATAAAACGCCGCACAAACGCGGTTAAGCGGCTATAAGGAAAATAATATGGAAAAAATAAATGATTGCTCAAGTTACATAAATTTCAGAAAAGCTGCCGTAATAGGCTGCGGATTTGTGGGATCCGCCTCCGCTTTCAGCCTGATGCAAAGCGGAATGTTTACGGAAATGGTACTGATAGACGCCAATAAAGAAAGAGCGGAAGGAGAAGCCCTGGATATCAGCCACGGTATACCTTTTGCGCGCCCGATGAAAATTTACGCCGGCGATTATGATGACGCGGCCGACGCGGGTATCGTAATAATCACGGCGGGGGCAAACCAACAGCCCGGCGAAACACGTTTGGATTTGGTAAAAAAGAATATAAAAATTTTTGAATCCATTATTCCCGAAATCTCCAAAAGGAACTTTAAGGGAATTATGCTTATCGTAGCCAATCCGGTGGATATACTGACGCACGCCGCAATCAAATTAAGCGGCCTGCCGGAAAACAGGGTGATAGGCTCCGGCACGGTGCTGGATACGGCAAGGCTGAAATGCGAGATAGGGGAACACCTTAACGTCGACAGCCGCAGCGTACACGCCTTTATAATAGGCGAACACGGCGACAGCGAAATCGCGGCCTGGAGCTGCGCCAACGTTTCCGGCATACCATTAAACGACTTTTGCGAAATGCGCGGACATTTCGACCATAAAAAAGCTACGGAGAAAATCGCTTCCGACGTAAAAAACAGCGCGTATGAAATCATCTCCCGCAAAAAAGCTACAAATTACGGCATAGCCATGTCTGTAAAAAGGATTTGCGAAGCCATCGTCCGCGACGAAAAATCAATATTGCCCGTATCGGCCATGATGCACGGCGAATACGGCATAAAAGATATCGTCTTAAGTATGCCCTCCATAGTGGGCAAGAACGGCTTTGAAACCCATGTTCCCATAGCTTTAAACAAAGAGGAAATAGAAAACCTGCAGAAATCCGCCGCAATATTGAAAGGCATTTTAAAAGAAAACAATCTTTTATAAATACACAATATTATCCGGCATACGCAAAAAAAAGCGCCTCATGGGAGGCGCTTTTTAATTAAAAACAGCAAACCGATATGCTCTACGCCGATTTCTTAAAGCCGTTTTTATCAAACTGTATAAGTACAAGGCTGGCTATAATGATAACCATACCGATAACCTCATACTTGCCGGGCACTCTGCCGTTTAACAAGAAATCGCTGCCCACCGCAATGAACGGAACAAAATAAGTGGCCAAGCTGGCCCTTAACGCGCCCCATTCTTTAAGAAGCTTCATCAAAAGCAGCAAAGCCGCGGCCGAAGAACATAAAGCCACGTAAAATATTGAAATTACGACTTTAGGGGCCAAAGCCTGCTCCAAGGACGGCAAAGGCGCGCGGGCGAGCAAAGCCACGAAAAACAAAAATATCGTGGTAAACAAATACTGATGGAAAACGCTCTGCTGCCAAGTAATTTTATTTATCATAATGTATTTGATAAGAACGTTTCCGCTCGCATAGCAAATCGCCATCATCAAAAGAGAAATGCTGCCGTAAAGCGCCATTTTGTCCATCGAGGCGGAAGTATAAGCCTGCAAAGCCGGCTGGAAGACGAACATCAGGCCGATAAAGCCGACTATAACGCCTATGGCTTTGCGCCACGTAAAGCGGTCCTGCCCTTTAAGCGTAACCGCGGCTATGATAAAAACCCACAACGGAACCGTACCGTTAAAAATGCCGCCGGTGCCGGGCGGAAGAAACTGCTGGCCCCAATAAAGAAAAATAAAAGGCACCCCCATAATAAGCATGCCTGCCAGCCAAGGACGCCAAGCCTCTTTCCTGGGCAGATAAAAAGATTGTTTCGTAATCAAAAACCAGCCGGTAAAGAAAACGAAACCGATAAACGCCCTTAAAAACGAAGAAAAATACGGATCAAAAACGTCAACCGTATATTTTACGCCAACATATGCCGTTCCCCAAAAAAAGGCCAACAGCAGGAAATAAAACACGTTCATAATACACTCTCCTGAAATTTTCGGCTTTTACAAACGATATTAAATATATATACTTTCTGTATACGCCTATAAGGTAATTATATGATAAAAAAAATAATATTGGTATCTTCAGCGTTTCTCTGCCTGACGCTCTTCGCGCAAGCTAAGGAGAAGACCCAAACTTTTAAAACCGATTCTTATACGAATATTTTTATTTCTTCCCAAAAAGCGGATATTACCGTCGTACCGGAAAGAGGCGGCGAAAGCTCCGTAACGTGGCGGTCCCTTTTATGTTCCATGACTTTAAAACGCCCAAGCGAGAACATCGTTGAAATTGTAATAGAACCAAAAAAGCAAAGAGCCCTGCTTAAAAAAATATTGATGATACCGCGCTCCAGATGCTCAATAAAACTGCAAGCCGGCGAAAACAAACATATTTACGCCTCTTCCCAAACCGGGGATATAAGATTTTTTTCAATCAATTCAAAAACCGCGCGCGCCTACACCGGCCAGGGCGTTATAGAAACTTCCGACATAGGCGGAGATTTTACGGCGGAAACTCTTACCGACAGAATCACCATAAGGAATTTTAAAGGGAAAGATTTGGCTTTAAAAACGGTAAGCGGCAATGTTTCCGTAACGGGCTCGGCCCACGATATATCCATACTTAACACAAGCGGAAACAGCAAGATGACCGGCTCGGCCGAAAATTTAATGTTTTATTCTTCGCAGGGCAAATTAAGCGCAAGGTGGACCGCACTGCCTGAAAATCCTTTAAGCATTTCGGCCCATTCTTTTTCCGGCGACATAAAAATATATCTGCCTAAACTCGGCGAAGAATACAAAAATAACAGCAAAATAGATTTAAAAACCTTTTACGGAGAAGTTTCCGTAGAAGAAAAATAATTTTTTAAAAGCGGAGTGCCTGCCCGCGATTTTTACGCAAGTTTTAAGCAGACAAGGAGATTACATTATATGAAAGCCATCTGTAAAACCAAAGCGGCCCCCGGCGCGGAATATATAGACGCCGAGGTCCCGCAAATAAAAAGCGACGAACTGCTTATAAAAATACACGCCGCTTCAATCTGCGGAAGCGACTTGCCGATATACGCCTATACGTCTTGGTCCGCAAAAAGAATGCCGATACCTTTTATCTTCGGCCATGAACTTTGCGGAGAAGTGGTGGAAATAGGCGATAAAGCCAAGGGATTTAACAAAGGCGATTTCGTTTCCGTGGAATCGCACATATTCTGCGGTTTATGCTATCAATGCCGCAATGACCAAAGACACGTTTGTTCCAATCTGAAAATTTTAGGCATAGACACGCAAGGCGGCTTTGCCGAGTACGCGGCCATTCCCGCGCGCTGCGCGTGGAAGCATTCCGACGACTCCTGCAAAGACATCGGCTCCATAATGGAACCTTTGGGCAATGCGGTGTTTGCCACGCTTTCGGAAGATATCGTCGGCAAGTCGGTGTTGGTTTCCGGCTGCGGCCCTCAGGGGCTTTTTGCCACACAAATAGCAAAAGCCTGCGGCGCGGCGAAGGTAATCTCTTTGGAAACTTCCCCCTTCCGCCAGAATTTGGCGGCGAAAATGGGCGCCGACGTAGTGCTTAACCCAATGGACCCGGACACATTTAAAAAAATCATTGAAGCCGGCGGCGACAAATCCGGCATAGACATCGTAATAGAAATGTCCGGCAATCCCGGGGCAATAAATCTTGCGCTGGAAGCGGTCAAACCCGCGGGCAGAATGGTTTGCTTCGGTCTGCCGAAAGAAAATATAAATATAGACTACGCCAATAAAATAGTGTTCAAGGCCGTACGTCTGCAAGGCATCGCCGGAAGGGAAATCTTCCGCAGCTGGTACAAAATGGAAAGCCTTTTAAAGAGCAAAGCCATAGACCCAAGGCCCGTAATCACGCATACTTTTAAGATGAAAGACTTTGCAAAAGCTTTTGAAATCGCCATGGATCCAAAAAAGGAATGCGGCAAAATCTTGCTTATACCGTAATATAAGGAGCCGAAAATGGATAAAATGAAATTCTTAGAACAGGAAATAGCTCAGCTCAAAACGGAAAACCGTTTTATTGAGCCCAATGTACTTCAAAGCGCGCAGGGGCCGATTTCCACGATAGACGGAAAAGAAGTCATCAACCTTACTTCAAACAATTATCTTTGCCTTACCACGCACCCGAAGGTAATTAAAGCCGCCGTGGAAGCGACCGAAAAATACGGCATAGGCACAGCCGCCGTACGCACGATAATCGGCACAACTTCCATGCATGAAGAATTGGAAAAACGCCTCGCCGAATTTAAAGGGACGGAAGATTCCATAGTGATACAGTCCGGCTTCACTTCAAACACGGCCACCTGCCAAAGCCTCATGACCAGCCCGGAAGACGTTTTAATATCCGACGAGCTCAACCACGCCTCGATAATAGACGGCGGCAGACTCTCCAAAGCGAAGAAAAAAATATACCGCCACAACGATATGGCGCATTTAAAAGAAATTTTGGAATTGCCGGAAGTCCGCTCCGCAAGGAGAAAACTGTTGGTTACCGACGGAGTTTTCAGCATGGACGGCGATATCGCCAAACTGCCGGAAATAGCCGAACTTTGCAATAAATACGACGTCATCAGCATGGTTGACGACGCACACGCAAGCGGCGTTATCGGCCCGCAGGGCAGGGGTACCGTGGCCCATTTCAACCTTAAAGGAAAGGTTGACATACAGATAGGCACGCTTTCAAAAGCTTTCGCCACGATAGGCGGATACGTCGCCGGCAGCCATAATTTAAAGCAATATATGCAATCGGTGGCGAGGCCGTTTTTATTTTCAAGTTCCCATCCCCCAGCCGTAGTGGCCACCTGCTTGGCCGGGCTTGACGTAATTTACAATGAACCGGAAAGGCTTAAAAAGCTTTGGGATAATACAAAGTTCTTTAAGGAAGAACTGAAAAAGGCCGGCTTTGACACGGGCTCTTCCGAAACGCCCATAACCCCGGTAATGGTAGGCGATACGCAAAAAGCCCACGCTTTAAGCAAAATGCTGTTTGAAGAAGGCGTTTTCGCTCTGGCGATAGGCTTCCCCACCGTAGCCAGAGGCAAAGAAAGGCTGAGAACCATCGTTACAGCCGGGCACGAAATCAGCCAGCTTGAAAAGGCGGCCGCCGCTTTTAAAAAGTGCGGAAAGGCCTTGGGTATCATCTGATGAACCGCATGATGAAACTTTTGTTAAGCGTCGGGGCCTTTGCGGCCCTGACGCCGGTTTTTTTTGCGGGATGCGCCAAAGAACAGGCCCCGGAACCAAAAAACGAACTTTCAATAAAAACCGCTGAAGCCGATTATGTAAGCTATACTTTGGCTTCGCAGGTGCTTAAAGACGTGGCGGAAATAAAAATGATTATCCCACCCGGCTCCCAGCCGCACGGTTTTGAACCGCTGCCGCAGGACATAGCCAATATAGAAAAAGCGGAATTTCTTTTTTATATAAACAACAGACTTGAGCCTTGGGCGAAAAAGCTCGGCGGGGAAAAGGCTTTTCCTCTTGAAAGAAACCTGCCGGAAACGGACCTTAAAGACCCACACGTTTGGATGGATTTTGACAATATTCAGGTAATGGCGGAAAATATGGCGTATTATATTTCTGCGCAATATCCCGACACGGAAAAACAACTGCTTAAAAATATTTTAAATTTCCATAATGAAATTACCATGCTTAAACGCATGTACGGGCAAATGTTTTCCGCCTGCGAAAGCAAAGACATTTACCATATAGGCCATTTGGCTTTCGGCTACACGGCGCGCAGATACGGGCTTAACTTTAAGCCTTTATCCGGCGTCAACGCCGACGCGGAACCGACCCCCAAAGATATGGCGCAAATGATAAAAAACATAAAACAAAACGGCGTCAAATACATCTTTACGGAAGAAACCGTAAACCCCGCCGTGGCCGAACAAATATCCAAAGAAACCGGCGCGCAAATTTTGCATTTATATACGATAGAACATATAACCAAAAAGGATTTTGAGCAAAAGCCCACCTACAGGCAGCTTATGATAAAAAATATGGAAAGCCTGGCAAAAGGGCTTAACTGCAAAGCTTGAACATGGATATAATAGAAGTTAAAAATTTATCTTTTTCCTACAACGGGGAAGAAACCCTTAAAGACGTTTCTTTTACCGTAAAGCCCGGCGACTTTACCGGCATACTGGGCCCAAACGGAGGAGGAAAGACGACGCTTGTCAAAGCGATTCTCGGCTTGCTTCCTTCCGCGGAAGGCAGTATAAAATTATTTGGGCGGGATTTAAAACATTTCAAAGACTGGCGTAAAATAGGCTACCTGGAGCAAAAAGCCACTCCGCCCAAGCTTATGCCTTTGACGGCTTTTGACGTAGCCAGGCTGGGGCTTTTAAGCTCCAAGAAAATGCCGCGCATATTCAACGCCGAAGATAACCGCCGCACGCTTTGCGTAATGGAAACGACGAAATGCATTGAATACAAAGATAAACTTTTCAATGAACTTTCTGGCGGGCAGCAGCAGCGCGTGCTTATGGCAAGGACGCTGGTAAACAATCCGGAACTTATAATTTTGGACGAGCCTTCCACGGCTTTGGACGGGTCTTCCCGCGACAGCCTGTTTGAGATGATTTCCCAAATAAACAAAAGTTTGGATACCGCAGTTTTGGTAATCACGCATGACATCGCCGACATCGGCAAGTACGTAAACAATTTTATAATCATAGATAAAAATTTGATTTTCAGCGGCGCAAAACAAGACTTCTGCCGCTCCAAAAAAGTTACAGAGTACTTCGGACCGTATACGCCGCACCTTATGGATCATCTTCACGGCGAGGGCTGCTGCCCTTTTGAAAAGGAGCATAATCATGAGCGTCATTGAATTTTTATCTTACGCATTTGTGCAGAAGGCGCTTATAGCCGGCGCGCTTATAGCCGTAATAACCGCGGTGCTGGGCGTATTTTTGGTGCTTAAAAGGCTTTCTTTAATCGGCGACAGCCTTAGCCATGTGGCTTTAAGCGGAATAGCACTCGGCCTTATAACCAACACCAGCCCCGTGTTTATGGCCATACCCGTGGTTATGTTAAGTTCTTTGGGAATATACAAAATAAGTTCAAGCGCGAAAGTCCACTCCGACAGTGCGCTGGGTATTATCGCCGCAGGCGGGATATCGCTGGGCCTGATTATAGCGGCATTGGCCGGCGGGTTCAACGTGGATTTACTTTCCTTTCTCTTCGGAAGTATTTTGACCGTAAACGCCGCGGAACTTATATTGGCAGCGGTACTGGCCTTGACGATACTTACCCTGGTATACGTTTTTTACAATGACTTGATAGCAATAACTTTTGACGAGAACTTTGCCAAAACGGCCGGGGTTAACACGGAAAGGATAAATATACTTTTGGTGCTGATTTCCGCCGCGGCGGTGGTAATAGCTTTAAAAGTTGTCGGGATAATGCTTGTATCGGCAATGATAATAATCCCGCCGACGGCCGCTTTGCAGCTGGCTAAAACGTTTAAAAGAGCCCTTATCTTGGCTTCCGCATTTTCCGTAACGGGCGTAACAGCAGGGATTTACTTGGCCTTTATCTTTAATATGCCAAGCGGAGCCATGATAATTTTAACCGACATATTTATTTTATTTATAACCGTAATATTGAGGAATTATGCTTTTAAAAAAAGAAAATCTGCCGAAACTGATTAAAGATTTACAAAAACTTTATCCAAAAACGAAAACCGCTTTACACTATGAAAGCGCTTTTCAGCTTTTGTGCGCCGTAATTCTTTCGGCCCAGTGCACCGACGTGCGCGTCAACATGGTTACGCCGAAATTATTTGCAAAATTCCCTTCCGCAAAAGAAATGAGCAAAGCTTCTTTGGAAGAAATAGAATCCATAATAAAATCCACGGGGTTTTATCACGCAAAAGCAAAATCTATCTCCGAAACTTCAAAAGTTCTTTTTGAAAAATACGGAGGCGAAGTCCCCTCAAGTATGGAAGAACTGCTTAAACTGCGCGGAGTGGCCCGCAAAACGGCAAATGTGGTATTGCAGGATTTCTACGGCATATCGGAAGGCGTCGTGATCGACACACACGTTAAAAGGCTCTCTTACAGAATAGGCCTTACAAAAAACACCGAGCCGATAAAAATAGAAAAAGATTTAATGAAATTGCTTGATAAAAAATATTGGCATTGGATAAGCCACGCCCTTATTTGGCACGGCAGGGGAATATGCCACGCGCGCGGCCCAAAATGCGAAGAGTGCCTCATAGCCGGATACTGCCCCAAAAACGGCGTAAAAAATAATAAAGTTAAAAGACATTAACCGAATCTTAAAAAAGGAGTTTAGCAACGTCAAAAGATTGGGAAGCCATTAAACCGCTAACAGACTTAATATAAAGTAAAGTTGGGAAGCAGTATGTTGACTATAAGCCCTACGCTTAAAAAAGGACCGAAAGGTATGGCGTTGTTTTCCGCCGGTTTCTTCAAAAGCATCAAAATACCGAAGTAAAAAACCCCGGCGAAAGAGGAAACTATCAAAGCGTTTATAACGCCTATCCAGCCGCTTAATGCGCCTATTGCGCCCATAAGTTTTATATCGCCGCCGCCCATAGCCTCTTTCTTAAAAATAAGCTGGCCGATAACGGCCGTTATCCACAACCCGAAGAATCCTACCGCACCGCCTATTAAGGAAGAAACAAGCCTGTTCCATACGCTCCCTTCAAAAGCCGGGTTTACAAAAGACGCGGCCAAACCGACGACTATTAAACCCAAAGAAAACCTATCGGGGATAATCATCAGCTTCATATCTATTACGGATAAAACTATAAGGCTGTAAAGCGTAACAAGCGCGAAAGGCAGCCACCAGGTAAGGCCCAATCTCCAAACAAATAAAAGAGTAAGGCAGGCGGTTGCAAATTCGACTATCGGATACTCCAAAGAAATCTTCTCTTTGCAGCTGCGGCATTTGCCGCCCAAAAACAAATAGCTGAGTACGGGGATATTGTCATACCATTTTATTTTATTCTTGCATTTGGGGCAGTGAGAAGGCGGCCACGCGACCGAAATTTTAGCCGGTATCCTGTAAATGCAAACATTAAGAAAACTGCCTATAACCAACCCTAAAACAAAAGATAAAACGAGAATAAAAATATCCGGTATCAAAATACGCTCCTAAATGTTTAAGAACACTTCGCAATAGTGTTCGGACTGGGGATCATTGTCAAAAATCCAGCCGCCGACGCCGTCAAAAAGCAAACCGTAAGAGCCGTATTTTACGCTTGAATCATAATCCGACAAAGTTTTATAAGCGGGCGGAATTTTTTCTATATAACCCGGAACTAAAAGAGCCAAGCTTTCCGGGCAGCGGTTTTCGTTATCCCAACGGTAGACGTTTACCGCATCTTGCAGCATGATAAGACTTTCCTTGGAAGCGGCCGCAGCGGCTTCCGCCCGGATTACGTTAATCTTCCGGGCGGATAACCACGCCAAAACGGCCACGGCCATAATAACGACTATAATTTCGGTAGTAAATATACTCTTTTTCATCTTATTTCAAATGCATAAGAATATAAGTGATTACTTTTATATCGTCCAAGGTAAATTTAAGGCTGGATTTTTCGTTAGGGACGTGCGGATATCCGTAGATCTTGGAGCCGACTACGGCCGCCAATCCCAGGTTCCTCACTTCCGCGGCGAAAGTTCCCCCGCCGACGCCCAAAACTTTGGGTTCCACTTTATTTACTTCTTTTACGGCATCGCAATAAAGTTTTACTATCGGAGCTTCGGGCGAAGTCGCTTTTGAAACCGCGCTGTGGATTATCTCCCAGGTTACTTTTACCTTAAAATCTTTCTCAACGCTTTTTACTATGGAAGCGACTTCATCTTTAAAAAGCTGAGGATCGTAAGAAGGAAGCATACGGCAGTCCATATAGAACACGTCCGTACCGGGAATGGTGTTTACGTTAGGCACATTGGCGTCTTTTTTGGTAGGCTCAAACGTGCTGTTATCCGGCGCAAACAAAGCGTCGCGTTTATCAAATTTGGCGTAAAGACCGTCTTTTAAACGGATAAGCAGCTGCGCGCCCGCATACATTGCGTTATTGCCGCTGGCCGGCATGGAACCGTGGCACTGTTTGCCTTCGGTGGTAAATTTTATCCAAAAAACGTTCTTTTCCGCTATTTCGACTTCGCGTCCCGCCGGGTCGCCGGAGTCCTGCACCAAAAAGCTGTCGTTCTTGCCAAACAAATCCGGGCGTTGTTTAAGAACATAGTCCATACCGTATTTATTGCCGGTTTCTTCGTCGGCCAAAAGCATTATGCCGAGGTTTACCGGGATTTCCGCGCCCGTTTCCATTACGGCTTTCGCCGCGCCCAAAGCCGCCGCAACGGCTTGCTGATTATCTTCCACGCCGCGGCCGTATATGGTGTCGCCGTCGGCGTCCAAAGTAAGTTTAAAAGGCTCGGTGTTCCATAAGCTTCTGTCGCCCTCGGGCACTACGTCCATGTGGGCCAAAAGCCATAAGGTAACATCTTTGTTTTTGCCGTAATATTTGGCTATGATATTGGGCCTTATGCCGCCCTCGGCGTTGGCGTCGGGCGCGTCTATGCGGAAAATCTCGTCAAATTTAAGTTTCTTAAGTTCGCTTTCAAGATACTGCGCTTTTGCGAATTCGCCCTTTCCGCCTTGTTCCGGTGATACCGCCGGAAGGCGAGTCATATTAGTCTGCAGTTCAAGAATATAATCCTTAAGCCCTTCTATGTTTTTAAACAACTTGTCCATAATTCATTCCTCCTTCAGAATGGATTGGGTATATCAATAAATTCTGTTTCAACTTTATAATGTTTCTTGATATATTCCATAAGTGCTTTTATGCCGAACACCTCGGAATTGTAATGCCCCATGGCTATAAAGTTAAGGCCGGCCTCGCGGCACTGCTCAAGCACGTATTCGTCGCGGCTGCCGGTTACGAATAAATCAACCCCGGCGGCAATCGCCTGGCCCAGCATATCATGCGCCCCGCCGCTTACCACCGCGGCGCGGTGGATTTCATTTTTGCCGCAGAGTACGCATTCCCCGTTTAAAAGCGCGCAAAAAGATTCCATATCCCTTGCGGGGTTGACTTCGCCCATAAAGCCGATGTCTATGCCGTGATATACGCCGAAAGGCTTAATGTTCTTAAGCCCCATCAGCTTGGCAAGGCCCGCATTATTGCCCAAAACGGGATGCCTGTCCAAAGGCAGGTGATAAGAAACCAAATTGATATCGTTCTTTATCAAAAACGCAACGCGCCGGCCGAAAACGCCGGTAATATTTTCCGACGTGTTCCAAATAAGGCCGTGGTGCGTCATAACCATATCGGCGCCCGCGGCTTTGGCCGCTTTGAACAGCTCCATAGTTGCCGACACGCCGAAAACTATCTTCTTAATTTCCGTCTTGCCCTCCACCTGCAAACCGTTATGTTCGGGGGTAAGGGCCACGTTTAAAAGCTCATTTATATCTTTGACGATTTTATCGCGCTGTACCATGTTTTTATGTTATCATTTTATTAGTATGAAAAAAACGGCAATCTTAATTTACTTATTGTTTTCGGCCGCCGCAGTTTTTGCCCGACAGAGCCTCCCGACGGCGCCTAATTTGACCGTACAGGACAAAAACCCGGATAAAATATTGCCCGTTACCGTTGAATACCCGCACCAAAACACCAGAATAGCGCAAGGCGCGAAAGGGATTTTCCTCTTCGGCAAAGTGCACTCCGGCGGCGGGCTTTTGACGATAAACGGCGCGGATGTGCCGATATACCGCACGGGAACCTGGCTTACTTATCTGCCGGTAACCCCCGGGAATATGGATTTTATAATAGAATTTACCGACGCAGAAAAAACACATAAGTACATAAGAAGCGTTTTTGTAAGAGGTTTTGACTACAGGAAGTATCTTGATAAACCGGGCTTTGACACTTCAAGCCTGTTCCCCGCCAGCGACGTTGAGCTTTCTTCCGCCGACATTTTGGATTTTACCGTCGCGGGCACGCCGGATATGGTGGTAAAAATGAGCGCGGGCGACTATTTTAAAGACGCGCTTTTGATAGCCTCCCAGCGGGAACCGGGCATTTACAAAAAAACCGTAAATTTCAACAATGCCGAACCTTCGGGCAAAGCGTCAAAAGTAACTTATTATATGTATGACGACAACGGCAAACTTAAAGCGAAAGCCTCTTCCCTGGGGCGCATTAAAATCCTGCCGGAAAGCAAAGCCTCAAAAACGGCTAAAGTAATAAGGGAAGATTCCCGCTTAAGGCCCGCCCCTCAGCCAAACGGACACATACTTGATACAAAGCTCTTCGGCAATGTGGAAATTACCGGCAGAATAAATAATTTATACCGGGTAAAACTGGACGATAAAATCATCGGGTGGATTGAAAGACGCTTCCTAAACCCCTCGTCCGAACTAAGAAAACCGAAAAACATCGCTTGGGAAATTTCCGCTTCCCCGCAGGAAGGCAAAACCGTTCTTACCATTAAAAACACCGAAAAGGTAAGTTTTAAAGTGGAAGAAACGCATGATTCTTTCAATATCGTTTTATATTATACCCAAGCCCTAAATACCATTATGAGCGACAGCGAGGACGAACTTATAAGCGGCCTTGACTATGAAATACTTTCCGACGGAGCAAAAAAAATCAAAGCCAATTATAAAAACGGAGCCAAGCTTTGGGGCTACACTTACAGGTATGATGACAACAATCTGATTTTTGAACTTTATCATCAGCCTAAATTTAACTTTACCGAAGAAAAACCTTTAAACGGCCTTAAAGTGGTGCTTGACCCGGGCCATTCCCCCAAAAGGACTATCCCTTACGACGGGGCCGTCGGCCCGAGCGGGCTTTTGGAATACGAAGCCAATTACGATATAGCCCTTTCGGCCAAAAGCCACCTTGAAAGTTTGGGGGCGGAAGTTTTCCTTTCAAAAGAAGAGAACGAAAATATGCCGCTAAGCAGAAGGACCGAAAAGATAGACCAAAACGGCGCGCACCTTTTTATCAGCGTTCATAACAACGCCCTGCCGGATTTTATAGATCCTTTCGCCAGGGAAAGAGGCTCTTCCGTATTTTATTATTATCCGCACAGCCTGCCTTTTGCGCAGGCCATGCAAAGCAGTTTCATAAAAAACGTCGGCCTGCCGACGGAAGGTATTATTCAGGCGGATTTTTCCGTTACAAGGAGCTCCCCCCAAGTGCCTTCAATATTGATAGAAAACGTGTATATGATGATTCCTTATCAGGAAGAACTGCTTAAACAGGAAAGATTTATAAATATTTTGGGCTCGACGATAGCCGAAGGCGTGATAAACTTTGTAAACCCGACGTGGAACATAAAGGAAAGGGGCTCAATCGTCAATATGCCGCAGAATTAAAAACCAGCAAAACGGGCGAACTCCCGCCGAAATATTAATTTTATTTTGGAAACGCGCCTTAAATTTGCTAGAATTAATATATAAGCTGTAAGAAACAAACAATTTAAGATTTCGCCGGGATGCTGGAATTGGTAGACAGGATGGTCTCAAAAACCATTGTCCGCAAGGGCGTGAGGGTTCGAGTCCCTCTCTCGGTAATATTTAAAAGCCTTTCTTTTAAGAAAGGCTTTTTTGTTTGCGGATTGTTTCTGTTCTCAGCGTATTTCCATATACATTTACTTTCTGTGAGATTCGCATTCCATCATTAATTTTTGTTTAAATTCTCGGAAATCCAAAATATAAGGGACCGGGGCGGATGAAGTTCCGACACCACGAATAACAACTGAGGCACAGTCAAAAATACGCCCTAAAACACTTTGTTCTAAAATAACCCCTTCAATTTTAGCCAAATTTATTTCATAAGATTTGCGCCAAATAAATCCGAACTTGCAAATAACTCTTTTATTGGTAATAGCTAAATCTGTACCTGTATACCGCATATAAGCTGAGAGCCAAATAATAAATAAAATAAATGCAAAAAGAAAAGATCCTCCTCTCCCGCCTTGCAAAAAAACACCCAATATTATAGGCCCTAAAACTAAACTCCAAATAATCGGCGATATCCAAATCTGCCAATGTATTTTACATTTATAAATAAGATATTCTCCAGGAACCAGTTGCTGATTAATATACAGGGATGATTGCACATATTTTGCCCTATCGCAGTTGGGACAGTCATCCAGAAAATCAGAATATTCTTTCCCGCATTCTTTACATTTAATCAACGCCATATTATTTCTCCTTATTATTTTTGATTTATTTTTTCGGGCTCATATAAAACTGGAAGCAAAAACAGGCAAACAAAAACGGCTGTTATATTTGAGCCATTCTGAGTAACCCAAATAATAACAGCCGTGGTTTGCCGCCCTTTTGGGCGACAAACACTCGGCACAAAGTAACCGGGTAATTAATCCGCTTACTTTGTGCCTAAAACGACTGTTTTTGGACTCAGAATGTGCCGCCGGTATCCCGGCAGCGCACCGTATTCTGCATACAGTTCCAAAAACAGAATTAAATTGTTTATAAGCCGCGTTTAAGACTTATTTTGCGTTTAAAACTCCTAAAACTAAATATAATTTACTATACAAACTTTTAACCCTTTTGGCTACTGCTATATAAATAAAAAATTAAATCCTAAAATATTAAACAACAATTTATCAGCCGAAAAATATCCTGCCGGCTATAAGCCAGTAAATAAACGCCTCCGTATGAAAAACAAACCCGAATATAACCCGCAGGCAGCGATGGAAACAGCCTTAACGCCGCGGCCGACGCGTTGCGTCATAATAAAAATTATATCCGTGTCCGGCAGTATGCAAAGCAGAAAAGAAGTCAGCAGAAATTTAAAAAACATAAAAAACTTAAGATTTAAAACCGATTTTTACCAAAGCGGAAATACTGCTGACCCAATCCCCGCCGCATCTGAAAACCCCGTAACGGGCCTCAATGCCGCCCAAAAAGCCGGTATTGAAATCATGCTCAAAACCAAAACCGCCGTAAGCGTATATGCCTTGGCCCAGCATTTTTTCTTCTTTAAATTCATGCTCCCAGCCGGGAATCACCGTAGAATAAGCCTTATATTCCGTGGTTTGATCCTTCTGCATATAACCGAATGCGAAAGGCATATAAAATCTGTCGGCATAATCTGGATTTAAGTTAGCGCGCGCAGAGAGAAGAACCGCAAAAGTTTTATAATAGTTCTCGTCTTTTTTAATATAAAAGTACTCACTTTCGTATTCCCGCCCGTAAGAAAGTGCGCCGCCGCTCATGCCGCCGTAGCCGAAAATGCCTTCAAGCCCAATATGGAAATATTTGTCCGCGGCGTAAAGCAGACGCAGATCCATCAAAAAAGCGCCGGTCTTCAAATTCGCTTTGGACGCGCCCGAATTTAAATATTCCCCGCCGAAGCCGAGGTCAAGCAAAAAACTCCCCGCCGTTATACCGTACGAGTAAGAAGCGTTATCAAACAAGCTGCTTCCGGCGCGAAGCGAAGCCGGCAGAATGCAAAGAATGAAAAACAAAAAAACTATAAATAATTTCCTCATAATAATTCTTTAAATAATTTGATACATTATAGAAAAAGTATAACAAAATAAAAGGAGCTTAATATGAGGAAACTCTTTCTAACGCCGATACTGATTTTCGCCGCCGCAATGCTCTGCGCGCAGGAATCAAAAAACATTCAGCTGAAAACCCCTCAGAAAAATAAAGGCGCAAAAATAATGCAGGCTTTATCGGAGAGGAAATCCACCAGAGCGTTCTCCCAAAAAGAATTGGATTTACAAACGCTGTCCAACTTGCTTTGGGCCGCCAACGGCGTCAACCGCCCCGACGGCAAACGCACAGCCCCTTCCGCCATGAACAGGCAGGAAGTTGAAGTTTACGCCTGCCTAAAAAGCGGCGCATATTTTTATAACCCGCGGGAAAACGTTTTGGAGTATGTTTCCGACGCAAACTGTCTGCTAAGGGATGCCCCCGTAACTTTATATTTAACGGCAAGGGCCGAGGCCGGCAATAATTGGGCCTATATCGACACGGGGATAGTATCGCAAAACATATCATTGTTTGCTTCGGCTTTCGGGCTGGCGACGGTGCCGCAGGGCTCCATGCCCAGAGAGCAAATCATTAAGGATTTAAAGCTTACGGATAAACAGCTTCTCATCTTAAATCACCCGGTGGGCTACCCGGCGGAACAAAATAAATAAGGCGGCTATATGCAAATAAAGTTATCAATGCTTATTTTTACTTCTCTTTTACTTTGCGCCTGCGCCTCCGCGCCCGACGTGAAAGGCGCCTGGATTGACGGAAGAAGGCCTAATCCGCCGATTGAAAAACAGGGAATATATCTCGGTCCCGAAGGCAAAGCGGCGTCAATAAACGGCCAAAACAAGGCTTATAAAACTTGGTCCCGCAAAGGCAAAAACCTGACTTTAACCGGCGTTGACGCCTCAAACAATCAATTTACGGATTTTACCGAAAATTATAAAATCAAAAAGATTAAAGACGGAGTTATGACTCTTGAAAAAGAAGGCAAACTTCTGCACTATATAAAAGACGATTCTGCAAATTATAAAGAAAACCGTTAAAGGAGAACAAATGAAATATATTATTGCTATCGCCGCTTTTGTTTTTGTATTGGGCTGCGCCCAGCAAGCCGAAAACAAAGCTCAGGACTTAAATCTGCCGGTAACCGGCGAATGGAGCAAACCCGTTGAGGGCCAGCCCGGAAATACGGACGGCATGATACTGAATGAAGACGGAAGCGTTACAACCATAAATATGGCTACGCTTACCTATAAAGGATGGACTAAAGAGGGCGATACCCTTACGTTAACCGGCTTAAGCGAAGGCAACGGCAACAGTTCCGATTTTAAGCTTACGTTTAAAATAAAAGAACTTACGCCAGAGCGCATGGTGCTGACGCTGGACGACGCGGAGTTCGTTTACTCAAAAGTCAAATAAATCAATATATAACTCCCCCGGTCGATTAAAAGCCGGGGGAGCGGTTAGTTAAGAGGCCGTTTTAGGCCTTAATCTATGCAGGTTCTGTAGAACACCCCTTCAAAATAGCAGTTTATAGTTCCCCTTGTCAGACCGTGATTGTACCTCATAGTCAATATGGAAGTGCTCCCGCCGGAAACGGTAGAATCCGACGGCTGCCACGAAGCGCAATTTGTTGAAACGCTTTCATATCCTAAAGAATGGGACATTACATAACAATTTACGGAAGAATCCGACGTACATTTAGGAACGGCGTTTGTCATGTTTTTTGCGGGCAACTCACAAAAAAATAGCAACTGCTATATTGTTACGCTTATATTTTTTTGTTCGGACAAAACCCGCAAAATAAAACAAAAATTTCCAAATTTTAGCAACCTTGCAAATCGCCCAAACAACAAAAACACGGCAATGTAGGTCAGGCTTGGCCTGACGTTAAAAAGGAGTTTTCCCTGTCGGGCAAAGCCCGACCTACATTAATTAATAAAAAGTTATGGAATCATTTTACGACCGGATAAGTTTATATATTGGAGTATAAATAATAAGTTATTTTTCAATTAAGTTATGTCGTAATGATAATTTTTAAAAATGTGAGAAAAGTACTAACCGTAAACATAGAACTTAACACAAGCAAACAGCGTGAGATAGCACAAGCGGCGTGGTTTTTCAGCATGAAAGGCTGCAACAAGGGTGATTTTTTAGCTGTGCGAGAGCGAAAGTTGTGAGCTTTAAGATTTAGAGAAAATTTTACTTTTCTTACGAACGCAGTATAAGGCTTTTAACCTAAGGGCGGAGCCCCGCGTATCCGACTGAGAAGAAAATTAAAATTCGCCCAAAAGCGACAAAGTGCTATCCGTGAAAGTGCAACATAGACCGAGTTAAAAGCGTGAAAGAATAGAACAGGCGTGGTTTTTCAGATTTGAGGGAAATTTAAGTTTTATTCTAAGCGCGGTGTACTAAGTATGATGGCAACGAAGTTGCCGCAGTACCCAAGCGAAGAAAAAACTTAAATTTACCCAAATATGGAAAATTGCTAGCTACCAGTACGCAACTTTACATGAGGAAACATTTGCCTAAATATTAAAGTCTGCTAGCCTAAACAACACAACTTAACACGAGTAAAAAAACAAATCCGGCCGCGCCGCCTGCCCTAGGGCTTAAAACAATCCGCGCACCTCGCTTCATAATCTTCCGCGCCGCCCACATAAATCCTTGCCTTAACATCCACAAGCCTTTGCGTCCTGGTGGCTGGTTTGCCGCACCGCGTGCAACGGGCGGAAAGCTTGGTTACATTATCGGCCACGGCCAAAAGACGGGCGGTACTTTCAAACGGAACGGCCTGATAATCCAAATCCAAACCGCAACATATAACACGCTTGCCGAGGCCGGCTATTTTCAAAGCGACGGAGGAAATATCTTTGCCGAAAAAGTTTACTTCGTCCAAAGCAATTACGTCGGTGTCTTTTTTCAGTAAAGACAAAATCTCTTCGGCTTTATTTACGTGGACGGCTTCTATCGTTTTCAAATCGTGGGTGGCTATCGCCCTTACGGCGTAGCGTTTATCCTTGCTGGAATTAAAAACCTGAACTTTCTGCCCGGCGTGCTGGCAAACTTCTATACGCCTGATAAGCTCCGTGGTTTTGCCGGAGAACATACACCCGCAAACCACTTCTATACTGCCAAAACCTCTCTTCTTTTCCGCTGACATTTCAGCCTCCTTAAAAATTATCGCGAACCATATTGTCATCACGCCACGGACGCCAATACTCGTCGGCTTGGGTCAAGGCTTTGTTCTTCTTGCCCGCGCCGCAAAGTATGTTTATCCTGAACGAAAAGGAAAGGTTTTGGTTCCTGTCCCTAACGCCTACCATAACGCTTATATCATGGAAATCTTTATAAATTTTTATATGCTTCGAATATGCGTACAAACTGGAATCGCTGACGCTGACGTCAATGCCCATGTCCGCGCGCCAAGTAAAATTTTTGGGTGCTATCAGGAATTTTGTCGTAAAGAGGAACTTATCCCTGTCGGTGCTGTAATTTGTCATACCGAAATTGGCGTAACTGTCCCCTATGCTTTTAAAGGTGCTGTCCAAAACGAAAGCCTGATTGCCGTTGTGCACGTCGTAAATATTCTGCAAAAAGAAATTCGCCCCCGTATAAGGCGAAAAATATCCCGCCTCGGCCGTTATAGGTTCTATGCGGTATTTTGCGTCCCAGCTTTCGCTGGAATCCCTTAAGTCATATCCGCCGGCAAGTTTGAAGTAAAAATTCTGCCCCAGCATATAATAGTTCTGCACGTAAACGAGGTTTTCCTCCTCGTCGGTGTCCTGATATTCTATATTGGTAAGGGATCCGCTGGCGGTGCGTTTGGTATAACGATAGCCTATGTCCAAAAGGCCCGTTATCAAATTGGATCTTAAATTAAGCTCTCCGCCGTAACGCCCGACAAAAGTATCCTCGTCGTTATTGGTGGGATCCTTCAAAATTGCGTCCTGCTTATAGAATACGCTCGGCGTAAGCGTAAAATTAGGATGAAGCTTAAAATCTTTTGAGCTGCGCCAGTTAGCGTTAATATACTGAACAAAATCATACTCTTCTATTTTTGCGTTGTTAAACCCGAGTGAAAAATTATTTACTATTCCGCCCGTACCCTTTATTACGAAAGGATTGAAAATCCAATCTATTTTAGGGGCGTACTCTTCCGCGTTGGAGTAAGTTTTATCGTCGGCGTTTAATTGTTCGCGCATAGTATAGCCTATGCGGAAAGTTTCCCAGCCGCTCTGCCTTACCGCGGAAAGACGCGTCAATTTGTCGGGGGAAACCACATAAGGATTGGAGCGGAAAAAGTCGTCGTTAAAATCAGCGTCGGAAACATTCCTGGTTTCAAACTGGCTGAAGTAAATCGCGCCGCGGCCTTTGTTAAGGCTGTCGGAAGTATCGGCGACTTCCCACCAATAACCGCCGTCAATGCCCCAGCGTTGGTCGTCCTGCACTTTATCGTGTATGGTATAAGCCTGCAAAGAACCGCGGAAACGCTGAGGATCTTCATAAGCTACTTCGGCCCCGTAACCGAAACCCGAACGCGTATAATAATCCAAATTGGCTTTTGCCGCGAAATTGTTTTTTGAATATACCGTAGAAGTAAGAAAGCCGAAGCCGGTATTATTGCTTTGATCAAAATCAACGTATGTGGTAAACAGTCTGTCCGTATTTAAAGAACGGTAAACGAAAGGCAAATAAAACACAGGCACTTTGCCTATTTTTACTACCGCGTTGGTGGCCCAAATTCTGTCGCCGGGAATAAGATCCGCCTTGCCGACGTAAAGGGTATAATGGGGCTTTTCAAAATCGCAGCAGGTTATATTGGCCTTCCTTAAAATATATTCGCCGTCTTCGGCTTCAAGGCTTTTGGTGGAAAGTACGCGTATTGGCGAATAATCGGCTTTTATATCTTCCATAATGACGGCTTTGGAAGCCAAATCAAACTTAATCCCGTTGGAAGTAAAAACGCCCTTTTCGTCTTCTATAACGGTAGTTCCTTCGGAAACCAAAATCTGTTCTTTTACGTATACTTGTATATCGTCGCCTTTAATTACGCGCGTGGTTTGGCCGTCCTCTATATAAATTTCGGCGTTGCCTTTTATGGCCACGACGGAATTGTTTTTATCGTAAACGGTTTCGTCGGCGGTGTAATAGATAAACTCCCCCTTGGTGGGTGCGGGAAGTTCAAAATCTTCCGCCGCCAAATTGGCTCCGGCGAGCAAGGCGCAAAAAAGTAAAGTAAAGAATTTATTTTTCATTTGCTTTGTGCAGCGCGTACAGGGCGGCGCCTACGCCGCCGATATTGCCCTCTTTGGATAAAAGAATTTTAACGTTTTTAAAAGGCGTTTTGACGGCCTGTTTTTCAAACACTTCTCTAACCGACGGCAGGAAATACTTTGCCCCGCGCGAAACTCCTCCGGCCAAAACAATGGCGTCGGGGTTAAGCAAAAGCACCATATCGGCCAAACCGCGGCCCAAATAGGAGCCTATTTCCTTCCATAAATTTAAGGCCACTTCGTCTTCCTGCGCGGCCGCCTGGGAAAGTAAACTTACGGAAAATTCTTCCTTATTAATCAAATTCGCCAAAATTGATTTGGGATATTTCGCGCTGGCGGCCTGGGCCATACGCAAAATGCCTTTTGTACCGGCGTAGGATTCCAAGCATCCTCGCTGACCGCACCCGCAAAGCGGAGCGTCCGGCGCGAAATCTATCTTCATGTGGCCGAGTTCCCCGGCGGAACCGTCCGCGCCCTGGTAAAGAGCGCCGTTTATGATTATTCCGCCGCCTATGCCGGTGCCCAAGGTTACGATAATCATATTTTTGTACTTGCCCTTAAACTCCCGGTCGAATACCCCCCATGCGGCCATGTTTGCGTCGTTGGAAACATAACATTCGCAACCGGTGTTTTCCTTCATTACCTGCGCCACTTTAAGATTATGCCAAGGGATATTCGGAGCCCAGCGCAAAACGCCCTTTTCCGGGTCGGTGTCGCCGGCTATGCCCACGCCTATTACGACGGATTTATCCTTAAATTCGCCGCGCCACTCGTTGACTATCCTTGAAAGCTGGGCCAGAAAGGCGTTCCTGCCCAGAGTAGTGTAGGTGGGGATTTTATCCGTTTTAAGAATTCTCTTTTTATCGTTAACGGCAAAGAATTTTACAAAAGTACCGCCGATGTCTATACCTATTGAAATCATTTTTTTACCTCGCTTTCGGGATGCGCCGCGTTATACACCTTCTTCAGTTTTTCCAAAGAAACATGCGTATAAACCTGCGTCGCGGCCAAACTTTTATGGCCCAGCATTTCCTGCAAACTTCTTAAATCACAGCCGTTGTTTAAAAGATGCGTCGCAAAAGAATGCCTTAAACTGTGCGGCGTTACTTTGCGCGCGACATGGCTGCTTACCGCGCTTTTTTTTATTATCTGCGCCAATCCCTCCCCGCTTAAACGCCCGCCTTTGCTGCCGAGGAATAAAGCATCCCAGGGATGAACGTCAGGGCGGGTGGACAGATAACTTTCCAAACATTCCAGCGCGATATCGGTTACCGGCACAAGTCTTTCCTTTGCCCCCTTGCCCAGCACCTTTACCCAGCCTTCATCAAAATTTACGTCGCCTACGTTAAGCGAAACCGTTTCACTGCGCCTGAGCCCGCTGGAATAAAGAAGCTCCAAAATGGCTTTATTCCTGTAATGAAAGCGGCTGCTGATTTCCGCCTCCATCAGGCCGGAAGCTTCGCTTTCCGTCAAGAAAGCGGGCAGTTTCTTTTCCCGCCTAGGGGCGGAAAACAAAGTAAAAGGATTAACCTTTATAAGCCCGCGGTTTGCCAAAAAACGGGCGAAACTTCTAAGCGCGCTTATCTTACGAAGAACCGCCGCGCGGGATAGTTCTTTTTCGCTCTCGTAAGATAAATACTTCCTTATATTCTTTAAATTAAAATCTTTAACCGATATCCAACCCCTTAAGTTCATAAAAGCCGCGAAAGCTTCCAAATCGCTCTCATAAGCGCGCAAAGTATGCGCGGACAAATTGCGTCCTTTTAAACTTAAACCGAAGTTTTCTATCTGCTTAAGCATCTTTCTTTTCGTTCAGCTTCTTTATAGCGGCTTCTTCTTCCGGCGTAATATTGACTATATTTTTGCATTTCGGGTATCCGCTGCAGCCCAAAAACGCGCCTTTTGCGCTGTGCCTTAAAACAAGCGGCTTGCCGCACTTTTCGCACTTTCTGCCAGAATCCAAAGGCCCGCTGGAAGCCACCCTGTTGCCCTGAGCGTCAACCGAATAAGTGTTGCGGCATTTAGGATAAGCCGAACAAGCCATAAAGCGGCCTTTCCTGCCCGTTCTTATTACCATGGGCGAACCGCATTTTTCGCACTTTTCGGCGGTTTGTTCCGGCGCAGGGAAAGAAGAACCGCTTAAATTCTTTTTGCCTTGGCAGGTATCCGGGTAATTTACACAAGTAAGATATTCCCCGTATTTACTGCGGCGGCGCACCATGGGCGAACCGCAAATCGGGCATTGTTCCCCTTCGGCCACGCTCGGCGCGGGCTTGCGCATATTTTTGGAAGCGTTGTCCAAATCGCGGGTAAATCCGCTGTAAAAACCGCTTATAACCTCCACCCACTTTTTATCGCCTTCGGCGATATCGTCCAAAGTTTCTTCAACTCCGGCGGTGTAGGAAAGATCCATAATGTCTTTAAAAAATTCCTTAAGCTGTTCCGTAACGGTTATGCCCAAATCCGTCGCGACAAGCTTATTGCCCTTGGCCTGCTTTTCTATATACTTCCTGTCCATAATGGTTTTGATGGTCGGAGCGTAAGTTGAAGGCCTGCCGATGCCGTGCTTTTCCAAAGTTTTGATGAGGCTGGCCTCGTTATAGTTCGGCGGAGGCGTGGTTTTGTGATCTTTGGTGTCTATGCCCAAAAGCTTCAAAGCGTCGCCCTGCTCCAAAGGCGGAAGCAAAGCCGATGAATCGTCGTCATTACTTTCGCGCTCGTCGGCTTCTTCCTGATAGACGGAAAGATAACCTTTAAATTTAACGGTTCTGCCGTTGGCGCGCAGCATACATTTTTCTTTTCCGCCGGCGGAAATATCCACGGCCACCGTATTGAATACGGCCTCGGCCATTTGAGAAGCGACGAAACGCAGCCAAATGAGCTCGTAAAGTTTATACTGATCGGCGGTAAGATAATTTTTAAGGCTCTGCGGCGTTCTGTAAACATCGGTCGGGTGGATAGACTCGTGCGCTTCCTGCGCGCCTTTCACCTTGCTTTTAAACACCGGTGCGGTTTTAGGCGCGTATTCCGGGCCGTACTTCTCTTTGATAAATTTGGAAGTCTGCGCCTGAAGCTGTTTTGAAACGTTGAAAGAGTCCGTCCTCATATAAGTTATCAAACCGACCGTCTGCCCGCCGATTTCAATACCTTCATACAGGCTTTGCGCCACCTGCATGGTTTTCTGCGAGCCGAAGCCTATTTTATTGTAAGCGTCCTGTTGCATGGAGCTGGTTATAAAAGGAGGACGGGCTTTCTGTTTGACTTCTTTCTTTTCCACCTTTTCAACGACAATCGGCCCCTGCCTTAAAACGGCGTTGACGGGGGCTAAAGATTCATTGGTGTTAAATACGGTGGATTTTACTTTATAATCTTCCGCAAAAAGTTTATAGGTTACGGTTTTCTCGACGTTTTTGCCTTCCCATTTAAGCACGCGGGCGGAAAAAGACGGTTTTTGATTTTCTTTTTCCAAAGAGGCTTTTATCGTCCAGTAAACCTGTTCTTTAAAATCGGCTATTTCCTTGGCGCGTTCGGTTAAAAGACGCACCGCCACGGACTGTACGCGACCCGCGCTTAGCCCGCTGGTTATTTTACGCCACAAAAGAGGAGAGAGTTTATAACCCACCAATCTGTCCAAAACGCGGCGCGCCTGCTGTGCGTCAACAAGATTATGGTCTATGCCGCGGGCGTGTTCAAAAGATTCTTTTACCGCGGTGGGGGTAATCTCGTGGAAGTAAATGCGGCGGGTGTTTTCCGGCTTTAAATGCAGAAGTTCCTGCAAATGCCAGGCTATAGCTTCTCCTTCGCGGTCAGGGTCGGTGGCGAGGTATACGGTAGAAGCGTTTTTGACTGCTTCTTTAAGCTCGCTTATAACACGCGGTTTGCCGCTTATCACGTAAGTGGGTTTGAAATTGTTTTTCTCGTCTACGCCGATTTCCTTTGAAGGCAAATCGCGGACATGACCGAAAGAACTCCTGACGATATAAGAAGAACCCAATATCTTGCTTATAGTTTTCTGCTTCGTTGGGGATTCCACTATAATCAATTCCTTGCCTTTCGGCTTTGCGCCGGCCGCTTTATTTTGATTGGTTGCCATTTTATAAGTCCTCTGAATATATATAAAATCTTAAAATTTTCTTCTGCTGTATTTACCGTCGGCGCAGCTGATCACGCCGCTTACTTCCAGCGAAAACAAAACGCCGGAAAGTTCGCTTATCGGCATATTTAAAGCCAAAGCCAAATCGTCCACGCTGACGGAACCGGAGCCTATTGCTTCAACTACGGAGAGTTCCGGCCCGGAAAGTTCCTCCAGCGGGGGCTTTTCTTCATTATAAAGTTTTTTAGTGTTAAGGCCAAGTTTTAAGTTTAAAGGCAGGCAGTCTATTATGTCCGCCGCGCTTAAAACCATACCCGCGCCTTCCTTGATAAGTTTATTTGTGCCGGCGCTTTGCGGGGAATCTATCGGGCCGGGAACGGCCAAAACGTCTATGCCTTGTTCCAAGGCCATTTTAGCCGTGATAAGCGCGCCTGATTTTACTTCCCCCTCCACCACAACTACAAGCTTTGAAAACCCCGCTATCAGGCGGTTGCGCCTTGGAAAATGCTGCGCCAAGGGCGGGGCGTCAAAAGGAAGTTCCGATATTATTGCGCCGCCGGTATCAAGTATGCCGCGGGCGAGCTCCCTGTTTTCCGCCGGATAACATCTGCCTATGCCCGTACCGATAAGAGCAAGCGTAGGTTTGCCGTTTCTGACGGCGGCGGAATGAACCGCAGTGTCTACGCCTCTTGCCAAACCGCTGACTAAAATTACGCCGGCCAAGGCCAAATCTTCCGCCAGTTTAGAGGCGGCCCTTCTGCCGTAAGGCGTTATTTTGCGAGTGCCGACCATCGCCGCGTTTGCGCTGTTCTCGGCCGGCAATACTCCCCTCACATATAAAACCAAAGGCGGTTCTTTTATGCTTAAAAGTTCCTCGGGGTAGCCTTCTTCCCCTTTAAAATAAATTTTGCCGTTTACTTTATCCGTTTTTTCAAGCTCGGCTTCGGCGTCCAGACGGGATGCCGTCTCCAAAAATTTTGAAGCGGTTTCAAGGGAAATTTTGCCCTCTTCGCTCAAACGCTCCGGCTTTTGTTTGAGGATTTCACACGGAGAAGAAAAAATATCCAGCAGACGGCCGAGCCAATCGGCCCTTAAAAAGCTGAAAGAGTTTATTTTGATTAAAGCCAGTTTTTCTTCGTATGATAAAGCCATAAAAACCTATATGTCGCTTACGCCTTTTCTGTCAAAAGGACGATATTGCATAACTTCTATGATATGCTCTTTTTTAATATTGTCGCTTCCCGCCAAATCCGCTATCGTGCGCGCCGTTTTAAGTATTTTATCCAAGCTTCTGGCAGAAAGGCCGAGCTTTTTCATGGCAAGTTCCAAAACCTCTCCGCCGCCGGGCGGAAGCGGACAGAATTCTTTTATTTCCGAAACCGTCATAAAAGCGTTGGCCGTGGTGGAACCGTTTTTAAAACGTTCCTTCTGCCTTTCACGCGCGGCGATGACGCGCTCCCTTATCTGCGCGCTGGTTTCGCCTTCGGATTTTTTGTTCCAGTCTTTGTAATCGACGGGGTTTAAATTTACGGTTAAATCTATTCTGTCCAGCAAAGGGCCGGAAACTTTCGACTTGTAGCGGCTTATCTGCAAAGGCGTGCAGTTGCACGTTTTTATATTATGGCCGTGATAGCCGCAAGGACACGGATTCATCGCCGCTATCAAAGTAAATTTAGCCGGAAATGTAAAACTGTCTTTGGCGCGGGATATCGTTACTTTAAAAGTTTCAAGAGGTTCCCTCAGCACCTCTAAAGAGGAACGGGAAAATTCCGCAAATTCGTCAAGGAACAAAACGCCGTTATGCGCCAGGCTGACTTCGCCGGGGCGCGGCGTCTGCCCGCCGCCTATTAAAGCTATATTGGATATCGTATGATGAGGATCCCTGAAGGGCCGCCCCGGCATTTTGCCGTTCTTGCCCAGAAGCTTGCATACGGAATAAATCTGTAAAATATCCAGCCGCTCTTCCTTGGTTAAAGGCGGCAAAATGCCCGCGAAACGCTTGGCCAGCATACTTTTACCCGTACCGGGCGGGCCGACCAAAAGCACATTATGGCCGCCGGCCGCGGCTATTTCCAAAGCTCTTTTGGCCAAGGCCTGGCCTTTGACTTCGCTGAAATCGCCGGCGGCAGCTTCGGGCAAAAAATCGTTATCCTCGGCCGGTGCGCACGCCGGGAATTCCGCCCGGCCTTCCAGCATATCAACGGTTTGCTTTAAGCTTACCGCGCCGAAAGCTTCCACGCCGGCATAGGCGGCTTCGGAGGAGTTGTCAAAAGGAATTACGGCTTTGCGGCGTTTGCCTTTTTTAAGCGATATAAGCATAGGCAGCACTCCGCCGCAGGAATGCGTTTTTCCGTTAAGGCCGAGAGAACCTATAAAAACCATTTCGGAAGCTTTGGCTGAGGCTTCTTTGCTCAGCTGGCCGCTGGCCGAAAGTATGCCCAAAGCTATCGGCAAATCAAAATGCGCGCCGGCTTTTTTAACTTCGGCCGGCGCAAGATTGACCGTAATTTTTTTTAAAGGAACGTCGAAACCGCTGTTTCTTATGGCGGCCAGCACGCGGTCTTTGGCTTCTTTCACTTCCTGATCCGGCAGGCCGACCAAAGAAAACGACGGCAAACCGGCGGAAATATCGACTTCGACCGAAACCAAAAAACCATCCAAAGCGTTGATACAGCTTGATACTATGCTGGCTAACATAAGATTAAAGGAAAGTCATCTCCACTATTTCGGGGGTAATCCTGTCTATGGAGAAGTTGGAATAATATCTCCTTAAAATCTTGGCCGAAAATTCTTCGGACGTTTTTATGTTGGCCTGAACTTCAAAAGTGGCGTTGGAGTTGGTATATTTAACCAAGCTGAAATCTTCCACTTCCCTAAGCTGGCGCATAATATTCTGCATTTCTTCCAAACGCTCTATCGTGTTTACGTCTTTGACTATAAATTTAAAAGTTTTTGCGGAATTTACGGCCATACTTATAGGTTCCGCCGTTTGCGCGCCGGCGTTCTCGCACGCGCCGGTCAAAGCTTTTTGCTGGGCGATTGAAAGCACTCCGTCAAGCCCGGTGAAGCTGTCTGCCGAATCCGTAATAACCTGATAATTGCTGGCCGCGATAACTTTAATATTGGCCTTGGCTCTTACCGGCTTAAAAGAAGTCGTAAGCTGCGACGCGCTTTCAAGTTCGTCCGCGGCGGCTTCGGCCAGGATTATATATCTTGCGCCTTCCTTTTTGGCCTTGTCGACAACCTGCGTGTAATCTTCCAAATTGTTTTGGCTTAAATTACCGCCGTCTATCAAAACGTAAGGATAATCCTTCAAAGCTTTGTATATGCCTTGGCGGCAATACTGCTTTAAAGATATTTCGCCGTTGACCGTTTCCCTGGAAGCTACAAAAATATTCGTCTTCTTTACATAATCCGCGCTTTGCAGTTCCTTAACTTTGGAGGAAAGCTCGCTTACAAGCACCATAACGCGCGCTTCTCCGTAATAGTTTTCCCCTTTTCTGTAAGAAGTCGTCAAATATGATTTCCTGATATAACCGTCCGGGTTATCCATAATTTGTTTTTTGACTTCCGGCGGAAATTCAACCGTACTATTTGAAGATAAAAACACCCTAGTGGCTTTTTCAAGCGCGTTAAGTTCCGCCTGTCTGAGGACTTTCTTCTTCATCGCGGATTTGGAAATTTCCTCATAAGGGACCGTAGCGGAAGCCTGGACGTATTCGCCCGCGCCTTTCGGCCCGATATTAAAACGCTGACACGCCGTCAAAAGCAAAGCACAGCAGCATAAAAGCGTAAGTTTTTTCATACACACCTCTTATTTAAGAACATCGCCCAACACTCTTACGTAAGCGCTGGGGTTTTTAATACTTTCGGCGTTGATTATGCCGCAGCGTATCATCATTACTTCAAGCATGTGGGTAAGGATATCATAGAAATTATCCCTTATGGATTCCTGACAGACGGAAAGCGCAGGGCCCAAAATTATCGCGCCTTTAAGATTTTTATTGTCGCAGATATTGGCTATCTTAAAAGCGGCGGAAATTATATGATCCGTGGAATAGGAGCTCTTCAAAGCGAAGTTAAACCCGCCTTTTATGCCGAGCTCTTTTGCTTTTTGCATTACGCAGAAAGCTATCCATTTAAATTTGTCCGCCTGATCCTGAGGGTAGAAGAAGCCGAAGTTGCCCCAGTCGGTATTCTCGCTCCTGTTGATGCTTACGATATCGGCGAAATCCTTTTTAACGATTTCGCTGTTTTCGTTTTCCCCGTTGACGGCAAGCATTTCGTTGAGGATTTGCTCATGGGACATTTGTATAAGCCCGCTGTTGTTGATTCGGCGGCTTAAGACCTTCGCCCTTTTGATGTTTCTGGCGACGGAGCCCAAATTTACTTTGTCGAAATTAAGGAAACCTTGGGATTGCACGTCATTCAAGCCCAGTTCCGCGTCTTCCATCATTCTGGCGTATATTTTGGAGAAGTGCTGCTGGCGCGGATGTTTCAGTTCCGAAACCCAGCCCTGATCCAGGCGGAAGCGGACGAGTTCTTCAAAACGCGCCAAACTTTCCGGCGGATATTTTGAAGAAATAAGGATTTGCTTCTTTTCCTGCAGGAAGCGGTTAAGCACGCGGGAGATAAATTCCCTGTTGTGTTCGTTGACGGCGGTAAGGTGGATATCGTCGATAATCAGCACTTCTACGGAGGAGAAGAAATCCTCCAAATGCTTCATATTGCCTTCTTCAACGTATCTTTGTACGCCTCTTGAAAAGCGCACGCCGTTTGTAAAGAAAATCTTTTCCTGACCGATTTTCATGGCAAGTTCATAGCCCATTGCGTTAAGGAAATGAGTCTTGCCGGTGCCGCTGTCGCCGTACACCATAAACGGGTTGTGCATAGTGCCGATATTATCTATGACGCTCATGGCCGTAGCATGGGCAAAACGGTTGGAAGCCATATCCATTTTGTCAAAAGTAAACAAAGGATTTAAAGGAATTTCCAAAGGCCAGTTGTTCCTTTTGTAAACTTGTCCGGCGGAAACCAAAATCGTATGATCCACCATAGTCGCCGCGCGCGGAGCCGGGGCCGCATGCTGCTGGGCGGGAGATGAAACCGGCCTTTGCACCGGCGCATGAGCCGAGCCCGAGCCGGGAGCTTGAACATGATTTACCGCAGGCCTCGGCGCGGCGGGACGCGGCTGCATTCCCGGAACTGCGGGCCTTGGCGCGGAAGGAGCGTTAACCTTGGGAGGAACCGGCGCGGCGGGCGTTTTGGGAGCAGGCGGAACCGCTTGTCCCGGTGCGGACGGTCTGTTCAATTTATTATTGTTAAAATCGTCTTGTGTCATATCAGTTTTTATCTCCCCATTAAGTATTTGTTTTTCAATTCTTTCTCTTATTTGTTTTGCAAAATCATTTTCGACATATCTGGAAGGCTGAGCCGCCGGCGGCTTGGGTACAGAAGGCGGCACGGGCGGTTTGGGCGCAGAAGGCGGCACGGGCGGTTTGGGCGGAGTCTTTAAAGCCGGGGCCGGCACAGCCGCAGGGGCGGGAATATTCTCCGCGGAAGTTTCCGCGGGGCTTTGGTATTCGTCCTCTTGGGCAGCCGGCGTATCAAAAATATTTACGGCTTCGGCCTTAGACTGAACCTCTTTTTCCTCCCCGGGAGCCATAGGTGCCTCATAAGAAGGCTGCGCCGGTGCGGAAGCAAAAACATTTTCTTCCCGGACATTCATTTCCTGGGGATGAAGCTCGTTGGGAGTATCAGTCTGCGGCGGATTTAAGAAACTTTCGCCGTCGTTAAGTTCCGTTACGTTGGTTTCTATGCTGTCGGCCTGCTCGGCGGCGTCGGCAAAAGCCGCGCTCATATCAAAAGCCTGAGATTTAGTTTCCGGCACCGGGGCAGCACCTTTTTTAAGATCGATTATTCCGTTTGGATTGGGAACATTCTCGGCCGAAGCGGACATTCTTTCATTTTCCGCGGCGACGGCTTCTTCTTCCAAAATTACCGGCGCAGGCTTTGAAGGTTTAACCGGCGCGGGCGCAGCAACTTGCGGCCTTTCCTCCGCCGCGGACTGCTCCGCTTTTACGGCGGGCTTAGGCATTGCCGGCTTTGCCATATTCTTACCGAAAGCCGGAGGCGCGGCTACAAAAGGTTTTTTTGCGGACGAACCGTTATCGGCCGAAGGTTTAAAGGCGTTGGAAGTAAATATAAAAGGAGTCTGCGTAGTCTGGGCAGTATCCCCGCGCGCGGTATTTTGAGGCGCGGCAGGCGTTTGCACGCTGGGCCTGATTACGGGTTCTTCGTTTGCTTTCCCGGCCGGCTGAACCTGCGGCGGTTCCGTCTGAAGACTTTGCGGAGCGGAAACTTCCTCTTTGGCCTGCGCTTTGGCTGGTTCGGGAGGATTTTGTTTTACCACCGAAGGGGCCGGCTTCTCGGAAGAAGACAAAAGATTAGGCACATCCATAAAATCATCGAAATTGCCTAAAGGTTTCTTCTCCGGCGGCATTACGGGCGTCTTCGCGGAAGACGTAACGGCCGGGGCCGCACCGCCCTGCAAAATTTCATCTACTTTATTTTGTCCGCCCGTTTCCTCAGGGTCGGCGTAAAATTCGCATATGGTTTCCGCGGCAAAAATATCGTCCACTTCTATCTTAGCGGAAAGGTCGTTGTCGGAAACAGGCGCCAAAATTTCGTCTATCGGCACGGCGGCTTTGCCTTCCTGAGTTATACTGTGGAAAATGCTCTTAGCGCTCTGCGAGGGAACAGTCTTGGCAGGTTCGGTCTTCGGCGTGAATTCCTCCGTTATTTTTTTGGAACCCAAATTTGCAAACGGATTGGGTGCCGGCGCGGGCGCTTCGGCTTTGGGAGTATTAACATGTTCCGCGGGAACCGCCGCTTGCGGCGCGGGCATAACTTCTGCCGCTTTTACGGGCTCCGGCTGTATCTGTTCCGGCAAAGGCGCGGCGGTTTTATGTTCGTGCTTCTTTAGATGATCTGAAGCCTTTGCCGCTATCCTGCCGAAAAATTTACCAAAAAATCCACCTATTTTCTCAGCCGTTTCCGCCATATTATGCGCGCGTCCGCCCGCAGGCGCAGCGGCATTGTTCGCCGCCGGACGGCTGATTTCGGTTTCGCCTACAGCCGGCATAAATTTATTTGCCGGCGCAGCCGGCTTTGCGGCGGATTCTATCTTTTTGTAAGGATCTTCTATCAATGTTTCTTTGCGCGGCTGAGCGGCGTCGTTTGCAAGCCCGCCCATAAGCCTTAAAGAGGGCTGAGGGGCTGTTTTTACGGTTTCTTCGGGATATTGGCCGCCTATTAAAGTGGCTATGCCCATGGTGGCCGTCTTGGTATTTTTCGTTGACGTTTTAAAATCTTCATCGGTGTTGTAACTTTTAAGTTTTGTGCCTTCGGCGGAACTCAGATTGATAAAAGTACCGTCGCCGACGTCACAGGAATTTTCCAACTTGATATTTAAAGATTCCGCGCTGGCGAAATCCTGCCTTATGGAAAAACTGCCGTCGGATAACTGCACCTTGCCGGTGGAACTTTTTTCCACCGAGCCGAAAATATCGCTTGCGGAAATTTTAGTTTCTTCTTTTTGCGGTTTTACTTCAAAAAGATCTTCCCTCACTCCGCTTGATTTGCCGGGAACCGTTGATGAAACAGCTCTTTCGGGCGCGGCGGCTTGCCGGTGCGGAGTAAAAGCAGGGCGATTTGGAACTTGCGCTCTTGGCCCGTCTGAAGCGGGGCGGCGCGGGGCAAAAAACGCATTTTGCTCTTGTAAAGGCTCTTCCGATATCTGCGCGGGGAAAGCCTCTTCCGAAGATTCTTCCGCACCGGGTGCGCGGCCGAGTATTTCCGTTTCCGGCGAAATTAAATCCAAATCGACGTGTTTCGTTCTTTCGTTTATGTCGCCTTCAATTACAACATGCTGGGAAATTTCTTCTATTTTGATGCGGATTTTTTCCAGCATGCTGTCATCGGTTATATTGTAAAGCTCAAAAACGTGGGTAAAGGGAGGAACTTTTGCGTCTATAAGACGGCAAAACGCCGACAATCCCGCAGAAATATTTTGCGCGGAATCATCCGTGCCCTCAACCAAAAGGATGTATATTGAATTATCAGTTAGGGTGTTCTCCCTTATTTCCCAACGTTTTATCATAAGCTAATCCGCAACTATTTTAACACCCGCGCTTGTGCCGAGCCTGCTTGCGCCGGCTTCTATCATTTTAAGGGCGTCTTCTTTGCCCCTGATTCCGCCGGAAGCCTTTACGGCCAGGCCGGAAGCTTCGGCCATGAGTTTTACGTCTTCGGCCTTAGCGCCCGCGTCTGAAAATCCGGTGGAAGTTTTTACAAAATCCACGCCGCATTCGGCGCAAATTTTGCAGACAGTTTTCTTTTCCTCTTCGGTAAGATAAGAAGTTTCAATAATAACCTTAAGCGTTTTACCTTTGCTTGCCTCGCGCACGGCGGCGATATCTTCTTTTACCACGTCAAGCATACCGCTTTTAAGCGCGCCGATATTGATTACCATATCAACTTCGTCCGCGCCTTCTTTTATCGCGAGTTCGGCTTCAAAAGCCTTTACCTTGCTTGCATTGGCGCCCAAAGGGAAACCTATTACCGTACAAACTTTTACGCCGCTGCCTTTAAGCAAATCGGCGCACAAGCTTACCCAAAAAGGATTCACGCATACCGACGCAAACCCGTACTGAGCCGCTTCCGCACAAAGCTTGGTTACGTCCTGTTTGGTCGCAACGGCTTTAAGTATGGTGTGATCTATATATTTTGCTAAATTCATAATTAATTATAGTCGATAATTCTGACGAATTTTTCAGCGATTAAAGCCTGCCCGCCCACGAGCACGCCGTCAACGTCTTCCTTGGCCATAATGGCGTCTACGTTATCAGCTTTTACGCTGCCGCCGTAAAGAATCCTTACAGCGTCCGCGAAATCTTTGCCGAACATTTCCGCAAGGACGGCCCTTATCGCTTTATGAGTTTCCTGAGCCTGCTCGGGAGTGGCGGTTTTGCCGGTGCCGATAGCCCAAACCGGTTCGTAAGCGACGACCATATCTTTAAGCTGTTCCGCCGTAAAACCTTTAAGCCCGTTGACAAGCTGGCCTTTGATTACTTCTTCGGTTTTGCCGCTTTCTCTCTGCTCAAGAGTTTCGCCTACACAAAAAACGACGACCAAATCGTGTTTTAAAGCGGCGGCTACTTTTTTATTTAAAATTTCATCGGTATCGCCGAACAGGCTTCTTCTTTCGCTGTGGCCCAAAATTACGTGCGTTGCGCCCGCACCTTTTACCTGAACGGGAGAAATCTGTGAAGTGAACGCGCCTTTATCTTCATAAAAGCAATCCTGCGCGGCAACTTTAAAACCGGTGCCGACGGAAGCTTTTACCACGGCGTTAATGCTGGTAAAGCTGGGGGCCACCATAATATCGGCGTTGTTTTTATTTTTGGCGGCTTTTAAACCTTCAATGAGGTTTACGGATTCTTCAACGGTATTGTGCATTTTCCAATTACCGGCGATGAAAGGTTTTCTTGACATTGGCAAAACTCCTAAAAAAAATTTTGATACTGCTGATATATATATTATATATATAATATTTAGATTTTAGGAAATTTTGCTTCTTTTGCAAACAATATCCTGCGCGCAAGAACCGGGAAATCCACGCGAACCAAACCCAAAAGCAAAAACAAATGCGGTATTATGCGGAAAAATAAGCGTAAAAATGCGGCGGAAAATTTTATTCTCCGCCGCGAAGTCAGACAAATTTTAAAGCCGCGTTTACGGGCCGCCCGTTTGGTTATTTGCTCCAGTTAGGCGTAAAAGCATTGCCCCTTATATTGGCTATCAAATGCGGCGCGCTGCCGTCGGCGTCCATAATATAAATCTGGCGTTTGCCGGCGCGCGTTGTGGTAAAGGCTATAAATCTGCCGTCGGGGGACCAAGTGGGGTCCTCGTTCCAGCCGGCGTCGGCCGTAAGCTGGCGCACCTGCGAGCCCGTGATATCCGTTATAAAAATATCTATCGGATGATTGGGCGCCTGCCTGCCGGAAAAAACAATCCAATCGCCGTTGGGGGACCACTGCGGGCTGTCGGTCCAGTTGAATTTGGTTATACGGCGCGCTTCCTGAGTGGCCAAATTCATGATGTAAACCTGGGGATTGCCGGAACGGTTTGAAATAAAAGTTATATATTTGCCGTCGGGCGAGAAGGAAGGCGAACCGTCCACGCCGTATTTATCGGTAAGCCTGCGCATCACGCCGCTGTCCAAATCTTTTATGTAAATATTGGGGTTTTCACCGCGAGAAAGCGTAAGCACCAAACTTTTATCATCAGGCGAAACGCCGCCTATCAAATTAAGGCCTCTCGTTTTTATTAAAGGTTTGATTTTGCCTTCTTTCAAATCAATATAATAAACGTCCGGGTTTTTGCGGCGGTAAGTGGTATAAAAAATCTTGCTGGAATCGGAGCTCCACCTCGGCAAAAGGGAAATTGATTTATCCCTGGTAAGCTTGGTAAGATTATAGCCGTCATAATCAACCATATAAATTTCTTTCCTGCCGGTAGAATCATTTGCGAAGGCTATTCTCGTATCAGCTATGCCGCGTTTGCCAATAAGCAGTTTGACTATTTGGTCCGCAAGCATATGCGCGCTGCGCCTTAAACTTTTGGAACTGCTTTTAAAATTTTTGGCCAAAATTGCTTTTTGAGATTCGGTATCGTAAAGGAAAGCCTTTATATCCCACTGGCCTTCCGCGCTTTGCGCGATTTCCGCAAACAGCAGATAATCTATGCCTTCCTTTCTGTATTTGGAAAACAAAGGCCCCAAATTGTTTAAATCGGGCTTGGGCAGATTATCCTGAACGTCAAAATAACGCGAACGAAGCAGATCCGAACGCACTACGGAAGCCAGCTGGGAAGCCGATTGTTTTTCCTCCGCGCTGTTTTCGTTCTTGGCGAAGAAATGCGCCATGCCTATTTTTGGCAAAGCGTTGGGATTGTATTTTGCGGAAAGGCCTATATAAACGTCGCTTTCCCGGGCAAAACACAAAACGGGCAGCAGCAACAAAAATGCGGCCGTAAATTTAAGAAATTTCATTGTTATTTTATTTCCCCGATAAGTTTTTTGGCTTCGGCGGCTTCGGTGCTGCCTTTATAATCCTGAACTACGGATTGAAGATAATTTTTAGCTTCGTCTTTTTTGCCCAAAGGAATTATGCTGCGTGCGTAAATTATGCGCGCCGCGGCGGTATGTTTGCTTTTTGGGAATTTATCCAGCAAAGTGGCGGAGGAAACCGCCGCTTTTTGATAATCTTCCAAATTAAACAAAGCCTGGGCGAGATAAAGGTAAGACTCTTCTATATTTTGGCCGTTTGGCGCGTTTTGTATATACAAAGCGAAGCCTTTGGCCGCGGAAGCGTATTGCGCCGAGTCCAGCTGGGATTTGGCCTGGGAGTAAATCTCCCCCGGAGGCATTTTATAATCCGAGCCGTCCTTTTCCAATGCGGAGGTAATATTATCCAATTTGGTGGAAATATTATCCAGTTTGTAATCAAAATCTTTTAAGTTTTCGGAAGACTGTACGAGCTGACTCATAAGGTCTTCCATCTGTACGTCCAGGCCGGCTTGGTTCTTTTGGAGATTTTCCAAAGTCTTGTTCAAAGCCGCAACCTGCGTTTTAAGGACTTTTACGTCATCTTGCGTGGCAAAGCAGCCGCACAAAAAGAAAGGGGAGCCAAGCCCCAAAACGGATAATGCCGTTATTTTATTTATCTTCATGGTCAGCTCCCCCAAAAAACTACTGGATTACCGTATCGGCTCTGCGGTTTTTGGCCCAGCACGCATTGGTGTTGTCGGTGCAGACCGGTCTTTCTTTACCGTAAGAGATTGTGTAAACTTCGTCGGCGTTTAAACCGAGTTTTACATAGTAATCTTTTACTTCTTTGGCTCTTTTATCGCCCAAAGCGATGTTGTAAGCGATGGTGCCTCTGTCGTCGCAATTACCTTCTACGGTAATCGTTTTTACGCCTTTTACTTTAAGGATTTCGGCGTTGGCTTCAAGTACGGCTCTCGCTTCTTTGGAAAGAGTGTACTGGTTCAAAGCGAAATATACCGGGGCCAAGTTGACGGCTTCGGCTTCAACCACGATTGCGGCTTCTTCATCTTCAATGATGATGGTGTCATCGGCGGAAATTTCTTCCACTGCGCCTACGGTGCCCACATTATCTGCGGCGGCATCGTCTTTTACGTTCTTGCTGCACGCGGTCAAACCGGCGGCCAAAGCAAAAACGAGCATAAACTTAATTACGTTTTTCATTATGTTTCTCTCCTGTTAGTTTTATAACATAATTCTTTTTGATAACATAAATGATATCAGACTTAAGGCCTGATAGTCAATTAACTGTTATTTTACTGCCGTCTGAACTTTACCCCCGCAAAAGAAAACAGATCCCTGGGTTCAGACTGTTATTTAGGCAAGCGGCCCGACAAAATCTCCGCAAAAGCGCGGGTAGGCTCAATCTTGCTTAAAATTATTCGCACCGCCGCCGTCATAGGCACGGCCAAAAACGCGCCCGGCACGCCCCAAACCAAGGCCCAAAAAACCAAAGAACCTATTATCGTAACCGGGTGTAAATCCATACCGCTGCCCAAAAGCTTCGGCTCCAAAATGCTGCCTATAACAAACTGCATACAGGCGGGTATTATAAGTATTATCCAAAAGCTGGACGTAGGCCCAAACTGCATTAAAGCTATCGGCAGAGGCAAAAGCACCGCTATTATGGAACCGACGTTAGGTATAAAATTCAGCATTATCGTAGCCACTATGAACATCAAAGAAAGTTCCAGCCCCACCGCAAAATATACAACACCGATGCAAATGCCGGTTAATATGGAAACTATAATATGTATATAAAGATATGCGGAAATTTTATTTTGTATTTCTTTTATCACGACATTTGTTATCTTTGCTCTGCCGGAACCCAAAAGCAGAAAAAACACAAAAATTACAACCATTGAAAAGTAAGAAAACACTTTTACGGCGTTTGCGCCCAAACTCTTAAAAAAGTTTACAGAACCGGGCCCGGTAAGCATGGTTTGCAGGCTTTTAAGCTCAAGCATATCATCGGGCAGGGGTATTTTGTAACTGCGGATAAGATCCGCCAAGCGGTTGAAAGATTCCACCAGCTTGGCCTGATATACGCCGAAGCTCTGCGCGAAATTGCTTATCGAATTGCTTATAAATATAACGATAAGAACCAAAGGCACCAAAACTATCGTGGCGGCGACTATAATGGCCAGCCAGCGCGGAAATTTGGTCCTGAACCTTAAATACCTTATAAGAGGCGTTATCATGGTGTATATAAAAATGGAAATTACCAAAGGTATAAGTATGCTCTTTGTATAAATAAGAGCGGCTACAAGACATACGACCGCTATCAATATAAGGCAGGCCGTATTTATCTTTCTGTAAACGTCAACGCCGCTTTCAAGCGTTTGAAGACTGTTTTTTTGCGGCGCTGATTTCATAAATATTTCTCCATATCCCTTATTAGAAATAATACCCGGCTTGTTATTTTAGTCAAGTCCTCGCAGGATGCTTCCAAAAGCCACCAGTTGAGCCTCATAGGAACATCTTTTGCCAAAGTCTGTATATTTTTGACTACTGTATAAAGCTCGTCCACCTGACGGTTGAATGCCAATGCGCTTATATTCATCTGTTTAACATTCATGCGGCTGTTGTCCGCGAGTTCCGCCTTGTTAAGGCTCCTAAAATAAGCGCGCACGCCTTGCCAAAAATCATTGCTTTCGTCGGCAAGAGTTTTAAGCTCAAGCACGGCGGCGCGGAATTCCTCCTGAAAGCTTAAGTCTTTCACCGGCACGCGGCGGCGGTATTGCTTATAAATAACTTCCAAACGGTCATAATATCCGCGCAGTTTAACGTTAAGACCGCGCAAAGAAGACGAAGATTTTTCAATCTCCTCCGCCATCCGTTTTACAGTTTCTTCCGGGGGCAAAGTCATTGTTTGGGAAACCTTAAAGAAATTATAGTCCCTATTCCGTACTGGGAACGTACGGATATGGTGCCGTTATGGGCGTTCATAATCAGTTTGACCAAAGCCAACCCCAATCCCCAGCCTTCTATCTGACCGGTAAAGAAATCGTCAACCTGATAAAACTTTTCAAAAATAAGGCTTATGTCTTCTTCCTTAATTCCGACGCCGTTATCGGCTACGGCAAGGATATTTTTATCGCCTTCTTCATAATAGAAAAGCTTTATCTTTTTTACGGTATTATTGTTAAATTTTATGGAGTTATCAAGCAGTTCTTCCAAAGCTATAGAAACCAAAGCTTTATCGGCGAAGATGTGAGCGTCTTCAGGGCATTTGATGTCTATGGCGGGGCCTTGGCGGCGGATTGTCGCGTCGGAAGACATTATGCTTAAAGCGTCATCCCTTAAAATGCAGGAAGCCGCCGCGGAGGAAAACAAACCTTTAACGTTTACTTCCTGTTTTTTTACGTCCTCTTTGGACAAATCGCTGACTCCGCTGAAGCGAACGAGTTTATCTATCAGTATGGCAAGCTTTTCACCCTGTTTGCTTATATCGCTTAAAGCTTTGGCGTTGAAAGTATCTTTTTCTTCCGGCTTTAACTGGGATAAAATGGCCTCGGTATATCCGTTTATAATGGAAAGAGGCGTTTTAAGTTTGTGCGAAACCAAAGAAAGCACTCTTGATGCCGGATCCACCTTTTTATCGTTTTTTAAATCCTGCGGCATAACACCCTCTCACAGCCCCAAACTCAAACCCACGCCGAAAATATCGGAATCCGTTTGATTGGGTATAAACACATGGTTGTAAGAAAGCCTCAAAGAAGCCTTCGCGCTTACCAAAACATTGGTGCTCATAAGCAAAGAATGCCTGGGGTCGTCGTCATGCATACCAATATAGCGGTAGGAAATAAAAGTTTCCGCGCGGTTTTCCTCGGAACGCCAAGTGGCCTTAATCCCGCCGGAAGCCCTCGGCAAACCCAGCATATAATCTATCGTTCCCAAATCGGCGAGTTCGGCCTGATTGAAAACGCCCCTTATTGACTTTACGCCTTCCAGCCCGGAAAGATACTGATATACGTTGCCCGACAAGTTAAAAAGATAAACGCCAAAAAAGTTGGAAACCAAACCGGCTTCATACGCCGATTGGACGAAGGTATCCTTTTCCGTAAGAACGCCGTTTTTAAGCACGTCCGCTTTCTGCGACACTATGCCCGCGCTTAAATACCCCTCTGCAGCGGTTCCGTCAATCTCGTTCATTTTAATCGTGGAAGAAAACATCAGCTTTCCGCCGTATGCCCAGGAACCGTTTGCATTATCCGGCAGGAAGAACGGCACCGCCCTTATTGAAAGGGAATCGTACGTAAACCCAAACGACATTCGCAAAGCATAGATGTGATTGTCAAAATCCTTATGTTCGGTAACGTCAAACTCCGCACCGACAAAAAACTGACGCGCCGGAGCGAAAGATATTGCCGCGCTGTTGCGCCAAAACCTGGAATTGTGAGTGTAGTTATCCGCTACGCTGAACGCAAAAACAGGCGTTAAAGTCAAAACAAAAATAAAAATGGAAATAAGTTTTTTCATATATTAACAGAATAGCAAAAAAATTATGAGAAGAAAAACCTATTTTAGCCAAAAAGCGCGCCCAAGTTAAATTTAGTAAAATTAATTAATATGAAAAAACACCTTTTTATCGTTTCTTTATTTTTGGCTTCCGCTTTGAACTCGGCCGTAATTGAAAGAGGCCCTTTCGTGGAAGATCCGGCGCAGACCACCGCCGTAATCAAATGGACTACCGACGTGCCCTCCCCCGCTTGGGTGGAATACGGACCGGAAGGCAAATGTTCCCAGCTGATGGCGATATCTTCAAGAAAAAGGAATCACTCCCTTACCCTGCACGGGCTTATACCGAATACAAAATTCTGCTATAAAGTTTACGTGGAAAACAATTCCGGCACCGGCGTGCAGGAAGCAAAAACAGGCACATTCAGAACTTTATTTACGCCCGAAAGGAAAATAGTCAACTTTTTGGTCGTCGGCAATACAGCCGATCCGCAGGGAACCGCCGCCGAAATGAAAAGACGCATGGCGCAAAGCATGGCCGAACATCCGGCGGACTTTTTGATACATACGGGCGATATCGCCGCCGGCGGAAGCATAGCCGCCGCTGATGAAGAATTTTTTAAACCATATCAAAAGGTTTTATCCGATGCGCCGCTTTTAGTCGCGCTCGGCGAAGAAGAATACGGAGAGAACCGTTCCAACGCGGACGGAAAAGGCTTCCTTGCCGCAAATTACAAAAGGGTTCACTCCATGCCGTGGAGCAAAGGAACGCCGAATTACTATTATATAGACACGGCCAACGCCCGCATACTTTTCATTGACACCAACAATATGTATGACGCTCTAACCGCGCCGGCGATAAACCAAAAATCGCCGCAGTATACTTGGCTTAGGGACTCTTTGGCGAAAACCGCCGGAGGAAAATGGAAAATAGTAGTAATGCATCATCCCGTATACTCCAGCGGAAAAGAGGAAGACCGCTTAAGCCAGGTTTTGGCACCTTTGTTTGAAGCGCAAAAAGTAAACCTTGTAATACAAGGCCACCAAGGCGCATATGAAAGAACAAAACCGATATACCGCGCCGAACCGGCCAAAAGCGGGCCGATTTATATAACGGTTGGCGGAAGCGGAAAATTCTTTGAGGAATCTTCTTACAATAATGACTGGAGCAACAAATATTACGCAACTCCGCACTTTGCATATATCAGCATTATAGACAGAAAATTATCCCTCAGAACGTTTACGCACGATAATAAAAGAATAGACGCTTTAGATATTTACTTTTAGTTTTTCTTTTAGTTTGCTATAATATTTAAGCAGAGTTTAATTGCAGTAAACAGATTTAAGCCCAGTTGGCGCAGCGGTAGCGCGTTCCCTTGACATGGGAAAGGTCACAGGTTCAATCCCTGTACTGGGCACCATTTTTTCTTACTAAAACAGCTTCTTTCGTTGTTCTTGGCTTCTTCGGGTACTTCGGGCTCCGCCCTTTTACAGTACACTCTCAGTCGCCAACGCTTAGAAAGAAGCTGTTTTATTTTGAAAAGCCATATACTGCCGCGCGGATACTTTTCCACGGCACCATTTACAACCACCCGAAAGGGTGGTTTTTTATTGACCGGGTGATACTTTCATGCGTTTTAAAAGCTAAATCAAAGATGTACAATATAATTAAGGAGTTTAAAATGAGTATTTTTGAAGCTTTAATGATGCTTGGCTTCGGCCTTGCATGGCCGTTTAACATTTATCGCTCGATAAAAACGAAAACCGCCGCGGGGAAAAGCTTTCTTTTCATGATAACAATAGAGCTGGCCTATATCTGCGGCATGATACATAAAGTGCTTTACAGTTTTGATTTGGTGTTTTGGCTTTACGTGCTAAACTTCCTTATGGTGCTTACGGATATAATCTTAATGGCGAGAAACACCCGCATAGACGTATACCGCAAATACCGCAGGCAGATATTGGAAAAACGCGCCGCCGTACAAAAATAAAACGCTTTTTGCTTTGATACAAATTTAAAGCCGGCTTTTAAGGTCGGCTTTGTCATTTTATGACTGCGTCAAGCTTTCGTCACTAAAAATTCCATAACTCTTTTCCTGCGGAATTTGCGCGGCTCCACAAGCAAACCGTCGCCCTTTATCCTGCCGCCGCCGCTTACGGCTTTACCGGTTTTAAGCTCGGCCCATTTTTCCAAAGTAATATCAACGGGAACCTCCGCCGGGGCCGATTCGCCCAATTTATTAAAAACATCCGCCATTTTGGAAGACGAACTGGCTACAAGGCCGTTGCCAAAACGCCTAATATACACCGGGAAGAAATCGTATTCGTCTTCTATATCGCCGACCATTTCTTCAAAAATATCTTCAAGCGTAACTATGCCCGTGATAGCCCCGGCGGAACAGACAAGCGCAATATGCTGGCGCGCTTTAATAAGTTTTTCCATAGCTTGGGAAATAGTGCTCTCGGCGGGGAGCTTCAAAATAGGACGCAAAATGGAACGCGCCGCAGCTTTATCCTGAGGGGAGGCTTTAGTAGCCATAAAAATATCTTTAAAATTAAGATATCCTATAATGCTTTGGGGATTATCCTTACTTTCGCAAACAGGGAAGCGCGTATGCATATCCAAATGCGCTTTTACGAAAGTCTCGGCGATATCGTCATCGGCGTAAAGAGTATAAACCTGGCTCAGAGGGATTTGTATTTCCCCTATTTTACGGCTGCAAAACATCGCGCTGGAAAGGACGATTTTCTCCTCGGTTTTACCAAACAGTCTTGAGGCCGCCGCCACCGAAGCCGCCACGCGCAAATCTTCCATAGCCGCCGTACGGGAAGCTTCCCCCTCTTCGGATTTTTTAACGTCCTTTCTGGTAAGCAGGCGGACTATGGCTTCCATAATATTGACTACGGGCGAAAGCAGTAAATATAAAACCCTTATCGCCGGGGAAAACATCAATACGACAAATTCATTGTTTTTAATGGCGAAAGTTTTTGGCGTAAGTTCCGCAAAAACAATCGTTATGAAGCTTAAAGGTAAAACCACTATTATGACGGAAAGAGCATCCGCAGTTCTCTTTGATAGCGAAAACCACTCCCTAAGCAAAGGCGACATTTGCTCATCTGCGCCCGCGCCGCCCACGGCAGCGGCTACGGCGCCGGCCAAAGTTATCACTATCTGCACCACGGCCAAGCCGCCTTCTATATGCTCCTTCATAAAAAGAGCGGATTTCGCGCCTTTCCTTTTGTCGGCCGCCAAAACGGAAAGTTTTGTTTTGGAAACGGACGCCAGCGCCATTTCATAAGCGGCGAAAAGGGCGTTTACGGCAAGCATTAAAACAATTATTATAAGGGCCATATAATATAGCATCGGAGATTTGCATTTTAACGTCAAGGGGCCGCGTCGGAAATGTTTTTTCTTTCCTTTTAGGCTATACTTTTAAAAGAGGTTTACGGAGGATAGATTTATGGACATATTTTCTTTAAGCGCGGCGGGCGTTTTATATTTGCTGCTGCAAATTTGCGTAACGGTGCACATTCTGCTTTTTAAAGACGACGTTAAAAGCTCCATAGGCTGGATAGGGCTTGTTTGGCTGGCCCCGCTGCTTGGCAGCGTGATTTACGCGCTTTTCGGCATAAACAGAATAAAACGAAAAGCCCTTTCTTTAAAAAACCCAAAGCGGGATATTCTTAAAATTACGGGGAAAACGCAGGAAGAAATAGAAAAAGAAATCCCCAAAAATCTTCTGCAAATGCTCAAACTGGGATACAGCGTGCATCCGCAGGCTTTCGCTTTAGGCAATAAAATATCCCCGCTTATAAACGGAGATGAAGCTTATCCGCAAATGTGCGCCGCCGTAGAAAAAGCCCGTAAAGAAGTGCTTATGGAAAGTTATATCTTTAATAATGACAAAGCCGGGCAAATGATACTTTCCGCCGCCAAAAAAGCAAGCGCGGCCGGCGCGAAAATAAAGATAATCGTTGACGGCGTCGGCCTTAATTACAGCCGCCCGAACATAGCGCACGCCGCAAAGAAAATAAACGGGGCGGAGTTTGCGGTTTTTCTGCCTTCAAAAAAGCCGGCCGCTTTGCCTTTCGTAAACTTAAGAAGCCACCGCAAAATAATGATTATCGACGGAGAAACGGCCTTTTTCGGCGGCATGAATATCGCAGAGGGCAATTTGCTTCAAACAAATCCCAAAGAGCCGATACGGGATATAACTTTTAAAATCGAAGGGCCCGTAATAAACCAACTGACGCGCATCTTTATGGAAGACTGGATTTTTGCCGGCGGAAAGCCTTTCAAACCGGCAGTTTTTAGAGAAAATCTTTCTCTTTCCGGCGGGAGCATAGCCCGTGCGATACCGGACGGCCCCGACGGAGATTACGGCAAAGTGGAGCTTATGGTTTTAGGCGCGATAAACTGTGCGGCCGAAAATATAAACATAGTAACCCCTTACTTTTTGCCGGAGGAGAATATTCTTACCGCGCTGGAGCTGGCCGCCATGCGCGGAATAAACACGCAAATAATACTGCCTCAAAAAAGCAATATCTTCGGCATGGATTGGGCCATGCGGGCCAATTTTAACCGGCTTATAAAAAAGGGCGTAAAAATATTTTTGCAAAATCCGCCTTTCGACCACAGCAAAATAATGACGGTTGACGGAATTTGGTCTTTTATAGGTTCTTCCAACTGGGACGAAAGAAGTTTTAAGCTGAACTTTGAAGCCAATATGGAGATAATAGATAAAAAACTGACCGGGCAGCTGGATAAAATCATAGAAAGCAAAAAGGCGGCGTCCGAACAAATCCTTCTGCAAAATTATTCCGTGCCGGAGCGGCTCTTAAATAACGCTTTTAAACTGCTTACGCCTTATTACTAGCGGCCGATAACGGCGGCGCGGACTTTTTTAAGAGGCCTTTTGACAAAAGCCAAAGCGGGCAGATTTATCACCCTTCTTACAAAATACATGGGGTTTACGCGCCAGCGCGAACCAAGCCGCTTTTTAAAACTTTTGGAGTAAGGATATTTGCAGAGCCAGCCGCAAAATTCCGGCCAGTCGCGTTTTTCATTTTTGTTTAAAACGAAAAGCGGCGGTATCGAGGAAGGAGCAATATATCTTTTAACCGCGGAAAGAAAGGCGTTTTTAACTTTGGGCTGATTTCTAAAAAGTTCTTCCGCTATAATATAAAGCCCTTTAAATTCCATAGTAAGCCTGTAAATGGCCGAACGTTCTTTTACGAGAGAATCGTTTTGCGTGCGGAGATTAACCAAAGGGCGTTTTAAAACTTTAAATTTGGCGTTGAAGTTTTTAAAAGACCACAACAAATATATATGTATCCAGCCCAGCCCGCTTACGCGCTGCCCGCCCTTTACTTTAAGGGCCAAACTCCTGTTAAACACGCATCCGCCGATATAGCCGAAAAGCCCCCCGTTGGAAACCACCGCCCTGAGATAACGCATAAGTTCGGCGTCGCTGCCCATGTGGACGACTTTCCCGTCTTTTAAACCTTTTGTAAGGGCCCACTGCTCCAAAAATCTTAATTTGGAGTCGCAAAGGTTCAGGCCGCAGGTATAAAAATCATACCCGCTTTTTATATTGCGCAAAACAAACCCGACCGAACCCGGCAGCAAAGCGTCGTCGTCGCCGAGTATCCAGCAATATTTGCCTTTCGCGCGGCTTATACAATTAAGGACGTTCCTGTCAAAACCGACGTTAATGTCGTTTTTATAATAAAACAGGTTTTTATAACGTTCCTGATATTCTTTTACTATGCGGTGCGTGTCGTCGTAAGAGTTATTATCGCTGACCACCACTTCCACGCCGTCGAAAACGGCCTGTTTAAAAATACTGTCCAGCATTACCGGCAGATATTCCGCGCGGTTGCAGGTGGGAATACAAATTGAAAGTTCCGTCATACTACATTACTGTTTCCAAAAGTTTAAAGTTATTATCTATTATATTAAAATACGCGCGCGCTCCGCTTTGCAAAAAACCGAAATCAAGCTTATGCAGACGGGCGGGCGTTTCGCTTGCGGCCATAGCCGCGCCGCCAATGCCAAGCCCCCATTTGCTTAAATTTTCCATACCTTTAAGCATAGTTAAGGCAGAACCGGCCACGACCCCGTCGCTCACTCGCCTGAATACCCCGCCCTGCAGGAGAACCTCCTCCCCGTTTGCCTTGCCGCCTTTTGTGCCGGCGGGGCTTAAAGCGTCCGTAACCAATACGAAATCTTCCGGCTTTTTAAGGCGCGTTACCATACGGACGATTTCCGGGCAGACGTGTACTCCGTCGGCGATAAGTTCAAAGCTGAATTTATCGGTAAGCACCACCGCGCCTGCCGCGCCCGGATCTCTGTGGCCGATATCGCGCATGGCGTTAAATAAATGCGTGGCGTGCCTTATACCCATTTCCGCGCCTTTAAGCATTTCTTTACAGCTTGCGTCGGTATGCCCGGCCTGGGGCACAATATTATGGGCGAGGCAAAATTCAACGATTTCCTCTATGCCTTCCCTTTCCGGGGCCAAAGTTACGGCAGATATTTTGCCTTCGGAAGCGTCATACAAGGCTTTCATAAGATTAATATCGGGTTTGGCGGCGGCTTCGGGCTTCATTACGCCGAGCTTTTTCGGCGAAATAAAAGGCCCTTCAAGATGAAGGCCGATAATTTTTGCGCCCTTTTCCTTACCGATGAGAGGAACCGCCGATTTTATATTTTTAATCATTGCCTCGGGAACATTGGGGTAAATGGTAGGCAAAAACGCGCCGACGCCTTCTTTCGCCAAGGCTTCCGACATTAAAAGTATTTCTTCCGCATCAAACAAATCGGTTCCGTGCCCGCCGAAACCGTGTATATGGGTGTCAACAAAGACAGGCGTAATATACGCGCCTTTTAAATCTTTTACTTCGCCTTCCGGCAGATTTTCCGGCCGGCGCAGAACATCCGCTATAAAACCGTTTTCCGTTACAAGCGCGCCGTCAAAACATTCTCCGCCACGGCATATTTTGGCGTTGGAGTAAATCTTTCTCATAAGTTTAATCCACTTTGCTCCCGCACGAACCCAAAGAACAAGCGCGGAACTTAGCCATGGAAGCCGAGCTTATCTGGCTTAAAGCTTTGGGATCGGCCAAAATGTAACTGTTATTATGCAGCCTCAGCGCGCTTACCGGCCATTGCGTTGAAATATTGCCCTCAACCGCGCGGTATAATGCTTCTGACTTAGTTTCCCCGGAAGCTAAAATAATAATTTCTTTGGATTTTAAAATCGTGCCCATGCCCATGGTAAAAGCGTATTCGGGCACGGCGTTGATATCCCCGCCGAAAAAGCGGGAATTTGCTTTGCGGGTGCTTTCTTCAAGTTTAACTTTATGAGTCGGCGCGTCAAAAGGAGTGCCGGCCTCGTTGAAAGCTATATGCCCGTTGCGGCCCACGCCGCCCAAAAATATGTCTATACCGCCGAAGCTTTCTATTTTTTTATCGTATTCCGAACCGGCTTTCTCCAAATCCGCGGCATAAACATCCGGGAAGTGTATATTTGAAGGTTCTATATCCACCAAATCAAAAAGGCGGCTGTTCATATAACTGCTGTAACTTTCCGCGGACCCGCGCTCAAGGCCTATATATTCGTCAAGATTGAAAGTTACAACTTCCCTGAAGCTGACTTCCCCTTTGGCGTAAAATTCAACCAAATGGGCGTAAAAACTTTCCATTGTGCCGCCGGTAGGCAGGCCCAAAACCAGTTTGCCGCCGGCTTGGTTAATGCGGAGTTTCACATAACTGGCCGCTATTAAGCCGATATCGCTTTCGCTGTCTATAATCCTCATTATTCCCCCCGTTTAAGCAAAGCCTTTATTTCATCTGATATCATATCCGCTTCCGGGCCTATAATTACCTGAACGTGCCCGGCCACTTTATTAAGCACGCCGCGCGCGCCGGCTTTTTTTAGGATATCTTCTTTTATCAAAGAGTTGTCGTTGATATCAACGCGCAGCCTTGTGGCGCAGGCCCCTAAAACTTTTATATTGCTTTCTCCGCCCAGGCCCGCCAAATAAAGTTCAGCCCTGGAAGCGTTTTTCGGTTCCACGGCGGAGCCTTTATCCTCGGCGGATTTTTCTTCCGGCGAAGATTCCTCTTTTTTAGGCTCCGGCAAAGCTTCCGCCTGAACGGGTTTGTCTTCCCGCCCCGGAGTGGCAAGATTCCATTTTTTTATCACGAAACGGAACAAAAAGAAATATACAACCGAATAGCCGAGCCCAACCGGGATAAGCAAAAGCGGATTTGTGCTTATGCCGTAATTTAATAAATAGTCTATCAGCCCGGCCGAAAAAGTAAAGCCCAGTTTGACGTTTAAAACATTCAACAAAACCATGCTGATCCCGGTAAGAACGGAGTGCAAAACGTAAAGAGGAAAAGCCAAAAACATAAAAGCGAATTCTATAGGTTCTGTTATGCCGGTTAAGAAAGAAGTCAAAGCCAAAGAAAGCAAAATGCCGCCGGCGGCTTTTCTGTTTTCTTTATAAGCCTCGGTTATCATTGCGGCGGCTGCGGCGGGCAAACCGAACATCATTATCGGGAAGAAACCCGCCATAAACGCCCCGGCGGAAGCGTCGCCCGCAAAGAAGCGCGTCAAATCCCCGTGGGAAATAACTTCCACGCCCTTTTCTATAACCTGATAATCCCCAAACTGGAACCAAACCAAAGTGTTAAGCACGTGATGAAGGCCCAAAGGCAGAAGCAATCTGTTTGCAAGGCCGTAGCCGAACAAACCGGCGTTGCCGGAGCCTATAATCCACCCGCCGAAAGTTTTAATGGCGTTTTGTATCGGCGGCCACAGGAAACTTAAAACCACGGCCAAAACCAAAGCCGTAAAACCCGTTACAATCGGGACGAAGCGCCTCCCACCGAAAAACACCAGATAAGAAGGCAGTTTTACGTCTTTAAACCTGTTGTACAAAAGGCCGGAAACAACGCCGATTAAAATCCCGCCGAAGACGCCCATATCCACATTAGGGTCAAATTCTTTAAGGGCGGCGGTCAGCACTATATAACCTACAAACGCCGATATCGCCGCCGCGCCGTGCGACTCTTTTGCAAAACCGACCGCCACGCCGAGCGCGAATATCAAAGGCAGATTGTTGAAAACCGCCTGCCCCGCGGCCGACATAAAGGCTATGTTAAGCAAATCCTGCTGGCCCAAACGCAGCAAAAGGCCCGCTATCGGCAAGACGGCTATGGGCAGCATTAAAGACTTGCCCAGTTTAACGAAGAAAGATCCAACGGCCAATACAATTTTTTTTAACATGAAATCTCCTTATAATTTAAAAGTTTCTTTCAGCATGGCGCGGACTTCTTTCGCTTCCGCCATATTTAAAGCTTTTAAAGCAACTGCGCGGCAGGTTTCAACATCCAAACTTCTTATAAGATGTTTAACTTCCGCTATAAGCGCGCCGGAAACGCTTAAACTCCTCAGGCCAAGGCCGATTAAAAGAGGCACGGCCTGAATATCGCTTGCCGCCGCGCCGCATAAACCTACGGGAATGCCTGCGTTTTTGCCGGCTTCGCAGGTATTATAAATAAGTTTAAGCACTGCCGGGGTAAGAGTATCCGCCTTCGCGCTAAGCCCGCAGCTGCCCCTGTCTATGGCAAGTACGTACTGCGTCAAATCATTGGTGCCCAAAGACATAAAATCCACATAACCGGCGAAGATATTTGCCATAACGGCCGCGCTGGGCACTTCCACCATAATGCCGATTTTGGCTTCTTTTACGCCCAGCTTGCCCTGCTCTTCTTTGATAACGGCTTTATAAGTTTGTATTTCTTCCACGAAAGTTATCATCGGCAGCATTATTTTTGCGACGCCGGAGGGGCGGACCCTCAAAATCGCGCGGACCTGCGTGCGGAAAAGTTCCGGCGACAGACAATAATTCCTTACGCCGCGCAGGCCGACTATCGGGTTTTCCTCCTTAGGAAGAGGGAAAAACGGCAAAGGCTTGTCGCCGCCTACGTCAAAAGTTCTTATAATTACGCTTTTGTCTTTTTGGCTGTCCGCTATTTTTTGATAAATTTGATATTGTTCTTCCTCAGAGGGAGCGCTTCTGAAAGAAGAAAATAAAAATTCGCTTCGCACCAAGCCCAAACCGTCCGCGCCGAAAGACGCGGCCTTTTCGGCTTCTTCCGTATTGCCGATATTTCCTTTAACTTCAATCAAAACGCCGTCTTTTGTTAACGCCGGATCAAAAGCCGAGGCAAGGGCCCGCGCGCGGTTTTCCTCCCTTTCGCGCTGCTGCGCCTTTACGGCTTCGATATTAACGGGATTTACGGTAATTCGTCCTTTTGCGGAGTTTAAAATTATTACGCTTTCTTCCGGTATGTCAAGCGCGGCCGGCCCGGCGGCTATGACGGAAGGCAGACTGACGTTTTTAAGCATAATGGCTATATGGGAAGTCTGCGATCCGCCGGACATTATCAAGCCTTTTACATTTTCCCCCAAAAGGGCGATTTCGCCGGAAAGGAGCTCGTCTGTTATAAGAATTGTGTCCGGCGGGAAAGAAAACCCGTTGTCCGCACAGCCGAAAAGTTCGCAAAGAACGCGGCTTTCCATATCTTTGTAATCGGCTTTTCGCTCCCTAAGCAAAACGCTGTTGGTGCTTTCCAAAATCTCAACGCTTTTTAATACGGCCTTTTGCCAAGCGAAAGCCGCACTTTTGCCCTGTGAAATGAACTCATCGCAGACGGAGGAGAGGAAAGGATCTTCAATCATCATAAGATGCGCCTGTAAAATTTCTTTCCTGTTCAAATTGGCCCCGCAGACGGAAATTTCCGCGCGGATTTTTTCCTTTACGGTCCGCACAGCTCCTAAAAGTTTTGCTTTTTCCTCTTGAGCGTTTTCCGCGGTTTCGCAAACTTTAAGTTCGGCCCTTTTTAAAAAACGCGCTTTGCCTATAACGATTCCCGGATAAACGCCTTGTGCGTTTAATTCGGTTTCCCCTTTAAAATCCGGCTTGGCGGAAGAACTTATGTTTGCCCCGTATGCAAAGCCGCCCAACTTAGGCGAGGCTGCAGGCATAACGGCGTTTAAAGCCTCCTCGGCATTAGGGCCTTTGGCGGAAAACTCAACTTCGTCGCCGCAGTTCACGCCCAAACTTAAAATTTCCACCATGCTTTTGGCATTGGCCGTTTTGCCCTGTTTGCTTATGGATATGGAAACGTTTTCAAAAGTGTTGGCAGTTTTTGCTATCGCGGCCGCGGGGCGTGCGTGAAGGCCGTCTTTGGCGGAGATTACGGTTTTCTTTTTTATCTCGGCGGAATTCCCCTCGGCAGGCTTTGAACTTTTCGGGGCGGGAACATTTTTAATTGTAAAAAGTTCATCCCCGGCTTTGACTTCCCGCGACGAAGTTATTTCAAGTTCGGCGCCCTGCGGCTCGGCCGCAAGCACTATAACCGCCGCGCTGGGCGCGTTTTGCGTTATATATTCTTTGTCAAATTCTATAAGAGCTTCGCCTTTTTTTACTTCTTCGCCGGCGGAGCGCAAAGCCTTAAAGCCTTTGCCGTTTAAAGCGACTGTTTCCACGCCTATGTGTATAAGAATTTCCACGCCGGAATTTTCCAAAACCAAAGCGTGCAAAGCTTTGTGTAAAGTTTTAATTTTGCCGTCAAAAGGAGCTTTGACGACGTTTGAAACGGGATCCAAAGCCGCGCCGGGGCCCAAAAAGCCCTGCGCGAAAGCTTCGTCCGGGACGGAAGAAAGAGGCTGGACCTTACCGTCGACGGGACTGCTTACGGCAAAACTGTCTTTATCCTGCATGCGGTTCTCCTTACAAGGAACTTAAGCTTATTAAACATTATTGCCTTAATATTGTAAAGACTGAGAATAGCGTCCTATATTTTTTGTATAATTTAAGTTGATTAAAAAAACGGGATCCTCCTCCCGCGCGATGTTTTTATTCTGAAGTATTAAAGGAGAATGCTAATGACAGAGAGTGAAGTAAAACACAATCTTACCAAAAGCGGCCAGCCTAAAGCGTTGTATATGCTTTTTATGGTCGAAATGTGGGAAAGATTCAACTACTACGGTATGAGGGCGCTGCTTGTATATTTTATGACGAGCGCTATAATAGGATTCAGCGATCCTCAGGCCTTCAAAATATACGGTTGGTTTACTGCTTTAGTTTACCTTACGCCCGTACTTGGCGGCTGGATAGCCGATAAATATATTGGCAAAAGGCACTCTATTACAATAGGCGCAATCTTAATGGCTTTGGGCCAGTTTACCCTTGCGTCATACGGTTTCGTACCCGCCAGAATCGCCTTGTTTGCTGGTTTGGTGCTCATCATTATGGGCAACGGCTTTTTTAAACCGAATATCTCAAGCATAGTCGGCGAACTTTATGAGCCGAACGACCCCAGAAGGGACGCTGGTTTTACCATTTTCTACATGGGTATAAACGTCGGCGCTTTCATAGCCCCGTTTATTACCGGCTACGTCGGTGAAGTTACCGCAACCTCCCCCGCTTGGGTACAATGGAGATGGGGCTTTATAGCCGCGGGCATCGGTATGATTATCGGCCTTATTTGGTATTTATCCACCCAGAACAGATTTTTGGGCGATATCGGCCTTTATACCGTTTCCCAGCATAAAACCGAAGCCGCTATTGAAGAAGATAAACCTTTAACCGAAGAGGATAAAGACAAAATCAAAGCTGTGTTCACCTTTACGTTTATAGCGATATTCTTCTTTGCTTTCTTTGAGCAGGCCGGTTCTTCTTTAAGCAAATTCGCGCAGACTTCAATCCGCCTGCCGGTATTGACTTTGCCTTTCATCGGCAAACTTATTGAGGTTAAGGCTTCTTGGTTCCAGTCCATCAACCCTATCGCGGTAGTGATTTTGGCCCCGCTGTTCGCCAAAATGTGGATTAATTTGGGCAAGAAAAACAAAGAGCCTTCCATCCCCGTAAAATTCGGTTTGGGCGTTTTTATAACCGGTTTCGGCTTTTTGGTTTTGGCCATAGGTTCCATGTTCCTGGCCTCCGGCCCGATTAATATGTTCTGGCTGGTAGCTTTGTATATCATTCACACCTGCGGCGAACTTTGTCTGTCCCCCGTCGGTTTGTCTATGGTAACCAAACTCGCACCCGCAAAATTAATGTCCCTGTTGATGGGCGTATGGCTTACGGCCTCCTTCTTCGGGAACTTGATGGGCGGATATTTTGCGACTTTATCCTCCTCTTTAAGCTCCATGGTGGTATTCTTTGCGATACCGGCCGTAATACTTATGATGTTCGGCATATTCGTTTGGATATTCTCCGGCAAGATAAAGAGCTGGATGCACGGCGTAAATTAATATCATCGCCGATTTTAAAAGCCCGCTTTACGGCGGGCTTTTTTATTGTCTTAATTTTTCCGTGCGGGCCGGATTCAGCCTTTAATCCGGCGGAGCCGGACATATCCTTAAGCGTAAAAAGCCCCTCTTCAAAAGAGGGGCTTTTTAACAGAATAAAATAATGTTATTCTTCCGAATCGGGCTCTAAATCGCAGTCAGACTCTTGGTTTACCGCACCCAAATGCCTTTGGCTTTGCAGGGCAAAGGCATGCTCCCTTTCTATAATATCAAGGAGCCTTAAATCGCTTGGATACTCAACCATTTCCTTGGCCTTGCTCAGCGAAACCCAGTTTATCGCAAGAATTTCGGAAGGGTCATGCTTGCCTATGCGTCCGAGCTTCTTCATTAAATACCATTGAACGACTTTTTTGACGTATTTCCCTTTAAGTGTAAAGGCGTAACGCACTTTAAGCATAGGCCTTAAAATGCTGGCTTTATATCCAGTTTCTTCAAGGACTTCCCTTAAAGCGGCTTGGCGCGGAGTTTCACCGGGCTCTATATGGCCTTTGGGAAAAGTCCATATTTTGCGTCCTTTCATACTTTTTACCTGCACAAGCAGAACTTTGCTGCCTTCCAGCATTACTCCGCCGCAGGAAAACTCCGGTACCACCATAATTATTTCTCCAAAAGTTTGGCCAAAGCGTAAAGCTTGGCTTCATCAAAAAAGTTGCCGTACAACTGTAATCCTATCGGCAAGCCTTTAGAATCTTTGCCGTAAGGAAAGCCTAAAGCCGGAACGCCGGCGATATTGGCCGGGGCTGTATATAAGTCTGAAAGATATAAAGAAATCAAATCTTCCGTCTTCTCCCCGATTTTAAAAGCCGTATTCGGCGTAGCGGGCATAAGCACCGCGTCAACCTGCTTAAAAGCCTGAACAAAATCGTTTTTAATAAGGTTCCTTACCTTCTGGGCTTTAAGATAATAATCTTCCGCATGCGCGCTGCCCAAGGAAAACGTGCCGAGCATTATTCTGCGTTTTACTTCCGGGCCGAATTTCGCTCTGTCCTTAAGGTAGGAATCTTCCAAATCCTCGGCGGAATTATCTTTGTAGCCGTAGCGCAGGCCGTCAAAACGCGCCAAATTGCTGCTGGCTTCGCTGCTGGTTAAAATATAATAACAAGGGGAAGCGTATTTGGCGTAAGGAAGTGAAATCTCTTTAAAGACAATTCCTTTTGCGGAAAGTTCCGCTTTGGCAGCTTCCAAGCCGGCCAAAATTTCCGGATTAAGATTTTCCAAAAAGTCTGAAGGTATGCCGATACGCAGGCCTTCGGTTTTAACTTCTCCGGGTTTAAAAGCAGGCTTATTCGCGCTGGTGGAATCTTTTGCGTCATGGCCTGAAAGCACTTCCAGCAAGAGGGCGTTATCTTCCAAATCTGCGGTTAAAGGGCCGATTTGATCCGCGCTTGAAGCGAAAGCCACCAATCCGTATCTTGATACGGAACCGTATGTCGGTTTAATGCCGTAAATGCCGCAAAAGGCCGCCGGCTGGCGTATTGAGCCGCCGGTATCGCTGCCCAAAGCCATATCAACCATGCCGGAAGCCACCGCCGCAGCACTGCCGCCGCTGCTGCCGCCGGGCACGCGTTCCAAATCAAGCGGGTTCTTTACGGGGCCGAAAGCGGAATTTTCGTTAGAGGAGCCCATGGCGAACTCGTCCATATTAGTGCGGCCGATTATTATTGCGTCTTCCTTAAGCAAATGCTCCACGACCGTGGCGTTATAAGGAGCTTTATAATTTTCCAGCATTTTTGAAGCGCAGGACGCTATATGTCCTTTATAAAGGATATTATCCTTCAAGGCCACGCATACGCCGGCCAGTCTGCCGCGGGTTTCGGGCGATTTGGCGTCTACGGCACGGGCCTGAGCCAAGGCGGAATCCTCAAAAATTTCCAAAAAAGCGTTAAGTTTGGGATTAAGTTCTTTAATTTTTAAAATACGATTTTTTACAAGTTCTTCCGCTTTAAGTTCCCCTGAGCGGACTTTTGCTGCCGTTTCGCTTGCGTTCATAATTATAAAACCTTTTTAACTCTTAAATTGCCGCCGTCTTTGTCGTTGAAAGCGGATACTATATCTTCCGCGCAGGAACAAACATGAGGGGCGTCTTCCCTCAAAGGCGCGGAGGCGGAATATTCCGCTGAAGCCTGCGGCGCGGAAGTGTCCACGCTTTGCAGCTGGGCCACCCAATCTAAGACGGCCGACATCTGCTTTGAATAAAGCGCGGCTTCTTCCCCGGTTATGTTAAATTTGGCCAATTTGGCGGTTTTTTTAATTTCTTCCAAGTTTATCATATTAATCATTTTACCAATTTTATAATGTAAAATATATTGGTATATAAAACACGGCCCAAGGAGGGAAATATGACGTTTTTACTGGCGTTCATCGCCATTATATTAAGCATAGTCGCGCTTTCCAGACAATCGGGATTTGATTACAGAATACAAAAGCTGGAAAGACAATTAAAGGAACTTTCCGCGCCCCAAAATAAACCCTCTGAGGAAAAAACTTTAAAAGAAGCCGTAACGACTGCACCCGGGCCCGAAGCACAGCCCCAGCCCGCCGAAGAAGCATCTGCGGCGGTTCCGGCTCAGGAGCAAAAACAAGAAGAAGCAAACACCCTGCCCGAGCCTCGACTTGAGCCCGTACCGGCAAAACCCGCAAATATAGCGCAGCTATTCTCTTGGATAGGCGGAGTTTTATTGGTGTTAGGCGCTTTATTTACATTCTCTTACCTTATACAAAAGGGCTATATTACCATGCCTTTAATACTTTCCATGTCGGCTTTAATCGGCGTTTTGCTTACCGCCGTCGGCGTAATTATTAAAGATGAAAGCGTACAGACGACGGCCTCGACTTTATGCGCCGCGGGCTTAAGCGTTTGTTTTATAACCGCTTTCGTCGCGTACTCTTTCTTCAATCTTATCCCGGTCGAAGCCGCTTTCGCTTTTATGGCTTTAACGGCTTTTGCCTCATTTGCGGTATCGTTTATCAAAGACAGAAAATTTATCAGCATACTTGCGCTTATAGCCGCTTTTCTGACGCCGCTGCTGCTTTCTTCTTCCGAAAATAAATATATTTTCTTATTTTCTTATATCTTTGCCGTCAATCTGCCGGCGGCCGCGATAGCGGTAAAAAAAGGCTGGAACAGCCTTATATGGACGGCTCTGCCGCTGACTTTTATCTTCCAGCTGTTTTTTGCCTTGGCGGAACCTTCAAGCCAATATCTTTATGTTATTTTCGCCCTTTACGCTCTTGCCGCGGCAGGCGCGGCGTCAGTGCCCGCGTTGAAAATAAAGGAAAGTTCCTGCACGGCTTTCGGCCTTTTTGCGGCTTTGCAGATACTAGCTTTAAGCTTATGTATGACAAACGCAAATCTCATCCCCCTCTTTTGGGCGGCGGCCTTTGTTACGCTGGTGATATTTATTTTTGACTTTATACGCAAAAGCCGGTTTTCACTCGGAGCGAGTACGGCAGGCTGGGTGATATTTTACATTTGCTATCTGCTTAAATATTCCCCCGCGCCGGAAGCGGGCTTTGCGGCTTTGGGAATTTTTGCGGCTTTCTATCTTTACCCTTTTGTTCTTAACAAACATTTTAAAGACGGCGGAGCGCAATGGCTGGCCGCCGCGGGCGTTTCTTTGGCGGCGTTTATGCCGGTTTATACAAACTTAGGCAAAATATATTTCAAAGAAGCTTTAGGCATGGTTCCGGCGTTTTTTACATTATGTTATCTTTTACCGGCTATTTCTTTCTTAAATAAAGAAGAATTTAAAAAGACGAAAGCCGTTTTTACCGCAGCCGCGGTTGTTTTTTCGGCCGTGCTTCTGCCGGTTCAGTTTACGGGAAAATGGCTGACGCTTCTGCTTTCCGTATATGCCGCCGCGCTTTGCTGGCTTAACTCAAAAAACGAAAACAAAGCTTTTACATTAATCGCGAAATTGGCTTTTGCCGCGGTGTTTATCAGATTGGTTCTTAATCCGGCTTTGTACGAATACTGCGTAGGCGGGGCAAAAATATTTAATTGGTATTTGCTGGTTTTCGGGGCGGCATCGGCCTCAATGCTGGCGGGAGCGCATTTCTGCGGAGAAAAAGAAGACAGCTTTAAATCTCTTTTAAAAGCCGGGGCGGCGTTTTTGCTCTTTGCTTTAATGAATATCGAAATAGCTCATTATTTTGCCGAAGACGGAAAGTTGCGGTTTAATTTTTCGGGCGAGTTCGCCGAAGCCGTAACTTATACTCTGGCATGGGCTTTATACGGCGCGGCCGCGTGTGCGGTATCATTCTTCAACAAAAGCAAAATACTGGGCAAGTGCGGCGTTATAATAATCTGCGCCGCGCTGGTAAAACTTGCGCTTACGGATTTGTGGGAACTTGATACGCTTTACAGAATATGCGGCGTATTCGGCATGGCCGTTTTATTGATAGCCGTGGCTTTTATGTTTCAAAAATACAATAAAACGGCAGAGTAAACACATCACTTTTTGAAACAAAAATTTAGGCAAAAAAATTCCCCGACGTCTTCGGGGAATTTTTATTTTTATCTTTATTACATCCGCTCAAGCGGGGCGTATTTTAATATAAATACTCTCTTGGTTCCGTTGCCGAAGACAACCGTAATTTTGGCATTGTCGCCGGAACCCGATATCGCCGTAACTTTGCCTTGGCCGAACACTCCGTGTTTTACCAGACTGCCGACGCCGATACCGCCTTCCGTCTTTGGAGAGGGAACCTCCTGCCGGGCGGGTTCCGGTTTGGCGAAAGCCGGGGCGAACTTTTTGAAAGTTTCCTGATAATTATCTGAGTTGTCGTAAGAAACGCTGTTGTTCAAAGTCCAGCGGTTGTAACCGCCGGAATGATATCTTTCGCGCGGATTGATTTCCGTACGTTCCATCGGGCCGGTGTAAGAGGCCGGCTCCAAAAGTTCGCTGTCAAACAAAAATCTGGAAGCCAAATTTTGATAAGTCTTGCCGAACAATCTCCTGGTGGAGGCGTAAGTCATATACAAATATTTTTTGGCTCTCGTCATGGCTACATAGCAAAGGCGGCGTTCCTCTTCCATATCGTCATCGTCCTTGCCGTTTAAGGGGAAAAGCCCCTCCTCCAGCCCGGTTACGAATACCGCCGGGAACTCCAAGCCTTTCGCCAAGTGGACCGTCATCAAGGTTACCGCGCCGTTTAACGAGCCGCTTACTTCCTCCGCCCCGCTGATTAAAGAAACTTCCTGCAAATATCCCGAAAGGGAAGGTTCTGTTTCTTCCTTGACGCAGCGTTCTTCGTAATCTTTTACCGCGCCGGCAAGTTCGCCTATGTTGCGAAGACGGTTCTCCGCGTCGGGATCCTTTTCAATTTCCGCGCGCAAGGCCTGCTCATAGCCGGAGCGTTCTATTAACTTGGAAAATAGCTCGCTGGGGGTGCTGACCGTCATTTCGAGGTACAGGCTTTCAAACAAATCCATAAACTCGCGCGCAGCGCGGCGGGCGACGGGTTTAAGAGTGTCAATAAATTCCTGTTCTTTTAAAGCTTTATAAAGGGATATATCTTTCTGCGCGGCATAAGCGGTTAAAGAATCCTGCGCGCTCTGCCCGAAGCCCCTCTTCGGCGTATTGATTACGCGCAAAAGGCTGACGGTGTCATTGGGGTTTACCAATAATTTGGCGTAAGAAAGAACGTCTTTAATTTCTTTCCTGTCATAAAACTTTACCGCGCCGATAAGTTTATAAGGCATTTGATAGCGGCGGAAAGTGTCTTCAAAATTTCTTGACTGCGCGTTGGTGCGGTAAAAGACGGCGACGTCGTTTAAGTTTATGCCGTCCTCTTCCACCATGGTTTGTATCTGATTGAAAACCCAGCGGGCTTCCTCGCCCTCGCTGGCAAGCTCCCTCACGGTTATGGGTTCCCCGGAAAGAACATTGCTGTAAAGGGTCTTCTCCCTGCGGTTCTTATTCTTGCGGATAAGTTTATTGGAAGCGTCCAAAATAATCTGAGTGGAACGGTAATTGCGCTCCAAAGTGATGACTTTGGCGTCTTTAAAATCTCTTTCAAATTCCATAATATTGCGGATATTGGCTCCGCGCCAGGAATAAATGGATTGGTCCGGATCGCCCACCACGCATAAATTGCGGTGCTTGGCGGCCAAAGCTTTGGTAAGAGTATACTGAGTATGATTCGTATCCTGATATTCGTCCACAAGAACATACTTAAAGAAATCTTGGTAATAAGCCAAGACGTCCGGGTTGGTTTTGAAAAGCTCCACCACTTTCATCAGCAAATCGCCGAAGTCCAAAGCGCCCGCCGCGGCAAGTTTGCGCTGATAGCGTTTATAGACTTCCGCCGCCTGTATCCTGCGGGGATTATTGCTTGCGTGAGCGTGCACGAAAAACGATTCCGGGTCCAGCATATCGTCTTTGGCGCGGGAAATTGTGGAAATGTAATAATTTACTTCCTTTTTAGCTTCCTTTACGCCCATTTCTTCCAAAGCCAATGTTATGATTTTTTTCTGTTCGGTTTCGTCGTAAATTACAAAATCTTTATTAAGTTTAAGCGCGGCGGCGTTATGACGGAGTATGCGCACCGCGAAAGAATGGAAAGTATGTATCCACACGCGCGAGGAATTGCCCGGCACCAAAGCTTCTATCCTTTCGCGCATTTCCTGCGCGGCTTTATTGGTAAAAGTTACGGCCAAAATCCTGCTGGGGGAAATCCCGTCCGCTATAAGTTTCGCCACTTTGCAGGTAAGCGTTTTGGTTTTGCCGGTTCCCGCACCGGCTATGATAAGGCAAGGGCCGCCGGTATAATTGGCGGCTTCAAGCTGTTCGGGGTTTAAGGTTGATAAAATTTCGTTTATAGAATTCATTTTAATTTAAGTTCCGCTAAAGTTTCTACATGGTCGCTGTGCGGAAAGAAATCAAAACATTCCGCATTGACGACTTTATATTTGGCGCATAAAGTTTTAAGATTTTCCGCCAAAGTTACGGGATTGCAGGAAATATAAAGTATATTTCCCACTCCGCTGTTTAAAATCGTTTTGCAGGCGGCTGGATGCACGCCGCTTCTGGGCGGGTCAAGCACTATCACGGAATTATAAGAGCCCAGCTTTTGCTTTGTTAAAAACTCTTCCGTGGTGGAACAGAAAAAACTTACATTGTTTATATTGTTTACCCGCGCGTTTTTAACGCCGTTGTTTACCGCGCTGGGCACGCTTTCCACGCAAAGGCTTTTGCCCACGTAAGGAGCGCAGCAAAGGCTGAAGCTGCCCGCTCCGCCGTAAAGATCGTACATAACGCTCGGTTTTAGAGCGGATACCTTCGCCGCCACTTTTTTATAAATCAAATTGGCCGCCTTCGTGTTGGTTTGGAAAAACGACTGCGGGGAAATTTCAAAAACTATTTCCCGGCTGCTTTCAAAAAGCTTTTCCCTTATCACGCCGGAGCCTTTTATTACTTTAATATCCTTTATTCCGGCCCCGTCGGAAACGCCGTCATTGACGGCCGTGAGGAAGTGGTATGACGGATAAAACCTGCCTAAAACTTCGGCAAAGCCGGAAGCGTCAAAAGCGGAAGTCGTTATCAAAACGGCCATGCCTTCCCCGGTATTGACGCCGCGGCGCAAAATCAAATTCCTTAAAAGGCCGCTGTGCGCGCGCTGGTCGTAAAAAGAAAGGCCTTCCCGTTCCGCCCACAGACGAACTTCCTTAACAAAGGCCGAAAGATTCGGTTCATAAAGCAGGCAATTTTCTATATTGACGCATCTGTCCCAGCGGCCTTTCATGCGGAAGCCGAAAGTATTTTCAAATTCCAGAGGTTTGGTTTTATCGCGCAGAACTTTCTTCTTTTTGCAAAAAGGTTCGCTCCAAACGACTTGCCGGCAAAAGCTGAGTTCTATCTTATTTCTGAAATATTCCTTATCCGGAGAAGGGGTTACATGGATATCGCCGGAATAAAAAGGCTCAAGCAGGGCTTTGACTTTGGCCCTTTTAAGTTCAGTTTGAGCGGTGTAATCATCCTGCTTTAAAGAACAGCCGCCGCATACGCCGAAGCTTCCGCAAACCATTATACGTTAAACCTGAAGACGCAAACATCGCCGTCTTTTATTATGTAATCGCGCCCTTCCTGGCGGATTAAGCCCTTTTCTTTAAGGGCCTTTTCCGATTTATGTTCAAGAATATCGTCTACGCCGTAAACTTCCGCGCAGATAAAGCCGCGTTCAATATCGGAATGTATTTTGCCGGCCGCTTTCGGCGCGGGACAGCCTACGGGTATCAGCCAGGAGCGCACTTCCACTTCCGGCCCGGCTGTAAAAAACGTGCACATATTTAAAAGCTGCATTCCGGCGCGGACGATTTTTTCAAGCCCGGTGTATTCGGAGCCCGTTTCCGCCAGGAAAAGATGTTTTTCTTCTTCGTCAAGTTCCGCGATTTCAGCTTCAAACTTTATGCAGAGTTCGACAAAACCCGCACCCGTTTTTTGTGCGTGTTCGCGCAGTTTTTTGGCGTTTTCTTCGTTCGGTTTTTCAGAATTATTGCCGACGTAAAGCATCGGTTTCATCGTTAAAAGCTGCAAATCTTTCTTTTCCTCTTCTTCCAATTCCACGCAGGAGGCCGGTTTGCCCTCGCTTAAAGCTTTCTGCAATTTACGCAGAACTTCCAAACGCGCTTTGGCTTCTTTACTGCCGCTTTTGGCGTTGCTTTCGGCTTTTGGGAGCATCTTTTCCACGCTTTCCAAATCCGCAAGCATAAGTTCCGTTTCTATAATTTCAATATCCCTTAAAGGATCGACGCTGCCGGAAACATGGGTAATATTTTCGTCTTCAAACAAGCGCACTACGTGTATAATCGCGTCGACTTCGCGTATATTGGCTAAAAATTTATTGCCCAAGCCCTCGCCTTTGCTAGCCCCTTCAACAATGCCGGCGATATCCACGAAACGGATAAATGCGGCCGTTTTCTTGGGCGGTTTAAAAAGGTCAAAAAGCGCGTCAAGGCGTTTATCCGGGATAGGCACCACGCCGACGTTAGGCTCAATAGTGGTAAAAGGATAATTGGAAGCCTGCGCACCGGCATTTGTCAGAGCGTTAAACAAAGAAGACTTCCCGACATTGGGCAAACCCACGATTCCTATGTCCATAAAAACTCCTTAAAATAAAAATATCCGCGCTCGGGCGGAATAAAATAATACGGCGGGGAAGTACGTCTCGTACGGGATTCGAACCCGTGATCTCCGCCTTGAGAGGGCGGCGTCCTAAACCGCTAGACGAACGAGACATAAACCTCTTATATATTTTATTTTACAATATTTTAAAGGATTAAGCGGGCTTATATCGCAATTTATTTTTGTTGCCTTGCAAGCCCGCCAATTTATATACTTTAATTACATACATATATACATAATAGGGAGTATTAGATGAAAATTCATTCTTTCAAAGTAACACCCAACCTGCCGGAGAATATGAAGTTCCTTGAAGAACTTTCAAACAATATGTGGTTTGCATGGAATTGGCCGGCTATAACGCTCTTTTTAAGAATAGACGAACAGCTTTGGGAAAAATCCCAAAGAATGCCGAAATGGCTTATGGCCACCGTATCACAGCAGAGGCTGGAAGAATTAAGCAAAGACCAAGATTTTATAGATCATCTCAACTTCGTCGAAAAACTTTACAGAGATTATCAAAACAATAAAGACACCTGGTACAATAAAGTAAAAGACCAAGGCAAGGAAAACTTCCTTACGGCTTATTTTTCAATGGAATACGGCATAGGCGAAGGCCTGCCGATTTATTCCGGCGGATTGGGCATGCTTTCGGGCGATCATATCAAAAGCACCAGCGATTTGGGCCTGCCTTTGATCGGCGTAGGCTTGTTCTATCAGAAAGGCTACGTAAAACAAGTGTTGAACAAAGACGGCTGGCAGGGCGAAGAATACCCGGAAAACGACTGGGCCCATATGTCGGTAGAAGCCGTCCGCAACGAACAAGGCAACAACCTTACGGTTGATATTCCCCTCGGCAGAGAAACCGTCAAAGCCATGATTTGGCGCGTGCCGGTAGGCAGAACCTCCCTTTACCTGCTTGACACCAACCTCCCCGAAAACGCCCCCGCCCACAGAACCATAACCGAACAGCTTTACGGCGGCGACAGGGAAAACAGAATCAAACAGGAAATAGTTTTGGGCGTCGGCGGCGTAAAAGCTTTAAAAGCCATGGGTATGAATCCGACGGTATATCATATCAACGAAGGGCATTCGGCCTTCCTGCTCTGCGAACGCATTATAGAAATAATGCAGGATAAAAAATTATCCTTCAACGAAGCCAAAGAAATAGTTTGGGCCACCTCCGTGTTTACGACGCACACCCCGGTAATAGCGGGTAATGAGTATTTCGATTTCAACCTCGTTAAGAAGTTTATGGAGCCTTATGTGGCGCAGCTCGGCATAGGGTGGGACGCTTTTTTGGATTTCGGCAAGGAAACGCCTCAATCTCCCATGTTCTGCATGACGGTATTCGCTTTAAAACTTTCCGCCTATTTAAACGGCGTGGCAAAACTGCACGGCGTAGTTTCCAGAGAAATGTGGAAGAATATTTGGACGGGCCTCAGCACTTCCGAAGTGCCCATAACCAGCATTACCAACGGCATACACCCGGCCAGCTGGGTAAGCCACGAATACAGCGAACTTTACCGCAAATATCTTTTTGACGGCGACGACAGCTTAAACAATTTTGACCAATCCGTATGGAACAAAGTGGAAGATATCCCCTCCGAAGAGCTTTGGCAGACGCACAGCATAAGGAAAGAAAAACTTATCAAACACATTCGTGAAAAAGCCGTCCGTCAGGCGAACAGGCTCTCGGGCAACGTAAACTTGGCAGGGCAGGCTTCCAAAGTGCTTAAAGAGGGTATCCTTACAATCGGCTTTGCAAGACGCTTCGCCACATATAAAAGGGCAACCTTGCTTTTTAAAGACCCCGAAAGACTTGCCGCGATAGTCAACAATCCGCAAAGGCCGGTGCAGTTCGTTTTCGCCGGGAAGGCGCACCCCGCCGACACCGCCGGGAAAGAATTTATCAAGCAGATTTACAATATGATGCTTGACCCCAGATTTAAAGGGAAAATCGTCTTCGCGGAAGATTATAATATGAACCTCGCCCGCTATATGGTGCAGGGTGTGGACGTTTGGCTCAATAACCCCGTAAGGCCTATGGAAGCTTCCGGCACCAGCGGCATGAAAGCGGCCTTAAACGGCGCTTTGGCGCTCTCCATTTTGGACGGCTGGTGGGATGAAGTCGGCCCGTGCGATTTCAGCTGGTCCATTATCGGCGCGCAAAGCTATCAAAGCGACGAACAGCGCGACGCCGTGGAATCACAGGCTTTGTACAATTTGATTGAAAACGAAATCGCCCCCGTCTACTATGACAGGGATCAGGATAATATTCCGCAAAAATGGATTAAGAAGATGAAAACTTCCATAAAAACCATTGTGCCTTTCTTCAACACCAACAGAATGGTGCAGGAATATTATGACAGATTCTATACAAAAGCCCATTATTACGGCAATATTTTAAAGACCGAAGGCGAAACCGCCGCTTTGGCCGCCTGGAGGCAAAGAATAGCCGCCAACTGGCCAAGAGTTTCCATAGTGGACACGACCGGCAATATCGACAGGACTGTTCTCGTCGGCGAAACTTTAAAATTTAAAGCGCGCGTAACGCTCGGCGATTTGAAGCCGGAAGACGTAGTCGTTCAAACGCAATTCGGGCTGCGCTCTTTGGGCGGCGGCTTTGACAGCGCAAAAGACTTCAGCATGAATATGGTCGGCAAAGAAGGCGACGTATATTTGTATGAAGTCGAAATCCACCCCGAAACCAGCGGCAGGCAGGATTACGCGATGAGGATTTTGCCTTTCAACAAGGCTCTTCCCCATCCTTTTACACCTATCTACGTAAGGTGGGAGATGTAATAAGGAAAACAAAGAAGTAAAATAAGCCGAAAAAAAAGGCTTATTAAAAATTTATCTGTTTTTGGGATCCGAAAGGAACTCTTTTGCGAGCAAAAGACGAATCACCCCAAAGACAGTCGTTTTAGGCGCGAAGCAAAAAGGAGTAATTAACCGGTTTGCTTCGCGTTAATGCCGGCTTTCCGCGTGAAAGCCAGCTACGGCTGTTTTATTTTATGAGGGTGATTCGTCATAAAATACATTCAGCCGTTTTTTGCTTATAAAGGGCTTCGGAAACCTAGGAGAAACCATGACGCCCGAAATAAGCATAATAATACCCGTATACAACTGTGAAAAATTCCTTCCAAAGTTCCTTAAATCCGTTGTGGAGCAAAGCTTTAAAAATATAGAAGTTCTGTGCGTTGACAACGCTTCAACGGATAATTCGCCTGCAATAATAAAAGACTTTGCCGCCAAACACTCCAATTTTTTCTATTTCTATAAAAAAGGCGGCATGGCCGCAGGCGCAAGAAACAAGGGCCTTAACCACGCTAAAGGCAAATATGTTTTATTTTTAGACAGCGACGACGTTCTTAAGCAAAAAGCCTGTGAGATTATCTACAAAAAAGCGGAAGAAGAAAACGCGGATATCGTAACCGCTTCTTTTTCGGCAATTGACGAAAACGGGAAAAAGCTTGCCGACTATAATGCGAAGGATATGCCGCTTAAACTGGTTAGGCCGCCGGCCACAAGAGCCCAACTGCTTTATATAGGCGCCGGTATTATAGGATATAAAGCGTTGTACGAAATAGGCAAAGCTCTTCGACTCATTGCCGTAAAGAAAAAAGTTTCATAGAATTATTCTATGATGAATATAGTTCTTATCAACCCAGAAATACCTTTTAACACCGGCAATATCGGCAGAACCTGCGTCGCCACAAACGCACATTTGCATTTGGTCGGCAAATTGGGATTTAAAATAGAAGATAAGGAAATAAGAAGAAGCGGGCTTGACTACTGGCCTAAGCTTAAATATACGCGCTACGACACCTTTGCGGAATTCAAGAATTCCCTGCCCGCAGGCGCAAGATTATTTTTCTTTTCAACAAAAGGGGAAAAGTGCCTTTGGGATATAAAATTCCAAAAAAACGATTACTTGGCCTTTGGAAGCGAATCCTGCGGTCTGCCCAAAGAACTTTACAAAGAATATAAAGATTCCCTTTACCAAATACCCATGCCGGGGGAAGTGCGCTCCTTAAATTTATCCACTTCCGCCGCGGTGTGCCTTTATGAAGCTCTGCGCCAAACCAAGGATTTTTAATGAGCCCCAAAAGCGTATTTATACTGCTTTTCTCCCTTAATCTGCTTAATTACATAGACAGACAAATACTCTTTTCCGTATTTCCGCTTATAAAAGCGGATCTTAATCTTTCCGACGCTCAGCTGGGCATATTGGCTTCCGCTTTTATGTTCGTTTACATGATAGCCGCGCCGTTCGTGGGCTTTATAGCGGATAGAACCCCCAGGCAATATGTGGTTTCCGTCTGCGCTTTTTTATGGAGCGCGGCCACAATGCTTTCCGGCTCGGCAAAAAATTACTTTCATCTTTTTGCGGCCCGCAGTTTTATAGGTATAGGCGAGGCCGGCTTTACAAGCGTATCTCCGTCTTTTTTGGCGGAGAGATTCCCCCCCGAAAGAAGGGCCCGCGTTTTGGCCGCTTTCGGTTTGGCTTTGCCGGCAGGCAGTGCGCTTGGATATTTGCTCGGCGGTTTTTTGGGGCTTCAATTTGGTTGGAGAAGCGCGTTTTTCATAGTCGGCCTGCCGGGGGCTTTCGCCGCGGCTTACGCCGCTTTTAAACTTAAAGACGAAAGAACCGCAAATAAAAAACAAGAAAAACCAAAACTTGCAAATTATTCCGCTTTGCTTAAAAATAAACCCTTCCTGTTTGTCTGCCTTGCACAGGCCATGGGCACTTTTACTTTGGGCGGTTTGGCCGCATGGATGCCCACTTATATGCACAGATATTACGATTTTTCCGTCGCGCAAGCCGGAACGGTATTCGGCGCACTTACCATTACCGCCGGGGCCGCGGGAACTTTCTTGGGTGGGTTCACAGCCGATAAACTTTTAAAGAAAACAAAAAAAGCTTATTATTTTGTTTCGGCCGCAAGCTTTACCGCCGCACTCCCTTTCGGCTTTGCGGCGGTAAACTGCGGTGATTTTAAACTTTCGCTGACGCTTTTCGCGGCGGCGATAATGCTGGTTTTTATGCAAACGGGCCCGTTAAACGCCGCAATAGTCAATCTGACGGACGTTAAAATACGCTCAATGGCTTTTGCCGTAAATATTTTTATAATACACGCACTTGGCGACGCCATATCCCCCGCATTGGTAGGCGGAGCTTCCGATATGTTCAGCCTGAAAACGGCCGTGGCGGCGGCAATGCTTTTTGTATTGCCAGCGGCCTTATTCTGCGCGGCCGCGGCCAGAGCCGATAACGCCGCAAAAAACGGCTTTTAAAATCAAAAGGTTGAAATATAAGACCTAATTTGATATTATAAATAAAGTAGCAGCAAGAAGTAACAGATTTTACAGATTTTTCGCGATTGATTTTTTGTTTAATGCACCACTGAACGAGCAACTACGTATAAACAAAAAATAAACGAAAAGATGCCGAGGTAGCTCAGTGGTAGAGCACCGGTCTGAAAAACCGGGTGTCGACAGTTCGATCCTGTCCCTCGGCATATTTCATTTATACGGAAGCCCCTCCTTAATAAGGAGGGGCTTCTCATTTTAAAGCAAGGAAGTAAGGCCAGCCTTAATCATTGCTTTAATAGCGAAAAAAGATTTATACTAATATGTAGGACTAAGGAGGTATTATGCCTAAAATAGAAGTCAATGAAATGCGCTGCAAGGGCTGCAAACTTTGCACCAAAGCCTGCCCCAAGCAATGCATTGAAATGTCTGATACTTTCAGTAAGACGGGATATTACCCCGCCAAACTCGCCAAACCCGAATGCTGCATCGGCTGCGGCATGTGTTATATGGTATGCCCGGATTTGGCTATAACCGTTTACAGATAAGAGGTTCAAAATGGCAGATAAAGTTTTAATGAAGGGCAATGAAGCCCTCGCCGAAGGCGCGATAAGGGCCGGGTGCAGATTTTTTGCGGGTTACCCCATAACCCCTCAGAACGAAGTTCCGGAATATATGTCCTGGCGGCAGGAAGAAGTCGGCGGAGCTTTCGTACAGGCGGAAAGCGAAGTTTCCGCAATTAATATGGTTTACGGCGCGGCCGCAACCGGCGTAAGGGCGATGACATCCTCCTCAAGCCCCGGCGTAAGTTTAAAACAGGAAGGCATTTCCTACATGGCCGGCGCGGATTTGCCCTGCCTTATAGTAAACGTGATGAGAGGCGGCCCCGGCTTAGGCAACATAGCCGGCGCACAAGGCGATTATATCCAAGCCACCAGAGGCGGCGGCAACGGCGATTACAGAGTGCTGGTTTTAGCACCGAACAGCGTGGAAGAATTGGGGAACTTCCCGAAATTGGCTTTTGAACTTTCCGAAAAATACCGCATCCCCGCAATGATTTTAGCCGACGGCATTTTAGGGCAAATGATGGAAGGCATGAGCTATAATTTTGATCCTATCGACCCCAAAACCCTGCCCGTCAAACCTTGGGCTTTGGGCGTAAACGACGGCACAAGAGGAAAGAATATGATATCCTCCTACGGTCTGGCCGAGGGCGAACTTGAAAAAATGATTTTAAAACGCGCCGAACGCTACGCTTTGATTGAGCGCGACGAAGTGCGCTTTGAAGAAAGATTTACCGAAGACGCGGACGTTATCATAGTGGCTTACGGCATAAGCTCCCGCGCCGCCATGGCCGCGGTGAACGCTTTAAGGGCCGAAGGCGTAAAAGCCGGGCTTTTCAGGCCGATAACTTTATGGCCCTTCCCTTCAAAAAGGCTGGCCGAGCTGGCAAAAAGATGTAAAGCCATGCTCTGCGCCGAAATGAGCTTGGGACAAATGATTATAGACGTAAAACTTGCCGTAGAAGGCAAAGTGCCGGTTCATCTTTACGCAAAACCGGGGGCTTTCTTCCCGGTGGCGGAAGATATCGCGACGGCGGTAAAATCCGTAATCAACGGCAAAAAGGATTTTCTGTTTAACTTGGCGGATTTGGCCGATAAAGCGGAAAACACCTGCCACAAGCCGGAAAATAAAATTTGCAAGGAGGGAACTTTATTATGAATCCCGTAACAAAAAGGCCGGAATCCCTCGTAGATATACCTACACATTACTGCCCCGGCTGCGGCCACAGCGTAGTACACCGCCTCGTAGCCGAAGCCATGGACGAGCTTGATATCCGCAAAAGAACAATTTGCATAGCCCCCGTGGGCTGCGCCGTATTTGCTGATAAATACTTCAACTGCGACGCCATACAAGGCCCCCACGGCAGAGGCCCGGCGATGGCGACCGGCATTAAACGCTCAAGGCCCGATACTATAGTGTTCTCCTATCAGGGCGACGGCGATTTGGCCTCCATAGGTATGGCCGAAATCGTCCACGCCGCGGCCAGAGGCGAAAATATTACCGTAATATTTATCAACAATACCATTTACGGTATGACCGGCGGACAAATGGCCCCCACGACTTTGGTAGGGCAAGTCGCCACCACCGCCCCCAAAGGCAGAAACGAAAAACTGCAAGGCAATCCGATAAATGTTTCGGAAATGCTGAGCCAGCTTAAAAGCGCGAAGTATATTGAAAGAGTTTCGGTTGATACTCCCCAAAACGTGATGAAAGCCAAAAAAGCCATTAAAAAAGCTTTCCAAAACCAAATTGACGGAGTCGGTTTTTCTTTCGTCGAAGTCCTTTCAATCTGCCCTACAAACTGGGGCGTGGACCCGATAAAAGCTTTGGGCTTTTTAAGGGACAAAATGATGCCGCAGTATCCTTTAGGCGTATTTAAAGACGAAGGCAAAAAAGAGGAGGGCAAATAATATGTATCAAGGTGTAAGAATAGCCGGTTTCGGCGGACAGGGCGTAGTTTCCGCCGGAGTATTATTGGCCCAAGCCGGGCTTGTGGAAGGCAAAGCGGTAAGCTGGTTTCCTTCCTACGGGCCGGAAATGAGAGGCGGAACGGCGAACTGCTCGGTTGTAATTTCCGATACGGAAGTGGCAACCCCGGTGGTTTGCGTACCCGATACCGCAATCGTAATGAACGAACCTTCTCTGCCTAAGTTTGAACCTATGCTTAAAAGCGGCGGGCTTTTAATAATTAACAGTTCCCTTATTAAAAGCAAACCTTCCAGAAAAGACATCAAAGTGATTTACGTCCCCTGCAATGAAATAGCCGAGGAAGTAGGCTCGGCCAGGACGGCCACTTTGGTGGCTTTGGGCACATTCGCCGGTGCTACCGGCGCGGTAAGTTTGGACGCAATAGAAAACGCGATGAAGAAGGTTTTTAAGCGCGCCAAGACCGAAATGATCGCCCTTAACAGAAAAGCCTTGGAAGCCGGAGCAAAACTTAAAGCGGAATAAAAAAGGCTCAACTTAAGATATTATCAAAACCCCGGGTTTAAGCCCGGGGTTTTTGCTTAATATTTAAACCGGCCGCCGTTTTAAGCGAAGCGGCATCGGGCGCCGCTGTTTTTTATTTTAAAAAATTTACAAAAGCGGATCCGCGGCTTTTAAATAAAACGGGCAAAACAAAACCCCCGGTTTTTCGCCGGGGGTTAAAGTAAAACTTATATTTTTATTTTTTGGAAGATTTTTTCTTCGTGTTTTTGGGCGTATCTTCCTTCACGGATTCGGGATCCAGTTTGCCCAAAAGTTCTTTGGCCGTGGCGTTATCCTGTTCGGCATAAGCCTTAACCCAGTTTACAAGTTGGTCTTTATCCAAAACTTCGGTTTTTTCTCCGTTAAGATACATCTCCGCCAATTTGAATCTGGCGGAAGTAAAACCTTTCTCCGCGGAAGAACGCAGATATTTAAAAGCTTCTTCAGAGTTTTGGTTTAAGTGTACGCCGGTTTCATACATTTCCGAAATAAAATAATCGGCTTCGCCGGAACCGTTGTCGGAAGCTCTTTTAAACCAAGTATAAGCGGCGTCATGGTTCCTGCCTATAGTGCCGGTGTAGAAAAGCACACCCAAATAAGCTTGGGCGTTCGTATCGCCGGAAGAAGCTTTATCAAAAATTTCCTGCATTGCGGGCCTTTCGTCCGCCGGTATGTCTTTGGCGAAATCCGCACCGTCATTTTTACAGCAGCCGACGGCGGCAAACGCCAAAAGCATAATAAAAAGTTTTGCAAACATTCTCATTTATTCCCTCCGAAATTTCCCAATATATAAAAATATTAGCAAATTTAGTTATATAAAAAGCAAATTTGCTTTAGCGCACCTGCAATAAAGCAAAATGCAAATACTCCGTTTCCGGCATACCGAGAAGCACCGGGTGGTCTTTAGCCTGGCCTCTTAAAGCTATCAGCGTAACTTTTTTACCTGCTTTGCCGGCCGCCTGCTTCAAGATATCCATAAAAATCTCTCTGCTGATATGGTGGGAGCAGGTGGAAGTGGCCAGCATGCCTCCGCCTTCCAAGCCTTCCAAAGCCATTTTGTTAAGCTTAACGTATAAATTTACTGCCTGAGGAAGAGCTTTCCTGTTCTTTACAAACGCCGGCGGATCTAAAAGCACGATATCCGGCTTTGTGGGGAGCTCACCCTTCTTCATCGCGGAAAGAAGCCGCTCCGCGTCGTCTTTACGGTACTGGCAGATATTGGCGACCCCGTTAAGTTCTGCGTTTCTGTTGGCGTACTCCACCGCGGGAGCGGAAGAATCCGTCCCCCACACCGCGGATGCGCCGTTTAATGCGGCCGTTATGCCGAAAGAGCCCGTATAAGAATATAAATCCATAACTATTTTATCTTTAAAATAGGGCTTCATAAATTCGCGGTTGTCGCGCTGGTCAAAATAAAAACCGGTTTTCTGCCCGCCCGTCAAAGCCACGACATATCTTACGCCGTTTTCTTCTATTTCAACTTCCTGAGGAATTTCCCCCACGGTTTGCGGGGCCAGCCCCAAGCCTTCCAAAGTTCTGAAAGAAGAATCATTCTTAAACAAAATCCCTTTAGGCTTAAAAATTTTGGTTACGGCTTCGATTATTTTATCTTTCAAAAGTTCCATTCCGGCGGTAAGAACGTCAATTACAAGATAATCGCCGTAGCGGTCCACAACCAAACCGGGCAAAGCGTCGGCCTCTCCGTAGACCATGCGCCCGAAACGGCGGATATTAAACTGCTTTCTGTAAGAATATGCGTTGTCGATATGTTCAAAAATAAAATCTTTGTGCAAAGGCTCCTCGCCTTTTACGATAAATCTTGCCGATATAAGGCTGTGCGGATTAAAAAACGCAGTGCCCATAGTTTGGCCTTTGCCGTCCAAAACGCGCACTATGCTGCCGGGATCTATCGAGGTATCCACTTTTTCCAGCTCATTGGAAAATATCCAGTAATGTCCTTTGTTTATTCTGTGTTCTTCTTTGGCTTTAAGTTTGATTTCCTTCATTTATTTAGCACCTTTTTTAATTAATTTAGTCCCGGCTTTGCACATGGGGCAGACTTCCGGTTCATAAGTGTCCAGCGGATAACTTAAAAGAGATCTAAGCGGAATATTGCCGACCGCACCCGTGCTTGAGCGGTCCACTATCACGGCCGCGCCGACGGCGTTGGCTTTCATCATTTGGATTAAAGATACGGCTTCCCTTACTTTGCGGCAAGTCATGGTTACGTTATCCACTATCAAAACGTTTTCGCCGGGATTGATTTTCATTGAGCCTTTAAGCTGCATGGATCCGCCGGCGTCGGTCGCGAACAAAGTCCTTGCGTTTTTAAAGCGGGCGACTTCCTGCGCCAAAATGGAATTTTCCGGCGTAGGGGCGAAAACCGCGTCTACGCGCACGTCAAACAAATCGCCCAGGGCCGCACCTATTTTTGCGGCTAAATTGGGATATTGCGTAACCGCGGCGGTATCGACGTAACTTTGTACGTGCAGGCCGCAGGGCAGCTCAAAATGGCCGTCTATAAAGGCTTCGTTCTCTTCCAGAACACTTATAATATCGATTTTGGGTTTCCTGAGCATTTATTTCTCCTTAATAAATTTTTGGCCCGCGCTGAAATCCGTTCTCAAGCCCTTTTCGCGGGCGGCTTTTATCGCGCTGCTTGTCTTTTTGGGGCTCTTCATTTGCAGGCCCGGCTTAAGCATAGGCCCGTAAGTTCTGAAGGCCAAAGCGGGCTCTCCGGTTTCGTCGGTAAGATTTTCCGAAAGGGCGCCCCTTTTGGAAGTGTTCTTAAACATGGTTACAATATCAAGGTCGAACTTTTCTTCAACCCAGCCGACGTTCCCGCCAACCGTCGCGGCGATAACTTCGCCGTCAACGTAAAAATTGTTAATATCCATTTTACCATTATTAAAGTCAACTGAAGCCGTCATTACGTCAAAAGGAGTGTCTTTGAGTATTTTGCCCATTTTGAAAGAACCGGCCCTTTCCATTTTGCTCATTATCACAAAAGGCTGATAGGCTATGCCCAAAGCTTTTTGTCTGTCGGCCGCTTCCTGCAGTTTGTAAATTACGCCCTGTTGGAGTTTTGCGTCTATTTTTCCGTCGAGTTTATCCATCCCGGGCAATAAGTTTTTTAAATTAAATTCCGCGTTGAAGTCATATCCCGATATTATAGGCGTTTCAAATTTTTCCGCGTAGACGAAACCGTTGAAATTAGGCATAAAACTGGGTATCGCGGAACGGAAATTTCTAAGCCAGTAAAGATTGCTTTCGTCCTTCTGCCTGGGGGCGGAACTGCCTTTGGACAAAGCTTCCACAAAATCTTCCGTCGTTTCGAATATTTCAACGGGTTTTAACAGATTTAAATAAATATTGGCTTTTATTACGCGGTTTGCGCGGCGCACCTTTGAAATCGCCACGCTCATGGTTACGGTATTTTCGTTGAACATCGTGTCTTTTATCTTAGCGTAAAAGTTTTGTTTTTTGTGCTGATATGAAGCCGTGCCCTTTATCTTTGATATCGTCTGCCTGCCCACTTTAAAAACGCCGTCTTTGACGTCCGCGCTCATTTCGTCCAGGTTGTTTTCGGCGGTGTAAGAGCCTTTAACCCCGCTTATCGTGAAATTGCTGATAAAAGCCGAAACTCCGTTTAAATCCACGGTAAACTTCGGCGACGAAATTTTGCCGTCTTTATACTCCAGGCGGCCCCGCGCTTTTACCGGGCCTTTAACCTTATAAGGCTTAAGCCAATCAAAATAATCCGCGTTTTCTACGGAAAATTGTTCCGTTGAAAAATCCGCTTCAACCGAAATCGGCGCATTTGCCAAATCAATCTTGCCCATAACGCTAAGCGCGATATCTTTGTTTTTAAGATTTAACGAAGCGACGTCCACCTTAGTAAATTTATCGCCGAAGGAAAGTTCCGCCTTTACGGACGTGGACGGCAGAGAAATATCAAAATGATTCGGCGCGAACAAAGAAACGTCGTCATAACCCAAATCCGGCAAAACGGAGGAAAAAGAAATTTCCGGATTTAAAAAGTTCCTGGCCGTCATATTAAGTTTTACGGGGCGGCGCGCGCCGCGGATTTCCACAGAAGCGTCTTTTACGGCCATTTCCCCGACGTTAAAATTAGCCAAATTCGCGCTGCCTTCCGCAAGAATTTCGTTTTCTATAATTTTGTCTTTGATTTTATTTCTCAGAACGAAGTTCAGCGCAAAATCCGTATAATCGTTAAACTTAAGATTATAAAAACGTATAAAAATACCGTTCAAAGAATGGCTTACGCTGGCGGAAACGTCGCGGTAGGCGAAGACCCCGTTTTTTATTACCCAGTCTTCCACCAAAACCCTAAACGCCTGGCCTTGGCCGGAGGTTATTTCAAACTGCTGGCCGAGCGCGCTTTGACGGTTCGCCACTTTGATATCGGGTATATTTGTTCTGCCGTCGGCTTCTTTTATTATCGTTACCACCGGGTTAAAAAGCAGAACTTCTTTTATTGCTATAACATTATCGCGCAAAGCCCTTAAATCAAAACGTATTATAACTTTTTCAACGGAAAGAAATTCATTGTACTCGTCCAGGTTGGTATCGACTATTTTTAAGTTGCTTATGGAAATGCTGTTAAAAGAGGTTAACTCAAAATCGCCGACGATTACAGGCCTGTTCAAAACGCTTTGCAGCGCGCCGGCCACTTCCTTGCCGATATGCTCCGCGCTGACGTATTTTAACGCGGCGAACCACGCCACTATCGCGCATACCGCAAACAATGTGGTTATCAAAAACAAAACCCTTATAATGCTTTTAAGGGTAAGCTTTACCGTTCGTATAAAATACTTTGCTATTTTATTCTTCATAACGCCGATAATTTAAGAGAAAATTTTTACGGAAAGCGTATAAAGATTCTCAAAAAGCCATTTCCAAAAAGCTAAAGTACGCCTGATTATTCCGCCCGTCAAAGCCCATACTGGCACTATGCCCGGGAAATAAATTTCAATAAGAGCCAAAACAACGCCCATGTTTATTAAAACTATCAAAGAAAAAGAAAACACTCCCCCGCCGGCCCGGGTTATGTCGCTCTGTTCCGTTTCAGTCAAGGCCTTATAGGTATGCATTAAATGAAGCATGGTGCAAAAACCGAATAAAGCCAAAAATACGCTGCCGTAATCGGCCGCGGCGGGCCATAACAAATTAAGTATAAGGTAAATCAAAGTAACGGCTATGCTGTAAAGCGGAATACAATAAGGGGCCAAAAGCACAAAAGTGTTGATATTGCTTACTTTAACTTCGCCGCTTTCCCGGCCGACGTTCAGCCCGCTCACTTTATATCCGCAAATCCAAGCCGCAGCAGCATGGCTCAGTTCATGCGCGAAAACATAAAATCTTGAAAAATTATAAAAGAACAAATGCGTTAAAACGTATAAGAGCGCGCCGAGCATAAAATAAAGCGTAATCTTATAAGACTTTATTATATACCAAAGCACTTCCGCCACGGAAAGCAATATGCAGAAAGCCAAGGGCAAAAGTATAAGGCCGAGTAAAAATTTTAAGGCGCGTTTCATATTAAAATTTTCCTTTCCAAGCCTGCGACGCGTAACAATCCCGCGCCAAAGCGAACGCCCTTTCCACGGTTTCCTGCGCAAGTTCCCCGCGCGTCAAAGGCGCGGAGCGAAACTCCGCAAAAGCGTTTTCAATCACGGTTTTAAAAAATTCGTTTTCCCGCGCGCCTTTAAGCTGAAGACTGCCTTGATACAAAATCCTTTCGCCGTAGCGGCGCATGGCCCCGCCTAAAATTTTTACCCCGCCGGACATCAAATCCCCGCCGACGGGATTTGTAAAACAGGCGGAATTCTGCCCGCCGGGCGCGGGGCGGTAATCGCTCTTATCGTTATAAGAATCAAAATCAACGCCGGACTTTTTAAAATTTTCTTTTATCAGCCCGTGCAGTTTATCGTAAATCTGCCGCACGTTTAAATCCCGCGTGCAGTTAAATATAAGGCTGAAAGTTAAATCATCCTTATGTAAAACAATGCCGCCGCCCGTCGGTCTGCGCGTAAATTCTTTTATGCCGGCGGCTTCAAACCCCGCCTTGGCGGAATTATAAAACTGAGCATAACCGAAAGTGGCGCAAGGCCCGCCGGTCCAATTAAAAAAACGGCATAAATCTTCCCCGGCAAAAGACGGTTCCGAAACCAAAACCTCGTCAAAAGCCATTTGCCCGTAAACGTCCGCGCGCGGGGAAGATAAAACCTTTACCATCTTAAATTAGGCTCTCTGGCCGCGCTGACTTCGTCTATGCGTTTTACGGGGCAGTTTTTAGGAGCCTCGTGCAAAACTTCCGGATTGGAGCCCGCTTCAAGGAAAATGCTTGTCATGGCCGATATAAACTTATCCAAAGTTTGCTTATTTTCGGTTTCCGTAGGCTCTATCATAATAGCCTCCGGCACTATCAGAGGGAAGTATATCGTCGGCGCGTGAAAGCCCATATCCAAAAGCATTTTGGCGACGTCGGCGGTCCTTGCCGCGGGCAAAACGCCTTTGTCTATCGTCAAAACGCATTCGTGCATACAAACGGCGTCAAAATAAGCCGGGAAATACTTTGCCAGTTTCACTCTTACGTAATTTGCGTTTAAAACGGCGTTTTCCGCTATTTCTTTAAGAGTGTTTCCGTCAAATTGGCTTAAATAACAATAAGCCCTTATTATTACCGAAATATTGCCGTAAAAACTCTTTACCCCGCCTATGCTGTGTTTTCTTTTTGCGGAAAGTTTATATTTTTTCCCGTCAAAAACAATGCGCGGAACAGGCAGAAAGTCCGCCAGTTTCTCGCATACGCCGACAGCGCCCGCGCCGGGGCCGCCGCCGCCGTGAGGGGTGGCTATGGTCTTATGCAAATTGATGTGCATTAAATCAACGCCCATATCCGCGGGCTTTACAAGGCCTATCAAAGCGTTTAAGTTCGCGCCGTCCATGTAAAGAAGCGCGCCGGCTTTATGAGTCATTTCCGCGATAGTTTTGATATCTTTCTCAAATAATCCGGCCGTATTGGGGATAGTCAGCATTACAAGCGCGGTTTTAGGCCCCAAAACTTTTTTAAGCTCTTCCAAATCCACTCTGCCGTCAGGGCCGGATTTTATATTAACCACTTTGCAGCCAGCCATAGCCGCCGTGGCCGGGTTTGTGCCGTGCGCGGTATCGGGTATAATAATTTCCCTGCGTTCAAAATCTTTGCGCGATCTGTGATAGGCCGCCGCGATTAAAGCGCCGGTAAACTCCCCGTGCGCGCCGGCTGCCGGCTGAAGCGTAAAATCATAAAGGCCGGTTATCTCCTTAAGCTGATTTTGAAGAGCGCAGATAATGCTCAAAGTGCCTTGCACGTATTCTTCCGGCGCATAAGGATGAACATTTGTAAAGCCGTCCAAAGAGCTTAAAACGTCATAAGCTTTAGGGTTGTACTTCATCGTGCAGGAACCCAAAGGATAAAAATGCGTATCCAAACAAAAGTTCAATCTGGAAAGATTCGTAAAATGGCGGACAACATCAAACTCGCTCATGCTGGGCAGATTGGGCGGAGTTTTCCTAAGCAGTCCTTCCGGCAAATAAGAGGAAGCCTTTTTATCGGCTTTCTTTATTTGAACTCCGCGCCTTAAAGCGGAAGATTTTTCTATTGAAAGCAAATTATGCGGATAGTTGTTCATATTATATCCCCCTCAGCGCGGAAGCGAAAGCTTCCAAATCGGCTTTGGTTTTGACTTCCGTCGCGCAAACGAGAAGACAATTCTTCAAATTTTTGTCCGTTCTGCCCAAATCATATCCGGCCAAAATTCCCTTCTTGGCCGCGGCTTTAATTATTTGCGCGGCGGGTTTGGGGCATTCAAGAGTAAACTCGTTAAAGAAAGGTTTATCAAACTTAAGTTTATAGCCTTCCGCGGAGCAAAGCATATCTTTAAGGATATGCGCGTTTTCAATATTAGCTTCGGCCACGTCCCTCATACCGAAAGGCCCCATAAGCGTAAGGTAAATCGCGGCGTTAAGCGCGCACAAAGCCTGATTGGAGCAAATGTTTGAGGAAGCTCTTTCGCGCCTTATATGCTGTTCTCTGGCCTGCAAAGTCAGCACGAAAGCCCTTTTCCCGTCGGCGTCTTTGGCCATGCCGCAAATGCGCCCCGGCACATAGCGGACATATTCCTTTTTGCAGGTAAAAATACCGAGGCCCGGCCCGCCAAAGCTCATCGTATTGCCGAGACACTGCCCTTCCGCCACGGCGAAATCCGCGTCATAAGAACCCGGCGTTTCAAGCGCGCCCAAACTTATCGGGTTTACATGAGCTATAAGCAAAGATCCGGCTTCATGCGCCGCGCGGGAAATTTCCCGTGCGTCTTCCAAACACCCGTAAAAATTCGGGCTGGAAAGAACAAAAGCGGCGTATTCCCCGCCGGATAAAAGTTTTTTAAGCTCGGCCAAGTCAACGGTTCCGTTTTCAAGCGAGGCTTCTTCAAAATTAACCGCGCAGGAAGATTTAAAATAAGTGTTTAAAACTTTTTTGTACTCCGGGTTTAAAGCCGCGGAAAGCAAAACTTTGTTTTTATTTTTGATTTTGCAGGCCGCGCCGCAGGCTTCGGCCAAAGCCGTAGCGCCGTCGTAATGGGAAGCGTTTGAAACGCCCATTTCAAACAAAGCGCAGATACAGCTTTGATATTCGTATATGGCTTGCAGAGTGCCTTGGCTGGCTTCGGCCTGATAAGGCGTATAAGCCGTCAAAAATTCCCCTCTGGAACTTATCGCCCCGACCGCGGCGGGGATAAAATGTTCGTAAATTCCCGCTCCGGCGAAGTTCAAAAGCGGCTTGTTTAAAGCGGCGGCTTTCTTTACCGCGGCGGTAAGTTCGGCCTCGGTTTTAGCGGGAGGCAAATTAAAATTCTTTGCGAAAAGGCTTTCGTCAATATCTTTAAATAAATATTTTACGGAACGGGCGCCGACGGCTTCAAGCATTTCCCGCTTTTCTTTTTCTGTATTGGAAATAAACATTTTATCCTCTTAAAACATTCGCCCTTGCGCTTTTGCTAAGCGCAAGGGTATATATGCGGAAAGTAAAATTACAACGAGGCTTTATAAGCTTCAAAACTTAAAAGCGAATCTGCTTCTTTCGGGTCAGACATTTTTATTTTAAAAAGCCATCCGCCGGTGTGCGGTTCCCTGTTGACCAAAGCGGGATCGGCGGTTACGCCTTCGTTGACTTCAACGACTTCGCCCGAAACGGGGCTGAAAATATCCGAAGCGGATTTAACGGATTCTATAACGCAGCATCTTTCGCCGGCTTTAACCTGCGCGCCTTTCTGCGGAAGTTCAACAAAAACGATGTCGCTGATTTCATGCTGGGCGTGGTCGCTTATGCCGACGACGGCCGTTTCGCCCTCAATAAAAGCCCACTCGTGGGTTTTGGCAAATTTGCATTTTTCCTGTTCGTACATTTTTTACTCTCCTAAAGTTTATTTTTATAAAAAGGCATTTTGACGGCCTGAGCCGGAACCATTCTGCCGCGGATTTCTATTTCCACTTTGTCGCCGTCGTTAATTTCCGCCGGGACGTACCCGCAGCCTATGGCTTTGAAAAGGGGCGAATAAGTCGCACTTGTAAGCGAGCCTATCTTTACGCCGTCTTTATATACGCCGCAGCCTTCCCTGGCTACGCCCGCGCCCAAAAGTTTAAAACCGATAAGTTTGTTTTTTACGCCTTCGGCTTTTACGCGGGCCATAATTTCCTTAGCGGTAAAAGGCTCTTCTTTGTTGAGTTTTACGACCCACCCGCAGGAAGCCTCATAAGGGTTTTTGCTTTCGTCCATATCACTGCCGGAAAGCAAATATCCGGCTTCCAGCCTTAATACGTCGCGCGCACCCAAACCGCAAGGTTTAAAACCGTGCTCCAAAGCCCAGGCGAAAAGCTTGTTTATCTGCTCCGCCGGGCCCATGATTTCGACGCCGTCCTCGCCGGTATAACCCGTGCGCGTAACATAAGCTTTGGCGCCGAATAAATCTATTTCTTTAATCCAAAAACGTTTTAAAAGTTTTATGTCGGCGTCCAGGGCTTCAAGATAATCCAAAGCTTTGGGGCCCTGCAAAGCCAGCATGGCGTAAGAATCGGAAGCGTCCGTAACTTTTACGTCAAAACCGGCGGATTTCTTTTTAAACCATTCAAAATCTTTTTCCCGCGTAGCGGAATTTACCACCACGAGGAATTTTTCTTCACTTAAGCAAAACGAGATAACATCATCAATAATGCCGCCGTTCTCGTTAAGAATATGCGCGTATGCGCCGCGGCCGGGCTCAAGTTTATAATTATTGGTAGCTACATTCTGCAAAAATCTATAAGCGTCTTTGCCTTCAAAAAACACTTGCCCCATGTGAGATACGTCAAACATTCCGGCGTCTTCCCTTACGGCTTTGTGTTCGGCTATAATGCTTTCATACTGAACCGGCAAAAGCCAGCCGTGGAAATCCACCATCTTCCCGCCGGCTTTGAGGCAGGCTTCATACAAAGGCGTTTTTTTGAGTTCTTTTTCCATATTCCCCCCAGCTAAAATTATTATATAAAATTACTTCCGGCCCTCCGCCTTGGCGTAAGAGACTATTCCGTCCCTTATGCTTTCGGCCATTTTTTGCCTTACGCTTTTGGTGTTGAGGCGTTTTCTGTCATTGGCGTTGCTAAGATAACCCATTTCCACCAAAACCGCCGTGGAATTAACGCCGCGCAAAACATAAAAATTGGCTTGTTTTATAGCGCTGTTTTGATGCACTTTTATACCCAAATTACCGCTTTTTTTGGTAACGCTGTTCCTGATATGCCCGGCCAATTTGGAACTTTGGTTTATATTCTCATTGGTGGCGAGGGATTTCAGCAGCAAATCGGCGAAACTTACCGTTCCGCCGCCTTTGCCTTCATATTGCAGGGCTTCGTTTTCCAAAGCGGCGGTTTCGGCGGCTTCCGCGTCAGAAGCTTTATCGGAACGAAAGTAGACTTCAAAACCGTTGGCGGAAGCGCGCTTGGCGGCGTTGGCGTGTATGGAAACAAAAACATCCGCCTTGAAATCATTGGCCATTGAGGCCCTTTTGCCCAATGTGATGAAAACGTCGCTGTCCCTGGATATTTTAACTTCAAATCCTTTTTCTTTCTTAAGCAAATCGTATAGGATTTTGGCTACGGCAAGGTTTAAATCTTTTTCTTTGCTACTGCCTTTTTTAACCGCGCCCGGGTCTTTTCCGCCGTGGCCGGGATCTATCAAAATACGGAATTTGCCTGTTTGCGGAGCAGTTTTTTTAAGTTCTTCGTATTCCTTGGCCGTAACGAGTTTGTTTACGACGGTCTTTTTAGGCTGAACTGTTTTTGCGGGAGCGTTTTTTGCCGGGACCGGCTTGCTTTGCGTTTGCAAAAGCTTTGCGGAAGCTTCAAAAAATTCATCGCCGAGTTCCACCGCGTCGTTTTCCGCCGAAACGCTGTCGGAAGGCTCTTCCCCCAGTACGGAAGGCTTTTCCAAAACCGAAATATTATCCGCGCTTTGGACTTTCTCCGCTTCCAACGCTTTTAAATCCGCAGCAGCGGCATAAGCCGAAAGCGGTGATTTGGGCGTACTTTCGCCGGAAGCGAAAGCTATATAATCTCCTTTTTGGAATACTTCCCACTCATGTCCGCGCCCTTTAAGCTGAACGCTTAAGGCCGCGCCTTCTTCGGTCTGGCGTATCTTAATTCTGTCTATAAAGCTGCTTTTCGGCCTTAGAGTTTCTTCCCTTTTTATTATCGCTTTCGGGAAGAAAATTTCCGCAAAATATTTCCCGCGCTTATCTTTGTTAAAATTAACTTCGCCTTTGGTTTTAAAAATCAAAGCCGCTGAGGAAGCCGTTTCCTTCACTTCCGAAAGTTCAATATCGTAAAGCTTTTCTATAATTATCTTTCCGCCGGAAAGTTCCGTCTGAAAGCCGGTATAAAACCTGATTTTGGGGGAATTGAAAAAGCTTATCGGCGCATATAAAACGCCGTCTTCCAGCAAAAGAGGAGCCTCAAGCTTATAACTTTCCCCGTTGACGGCGGCGTTTTGCTCGCCCGCCCTCAAAACGCAGAAAAAGCCGGCCGGGCCTTTAAGGTTAAGCTGACCCGAACGCCCGAACCAACTTGTTTGCAGTTTTAAAATTTTGGAAAGACGCATGGCCTCGGCATAATTTACGCCGTCTTTGTTAATTACTTGCACTTCGCCCTTATTTTTGCCGAGCATTTCCACAGGCACTTGGGAAGCGGCCCTGCAAAACGCACAGCTGAAAAGCAACAGAAGAGGCAAAAGTATTTTTTTAAACATTATCGGGTAAATCCTCTTTCGGGGGAATATATTTAATATCCGTTTCGGCCATAACGGCGTAACGGTTGGCGTTCAGCCACTTGCGCTGTTCTTTATAAGAAGGGCAGTATTGCTCCACAGTCGCCCAAAATTCCGCGCCGTGATTAAAATGCAAAAGGTGTGCAAGTTCATGCACTATAAGATAATCCTGCACTATCTGCGGAGTTTTTAAAATACGGTAAGAAAAATTTAAATTCTTTTTTGAAGAACAGCTGGCCCACATGGTTTTTTGGTCCTTAATAACAATATTGTTAAAAGCAACCCCCATTTTATCGGCGATTTCTTTTATTCTTTTGGGCAGAATTGTTTTTGCCTGTTCACGTATCCAGCGTTCGGCCAAAACGGGCAGATTTTCGGCGGGGTCATTGATTATAATTTTAAGTTCTTCGTCTTCTTCAATGATAATCGGCTCTTTTATTTTGTCGCTTAAACTTACGACGCAGTTTAAAAGTTTGCCGCGGTAAAGAACCTTGCCGGAGGCCGGCGCGCAGGAAGAATCCGCCCCCTGAGTTTTTTCTTCTTCCGGCGTTTCGGAAGAGAAAACTTCCGGCAGGTCGCTTTTAAGTTTTTCTATAAAAAGTTTAACGTCGCTTATAGTAGTTTCAATATCAATATCCGCCATAAATACATTCTATAAAAATATATTTATTATTTTAAATATAATATGGCAAATTTTGCCAAACAAAAAGCTTCCGCAGAAAACGGAAGCTTTTACCTGCTTTTTGACAAACCGGCATTTTACATTCCCAAACAATCAAAGTAGCAGTGAGTTACGCCAATGCCCGAACCGTCATCTTCCGAAATTGTTACAATACAACTCGTTCCGCCATTGCCTTGACTGCACGTCCCGCAGGAGGACGAAGAAGCGTTTTTGCAATTAATCGGGTTCATAGCGGAATAATGCCAGCTCCAGCCGGAAGGCCTTCCTCCTTTAACACATCTGTTATTGCTCCATGTAAAATTGCTTCTGCAAGTGCAAATACCCGTCCAAGAGCCGTACCTCCACCCACTCCCGTTTGTGCATGTGGCTGTTCTTGTTTGCGTGCCGCCCGTGGTGTTGGCGACATTGCCGGAACAATTCCTTAAAGTTTCCCCCTTAGCCGCACAAGAACTTCCGTCCCAGCATTCGTTTAACCCGCAGGAACTTGAAGTGCCGCATTCGCCGTCCCAGTCGCTCCATGTGCCGTCTGAGCAGCAGGTCCTTTCAGATGTTCCGCAGGAACCGCTTGGCTTATACTCCACTTGCCCGGATGTGCACTCTTTCACTATCGGGGTCCCGCCGCAAGAACTCCACTCCCCGCAGCTTGGTGTTTCATCTACAATATGAGACATCCCCCCGCACCCTTTTGTTACTGCCGGCATTGTACACGTTCTACACTGTGTACCGGAAAGATTATACTGTTTTTCAGTATATGTAGCTGCAGGTAAACGGCATCCTCCTGATAGCTTCCCTCTTGAGCATCTGCACCACCCGGAACCTGTTTGGGTACTGCCGTCCCCCAAAGTTCTGTCGCACGCCACTTTACTTTCATATGAGCCCTCACACTCCTTTATCTCAACATCAAGATCAGGGGTAAATGCAGCATAAACCGCGGCGGAAGAGAGCAACATCAGGCAAGCAAAAGATTGAAAAACTTTCACAGACCTCTTTAAACTAACCATATTTTTTACCTCCGTTTTTGATTGTTTTAAGCCGAAAAACCTCAACTAACGCAAATAAAGAAGAACGACGAACAACACAGATTTTTCAGCCTGGAATATAGAGGAAATTTATCAAAAAAAAAAACAAGTCAACTGTTTTTTATTTTTCAAAACGCTCCGACGTACGACACGGCGCAAACAATGGGAAAAGTTATGGAACCATTTTATGACCGGATATGTGTAGAGATATAGAAGATATATAAAAGAATTTATTAAGAAGTTGACTAGGGCAGAATTAAAACTTTAACTCTAATAGCGTGAGGGTGCACAACCGGCGTGATTTTTCAGATTTGAGGAAAATTGCTAGCCGTGAGAACGCAATATCACGCGAGTAAAGAGCCTCAATTTACACAAAAATAGAAAATTGCTAGCAACGAAAACGAAACTTAAACCGAGTAAATAAATTAAAACAACCTTCAAAACATGGTACCGATATACATATTCCCATCCGGCCCAACATACTTCAATTTCCCCAAACTCCTTCTGCTGAGTTCTTCCCTTAGTTTTATTTCCTCGCACAGCTTTCTTTGTATTTCTTTGTCATTCTTAAATACAAAACCGCGCAGCTCAGCACCCATTTTTGCACCGGCTTTGTCGGCCGCCATAGTGGCTTTTTCGGCATTGGCGCCTCTGCTGATTTTTCTGTACACGCCGTACAAATCCGCAATCATTTCGGCCGACTCTCCGGCGTATCCCGCCAGCATAGTCCCGAACAAATGATACCAATCCCCGAATTTATTCGGGCTGGCGGCGTATAAATCGGCAAGCTTCTGATTGACGGCTGTTTTTTCTCTGTCGGCTTCAAACGTCGCGTCGGAAAGGACATTTTCTATCGTCAAAATCGTCAAATAAACATTCCCTTTATTTAAAGCGTAACTCTTGCTGAAAAGCTGCTCCATTATAACCGAATTATCCGGCCTGCTCAGTATCCAGTTAATCAGAGGGATTTCCTGCCCGACGTACATAAAACGCGCGGAAGTGGCCGTCGCCAAAGACATTATTATCTTAGAGGCGATTATTTTACCCGAAGAAAAATAACCCGGCGCCCAATAGTGCATTTTGCCGAAGGAAATTTCCCACTTTCCGTTTTTTATTATCTTTTTAAAATTCGCTAAAGTGGTTTCCATATTAAACAGCGGGGTTGCCTTAGAGTTATCAGTAACCCTGTTATTTTGAATGTTTAAAATAGGATTTTCCCGCGCGAAACGCGGTTCCCTTAACTGGGACTCCTCCGGAGGAATGTTTTTTAATAATATGCATTTTTTAATACCCGTTTTGCACGTCTCCGAAAAGAGCGACAGTAAAGCCTTATCTCCGTCCGGGTCAATCAGTTTCAATTGTTCCTGACGGTAGGTAACCGTATGAGCAAAAGCAAGTACGGCCGAACTTATCAGCAAAACGGAAAGCAAAAAAACTGCTGTTTTATTAAAAAATGTTTTCATATTTTTTATTATACAACTATTATGTTGATTTAACATTACCCGCGTTTTATGCACGGAACCAAAAACCCCGGCCTAAGCCGGGGTCTTTTTTACTCTAACACGATTTTATAATCTTCCCACGCGATCTGCGGATCAGACTGAACCTTCAAACTGCGGTGGATGTTTTGCTCTATGATATTCTGCTTCTGCTTGATGTAATCTGCCAAAAGCGGATGCAGAACAAGCCTTAAATTACCGCCGGGGCGGCCTTGGGTAAGGTCGTAAATTTCGCGCTGAACTTTAATGCGCATACTCTCCGCGGAAAGCACTCTGCCGCTGCCGTGGCACTGAGGGCATTCTTCCGTTATAAGGCTGCCGGTGCTTTCTTTTTTGCGCTCGCGGGTCATTTCCACAAGGCCCAGGCGAGTTATGGGCAAAATTCTTATCTTGGCTCTGTCGCGCTTGACGGCGTCGTTTAAAGCGTCAACGACTTTATGGCGGTTGGAAGCCTTCTTCATATCAATAAAGTCGATAACTATAATTCCGCCGATATTTCTAAGCCTAAGCTGATGAGCTATGGCGTAAGCTGCTTCGATATTGGTTTGGGTAACGGTTTCCTCCTGCGATTTGCTGCCGGTAAATTTGCCGGTGTTGACGTCTATGGCGCAGAGGGATTCGGCTTCCTGTATGATAATGCTGCCGCCGTTTTCCAAAGGCAGTTTTATGCGGCGGAGTTTTTCGATTTCCGGCTCTATGTTAAAGGCTTCGAAAATAGGTGTTTTGCCTTTATAGAGTTTTATTCTGTCTTTAAGTTCGGGCGATATCTTGGAAACGAAATCCACCACTTTTTCATAGTCTTTTTTATTGTCAAGCATATAGACTTTGACGTCTTCGGAAAGGATATCCCTGGAAACCTGCAAAACGCCGTCCATATCTTCATGCAATATTGACGGGGAAGGAGCGCGTTCAAACTTGGTGATAATGGTTTTCCATTGTCTGTAAAGATATTTGATTTCCTTTTCAAGCTCGTCTTCGCTGGCTTCTTCCGCCTCGGTGCGGACTATGCAGCCCATGCCGTCCAAATATTTCTCGGCCAGTTTTTCCACCATGGAATTAAGCCTTTCGCGCTGGGCGTCATCCTCAATATTTTTAGATACGCCGACAAAACGCTGATTTGGCGTAAGCACCAAATATCTGCCCGGCAATGTTACGTCCATGGTTACCTTCATGCCTTTGGTTCCGATTGCGTCTTTAACCACCTGCACCATAACTTCCTGGCCTTTGTAGAGGATCTTGTCTATCGGGCGTTTATCGCCTTCGATAACGTCGGAAATATAAAGGTAAGCGTTCTTTTCGTAACCGATGTTTAAAAACGCGCTGGAAATACCCGGCAGCACGTTTTCCACAACCGCCTTATAGATATTTCCTACTATGTTCAAAGAGCCGCGCCTTTCCCACATTAATTCCGAAAGGATGCCGTCTTCAAGTATAGCTATTCTGGTTTCTTCAAAAGAAGTATTCACCAGCACTTCAACTTTTGGATTATCTGAAAGTTTCTTCATTTTTTAATTTTTCTCCCGCCGCAAAGGTTCAAGAGAACCGTCCGAGCGAGCCCAATAGAGCGCCCGGCGCAGCCTGTTAAGCTTAACCGCGCCGACTTCAAGGCCGAGCAACGCCGATAAAATCCGCTCAAGGCCAAAACTTCTTAGCGTGGAAAGCTTTACTATAATTTCAACGTCATTACCGCCCAAGCTTTTGATATCGTATATTAAACGCCGGGCTTTTTTAAGTTCCCTCATGCCGTTTTCGTGCAGGATTTCTATTTCCGCCTTGGAATTATCCATGGCTTTTAAAGTTTCCCCGTCTACGGGGCTAAGCAAATATCCCGCATACTCGCACAAAGATTCCAGCGAGCAAAGGCCGTAAGGTATTTCTTCTATTTCTTCAATTTTAAAACCGCCCGATATGTACGTGGCGAGTTTTAACTTTAATTCTTCAACGTCAACACTCTCTTTAAGGCATATATCTGCATATTCGCTGATACTGGCCTCGCCGTCCTGCGAGCATGGCCCCAAAGCCACTTTGGGCCAATTCTTGCTCACCGCATACTTAACTCCGCTTTTCGCCACGGAGTCGCAAAGCATACGCCTCAGTTCCGCGCGCGGCAGAGAGTCACTGCTTTTACTTAATCTTATTCTGTATTTGAAAATCTTCTCTGTTTCTATCATACCATTTTTAGATTATCGATAAACGCCGTCTGTATACCGATTCTACTATCCCGAAGGCCCACATGCTGGCAACTAGGTTTGAACCGCCGTAAGAAATAAAAGGCAAAGGTATGCCAGCCACGGGCACTATGCCTATAAGCATACCGAAATTAAATATCATATAAACGAAAAATATCGAAAATATCCCGCAGCAAACAAGATAACCGTATCTGTCGCTTGCAAGCGTGGCTATATAAGCCGTGCGCCATAAAAGTATAATGTATAAACTTAAAACGAATAAAGTGCCCATAAGGCCGGTTTCTTCACCAAGGACGGCCAATATAAAATCGGTATGCCTTTCCGGCACAAACCCCAGCCTTGACTGTGTGCCGGAGAAAAATCCTTTCCCCAAAACTCCGCCCGAACCCATGGCGATTTGCGCCTGCAACACGTTATAGCCCGCGCCTTTCGGGTCGGAATTCGGCGCTAAAAAAGCTTCCACCCTTTTGCGCTGATAGTTCTTCATTTGTTTATTGACGAACAAGCCCGAAAAGAATCCCGCTATTATCACGCCCGACATTATCAACACGAAAACCGGCGCGATATAAAGCCTGAACTGCCTTAAAGCGTACCAAACGGCAAAACAGAGGGCGATAACGGCCGCGCAAAAACCGGCTATATACCACCAAGAGGAAGACATTTGCCCTATCGCATACAGAAAAACGTTGTTTTCCGCTATTTCCGGGTGCAGGGCGATAAAAGTCCAAATTATCGGGAACAAGGCCGCAGAAAACCCGAAAGCCATAAGCAAAACGAAATAAAAAGTATTAACGCCCGCCGCGTATAACAAAAGCAAAAGAGCGGGAGCGGTAACCACTATGGAAGAAAAATCAGGCTGCTTCATAATAAGCGCAAAAATCGGTAAAATAAGCAAAGCGAAAAGCACCAGTGTTTTGGCTTCCTTTATGTTTTGATAATTCCTGCTCAGAAAAGAAGCCGCTATAAGTATTGTGGCTATACGGCAAAGCTCCGCCGGCTGAAGCGAAATGAACCCCAGCTTAAACCAGGAGTTCGACCCCCTGGAAACCACCCCGAAAACCAGCACCGCCGCAAGCATCGCCAGAATAATGCCGTAAAGCACTTTGCATTGTTCGTTATATATTTGATAGTTAAACAGCCAGCCGAAGATAAAAGCGCCCGCCGCCACCGGCAAAGCTATTACGTGCGTGCGTATAACGCCGGCGCCGTAAGAAAGGCCGCTTACCGCGGAAAGCACTATAAAAAAGCCTATTGCCGCCAGTAAAGATACCGCGGCCAAAATAATATAATCAAGCTTGCGCCTTTTTATTGATTGTTCCGATGTATATAATTTACCAAGCATTTTTATTTTACCCCGTAATAAGCTTTTATTATATTGCGCGCTATCGGCGCGGCCGCGCTGGAACCGCCTTTGCCGAACTCCACAAATACCGCCAAAGCCAAATCGGGCTCTTCGCCCGGGCGGTTGGCGAAAGCCATAAACCAGCCGTGGTCATCCCCGTGCGGATTCTGGGCGGTGCCCGTTTTGCCGTGCACTTCTATCCCGTTTACGCGCGCCGCGCGGCCCGTAGCATTATCCACAACGCCTTTTAAAGCCTTGGATATAATATCAAATACGCCCGGTTTAAGTTCCACCTTCTGCATAAGTTCGGGCTTTGCCTCAAAAAGAGTTTTCCCGTTTGAAGATACCGCCTTTTCTATATAATAAGGCCGCCAAATATCGCCTTTGTTCGCCAAAGTGGCCGCAAAAACGGCCATTTGTATGGGCGTAAGCAAAAGTTCGCCTTGGCCTATCGATAAATTTAAAGTATCCCCGCCGAACCAATATGTTTTATTCCTTGCCCTTTTGCTGGGGCCGTATATATTGCCGGATTTCTCGCCCGGCAGATCTATCCCCGTCTGCCGGCCGAAGCGGAACTTACGCTGGATTTTTTCGATGTGGGAAGCGCCGACCTTCCCGCCGAGTTCATAAAAATAAACGTCGCAGGATTGGCCCATGCCTTCCCATAAATCTATATGCGGGCCGTGCTTTTTCCAGCACTTAAATTCCCGTCCGTTCATATAAACCTTGCCGTTGCAGGTGGTTTCTTCTTCCGGGTTCAGGCGGCCGGTTTCAAGCCCGGCTATGGCCGTTATGGTTTTAAACGTGGAAGCGGGCGGATAAAGGCCCTGTATTGCCAAATTATATTCCGGGATGGATTTGCTTTGTTTGGTTTCTTCGTCCGAGAAAGGCATAAAGATGTTCGGGTCGAAATCCGGCGCGGAAACCATTGCCAAAACAGCCCCGTTCTTGGGATTTAAAACCACCGCCGCGCCACGGCCGGTAACGGAATTTTTTATTCCGTCTTCCGCCGCTTTTTGTACTTTATAATCCAGCGTGGTGTATATATCCGCGCCAGCGCGCCATTGATTATCCTTAATTTTCTTTTTTACGCGGCCCATATAATCGACTTCTAAAAATAGCCCGCCGTCGCGGCCTTTAAGTTCGGTTTCATAACGCTTTTCTATGCCGCTTTTGCCTATTTTGGAATTTAATCTGTAATCAAGGCTGTCGTCGCGCAAAGCCCAAAATTTATTATCCATCGTGCCCATATAGCCCAAAAGATGCGCCGCAAATGCGCCGGAAGGATAATAACGCTTAGTTTCCTCAAGCAGATAAAGCCCGGAATAATAAGACTGAAGCTCCGCAAAGGAAAACGCCTTTTTTGGCGAAATATTCCGCGCCAAAGCTATAGCCTTGCCGCTTTTATTGGCTTTTTTTAACAGTTTTAAAAGTTTCGCTTTATCTTCCCCCAGGTAATTGGCCATGTCGGAACTTAAACTTTCCATATAATCTTGGCTGCTTTCTTCAAAAGCAGGGAGATAATAAAGGCTGAAAGCCGGCTGATTGCCCGCCAGCAGTTCCCCGCCGGAAGCCAAAATGCGCCCGCGCGGAGCGGTTTGATATAAAATTTGCGTACGGTTCTGCTCCGCAGCCTGGGTATAGCGGTTGTGCGATATGAATTGTATGTCTATAAGCCTTACCGTAATTACTGCGGCGGCCAAATAGGCCAAAAACAGCAAATGCTTAAGACGGGAAAGATTAAAAAAGGTTTTTGTTTTCATTATTCTTTTTTAAAATATTAAAAATCAAATATTTGGTTACGAAGATATATATAAAAGGCATAAAAAGGCCCGTAAGCGCGGAACCGGCCGCAAAACTCTTAAGCCCCTGCCACAGGAAAGAACCCGTAAAAATCAAACCGCAAAAACCGTATAAAAGCACACAAAGCACGTTAAGCGCGGCTGTTATTACAACCTGCGGACCGATATCTTTAAAATCGATTTTATCGTCAATGCGGTAAAAAACGAACATTATAAGCGTAAAGACCAAAGCGTATCCGCCGAAAAGAACATCGCTGAAAAAATCCAAAAAGAGCCCGCTCATAAAAGCGAAAGTATAGCCGCCGGCTTCGCTTAAAATGCCGGCCATAATTATTGAAAACGCCAGCATAACCCCAATATTTATATCTAAAGGCGCAAACAATTCTATGCCTATCCAATTGATCACAGTGGCGGCTATAAAAATAATAAAAGCGTTTAAAAACTTAACCATTTTTCGCCCCCGAAGAATGCTTTAAAGCCGGCATAATAAACAGTTCTTTTACGCTTCCGCCTTCAACCACGGGCTTTACTGAAGGGCTGAGAGCCGTATCAAAAGATTTATGTTTTTCATAACCGGGGGAAGATATTTCCCCTATCAAAATACCGTCCGGGAATAAAGCGCCGGAAGAAGACGTATAAACCTTGTCGCCCGCGGAAATATTGCTTTCCAAAGGCAGATACTTAAGATTTACTCCGCTGTTGCCGTCGCCGGAAACAAGCCCTTCAAAACCCGTTTTTTCAACGCGGGCCGCGGCGGAAAAATCCTCATCGTTCAGTAAAAGAACTTTGGCAGTTTTGGGCGTAACTTCTATTACGTTGCCCGCCAAACCGGCTACGCCTTCCCGTATGGCCATTGCCGGGGAACGCAAAGCGACGCCGTCGTCAGAGCCTTTATCAATTATAACGCTTCCGCGGCGGGAGGGCTCCCTATAAGCCACTTTGGCCCATATACCGTTCCATTTATTCTGTTTGGATATATTTAAAGCCGAAGTAAGGCGTTCGTTTTCCTTTTCAAGGCTTTCCAAGCGCGACATTTGTATTTTTAAAAGGGAAAGCTCTTCCCGTAACGAGGCATTGTCATCGGCGACAGTCAGCAAATTGCCGACAGTTTCGTTGACGCCGCCCAAATACTGGGTTACCCCGTGCGCCGCCCTCAGCTGAGGAATAAAAATATAAGAAAGCAGCATTCTGACCGAATTTACCGGCATTTGCAAAGGAAGCAGTATAATCAAAAGAGAAATTATCACAAAAACACAAGGCAGTATTTTTGAGTAACCTCTTTCATAAGCAGTCAAATTCTTTTTTTTCTTTTCCATAATTACTTTAAAAACCGGCCGTGAACCAATAAATCAAGCCGCAGACATATAAAAATATATAAGAAATAAGATTCGCTTTAAAAAGCGGCTCCCGTATTAAAACTTTGTCATAACTTTTATGAAACAATAAATACATAACGCCGTATTCTATCAGCCATGACGATAAAAAGAAATACAGCATTATCACCGTAAAAGCCGAAGGAACAAGCCACCAGGCGTCTTCATAAGGAATAAGCCAAGGCGCCTGCACCACCGCGGCGTACAGTTTGCGGCCAAATCCATTAAGCCCGTAAGGCGTGCCTCCGCCAAATATCATTTGTACGCCTAAGGCGGCAAGCCAAGTTAAAGGCACGCCTAGCAAAGCAGATACCAAATTAGCGCCCAAAACTCCGCAGAATAATTTTTTTAAAGAGCAATTTTTAAAACTTTTACGAAGATAGAAAAACTCTATAAATATTACCGGAATAAAAGCCGCCATAAAGCCGGGATAAACCACAAACAGCATAGGCAAACCGGCATTTGCCCATAACGGCAGAGCCGCAAGCATAAAACAGCAAAACAATAAAGGGCGTTTAATAAGTTTGTCTAAAAACATATATCAATCCGACAGCGGCCTTTTGTGCCGGTATTTTGCGCCGATATTATAAATTTAATCGGTTTTATTATGCAGACTATATTATCCGGCCTAAACGGATTGCAACACACCGATTAAAGCCCGTATAAGCCGTATAAAAAAACTTAACCCTTTGTACAATCCAAACAGGTTTTAACTTCTTTAAAAGAAATAAAATCCAAATAAAGCCAAAAGCGGGGGCCTCCTTATTAAGGCGGCTCCCGCTTAAGATTGTAAAAAAGACCTTAAAGGAATTTTTTAAATTTACCTTCTGCAAGGAATTCCAAATATTTGCCTGTGCCCAAAGCCACACAGCTTAAAGGATCTGCGGCTCTGTGAACGGGAATATCGGTTTCTTTGCGGATAAGCTCGGTAATTCCTCTTAAAAGCGATCCGCCGCCTGCCACCACCAAACCGCGGTCAACCAAATCCGCAGCCAGTTCCGGCGGGGTTTCCTCAAGAGTGCTTTTTACAAGCTCGACTATGGCCCTTACGGGTTCAAGCAGAGCCTGCCTTATCTCCTCGGAAGTTACCGACATCGTGCGGGGTAAGCCTTGCGTTTGGTCCCTTCCTTTTACTTCCATGGTTTTTTCCTCTTCAAGAGGATAAACCGAACCGATATTGATTTTAACGTCCTCAGCGGTGGTTTCACCGATGATTAAGTTATATTTCTTTTTAAAATATTGGACAATGCAGTCTGTAATTTCATCGCCTGCGATATCAATGGATTTCGCCACTACCATGCCGCCAAGAGATATCACCGCTATCTCCGTGGTGCCGCCGCCGATATCAACTATCATGCTGGCGTGCGGTTCCGTTATCGGCAAGTCCGCACCCATGGCCGAAGCCATAGGCTCTTCAATCAAATAGACTTCCCTCGCACCGGCCTGCTTTGCGGCGTCTTCCACCGCTCTGCGTTCCACGCCGGTTATGTCCGAAGGTATACCGATAACGATTCTCGGCCTTAGTAAGCTTTTCCTTGTGTGTACGCTCCTGATGAAGTACCTTATCATTTCCTGAGTTACTTCAAAATCGGCTATGACGCCGTTCTTCATCGGACGTACTGCGACTATATTCGCGGGTGTCCTGCCGAGCATCTGCTTGGCTTTGCTGCCTACAGCTTTTACTTCGCCGCTGTCCCTGTCTAAAGCTACTACGGAAGGCTCTCTGAGCACGATGCCTTTGTCTTTTACATATATAAGACAGTTGGCCGTGCCCAGGTCCATTCCCATATCATTAGAAAGCAGTCCGCCCAAATAGTCTATCAACATGATTAGTCCACCAGTTTGATTACCGCTACTTCGGCGTTGTCGCCTTTCCTGATGCCGGCTCTGTAAATGCGGGTGTAACCGCCGTCTCTTTTGGCATATCTTTCGGAAAGGACTTCCACTAATTTTTTATAGGCCACTTTATCGTTTACCGCATTTTTAAGGGCAAGTTTTTCCCCGTTTTTCGCTAAAGTGATGAGGCCTTCCACCTCGCGCCTTACTTCTTTGGCTTTGGGTAAAGTGGTTTTAACTTCTTCATGCAAAACTATGCTTACCGCCATGTTGGAGAGCATCGCTTTTCTGTGGGAGGTTGTCTTACCCAATTTACGGTATCCCGTATTTTTAATCATAGCTAAATTACTCCTTAATCTATCTTAAAACTTCATGCCGAGATGAAGGTTCATATCGGCCAGTTTAGCCTTAACTTCGTCAAGCGATCTCGCGCCGAAGTTCTTAACCATCTTAAGCTGCCCTTCCGTTTTGGCGACCAAGTCGCGCACGGTTTTGATATCTTCGGATTTAAGGCAGTTGAGTGATCTTGAAGAAAGCTCAATCAGGTCCACCGGCTGGTCCAAAATTTCGTCCAGCTTGTCATTGCCGGCCGCAGGGGCGGCGGCTTCGACGGGTTCGGCTTCTTCCACAGCCGGGATTTCTTCGCCCTCTATCGTAAAGATGTGCAAGGATTGGGATAATCTTACAGCAGCTTTATGAAGAGCGCGCCTCGGCTCCAAGGTGCCGTCGGTGGTGATTTCAAGGATAAGCCTGTCATAGTCGGTTTTCTGGCCGACACGCGCCGGTTCTACGTCGTAATGAACCTTGAGTATCGGGGAGAAAATTGAATCTATCGGCATAAAACCGGCAGGCCTCGTGGCTTTAACGTCTTCTTCGCCGTAGCCTTTGCCTCTTGAAATTTCAATCTCCATTCTGATTGCTCCGCCGGCTTCCAAAGTAACGATTTCCAAATCTTTGTTTATGATTTCGACGCCGTTGACTTCTTTTATGGAAGCGGCCGTTACCACGCCGGGTTTATCGGCTTCAAGCGTTAAGTATTCTTTCTGGGAGCCTTCCATTTTTACTCTTAACTTTTTAAGGTTAAGAAGTATCTGTATAACATCTTCCCTGACGTTGGGAATGGTGCTGTACTCATGGGTGGTACCTTCCACTTTTACGGCCGTTACGGCCGCGCCTTCCAGGCCGGAAAGTAAAATCCTCCTTAAAGAATTACCTACGGTATGGCCCAAACCCGATTCATAAGGTTCAGCTATGAATTTGCCATAAGTGGCGCTTTCCTGCTCTGCTTTAATTTCCTTAGGTAACACTAAATTTTCAAAAGCCATTGTTCCTCCAAATTATTTGGAATAATGTTCTACGATCAACTGATCATTGACCGGGTAGCTGCTTTCGCTTCTGTCCGGCCACCTGAGCAGCGTGGCTGTATTCTTGCTGGCGTCAAATTCGATAAAGCTCGGGCGAAGCGCGCGTTTTTCCGCATCTTCTAAACCCTGTTTTACCATAACGCTCGCAGCAAGTTTGGAATCTAAGGAGATTTTATCCCCTACTTTTACCTGATAAGAAGGAACATTCACCACTTTGTCATTGACTTTAATGTGGCCGTGCAAAACGATCTGCCTCGCGCCTCTTAAAGAGGAAGCGAAACCGATTCTCTTTACCACGTTGTCAAGCCTGGTTTCCAAATATTTAAGGAACTGTTCGCCGGTCTGGCCCGTGGATTTGGTGGCCTTTTCAAAAAGATTGGCAAAGGGAACTTCCGTCATGCCGGAAATAAATCTGGCTTTTTGTTTTTCATGCAAGCGGACGGCGTATTCGGATAATTTGGCTCTTCTCTGCATACCTTTGCCTTTTTTGGCGCCGGCAAGCTTATCCATTACGCAGTTGCTGTAGCATTTCGTACCCTTTAAAAATAATTTACAAGCTAATTTTCTGCATTTTTTGCAGCTCGGTCCTGTATATCTTGACATATTACTATACTCTCCTGGCTTTCGGTGGTCTGCAACCATTGTGCGGTATCGGCGTTACGTCTTTAATTGAAGTAACGATAAGCCCTGCCTGCTGCAAAGCTCTTACTGCGGTTTCCCTGCCCTGGCCGGGGCCGCATACCTTAACGGCAACTTCCCTCATGCCGAGGGCGACGGCCTTTTCGCCTACTTTATTGCAGGTGATCTGCGCGGCGAAAGGCGTACCTTTTTTGGTGCCTTTAAAACCGTGTGAGCCGGAGGTGGACCATACGATGGTGCCGCCTTTATCGTCGGTTACGGTTACGATCGTATTGTTGAATGAGCAGCTTATGTGCACTACGCCGTGGGCAGGCGCTTTAGCTGCTTTTTTCTTCGCCTTGCCGGCTGCGGCCGGGGCGGCTGTGGTATTGGTTTCTTTCTTAATTTCTTCTGCCATGTTTTTACCTGACTTTTAAAATTTTATGCTGCTTTTACTTTTGCGCCCACCGTTTTTCTGCGGCCGCGTCTGGTTCTGCTGTTGGTTTTGGTTCTCTGCCCGCGCGCGGGGAGGTTCCTTCTGTGTCTGTTGCCTCTGTAAGAACCGGTTTCAATCAGCCTGTGGATGTTCTGCGCAACTTCGCGCCTGAGTTCACCTTCAACTTTATATTCTTTCTGTAAAATGGTGTTAAGCAAACCGGCCTGCTGTTCGGTTAAGTCTTTAACTCTGGTGGAAGCTTCTATCTGGCCCGCCAATTTTACTAAGATTTCATTGGCTACTTTGGGGCCGATACCATAGACATACTGCAATGCAATGTCTATCCTTTTGTTCTTTGGTAAATCTATACCTGCGATTCTTGCCATATTGTATTAAGACTCCTGTTTATTAACCTTGGCGCTGTTTATGCTTAGCTATGGGGCATACTACGCGCACTACACCGTTACGTTTAACGATTTTGCACTTCTGACATATCTTTTTTACGCTTGCTCTGACTTTCATTTATTTCTCCCGGTAGATTATTCTGCCTTTGGTTAAGTCGTAGGGGGAAAGTTCAAGTTTGACTTTATCCCCGGGCAGTATTCTGATATGGAACATTCTCATCTTTCCTGAGATATGACCTAAAATAACTTTACCCCCCGCTATTTCCACTTTGAACATAGCGTTTGGCAAAGCTTCCAATATTTTACCTTCTACTTCTATTTTATCACTCATACTTGCCCTTGGGCTTCAATCCTCCGTTTTAACTTTCTCCTTTAGCATCGGGCCTTATTTGCCGGCATTAAGCCGTCAGTATAAGGTGTCCGTTTTCGGTTACCGCGACCGTATGCTCAAAATGGGCCGACAAACTTCCGTCGGACGTAACAACGGTCCAGTCATTGTCTAAAACTTCTACTTCATCTCCACCTAGATTAAGCATGGGCTCTACCGCGATGACCATACCCGCTTTAAGTATCGGGCCCGTGCCTTTCCTGCCATAATTAAGCACGCAAGGGTCTTCGTGTAATTTACGGCCGACTCCGTGGCCGCAATAGTCCCTGACTATACCCAGCTTACCTTCTGCAGCATAAGTTTCCACCGCGTGCGATACATCACCAAGATGTATGCCCGGCTTTATAAGCTCTATTGCTTTATGAAGTGCTTTCTTGGTTGTGCCAAGAAGCCTTTTAGCCTCGCCTGAAACTTTACCTACAGGTACGGTGAGAGCCGAATCAGCGTGAAATCCGTTTAAATAGGCGCCAACATCTATACCGATGATATCGCCTTCTTTAAGTATTCTCTCTTTGGAAGGTATCCCGTGAACGACTTCCTCATTAACGGAAGCGCAAATACTGCCCGGGAAACCGCCGTAGCCGAGAAATGACGGCACCGCTCCGGCAGACCTTATAATTTCTTCCGCAATTTGATCAAGTTTCCAGGTAGACACGCCCGGAACCGCCTCAACTTGCATAGTTTTCAGAACTTGAGAAACTACTTTGCCTGACGCAAGCATTTTTTCTATTTCTTCGCTGCTCTTTAATTCTATCATTTTTCTTCACCTTTTGACAGCCCTAATACCGCAACGATTTCCGCAAAGACAGAATCTATGCTTTTGCTTCCGTCAACAACTTTGCATATACCGCTTTTTTTGTAATACTCTATAAGCGGCTGAGTTTCTTTATGGAAAACCTCAAGCCTGTGCCGCGCGCTGTGTACGTCATCGTCGTGCCTTATATAAAGCTCGCCGCCGCATTTAGTACACTTGCCGGTATAACCCGGCGCGTAGATATTATAGACGGCTCCGCATTCTTTGCAGACTCTGCGTGAAGTAAGCCTTTTAAGGACTTCCTCCTCGCTGAGATTCAACAAAACGGCGGCGTCTACTTTGCCACCATGGAGCGCCAAATATCGGTCAAGGGCTTCGGCTTGGGCCAAAGTTCTGGGGAAGCCGTCAAAGATTACGCCGCGTTTTTCGTCCTTAATCGCATTAACCAAAATATTAATGATTAATTCGTCGGACGCCAAATTGCCGCTGTCTATAACCGCTTCCACTTCTTTACCTAAAGGCGTGCCCAAGGCGATTTCGTGACGGATAAGGTCACCCGTCGAAATATGCCTGAAATTATATTTTTCTACGAGTTTTTCAGCCTGAGTGCCTTTTCCGGCCCCCGGGAAACCAAGCAAAACAATATTCATTTACACACCTTCTTTTTATTACCGGCTGATTTACAGCCTTTTCTTATGATATCCGGCCCCGATACTGAAGGCCGGACATCATTTGTTACATCAAATTTATTTTTTGCAAACGCCGTTTAAGAAGTAAACTTAAACAGACTTTGCGGTTTGCAAGTATTTTGCGGATATTTTTAATTTCATTAAAACAAGGATTGCTTTTAAGCGCAAAGCGTTTTGTATCCTAAGTTTAAAAAATTAAAAAGAACGCAAAAGACGAAACAAACTTATTCGCCTACATTGAACCATCGGCCTTTAATACCGCGCCCTTTCATCAAAGGCTGGTAATTGTGGGCAAGCAAATGGGCCTGCACCTGGCCGACCGTATCCAAAGCTACGCCGACAACGATCAGCAAAGCCGTGCCGCCGAAGTAGAAAGGAACGTTGAATTTGGCTCTCAAGAAGTCCGGCAAGACGGCTATCGCCGATACAAACAAGGCTCCTGAAAGCGTAATTCTGTTCATTACCCATTCAATGTATTTTTGGGTGGGTTCGCCCGGACGTATACCGGGAATGAAACCGCCCCACTTCTTCATGTTTTCGGCCATGTCTTTAGGATTAAAGGTCATGGAGTTATAGAAATAGCAGAAGAAGATGATTAAAGCCACATAAACTACCATATAAGTAATATGGCCGCGGCCCATCCAATCCATAACGACTTGGGCCCAATGAGCTTCCGGCATAAACTGCGCTATGGTAAGCGGCATTGAAAGAATAGACATCGCAAAGATTACCGCAATAACGCCGGATTGGTCTATTTTCAAAGGAAGATAGCTTGTTTTGCCGCCGTACATCTTGTTACCCACCATGCGCTTGGCATACTGTACGGGGATTTGCCTTTGAGCGGTTTCCACCCAAACGACCAAACCCATAATAACAGCCACCAAAGCTATTATGATAAGCGCGGTAAGAAGCTGCATTTCTTCGCTTCTGACAAGCTCCACCAAAGTATAAATGGCCGAAGGCAGACGTTCAACGATACCGGCAAAGATGATAAGCGATATACCGTTGCCGATACCCTTTTCCGTCATTTGTTCGCCCAGCCACATAAGGAACATAGTGCCGGCCGCCAATGTGAGCGTAGTGGTTAAAATGAATGACCATGAAGGATCAATCACTATCGCCAATCCGCCCGGGGCCGACATTTTTGTAATAGCTACGGTAAGACCAAACCCTTGCAGTAACGCCAAAATCAAACCGAAAACTCTGGTTATTTGGTTTTCCTTTCTGCGGCCGTATTCCCCTTCCTTGCTGAGTTTATCCAAAGCAGGGAAGATGTGCGCGCCTTTTATCAAGCCCATGATGATGGACGCGTTGATATAAGGCATAATACCTAAAGCCAAGATTGAAAATCTCCCCAAAGCGCCGCCGGAGAAGATGTTGAGAAACCCCAACATCCCCCCTTCGTGCTGCTTAAAGAAGCTGGCTATGGCATCAGCGTTGATGCCCGGTATCGGAACTACAGCGGCCACCCGGAACACCGCCAAGGCTATTATTACAAATAATATCCTTTTGCGGAGTTCGGGCGACTGCAGAATATTTGCTAAAGGGTTGTTATCCATTATTTAGCCTTTTTTTCTAATACTGTTACGCTGCCGCCGGCTTTTTCGATGGCCGCTTTCGCGGAAGCTGAAAAAGCATGAGCGGTGATTTTAAGAGCGGTTTTGATTTCGCCGTTGCCCAAAACCTTAACTTTGCCGAGTTTTTTGACAAGGTTTTTCTTTTTCAAGATTTCGGGGGTGACTTCTTCGCCGGCTTTGAATACTTTATCAAAAGAACCGATGTTTACGAGTTCATATCTGTTCTCGAACATAGCGTTGGAAAAACCGCTTTTCGGGATTCTTCTGACCAAAGGCATTTGACCGCCTTCTTTGGATTCTTTCTTCGTATTGCCAGAGCGGGAAGACTGGCCTTTCATACCTTTTGTTGAGGAGCGGCCCATACCGGAGCCCAACCCCAAACCTACTCTTCTCTTCGGTTTCCTTGAACCGTGTTTAGGAAAAAGTGTGCTAAGATCTACCATTTTGTTATCTCCTGTTCATTAAGCAGCGGCTTCCGTCTTTTCGGCGGCGGGAGCTTCCGCAACCGCGGGAGCGGCCGCTTCTACGGATTTACCGCGCTGAGCCAAAACGGCTTCTTTGCTCTTAAGCTGTTCAAGGGCTTTCATCGTGGCGTAAGCTAAATTGCAAGCATTGGTGCTGCCCAAGCTTTTGGCCAAAATGTTCTTGATGCCAGCGGCTTCAAGCACCAACCTGACGCCCGCGCCGGCGATAACGCCGGTACCGGGGGCGGCCGGTTTCATCCACACGGAGGCGGAACCGAACTTGCCGATTACTTCATGCGGAATGGTGTCGTTAACGATAGGGAACTTAACGGTATGTCTTCTGGCGTGGAATTCAGCCTTAGATACGGCGAACTGAACTTGATTCGCTTTACCTATTGATACGCCGACTTTGCCGTTGCCGTCGCCGACTACGACCAAAGCTCTGAACCCAAAGCGTTTACCGCCTTTTACCACTTTGGCCGTTCTGGCCACTTGGATAACGGTGGTTACGCCTTCGGCTTTGGGGCGCATCTGAAACTCGGTCCTCTGACCTTTCGCTTCTTTTTTATTTTCGCTCTTTGGCGTTTCTTTATTTAACATTTATTCACCTTGGTTAAAATTTCAAACCAGCTTTGCGCGCTGCCTCGGCCAGGGCTTTTACCCTGCCGTGATAGATTCTGGCGCCTCTGTCAAAACATACTTCCTTGACGCCTTTTTCCATGGCTTTCTTGGCGATGTATTCGCCCAAGACGCCGGCGGCTTCTATGCTTTTGCCGGAGGCTTTGAATTTGCCTTCAAGATCCTTGCTGGAAGTGGCGGCGCTTACCACCACTTTGCCGTTTGCGTCGTCAATTACGGAAGCGTATAAGTAATTAAGGCTTCTGTAAACAGATAATCTGGGCCTGTTCAAACCGGCCGCAGCCAATTTCTTTTTGGTTCTTTCTTTTCTGTAAGTATATCTTTCTTGTTTAGTAGCCATAATTATTTACCTCCAGCAGCTTTACCGGCTTTTCTGGCGATATGTTCGCCCTGGTATTTGATACCGCTGCCTTTATAGGGTTCCGGCGGTCTGATTTTGCGGATTTTAGCGGCGAAATCACCGACTAAAACTTTATCGCTGCCTTTGATTTCTACGATAGGGCTTTTAGGATCGGCCGTTACCGTAAGACCTTGGGGAATATCCAAAAGGACCGGATGGGAGAAACCCAATTCGAGATTGAGTTTGCTGCCCTGTACTACGGCTTTGTAACCGAGGCCGTTGACTTCCAGAACTTTCGTAAAAGCCGTTTCTACGCCGCTGACGATATTGGCGACTCTGGCCCTCGTCGTTCCGTAAACTGCGTTGAGTTCGGCTTCCCTTTTAGGGTCTACGCTGAAGCTAAGCACCGCGCCTTCCAATTTGGCGCTGATGCCTTCAGGAATAGTGTAAGAAAGCGTGCCTAAAGGGCCGGTGGCTTTCAAAGCGCTGCCGTTTACTTCCACTTTTACTTTGGAAGGTACTTGTATAGGTTTTTTTCCGATTCTGCTCATTTTATTCTCCTTTACAATTACCAAATTTGGCAAAGCACTTCGCCGCCGACTTTTTCTTCCTTGGCTTTGCTGTCAGTCATAATGCCTTTGGAAGTTGAGAGTATAGAAGTACCGAAGGCGCCGCGTACCGAAGGGATGTCCGTATAGGAGCTGTAAACCCTTCTGCCCGGGCGCGATACCCTTTTAAGGCCTTGGATAACGCTGAGGTTATCGTCGGTGTATTTCAAAAATACTCTTACAAAACCGCCTTTCGTTTCATTATGAATGGCTTTATAGTTTGATATATAGCCTTCTTCTTTAAGAACACGGGCGATCTCAGTTTTGATTTTGGAAAAAGGAATATCAACTCTTTCCTTTTTCTTCATATTTGCGTTTCTTATTCTTGTTAAGAAATCTGCTATTGGATCCATATTCTAGTTTAGCCAAAACGAACTTACTTTCCGCATTAAAATGTTCGGGCGCAGCCCGGCGCAGAGTTAAATCCGCTTAAAGCTTCCTCCTGTTACCAGCTTGATTTTTTGACACCAGGAATTAATCCCTGATGGGCCATTTTTCTAAAACAGATACGGCAAAGACCGAAGTCCCTGTAATATCCTCTTGCTCTTCCGCAAATTTGGCAGCGGTTATGATACCTTACTGCAAATTTCTGCGGTTTTGCCATTTTCGCAACCCATGCTTTTGTAGCCATAGTTTAGTCGCGCTCCTTTGTTATTTCGTGCCTTTCTCTTTTCTGAAAGGAAAACCCATGAATTCCATCAGCTTCGTACCGTCGGCGTCATTTTTCGCGGTCGTTACGAAAGAGATGTTCATACCATGTGCTTTGGGAGATTTTTCCACGTCAATCTCCGGGAATACATAATGTTCGCGGATGCCGATGTTAAGGTTGCCTCTTCCGTCAAAACATTTGCCGAAGCCCTGAAAGTCCCTTATGCGGGGGGCGACGATGTTTACGAATCTGTCAAAGAATTCATACATTTTGTCGCCGCGCAAGGTTACTCTTACGCCGATGGGCATACCTTCTCTCAGCTTAAAGTTGGAGATGGATTTTTTGGCTCTTCTTACCTGAGCCAGCTGCCCGGCGATATTGGAAAGATCTTCCCTGGCGATATCCAAAAATTTGATATCTTCTTTAGCGTCGGCTACGCCGATATTGATTACAATCTTCTCAAGTTTGGGGGCGGCCATGGGGCTCTTTACACCCAAATCTTTAAGAAGGGCGGGAAGGACGTTTTCTTTGTAGTATGCTTTGAGCCTGGGCTGATAGCCTTCGGCTTTTACTGTTTTCTTGGTTTCTTTTTTATCAGTCATTTTCTCTTCCTGCCTTATATCGCTTCATTGCATTTGCGGCAAATTCTGGTTACTGCGCCGCTCTGCTCTACTTTGTTTTTGGGCGTCATATGCTTTTTGCATTTGGAGCATACGACCGCCACATTTGAGGCGTCGATAGGGGCTTCCATCTTCTGAATGCCGCCTTTATTGTTCTGATTAGGCTTTACGTGTTTGGAAATCATGTTAATGCCGGTTACGACGACTTTGTTTTTGGACGGCATAACTTCCCTGATTTCGCCGGTTTTGCCTTTATCTTTGCCCGCCAAGATAATTACTTTATCGTTCTTTTTGAGATTCATAATTATATTACCTCCGGTGCCAAGGAAATAATCTTAAGGAAGTTCTTTTCCCTAAGTTCCCTCGCGACAGGGCCGAATACGCGGGTGCCTTTAGGTTCGCCGTTTTCGTTGATAAGGCAAACGGCGTTATCGTCAAAGCGAATATAGGAACCGTCTTTTCTGCGTTTTTCCCTGGCGACTCTCACTACAACTGCGCGAACTACATCGCCTTTCTTTACGTTGGAGGTGGGGATCGCGTCCCTTACGGAGCACATAACCACATCGCCGAGTGAGGCAAAGTCCCTGTGGTGCCCGCCTCTTACTTTGAAGCACTGCACCTTTCTCGCGCCGGAGTTGTCTGCAACATTAAGTATGCTTCTTAACTGAATCATAATCTTATATCTCCGTTACCAATTAACCAAGGGCCTTTTCCACAATCTTGGAAATGCGCCATCTTTTAAGTTTGGACAAGGGCCTTGTAGCCATAATTTCAACCTTGTCGCCAATTTTGCTTTCATTGCCTTCGTCATGGGCGTGATAGCATTTGGAAGTTCTAATAATCTTACCGTAAAAAGCGTGCTTTTTGGTGGTCGTTACTTCAACCGTGCGGGTTTTGTTCATCTTGTCGGATTTTACTACGCCCGTAAGCACTTTCCTTTTAGCGCGATTTGTAATATTTTCCATTTATCAAATCCTCTTATTTGGACTGAGCCTTCTCTTTAATTAAAGTGTTGAGCAAGGCTATTTCGCGTCTGACGACTCTAATTTCCATAGGATTGGATAGCGGAGTCGTGCTGTGTTTAAAGAGAAGGTTAAACTGTTTCTCTTTAGCTTTTGCCAGCAGATCCTGAAGGTCCGCTAAGCTTTTTTGTTTTAAGGTTTCTTTTTCTTTGGCCTTCATAAATTACCTTCTTACCACAAGTTTCGTTTTGATAGGCAATTTGTCTGACGCAAGGCGGAAAGCTTGTTTGGTTTCCTCTAAAGCTGTACCTTCAATCTCAAACAAAATGCGGCCGGGTTTTACTACGCACACCCAATGATCCGGCGCACCTTTACCTTTACCCATCCTGGTTTCCGCGGGATGTTTGGTAATGGCTTTATCCGGGAAGACTCTCGTCCACATTTTACCTTTCTTTCTTACAAATCTGGAAAGGGTAATACGGGCCGCTTCAATCTGCCTGGCGGTAACCCATTTCGGCTCTAAGGCTTTAAGGCCGTATTCGCCGAAGGATACCTCTGCGCCTCTTTTAGCGTTTCCTTTAATGCGAGGAGCTGAATGAGGTTTGCGATATTTTACTCTTTTAGGCATCAACATATATTATTCCTCCCCCCTTATTTATCCTGCGCCGCTTTCTTGGCGGGCGCTTTGGTTTCCGCGGCGGGGGTTACTTTTTCCTCAACGCCGTGCGCAGCGGTGCCTTCCTGCATTTCTCTGTGCTTTCTAAGTTCGTTTAAGATCTCTTTCGGAGTCTTGGCGAAGTGAATCTTCTTGAAGATCCATACTTTTATGCCGATTTTACCGCTTACGGTATTGGCTTCATAAGTGCCGTAATCGATATCTGCGCAGAGAGTATGCAAAGGTACGCGGCCTTCTCTCTTCCATTCGGTTCTGGCGATTTCCGCACCGCCGAGCCTGCCGCCTACCATGATTTTAATACCCAAAGCTTTGCCGGCTAAGGCCTTGTCGATGGCTTTCTTCATAGCTGCGCCGTAGTGAGCGCGTTTTTCTATCTGGAAAGCGATTGACTGGGCGACGAGCCTGGCGTCGGTTTCGGGGTTTTTAATCTCAATAACGTTTACAAACGTTTTGCTGCCCGTAAGTTTTTCAAGGTCTTTTCTTAAGGCTTCAATATCGGCGCCTTTTTTGCCGATTACTACGCCCGGGCGGGCCGTATGTATGTTGACTCTTAAGAAAGAACCGGCTCTTTCAATGCCGACGGAGCTTACCGCGGCGAGCTGGAACCTGGATTCCACAATCTGCCTTATCTGGAAATCTTCCATAATAAGAGCAGGCATATTTTTAGGGGCAAACCATCTGGACTGCCAATCCTGCGTATAACCAAGTCTTAAGCCTTTAGGGTGAATCTTATGTCCCATTATTTAAGCCCTCCCTTTACGGTGCGCGCGCCCTTTTTCTCGTCGCTGACGATTACCGTTAAGTGGCAGACGCTTTTCTTATAAGGCATAGCTCTGCCTTGAGGGCCGGGCTGTACTCTTTTTAAGTGTTTCATAGGGCCTATGTTTGCATAAGCCTCTTTAATATATACTTTGGAAAAATCAAGCTTTTTGCCGGATTTTACCTGAAGGTTCGAAGCTGCGGAATGGATGGTTTTCTGAACCAAATCGCTGCAGCGAAGCCCGGTGAAAGGAATCATCCCTTCAGCCGCTTTTACGCTTTTGCCGCGGACCAAGTCCAACAGAAAACTTACTTTCCTGCTGCCGTACCTTTGAAATTTAGCTTTTGAACAAGCTTCCATATCAAATCCTCGTTATCTCTTATTTCAAGGCCTTGGACTCTTTGGTCATACCGCCGTGGCCTTTAAACGTCCTGGTGAAAGCGAATTCACCAAGTTTGTGCCCTATCATTCTTTCGCTTACATATACGGGTAAGAATTTTCTGCCGTTATGTACCAAGAACGTATGCCCGACAAACGCGGGAACTATAGTGCATGCTCTGGACCATGTCTTTATCTGTTTTTTGTCAGTGGGAGACATAGCCTCTACAGCTTCAAGTAAGTTGTGGTCTACATAAGGACCTTTCTTTGTGCTTCTTGACATAATTAGTTAGCTCCCGACGAGTTTTTACGTCTGTCTTTGATGATCATCCAATCCCAAGTCTTTGCGGGTCTGGTTTTCAAACCGCGGGACATTTGGTTCCAGGGTGATCTGGGTATGTTGCCGCCCTTGGAGTGGCCTCTACCGCCGCCCATAGGGTGGTCAACGGCGTTCATAGCGTTACCGCGTACAGTCGGTTTAATGCCGCGATGTCTGTTTCTGCCGGCATTGCCGATTACTACGGCGTTGTGTTCCGTATTGCCTACCTGGCCGATTGTGGCACAGCAGTTTTCCGGAATAAGCCTTATTTCGCCTGAGGGCATCTTGATATGGACATAGCCGCCGTCTTTGGCCATGATTTGAGCCTGCGATCCGGCGGAGCGAGCAAGCTGCGCGCCTTTGCCGACTTTAAGCTCTATGGCGTGGATAAAAGTACCTTCGGGGATATTTTTCAACGGAAGGCAGTTACCCACTTTAATATCTGCTTTGGGGCCTGACATAACTGTGTCGCCGACTTTAAGGCCGATGGGATGAATCATATACTGTTTATCGCCATCAGCGTAATTTAAAAGACAAATGCGGGCGGATCTGTTCGGATCGTATTCAATGGATACGACTTTGGCCGGTACGCCGTATTTGGTTCTTTTAAAGTCAATTTTCCTATAGGCTTGTTTATGTCCGCCGCCGATGTGGCGTACCATAATCATACCCGTATTGTTTCTGCCGCCGCTCTTCCTTAAACCTTTGGTCAATCTCTTTTCGGGAGTTGTTTTGGTTATTTCGGAAAAGTCGGCAACCGTGATAGTTCTCCTGGAAGGAGTATACGGTTTGAATGTCTTAATAGGCATATTTGTAACTTTTCTCCTTGTTTACGGTTACTTAGACGCGGTTTCTACCGTGTCTATTTTATCGCCTTTCTTCAATGTGACGAGGGCTTTCTTCAAATCAGGCCTTTTGCCTGCGAAGCGGCCCATTCTTTTTACTTTGCCGCGCAGCGGAATGGTGGCAATGTTTTCAACCGTTACGTTGAAAATCTTTTCCACCGCTTCACGGATTTCGTGCTTATTGGCGGTCTTTTCGACCACGAAACAATAGCAGTTATTGGTATCTCTTAAGATTAAGCTTTTTTCTGTTAAGAGAGGTTTCTTTATCGTTTCAAATATCTTCGTCATTTTATCTCCTCAGCTTAAGCGGCCATTTTCTCAAGAGCTTCTTTAGTAAAAATCACCTTGCTGCAGTTAAGCACCACATAAGCGTTTAAATCCGCCGGAACCATCTGCAATACGCCGGCGATGTTGCGCCCGGCTTTTTCCAGATTGGCATCGGCCAAACTTACGATTAAGGGTTTTTTGCCAGCGTCTAAAGTTTTAAGGACCTGGGCCACAGCTTTGGTTTTGGGTTCTTTAACGTCGAAGTTGTCAAGAACCACTACACTGTCGGAATTCAATTTGGCCGTCAAAGCCTGCGCTAAGGCAAGTCTTCTTTTGGCGGCGGGTAAATCCTGCCTGAAAGATCTCGGCGTGGGGCCGAAAGCGACGCCGCCGTGTCTCCAAATCGGGGATCTCATGCTGCCGTGTCTGGCGCGGCCGGTGCCTTTCTGCTTCCAGGGTTTTTTGCCCGTACCGGAAACTTCGCTGCGGGTTTTAACGTCGGCGGAGCCGGCTCTCTGATTGGCTAAAAAGGCCGTGATGACTTCATGAAGGAAAGTCGGGTTGGGTTTCTTGCCAAAGAGCGCTTCGGGCAAGGCTACCGTACCTTGTTCTTTACCTTGAATGTTTAAAAGTTTAGTTTCCATTGTCAACCTTCCTATTTCTTCTTGGTGTTAGCGGCTTTGGAGGCGGAAATTTTCTGTACCTGTGCGGCCACTACGTGTTTTTTAGGTTTGGAGGTTTCCAAAACGGATACGATGGTCCCTTTAGCGCCCGGAACCGAACCTTTCAAGAAAATAAGATTGTTTTCGGTATCGACTTTCGCTACTTCTATCTTGGAAACTGTGGTGGTGGTAAAACCGTAATGACCAGCCATTCTCTGGCCGGACAATACTTTACCTAAAGATCTTCTTGAAGCTAAACCGCCGGGGGCTCTTTCCCTGTCGGAAGCGCCGTGTGATGCGGGCTGGCCGGCAAAGCCGTGGCGTTTCATCGCGCCGGCAAAACCGCGGCCTTTAATTTTACCCTGGACGTCTACATAATCGCCGGGTTTGAATACGCTTCCCAAATCAATTACCTGACCAACTTCAAAGCCGGTAATATCAGCCAAGCGGCATTCTTTGATATGTTTTACAGGAGCTACGCCCAACTTTTTAAAGTTACCCAAATCGGGTTTGTTAAGCCTGCTTTCCTTTACATCGCCAAAACCCAAAGCTACGGCGCTGTAGCCGTCTTTTTCCTGAGTTCTGACTCTTACAATTTTACAAGGGCCCGCTTTTACTACGGAAACCGCGTGAAGATTGCCTTTTTCATCGAACAACTGCGTCATGCCCAATTTTTCGCCAAGTACAAAGCGAAGAGTGGCAGGAGCCGTCTTTACTTCCGCTTTAGCCGTTTCGGCCGCGGCGGCTTGAGTATTTGTTTCTTCTGACATTATTTTTCCTTTTTAAGCCGCATCATAAGCGCTTTTAAGGCGTTTACTGCGTCACTTTTGTTTTTACTGATGCAGAGTTCTTATGTTTTCTGCACCCGCCTTGCTTACAAGTAAGAAAGGCGCCGTCAAATCCAAAGCTTAATTGCTTTTAATTGCCACATCAACACCGGCGGGTAAATCAAGTTTCATCAATTCGTCTACGGTTTTGGGTGTGGGGCTCTTTAAGTCGATTAATCTTTTGTGGATACGCATTTCAAACTGTTCTCTGGATTTCTTGTCCGTATGAGGGGAGCGAAGAACTGTATACTTTCTGATTTTTACAGGTAAAAGAACAGGGCCGGCCACGATGGCGCCGGTTTTTCTAGCAGTATCTACTATTCTGGCAACGGAGTTGTCCAGCATTCTGTAATCGTAAGAGCGAAGTTTAATGCGGATTCTTTCCTGACCGCTTAACTTTGCTGTTTTCTTTTCTGTTTTTTCTGCCATTTTATTTTCCTAAGATAATTTTTACTCTGAAATTTTTATTTCTAAAATATATCGCTTGGCTTTAGTATCTCTCGTCGGGGAAACCTCCTCCCCATATATTTTTGAAAACTGCTTTTTATTAGATAATAAAGCGTAGAAAGAACACCTCCATGGCTGTTGTGTTAACGGTCAACTGCCATAGTAAAGAAGGTATTCTCTTCTACCTGCTATACACTTTACCGTAATATTATACCAATATTCGGGTTTCGTTTGCAACTGATTTTAACAATAGAAAAGCATTAGTAAAAACCGGTTTCAAACTGTGTATAAATTATATCATTTTAGCAGTCTGCTCCGCCTAATTTTTTACTGAGCGGGAAAATAGCCGCAGTATCCTGGGCAGCTAAAAACAAAGTTTTTTGGGAAAAGTAGAGTTTTAAGGATTAAGAAGCGTAGAAAATCAAACACCCGGCTTTCAAACCGGGTGTTATTGAATTATTTTGAGAAATAAGCTTCGTACGGCTTAGGTTCGCCCACGCAAACATTATCTTTGCAGGAGGGCGTAATTTCGACATAGCACATCTCCATGGTACACGCCGCAAGAGCGCATTCTTTCTGCCAAATATTTTTGATTTTTTTAGCGGATTTGGCGTTTACCGCCTCATAGCCGGCGCACATACAGCAGCCTTTATTTACAGCAACGCAGTCGGCGTCGGTACGGCATTTTTTGTCCGCTTTCTCTAAAGCCCGGGCAAGAGTTTCGGGCTTGGAATTAACGGCGGAAGTTTTTTTATCCCCGCCGCAGCAAGCCGCCAAGAAAGCGGCGCAGAGTAAAACTGAAGTTAAAGCAAATAATTTTTTCATAATTAATATTATATCAAAGTAAGATAACGCTATTCTTTCTTTATATCCGCAAACAAGCGGACACTATTTATTAAACGGTATAATATCCAAAACAAAGCCGGAGCAGACAAGCTTTTTTACAGTTTCAAAATCATTATTTTTTACGGCTTTTATCAGGGCTTCCCCGTACTTCTTTGAATTATCCTTTTTATCGCTTTTCTTGATTTTAATATTATAATTTTCCGCAAACTTCCCCGAACCGGCAAAAAGAAAAACCGGCGAAACAAGCATACATACGGAAAGAAATAATTTCACCAGCATTTTATTGTTTTCTTTTTAATAAAATACATCTTACTCTTATTAATAACAAAAGAAAAGGGCCGGCAAAACCGGCCCTTTTAGCAAATGAGCGTATTATAATTACTCGATAATTTTGGTAACGACGCCGGCGCCTACCGTCCTGCCGCCTTCCCTGATCGCGAATCTTACTCCTTCT
>CAKUBV010000001.1 GCA_934643455.1 Candidatus Proelusimicrobium excrementi | reverse complement strand
TGTACTAAGTCAACTAAAAACTGTTAATTTCTCAAAACTAACCGCCCCGCCTTAGCTTTAAAAGTTAATGCGGGTAAAAAAGCCCCCGCTTTTAAAGGCGGGGGCTTCATCTTTAAACTTAAAACCGCTTATTTAACTAAATTTTTGTTTGCGGTGATGTTGAGCTCTACGCGGCGGTTCTTGGCGCGGCCTTCAGCGGTGGCGTTGCTGGCGACGGGGTTTTGTATACCGTAGCCTACATAGCTTATAGAGCTGGTCTTAAGGCCGTTTTTCAAAATAAAATCGTAAACGGCTTTGGCGCGTTTTTCGGAAAGACTCTTATTATACGCGGCGGTGCCGGTGGAATCCGTATAGCCTTCCACTACGATGATATTGGCCGGATATTTCTTTAAAACTTTATTAAGTTCGATTATCGTCTGTCCCGCTTCATAGGATAAAACCGAGCTGTCGGTGTCAAAAAGAATTTCATTCTTTAAAGTTACGACTATTGCGCCGTCTTCCGTGCGGGTAACATCGGCTATTTTAGCGAGTTCTTTGGCCTGTTTATCCAAATAGTTGCCTACGCCTCCGCCTAAAGCGGCCCCGGCCAAAGCGCCGTATATTGCGCCTTTTTCGGCTTTTCCGCCGGTATTATGAGTGATAACCGCACCGGCGAGAGCCCCGGCCGCAGCTCCGGCTCCGGCCCCTATGGCCGTTCTTTTGCCGGGAGTGGTACACGCGCTTAAAACCAAAGCGCAAACTACTGCAGTAAGTAAGGTTTTTTTCATTGTTTCCCTTCCTAGTCTTAGATTTAATTGATAAATAATTATACAATTTTTATCCGTTTAGAAGAACCCTCTCCGCCGCCGTATAAGCTTTGGCCGTACCGCTTTGCGTTATCATATAGTCCCTGTTCCGTTTGGAGCCTTCATAAACTAAGCGGGAATCCTTTATTTCCGGCGCGAGGATTCTGTCCAAACGTTCGTTTCCTTTCAGGTAGCCGGAAAGCTTTAAAGATTTGGAAAGTTCAAGCGCGCTCATTTTTGACGCATTTCTGAATATCTTGGCCGCGCCGAGTATTATTAAAGCCGCATCCGCGGCGGTAAGGTTTTTGTCCTTGCGGCGGATTATTATATATTCCCCTTCCGGGTATGCTATTCTTTCCCATACCGATCCTTCCGGTTTCGGGATAGGTGTTTCAGTCGGTTTAACCGGTTTTTTTCGCTCGTGGGTTTTAATTAGCGGCATTTTGCCGAAGTAAGCGGGCCTGTATTTGCCGGCCGGGTTTTCTTCTTCTTTTATATAAGTTGGGGCGGCTGATATTTTGGGAACGCCCCATATATCTGTTTTAGGCGAATACTTTTGAATATTTTCTTTCGGAGTTTGAGTTATCTTGCTATCCGTTTGCGGTGCAGCGTCATCCGCATCTCCTGCTTTAGGATTAACCCCCGAAGAATTGAAAATTTCCGCTTCTTTGGAATGTGTGTAATTTGCCGCGGCTTCTGGAACTGTTTTTTGTCCATAACTTATATTTTGTACTGTTTCCGTATAAACGGAGGTTTTTATTATTTTTAAAAAGGCTTCTTTTTGGCGTTCTATGAAATTAAGAGAGCCTTCGGCTTCAAATTCTTCGCCTGTTTTAAGTTTGATTCTCAGCTTAAATATTTGTTTGTCGTTTTCCTGCATGAAAGCGCTCCGTTAAAAGTTATCCCATGGGCTTATTCACAGCTTTTGACATATAATAGCAATAAATTGATTTTATGTCAAGATATGTTCGGAAAATAAATTTATATGTCAAAAGCTGTGAATAAGCTTGTTTCTCAGTCGTGAATCCGCTGTGTTTTAATATGTCAATTATATGTCATAGGTAAAAAACAGCCTAAAAAAAGATTTTTATCTCTTAAAACGCATTGCCGGTTTGTAATGTGAAAAAGTTATTATCCCCCCTAAATTTAAATATTGAAAATCTTTTTTATCTCTTAAAAACAGCGTCTGATTTTGTAGAATTTGCCGCCAAATCTTTATTATTTGTCCAAGTTTTTTATTGGAATTTTGTTTTTAAATGTCTGATTTCTGTATAATGTTATGGAATAATAATAATTCTATAACTGGCAGGAGTCTTGGGGAAAGTCTTTTTTGCAGTTTTGGAACTTTTATAATTCCATAACTAAGATTGCGTAAAAATTCGATATTTTGATTTTGGCATATATAAATGCCTTAAAAAAGTGGGAAAAGGCGATTTTTGGCTTATTACTTTGATATAATTAATATATGGATAAAATGTTGCTTCTTTCTTGCTGTGCGCCGTGCAGCTGCGGCGTTATAAAAAAACTCGCTGACGATGGCCGAGATTTTGCCGTATTATTTTATAATCCCAATATCTCGCCGGAGGCCGAATACCTTAAAAGGCTTGAGGAAAACAAAAGGCTTTGCCAAGCATATAATATAAAGTTCTATTCTTTGGATTATGAACCCAAACTCTGGGCGGAAGCGGTAAAAGGATATGAACAAGAGCCGGAGCGAGGCGAGCGTTGTTTTAGGTGTTTTTTAATGCGTCTTAGATGTGCGGCGTCTTTTGCCAAAGAGAACGGTTTTGACGTGTTTAGTTCCGTTTTGGGGATATCCCGCCATAAGGATATGGCCCAAGTAAATAAGGCGGGGCTTTTGGCGGCGGAACTTGAGGGCATACCCTACGATATTACAAATTGGCGCAAAGGCGGGCTGGAAGAATTGCGCCGCGCGGTAAATAAAGAACTTTCCTTATATAATCAGGATTATTGCGGTTGTCCTTATTCCAAGAGGTAATATATTCCTCTATCGGCTTCCTTTTAACTCGGTCTAAGTTATGTGTTCACGGCTAGCAAACTTTAATATTTAGGCAATTTTAAATTTTTTCCTTGCTTGGGTACTGCGCGCCCTTTGGGCGCATCACTCTTAGTACACCGCGCGCGGAATAAAATTCAAACTTGCGCTAAATCTTAAAGTTCACGCCGATTATATTCTCCCACAGCTTTACTCGCTTTATCTTTCTTGCTCACGGCTAGCAATTTTCCATATTTGGGCAAATTTTTATTTTTTAAAAGCTTCGGATACTGCGCCGGCTTTGCTTAACCTTAATACCTTGCGTTAAAGAAAATAAAAATTTCCTCCAGATCTGAAAAACTACGCAGGTTGAATACTCTCACGCTGAAAACTCACGTAAATGCTCATTTAATGTAGGTCGGGCTTTGCCCGACAAAAGGAAACTCCTTTTTAACGTCAGGCGTAGCCTGACCTACATTTATTTCTACATTTGTTCTTCTTGCAATATTTCTTTTTTGTTTGCTTTTTTGTCATGCCGTACGTCGTAGCGTTTTGTTAAAAAGCGAAAACAGTTGACTGGGTTTTTTGATAAATTTTCCTCATAAATCGGCCCGCCGATTATCAATCATCTTTGTTCCCGCTCAGGTTGGTTTAAGATAGAGTTCCCTCGGGCAAGGAGAAAATTTAATATGCGCGCAATTAAATTTATGGCGGCGTTATTTTATGTTTTTTGCTTTCGTCGGCAGCTTTTTCCGCTATCGGATCGGATATCTGTTCTTCCGTAGGTTTGACGCAGTATCGCCCCAATAGATTCCGTTAAAGCGGCAAACAAATCTGTTTGCTGTGCTGGCGCGGCGGAAAGCGACAATATTTGTTATAAAGATTGCTATCAATGGTCAGCGTTAGGTTCCGGCACTCAGAATTGCTATTATTATCCAACTACTATGATGGGGTGTTACGGCCCCGGCGAAATTTATTATAACGGGGCTTACTGTCTTAACGGATGTAAGAGTATTTTTGAAAGTTTATCTTCACTTCCATGCGCTTCGGACGTTGAAGGGAGCGAATGTTCGAAAAGTGATTATAAGAACTACGGTATTCAAGGGGAAGAGTTTTACTATTACGGTTATGAAGAATGGGTAACCTTAGCCAGAATCACCAACTTTAACTGTGCTAAAAAACGCTGTAAAAACGGGTGCTAAGTGTAACTTAATTGAAAACCAGCCGCCCCGCTTTTGTCTGTAAAAGATAATATACCGCCACACATATCGTCTGTAAAAAAATCGGGCCTGTTTTAACAGGCCCGAATGTGTTATAAGCGCACTAAAAATATTATTTTATTTTGCTTGATTGAAGTTCCGCCAAGGCGGAGCTGTAAGAGGAAGGATATTGTTCGATAATTTCCGCGTATAAAACTTTGGCTTCCTGCGGTTTGCCTGAAAGTTCCGTCGCCAAAGCTTTATGCGTTTTTACTTGCGCCAAAGCGAAATGGCCCGGATTTTTGGCTATAAACGCATCGGCCTGCTCTACAGCTTTTGAGTATGCTTCCTGCGCGACGTAAACCGCTATAAGGGAACTTTCCGCTATCGCCTGTAAATCTTTATTGCCGTTTTTTATGGCTTGTTTAAAATATATTTCGGCCTTTTCGTAATTTTTTTGTTGATAATAAGCGTTGCCGAGCGTCAAAGCGGCGTAAGCCCCGGCTTGGGAAGATTCATTTGACGCCGCGTAAACTTCAAGCTGGGATAAATCCGGCGTTTCGCCTTCCTGAGCGGCTGCTATCGGGAGTTCCGCCAAGAACAAATCCCCCCATTGCTTTTGATATGCCTGGTTTTTTAAGTGGGATATCAAACCAGCGGACGCGGCCGCCAATACGACGATGCCGGCCGTTAAAGCTATTTGTTTTTTATAAAGTTTTACTTTGCTTTCAAGAACGTCAAGGACGCCTTTTTCGTTTATTTTCTGCTGATTGGTATTGTTTTTCATAAGTTTTTTACACCTGTACGTTTAATATTTTTATAACAAATCTTTTTCCTGCAAATGGATGCATTCCACTCCGTTTTTCTTTAAAAGGTTTACCCCTTCCACGGAACGGTCGTAAAGTTCGGAAAAGAAAACCTTTTTTATCCCGGAAGCTATTATAAGCTTGGCGCAGTGTACGCAGGGCGAAAATGTTATGTATAAATCCGCCCCGTCCGTAACTATGCCGCTTTTTGCGGCGAATAAAAGAGCGTTTTGTTCCGCGTGCAGTTCATTATCGTTGGAAAACGCCCCATGTATTTGGTAGAAATCCGGGCTTTTAAAAAAATCTTCCAAAGTGGCGTATTTTGAGGTAAAATCCCTTTCGTAAATGTTTTTAAAGTAATCCTCGCAATGTTCTTTGCCGGAGGGAACCCCGTTAAAGCCTATGCTGATTACGCGGTTTTCCTTAACAAGCACCGCACCTACTTTAAGACGGGCGCAGGTTGATTGTTCCGCCACAAGCTTGGCCATACTGATAAAAAGTTTGTGTTTATTTTTCATCACTAACCTCTTTTTTCTTTTTGAATTGGGCGTTATAAAGCGCTTTGTATGCGCCGTTGCCCTCTTTCATCAGTTCTTCGTGAGTGCCGCTTTCAACTATTGTGCCTTCGTTTACTACTATTATCTTATCGGCGTTCTGCACCGTGCTTAAGCGGTGCGCTATCACAAACACCGTGCGGTTGCGCATAAGATTGTCTATGGCTTTTTGGACTATGGCTTCGGATTTATTATCCAGCGCGCTGGTGGCTTCGTCCAAAATTACGACAGGGGCTTGTTTTAAGAAAGCTCTCGCTATGGCGATGCGCTGTTTCTGCCCGCCGGAAAGCATTACCCCCCTTTCCCCTACGTAAGTATCCAAGCCTTCTTTAAGGGATGCTATAAAATCTTCCAAATGCGCGCTTTGAACGGCTTTATCCAAGTCTTCTTGGGTTGCTTCGGGGTTGCCTATCATGATGTTTTCCCTTATGGTGCCGCTGAAAAGGAAATTATCCTGAAACACAACCGCAATATGCTTTCTTAAAGACTGCAAATCTATCTTTTTAACGTCCAAACCGTCTATCTTTACGCTTCCGCCCGTAGTATCATAAAAGCGCGGCAGAAGATTTACGAGCGTGGTTTTGCCGCCGCCGCTGTTGCCGACTATCGCTATGGTTTTGCCTATCGGCACTTTAAGGGAAACGTGTTTCAAAACCGGCAGGCCGGGCTTGTATTCAAAGATTACGTCGTCAAATTCCACGCTTTCTTTTATGCCGTCTATTTTTACGGCTTCCTGCGCGCTTTTTATTTCAGGCTTGAAGTTTATCATTTCAAAAACGCGCTCTATCGCCAGGAAGGCTTTTTGTATGTCTATATATTTGTTGCCGATTGATTTTATAGGCGTATATAACATTAAAAGCGCGGCTATGAAAGAGGCAAAGTTACCGCTGGTTATGGTGCCTTTTATAATAAGGCTGTTGCCGAACCAAATTACGCCGGCCACACCGAAAGAAATTACTATGTGCATTACCGGCGAGAGCCAGTTGGTGTGTTTGACCATTTTCATGCTGAGGGAGAAAATCTCGTCAAGCATGCCGTACTGTTTTTTAAGCTGGTAATCCTGCAAATTGTAAGAGGCAATGGTTTTATAGCCGTTGCAGGTTTCGTTGTAAGAGGTTATAACGTCGGAGCCTGACGTCACTATCTTGGGGGTGATTTTCTTGATTTTCTTTCTTACGTACTGGGTCGGCAGAACAGCCGCGCCGAGTACGACTAAAGCTATTATGGTAAGCTGCCAAGAGTTATAGAATAGTACGCAAATCAAGCCGACCGAAGAGAAAAACCTGGTAAGGAAATCTTTTATACTGCTTATCAAAGTGGTGCTGGCGGTATCGGCGTCGGTATAGAAGCGGTAAACGACGTCGCCGGAGTTGTGGGTGTCAAAAAAACAAGGGTCGAAGGTAAGCAGTTTTTTGTAGAGTTTCTTTTTTAAATCGGTTGTTATTTTGGTGCCGACCCAGCTGTTGAAATACGTTGAGGAAAAATTAAGTACGCCCTGCACAACCGTGAACAATATAATAAGTACAGGTATATAACCGGCCCAAGTGGCGTTTTTGGCTACCACTACGTTATCTACGTAGTATTTAAGGAATACGGCCACCGTGCTGTCCAAAGCGCCGGCCGGTATTGTCATAGCTATGCCGAGCAGCGCTCTGAACCAATAAGGTCTTATAAGAGGGCCCATCCTGCGGACCATATCTTTTAAACTGGAAGGATTGAGTTCTTTGTTAAAATCTTTTCTGTCCATATTTATTTATAGCTTTCTATAATATCGTAAGTTTCCATAAAGCCCATTTGAACGGCGACGGTTGACGCGTCCAGTTTCTTTCTGTTTTTAAGCCTGGCGCTTGCGCCGTTGTCCAAAAGGAACTTCGTCATTTTTCTGTTGTCGTTTTCGGCGGCATAGAAGAGTACGCTTTCGCCTTTATTGTTCCTTGCGTTGATGTCCGCCCCTTTGGCGATAAGGTTCTTTATAAGCTGTTCGTTCTTTGCTCTTACGGCGTAGAAAATCGGCGTTTCGCCCTTAAGGTCGGCGGCGTTTACGTCCGCGCCGTTGTCGATAAGGAACATAGCCATATCGTTCATGTTTCCGGAATTCGTGCCCGATTGTTCAATAAGAATCATTAAAGGCGTTTGGCCTTTTACGTTAAGCTGGTCCACCGTCGCGCCGGAAAGCAGAAGCATTGTTACAATTTCTTTATTGCCGGTAAGTGCCGCGTCTGAAAGCACCGGGTTGCCTTTTGAATCTGTTTGGTTGGGATCGGCTTTTGTTACGTCTATAAGAAGCGTTATGATATCCTTTTTTCTCGCCTTTATGGCGTTTTCCAGCGGAGGAAGAGAATCGGAAATGTCAATATTGTTTTTGACCGCGTACTCTATAAGGGCTTTTGTGGTGGTGGCGTCGTTTCTTTCCACGGCTTCGGCGAGATAATTTTGCTCCGCCGCAAAGATATTCGCGTGATTGCTGTTTTCAAGCAGCATGGGCAAAGCTTTTATATTGTAGTTTGCCAAAGCCGCTTCCACGGGGAGCTGCCCTTTTATGCTGGGTTTGTTGAAATTTGCTCCTCTTTCCTGCAAGAGCTGCAAAACATGTATGCCGGTATCTTTGTTTGTAGCGGCCAAGTAAGCCATTGTAAGATCGTCGGTGGTTCTTTTTATGTTGTTGTAAAGAAATTTGTTTTTTGAGAGGCTCTCGCGGAAAGCCAAAAGGTTTTCCATTTCCTGAAGGCCCAAATAAGAATCGGGGTTTATATGGTTTTCGTCAATTTGTTTTTTGATGAAGGCCAAATCGCCTCTTAAAGCTGCGTTGATAAGGTCCGCCTGTAATTTGGCGTCCGGCAGTTTATATTCGGGCAGCTGGCATTTGCATTCGGGATAATCCGTCCTTACTTCCCAGCTTTTGCAAGTGTTTGTACATACTTTGGGTGCTTCTTCCGCCGCTTTTTTGGCTTCTTGTTTACCGCATGCGCTTAAAAAAGCCAGCGCGCAGATTAACGTAAAATACTTATAAAATTTATCTTTGCGAAACATTTTTATTTTTCCCCTTATTGGATATATATATGTTTATTCTATCAAAAAAAGCGGTTTGCGGGGGCCGTTTGACTAAAATTTATAAATTAAGTATGATAAAAAAACGCGGAGAGCCTGAAAAACCACCGTAAAACCACGGTTTTTTTAAAGAGGCTTTATGATAAAAATATCTCCGCATTTTTCTTTTGAGGAACTTGTTTTTACTTCTTTCCATGATTTTAAAGCTTTAAACAGCCTTGAGGGCGAAAAACGCCTGCCGGAACTTACCGCTTTAAGCTTTTATCTGCTTGAACCCGTCAGGCGGATTTTAAATTCCCCGCTTAAAATAACCAGCGCGTACAGATGCCGGGCTTTAAACTATTTTGTCGGCGGGAGCGCGTCTTCCCAGCATTTAAAAGGCGAAGCGGCGGATTTTATTCCCCTAAACATCTGTTTGGACGAGGCTTTCGTTAAAATCAAAAACTGTCAGGATTTGCATTTCGGTCAGCTTATATCTGAGCCGGGCTGGCTTCATATTTCTTTGGGAACTCCGTTTAGAGATTTAAAAAAGTGCGGGCAGGCTTTTGCAAAATGAAAAATCTTCTTTTGTTTGCGCTGGCTCTTTTAAGCCTTTTTTTGTTTGTTTCTTTAAATTGTGAGCGGAACGCCTTAAAAAGAGCTTCCGCCGCAAATAATGTTTTGGAGGCGGATTTAAAAAGAACTCTAACGCTTAAAAACCGCATTTTGACTTATAAAGCCCGCCTTCCCGAAAAAACGGAGCCGCCGTCCCGCGCCGATTCTTCCGGCGAAACTGCGGAAAGTAAATCCTTCTATATCCCGCCGGAAGGCTCTTTTACATATCGGGAGTTTATGAACGGAGAAGATAAACTTGACGTAAAAAATTACGGTTTTGTATTAAGATTTTATGCCGGGGGCGTTTATTCACCCCGGGCCGGATTTTCCCCTTTGGCCGGAGCCCGTTTGTTTTACTTTGGCAGATGGGGCGCGGGTGCGGCTTACTCCTTAAAAAACGGTTTTTTGATTTCCGCGGAAAGAAGGCTGGATGATATTCTTCCTTTTAAAAATACCGCGCTGTTTTTGGGGATAAACAAAAATACGGCCGCTTTGGGAACGGTCGTATTTTTATAGATGCAAGGAGTTTTTTATCCGTCAGCTTAAAAGGATTCTCATGCAGGATGTGCATTCGTAATTTTTTGCGTAATCAAGCGCGGTGTGCTGCTGTTTATCTTTGATTTCGTCATTCGCGCCGGAATCTATCAGGAACCTCATTATATTGGCTTTATGCTCCTGCGCGCTTATCATAAGCGGCGTCGCGCCTTCTTTCTTTGTTGGATAGTTTACGTCCCCGCCGTATTCCAAAAGCACTTCTATTATGTTTTCCGCGGGATACGGCGCGGAAGCGGTGTAATTTTCCCCGGTTACGGCGCGGTGTATGGGGGCGTAGCCTTTGTCGTCATATATTTCTATTGAAGCGCCTTGCTCTATCAGCATTCTGAGCATATTTTCGCTTCCGTTTGATATCGCCATAAACACGGGCGTAAATTCCGTGTTGCGCTCCGGCGAGTTTACCGGCGCGCCCCTGTTTATCAGGGCCAAGGCTTTGGGAAGTTCGTCAAAATATACGGCGTCCATAAGCTCGGAAAACAGCTCGTCTTTGCTCATTTTCCGCTTTCTGTACTGATTATCAAAATCTATAAACTGTTTTTGATGTTTTTCGTTTGAAAAGAATTTCCTTTTGTCCTCTTTAGGCGCGGCCGCCGCTTTTTTGCCGGTTGAAGCCGCTCCGCCGGTGATATCCACATAGTTGTGCTGTGCGCTGCCGTCTATGAAAAGTTCCTCTATATTATTGTTCTTTTCGTCGGATGAACCGCTGAAAGTATAATTATATTGCGGTTTTTCTTCCTCTCCGGGTTGGGATTGCTGCTCTGTTTGCCCTTCCTCAGGCGCGGCCTCGGTTGGGCCCTCCGCGGTTTCTTTTGAAGAAATTTGCGTATTTATCAAGCCGTCCACCGCCGCGGATCTTTCCCCTCCGCTTTGTATAAGCGTATTCCAAAATCCCCAAAGCACCCCAACGGCGCAAAGGGCAATTACAATTTTAAGTATGGTTCGCATTTTACTCCCTGAAAGACATTAAAAAGCTTTCTTAACTATTTTAAGAATAACTGCCCTAAAAATCAATAGCGGGGCGTTTGGGCCTCATTGAAAGAATGCTCTTATTAAGCTAAAATATATATTGAGATTTTAAGACGAGGAAACAATAATGTACAGAAACACGAATCTATGCAAAATAGTGGCCACTCTCGGACGCATTGACGGACGCGAGGACCTTATAGAAAAACTTTATCTTGCCGGCGCGACGGTGTTTAGAATGAATTTGAGCCATGCACCCGTTGAAGAACACGCCAAAAAAATAAAAATAATCCGCGATATTGAAAAAAAATACGGCTGCGCTTTGGGCGTAATTTTTGATTTGCAGGGCCCCAAGCTGCGCGTAGGCGTTTTTGAAAACGACGCCGTAACTTTAAAAGACGGGCAGACTTTTATTTTGGATTTGAACGAAAAACCCGGCGACGAAAGCCGCGTAAATCTGCCTCATAAAGAAATTTTTGAAGCCGTCAGGCCCGGCAATATCCTGCTTTTTAACGACGGTTTGATCCGCGTTGAAGTAACCGCCGTAGAGCCCGGCAAAATAACCACTAAGGTTATTAACGGCGGCATACTTTCCAATCATAAAGGCGTTAACGTGCCCGATGTGTCTTTGCCGATTTCCGCTTTGACCGAAAAGGATATGGAACATATCCGCCAGGCGGCGGATTTGGACGTGGATTGGTTTGCGCTTTCCTTCGTACAAAAGCCGGAAGACGTTGTTTTTGCCAGGCAGCTTATTAAATCGAAAGCGGGCATAATTTCCAAAATAGAAAAACCTTCGGCCATTGAGCATTTGGATAAAATAATCGAATATTCTGATGTTATTATGGTGGCGCGCGGCGATTTGGGCGTTGAGCTCAGCCCGGAAAAGGTACCCGTAATGCAAAGGCGCATAGTGGCCAAATGCCGCGAAGCAGGAAAGCCGGTTATAGTGGCGACGCAGATGCTGGAATCCATGGTTAACAACGTAAACCCGACCAGGGCGGAAGCTTCCGACGTAGCCACGGCCGTTTATGAAGGGGCGGACGCCGTCATGCTTTCGGCGGAAACGGCCAGCGGTCTTCACCCGGTGGAAGCCGTCAGCACCATGTGCCGCATTATAAAAACGATTGAATCGGAACCGATGTTCAAAGACAATATGCGCGCAAATACCGCCAGCTTGGGCGATGACAGCACTTCCGCTTCAGCTATCACTAAGGCGGCAAGCGTAGTCGCCAATTTAATCGCGACGAGCGACTTTATAATCAACTTTACCGATTCCGGCGCGACGACTTTAAGAACCGCCCGTCAGCGGCCTTGTCTGCCGATACTTTCGCTTACGCCTCATGTTGAGGTCGCCAGAAAGATGTCCGTGGTCTGCGCGGTTACGGCAATGTGCGTTAATGACTTAAAACATTTTGAGGATATTGAACGCGAAGCCCGCGCCGCGGCCGAAAAATTGAATTTCGGCGAAAAGGGTGCGCAAGTGGTGGTTACGGCCGGCATACCTTTCGGTTCGCGCGGCGATACCAACCTGCTTTACGTTATTACATTATAATAAAGCAGACTGTATGGTTTTAAGCGGCGGCGGGGCTTTTGGCTCCGCCGCTTTTGATTTTTATTCCCATTTAAAACAATAGGTCCAAAGTCCTATTTTTAATTAGGACTTTAAACACTTGAGGAAAACTTCCCCCTCTGTTAAAATATAGATAGGACTATCTTATTTTATTATTTATACACGGGTGATGATTATGACCAAGAAACCAACTGAATTTACTATGAAGATTGTTTGTTTGGCATTAAGTGCGGTCATGTGTTTTGAATGTACCGCACCGGCTTACGCTCAGGCGAAAAAGCGCGGAGGCGGGGCGCGGATTTCCGGCGATATGAAAATTATTAGTTTCGGCGACGGCTGGCGGAAAATTGACAATAAATTAAATCAAATGGTTGCCCCCGCCGATAATACCCGTGTTGTGAGGCCCGTTCCTGCCCTTGCCAGGCCCCCGTATTTTGATAATCCCGCCTGGAAGCAAGCCAATAACATAAGCCATGAACTGCTCTTCGGACGCAATTCTGCCCCGGACGGAAAGGACGACCCGGGGGAGGTATCTCAGGCCGCGCCTTCCGAGTATGAACAATTCCTGGCAGAATATACCAAAACCGTCAATTCTCAGGCGGCTGCAATCAAGAAGGAAAACGAAACTTTCAAAAAACAAACGCTGCTCAAAATAAACATGGAGGCGGAAAAATACGCCTTAAGCGGCGAGTATCCGCAGGAAGACATATCCGCTTGGAAAGAGTCCGAAACCGCAAATCTTAATTCTTGGTTTGAGAATGCGCAACGCGAAGCTGAAAGGCTGAGAAAAGCGGAACTTGCAAAATCTAAAACGGCTTTTGCGCAATATCAGGCCGAGGTCGCCGCCGCAATTGACGCGGAAGACCGGGGAATATTTAAAAACGTACAAAGCAAAGTGCGCGCTTTGTTTGGAATTTACAAAAAGAATCCCAGGCCGGAAATAGGCTATATTTTGTTGGATACTGTTCCTCTGTTCATTCCCATGAATTATAACGGGGAAGACTTGTTAAACGACGAGGAAAAAAATGTAATGCGTTCCTTGGCTTTAAACCAGCTGCATAAGCCTATTTCGCTGCAAACGCAAAATATAAACGCATATATTTCCGCCATGACCGTTATTGCGAATCTTTCAAGGCCGGGCGACGGCGGCGGAGCTGCGATTAAAGAGGCCGTTTATTCCTGCGAGGAAAACCCCCTCTTTTTCCCCCATATCTTAATTACGGCGGTATCGGCTTTGCTGGCCTCGAAAGATTATGTTACCATCGGCGATATCTTAAGGTATTTCACGAATAAAGAAAAAGTTGTGGAAGCGCCTGATTTGCTGAGTATAGCCGCTTGGGTGGACAATATCCAAATGATGAACGGCAAGTATTTGAACGGGGCTTCTTCAATAGCGCAATACCAACTTGAAGACGGCACCATAGCCAACGCTTTTACCGACATAGCCTTAATGCTCGCCGAAGACGGCGGCCAAGAAGCTTTGAACTTGCTGAAAACTTACGGCGTAGATCAATGCGCCATGACTTTGGATTTCAATTTTAAAGATACTTTCAGTCCGCGCTGCGGAGGAATTAAGCCTTTTGTCGCCGGCGCTTTAATCGGCGGTAAAGCGGGCGCGGAAAATTACAGAGGCCCACTGCGCGAAATCAGAGCGGGCGAGCAGGAGTTTACTTCCGGCGGCAGAGTGATGACGGTAACCGCGGAGCAAGCCGCAAGAAACAAAGCGGAGATATCTTCAAACATCAAAAGATTTAAAGATAATACGGCGGCTTCGGGGTTATCGGCCAATGCTTATATAGCGGTAAATCTTATTAATGAGAGATTGGGCGACATTACCGTAAAACAGGAATCTTTTATAGACTCAGCTTTGCTTAAACAGTACAGAAATGAAATAAAAAACAATATGCTCGGCAAATACGCCGTAGTAGACGACGCCAGATACGCCGCTAAAGAAAGCAGCCTTAATTTTTATAAGTACGCTAAGATAGGCGGCAATGTTCTTGATATCGGCATTTTGGTTTGGTGCGCCTGGGATTTGGCGAAATTGGGCAAAGGCGTATATTCTTTGGGCAGAGGCGCGTATTCCGCGTTTAAACTTTCCAGAATAGGCGCGCCGGCCCAGCGTATGGCTTATATAACCCGCCATTTGCCTCATTTAAGGAAATACGCTTCCGCCGGTTCTTCCATGACTAAATTTATGACTCGCGTCAAGAACGGAATGGAGCCGATAGTCCTTTCCCAAAGGGCTTTATACACTTCCGCGCCTTTGCCTAAGATAGCCGGTGCGGGGCTTGAGGGCACTACCGTAGCCAAAACTTTGGCGACGGCGACTTTTGACGCCGCAAAAGGCGGATATACGATAAACGCCGTGGAAGCCTACAGGGCTTCCGCCGGAAATCCCGGCAGAGTTACGGATATATTAAATACGAGAAAGGCTTTAGACGCCGCCGCGGCTTCCGCGCAGGAAAATTACGCCGCCAGAGGCTTCCTTGACAAATACAGATCTTACAGAGGATATCTTTCCGCTTCAACCAAAGAAGCTTTCGCAACTGCCGGAATTGATTCTTATTCCCTTGGCGCGGGCATTGATTTTGCCAATACTATGAGACTCCCCCGCGGCTTTAAGCCGGCTTCTCTTCCGGGCAGAGCGACGGGCGGCGTGGAATATTTGGCCAGGCCTTTGGGCACTTCCGCCACTCCGGGTTCTTTGGAACTTTATCACAGAAGTTCAGTAGGCGCGCCCGCCGAACCTTTGCCGGTAAATATTACGATTGAAAGCAAAATACCGACTATTAAATCCAATGAGGTTACAAACGTGCTGCTGACGGGTCAGGACGAAATCCGCCTTTCAATGGCTTCTGAAAGAAAGTTGATAGACCCGTCCTATTTCAAAATAGGCATTGACGACGCCAGCTTTATGGATTTGGCCAGAATGTCGCGCGAAGGATCCACCCCTTTAAATGTTAAATTTATGGGCGAGCCCGCCGGCTTTTGGGGCAGAACTTCAAATTGGTTTTCCAATACTTTCCGCGGCAAAAAGGGCCTTTTCCCCGGAACCGGCAGCGTTTTGGTGGAAGAAGGCGGTTTCCTGCGCCCCACTTCCATAAAACTTTCAACCCCCAAACGCTTTGACGGAATGCAAATGGTGGTGAGGGAGAATAATACGCTTTCTCTGCTCGGCAGGAACTCCGCCGGCGTTATGACGGATTTTTCCGTTCCTTATACTTTGGCTCTGCCCAAAGGACAGCTGAACAATTTTGTGAAATACGCTTCACAGGGCAGTTTCAACAATCCGTTTAATCTTTCTCTTACCGGGGCCAAGAACAAACTTAACACCCTGTTTGCGGTGCAGTTTCTCTCCCTCAGCGCGGCTTCCACCAGCTTGGTCGGCCCGTTAAGGCAGAATTACCCCGATATTTCCAATACGGACGTGGCTTTGATTTCAATAGTGCTGCCGTACGCGTCAAGCTTCCTTTCCCCCTTCTGGGCCCCGTTCGTAAAGAGATACGGTTCGGCCAATATGGTGAAAGCAAGCCTTGGCTTGGCCGGCGCGTCGCTTACCATACCGATGCTTTCCGGTTTTAACGGTTTCGGCGACGTTAACGCCATGAACCCTAACAAGCCTTCTATTACGCCGCTTTTAATCAGCGGAACTTTAATAGGATTGTCTTCTTCCATAACGAGGGCTTCTTTTAACCCTCTTATGGATAAAATGGGCGGCGGCGCAGGCCTGCTTAAAGGTATGGCTTTTAAGAATTTAAGCTCATTTGCCATGCTCGCGCCGACTTTGGGCGCATCCTTATGGGATATGGCGTCCCCAAGATATTATACCGATGAGGCCGGCAATTATCTGCTTAACGATAAAGGCGATAAAATTTTGCATTCGCATACGGATTTCTCATTGTACAATCCTTTCCTTTTGGCTATAACCGCGGGCGTTTTCTATAAGTTCCAAACGGCGCGTATGCCTACCCACATAGGCAAGGTGGAAGGTTATACGATGTCCTCCTTCGCCAAAGGGCTTGGCGGGAGCGGTGCCTTTGCAAACGGCTTTAACAGGGTTTACAGGCCGGTGGCCGGCACTTTGGCCGAAACTTGGAACGCCACTAAAGTGCTTGGCCATAAAGCCGTATGGCCGGTGGCTTTGGCCTCTACGGCGGCTTTGGGCGTGGAGTCTTCGCTGCTGTATAATTACAGTCAGGCGGAATCCAATAAATATACGGGGCATTATATTGAGAACGCCGCGGTAAAACCCGTAGTCGCGACCTTGGCCCTTACCATACCGCCCTTCCTTACAAGGCTTAAATCCAAGCCGATATTGAAACTGTTCGGCGGCGACGGCAACCCCGAAACTTATAAGAGGCTTATCGGCGCTTCCCTGATAAGCGCGGGCGCAGGTACCGCTTTATTGGCGACGGAAGACAATATAGCGACGTTTATACCCGGCATGGCTTTGGTGGGCATAGGTTTTTCAAATACCACCAACGGCCTTTTGAAGATAGGCGAATACAACCTTAAAGCCGCAAAAGCCACGCAGAGTATGATTACCGGCTACAAAGTGGCTTACCCCGGCGTTCATATCGGTATGGCCATATTCCCCAAACTTTACAGCGGTGCGGCGGACGCTCAGCTTCAGTCTGATCCGAACCTCAGCAAAAACGAGGCCTTGCAGAATAATATTTGGATACCGGCCCTGACTTTGGGCGGTTCGGCCTTATTCTACGCAAAAGGCGCAAACCTGCTGCACTTTAACCGCTCTTTCAAAGTGCCTGCGGGCCTTGCCGGACTTACCAGGTTTACGGTCGGCACTCCTTCCGCAATGTTTGATAATTGGCGTTCAAACGGTTTGTTCTCGCCCGCTTACGGCGTCGCGCCGGGATTGACGCCCTCCGCGAACCTGATGAAAACGCAGAACTTGGCTGATGTCCTGACGGAAGAGCCGGAGCCGGCGGCTTCGAAAGAAGAATAAATATATGTATTTCCTTATAAAAATATCCCCCTCTTTTATGCGGGGGATATTTTTTAATGTTTCCGGGATGTTTTGCGGGAGTTCCGCTTTGCACGTGCAGAGAATAGGACTTTAGACCTAAAACCGTTTGGGCCCAAATTCTCTTGTGTTAAAAACTTGTTGCTGATATAATACTAGTAAGGAGTATAAATTTTTATTATATTTTTCGTTATAAAAATGGTGATGAACATTATGAAAAAAAATATTTGCAATCTCGGTGTGAAGTCTTTGTCTTTAATACTTTCCGGCGTTCTGATTTTCCAGAGCGGCTCGCCTGTTTTTGCTTCGGCTTCTGCGGCGGGCGCATCTTCGGGAAATGCCGCAGAATTTAGTTCTTCCTCGCCTGATATTGACGCCAAACTGGATAATGCTTATCTCACCAGCAATATTTCCGCAAATCAATATGAAGAAGTTTTAAGAAAAAATGTTCAAAGACAAAAAGATATAATAAAACCTTTAGCAAGGCAGATATCCTCTTTAAGGACTGCGGCCAACTCCAAATATCACGGCAATGCCATGCAGGCCAATATATATGTCGGTATTAAAGGCGTAAACGCGGTAGGCAAACTCACCTACGAACTTAAGAGCTTCTTGGCTTTCTTTTATGCGAAACGTTCACCCATGCCTTTTAAAGAATTTCAAAAAGCTTATGATGAACATATTAAAAAAGAAGCAGCCGCTTACGCAAAAGAAAATAATTACTCCGTCAACGAACTTGTCTCTTTGTTAAAACAGCAATTCCCCGCCAAACAGATGTACGGCGAATATAAAACCATAGCCCAAAAAGAACTTAACTGGTATAAAGCCAATGAAAGGAAAGTTAACGAATCGGCCTATCAGGTTTTAAGGGAATATGTAAAGGCTTACGGCGTTAATATGGATTTTGAAGCTTTAACTCTTTTAATCAATTTGAAGTTAAACGGAAAAGCGGTTATTAACGAAGCGGAAAAACAAGCCATTCACAATTACGCGGTAAACCGCATCAACAATTTAAATTTAGATAAAGTATTTGATGTTTCCATATTAAGTTCTTCCAAAACCAAAAACCAACAAAGCAAAACAGCCGCAAGAGTTCTCCAAGATAATATAAATATGATAATGATAGGCGGAATTACGGCCCCCGTCTATCCCTCCGCTTATGTAAACGCGGTGGTAGGCTTGGTTAAGAAAAGCACCGAAACAGCGGCTTTCCCTTATATGCTGCAGGCGGGCGTAGGTTCACTCTTGGGCGCTAAACAGTATTCGGCCGTAGACAATCTTTTAGCTCATTACACTGCGGTTGAAGGCACAGGCGACAGCGTGTGGGAGATGTTCTCCGCGGAATACGGCGTAAATGCGATTAACAACACCCAAGGGCAATATTTGCGCGGTAAAGCTTCAAAAGGCGCGCAGTATGCAAGCGCGAGCAATGTTACTTATTACAACGCTTTTATGGACGTAGCCAAACTTTTGGGAGAGGAAGGTTCCCCCCGCAGTTTGGCTTTGTTAAAAAAATACAGCTTTGACAATAAAGCACCGATTATGCCTTTCCTGGCCGGCGCGCTTTTGACCGGCAAAGTAAGCCCCGCCGAAAGCAAAAACTCAAGAGAATCCGGCCTTTCCGCCGCGGCTTTAATGGCTTTGAAAGTTGTAAATATGAATATGGCGGACTTATCTGACGCGCAGGAAGGCAGCCTTGATACGGCGTTAATCAATAAATATCCTTCCATAAAGGGTAAAATCGGCGAATATGCCGTATACGGCGCGGATAAAATGAAGGCAAAACGCTCCCGCCGCGTAAATTTGGGATATTTTCAAAGATTGGGCTGTGCGGTAGATATCGCCTTTATGGTTTGGGCGACTTTTGACTTGTTAAAACTTGCCCGCAGCGCTTATTCTTTGGGAAGGGCCACTTTTACGGTTATCCAGCTTTCCAAAATTTCCAATCCTGCGTTAAGAACCAGCAAAATTATCTCGCAGGCTTCAAAGATTAAACCTTATGTCTCCGCAAGAACTGCTTTAAGATCTTTTTCCGGCAGGATGAAAGGCGCCATGGCAAGCGTTGTCTTGGGGCAAAGGCATTTATATACCGCTGAAGCTCTGCCCGCTATCAAAGGCGCCGGCGCGGCAAATACGACTACGGCGAAAGTTTTGGGCACCGTAACCTATGACGCTGCCAAGGGCGGGCTTGTGGTTGACAGAACCGCCGCTTTGGCGGCAACCGCCGGCGAACCTGGAAGAATAAGCGAGATTTTAAACGTGGAAAGAACTCTTGCCGCCGCCAATGAAAATGCAAGAAATTCATATCTGAGCAGAGGGTTCTTTAATAAATACAGACTTGCCAGCTCTCCGAATAAATTCGGTGTTGGGTTTGGTCGTTCATACAGCTCTTATCTTTCTTCCGCGACGCAGAATGCTTTCCGCAACGGGAAATATTCCGGATATTCTTTGGAAGCGGGGCTTAACTTCGGCTATGATTTGAAAAACTTTAGGCTTACGGCTCCTAATGCTACGGCTTCAACCGCCGCCGGTTCTTCTTTCAACTGGCTTGCAAGGCCTTTAAGCGCGGCCGGCGGAGCCGAAGGAACCGTTGGCCTGTGGACCAGGGGTGCTGTGGGTGTTACCGAAGCGGATCCTTTGCCGGTTGACGTTACCCTTAGCGGCACTCGCTTCTGGCCTTGGAGCAAAAAACATATTTCAGGCATAAAGGTGCAGGATATTGACAATGTCCTTATAACCGGCAGTGACGCTTCCACCTTTAAACTCTCTTTCGGACGCGGAGGCGTTATAGCCGATCCCTCTTATTTTAAAATCGGTTTGGATAAGGGCAGCTTCGCCGATTTGGCCAGATTGACACTCGGCCGCAGCGAACCGCTTACTTTAAAATTCCTGCCGGAACAGACAAGCACTTGGGGAAGATTTACTTCTTGGGGCAAAAACCTCTTAAGCAGTAAAAGCAAGATGTTCTCCGGCACCGGCAGCGTTTGGGTAAAAGACGCGGCTTCCGGCAGAAATATACAGACGCCCATCAGGCTTATAACTTCTTCCGAGTTTGACGGCGTAAGAGTATTGGTAAACGATAATAACTCTCTCTCTTTCCTTGCCAGAAACAAAGCCGGGAACTTAATTTCTTTTGACAGACCTTATTCCTTCGCCATACCTAAAGGCCAGCTCGGCGTATTTACCAGTTACGCCAAAGCGGGCACTTTCAATAATCCTTTAGGCATCAGTATTACGGCTTCAAGAGATAAAGTAAACACTTTATATTTACTGCAAGTGCTTTCCCTGAGCGCGGCTTCTACCGGGTTAATCGGCCCCTTAAGACAAAATTATCCGGAAATGACTAATACTCAGGAAACCTTGATTACGGTTGCCCTGCCTTATTTGCCCAGCTTCCTTTCACCCTTCTGGGCTCCGTTCGTAAAGAGATTCGGCTCGGCCAACATGATGATGACGTCCCTTGGGTTGTCCGCCGCCTCTTTGGCGATATCTACCGGCAGCGGATTCAGCGGTTTGAACGACGCTAATATCTATAACCCTAATAAACCTTCCTTGACTCCGCTTTTGTTAAGCGCTTCTTTCATCGGGTTGGCTTCTTCGTTGACCAGGGCTTCTTTTAACCCGCTTATGAAAGAAATGGGCGGCGGCGGCGGTCTTTTGACCGGTATGATGTACAAAAATGCCGGCTCTTTCCTTATGATTTTGCCCCCCGTCGGATTCCAGCTTTGGGATAAATGGAGCCCCAGGTATTATACCGATGACGGCACCGTTAACGGCACTCCGCTTACCTATCAAGGCAATGACGTTTACGCGGACGGCAAACTTAAATTGGCCAAAGGTCAGGCAATACTTGACGAAAAAGGCGGACCGCTGCTCCATAAACATACGGACTTTTCAGTTTCCAACCCCGTATTATTGGGTTTAACCGGGCTTATACTCTATAAATTCCATACGGCGCATTTCTCTAAAGAAATCGGTGCGGTACAGGGATATCAAATGAGCCAGTCCGTAAAACCTATGAGTTGGCTTGGTTCTTCCAAATTCGCAACCGGCTTTAACAATTATTTCTACAGGCCTACTTTCGGCGTACTTAAAGAATCTGTAAGTTCAGCGAAAGTTATGTTCAGGAAAGAAGTTCTTCCTTTAACCTTTGCGGGATTCGGCGCCTTGGGCGTGGAAGCTTCAATGTTCAATAAGTACAGCCAAAGCGAGGCTAACGCTTACCTGCGCAATGAGGACAGCCCTGTTCACGTCGGAAGTGAAACTTGGCGTCCTGTAATAGCCACAACGGCTTTGGCTCTGCCGCAGTTCGCCGTAAGATATTACTCCAAGCCGCTTATTAGGGCTTTGGGCGGAGAGAACCCCGCTACATACAGAAAGATTATTGGCCTTTCTTTAGGTTCTGCCGCTATGGGTACCGGTTTGCTGGCCGTTGAAAACGATCCTTGGACTTTCGCCGCAGGCATGGCCTTAATCGGCGCGGGTTTTGCAAACACCACCAACGGTATCTTGATGACCGGCGAATATAACCTTATGCGCGCCGGTGCAGGCAAAGGCGTACTTACGGATTGGAAAGTGGCTTACCCCGCTGTTCATATAGGTATGTCCGTAGTGCCTGTGGCCCATAACTACTTTGCCGATAAAGAAGTTGAAAAAGACCCTGAAAATACAAGCAAAACCAAGGCCTTGCAGGATAATATATGGATACCGGCTACGGTCCTTTTAGGTACGGGCTTGTTATACGGTAAAGGTTCGGGCGTATTAAACGGCAAATTCTTTGCCCCGATCAAACACGGTGCGGCCTTAACGTTCCCTTACTCAATAACAAATAATTGGCTTAATCGCACGGATACCCCTTCGTTCTTACAGGTTCCTTCGTTTACGCCGTCATTTGACTTCAGCGTTCCTTCTTTAAGCGTTTCGCCTTACAACCTTAATTCCGTAGGAACGCATGGCTTACAGCCGCAGAACGCGGGCAATTAAGCCTAGCCCCAAAAAGTTTACAAAAGGCCGCCTTAACCGGCGGCCTTTTTGCATTTGAAAAAGCTGCGTTTTAAAAAGCGGAATATTCTTCCGCCTGCAATGTGGGCCGAGATGCCCTTGCCTGTGCTGCCTTTGAATTTTCCCTTGAAGAGTCCCCCCTCTTGTAAGTTTAATTTTTTAATTTAATATAATTTAAGAGGATATTTTTATGGTTGAATATTATAAAAAGATAAAACAGAAGGCTTATAATTTGTTAAACGCGGGTTGGTTTGTCAGCTTGATTTTGGCGCTTATATTTCTAAATATCCCGCTTTCTTTGTTTTCGCTTTCCGGGCGGTTAAGCTTTGAGGACATTATCGCCATAGAATTTTGCGATTTGATAATTACGATAGTGTTTTCCTTCGAGTATATTTTAAGGCTTTGGACGGCGGATCTTTCCCCCGATTATCACGGCAGCCGCCTTCGTTTTGCGCTTCGCCCGGCAATGATTATAGATTTTTTAGCGATAGTGCCCATGGTTTATATCAATATTAAGCCTTTAAGGACTTTGCGCTTTTTAAGGCTATTCAGGATTTTGAAATTGGTGGAATATTCCCGTCCGCTTAAACTGATGTTCGGCGTAATTTATCAGAGCCTTGATTCTTTGGTTACCGTCGGTTTCGTTATGGGGTTTTTGCTTACCGTAAACTCCTTTTTGATTTATTATTTTGAACATTCCGCCCAGCCGGAAGTCTTTAAAAATATTTACGACGCCATTTGGTTCACCGCGATGACTTTCTGCCAAGCCGGTGCGGAAATATCGGTGGTAACGGAACCGGGCCGCCTGCTTAAAATAATTACGGCTTTTTGCGGAATAATGCTTTTTGCGGTTTATTCCGGTATATTTTCTTCCGGGTTTATGAACGCGAGCAAAGCCGATAAGGAGAATAAAGAAAAATGCCGGAAGAGCATTTGACGCAGCCATCTTGGATAAGAAGCAAATACTTTGCGTTTTTTATAGTTGTTATAGGCAACTTTGCCGGAGCTTTGGATACAAGCGTCGTCAATATAGCTTTGCCGGTAATGTCCAAATATTTCAATGTAGGACTGACGCAGATACAGTGGGTAATAACGGCGTATTCTTTGGGTATAGTAAGCATACTGCCCATAAGCAGCAAGCTGGGCAACCGTTACGGCCAAAATAAAATATACAGTTTGGGCTTTATTCTGTTTGGTTTGGGCTCTTTGCTCTGCGCCCTTTCCTCTTGCCTTGCCTCTTTGATAGTTTCCCGCTTTATACAGGCAAGCGGTTCGGCTATGCTTTTTGCCTTGGCGCAAAGCGTTGTAGCCAATATGTTTACCGGCGTAAAAAGAGGCCAGTTCCTGGGAATGATAGGCTCCGTGGTCGCTTTGGGCAGCATAACGGGGCCTAGTTTGGGCGGAATTTTGTTAGATACTTTCGGCTGGCAGGCTTTATTTAACATTAATTTGCCTCTGGCGGCTTTCGGCGTGTATTTTGCTTACAAGTCCCTGCCAAGCGTAAAAAGACGCAAGCTGGGTAAAATCAACGCAAATTCGGCCGTGCTGTTTATGGCCTTAAGTATTTGTTTTTTTACCGCGCTTTCACTTGCCGAGCAGGCCGGTTTTGCAAGCCCGCATATCATAGTCATGCTTGGAGTTTCGGCCGTTTTGGCGTTTTTCTTTTTCCGTCATGAAAAAAGAACCAAAACCCCTCTTTTAAACTTGTCTTTATACGGCAATAAAGTTTTTGCTTACGGCAACGCCGCCATGATGCTGGTGTTTATGGCCACAAGCGTCAACGGGCTTTTGATACCGTTTTATTTGCAGGATATTTACGGCCTGAGCGCTTTTAAAACCGGCACTTTGATACTGTTCTACTCCGTGCCCATGATATTGGTTTCCCCTTTAAGCGGCAGGCTTTCCGGCTATATGGGCGCAAGAAAGCTGACCGTGGGCTCAATGGTAATTTTGATTTTCGGGCTTTTGTGGTATATGAATATAGGCATTGAGTTCAAGGAATATCAGATAATTATCGGGCAAATTATTTTGGGTATAGGAAACGGCATGTTCAACTCCCCCAACAATAACAGTATTATGAACGCGATAGAACGCAAGTTTTATAATGACGCAAGCGGTTTAAACTCTCTTGCCAGAAATACGGGTATAGTTTTAGGCGTTTCCTTAACGGTAAACATCTTTGACGGACTTATTAAATTCCTGCAAAAGGGCGGAGCGGAACATACTGCGGCGTTTATATCCGCCTACCATATAACTTTGGGTTTGGCGGTACTTGCCGCGGCCGCCGCAGGCGTTTTATCCTATTTTGGTAAAGAGCCGGATAAGAAAATTCTGTAAATGTTAATTTCCGAAGATTAAAAAACCCCGGCTTAAACCGGGGTTTATATTGTTATTTGGCGGATTTTCTTTCCTTTTGTGCTACTAAGAATATAGGTATGCCCGCGGCGAAGAATATTAACGCCATCGCCAAATATTTTAAATCCGCCGCGTAAATAAGCCACAGTGCATATATCGAGCCCAGCACGCCGGTAATCATAAGCTTGCCTTTGGAAAGGCCCCACTCCCTGCGGAAGTGTTTTGCGCGGGAATTTCTTATAAGATAAAGCGTAGTAACCAAATAAGCAGGCAGTATCATTACAGCCGTTATGTTGAGCATGGTATCCCATGCGTTTGCCGAGAAGAACGCTATAAACAGCGCGCATTGCATGCCTATCGTGGTGATTAACAGCGAAAATATCGGCGCGGCGTTTTTATTTTCTTTCGCGAAAATTTTTGGGAATGTACCTTCTTTCGCGGCGGCAAACGGGGCTTCTATTGAAATAAGCTCCCATGAAAGCCAAGCGAACAAAACGGAAATAATCAGGCCCAAATTCATTATAACCGCGCCGGTTTTGCCGATAGCCGCTTCCAGTACGCCCGCCGTGGACGGATTGGCGTAAGAGGCTATTTCCGCCCTTGTAAGGAATCCGAAAGGCAGCAGAGAAATAAGCATATACACGCCCAAACAGGATAAAAAGCCCAGTAAAGTGGCTTTGGCTACATAGGATTGTTTTTTCGCCCTGCCGGAGAGCACCACGGCGGATTCTATGCCGATAAAGCACCAGAGTGTTATTACCATGGTTGAGCGGACGTCGCCGATAAGCGTTTTAAAACTAAATCCTTCAAAAGTAAGATTGTTGAAAAGCCCTGTTTTAAAAACGTCCCATTTAAACATTATAAAAGCGACTATTATAAAAAACACCAAAGGCATTATTTTTGCTACGGTGCCGAATAAGTTTATTACGGCGGCTGTCTTTATGCCTTTCATAATAAGCAGCATAAAAGCCCAGATTATAAAGCTTGAAAGAAGCAGGGCGTTTATATTGTTTCCGCCGGTAAAAAAGCCTTTAAAAAAGTAATTTAACGCCTCCATCATTATAACGGCCATGGCTATGTTTGAAAACACGTTTGACAGCCAATAGCCCCAAGCTATAAAAAAGCCCGCGCGTTTGCCGAAGCCGTCGCGCGCATAAGCGAAAATGCCCGCCGTCAAATGCGGCTTTATATTGGAAAGTATCCTAAACGTTTTCGCTATAAAAAACATCCCGAGCCCGGTTATCAGCCATGCCGTCAATACGGCGTCAGCCGGGGCGGCCGAGGCCATATTCTGCGGAAGCGAGAATACGCCCGAACCCATCATAGAACTTACCACAAGCCCGCAAAGGCCCGCGATACCGAGTTTCATTGAAGCTTTCATTTTATTTCCTTTCTTTCTCTGCACGCAATCATGTAAACGGGTATGCCGCATACGTAAAACGCCAAAGCCATGGCAAGATATTTAATATTCGCCGCATATATAAGCCACAGCGCGTATATTATACCCGCCGAGCCTATAAACACCGCTTTGGGGCGGCTTACCTTGCAGGTTTGGCTGAACTTCTTTTTGCGCGATATTTTAAATAAATATAAAGTAGTTAAAAAGTAAACCGGCAGAACCATAACGCCGGTTACGCTCAGCATTGTGTCCCAGGCATTGTAGGAGAAAAACGCCACAAGCAGCGTAATTTGCGTGGCTATGGTCGTTACCAGCAGGGAAGCCGCCGGCACTTTCCTGGCGTTTTCCTTTAAAAAATACTTCGGATAAAGCCCTTTTTGGGCCGCGCTGAAAGGGATTTCCGTAGCTATAATCACCCATGAAAGCCAGGAAAACAGAACCGACACCATAAGCCCGGCGATCATTAAAAGCCCCCCGGCTTTGCCGATTACGCTTTGAAGGACGCCCGCCGTGGACGGATTGGCGAATTTGGATATTTCCCCCCTTTCCAATATCCCAAACGGCAATAAAGAAATAAGGCTGTAACAAATAAGACATATAAAAAATCCGCCGAGCGTAGCGCGGGAAACGTCCTTCGCTTTTTTTGCGCGGCCCGTCAAAACCACCGCCGCTTCTACGCCGATAAAAGCCCAAATTGTTATCAGCATGGTGTTTTTGACTTCGGCGGTAATATCCTTAAAGTTAAACCCGCCGGAATTAAGCGTAAAGGAAATATCCTGCTTAAAAACAGCAAAGTCAAAAGCGAAAATGCATACGCAGATAAAAATGATTATAGGCACCAGTTTGAAGCATGTTCCTATAAAATTTATTGCCGCCGCCGTTTTTATGCCTCTGTAAACCAATATAAAAAACAGCCATAAAATAAGTGTGGAAACGATTAAAGAGTTTAAGTTGTTCCCCCCCTCAAAATAAGGCGGAAAGAAGTAATTTAAAGCTTCCATTAAAATTACGGCTATGCCTGTATTGGCGCAGATATTGCAAAGCCAATAGCCCCAAGCCGTCAGAAACCCCGCCCCCGGGCCGAAGCCGTCTTGGGAATATGAGTATATCCCGGAGGCCATTTCCGGCTTGATTTTAGCCAACAGGTGAAAAGTGTAAACTATGCAGAACATTCCAAACCCGGTTATCAGCCACGCCAGTATTATCGAAGCGGCCCCCGCGCCTTTAGCCATATTCTGCGGAAGAGAGTAAACGCCGGAGCCTACCATCGCGCTGATGACGACCCCCAGCAAACCCCAAAGGGATAATTTAAGGGTATAATCTTTAGTTTTTTTGGGTGAAGCGGCGTCGGGATTTTCTTTCATTTATGGTAACTTTGCACCTTCCTTATAAAAAAATAAGCGTTTTTAAAAACGCTAATAAAAATTTTACTAAATTTTTTATTTGTTTTAATTGGTTATTTGTGTATTTTACACTTTCGCACGCTTTTTTACTTGTTTTTACATATTTATTAATGTAGGTCAGGTTTTACCTGACAAAAGAAAACTCCTTTTTAACGTCAGGCAGAGCCTGACCTACGTTGTTCCTCTTTTGCAGTAACTTTAACCGGCTTGATTTCTTTTAGATTTGAGCCTGATTTTAGTTTTTTCGTAGTGAGGTATCCGAACTAAAGAAAAGGGTAAAATCAGGCCAAAGGTAAAAGCAAATTGTAAGCCTAAATGCTTGTCGTTCAGACGAAAAGCTAAAACAAAAAACGGCGCTCTTAAAAGAGCGCCGAAACCTTTGCAATATGCCTGTATTTTAAAGGTTTTTAAATCCCGCGTTTTAAAACGCTTCTTACTATGCCGTCTATCTTAAGAGAATCTTTATCCGCTATTATGGGGGCGTATTTGCGGTTATCTGATACCAACAGTATATTGCCGCTGCGCCCGTCTTTTACAAAACGCTTTACCATAGTTTCCCCGTTGTTGGAACAGACTATAACATCCCTTTGATTGGGAGTATTGCTCTTTTCCACTATAAGCCAATCTTTGGGGTTTATTAAGTCCGTCATAGAATCGCCTTTGGCTTCCACCATAAAACCTTTGCATACCGGGAAGTTTACCATCGCCGGATCCACTGGAACTACTCTGCTGGGAGTGCCGTCAAGTATCGTTCCGGCCGGGCCGCATTTTGCCATTCCGTAAAGCGGAAGGTATATTACGTTTTCCTCGGTATCATTTATATAATACTGCTGGGCGTTGTTTGCACTGCGGGTTATATAACCCTTTTTTTCAAGCTGGGTTATGTGATAATGCACCACGCTTTTGCTTGAGATATCCATTTGCAGGGCAAGTTCTTCCATGGTAAGAGGATTATCCTGATGTTCTTTAAGCAGTTTAAGCAGTTTTTCCTGATTGGGGTGGAGTTTTTTCATAAACATTCCTTAAGGTTAAAATAAAAATTGTTTATTTTTACGCGTTCTATATTTTGTTCTAAAAATATCCTAGAAAATAAATTTGTTTTTTGCAAGCCCCATATGACGAAAAAGCCCCCGTCTAAAGCGGGGGCTTTGCAGATTGAAAAAACTTCGCTTATTTTGAAATTCCGGCTGATTCCTTTTTCCAAGTTGTGGAGATCAACGCGCCGGCTATGATACAAGCTATTATGCAGGAAACAAATACGCCCTGCCAACCGTAATGCTTGCTGATGAAAGCCGCGCCGCTGGAAGATAACATCGCGCCGAAATAACCGAACATGCCGGTAAAACCGCACGCCGCGGAAACGGATTCCTGCGTTACGATACGGCTGGTCTGTACGCCGCCGGCCAAGTTCTGAGGGCCGTCCACGAAGAAGCCGATAAAAGCCGCGAGTAAGGACGTCCAGAAAAAAGTGTCGGTGCCGGCGAGTTTGTAAAAGCCCCAGCAGCTTGCCGCGAGTATGGCCAAATAAATAAGGTTCATTTGAGTGCAGCGGCCCTGGAAGAATTTATCCGCCAAGTAACCGGCTACGATACCGCCCGGCATACCGAGGAAAGGCATCCATTTCAAAGCGGAAACGGCAGCGGCTTGGGTAAAGCCTCTGTCTTCCACCAGGAAGAGGGTGCCCCAGTCCAAAGTGGCGAAACGTACATAGTAGACGAATACGTAAGAAAGCGCCAAAGCCCATAAGAACGGATTGCCGAAGACGTGTTTTTTGAGGATTTCCCAATGGGAAAGGCCCGTGTCTTTTTTAATCGGCATAGGGTCGTTTTTATATTCGTCGATAGGCGGCAAGCCGACGGTTGTGGGTTTGTCGGTAAGGAAGAATAACAGGAAAATACTGTAAGATATACCCATAATGGCCGGTATAATGAAAGCCATTCTCCATAAATCGAATTTAAGTAAATATGTTATCAATACGCCTACGAAGAACGCGCCGAAGGTGTGGCTGGAAGACCATAAAGTCCATTTGGTGGCCCTTTCACTGGGGGAGAACCAATATACCAAGCCTTTGGCTACCGGAGGGAACCCCATGGATTGGAATACGCCGTTTAACCCCCACGCAAAAGCCGCTATGCCGACCAAAGGTATGGCGATATGCATATTTGAAAGCCAGCCTTGGAACTGCGGCAGGAAAGGGAAAGCCAAGTTGATAAGGGAGGAGCAGAACAGACCCAAAGCCATTACGGACCTTATATTGCATTTATCCGCCATGACGCCGCTTAAGAACTTGCCCACGCCGTAGGTTGCGTAGATTGTCGTGCCGATTATACCGAGTTGGATTATGTCAAACCCGAAATTATCTTTAAGCGCAGGTTTTACGAAGTCAAGGTTTTTCCTTGTAAAGTAAAAGAGCGCGTAGCCGAAGTACATACCGAAGAACATCTTTATACGCCAAATCGTATAAGTTCTTTTTATCGTTTTTTCATCCGTTAATCTTTGGTCAGCATCTTTGAGAGGCTTCATCCAGTTGATAAGCTTTGATAACATATTTTCTCCTGTGATAATCTGCAAAGGCAAGGCAAAATAGACGCGCGCCGGTTTTAATTTGCGGGCGTTTTGCGTCGTAAGCCGTCATTTTGTCTTGCTTTTGCGTCTACAAAAGAATTGTAACATAAAATCTTTTTAAACACAATGAAGATTTTTCCCCTTTTTACCGTCTTAAAATTTGAAGCCGCGGCCACGGGTTGATTTTTTGCCGACTATTTGATAATTTTATTTCTATATGTTGAAAGAAACGGCAGAAATTATTAAGAACGCCAAGTTCCTTACCGCCTTTACGGGGGCGGGTATTTCCGTGGAGAGCGGCATTCCCCCTTTCCGCGGAGCGGGCGGGCTTTGGGAACGTTATGACCCTTCCGCCATCGATATTGATTTCTTTTACGCCAATCCCAAAGAATCCTGGCGCGAAATGAAGAAAATATTTTTTGATTCCATGGGCAAAGCCGAGCCCAACGCCGCACATAAAACGCTTGCCGCGTGGGAAAAGAAAGGCCTGCTTAAAGGAATAATAACCCAAAATATAGACAATCTGCACCAGCGCGCGGGAAGCGTAAACGTTAAAGAATTTCACGGGACGATAAATTATTTGGTTTGCACGGGCTGCGGCAAGCGGTATCATATAGACGAAGTCGATTTAAAGGCGGAACTGCCCTCCTGCAAAGCCTGCGGGGCCGTGCTTAAACCGGATTTTATTTTCTACGGAGAGGGTATAAACCCGCGTGTCTATCAAGAAAGCGAAGAGCTTGCCTATAGTACCGACGTTATGTTGGTTGTCGGCACTTCCGGCGAGGTTATGCCCGCCTGCGCCCTGCCGTTGACGGCAAAGCGCAACGGGGCTAAAATAATAGAAATAAACACTTTGCCTTCAACTTATACCGCCGGCGTAAGCGACTTATATTTTGAGCAAAAAGCCGGGGAGTTCTTTAAAAGCGTTGCAAAATTGTTAGAATAATAGTATATTTATGAAGATTCCACAGGCCCTGCCCTTACCCCCGGCAGGGCCACCCTATCTGTTTTTTGCTTCGTCTTTTGCGTTTTAACTTTGTTTTTACCCCTTCGGATACCCCGGGCTTCGCCCTTTAACAGTATACGCTCAGGGGTTCAGGCCGCGTTAAAACGCAAAATACCATATAAACTAACAAATAAAAAGCCCCGGTTAAGGGGCTTTGAAATTATTTCTTTTTTGGTTTCTTTTCCAGGGCTTTAGGAGTGAATGGGTAAGGATAAAAATCTTTTAGTTTTTTACGGACCACCCTGGCCGGTTTGCCGGTTGATAAATCGGCCGTATAAATAGGCATATCCTGGGCGGCAAATTCCGCCATAACCTGCCTGCACGCGCCGCACGGCGTGCTTAAAGGGCCCAAATCTTTTTGGCTGAAAACTATCGCCAGGGCTTCAAATTCCATCTCGCCTGCGGTTACTGCCGAGAAAATCGCGCTTCTTTCCGCGCAGATAGTGAGGCCGTAAGAGGCGTTTTCAATATTGGTGCCTTTATATATTTTTCCGCTTTTGGTAAGCAGGGCCGCGCCCACTTTAAATTTGGAATAAGGAGAATAGGAATTGCGCATCGCTTCCGCTGCGTTTGCTAGTAATTCGTCTAAGAGCTTTTTGGAAAGTTTCATATTTTGCCTCCCTTCAGTGTCTTAAGATTATAGCATAAGAAAGTTCAAATTTTAAGGGGTGTTTTAAGATAAAGCTTTAAGCGCGGCTTTGATTATCTCTTCGGCAGGCAGTGCGGAAATATCACCGAAATGGGCTGTTACTTTCAAGAATTTATCTCCTAACGGCCCCCAAAGTAAAAATTCATCCGTTTCTCTGTAAATGCAGATTTGCTTTTTTCCCAGAGCCGCCGCGGCGTGTACAAAACAGGTATCGGGCGTTATAAGCAAATCGGTTACGGCTATTACGGCAAAACTTGTAAAAATATCTCCTTTCGGGGCCGCGAAAATATTCTTGCAGGCGGAAGCTTCCTTTAAACGCTCTGCTTGTTCGTTGGGGCCTATTAGAATAAAATTATATTGCGGCAGGCTTTGCGCCGTTTGCCTTATTTGTAAGGCGCTTAAACATTTATGTTTACTGGAAGCAAAAGCGTTAACGGCTATAAAGCCTTTTGCCGTGGGCAGCTTGGAAAGGAATTTTTGTATTTCCTTTTTTAGAGAATTCGGCACGAATAAATCGTATCGGGCTTCCGGCTTTTGCAGGCGCAGGGCCTTAAACGCCGCCGCGTGCCAAGCGGTTATATGATTGGCGTCAAAATCCAACCCGCAGGTTATATTATAAGCCTTAAAATTATCCTTATTGAAGCCGAAAGCAAAGCGAGGCTTTATAAGAAACATCAGCAAATGGGTAAGGAAGGTGTTTTCCCTATCCATGTCTATATAAAGATCGAAATGTTCTTTACGCAGTTTAAGGCCTGTTTTTAAAATGTCGGGAAATTTGTTGCGACAGATAAAAATGCGGCTGACACTGCGGTTGTTTTCTATTACTTTCGCGCTTGCCGGGCCCGCTAAAACGCAAATTTCGGCTTTGGGTAGCTGTTTTTTAAGTTCCCTGAAAGCCATTGTACTTACTATCATATCGCCTATTTTATCGTCATTGCGCAGGAAGAGAACCTTTTTAAAAGTCTTCAATTTTGAAGGCGTAAAACGGTTTTTGTTTTTAAAATCAAACAGGCATTTGCCGGCTTTTGCTTTAAGGCGGCGCAGATAAATATTTCTTTTGCGGTTTAATTCTCTAAGTCCCATAAATGATTATAATTTATGCAGGTATGCTTTCCAGAAATTCCTTTTATAAAATATTTGAATCGGGAAAAACGCTAATCTCAACAGCAGGGATTTTTTCCTTCTATCGTATAAAAGCATATTTTTACTGATTATTCCTTCTGTAAGTAATTCTTTTAAAAAAGCTTTCGTTTCATTTTCGTCGTGTCCTGCCGAAAAATACTGCTTTGCAATGTATACCGAGTATAAAAAGTATATTCTGCTTAAGAAATGAGGAGTTTTGCTTTTGGATAGAAACAATTTTAACAGATTTTTAATTTGTTCTTTTGATAAGGCCGTCCGTTTATCGTTTGAATCCGATTGCCTATGATTCCTATAAAAAAGTATATTCCCGTTCGTAAATATTACGGCATTGCCGCCCGTCTGCATAGTTTGTGAAAGAAAGGCCAAATCCTGGGTTTTTCCGTAAATTTTTGCGTCTTTAGCAATATCATAATTTTTGTAACATTCTGTTTTTATTATTGAGCTGCTCCAGTTTGAGTTTGGCTTGCTCCAAAAGGATAAAGTAAACAGATTCTCATTGGGAAGAAGATAAAATTCTTTTTTTAACGATTTTGGCTTTTTGTATTCCTCAGGTATGTCGTTATTGTAGAAAATAGTATTTTTGGAGCCTATATAAGTTATATCTTTAATTTTATTTAAGGTTTCCAAAGCAAGCTGAACATATTGAGGGTGGATTAAATCGTCATCGTGCAAAACCATTGTATATGCAGAATCCGCCAATGACTGCAATTTTTTGAAATTTGCATAAGGCAAAGACGGATCGGTTTTAACGTATTGTACGCTTGGAAATGCTTTTATTGCATTTGTAGTTTTTTCGTCGGTTGAATTATCCAAAACATATAACTTCACAGGCCCGGCGGTTTGGTTTAATACGCTTTTGACGGCGTCAATTACCATGTCGGGGCGATTGCGGGTAAATATAAAAACTGTTATATCTTTATTGCTGAAACTCATTTGTTCTTCCAATTACGCATTAATTGTTTAGATTAAATAAACGCTGTAAGTAAAAATGATAACATTAAGCCGGTTTTTACTCAGCATTAGCTTTTTCCTTTAAATAATTATAAAAATTTTTTATGCCGTCTTTGTATGAGGTAAAAGCAAAGCCGGGCAATTCCGCTTTTAAGACGGAATTGTCGCCGGTGTATTCATTGGCCAGGCCTTTTTTGGCGATAACAATATCGCTTTTGTAAGCGGATATTTCGTTTATTATCGCCGCGATTTGGCTTAAAGATATGCCTTTATCCGGCGTAATGTTAATGAACTGCGCTTTTGGCGTTTTATTTATAAATTCAAGCGTTATACGGCATAAGTCTTCCACCGTAATATAGTCAAAAATTACGTTCTGACGCATTGTTATCGGTTTGCCTGCCAAATTGCATTTGGAAGCGTGCGTGATAAAGCGGGAGTCAAATTCGTTTGGCCCGTAAACGCCGAACAGCCTTAAATTTAAGACGTTTGGATGCTTTTTAATTTCCCGGCTGATTGCGTATTTGGCGTGGCCGTATAAATCCTGCGGTATAACTTGGCCCAAGTCGCTTTCTTTGGCTTTTATTATGGCTCGGCTTTTGTCAAATTCTGCGCCGGAGCCGAAAGTGATAATCTTTTTCCCCGCCGCGGTTTTGACGAAATTATTAAATATCGCTAAGTTTTTTTCTTCTATATCGGCGGCGATGTTTTTAGGATCGCTTATGCCGTAAAATCCTGCCAGCACAAACAAATTCGGACGGTACGTGCTTACCAAATCCTCAACCGTTTTAAGGTCGGTGAAATCATAATCTTTGCTTTTTGGCGCGATGACTTTGAAACCGTTGTCTTCCAAGAACGGTTTTAAATTGCCGCCTACGAATCCGCCTGCACCGGTCATTAAAATGGTTTTGCTCATAATTGTTTTTTCTTCTTAAAGGGTATTATCTTCGTTTTAATAAAATAAAAAAGCCGTATGTTTATGCCGGAATCCGTCCGGTAAAACCAAATGATGGGGTTTTTGCTCAGCAGGTAAACAAGCGCAGACGAGAGAAGTAAAATCTTCTTTTTAAAGCTCACCGCCAAAAAAATATCGCAAAAATTCTGCATTTTAAACGGCGGCCAGTCTATAAAATCAATCATGGAGCCGAAAAACCCTTTGCCCAGCGCCAGAACATCAAAACATTGTTCTCTCAGTTTTTTGTCTTTTATCATTCTGTAAGAGTCTATATACCCCCACATCAGGCTGAAAGAGTTTATCCTGTAAAACAGGTTTTTGTTTTCCTTTTTGACTTGGTGGGATTTTTCCTCGTAAGATTGCAGAACGGTTCTGTTTTTCGGCACGAATATGCGTCCGTTTTCGTTGATGATTTTGCAGCTTAAAGCGTGGAACGGAAATAAATTGTAAGCCATCATATAAGCATTGCGGATTACGGTGTCATTAATATGTGCGGTTTTGTATATTGCACTGGGCACAAACCCCATTTCATTGATAAGGAAAGGTATTTCTTCGGAGCGGAAGCCTTTTGTGTAAGTCGTCATTACTATGTCATATCCGTCTGCCATGGCTTTTTGTATTTCCGGCCAAGATTCCCAGCTGTAATCATCATCGTCGCAAAGTATCCAAAAATAATCTTTTGATGCCAATTCCATAGCCTTGATTAAATTACCGGCCAATCCGTTATTGTAACGGTTTTTTATATATTTGATATTTTTATTTATTTTTGAATATTCTTTTATTACCTTAGCCGTATTATCCGTAGAGTTGTTATCTAAAACGGTAATTTCCGCCTCATTTAAAGGCGAATTTGCCGCGCAAAGTTGTTTTAAGGTGGAGGCAAGCTGCGCTTCCCGGTTATAAGTTATAATAAAAATATCAAGTAATTTATTAAGGTCTGCCATTATAAAGTTTGGCTCCATTCCAGCATCTTTTTTATGCCGTCTTCTTTGCTTACTTTCGGTTTCCACCCAAGCAGTTTTGAAGCTTTCGCTATATCCGCCACGAAGAATTTTTGGTCGCTTTCCCTTGGGGCGAGTTTTGTATAGTTAAGTTTTACATTAAGCAGTTTTTCAAGCAGGGAGAAAAGCTCCAAAAGCGAAAGGCTGTTTTCTATGCCGCCGCCGATATTGAAAGCTTGGCCTTTTATTTGGCCGATTTTTTCCGCCGCGGCCATATATAAATCGGCCATATCGTCGGCGTGCAAGACGTCGCGCACCTGCTTGCCCGTTCCGGCTATGGTAAAAACGGTTTTAGGGTCTTTTTTGGTTTCGGCCGCTTTTTGGCAGAACCAGCTTATCCAACCTTGGTCGAAAGTGCCGAACTGCCTTGCCCCGTACATTGAAGAATGGCGGAATACGGCCGTTTTCAGCCCGAATATACGCGCGTAATCAAGCATATATTGATCCGCGCAGCCCTTTGAACAGCCGTAAGGGGAATGAAAATCCAAAGTTACTTTTTCGTCAAAGCCGCGGGGGTATTCCCGGCAGTTGTAGCGGGTTTCGCTTTCCGTATAGGAATATTGTTCCAAATCCCCGTAGACTTTGTTCGTGCTTGAAAATATCACCCCGGCTTGCGGCGCAAAAAGCCTTACGGCTTCCAACAGGTTGAAAGCCCCGCATGCGTTGGTGTTGAAATCCAGCCTTGGATTGGCGATTGACGTCGTCATGGCCACCTGCCCGGCGAAATGGAAAATTATATCGGGCTGAAATTCTTTCACGGTTTTTGAAAGCGTTTCGAAATCGGTGGTGTCGGCTTTAAGGTGCGTAAAATTGCCGAAGCCCTTAAGCCATGCCAAATTTTTATCGCTGCCCACGCGGGAAAGATTATCGTATAAAAACAGTTCGCCTTTTTGCGTTTTCAGTATTCTCGCCGCGATATTGGAACCTAAAAAACCGCAGCCGCCGGTTACTAGATATTTCATTGTATTCTCCTGTAAATCGTTAAACTTTATATTTTTCGGCTTTTTCTCTAAGCCGTTGTTTCCGTTTGCCCCAAGTAAAATTGGAAATCAGTTTGCAAAAAGCGTATTTGGCCTTGCATAAGGCCCAAAAAACGGCCACTCGGCTTTGGGGAAATCGTCCCTCCCCCCCCCCCCCGAAAGGGGCCCCTTGCCGCGCAAGTATTCTGCGCAAGGGATAGCGTTTAAGGGGCGTTTCCCTGAGGTTCAAAAGCTGAATAAAACGGGTTGGGTCGTAAACTTGTTTATAAAATTCTTCAATGCGGGCTTTGCTTACGGGGTTTTGCCCGTAAAACGGCGGCAAGAGGGAAATCCATTGCGGGATACAGTCCAAAAAAATAAGACCTTTTTTTGAAAGCCAGCGCTTTTTATCCCGGGATAGATTAATCAAGCCGGGTATGGTTTTAATTTTTACTTTTCCCGTTTGCGTTTTTGCGGCCAAATAATCCAAAACTACGCCGGCGTACAAATGCAAGGTGCCTTGATAGCGCGTAGGGTTTAAAACTTTTTTCGCTTCCGTAACGTTTACGACCAATGTGCTGAAGTGCATGGAAGCTCCAAGCCCTATCATGCCGTAATCGCCGAAGAAAACCCCCAAATCGTTATATTCTTTCTTTAAAGGATAATCGGGTAGGGATAGAACGCATAAATCCGGTTTCGTTTTAAGGTTTTCCAAAATAACGGCGACAGCCCCGGGGTTTAGAACGTCGTCGTCGCCGAGCCATAAGGCGTATTGCGCGTCGGACATGCAAAGCGCGTTTAACATATTCAAGTCCATATCTACGGTGCGTTCCGTCCTGGCGGAAAATATAATGCCGGGATAAAGTTTTTGATAGTTTTTTATAATGTATGGCGTAGCGTCGGAAGAATTGTTGTCGGAAATATAAATCGGAACGTTAAGCTCTGCGGCTTGCCCGACGAAAGAATCCAAACAGCGTTTTAATTCCTTTTCCCTGTTATAAGTGGGTATGCATACGGAAAACAAAGGGATAGTCATTTGACACCCCCCTCTTGTTTGATTATTTCTTTAAGGCCTTGCAAAAGCGTTTTGGAAGGCTTCCAGCCCAGCTCAAGCAGGGCGGAATTGTCGATTTGATAGTCAAGCACTTCGTTTTTTCTGTAAGGAACCGCTCCGAAATCCAACTTGGTTACGGTGTTGCCGGTAAGTTCTTTAAGCGCGGTAACAAGCTCTTTTATGGAATGTTTCGAGCCGGTTGCGACTTCGAGATTATGTATTTTGCCGAGTTTTAATTTCCCCCCGATAACGGCGTTTAAAACGCAGATATAGGCGGAAATCAAATCGTCTATATAAATAAAATCGCGGGTTTGGCCGCCTTGCGTAAGCGGTATGACGGGAACTTTGTTTTTAAGCTCCCTTAAAATAAAAGCTATAAATTTGACGGGCTTGTCAAAAGGGCCGTAAAAATGGTCAAGCCGCATATTGACGACGGTTATTTTGTCTTCATAAAGTTTCAGCCACTGAGCGAATTGCGCCTTTGTCAAAGCGTAAGGGTTCAAAAGCGGCGTCAAAATAGTGTCGGTATTGATAAAAAATCCGGTTTTATGCTTTACGGCCAAATTGAGTATTTCCAAGGGAAAGAGCAAGTTTACCTCGGCTACGCGCGCGGGGCTTTCGCCCGTTCTGCCGTAGCAGGTGGCAAAGTGGATTACGCCGTCTGTTTTGTTTGAGGAAAAAACTTCCTCCAAACTCGTTTCGTCAAGGTAGTAAAGTTTTAGGTTTTCCCGCGGGGGCATAGAGTCCTTGCGGCAGGGCGTGACGCCTATAACTTTAAAGCCTTCTTCAAGCAGGCGCGCCGCCGTTCTTGAACCCAAATAACCGGTTATGCCGGTAATAAGAATGGTTTTCATTAGTTAAATTGCTCCGTTTGTATGAAAGGGTACATATCTTCCAAGCTGGGCGATACCATAGTGCCGTCGGGCAGTTTTTTTGAAGAAAGCTTAGGCGTAAATATGTAATCTTCCTTCAAAACAATTTCGCAAATTACCGGGCCCGGCGTTTTAAGCGTTTTGACTATGCCTTTGTTTAAGTTCTTGCCGCAGTTTATTTTAATAAATTTCAGCCCGAAGGCTTTCGCTATTTTTGAAAAATCTGGTATTTCAACGCCGCTGGCGCACCCGCAAGCCGTATAGCGGCCAAAAAAGTTTTTTTGAGTTTGCTTTATGGAAATGTAGCCGTTGTTGTTAAAAATAAATATCTTAAGAGGAAGATTATTGGTCTTAACGGTTTGCAGTTCCTGCAAATTCATCATTATACTGCCGTCGCCTTCAAGGCAGACCGTATCCTTTTTGCCATTGGCTATGCAGGCCCCTATTGCCGCGGGCAGGCCGTATCCCATGGAAGCGTCGCCGGAGTTTAAAAACATTCTTTTACCTTTTGTCGATACCCCGGCCTGGAAAAGCGTCAAACACGCCGTCGCGTTGGAAGCTGCAACGGGCATATTGCCGGAAAGTTCCGTTATCATTTGGGCCGCTTGGTATGGATTGGGGCGTTCGTTTAAGTTTATTTTAAACTCGCTTAAAGGCGTATATTTTTTTATATTTTTACCGCACCAATCAAGCCAAGGCTTCACTTTAAGCGGTTTAGCCTGAGCGTTTAAAGCTTTTATAAACTCTTTAAGATCGGCCAAAACGGGGATATCGGGTTTAACGGTGGGCTTTTTAAGTTCCGCTTCGTCAATATCCACTATGATTTTTTTGGCTTTTTTTGCAAAATTCTCGTAGTTGTAGCTGGCTTGGCGGATATTGTTGCGCGTGCCTAAAAATAATATGACGTCAGCGTTTTGAAGCGCAAAATTGCCGGCTCTTTGCCCCACCGTTCCTATTCTGCCGGCAAAAAGAGGATCGTTTGAAGGAATTAAATCAAAACCGTTAAAAGTGGAAACGACCGGTATATTAAGCTTTTTGGCGAGCGTATAAAATTCTTTTTCCGCCCCGGCCAGCCTTATGCCGTGCCCCGCGGCGATAAGCGGAGATTTCGCATTGCTTAAGGCTTTAAGCGTTTCTTTGATTTTTAAATTGTATTTAGGCGTTTGGGGCGCATTAAATCCTTTAAGTTTTTTCTCGTCAATTAAAGCGGCCTGGATATTGATGGGGATATCAAGCCACACTGGGCCCGGCCTGCCGTTTTTCGCCAGATATACGGCCTTTTCCAAGTGATATTTTATGGTATAAGCGTCGGTAACCATTACGGCGTATTTTGTTAGAGGTTTAACCACCGATATTATATTTACTTCCTGATCGCCAAGCTGCCTTAGCGGAATTTCAGGGCAGCTTGCCATAGTGGTGGAAAATTTAACTTGCCCGGAAATGTACAAAACCGGTGCGCTGTCCGTCCATTGTCCGAAGACTCCGTTAAGGCAGTTAAGCCCTCCGGGGCCGGTTGTTACGGATACCACGGCCAAATCCTGTTTTAATCTGGCGTAGCCTTCCGCCGCAATGGCTATGGCCTGCTCATTGTGTCCGCAATAGTATTTTATTTTACTGTGGCCGAAGCTGTCGTTTAAGTGCATTGCGCCGCCGCCGGATATCATAAACATATCCTTGACGCCTTGATCCTCTAAAAATTTGGCGATGTAATCCGAAACTTTAATCATAATAATCAAGCGGATTAATAACCCGTTTGTCCCCCCGCTTCTTCTATAAGTTTTTTATAACGCGCTTCCAGCATATCGATTCTCTTTGCGTCTTCTTTATGGATACAGCCGTAAAAATCACGTTTGTTTTTCAGCCATAAAAGTTCAAAACCCACGGCTTTTAAAATGCCTTGCGGCGCGTTTGCGTCTTGTAAAGAAGCTTTTGCGTCAAATATGATTTTGCGCGTTTCGTATCTGTCCAAAACGCCTTCGGGCAGATTTTTAAAGAAAGGCAAAGAATGCGCGGAAACGCCGCCGCCTATGCAGCATTCCAGCCCGCGCGCTTTGCATTTGGAAAGAATATCTTTTGCGATTTTAAAAATCTCGTCGGAGTTTATATCTTCCCTCGTAAGCCCCAAAGAGCCGCACATATCCACCCTGCCCAGCACTACGCCGTGAATACCTTTAATAGCGTCGGAGTTAAGCATGGCTTCAAGGTTTTTATGGCCGGTTTCGGTTTCAATGTTGACTAAAAATTTTACGTCGTCGCCGTATTCCTTGGGAAAAGCCATTTTCGCCGAATGGACGAATTTGCTTAAAGCGTAAGGCGTTTCTATCATAGGGCCTACTATCCTTGATACGCCTATTATTTTGGCGTCGTACATATCTTTTAAAGCTTCACAGCCGCCGACTTTTATGGTAAGTTCAAGCCCTGCCGTGGTTACGACTTCTTTTAAGCGCATGGCTTCTTCAAGGCGGGTTCCTTCGGCTTCAAATTCCGCCTTTACTCCTTCTACATGGTGATTATGTTTCAAATCCGTAAGTATGTCTACCATCTTTTTTTCAAGACAATTCATTTTAATCTCCTATTTGTTTTTTGAGGATAAAAAATCTTGGAAGGTTTTTATGGTTTTGCTTATGTCTTCTTCCGTAAGGCCGGGCCATACTCCTACCCAGAAACTGCCGTTCATAACTTTATCGGTGTTGGGGAGCATGGCGTAATGTTCTTCATTCAAATCGCGCGAGTTAAGCAATGACGAGTTTTTTATTCTTAAAGCGATGTCGTTTTCCGTAAAAGCCGGCTGCCTTAAAAGATTCCCGGCAAAAAGCTGCCTTGTGCCTATGCCGTGTTCTTCCAAATATTTGCAAAGTTCTATTTTGTTAAAACCGGCGTCTTCCTTTACGGTAAGCAGCAGCCCAAACCAGCTGGGCTCGGCTTTAGGCTCGTGCTCGGGCAGGATAAAATACTTCTCAAAGGGTTTAAGCCCCTCTAAAAGAAGGGCGAAATTGGCTTTTCTTTTTGCGACGAAGCCCTCCAGTTTTTTAAGCTGGGAAAGCGCGCAGGCCGCCTGCCAATCGGTTATTTTAAGGTTATAGCCTATGTGAGAATAGGTGTATTTATGGTCATAGCCGAAAGGCAGTTTGCCAAGCTGCATATTAAAACGGTTTTTGCAGGTATTGTCTACGCCGGGTTTGCACCAGCAGTCGCGGCCCCAATCCCTGAAGGACATTATAATCCTGTAAAGCTGAGTGTCGTTTGTGCACAAAGCCCCGCCTTCCCCCATGGTTATGTGGTGCGCCGGATAAAAGCTGAAAGTGCCTATATGCCCGATAGTCCCGGTATATTTGCCGTCATATTTTGCGCCGAGGGCGTCGCAGGAATCTTCAATAAGCCAAAGATTGTGTTTTTGGCAAATGGGCAGAATTTCCCCCAAATTAAACGGATTGCCCAAAGTATGCGCCACGAAAACGGCTTTGGTTTTTGGCGTAATGGACTCTTCTATTTGTTCGGCGGAAATATTGTGCGTTTTTAAATCCACGTCCGCGAAAACCGGCGTAAGGCCGTTTTGTATTATGGGGTTTACCGTTGTGGGAAAGCCCGCCGCAACAGTAATGACTTCATCGCCTTTTTTTAGCCTTCTTTCCCCCAGTTTGTGGGATGTTAAAGCCGTAAGCGCAAGCAGGTTCGCGCTGGAGCCGGAATTTGTCGTCAAAGCGTGTTTGACGCCTAAAAAATCGGCGAAGCGTTTTTCAAATTCGTCATTAAAGCGTCCGGCGGTAAGCCACATATCAAGAGTGGCGTCAATCATGTTTGAGAGATCTTCTTCGTCCAAACATTTCCCGGATGCCGGGATATAAACTTTTTGCTTTTTTACGGCGTGCGTTTTTTGATAATATTCCAGTGCGGCTTTTTTAACCGCGTCCCTTAATTCTTTTTCCATGATAATAAATCCTTTTCGTAATCTTTAATTTGGCTTAAAGTAAAGGCGGACATATCTTCCCGCCCGGAGTAAAATAGTTTATACCACTCTATTGTCTTTTCTACGGCTTGTTCCGCAGTGTAGACCGGCTTCCAGCCCAAAACGCGTTTTGCTTTGTTTATATCAAGCATAAGCAGGTTGGCTTCGTGGAGATTATCTTTTTTGCGTATTTCCACTTTGCCTTTTCCGTAGAATTTTACCGCCATGTAAGCTATTTCCCCGACGGTAAGAACATGGCCCTCTTCCGGGCCGATGTTAAAGCCTTGGGCGTATTTTGCGCCTTGCGTAAAAAGAAGTTCCGCCAAAAGTATATAAGCCCCCAAAGGCTCCAAAACGTGCTGCCAGGGGCGCACGGCGGAAGGATTGCGTATCTCTATGGTTTTGCCCTCGTTGATTTGCCTGACGCAATCGGGAAGAAGCCTGTCTTGGGCCCAATCTCCGCCGCCTATTACGTTGCCCGCTCTTACCGTGGCCATGGCATAGGAACCGTCTAAAAAGCAGCGGCGGTAGGAAGCGGACATTATCTCCACGCAGCCTTTTGAGGAAGAATACATATCATATCCGCCCATAGGCTCGTCTTCAGTATATCCTTTTGAAATTTCCCTGTTTTCGTAGCATTTATCGGTGGTAATGTTGACGAAAGCTTTTACGCTTCCCGCGGCGCGGGCTGCTTCCAATACGTTTAAAGTGCCTATTACGTTTGTTTTGTAAGTTAAAACCGGTTCCGCGTAAGATAGCCTTACAAGCGGCTGGGCCGCAAGATGAAAAACTATTTCCGGGCGGAAAGAATCAAAAACTTTTTTTAAGTGGTCTTCGTCGGTAATATCGCCGAAAACGCTTTGTATTTTATTTTCAAGGTTCAAGACTTTAAAAAGGGAAGGCTCGGTATTGGGTTTTAAAGCATATCCCAAAACGTCCGCCCCCAATGAATGGAGCCATAACGCCAGCCAAGAACCTTTAAAGCCAGTATGGCCGGTTAATAAAACTTTTTTGCCTTTAAAAAAATCTTTCATTTTACCATACCTTCCATGGCGCTTTGCCCGAGGCCCAAAGCTCTTCCAGCTGGTTTTTATCGCGCAGGGCGTCCATTGGCTTCCAAAAGCCTTCGTGTTTAAAAGCTTGCAGCTGTCCGTTTTTTGCCAGCTTTTCAAGCGGTTCTCTTTCCCATACGCAGGAAAGGCCGCCCTCCGGCAGATATTTAAAGATTTCCGGCTCCAATACGAAAAAGCCCGCATTTATCCAGCCGCCGTCGCCTTTCGGCTTTTCCTTAAAAGATTTTATGCCGCCATCCGCGCCGATATCCATTGCGCCGAAGCGTCCTTCCGGCTGAACGGTGGTTACCGTTGCCAGTTTGCCGGATTTTTTATGGTAGGAAATAAGCTCTTTCATATTGACGTCGCTGACGCCGTCGCCGTAGGTTAAAAGGAAAGTTTCCCCGTTGATAAAATTTTCCGCCTGTTTTATGCGTCCGCCGGTCATAGTGTTTAAGCCGGTGTCAAGAATGGTTACTTTCCAAGGTTCGGCTTTATGGTTTAGGGTTTGTATCGTATTTGTGCGCAAGTCTATGCACAAATCTGAATTGTGAAGGAAATAATCCGCGAAATATTCCTTTATGACATAGCTTTTGTATCCGGCCAAAATAATAAATTCGTTTACTCCGGCCGCAGAGTACATCTTCATTATATGCCACAGTATCGGCTTGCCGCCGATTTCTATCATCGGTTTCGGCTTCAAATGGGATTCTTCCGATATTCTTGTGCCCAAACCGCCGGCTAAAATTACAGCTTTCATAAAAGAGGCCTCCATTGGTATTTATTACATTATATATAAATGGGAAGAGCAAGTATAATATAATACCAATGTACTAAAATATCCCCCCACTTGACAATAATCCGTTTTGGAAGAAACTATAAAAGGCGTTTGCAAAAAGCGGACGCCGAATGTGGAATAAGAAGTACCGGGGGTAACAATGGTAAAAAAATTAAGCGCGTCCGCGCTTGCGTGCGCTTTGGTTTTTTTCTGCGCGTCTTTTGCGCCGTCGCAGGAAAACAAAAGCGAAAATTCGGGTTTTTTGATAATGTACGAAGAAATTATGGAAGACGATATTTCCATGATACATCTTCCCGCCAGGCACGAAAGAAGGCTTGCGCAGAACGAAACGATAAGAAATCATGACGGCTGCCTTGCTTTCTATTCCGATTTTAAGGATTTCGTCCAGGAAAAAACGGGCCTGCGCTACGGGGTCGATATTTCCTATACGGCCCAGCGCGCCGCGCCGAGCGGCAAAAACACCGCCGTGCAGGGCATTTACTATCCTTACGCCGTCTGGAATATTTTTAAGGATACAAAATTCGGCTCCGGCCAAATTGACTTTAACTATAATTTGGTGCGTTATTGGGGGCTTGAAGCCGGGGAGCTGGATTCAAGGGTTGGCGTTGCTTCCGCGATAAACGATTATCCGGAGAGGCAGGACGTATTTTCCCAATTAAGCTACACGCATACTATGCCGGGTTCTTTGGCTTGGTTCAGCTTAACCGTAGGGCAATTTCCGCTTTATAATTTTGACGGCACCACTTACGATTCCAATCAGCAGACGGGGCTTATCAATTACGCGCTTTCCCAAAACGCCAGCGCAAGTTATCCCTTGGCCGGTTTGGGCGTATATATTTCCGCCGCGCTGAGTGAGGAAATTACACTTTCCGGCGGGTATCAGTCGGCTTCTAACATAAGCGGCAGCCGCATAAAGTTTAAAGAAGCTTTCGACGGTGATTATACGGGGTTCGCTTCTTTAAATTATTCCGACGAAAGCGGACAATACGGGCTTATGGGTTATTATCAGCCTTCCACGGAAGAGCAGAAAGGCTACAGCTGGGGATGGTCATTTAACGCGGAGGAAAACCTGGGCGGGAAATGGAGCGCATTCGGGCGGGCCAACGGCTCGGTAAACAATATTACGCCGGTTAAACAATCTTATGTTTTGGGCCTTTCTTACCGAAATCCTTTGGACAGGAATCCTCTTGACGCAATAACCGTCGGCGCGGCTTATAACCGCCTCAGTCAAAAGGCTTTGGGCGCGCCGTATGTCCGCACCGGTGAAACCGTATTTGAAGCCCAATGGGTATGGGGCCTCGGCAAATGCCTTACAATAACGCCGGACGTACAGTTTTACCCCGCCGCGGGGCTTAATTCCGAAAAAGAGTGGGTTACCGCCGCGGGGCTCAGGACGGCTTTGATGTTCTAAATAAATTTAAAAATCAGGGGTAAAAGGAGATATATTATGGAAAATCAGGAATATGGAACAAGATATCCTACTTTGGCTTTTCACACCGGCGGGGCCGGGCAGGCGGCGGACGGTATTCCGCCTCAGCCTTTTGAAACTTTCTGCTATGACTCGGCTTTGACTCAGGCTAAAATACAGGATTTCAACGTGATTCCATATACGTCGGTGCTTCCGCCGGAACTATACGGCAATATAGTGCCCGTGGAACAGGTTGCGAACAGCTTCAAACACGGCGCGGTGCTGGAGGTTATTATCGCCGGCAACGGCGCGAATATAACCGAGCATAAAGCCATAGCTACCGGCGTAGGCATATGCTGGGGCAGAAAAAACGGCAAACTCATCGGCGGCTGGGCGGCGGAATATGTGGAGTATTTTGATACTCCTATAGACGACGAAATAGCCGAAGGGCACGCAAAAATGTGGCTTAACAAATCTTTAAACCACGAACTTGAACTGCGCGGAGTGGAAAAACACAGCGAATTTCAAATATACCACAACTTTATTAATATTACGCAGCCTTTCGCGTATTGTTTGACTTGCCTGGGCTTTCTTAACTTCAGAAACGCTCCGGCGGTAGTTATTAAAAAATAAGCGGTCTTACCGCGCGGGCCTAAAACCCGCGCGGAATTTTACAATTTTCTTACGGGGGTAACGGAAATGGCGGATAAACGGGGCGGCGTTAAAGCCGCGGGCGCGGCCGGCAAATTGGGCGTTATAGGGCTGGCGAGCGTCGTTATAAGTTCAATGATAGGCGGAGGGATATATTCCCTCCCGCAGAATACGGCGCAGGGCGCGGCGGCTGGGGCCGTACTGCTGGCCTGGGTCATTACCGGCATAGGAATGTATTTTGTGGCCAATACTTTCAGCGTTTTATCAAGAGTAAAGCCCGATCTGACCGCAGGCGTTTATATGTACGCCAAAGAGGGCTTCGGCCCTTTTGCCGGCTTCTTGATAGGGTGGGCTTATTGGCTTTCCCAAATATTCGGCAATGTCGGCTACGCCGTGATAACTATGGACGCTTTAAATTACTTTTTCCCTCCGCATTTCGCCGGCGGGAACAATTTGCTTTCGATAGTATGCGGATCTCTGCTGATATGGTTTTTTAATTTCGTGGTATTGCGCGGCGTAAAACAGGCCGCGGTGCTTAACGTTATCGGCACTATAGGCAAGCTTCTCCCTTTGGCGCTTTTTATCATGGTGCTGATTTTCAGCTTCCATTTTGACAAATTTGATTTTAACTTTTGGGGTAATGCCGTATCGGGCGGAAAAGCCTTGGGCGGTTTGGGAGCGCAGATTAAGAGCACTATGCTGGTTACGCTGTGGGCTTTTATAGGTATAGAAGGCGCGGTGGTGCTTTCAAACAGGGCAAAAAGCCAGGCGGCGGTAAGCAAAGCCACTTTTTTTGGTTTTGCCGGCTGTTTGATTATTTACGTGCTTTTGTCTTTGCTTCCGTTCGGCTTCCTGACGCAGGAACAAATAGCCGCCGTACCGAATCCTTCCACGGCGGGAATATTGGAAATGGTTATAGGCAAACCCGGCGCATGGATTATGAATATCGGGTTACTGGCGGCGGTTCTTTCCAGCTGGCTGGCGTGGACCATGATTGCGGCGGAAATACCTTTTGCGGCGGCTAAAAGCGGAGCTTTCCCTAAGCAATTCGCCGCGGAAAACAAAAACGGCGCGCCCAGTGTATCTCTTTGGATTACCAGCGCGGTCATGCAAATAGCCATATTGCTGGTTTACTTTTCAAACAATGCCTGGAACACCATGCTAAGCATAACGGGCGTTATGGTTTTGCCTGCTTATATATTCAGTTCTTTGTATCTGTGGAAACTGACCGAAGACGGAGAATATCAAAAAATCGCCTCTTCCGGCAGGTTTGCGGCCTTAATGACCGGGCTTTTGGGCACGGTTTACGGGGGCTGGCTTATTTACGCCGCCGGGCTTAAATATTTGTTTTTGGCCTTCATCTTTTTGGCTTTTGGCGCGCCGGTGTTTATTTTGGCCAGAAAGCAGAGCAAAGACGGAAAGCCGATTTTTGCTCAAGGAGAAAAAATTATATTGTTTTTTATATTGCTTGCGGCCGTTTGCGCTCTGTACGCTTTTGCCAGGGGGCTGTTAAAGATATAGAAGCCTTATTGATATCAGTTCGGCGGGATTTGCTCTGTTTGCGCGTTTAACGCGTAAAGAAAAGTAAATCCCGCCTTTTTTTGAGAATAAATTAAGGCTGAGGCTGTTTGCAAACGTCTGTCCAAGTTCCGCCCGAGGCGGCTTCAAGTTCGGCCGGGCTCAGTTTGACGGCGTTATTGGGCGCACCCGCCGCGGGGTATACGTAATCATATTTCTTTAAAGAGTCGTCCAAATACACTTTTACCCCATCTTTAAGGCCGAAAGGGGATACTCCGCCTATCGGGTGCCCGGTAAGTTCCGGCACTTCCCCGCCTTTTAAAAAGACGGCTTTTTCTTTAAAAAAATCTTTAAACTTTTTATTGTCTACGCGCGATTGCCCGGACGCAACTATGACGACTGCGCCCTGCTTCGTCTTGAAAGACAGCGTTTTTGCGATGAGGTCTTCCTCGCAGCCTATGGTTTGGGCGGCCAAAGACACGGTGGCCGTAGATGAAGGCAGTTCCAAATATCTTTCCAGCAGATTATGTTTTTTAAGCTGTTCTTTTACCCGTTCTATGTTGTTCATAAAAATATAATAGCAATTTGATATACTTTTTAATATAGTCCGCTGAAGGGAGATTTTATGAATTTAAAAAAAATAACCGCAAAACTGCCGCCTTGTATGCTTGGCGGCGGCAAAAGATTCGTTTTTTTTGTGCAGGATATCATATCCGATTTAAAATTATTCGTATTTTTACTGGCAGTTTTATTTTTATACAGAGTTTTGTTTATCTACTTTTTCCGCGCCGAACTTGCCGGGTCGGCTTCCTGCGGGGACATTTGGCTGGCTTTATGGTACGGATTCAGGCTAAGCCTTAAGACCGCCGCCGCTTTTATAATACCGGCTTTCGTCCTTGGCACTTTGATTAGACAGGTTTTGCCGAAATGGCCCTCTTTAAAAATTAAATTTTATATAGGCGCGCTTGAGATTTTTATACTTTCTTTGCTGTTTCAGACCAGGCTGCCTTATTATAAGGAATTTCATAACGCTTTCGATCCTTTTATCTTCAATACTTTTAACGACGACGTTCTTGCCATTGCCGACAGCGCGGTAAAACAGTATAACGCTCCCCTCAGAATACTTATGGGGCTTTTGGCGGCGGCCGCGCTTACCTGGCTTTGGAAGAAATGGCTTTCCGCGCGCCTTTTGCCCAAGAACTTCCCTGACGGCGTAAAACATAAAGCTTTAATAGTTTGGGCGATAATAATTTTTATACCTGTTTTTGCCGTTTATATGCGCCACGGCGGCAGTTTTAACTATAACGGTTCGATTTATTGGAAGAACTCCGCCCGTATGTCCAGCCACCTTTTAAACGAAGCCATTTTAGACGACGTCCAAGCTTTGTATAAAGCCAGCCGAATCCACAGAAATTTAAGGAAAATACAAAACGCCGATTACAGCCCGGAAGAAATACGCCAAACCCTTTCCGATTTGGCCGGAGCAAACTATCACAGTTCGTCGCTTCTGCCTTTTTTGGAAAAGACGGCCCGCGGCGCGGCCGAAAAGCCGGAGCATATCTTCCTGATTATCGGTGAAACTTATATGCTTTGGCCTATGCTGGAAGAATATTCTTATTTAGGGGCGGCCGAAGGGATGAAAGCTTTGGCTTCTTCCGAAAAGGGCGCAATGCTTAAACACTTTCTGCCTGCGGCGAACGGAACGATGTTCGGTTTGGCAAGCATAGTTTGGGGCCTGCCGGAGATTAATATACAGGGCTTCAGCCAAGCAAGCGCGCTTAAACCTTATGAAACTTCCTTGGCGGTGCAATTAAAAAAACTCGGCTATGAAACGCGCTTTTTTTACGGAGGGTTTCCCTCTTGGGAAAACGTCGGCGTTTTTATGAGCGCGCAGGGTTTTGACAAAGCTTATTATAAGGGCAGCTACGCCGGGCTCCCCGCCAACGCCTGGGGCACGGAGGACAGATACTTCTTGGAACGCACTAAAGAACTTTTTGACGCTTCAAAGCCTTCTTTTAATGTTATTTTGACGAGCTCCAATCATCCTCCTTTAACGGTTGCCCTTTCCAAAGAGCCGGAAGTAAAGAGCGAAAAGGCTTATGCCGAAATTCTCCCCCCCGCGCTTGCCGGCGATAAGGACTTGATATCCAAACTGCGCCATTTTGAATATTCGGATAAATATATTTCCGCTTTTATTAAAGATATGTCGGCGAAATACCCAAACAGCCTTTTTATATTTACCGGCGATCACGCCCAAAGGTGGACGGTAAACCCGACGCCGGGCGTTTTTGAAAAGGTAGCCGTACCTCTTATAATTTACGGGACCGGCGTAAAAAAAGATATTTTTGAAGACGGTGCGGCCGCTTCCCACAAAGACATCGCCGCGCTTACGCTGGAACTTGCCGCCCCGAAAGGATTTATTTATTACGCTTTCGGCGGATTCCCGTCCAAGGAAAATACCGGCCTGCATAACGTGTATTGGATTAAAGACGGCTGCGTCGGCGAAATCAACGGCGAGGCTTCCGAACCGGCTTTAAGCGGCAAAACCCCCGAAGAATGCGCCGCCGCCGCGCCGGAAGCTTCCGCCTACGGCAAAAATATATTTAAAGCCGTATGGCAGAGAATAATGAAAGGCGTAAATCTTTAAATAAGACTAATTCCGCTTTATATAAAAGCCGCCCGAAATAAAATTCGGACGGCTTTTTTTGTTTTCAAAACCGGCTTATCGCAAAAAATATTTATTTGGATTTGGCGGTTTTATCCTCCCCGGTTTGCGGGGCTTTTGCGCTTTCCTTTCTTGCTTCCGCGCCGGCTGAGGGATCGCCGTCCTCCCCGTTAATGTATACGACGGAAGTTTCCAAGTCGAAAGAATGGGAAGCTACGGGCGTTTCTTCCGCGGCGGTTTTATTTTTAAACAGGCTTTTGCCCAAAATCATGGCTCCGCCTGTAAACATGAAAGGCACCAATACCGCCGCCTGCAAAGAACCGAGGATATTGCCGGCCAGGCTCAGCACCGTACCGCCTATGGCCGCCGCGCTGGAGAAGCTGAATATAAGCAGCGTGGTGTTGGCGGCTTTTTCCCCTCTTCCTTTAAGTGTGGCGTTCAAAAGAGGCGGAAAGAGGTTTGCGTCGCCTATAAAGAACATAGCCGCACCGGCAAGGCCTAAAGGGGACATCCCGCCCAGCGCCAATGCGCTCAGGCCGCCTGCGGCCAAAGCCCCGGATATTTTATAAGTGGAATTTGAAGAAAGTATCCCGCGTTTCTGCAGTTCCCCGCAGATAAGCCTGGCCGCGCCCATGGCGGCGTAAATCAGGACTCCGCCCAATATATTGGGCATATCGGAAAGTACGCCGTAATGTTCCTGCGCCAGAGAAAATACGAGCAATGACGTGGTAAGCTCCCCGGCTTCTATCATGGCGAAGGCTAAAGCCGCTTTGCGCGCGTCTTTATCCTTAAGGAACATCTGCGCCAAAGCTTTAAGACCGTTGTCGCCTTTTGATTCCGGGATAGGCACATCCTTATAATTGCCTTTAAATATGCTCCTTACAGCCATAAGGCTTAACGGGGCCAAAAGCAAAGGAAACGTAACCGCGCTGTTTACTTCCCCTAATCCTAAAGACTGGGAAACCCAGTTCAGTATGGGGCCGAACTCAAGGAACAGTATCGTGCCCGCGCTCCTGGCCATGGCCGTCTGCGTTGTCAGAGAAAGGGCCTTTTGCGTGTCGAAGTTCGTATCTATCATCGGGTACATGGTGGCGTATTTTATTTCATTGCCCAAGGATATAAGCGTTATTCCGGAGAGGGAGGTTAAAAGCCCGGCCGCGCTTGCGTCTGCGGTAAAGCCGTTAAGCCCGCCGAATATCGTCATACCTACGCCTAAAGCCGTAGCCGCGGAGGCCGCTTTTGCCGTATTCGTTACTCCGTATTTTTTAAAGAAGTACCCCATAAAAGGCACCGCCATGGCCGGCAAATAGCTTATAAAGCTGATTATGGTGTTTGTGGCCGCGGTATCCAAATTATACACTTGGCTTATCATCGGGGCCGTGGCCGTAACGGTGGTGGCCGCAAGGAAGTTGTATATAAATGCGGAAGCTTTGGGGCCGGAGTCTTTTTTGCCCAAAAGCCAGCTTGATCCGCCCAAAAGGCCTTTGCCAAATCCTAAGGAGGATGCAAATGCACCTCTGCCGAAGCTGAAATAAGGTTCGGACGGATTATAAGCCGTACCTAAAATGCGGGCGTCTGCGTATCTGTAAAAATCGCGCAGGAACATCCCAGGCAGTATTACCCCCGCCGCGGGCAGTTGGGCCATTTGCTTTACTTTCGCCGCCCAATAGGAAACGCCTCTTCCCTGCAGAATGTTTCCGCTTATTAAAGGCATGCCGTTGTAGAAACTGAAAATTTTAGGATCTACGACGTCGGCCGGTTTCAGAGCGGAAAAGTTAAACCCGCCGGTTTTGGGCGCGCTTACTGGGTTTATCCCCAAAAGACGCGGCGCGGCAAAGGTTCTGCCTATGCTGTAAACCTGTTCTGTCTGCGCCAAGGCTCTGCCGGTGTTAAGGGCCGCCGGGCTTACCGTAGCTACGTTGTAGTTGAACAGCAAAGCGGTGCCCATCAATGTGGCTTTATTGTTTACGAATTTTAAACCTTGGGCCGCAAAACCGAGTTTATGGTTTTCCAGCCAGTCATAAACTTTGCCTATGCGGTTAAGAGGCTGAACTGCGCTTCTTGTACCGAGGACAGGCTCGACATAAGAGCCTTTCAGCCCGAAAGCCTTCGCTATGGTTGTGCCTTCGCCGAAGTCGATGCCGAAGCCTTCAAAACGTCCGGCAGGCTTGTTCCACCACGCCTTGAGCGGATTTATTATGGTTCTGTTATGCCATTTTAAGGCGTTGTAATCTTTCTTAGCCGCATTTAATTGCGCTAAGACCGCTTTGAATCTCCCTCCCAAAGCCGCATAGTTTTGTTCCCCGGCGGTAAATACCGGCGCGGCGGGAAGTTCCGAAAGTCTGCCGGCGCGCCAGGCTTTCACTTTATCCAAGTAAGAAGCTGCTTTTAAATCATAGCCGGCTCCGTATAGTTTGTTTTGGAGTAAAAAATTGTCCTGCAGTACGGCGGCTTCGTGGCGGACGTCGGCCAGCCTTGCGGCGGCTTGATCCTTAGCCGAACCGCTTTGCGCCGCCTGAAGGGCTTTTTGTTCTTTTGCCTGCGCAAGGCGCGCTATATTTTTTACCCTTAAGTCCTTTTGAAGTTTAGCCGCCTGCACCGGATTGGTTTTCAAGCCGACGCCGCTTCTTATTTTAATGCCTAATCTTAAAAAGCTTCTTTTGGCCGATATATAGGGCGCGAGGGCTTGGTAATTGGCCCTGATAAAGTTGATTCTGGCGGCTTGGTTTGATATCTTTGCCGCTTTTACGGCGGTATAGGCCGATTTGCTTAAGCTGACGGTTTTCCCACCCAGTTTTATAAGCCCGGCGCAGCCCCACAGCGTCAAAACGATATCGCCTGAAAACGCCGCCCTTTTAAGATAACCGAAAGCGTTTTTGCGCGTTTTCTTGGCGGATTTTTTAGCCGCGTCGGTTACGGCGTAGGAGCCTAAAGACGCTTTTATGGAAGGATATCTTAACTCAAGGCCTTTGTCCAAATCATATTCCTGTACGGCGTTTAAATCGCCGAAGTTCGTATTGGCCAGTTTTAAAGCTGCGGAAGCGGAAAAGGCTTCTTTCGCGCCGGTTCTTTTGGAAAGTAAAGCCCCAGCCAAAAACGGTTTTATGGGCTGCTTTGCGCCCGAGCCGTAGCGGTAGAGCAGACCCAGACTGCGGCTTCTGCCGTCTTGGGAGAGCAGCATGGCCAAGTCCGTAAAAATATTGCCGTAAGAATGGCTTAAAGCATACTGAGTTTTTTGGGAAACTTTGCCCAAGAAACTGCCGTCGGCTTCCTCGGCGCGCTCAGCCCAGTAGGAAATGTTTATTTTTTCAAGGAAGGAAGCGCCCTCTTGTTCCTGTTTTGTGTATCTTGAGAGTATTCTTTCCAGATTCCCCCAGCCGTCTTTTGCCAAAATTACGGAAAAAGAAGCCGCCAAAATCTGCCCGAAAGCTGCGCCCTCTTCACTTCTGTAGATAAGATTTTCGGCCGCGGAAAGAAACTTTGCGTCCCCTTTTTCAGAGAATACCGCCGCCGTCATAAGGCTTTCTATTAAATCTTTGGCCAAAACGCGGGCGACTTTCTTTTTTGACTCCCCGGAAAGAACGCCAAGTTCAAAGGCGTCAAAGTTTTGTTTTTGCAAACGCGCCATATTATAGGTATATATCTGTTTCGCTTCCTGCGCGCTGACGGCTTTTTTGCCGTTAAGTTCCAAATCCTTAAGTAAAGCCGCGCTCTCGAACGACAAAGCCTGAGCGCCTATCGATTCGACGTAAGCGCGTACAGTTTTATATGCGGCTTCCTCAACTTTCGCACGGTTTGCTTTGCGCCAGGCTTTTTCTGCCTTGGCTTCTTTTACGTATTCCTTATGAACTGTTTTGGCGGGATAGGCGGCCAGTATTTCCCCCTCAAAAGCTTTTTGTGCGTTTGCATAGGGAACTTTCGTTTTGCCTTTGCCAAGCTCAAGCGAGATTTGCCTGACATAGTTCAAATAGGCTCTGTTAAAAAGGTTGAAATCCATAATTTGCGGTTCTTTGAGCCAAGAAGCCAAAAAAGTCTGCATGGAAGTTTCAAGCCAAGCGATGTTTTTTGCCTGGGAAACTTTTACATGCATGGGCCACATATTCCCGTAAGAAGCCTGAGCTTTGCCTCTTGCTGCTTTGACGGCTTTCGCTTGGAAAGAAGATTTTACTTTGCTGATTTCCTCTTCCGCGGCCAAAGTTAAAGCGTTTTCGTAAATGTTTCCGCTTTCCCCGCGTTCATAAGCAAGCTCTATTTTTTCCGACGCGGAAGCTATTTGCGCCGCGTCCAGCCCTTTCCAAGAAAGGCCCGCGCCGGGTTCATTATATCCCAGCGTTAAGAATTCGCCGCTGTACGCAAGCGAAGGGACGCTTAATTGCGTCAATATGCACGCCGACAGTATTATTGCCGTTATTTTCTTTATTGCGGCGTTTTTCAGTGTTTTCATACGTTTCCACCATTTTTAACAGGGCTTTTTAATTTTTTCTTTTCTTTTGCGCCCTTTTCCTTTTTTTACGGGTTTTGCCCGCGTAGTGCTGACTGCATAAAAAAATAAGATCTGCATTTCTTTTTGATTTGCAGATCTTAACATTAATAAAAATAAAAATTTAAATTATCTTGTAAGTATCTGCGCCGTGTTTTTTTTAAGGGAAAGCCTGAAGCTAATGGTGTAATACATAAACATGGAAAGATTAAGCTTCAAGGTATTGTTCAAACGGCGCATAATAGAGGAAATATACTTAACGGAAGAAGCCCCTGCGGAAAACAAAAAAGCGAATACTCCGCAAATAAAATTGCGGGTATTGTTTTTTTCGCTCTGCTTTACTATATTATAGTTGGAACTTTTGTTACGCATGACTGAAACCTCGTTTCAAATATTATATAAAATTTTTTGAACGGGCACGGTCTTTTTTTGCGGAAACTTTTTATTGACTTTAAATATATAAATAAGGTTAAAAATTTAGTAAAATTTATTAAGATAAAGTAATTTGTATTACAAAACAACCAGGAGCAATAAGAAATGAAAAAAATAACTGCATTAATGTTCGCCTGTTTAATGCTTGCCGCGGTTTCAAATGCGGCGGTAACCGTTACGAAAGACGGTAAACAGAAAACGTTAAAAGATAATGCCGTGGTAAACGTAAACGGTTCAAGCGAAACCGAAGTCGATTACAACGGTTTGAAAGTGGTAATTCCCCAAGGCGTAAAAGCCACTATCAGCCAAAACGCCAAAGGGCATATCATTATCCAGAGCGAAAGATTGTCAAACGTCAAAATAAGCAATCTTACCGTCAACAGCGACGGCAAAAGCACCATTACCGTGAATCCAGAAAGCTATACTTTAACAGTTAACTCCGGTAAAGAAGTGCGCATTACCAACGTAAACGGGAACACCTCTTCAATGACGGCCGGCCAGTCCGCCGTGATGGTTTCCTTAGGAACCAAAGAAGAAGCTAAAACCGTGAAAGAAGAAGCCAAACCGGCCAAAGCCGCTAAAGCTGATGTCGCCGAAGCAGCCGCTTCCAACGTGCCCGCTTTTGTTCTGCCCGGCAGCGAAAGCACGGCAAATCAGCAGGTTTCCCAGAACGTGGAAGAAACTTTAAGTCCTTCCGCCCCCAGGTAATTACAGGAGATTTTTTTGACAGATATGAAAAAGTTATTATTATTGGCAGTATGTTTGTTTGCCGTTAACTCCGCTTTCGCCGGGGATGTAAAATTCCTCGTTTCCGAAGACTTGAGCTACGACGACAATATTTACCTTACCGACGGTAATGAAAAGGATTCTTTCATCAGCTCCACAAAAGCCGGTGTAAATTACAGCAATCCTATTGCCGGTACCGGTTTAAACTTAAGCGCCACCGCTTTGGGCGGCTATGACGCTTATACCGAAGACAACGGCAAAAACGGCTTTTGGAACGCTTACGCCAATGTCGACGTAAAAGGCGATACGCTTAATATCGGCGACAGCTTCGTCTACACTTCCGATCAGGCCAACTCCGAACTTACCGAAAGAGCGAAAAGATTAAACAACAATGTTTATTTTTCCGCCAGAACCTCTAAAGAGAAAACTTTCGGCCTCGGCGTAGTGGCGAATGATTCCTACGATTATTATCTTGATAATCCCTGGAAGTATGATTTGACCCGCAACCGTGTAAATGCCGGCGTACAGGCTTTTTACAACATTTCAGCCAAAACCAGCGCTTTTGTTGAATACGTCTATACGAACATCGCTTACAGGGATAATACCGACAGCGATTCCGACGGCAGCACTTTTGCCCTCGGCATAGAAGGCAAATTGGCGCCGAAAGTTTCCGGCGTGGCCAAAATCAACTATGTAATGCGCGATTGGAGCCACGATATCGAAGGTTACAGCAGCTATGAAGACTTGCTCGGTTACTATGTAGCCGTCGAATGGAACCCCACCGCCAGAAACACGGTCCGCTTGGCCGGCGAAAGAAAGTTTGAAGAATCCGTTTATGAAAATAACAGATACTTCGCAGATACTTTGGTTTCCTTATACGGTTCTCATAAACTTACCGACAAGTTTACCGCCGGTTTAACCTTAGCCTATGAAAACATGGACTATGACCGCGAAAACAATGCCGGCAAGAAAAGAAACGACGATCTTTTCACCGTACGCCCGGAACTCGGTTATCAGTTTAAAGAGTGGCTTTCCGCCGGCGCTTGGTATCAGTGGAGAACCAGAAACTCCAACACCAACGGCAATGACTATGACAGCAACAAAGGCGGCGTTTTCGTAAAAGCCATATTCTAAGTTCTGTTTAGTTTTTAAAAGCCCTCCGAAAGGAGGGCTTTTTTGTTGGTTAGTATACGCCCGGACGGCTTTCTTTTTTAAGTCGTTATGCTGAACTTGATTTAAGCATCCTGCCGTAAACGTTTAAAACAAAATCCTGAAACAAGTTTAGGATGACATTATTAATGTAGGTCAGGTTCTACCTGACGTCAAAAAGGTGTTTCCTTATTAACGCTAGGCGAAGCCTGACCTACGTTTATTTGACCTATTTGCAAGCAGTTAAAGCCCCCATCAGGAGCGTTTATAAAGCTTGATTTTTATCGTAAATCACGGGTATTTGTCCGAATAAAAAAGAGTCGGCTGCTACATACGGCAGTTGACTCTTTTTTATGAGTTGTGCCTGTGTGATAGATTCGGGTAATGTTTCCACTAACTGCTCAAACACAACTTGCCCCAGCGGTCAACATGGGGTTGATTCTCTTACGGGATGTTGCTGCGAATATGACAACTGCGGCAAAACCATATACGGACAGTTTGCCGGGATAAATCCCGGCTCTCCACTAACCGCCCCGCCTAAGCGTAAGCAAAGGCGGGGTTTCACAATAAATAAACCCCCGGGATTTTGGCCCCGGGGGATTGGAGGATAAAGCTAAGAACTTTATTTGCTTGGCCAAATAATGCCGTTGACTTCTCTGGGGTGGCGCGGCCTTCTTATGTTTGATTTCTTATCAATATTCTGTATACCCTTTAAAGCTTGGATAAGTTCAGGCGTTCTTCTTACAAGCCTGCCCGTGTTGGTATCTACGACGTTTGAATTCTTCTGATAATGTTTTTCCCCTTCGGAAATTACCGTTCTTGTAAAAACCTTTTCGTCAAAGCTGACTTGTTGTTCGTCGCTGAAAAGGCTGATTAAGTCCAAAAGGGCCAAATCGTATCTGTAAGAGTTTGTACTGTACTGAAGTTCGTTTTTGATTACGATTAATCCGTGCAGGCGGATAATGGCTTCCTCTTGGGCGATGTCGTCAAGCCAGCGCGTGTTCGGCGTTACTTTTGGTTTGTTTGGAACAGAGCATTCTACCGTACACTCATTGGCGATTGCGCCTTTTGCCGCGGCTTCGGCCAATCTCTGTGCATACTGATTGTTGCTGATATAGCTGTATTTTATAAGACGGTCGGTAAGATCGTCATAAAGATTATCAAGTATTTCGCTGCCCAAATAGGTCGCTATTTCCAGCATGACTACGGCCGCGAGAGTCTTGGTTAAACTGATACTTGCCGTTGCGGTAATAAGCGTGCCTCCGGCGGCCGTTCCGCCGAACCAAGCCGCTCCGCCGACGCATCCGGCCGCGCCGCAGGTATATACGGCGGCTACCGCCATAAGGCCAAAAGCTATGCCTTGAAGGCAGCTGCGTCCGAATTCTTTAACTTCCGCTTTGCGAAGCTCTTTAATATAACGAGGGTTCTTTTTAAGCAGTTCCCCTATGGTTTTGGTTTCGCTTTCCATGGCTTTCATCACCTGATAAGGCGTATGACTGCGATAGGAACTTCTTCTGTAATCTTTAATTGCGGAGTTGTATTTTGCCCACGCCGGATTGATAAAAGCGTCTTTTGCAAAGCCTTTTGTATCTTTGGCTTTAGGGTGAAGCTTTTTCCAAACATAAAGCGCGTCAAAATAGTTTAGCCCGTCATATACCGCCGCGGGATTAAAAAACGCGAAGGATACCCTTTCGTCAAGTTTCTTTCTCTTGGCGGCAAATTCCGCATCCATTTGTTCTTTTGTTTTGAAGGTGGTGCCGAAAGGGTTGAGGGGATTATTAAAAGTATTTCCCCACCCGTTATGATTATATTGATAATTATTGAATCCGTAATTATTAAACTGATAATCGTTTTTCGGTATCGGCTTAGGCCTGGGCTGGGCGCTTACCGGCACGGAGGCCGTAAGTAAAGCCGCGCAAAGCAAGAGTGAAAGACTTTTTTTAATGAACATTCCCATATTCTCCCGTTATTTTTTAAATCTTATGAATTCCGCGGGGATTTGCCTTTCCACACGGGTGTTATCTGCAGGAAGCGTAAGATCGCGTTTTATCTGTCTGTTAAAGTTTACTTTATCTTGATTTAAAGCGTTTTGATATACGCGTTTAAGGCCGCCGATATAATCTTTGCGGGCTTGATCGTTTGTTGCCAAAGTGTGCATACGCGCGGACCATTCTTCTGCATAAGGAAGAAGTTTTTCCGCCGAAAGGGAATTGTTGCTTTCGCTTTCAAAAAGTTCCGCAATCATATTTTTTACCTGCGGACCGCCGGCATAAACTACACCGATATTGGCCGGGTTTTTATTTACGGCCGTTAAAACTTCTCTTTTTAAAGCCGTTCTGTTGGAAACGGCCCTTATTACGTCCCGCTCGGCTTGGGCGGGCGCCGCGTTTGCGTTGGCGGCAAAAACCGTCATGAAGATCCCCGCACCTATCGCTAACGGAAGGACGGATTTTAAGGCTTTCATATGGCGCAATGCACTAGTGGAAGCTTTGCTGCTCCCTCTGCTTAAAGCCGATGCAAGCGCCGGATCCGTCTGGCGGACTATAGCAATAACTTTATTTAATTCTTCTTCGCCCAAAGCGTAAGATATCGTGCGGCTTGCGCTTTCATGCATTTTTTTAAGCTCAAGGATTTCTTTTTCGGCCGCTCTTATTTCGCTGCGCCAAGCTTCAAGCTGTTTGCTGGCTCTGTAATCTGCTTTCCTGATAAAATATTTATTGCGGGCGATGCGTTCTCTTAAAGCAGAAATTCTGCCGCCGCTTATGCTGTGGGCGTATTCGACTTCCGCCGACAAAGCCAAGGAAACGGCTCTTTTTCTGCTAATAGTAAGGTTCTTCTCTATGCTTTTTACCAGTAAAGCAAAATCTTTTTCCCCTTTTTCAAGCATTGTAAAAGCCGCTTTGTTGAAAAATTCCGGCTGAGCTTTCAGTACATTTACCGCCGAAAGCGGCGTTTTCCCGCCGGTCAGCGCTCCGACGGTTTCTTTAGCGTAAGTCAAAGAAAAAGGATGATTCCTTCTGCTGCCCCAATCCGGAGTGGAAAGCGCCCTGTAAATACTGTCTAAAAAATCGGTATCGTCTGATTTCTTCTTGAGTACTTTGGTTATGAATTCTTCCTTAGTTTTTAAGTCTGTTCTTAAAGAGGCCAGTTCAGCCGCTTCGGCGTTTGGGCTGTGAATTATATAATGTTCGGCAGCGGAAACATATTTGTTGATTTTATCTGCGAAAGATTCCGGCCAAATTTCATAAACCCGAATCATGTGTTCAAAAGAGTTTGCAGGGCGTTGGGCGTTTGCGTAAAGCCCCGAGTTTGGAAAAACCACGGCTAAAATCATAATTAAAGACAGTAACTTTTTCATTCTGAGATGCTCCATAATAGTATTCTTATTATTATGATATAACTTATTTGAAAGGAAAAACAGAGCCTTTCTGCCTAAAAGCGGGTGGGTCTAAAGTCCTAAATTTTACAGAAGGAAGCCGGCTTGCCGGTAAGAGCTTTTGGGTTTAAACGCGTAAGATCTTTAAGCGCGTCCGCCGTAGCGTAATGAAGGCCGGAGAAAGATGCGGAAGTGTCAAAAATATACTGAAGAGTCATCGGCGCGCCGGCAAAAGAGGATATGTTATCCAATTTTTCTTTAATGCCGGTGCGGGATTTGTAAGCGTCGTTTGCGTAAAAAGCGGTATAACTTAAAAATTCCGCAGGGCAGTCTGATTTTGGGCATCCTTTTAAACCGGCGGCAATTAAAACCGATGCTTTGGGGGAGTTTTCCAAAACAGCGGTTATATCCGCCAAAGTTTCCCCTTTCAAAGGTTCCACCGCGGCAAATTTGCGCCCGGGGCGGGAGAAAATTTCCCTCAAAAGTTGTACGGACGGGCCTTTTGCTTCGGTAAGAGCCTCTTTTGACGCCGGCTCGGAGCTTTCACAGTTTAAACAGAAAGTTTCATAGCCGGCTTCCGCAAACAGCGTTATTAAAGATTTTTCGTTAAAGCCGGCATTTGCTTCCTGCGGGATTCTGTTTAATACGGTTCTTGCGTTTTTTTGAGGTTGAACGTAAAAAGCCTGTGCGTCGTTAAAAGTGATAATTTGTCCGTTTTTAGGTGTGAACATATCGGTTGAGCAAGAGCGAGAATCTAAAAATAAAATTACGGTTTCGGGAGAATCGGCGGAAGCTTCAACCTGAAAAAATGGCCCAAAATTTTTAGGGGCAAAAAGCCTTTTTGCCGCGCCGGCAAGAGCCAGACAAAGGCAAAAAAGGCCGATAACCGGCAGCAACGTTTTTTTCGCCCGGTTCATTTTGCGTTGCTCCTTAGTATCATTACGGAGTGCGGGGCGAGGATTTTCGTTTTTGCCCTGTATAAGGCTTTATAAGTTTTTTGCATGAATTCCGCCGGCAGGGGTTCCTGAACTTCTGAGAGGTTCAGCAGAAAATCGTAATAATATCCCTTATATAAACGCCTTTGCGCCAAAATATTTGCGGAAGTTTTCCCTGGAGCAGGCAATATTTTCCCCTCTTCAAAAATCGGAAGAGTTTTGTTAAGTTCTTTTACTACCGCTTTTAATCTTTTCCAATACTCGGGGGAGTATTCCGGCAGGGTTTTGCCGTTTACGGTAAAAGTGTAGAAAAATACGCCGTTTATTCCGCGTATAAGCCCGTGATAAGCCATAAAGAGCATTTCGTCTTTTTCCGGGAAGCGTCCTATTCTTTGATCGTCGGGACGGTATTGTTTAAAGTCTTTCCAGTCAAAAGCCTGTATGACGCCCCATAAAGGCTTATCCGCCATTTTGTTTTTGGCAAGTATCTTTTTTGCGTCTTCTATCTGTTTCCCGAAGGAACTTAAATTCAAGTGCGGCACGGGATACCAATCAACCATAAGTATATCGGCGGATTTGCAATAGTTTTCCGCGTGGGAGCCCTGCCCTACAACCACCGCCGTTTGCCGCTCGGGGAGAGCCTTTTTGGCTTTTCCGTCCAGTTTTTTGACGTCCCTCCAGCTTAAACGCGCTACATCCGGCTCATCATACAGGTACAAAGCCAAAATCGGCCATTTATTTGCGTTTGCAAGCTCGCTTGAGTTTATAAGTTTATCGGGGTATATAAGCATTTTAAGGCCGTTTGCCTCTGCGGCTTGGGCCAAGGCGGAAAGCTCCTGCGGGGCTTGCTTATAAGTCTGCATGCAGTTAAAGCCGGCTTTCTTGACGGTTTTTACGTTTTGCGGGGAATTTACGTCATAAATGCACAGAGGCATTGCCCCTGCGTTTAAAACGGCGAATAATAAAACAGCGGCGGACGATAATGAATAAAGACCGCTTTTTAAAATAATTTTAATCAAATTTTTTATCCTTTATAAACGCTCTTTTTGCGGTTTTGAACATAATTTCCACATCCAAAAAGAAAGAGCGGTTTTTTATATACCAAATATCATAACAAAGACGCGTTTTTGCCGCGTCGAGAAATTCCTCGCTTACGGCTTGCCCGGCGACGGAATAATTCGGCGGAGCTTTAAAGTTCAGTTGGGCCCAGCCGGTAAGCCCCGGTTTTATTATGCTGCGGATTGAATTTGCCGGGAGATTTTCCGTAATGGCTTTATAATCTTCCAAAGCCAAGGGCCTCGGGCCCACTATGGAAATATCTCCCCTCAAAATATTTATCAGCTGAGGCAGTTCGTCCAGCCTGAAACGCCTTAAAATTTTGCCGCTTTTGGTAACGGTTTCCGTATTTGCGTACATCGTGCGGAATTTGTAGATGTTTATTTCGCGCTCCAGTTTGCCTATGCGTTTTTGCTTGAATACCGGGTCTATCCCGTCGGTAAGTTTGATAAAGAGCCATATAATCGCACCCAACGGCAGAAAAGCCGGTATAAGAATCAGGCAGAAGATTATGTCCATAGCTCTTTTTATTATCGGGTAAAACCGTTCCTGCTGGCGAGAGGCAACCTCGCGCAAAAGCCAAATATTGTCTTTAAGGCTTCCTTTGCTGGAACATTTAAAAAGTTCTTCGTGAAAGTTGTAATCCGTGGTTAAAAGTACGCCTTTGTTAAGGAACTTGGTAGATATTACGGCCCAGGCGTTTTCCTTTTCCTGTATCATTTTGCTGCCCATTATTATCAAATCCGTGGAATCGGCTTTTATTTTTTTGGCGTCCTCGGGTTCTTCAAAGCGGCCGAGCACTTTAAAAGCGCGGTTTTTGCGCAGGGCCTTTTCTATGATTTTAAGGGTGTCGCTGTCGCCCAACAGAAGGACTTTGTAGCGGTAAAAAGTAAGGGTCGCGTAAAGCTTTCTTGTAAAATAGATATACGTAAAATAAATTATGAACACCGATATCAAAATGGTTTTGGGCGTAGCCATATTGAAAAGCGACGCGCCGAAATATATGCCGAAAGCCGAACCCAAAAGCGAAAGCGCAAAAGCTATTATTGTATTGCGGTAATCAATCCTTTGCATTTTGATAAGGCTGAAATCGTAAAAAGAAAACACCCACAAAATAACGCTGCACAGCATAAAAGCCGGGGCAAGAGTTTTTATCGTAGGAAGAAAAAGATAGGTGTGGCAGCCGCCGTAGCGCAGCGTTACCACTATAAAAGTGATAAGAATAAAAGCCAGCAAATCAAGTATAAAAAACAATATCCTCATCGGGCGGTTCCTTTAGGCGTTTTTTTAGTTTGAAGCATTGCTTTAAGGCCTTTTTCAAGTGTAAATGCCGGCCTGAATCCCAATTTTTTTATTTTGCTTATGTCAGCGCAGGATTTCTTTACGTCCCCGGCCCTTTTGGGTTTAAAAACGCGCTTCATCTTTTTGCCCGACAAAGCTTCTATTAAAGACGCTAGGCGCAGAAGCGTATATGTTTTGCCCGATGCTATATTGTAAACTTCCCCCGCTTTGCCTTTTTGCATGACCAAAACGGTGGCTGCGACTATATCGTCGACAAATACAAAATCCCTGCTTTGTTTGCCGTCCCAGTCTATGCAAAACTCTTTGCCTTGCTCGGCACATTGCATAAATTTGGCTATTACCGCCGCGTAAGGGGAATTTGGATTCTGCCCGGGCCCGAAAACGTTAAAATACCTTACGATTACGGTACTAAGCCCGTAAGCTTTGTTATACATTTTTAGGAGCTCTTCCCCTGTCAGCTTGCTTGCCGCGTAGGGAGAGCGGCAGTCTGTAGGCCCATCTTCCCTGTAAGGCATTTCTTTGCCGTTGCCGTACACCGCGCTTGAAGAGGCCAAAAGCACCTTTTTTACTCCGTTTATCCGCGCGGCTTCAAGTACGTTGTTTGCGCCTTCTATATTGATTTTTTGCGTCTTTCGCGGATCGGACATGGATTCTGCCACGGAAACAAGCGCGGCATGGTGGTAAACGTAATCCACGCCTTTAAAAGCGGTTTTCAGCTGATTGAAATCGGTTATATCACCCTTAATAACTTTAATTTGCTTTTCAATATCTTTAAGATTATCAAGAGAGCCGGAAGAAAAATCGTCAAAGACGATAACATTATGTCCTTTTTTTACAAGAGTATGTGCGATGTGGGAACCTATAAAACCGGCTCCGCCTGTGATTAAGGAGATTATTTTCTTCATGGAAAAATTATAGCATTTTTATTGTACGCTTATAATGATATAATATATAAAATGAATGAACTTAAATTTTCGGTATTGATGTCCGTTTATCATAAGGATAATCCGGCTTGGTTTAGGGAGGCCGTTCAAAGCGTATTCAGCCAAAGCTGTATCCCGGCGGAAACGGTTTTGACGGCGGACGGCCCTTTAACCGAAGAACTTGAAGCCGTAATAGACGAATTTAAGGATAAACTCAAAATCGTCCGTTTGGAAAAGAATATGGGCCTCGGCGCCGCGCTTAACGCCGGCCTTAAGGAGTGCTCTTACCCGTTGGTTGCCCGTATGGACAGCGACGATATTTCCCTTCCCGACCGTTTTGAAAAGCAGATTAAAGCCTTTGAAACCGATAAAGATTTATCCGTCTTGGGCGGAGCGATAAGGGAAATCGACTCCGAAAGCAAAGAAGAAGTTTCTCTGCGCGTTTTGCCGCAAAGTGATAAGGATTTAAAGCAATTTTTAAAGACGCGCTGCCCCTTTAACCACGTGACGGTTATGTTCCGCAGGGAAGCGGTTTTGGAGTGCGGCGGTTATATCCCCCTGCATTTAATGGAAGATTATTATCTTTGGGCCCGTATGGCCGCAAAAGGATGCCGCTTTGCGAACTTGGCAGATATTTTGGTAAACGTCCGAACCGATAAAAATTTATACTCCCGCCGCGGCGGCTGGAAGTATTTTAAAAGCAATAAGGCCATAGCGGATAAAATGCTTTCTTTGGGGCTTATTTCCCTGCCTGTTTATCTGTTTAATTTGGCCGTGCGCTTTTGCGTCCAGGTAATTATGCCGAATAGTGTCAGAAGCATATTCTATAAAAAGGCTTTGCGCTGAGTCATGAAGAAAATCGTTTATATCATTTCCACTCTTAAAAGAACAGGGCCGACCAATATTTTGGCGGGTACGGCTTTGAACTTGGATAAGAAACTTTTTAAACCCGCCGTAATTACCCTTTCCCCGGAAGAAGACGAGCAAAACTCCTGGAAACCCGAACTTGAAAAGGCCGGCATAGAAGTGCGCTGCCTTAATTTAAGCCGCTTAAAAGGATTTTTATACGGCGGACGCGCTTTAAAGCGCGCGGCGGCGGAACTTAACCCGGATATAGTGCATACGCATTGCTTCCGTTCGGCGGTGTTTTCCGCATTGTATTTGGGGCGGTATAAGCGTATTGCAAGCGTCCATTGCGATTATGAAGTCGATTTCGCTTTGGCTTACGGCAAAATAAAAGGTTTCGTGATGTCAAAAATTTTTAAAAGGGCTTTGTCGGCAGCCGATAAAAGGGTTTGCTGTTCTGAAATGCTTAAGGCCTTGTTTAGGCGCAAATATCCCAAAACCGAATATTTGTATGTAAACAACGGGGTGGACGTACAAAAATTCGCCCCGGCGGACGATAAATCGGCTTTGCGCCGTTCGCTGGGCCTGCCCGAAGATAAAAAGATTTTTATTTGGGCGGGCGTGTTTATACCCGGGAAAGATATTTTATCTTTCGCAAAGGCTTTGCCGGAGTTAAAAGAAGAAGACTCTTTTTTTATTCTTTGCGGCGACGGCCCCATGCTTAAACAAACTGAAGATTTGCTTAAAGGCCGCGGAAATGTCCTTTTTGCCGGGCATGTAAACAATGTGCAGGATTATTTCAAAGCCGCGGATTTTTACGTTTCAACGTCCCTTTCCGAAAGCTTTCATCTTACCGTTTACGAGGCCATGGCCTGCGGCGCGCCGGTTATACTTAGCGATATTGAGGCTTACTGCAATCTTAAAGGCAGTAAGGCGGCGGCTTTTTTTGAACCCGGCGACTATAAAGCCTTATCTGCGCAAATGTTCCGCGCTTTGGACGGCGGTTTTAAAGACTGCGGGGACACTGCGGTAAATACCGTAAGGCAAAGCTATACATTGCAAACCATGGCGAAAGGCTATCAGGATATTTATTTAAGCTTATGATATATTTCCTTGCGATATATTCCGCCGCGGCGGCTTTAAGTTTTACGGACTTTTCCCCCAAACTCCGCAGAATGGGAGCGTTTTTCTGCATTATTTTGCTTTCCATGCTGGCGGGGTGGCGCAATATGGGCGGAAGCGATTTTTACATGTATCAGGATATTTACTACGGACTTGCGCTTAATTATATGTCTTCGGAAGCGGGCTACGCCCTGCTTAACAATTTATTTTCTTTTTTGGGCCTTTCTTTTAACGGTTTCTTATTTTTTTACAGCTTGATTTCCATAGCGGTATTGATCGCTTTCCTTGAAAAGCACGTAAAATTCCCCAAATTCGCCTTACTTTTTTATATGGCGTGCTATTTCTTTTTTTATAATATGGTTCTTAACAGGCAGATGCTTTGCATGTCTTTGGCGTTATGGGTGGTTTATTTTTGGGATAAGAACAAACCTCTTTCTTTGATTTGGCTTTTTACAGGATTTTTCTTTCACCAGTCGATAATAGTTCTTCTGCCTTTCTTATTTGCTTATGAGGTGTTAAAAAGGACCAAAGGGATAAAATGCTGGGCCGCTTTTTTTATCCTGTTTATTGCCGTAACCGCAGCCCTTTCGCCTTTGCAGTTTATAAGTTTGGTTTCCTCCGTGCCGGGGCTTTCATTTATATCGGGGCGTACATTGGGATATTTGGAGCACGCTTCGGGAACATACAGTTTAAATGTCGTAGAGTATATAAAAATGGCCGCGGCTTTAATGATTATACTGCCTTTTATAAAAAGGATATGGGCCTCGCGGGAGAACAGAATTTGGCTGTTTTTGTATTTTTCCGGCGTTATACTTTTGTTTTGGACGCGTAATGTGGAAATTTTGTTCCGTATCTTCGTGTATTTTGATTTAAGTTTGCTTGTATTGCTGCCTTTGGTCATTAATTTATTTTTGGCAAAGTTTCCCCCCGCGCAAATGCGGCCTTTGCTTATTTTGATTTACGCGGCCGCAGGCGCGCTTGCCGTTGGCGCAATACTGTACCGCACGGCAAAATTCGGCGACGGCGCGTTTTGGTCTTATCAATTTTACTTTTTGGAGATTTAACCGTGATAACCGTGTTTACGCCCGCTTACAACCGCGCTTCAACGCTTGAAAGGCTTTATAAAAGCCTTAAAGCACAGACTTGCACAGATTTTGAATGGCTTATCGTTGACGACGGAAGCACGGACGGAACGGAAGATTCCGCGCGGAAATGGCAGAGGGAAGAAAACCCTTTTCCCCTCCGTTACGTTAAAACCGCCAACGGCGGTAAACACCGGGCGATAAACATAGGCGTAAAAGAGGCGCGCGGCGAAGCTTTTTTTATAGTGGACAGCGACGACTGCCTGCCCGCCGGGGCCGTTGAACGTATAGCCGAAGTTTTTGCTTCAGTGGCGGAAGACGGACGCTTTGCCGGGATCTGCGGTTTAAAAGCGGAGCTTGACGGCAAAAAGCCTTTGTTTAACAGTAAAGAGGCGGCGGGCAGGGATTGTTCCATGCTAGATATCCGCCATAAATACCACATAAAGGGCGATATGGCGGAAGTCTTCAAAACGGAAGTTTTAAAGGAATATCCTTTCCCCTATTTTGAAGGAGAAAAATTCCTAAATGAAGCCGTAGTATGGAATAAAATATCCGAAAAATATATTATGCGCTATATCGGCGACGTTTTATATTACTGCGAATATCTGCCCGGCGGGCTGACGGCTTCCATACGCAGGCAGTACAGAAACAGCCCCCAAGGCGCAAAACTGTTTTACGGCGGTATTGCCGAAGATAAAACCATGCCTTTAAAAGAAAGAATAAAAGCCTGTATATTATACTGGCGGTATCTTTGTTTTAACAAGAAGGCCAAGGGTTTCCCAACCGATGCGCCGTCGCTTTCTTTATTCTTTATTTTGCCGGGGATGCTCTTATTTGCAGCAGATAAAATTAAGGAAAAACTATGAATGAAACCATAAGCGTAATAATACCTATGTATAATGCCGCTGCCTGCATAGGGAAGTGTTTGGACAGTTTGCAAAAACAGACATATAATAATTTGGAAATAATTTTAATTAACAATGCTTCTACGGACAATACTTTAAATATTGTAAATCAGGCGGCGAAAAAAGATTCAAGGATAAAAGTTTATCATATTGATAAAAAAGGCGTTTCCTTGGCCAGAAACCTAGGTTTGGAAAAGGCCTCGGGGCGTTATATAGGTTTTATGGATGCCGATGATTTTATAAAACCCGATATGTATGAATATCTTTTTAAACTAATGCAAGCCGCCGGGGCTGATATATCCGCATGTAATATATTTTACATGAACAAAAAAAATTCCAAAATTTATAATAATAAAGCAAAAAATAAGTTGCTAAGCGGTTTTGAAGCACTTAAAGAGTGTTTGGAAAATCAAGCGGTTTTTGTTTCGGTATGGAATAAATTATATAAAAGTGAAGTTGTGAAAAATATTACTTTCCCTCTCTTGTCCATGAGCGAGGATTTTCAATTCCTTTATGATGTTTTTAAAAAAGATTCCCGCATGATTTGCGGTTTTGAACCGAAGTATTATTATGACAAAACTTTCGGAGTGCAGGATTTCAATCAAAGGGATTTGGATTCATTAAAAGTATTTGATTATATTTTAAAAAGCGAAACCGCCGGAGCAAAAAAAGAACGACTAAAATTTTTTAAAAACCAATATTTAAAGCATTTGTATGCTCTTTTTATTAAAGCTTGCCTGTATCCTGTACGGGTTTCCCCTGCGCCAGTTATAAGTGCGGCCAAAAAGGAATATGCCAATTTGATTTTTGCAAAAGGTATTTCTTTAAAATTTAAGTTGTTTGCAAGCGTTTGCCTTATAAATAAAAAATCGGCAAAATGGATAAAAGACCACATTTTAAGGAACTGATATGAAAAAAATCGCCACTTTAACTTTTAACAGAGCCAATAATTACGGCGCGATGTTGCAATGCTATGCGCTTAAAACCACTCTCAACCTATTAGGCGCTAGAACTTCCGTAATAAATTACAAACCAAGAGCCAGAAAGCTGACTTTAAGAGAATTTATAAAAAGAACAGTATTTATGCCGTGGTTAATATATGTCAACAATCAGTTTGAAGCATTCAGAAAGCCTTATCTTATGGATATGCCTTTTGTAAAAAGGACGCACCTACCAGACTTAAACGATAAATTTGATCTCTTTATAGCCGGTAGCGATCAGGTGTGGAATATGGACGGCGGTAGTAAAGATGCGTCTTATTTGCTTGATTTTGTAAATTCTGACTTCAAGAAATACTCCTATTCGGCAAGCATGGGTAAGACAGAGATTAATCTTGAGGAAAAGGAAATTCTTGCCCGTTATTTAAAACTTTTTCAAGTTGTTTCCGTAAGGGAAGCTTCCGCAGTGCCTTTGGCCAAAGAGCTTTCCGGCAAAGAAGACGTGCGGGCAGATATTGACCCGACATTGCTCCTTTCCAAGGAATCCTGGCGCAAAACAGCCGTTATGCCCAAGGAAAAAGATTTTATCCTTTTATATCTTATGAGCAATAATTCTGCGATAATAGGTTTTGCCCGTGATTTGGCGCGAAAAACCGGGCTTAAGCTGATAATGCTTTCCACTTCTCCGGTGCCCTATAAAGGCGTAAAAGTTATCTGCCCTACGCCGCAGGAGTGGCTGGGGTACTTCCTTAACGCAAAGTATATAGTAACCAATTCTTTCCACGGTTTGGCGTTTTCAATCAATTTTAATAAGGATTTTTTCGTTGATTTGCTTCCCCCTCCTTCAAAGGTCAATTCCCGCTTGGAAAATCTGCTTGATTTGACGAACTTAAGAAGCAGATTGATATCAGCTGGGGCAAACCTTGATACTCCCGCGCCGGACTGGGCTGAAGTTAATGCCAAACTGGCGGCGGAAAAGGAAAAATCCCTCTCTTATTTAAGGAGCATGGCCGAGTGAGCAGAACGGGGCTTTTTATAAACAATTCCGTTACCATGGCCCTGCAAAAAGCGGTTATGATGCTGGCCGCTTTCATAATACCGCGCATAATTATAACTACTTACGGTTCCGATATAAACGGGCTTGTCGTTTCCGTTACGCAGTTTGTAGCTTATTTCGTTTTGGTTGAAGCCGGGATTTCCGGCGCGAGCATTTACGCCCTTTATAAACCGCTGGCGGATAAAAACCGGCCCGCGATTAACGGCATATTGGCGGCTTCCAAAAAGTTCTATATCCTTTCCGGCTATATCTTTTTAAGTTTGGTGGCTTTGCTGGCCGCGGTTTATCCTTATATAATTAACGGGAATGTTTTGCCGGCTTGGAAGATCAGCGTTATAGTTTTTGCCCTGGGCTTTTCCGGCGCGCTGGATTTTTTTACGCTTTCAAAATACCGCGTACTCCTTACGGCCGATCAGCGCAGTTACGTAATTTCCGCTTCGCAGATAGCCTATTGGGGGCTTAACGTCCTTTTGACTTACGCCTTGGCCAAATTAAAATGCGATATAGCTTTGCTTGAAGTTATCTTGCTTTCTTCCGTCTTCCTGCGGTCTTTTATTTTGTGGTATTACGCCAAAACTCATTATGATTATTTGGATTATTCCGTTCCGCCCGATTATTCCGCTTTGAAAGAACGCTGGAACGTGCTTTATTTGCAGATTTTGGGCAGTATACAGTCCGCCTGCCCGATTATTTTGGCCACCGTGTTTTTGCAAATAAAAGAAGTCAGCGTTTACGCCGTATACAATATGGTTGTAAGCGGTATGGACGGGATACTTTCGGTGTTTACTTCCGGCTTGGCGGCTTCTTTCGGGGACGTTATCGCGCGCGGCCAGCGCGGCGTTCTTAAAAAAGCCTATAAGGAATTTGAGCAAGCCTATTATCTGCTTATTACCGTGGTATACGGCGCGGCCCTTTTGCTGATAACGCCGTTTATATCCCTTTATACCAAAGGCGTAAGCGATGCGGATTATATATTGCCGGTTTTGGGGGCGATGTGCGTGATGAACGGTTTTTTATATAATTTGAAAACCCCCCAGGGAATGCTTGTCATTTCCGCCGGAATGTACCGCCAGACGCGCTGGCAGAGCACTGCGCAGGGGCTTATCGCCCTCTTCGGCGGGCTTATAGGCGTGCAGTTTTTCGGGCTTTACGGCATTATAGGCGGGTTAATGCTTTCCAATATTTACAGGGATATGGATTTACTTTTCTTCGTGCCCAAGCGCATTACAAAACTTTCCCATTTGCGCACCGTAAAGCATATAGCGGCGGCTTTGACGGCCATGACGCCGGTATTGTTTATATTCGCTAAGTATCGGATTGAGGTTTCCGGCTTTGCCGATTGGATTTTTAAAGGCTTTGTGGTAACGGCCGTTTTATCCTTGTGGGCTTTGCTCGTGAATTTGGCTTTTGACTGTAAAAATATGATAAACGTTTATAAAAGGGTAAAAAGCATTATACTGAGGAAAATAAAATGATTTTCATATCCGACAAAACAAAATGCTGTGGCTGCGGGGCCTGCTTCAATGCTTGCCCAAAAAACTGCATAACGATGAAAAGGGACGAGGAAGGCTTTGCATATCCCTCCGTCGATAAAGATTTATGCGTAAACTGCGGCCTTTGCGAAAAGGTCTGCCCCATAATAAACAATAATCCGGGAAACGAAGTTAGAACCGTCTATGGAGCGCGCCACAAATCGGCAAAGATAAAAGATTTAAGTTCTTCCGGCGGAATGTTCAGCCTGCTGGCGGAGCATATATTAAATCAGGGCGGCGCGGTATTCGGGGCCGGTTTTGACGGCTCTTGGCGCGTGCGTCATACTTACGCGGAGAATGCAAACGATTTGGATAATCTGCGCCGGTCCAAGTATGTTCAAAGCGATACGGGCGATTCTTTTAAAACCGCAAAGGACTTTCTTCTATCGGGCAGGCAAGTGCTTTTTACCGGCACGCCCTGCCAAATAGCCGGGCTTAAAAATTATTTGGGCAAAGATTATCCCAATTTGCTTACGGCGGATATCATCTGCCACGGCGTTCCGTCCCCCGCGGTATGGGAACGCTTCCTTGCGGAAACCGCACCGGCTTCAAATATATCTGCGGTTGATTTCAGGTATAAGCGTTTCGGCTGGGACGCTTCCTATTTGAATATAACCCTTAACAACGGAGTAAATCTTCCTCAGGCCGGCGGCGTTTTTAACTATTGCAAAGGTTTTCTAAACCGCTCAAAAGGCAAACTTTTCCGTTTGATTTACCGCCTGCCTTATACTATTTCCAATATGTATGAAAGGCCTTCCTGCCACGCCTGCGCTTTTAAAGGCAAGCGCAAATATGCTGATTTTACCATGGCGGATTTATGGGGCGTTAAGGAAATTATGCCGGATATGTATGACGAAAAGGGCGTTTCCCTGTTAATGGTAAATTCCGCCAAAGCCGAGGCCGCTTTTAAGGATTTGGCGGTGAACTTGCTTTATAAAGACATTTCTTTGGAGGCCGCCTCTAAATATAATCCTTATTTTCTCCGCTCAACTTCCCCCTCCCCTTGCCGGGAAGAGTTCTTTAAATCTTTCCGCAAAGGCGAAAGCTTTTATAAAATTATGTCCCGCTATAAAAGGCGCGGCGTAAAAGGGCTTTTGCTTAAGCTTCTACGCCTTGCCGGCGGCGCAAAAATATTATAAAAATAATATTCCCCGGCGTGGCCGCGGAGGTTTAGCTTTAGGGCAATAAAAAAGGCCGGCTTTTAAACCGGCCTTTTTAATCCGTAAAACTGGGCTATTTATCTTCGTAATAGCCGTAGCTTTTCTTATAATATCCGTATTTGCCGTAGGCAAGGCCCTCGGTCTTGTAATGGCCGATAACCGCGCCCAATATCTTAATGCCGGCTTTGTTAAGTTTGTCTATACCGATTTGCGCTATGCGTACATTGGTTTGGCCGCAGCGTACAACAAACACCGCCAAAGGTATGTATTTGCCCCATAAAAGGGTATCGGATACGGGCACAATCGCCGGACAGTCGATTATAACTTGGTCATAATTCTTTTTGGCCCAGTCGATAAAATCGGCCAGTTTAGGCGTATTTAAAAGTTCCGCCGGGTTTGGCGGCCTTTGCCCTGCCGTCATTACAAACAGGTTGGGAACATCTTTTACGGGCTGAATATTGGCGGCGTAATCGGCTTTTTCCCCTTCGCTCGTCCAAATATTGCTGAGCCCCAGTTCGGGCGAAAGACGGAAGGTTCTGTGCAGGCGGGAGCGGCGCAAATCGCCGTCCACTATAAGCACCTTTGAACCGGCCTGAGCCAAAGCCACCGAAAGATTGGTGGAAAGATTGCTTTTGCCTTCGCCTTGCAAAGAGCTGGTTATAAGTATCGGCGCGTTCGGTTCCTGCGCTTTTGCAAACGCAAGCATCGTCCTGATATTCCTTACGTTTTCCGCCAGCAGGAAATTGCCTTTTTTAAGCATAAAAGCGTATTCCGCTTCATTCTTTTTAAGTTTTTCTTTGGGAACGAAACCGAGGAACGGCAATTTTAATTTGTTTTCCAAATCTTCGGAATTCTTAACGGTTTGATCAAAAAACTCCATTATAAAAGCGAACAAAACGCCAAAAAGCGCGCCGGCGCAAAGCCCTATGGCAAGATTAAGCAGCTTTCTGGGGCGGATAGGCTTTTCCGGCACGACGGCATTATCCACTATGCGTATATTATTGCCGGAAAACTGCCCTGAAAGTTCAATCTTAATACTTTGAACTAGCCTTTGCGTTTCCAACGCGATTTTATTTTGTACCGCGGAAAGCTGCCTTTTTACGGAGATGACTTCCGGGTGGACGGCCGTGTACTTGGAAGAAAGTTCCGCTTGCTTATTTAGCAAGGTAGTTTCCTGCAGTTTAAGGCTTTTTATAAAGTCGCTGTTTACCACTTGCGGCATGGAGTTTAAAAGTTCCTGCTCGCCTTTGCTGCGCTGGGTGCTTTCCAAAGCTTTTATTACGTCTTGGCCCATTGAAATGCGGTTGCTGATGTTTTCCGCCACGAAAGTCTGCGCGATATTGTTGACGATTTCCGTCGCAAGGGCGGGATCGTAACTGGTTACCGAAAGGTTTACCAAACGGGAGCGGGCTATCGGCGATACGTCTATGGCTTTTGTCAGTTTTTTAAGGCCGGAAGGGTTTTCAAATTCCTCATATTGGCCTAAATTCATTTGAGTATATACTTTGTGTAAAAGGTTGCGGCTTTCAAGCAGTTTGTACTGCGTGCGGTAATAGTCTTCCTCGGCGGTGAAAGACGTATATGGGCTTGTTTCCAGCTTGCCGGCGTTTTCCTGATTTATCATCATAAGGGCCGTGGCTTTGTAAGCCGGCCTCATAAAGGTGTTAAGCATAACGGCGCAGAAAGCCCCCAAAGCTATAAAGCAAATTATAACCCAGCAATGCTTAAGCAGTATTTCTATATAGTAACTGAAATTTATCTCTTCATTGTTTAATTCTTCTTGCATAATCATCCTCTAGAACATACTTTGGGGCACAAAGACGACATCCCCCGGCATAAGCGGAATATCCAAAGATTTATTGCCTTGTTTGGTTATTTGGGTTACGTCAACGTCTATTGCGGTTTGTTTGCCGTTTTCCATACGCAGCACTCTTACTTTTGAAAGCGCCGCGATATCGGTAAATCCGCCTACGGAAGTTATGGCCTCAAGCACGGTAAGCGGCTTTTCCGGCGGGATTTGTATGGCCGCCGGCTTTTGCACTTGGCCCAATACGTATACGGTTTTATTGCCGTATTCCTGTATCAGCATGGAAACCTGCGGGTTTTTAATATACGTTTTTAAAGCCGAAGAGAGCTTTTCTTCCGCCTTGGATAAAGAATATCCGGCTATCTTAACGTTGCCGACAAGCGGATAAGTGATTGTTCCGTTTGTGGCGATACGCAGGGTGCGTTTCATATCTTCTTCCATAAAGACCTGTATTTCAACAAGGTCGCCGGGCTGTAAAATATAATCGGAAGAAGCTTTTAAATCGTTTAAATTTTGCGCCACTTCGCGCGGATTAATTTCCGTTAAGCCGCTTTCGGCGTTTTTTTGCGCGCCGGCGCATGCGTTAAGCAGTAAAACAACTGATAAAAGGGCGATAATGTTATAAGTTTTCATATACTCTATATTTTACAAAATTATAGAGGTAACATAAAAGGTTTATAAAGTGTTCATGTATAGCTTGGAAAGTTCTTTTTCGCGCGGGTATTTTTTTAGGTAAGTTTTCGCCAAATCAAAGGCTTTTTTCCTGAGTTCGGCCCTTTGTTCCGGCGGCAGGGAAGCGTCCAAGCTTTTATTATAATATTCCACGCCGAGGCTTAAGGCGTAACGCGGGGAAGGATAATAAGCCAAAGCTTTTTGATAGTAAAGAGTTTTTCTTTCAAACTTAAATCCGTCCGCGAAATGATGAAAACGCCACGCCGCCGCTTTTTGGGCCGAAAACCAAAAACAAGCCGCCAAAAATAATAAAACGGCCGCTTTGAAAAATGCGTTAAAGCGAATGCGGGAGTATTCCTCCCGCCAAAAGGTAACCCCGCATAAGAGGCCCGCGGAGGTGAAAAAGAGCGAGGCGCAGGCCGGTATGAACAAGGAAAAGTCCACCGCCGAACTTACACAAAATGATATGCAAGCGCAAAATATGCCGGTAAAAAGGGCTTGTTTCTTTGCGGGCAGAGCTTTTATCCTGCCTAAAAGAAATATTATAAACGCGGCGGCGCAGATGAGCGGCGGCAAGAAGCCGGCAATGCCCGCGCCCAGCAATATTTCCAAAGGATCGCTGTGCAGGCGTTCAATATAGCTGTTAAGCGGTTTAGTGTAATTTGTTATCATAACCGGCAATGCGCCTGCGCCTGTGCCGAATACGGGCCTGTCTTTTAAAGCTTCAAAGGCGGAACGGTACAAATCTTTCCTGATATCGGTTGAAACGGAAGAACTTCTTTGTGCGAATGCGTTGATTTTATTTTCATTGGAGTAAACGGCAAAGGCTCCGCTTAATCCCAAAGCGGCTATAAGGAGCAGCGCGCAGATTTTAATTTTAATGTTTTTTAAAAATATAAAGGAAAGGCTAACCGCATAAACCGTTATACCCGCCGCCAATGCCGTCATAGCTCCTCTTGAACGCGTAAACACGGCGGAAAGGGCCAAAAACAGAAAAATAAAAATTAAAATCAGCTGTTTTGCGTAGAAATCGTTTTTTTTATTTTCCCGCAGATATTCCGCTTTTAAGGCGAAGTGCGAAGCCGCCAACGCCGCGCAGAGTATTGAAGCGGCGGCCAAAAAACATCCGCCGTGATTGCGGTTAACAAACGGGCCGACGCCCTCGCTTATCCCGGTAAGAAGTTTAAGGTATACGCCGGGAAGAGCCATATTCAAAACGGCCGTAACAACCGCCGGCAGCAGAAATACCCATAAAATATTTCTTGAGGCTTTAAAATCCTTAGCTATATCCGCGCCTATGAAAAAGAGGCAAAGCCACGTTGTAAAAATTGAAACGTGCTCTAAGGTGTAAAGCCTCATCATGGTGGAAGGATACGGCGGAACGGGGTCTATGAAAGTGGTTGTAAAACAGGCTTGAAGCAAAGTGTAAAGTATCAGGAACAAAAGGCCGAAAGCCCCGGCCTTAAAAGGTTTTGAAAGTGCCGCGCCTCTTCTAAATAACATCAAAGCGGACAAAAGAAAAATCCCCCCCTGAAACACGGCGAAAGCCCAAGGCGCGGTTCCGGCGAAAGCTAAAACCGCAAACATTATAAGCAGGGCTAAAAAACCTTTAAAAAACAGATCCATATTAATTAATATTGTATAAAAATTTGATATATTGAAATATACTATGAATATTTGTTTTATATGTCACGCCAATATATGCCGCAGTTTCGCCGCTGAAAGGCTGTTTAACGCTCTCGCGGAAAAGAACGGGAAGAGTAATCTTAAAGCCTTTTCCAGGGGCGTTTACGCTTCCCCCGCTTATGAGATCCCCTCCAAAATAAAAAAATTTTTGGAAGATAACGGGGCCTCCTGGCAGGGGCATTGCTCCACTTTGCTGGGCAGGGAAGACGCCGAACGGGCGGATCTGCTGCTTGTTATGACGGAAGATCAGCTTGATCTTATTATGGATAAGTTCCCTCAGTACGCCGACAAAATCTTTCTTCTTTTGGATTACGCTTTCGGCTTGGAAGAGGATATGCCCGATCCCATATCAAAAAGCGGCCGCGGTTTTGAAAAAATCATGAACAGGCTCAAAGAGGCCGCGGAGGCCGTTTTTAAAAAGGTTTCGGCGGCCTAAAATTTTAAATTATAAAAAATCCCCCCTTTTAAGGAGGGATTTTTTGTGCCTTTAAACTTTTCCGGGATTCTTTTCTTTAAGTCCGAATCCTTTTAAGGCGTTTTTTAGGGATTTATACTCTTTCCAGCCGGCGTTTACGCCTTTGGGGCCGGTCGCTTTATTGCATGAGAGTAAATCATAGCTTTTGCCGTCTTTAGGGCAAAAATAAAGACCCTGTTCGTTTTCTGTCGCCTGATACATCATTGCAGCACCTCCCAGCCTTTATTTACGGCGGTTTGCAAGTCCCCTTCGCTCAGCGTTTCGCAGGCGGGCGTGCCTGCGATATTGATTTTCTGCCCGCTTTGAACCTGGGGCAGAGAGTCAAAAAGCTCCAGAACGGCGTTTTTATCCATGCCCGTATAGGAAACGTCTATTTGCGGCGCACTTTCGTTAAAAGGCGCGGAAGATGAAACTTTCAGCCCTTTAAAGCCGGGTATCGGCTTTTGGCGGGTTCCGCGGCATTCCACCTTTTTAAGCTGCGCGGCTTCGGATAAGTCCCAGCGGGACATTTGCAGGCTTTCCGCGTTAATAAAAGCCCCTATCGCGCTGGTTAAGGCGGAAAAATCCGCATTTTCGAACGCCGCCGTTTCAAGGGAAGACATATTCGCGAACATATTTATCATATCCAGCGGTTTGAAGTTGCGGAATATAAGCTTTTTCAAGTTGGAGCAATTCCTGAAAGTGCAGTAATTTTTTGAAGCGTTCTCCATATAGTTCAGCGGAGCGCAGTATTTAAGCGCGGAACACTCGTTAAACGCCCCGTAAACGTCTTTTACTTTTATTTCCTCTCTGGAGCAAGTTACGGCCTCAATAATCCTGTTGCGTACTTTTTTGCTGTCATTGTCATCCGATACGGAAATTCTATCCATCAGCCCGCTTACCGTGCTATGGAGCCATAAAAGCCCTTGTTCCTGCGTGCCGGAATCGGAGCTTCTTTCGCATTTGAAGTTTTTTATTTCCGCATTTTCTTTAACCGGGCTCACGGTAAAAACATATACGGAAAGGGCTTCCGGGCAGCTGACCAGCGTTGCGGCGGAAGACGGAAGATCCGCAATATTCAGCGCACATTGCCCGCCGCTTGCGTAAACGCCGAAGTCCCCCCCGTTAAGAAGAACTTTATACCCCCCTTCGGCTTTGGCCGAAAAGGCGAAAGCGGGATATTTATCGCTCAGGAGAAACCCCAAAGATCCTTTCGGCGTAATGTGGCGCAGTTCCGGCCAGGAAGCCGGTTTTGTCCAGTTAAACTCCGTGGAAACAAAACCGCGCGCGGCCTTAAAGCTCAGGCCCCCTTTAAGAGATGTTATAAGGGAAGTCCGCATTTTACTGCACCGTTATTTTAAGATTGTCGGAAGAAATGCCGCTTAAATCGCACTTTAAATACAAATTGGCGAATTTAAGGTATAAAGGAGTATTGGGTTTTAAAATAATCTGAACGCCGTTTTCATCGGTGAGCGGATAATAATTTGCGTCGTCTTGGCTTACCTGCAATTTTATTTCTCCGCCGCTGACGGAGCCTGTGGCCAAAAGGCTGACGCATTCGCTTCTGCCGTTGGTGCAAGCGGCGATTGCCGTCAGTTTTACGCTTTTGTTTACGGCGGGATTTTGGGAAAGATCTGTTATAAGCATTAAAAAACCTCATATTAAACTTTATATGAGGCTCTCCCTGAGGAAAAAATATCAAAAAACGAGGTTTTTGTCAATTTCCCCACTTTTGCCGGGCTTTTTTATACAATTTATTAATGAAGAAACTTATACTCCCGGAAAACTATAAAAGCTCTACGGATTTAAGGCAAACTCAAAGAGCGATAAAATTTATCAAAGACACATTCCAGCGCAAGCTGGCATCGGCGCTTAATTTGGAAAGGGTGTCGGCTCCGCTTTTTGTTGAAGAGGCCAGCGGGCTCAACGACGATTTAAACGGAGTCGAAAGGCCCGTTCCTTTTGATTTAAAACAGACCGGCGTAAAAGCCGTTATAGTGCACTCCTTGGCAAAATGGAAGCGCATGGCACTTAAGCTTTACTCTTTCGCCCCGGGCGAAGGCTTGTATACCGATATGAACGCCATACGCCGCGACGAAGAAACCGATAATCTTCATTCCGTCTACGTAGACCAATGGGACTGGGAACTTATAATCGATAAAGAGCGGCGCACTGCGGATACGCTTAAAGAAACGGTCCTAAACATAACCGGCGTTTTGGCGGATACCTTGCGTGAGCTTAAGGCGAAGTATCCCGCCGTAAAAACCGAAATCAGCCGCGAAGTTTATTTTATTTCCGCCGCCGAGTTGGAAGCCAGGTACCCCGCGCTTACCCCCAAAGAAAGGGAAAGGGCCGTAACCAAAGAACATAAAACGGTGTTCGTATCCGGCATAGGCTGGCCTTTAAAAAACGGACTTCCCCATGACGGACGCGCGCCGGATTATGACGATTGGTCTTTAAACGGTGATTTGCTTATCTATAATGAAGTGCTTGAGGACGCTTTTGAGCTTTCCTCCATGGGCATACGCGTGGACGCGGATTCTTTGGAAAAGCAGCTTAATGCGGCAGGCTGCCCCGGGCGCAAAAAACATCTTTACCATAAATTAATTTTGGAAGGCAAACTGCCGCTTACGATAGGCGGCGGCATAGGCCAAAGCCGTTTGTGTATGTTGCTTTTGGGCAAGGCTCATATAGGGGAGGTTCAGGCCTCTTTATGGCCGGAAGGTATGCGGGAAGAATGTTCAAAAAACGGGATAAATTTGTTGTAACGGAGGGGTCATGTACAAAGCTGAAGAAAGCAGATATTCAAAAATGAAGTTCAACCGCTGCGGGCTTAGCGGGCTTAAACTGCCGGCGGTTTCTTTGGGGCTGTGGCACAATTTCGGCACCAATGACGATTTTGACAATATGAAAGCCATTTGTTTTACGGCTTTTGACAACGGGATAACGCATTTTGATCTTGCCAACAATTACGGCCCGGTTCCGGGCTCGGCGGAAGAAAATTTCGGTAAAATAATCAACGGCGATTTAAAGCCTTACCGCGACGAGCTTATAATCAGCACCAAAGCCGGATATTTGATGTGGCCCGGCCCTTACGGCGACAACGGCAGCCGCAAATACCTGCTGGCCAGCCTTGATCAAAGCCTTAAACGCATGGGTCTTGAGTACGTGGATATATTTTACTCTCACCGTATGGACAAGGAAACCCCGCTTGAAGAAACTATGGGCGCGCTGAACCAAGCCGTTAAATCCGGCAAGGCTTTGTACGCCGGCATTTCCAACTATGACGCCGAAACGACGGCAAAAGCCGCGGAGATATTAAAAGAGCTTCATTGCCCTTTCGTAATTAACCAAATAAGATATTCCATATTTGACAGAACCATAGAGCAAAACGGGCTTAAAAAATACGCTTTGAAAAACGGCCTCGGCCTGATAGCTTTCAGCCCTTTGGCGCAGGGGCTTCTTACAGGCAGATATTTAAACGGCGTTCCCTCGGACAGCCGTATCGCCAAAGACGGCAGATTTTTAAAACGCGCGGATTTGACGCCCGAAAGGCTTTTGCAGATAGTAGCTTTAAACAAAGTCGCCGAAAAACGCGGGCAGACTTTGGCGCAAATGGCCTTAAACTGGGTTTTGCGCGACGAAGCCGTTACAAGCGTGATTATCGGCGCGAGCCGCCCGGAACAAGTCAAAGAAAATCTGGGCGTAATGGCGTTCCCTTCTTTTACCGAGGAAGAACTTGAAGAAATAGATAAAATATCTTCCGCCGATTAATCCGCGCAGGAAGCAATTTGTCAAAGCAAAAAGGCGGCCTTTAAAAGCCGCCTTTTTAACAGTTTGAATTTGGTTATTTTGAAGCTTTTTTGCTCGGCAAAGCGCATAAGAAAAGCACTATAAAAATACCTATGCCGAAAATCAAGCTCAGCAACCACCAAGGGCTGTGGCCGGCGTTTCTAAGACGTCTTGCGGCCACGCTGAGCCACGGCAGCAATATCGCCAAATTAAAAAGCCCCGCCAAGAAAGCGAAAATCAAACCTAAAACCAAGCTGATTATTGCGGCGAAAAGAGTGAAGTACCAAAATTCTTCCCTGCCGGCCGTTCCTTCAAAAGCAATGTATTTTTTGGTTACGATGTTAACGAAATATTTTTTAAACAATTCCATTTAATTACTCTCCTTTATAATTTATTGCCCACGTTTGATAGTATAAAACATTTTGGCAAAGGTTCAAGTTGCCCTATTTTTGCAAAGGCCGATTATCCAAAGCGGAAAGTTCTTCTTTCAGCCGGGCGGGAGAAGTAAAACGAATCCCGGCCATCCCCAGCGCGCGGGCCGCTTCGACGTTGGCGGCGTTGTCGTCTATAAAAACGCAGTCTTCGGCTTTAAGATTGTAACGGGTTAAAAGACGTTTGTAAATCTCCGGGTTCGGCTTGATTACTTTTTCCTCCCCCGAAACGACTATGCCCTCAAATAAATCCAGAAAAGAAAAATTCTTTTTTGCCCAAGGGAATTTCTCCGCCGACCGCCTTAAAGAACTGTCGATTTGCATTTTTGAAAACAAAAAAATAGCCGTAGCTTTAAACTCTTTACAATCGGCTGGCAAATTTTGCGGACAAATCCCGGATAGCACCGATACGCAGAACATCCCCCTAATGATAAATAACTGCATTTTGATTTTGGATGATTTGGGCGTTTTGATTGAAAAATCCGCCGCAGAAATAACCGGCGAAGAAACAGTGTTTAAGCAAGGCCTTTTAAACGCATTGGGCGATATATCCGAAAAGCTGGCTAAAGATAAATATTTGCTTAATCAATTTTTATGAGGGGTTTTAAATCTATGGAAGAAACGGGAATAAAATTTGACGGGCACAATTACCGCAACCATGACGAGCGCAACTTAAAGCTTATCGGCAAAAGCTTAAAGGAATGCGGGACCGGGCGTTCTATTCTTATTGACGCCGATAATGAAATTATCGCCGGCAACGCCACGTATAAAAACGCCCTTGCGCAAAACATCCCGGTAAAGATCGTAGAAACGGACGGCAAAACCCTTATTGCCGTTAAAAGAACCGATTTAAACACCTGCGACAAAAAGCGCAAGAAGCTTGCTTTGTTGGATAACTCAACATCCGATAAGGTAACTTACGATTTGGACAATATTTCCGCCGATTTCGATTTGGAAGATTTGCCGGATTTAGGCCTTGAGGATATTATCCCCCCCGCGGATTTAGGCGCGGAGGACGGACGGGAAGCGGCTAAAACGGAAGAATTGCTTTCTTGCCCCAAATGCGGGTGCACAGCCCCCAAGAGGCAGTTTAAAAATAGCTAATGCAAAGAACTTAAAACCCGTTCGAAGCGTGAGCGAAGCGAGAAAAAAGGGCCGTAAAGGCGGTGTAGCGAGCGGCAAGAAAAGGCGGGAGTTAAAGGCCTTTAAAGACTTGCTGGAAGCGGGGCTCAGGCAAGAAATAAAAACGGAAAGCGGCAAGAGTTACACCCGGGCGGAGTACATAGCCTTAAAGCTGATAAAAACCGCGGAAAACGGCAATATTAAAGCTTTTGAAGTTATCAGGGACACGATAGGGCAAAAGCCGGCGGATAAGGTAGAAAGCAAGACGGAAATAAGCGTCGGCAAGGATTTAAGCAAGCTAAGCACGGAAACGCTCATAAAAATGGCGAAAGCGGCGGCGGTGGACATAGAAGACGAGGTATAAGCAAATGGCGGATAATTTAAAGCGGGAAATTATAGAAGAACTGGCCCGCCGCGATATCCGATACTTTGTAAAGGCGACGCAAAGGGATTATATATTTGCGCCGTTTAACTTAAAGATTTTAGACGCTCTTTTACAATTTTACGAGGATGTCCAAGCCGAAAGGCGTCCGATACTGATTATACAGGCTCCGCCTCAGCACGGCAAAAGCGAGCTGGCAAGCCGCAAGTTCCCGGCTTATTTGTTTGGGATAAACCCCAATTTAAGGGTAGCGGGGTGCTCTTACAGTGCGACATTGGCGGCGAAGGTAAACAGGGATGTCCAGCGCATTATGACGAGCGCGGAATATCAGCGGATATTCCCCCGCAGCGCGCTGACGGACAGAAATAAGCTAAAAAACAGCGAGCATTTCGACATCCCGGGCGGGACGGGGTATTACCTGTGTACGGGCGTAGGCGGGCCTTTAACGGGGCAAAGCGTGGACATCGGGATAATAGACGACCCGACAAAGAACATGCAGGAAGCCCGGAGCGAAGCCACCCAAATGTTTTTACAGGAGTGGTATCAAAGCGTATTTTTAACGCGTTTGAGCCGCAAAAGCGGACAGCTGATAATGGCGACCAGGTGGCACGAAGAGGATTTAATCGGCTATATCCTGCAGAAACAGGGCGGAGAAAGCGGCAGAGTTAAGGTGTTAAAATTCCCCGCTTTAAATGAAAAGGGCGAAGCTCTGCACCCCAAGCTGCACCCGGCCGAAAAGCTTAAAGAAACAAAAGCGGCTATGGACGTGTATTCTTGGGAAGCTTTATATCAGCAGGAGCCTATGCTTGAGGGCGGCAATGTAATAAAAACGGAAAAATTCCGCCGCTACCGGCAAGAGCCTTTAGATTTGCTTTATACCAAGATTTACGCCGATACGGCAATGACGGCCAAGACAAGTGCGGACTATAGCGTATTTGCTTTGGTGGGCTACACGAAAGCGCAAGACGTTTATTTGTTGGATTTATGGCGCGGACAATGGGAAAGCCCGGAACTTTTGGCAATGGCGCGCGAGGTTTGGCGCAAGTGCAAAAGTTTTTACCGTCCGCCGCGGTCTTTAAATATTGAAAATAAGGCAAGCGGTATCGGGCTTATACAGACTTTAAGGCGGGAGGGTATCCCAGTTCTTGCGATAGAGCCAAAAGCGCAGGACAGCCAAGGCAATTTATATACCGCCGATAAATTTCAAAGGCTTTGCGATGTTCTGCCGCTGATAGAAACGGGCCGTTTTTACGTACCCCACGAGGATTTAAAAAAGCCTTGGCTTAAAGATTTTATAAACGAATGCCAGCGTTTCAGCGCGGATTTAACGCATAAGCATGACGACCAAGTCGACGCGGCGTTGATTTACCCCCTGCAAGGGGTGATAAAGAAAAGTTTTTTATAGGTGCAAAAATGTTTAGAGAATTAAAAAATAAATTTGTAAATGATATGGCCGATAAAATAGCGGCGCGTTTGGGCTTACCCGCGCCAAAAAACGCAAAAAGGCCGCTTAGTTTGGGTTACGGCTCTTCCTTTTTGCCCAAGACTTTAAGCTCCTCAGAAGCGCAAAACCTTTTGGGCTATTCTTTCCAAAAGCCTGTACAAAGCATTTCTTTTAAAACTGTCGCCCTTCCCGGCAAAGCTTACGCGCAGGACGCTTTAGGCGAGGCGATAAAAGCCCCCGCGCTGTATGGGCTTGAGGGCTTTCAGCAGGACATAATCTTTACCTTCTTTGCAAAATACGGCTTTATAGGCTATCAGGCCTGTTCGCTTCTGCAGCAGCATTGGCTGATAAACAACGCCTGCACAATCCCCAACGAAGACGCTTTGCGCCCCGGCTGGAAAACGACGCTCACGGGCGGCAAGGATAACGCCGATTTACTCCAAGATTTAAACAATACGGAAAATAAGAAATACGATATTTACGCAAAGGCTTTAAAGTGGGGCAGGAACCGCAAAATTTTCGGGCTGGCTTTGGCTTACCCGGTAATTGACGGCGTCGATACGGAAAAGCCTTTTAATATAGACGGCGTAAAGCCCGGTTCTTTCAAAGGTATAGCCGTGATAGATCCGTATTGGTGTATGCCGGAGTTTGACGCCGACACTGTCCGTAACCCTTTAGACCCGGACTATTTTAAACCGGCTTATTACGTTTTTAACGGGCGCAGAGTGCACCGCTCCCACCTGCTTATTTGGCTTAACGACGAACCGAGCGACATTTTAAAACCAAGTTACATTTACGGCGGCATTCCGCTGACGCAGCAGATTTACGAAAGGGTTTACGCGGCGGAAAAATCCGCCAACGAAGCGCCGGAAATACTGCTTACAAAGCGCTCTACAATAGCCAAAAGCTCCAATTTGGACGAGGCTTTGTTAAATGAGCACGAAACGGCCAAAAAGCTTACTTGGATGAGGAAGCTTTTAAACAATTTCGGTATATGGCTTACGGATTACGACGTCCACCAGCTGGACACGACTTTAACCGGCCTTTGCGAGATTATCGACAACCAATATAAGCTGGTTGCCGCCGTTGCCAAAATCCCGGAACATAAATTAATGAAAACCAACCCCAGCGGCGGGCTGGGCAATAAAGGCGAGTTTTCTACCAAAGATTACCGTTTGGAAGTCTGCTCTTTGCAGGAATACGGCTATAAGCCTTTTATCGAGCGCATAGAAGATATTATTTTGCGCTCCGAGTTTGGCGTAAAGACGCAAACGGATATCACTTTTAACGAACTTGACTTAACCGACCAAACGGAAAAGGCGGCTTTGCTAACGCAGAAGACGCAGAATTTAGGCACATTGATTGATAAGGGTATAATAAGCCCCGACGAGGGCCGCAAAAGCCTTATTGAAGACGAAAACAGCGGCTTTGCCTGGCTGCCGGAAGACGCGCCGGAAGCTTTAATAACGCCCCAGCAGGAAGAAGAATTAAAGGCCTTGGCTTCCGGGAAAGATAAAGATAAAAACGGCGGCGGGGCAAAGGGCGGCAACTCCCCCTCCTCACAAGCCAAAAGTCAAGCCGGCGACGAATTTGACGAGAGCAAAGTCAACCGGGACGACTTGGGCAGATTTAACAAAAAGCCCGAAGAAACAGAAAAACAGAAAAAGAATGAAAATAAAATAACAAATACGAATATAAACAATCTGCTTGATGTGGTTTTTTCTAGTAAAAAAGACTTATCCCAAGAAGCTGCTATTTCTTACAGGACCGTAGAGCAAGAGGAAGCCAATAGACTTAAGGAAAATATAGGTATAGATTTAAAAGGTTATAGGCACGAACTGACAGCCCAAGATATACGACACATATTTAAGCAACATGGAAATGCAATGACCGAGGCAAACAGAGGGCAAATTGCTGTAACGCGCGAGGACATCTCATTAATCCCAGAAATTACTTCAAATTTTGACGATGTCTATCTTGGCGAAGGGTTATCTGAGGATAAAAAATTAATTGTGTATAAAAAGAAAATTGGCGACATTTACTATTACACAGAAAGTATAGGCGGAAAGAAAAAAAAGAATTTAAGGCCTAAAACGATGTACAAAAGAAAAGCGAAATAAGCGGGAAAATGCTTTGGCAATGCCAACCCTAAACCCTACGCCCTAGGCGGTTCTTATTTCGCTAATAATAGTATAGCTAAAAAACAGGCGGATTTCAACTGATGGCGAGCAAAGAGCGAAGAGTAAAAAGGCAAAGTATCCTTTACGGCGGGGAACTGTTCCCCAGCGAGGGCATACGCAAATGGTATAAACGGGAGCTTTCGGCTTTAAGCACGGAAATGAGCCGTAAGACCATAGCCGATATTATAAAGGTTTACCGCCGGGAAAATGAAAATATTAAAGCGCTTTACGCTCAGGACGCGGACAGCGCGGAAGTTTTAAAAGCGGAGCTGGACAAGCTTAATAAAGAGTTTTACGCCGTATTTACCGGCAAAGCCGAGGGTTTGGCAAAAGGTTTTGTAGCCCGGCAGGAAGATTACGCAAATATCAGCGTCAAAAGTTCTTTAAAATCCTTTGGGCTTATAAACGGGGAAAAGACTAATTTTGAGATTAACTTTATAAATAATTTTTACAGCCGGGCGGACAGGCGGACCGCCAAAGCGTCCATAGAAGCGAATGTTAATTTGATTAAGAGCATAAATTCCCAGTTTTTTGAAGAAATAGCCGGGCTTGTTTTTAGAAGCGTAATAAACGCCGAGGGCATAACTTCTTTAAAAGAGGGCTTAAGCAAAATAAGCGGCAAATTGGATAAGCGTATCGATTTGATAGCGTCCGACCAAACCAAAAAAGTGTATGAAGCTTTAAGCCGCTCAAAACTGGCGGACGCGGGCGTAAGCAAATATGAGTGGGTTTATACTTACGGTTCCAAAAAGCCTCAATGGGAAAGGGTTTATCACAGGGATGTTTTAGCCGGGCAAATATTGGATTTGGCGCTTCCCGTTGTAGTCGACCCTAAAACCGGCGAAAAGGGCTATCCGGGAACCCTGATAAACTGCCACTGCATAAAACGCCCGGTAATAGTTTTTGATTAAGAGGAAAAAAGCAAATGGGAAGAATAATAGACCACAATAATTTTTGGTACATAGAAAAGAACCCGATAAGTAAAACCGGGGTGTTTCCGTATCTTGGCCGGGAAATAGGCTATCCGGGCCTTGAGCCGAACAAAATTTATTATGTTTTGCGCTCTGAGCAGGAATTAATGAGCCCGGAAGCCATTAAAAGCTTTGAGCTTCTGCCTATTACAAAAGGGCACAGAATGCTTGGCCCGCAAGAACAGGGCTTAACCCCGGCGGAAAAAATCCCCCAGCAGGGAGTAGTCGGCGAAAAAGTTTTTGCCGATGGCGATACCCTATACGCCAATATCAAAGTAACCAGCGAGCAGGCCAAGGAAGATATCGACAAAGGCCTTAAAGAGCTTTCCTTAGGCTATTTTTGCCAATGGGTCAAAGAAAGCGGCGATTATAAAGGCCAACATTATGATTTTGTCCAAAAGAATATAAGGGGTAACCATTTGGCTATTGTGCCTTTAGGGCGCATGGGGCATGATGTTAGAGTTATGGACGCTTTGCCCGCCGGCGCGGCCTCTTACGCCTGCGACAGCTTGGAGCTTGCCGGGCCGTTTGTTTCGGCCTTGCTCCCCGCCGGGCATATACCCCTTAAGCTTTTTAGTTTACCGGGGCAGGCTCAGGACTGGCAAGAAAGCGACCATCCCCGCAAGAAAGACGGCAAATTTGCACCTAAAGGACAGGGTGAGAGCGGCAAAGCCAAAAGCGAAGAAAAAACAGAAAAGCAAGATATCTTTACCCCCTCTGCGGAATTGGCGGAAAGATTTAAAAAAGAAGTCCAAGCCGTTTTGGCGGACGATAGTATTAGCAAAAATCATTTGCTTAACATGGGTACTATACCGCCTTTATACATAAAACTGGGGTTGCCCGATAGTAAATTAAATATAAATAAAATGACAATGCTTAAGGCACTTGGCAAAGGCGGGCGGCACGCCCATGATGTTCCACAAGAAGTATTGGAAAATTTACCTGCCTTAATTAGCGACCCTGAGGGTGTTTTTAAATCTTCTATGGAGTCAACAAACCCTAAAGGTTTTGTTGCGGTATTAAATGCAGTAAATAAAGACGGCAAACAGATTGTAGCGGCGATTTCTCCCAATGAAAAGGGCGAAAGCGGTTTTAATTTTATTCCAAGTGTTTATGATAAGAAGAATTTTGAAAATTTTGTTAATAAAACCAATAACGAAAACGGGATTATTTATATAAAAGAGAAAGGCTCTGATTTGTGGGGCCCGCTCCAATCGCGTCCTCTCCACTCTCAAAGCCTTATAAATAAGATACTAACAAAAGAGGATTTTGTCAAGGATTTAGAAAGTTTAAAAAAGGAGGAATTATCAGACATGAGCATAACTGAAATGTTGGAAAGCGCAGAAGACGGCATGAACCTTTTTATAGAAGAAGCAGACCACGCGGGCGACGAATGGGACGAAAGCAAGCATAAAAGGGACGCAGAAGGAAAATTTACGAGCGGCGGCGGGGCCGCTGAAATAAAAAGAAAACAGGAAGAAAGAGCGGCTAAAAAAGCCGAAATAGAACGCCGTGCGGGGAAGTTTGAAGCCGGAACAGCCTATAAGAAAGCTATGGAAAACAACCCTAATGACGAACAAGCGGCAATGATTGCAGAAGCTAGGAGCTTATCTAAATGGAGCAAAACGGCATATACAAACCCGCAGTCCGCCAAAAGCGTTTTTTTTACAAGAGCAAGCCAAAACGACTATATCAAGCAAATGGATAGGGGGTGGCTTGAAGCTATTTTTAATTCTGTAAAAGGTACAAAAACAAACGGGACGGACGGCATAAGCGCCGCCCCCGAAGATAAGGAGAGTATAAAAATGGACAAAAGAAAGGTAATAGAAGAAATTATGGCTATTGCCGCCAAGCCGGCCGACGAATTTAAAGACGGCAAAGAAGAGCAAATCAGAACGATTGCGGGCTTGGCTGAGAAACTGGCTTATAAAAAGTCCGAACGCGGCGCAAATGACGAGGACGCTGCCAAAGACAAAGACAAAGCTAAAGACGAGGACAACCCCTCTAAAACCGATAAAGACGCGGATAAAGCCGAAGACGCTATGGAAGCGCGCATCGCGGCCAATTTTGCCAAGAAAGCGGCTCTTTATGAGAAAGTTTCCCCCTTTACGGGCAGCTTTGACCATAATCCCATGACGCTTTCGCAAATGGCTAAATACGCCTGCGACAAGCTGGGCATTAAAGGCGTAGCCGAAGACGGCGCGCAAACGGCTTTAGAAGGCTATTTGGTCGGCGCGCAAAAGCAGGCCGTCGTCCGGGAAGAGAAAGACGCAGCTTGCGACGCTTTCCCCGTTTCGGACCCGGCTTTTAAAAAATATTTAGAGGAGGCCCAATAATGGCTATACAAACTGTTGTAAATAAAGAATTACCTATCGGCGTACCCGGCGAGTTTTACGATAACACTCCCCGCAGGGTACACGGTTACATCGTAAAAGCGAAGGACGAAACCGTATACATTGCCGCCACGGGCGATATTTCTTTTAGCGCAAATCCCGCAGACGGCGACACCGTAACCGTAGGCGAAACCGTTTATACTTTTAAAACGACGCCGGCGGAGCCGTTATAAATCAGCTTGCGGACGCCAACGATGTAACGTGGGAGGAGTTGACGCCCGGCTTTGGCTTAGCGGCGAAAAACGCTATGTCGTCCGCAGGTGCTTTGTTCCAATTTGACGCCCATGAAAGCCTTGTCCTGCCCGGGGATTTTACCATTGAATTTACGGTTAAAAACCCAAAAGCCGGTTATAACAGCGAATATACAATGGATTTTACGGATAAAATCGTTTACGAAACATTATCCGCCACCAGCGCAAGGCACGGGATACAATGCCACGGCTATGCGGCTATAGCCTTTGGCGGAAAGTTTTTAAAATCCTCAGTAGCTGATTACATCAACACCAATAAAAAGAATGTTGCCGTAGTAAGAAGCGGAGATACTTTATACTACTATGAAAACGGCTCGTTGGTAATGTCCGGCACTGGCTGGCAGGGCGTAACTTTGGATTTGCGCGGATGGTATATGTCCGGTATAACCGCCGGCGACAAGGCCGGAATGGTAATAGACGAGTTAAGGATAAGCCGCTCCGCAAAGTATTTGACGAATTACACGCCCGCGAGCGCACCTTTTGTTTTGGCGGACAGCGGCGTAAGCGATTTACACGACGAGAAGAAAGAAAACATCTCAAACAAAACATCAGATTATACCGCCGCGGGCACGGGCACTTATCCCAGCTCCAAAGCTTTGTCAGACGCCGTAAGCTATTTAGAGGGCCTTATTTCCGCCGCAAAGCCGCCGACGCCCGATTATACGAACGCCGTAGAGTTCAGCAAAGCCGCAAACGCAAATTATACTTGCCCGGCGGCAGGCTGGATACAAATAAGGAGCGCGGTATTTACCGCCGCTGCCACTTCGGCGGGTTACGCCAAAATCAGCATAAACGGCAAAGATATCCGGGATTATTATGTTTCCAACAGCTCCGCCACTACATACACTTGGAGCAATAACGCCGGCAGTAACTTTGCCGGGGAAACGCTTATACAGGTGGCGCAAGGCGACAATGTTAAATTTTACGCCGACGGTTTTACAATGTCAAACGCCACTTTTGAGGGCACTTTCGTCCCTCAGGCGGCTTAAGGAGCATAACAATGAACATCAGCGTTGAACTTGGCTTAAGCATTGCGGCGCAGTTAATCACTATCGGGATCTTTGTGGGAAAGCTGAACACATTTCAAAAAATGGTGGAGTTCCGCCTTGACCAGCTGGAAAAGAAACAGGATAGATACAATCATTTGCAGGAGCGTATGACGCGCACAGAAGAAAGCGTAAAGAGCGCGCATAAGCGTTTAAACGAAGTTGAGGAGCGTATCCATGAATATCATCATTAAACGTATATTTAAAGGGCCTGATTATACTATCGGGCGGATGTCCATAGACGGCAAATATTTTTGCGATACGCTGGAAGATACCGTAAGAAAGCCCGGGGTTAAAATCCCGGGCAAGACGGCTATCCCCGCCGGTAAGTACAAAATTAAGCTGACCGAAAGCCTGCGCTTTGGCAAGTTAATGCCGCGTTTGGAAAATGTGCCGGGCTTTACCGGCGTTCTTATCCATTCCGGCAATACGCCGGAAGACACGGAAGGGTGTATTTTGGTAGGCAAAAACCGCGTAAAGGGCAAGGTTTTAGACAGCCGCGAAACGTTTCAAAAGCTGTTTACAATGCTTTGGGTGGTAAATCTAGGCGGCGAGGAACTGGAGATTGAAATAAGCTAAAACCTATTACTTTTCCTAAATAGTAATAGATTTTGCCTATAACCGGGCAAATATGAACGAAAACGCCCTTTTAGTTCATATTTACCCCAAGATGTGAACGATTTTTAAGCTTTTGTTCTTTGACAATTTGAAATTAGAGAGTAAAAAGCCCCGCTCTTGCGGGCGGGGCTTACTCTTTTTGAGAAATTATTTCTTATTTTCTAGTTTTTTTACTTTACGTTCTACTTGTTTGATACTTTCTTTTGGAGTTGGGAGATTTTCTGGCATAGTTCCGCCTATATCCTTTATTGTTTGCCTAACCTTACGCCCTATTTCATGGTGGACTTGACTTGCTTTAGCCTTGCCTTGTATGTTATCACGACGGATTTTTTCCTCTGTTTGTGTCGCTCTAAATAAATTGGCGGCGAGCTCTGTGCTACCCATGTGGTCTAATATGCTTTGGCTTTTTTTGAGGCCTTTTCTGCTTTTTATATCTTTCATTCCAAGACCGCCATAAAGACCCTTATAGCCATAATCTTGAAAGATTGCATAGTCTAACGGAGAGTCAACACCTGCATTTTTTGCGGCAGAGGCTAATTGCTTATTGTGAAATTTCATCTCATCACGCAAAAGAAGCCGTTTCTTATCCTCATTTAATTGTGGTTGTGTATCCGTTAGCTCTTGACGACGTGTTTGTATCGCAAAATATGTTTGACCAGCTGCTACCATAGGTTTGGAAGGATCTGCGTTTTGGATAATAAGGTAACAAGCATAACGGGAAAGGGCATAGTCCTTAATTTCTCTAATAGCATTTTTAGGTAAATTTATCATTTTGGTGGCTTCAACGAAATGATGATCTCTATTAGCCCCACTGTTTTCAGCAGAAATTATTGCTTTTTCTAGAACATTTTCAAAGTTGCGCCATTCTTCATAACCTATAAGAACAGCCAAATCTCTTGCGGACCAACGTTCCACACCAGCATTATCTACAAATTTTATCCCCTCAAAGGGATTTATATTAGATGTTAAGTTTGTCATAGCATTTACCTGCCATTTTAAAGTTAATTTATTGTAGCAAATTAAAATAATCAAAAATAAATAAGGAGGTAGTAAACATGAGTATATTGACGTTTGTTGTATCCGTTGTGCTCTTAGGCGCATTAGTAGCCTTGCTTACCAACGGTATTATGGAGGGACTGAAGCAAATCCCCGCCATTGATAAACTGCCGGCGGCCGTAAAGTTCATTATTATGCTTGCCATAGCCGGCGGTTGCGCGGTTGTCGTCCAAGACGGCGCGAAGGAGTTTATAAAAACTTCTTTCTGGCTTGTGTGGCTTTGCTCCGTTGCGGCGGCGCAGCTTGGCTATGACAAGCTTATTAAAGGGAAAATAGAAAAATTAGGGGCGGCTGATGTCGGCACTAATAAGCTTGATTAGCCCGCTTATGGGCAGCGGGTACTTTTGGGGCGGCATAATCGCCGCCCTTGGGCTTTTGTGCGTTTGGATATATCTAAATGGCCGGGCCAGCGGAAAAGAGGCCCAAAAGCGTAAAGCTTTAAAGCAAGAGATAAAGGAGCGTGAGAGATATGAAAACGGCTATAAAAGCGGTGCTGCTATGTCTGATAATGAGCGTAATGAGTGGGTGCGCCGCTTCCTCTCCAAGAAGTAACGCGGCGGTATGCTTCCCGCCGTGGGATTTTGCCGATCCGGCAATAATGAAGCTTAACGCCAGCAACTGGGGCAAGGTGGTAGGCATAGCCTGCGTTTGCGAACCTAAAAACAAAGCTTGTAAGGAGTAAATAAAGGAAATGGAAAGAAGTGAAATAGCCGCTAAAATAGCGGAGCTTAAGAAATTAAAAGGGCAGGCCAAAGGCACACCGTGCGAGGTTTTCAGCCGCGTGGTGGGGTATTTGCGCCCGGTTCAGTGTTGGAACAAAGGCAAAAGAGAAGAATACAAACTTAGAAAGCATTTTACCTGCGGGTGCGGGGAATAATCCCCCACCCACATATAAAGAAAGCTGTTAATCAAACTTAACGCCCTTTCTTTTAAGCCTTGCCCTCAGCTTAAGCTGGGGTTTGGTTTTTCCGTCCAAAAGGTTATAAGCCGTCTGGCGTGAAATATCGTAATACTTGGCAAAAGCTGAAACATTGCCGTTAAAATCTCTCTCTAAAAGTTCTTTTATGGTCATAGTGCTTTACCTTGGCAAATTGATATAATAAAGACAGTCGGGAATGCAAGCTCCGACTTTGCCCCGGGTGCTCCAACACCCGGGGCTTTTCTTTATTTTTAAAAATTAGGGGACGGGTAAAACCGTCCCCTGCGTTATCGCGTGAGGACCAACTCAGCGACAATGTGCAAAGAGTCTCCCCTATAAAAGGCAATTAAATTGTATCTTTTTAAAAAAATTTCTGCTAGGAAAAACAGGGGGAGGCTTGCTCCCCCAAGCTAATTATTTATTGTCGCTTACTACCAAGGTAACTACTATTTTTTTTACTTTCACCGTCGGCAGTTTTTTGTTTGCTTGTTTTTCCTTTTTCATTTTTTGGTCCTCACTTGTAAGGTTTTCTTTACCTTACACTAATATTATAATAAATATTTGACAGTTTGTCAAGTAATATTTTTTAATTATTTTTATAAATACAAAAATATTTATTATATTTATAATTTATTTGACATTTTGTCCCAAACCCCGCAAAAAAGCCCCGTATACAACCGGGGCAAGCTTCAAAAAACATAGGTGCTAAAAGCAATTATCGGTAATTATCAAAATCTATCAAATTGATAGGAAAAAAAGGCTAAAAAGATAAAAAGGGGATAGCATCCATTATCCCCCTTTTTGTGTCCGTTTGTGCCCTAAAAAAGGCACAAAATTTTCAACTATATTCCAAAAATCATACCCCCAATAAGAATCGAACTTATATCCCCTGCTTAGAAGGCAGGTGCTCTATCCATTGAGCTATGGGGGCGTGTTAAAACTGCAAATTGTATTTCTTTGACATAAATATTATATAAAATTTATCAAAATTTTGCCCGATTTTTATTAAAAGTTAAATTTCCGCTTTGCATATAGGTTTTTTGGCCCTGTTTATTTATGTAAATAAAATTAAGCACTTGTCAGCGGAATATGTGAAAGCTTTGGCGTAAAAATTGATTTTAGCGATATAATTAAGCCCATAAATTTATTTTTATGGCCCTAAAATTTATCCCAATGATTTGATTTGTTTTTTATTTTCTGTCATTTTCCCCTGCACGCTTTTGCGGTACCAAGCGGGCTTTTGGGCAATCTTTTGCTTAAGTCTTTGAGTAATAACGGTGATGGCGCGTTTATCAGGCCGCCAGTCGTTAAATAATTTGTTTTCTATAAATATTTCTTTGGGGAATTTCCTGTTTATATCCGGCTTAAAACCGCGCTTTATCATTTCCGCCCGCAAAAGCGCGTAGCGTTTGTAAAGATACTTGCCTTTATCATAGAAAAATCTTACGTGCCCTTTTCCCAAAGTAAAACTTTGGGGAATGTCATCAAGGCGCGCGCCGTTTTTCGCCTTTAAAGAGCCTTTTAAAGCGGCGGGCACCATAAAAATTTCCCTGTATTCGGCAATAAGGTGTTGATCGTAAAGTTTTTCCGGCTCTATTAAATTTATCCGCGTCATAGAGAATATATTAAAGCGGAAAACGCTTTTTTCAAGATGACGGGTTTAACTTACGGGCCGTTTAAAACTCATAACGTCTTCTTACGTTGCGTATTTCGTTGCTGTCGGTTTTATTTTCGTAAGTTTTATCGTTCTTTTTGGTCTTCTTTACCTTTTTTTGTTTTTCCTTTTTAGGCTTTTCGTCATAATCACGGTCGTAATAGCCACGGTCGTATTTGTTGTATTCGTAGAAAGATTCTTTGCGGGCTTTCTTGCTGTTTTTGCTTCCGCCGCCAAAGGAAATCCCCCCGAAAGCGTACCTGATGCCGGCGTTTACGCCCCAGCCTTGCAATTTGTCGCCGGCTTCATAGTTGCCGACGGCGTGCCAGTAGAGGTTTTCCGTAAGCTGCATATTTATACCGAGCCCCGCTTCAAGCGTGCCGCCTTTAAGGCTTGTGGTTTCTTTGGCTCCGCCGTAGCTTACGTCGCCTTCGCCCATAAACTCATATCTGTAGGCAAGTTCCAAAAGCGGCTCTATAAGCAGTCCGTTGGCCTGGCGCATGCTGTAAGCAACCATAAGCGCGCCTTTTGCGCTTAAATAATTGGCTTTATCATATGCCAAGGGGCCGGTTCCGCCTTTTACTTTTGTTTCGTCGGAAGAAGCGGACATATACTCAATTTCCGCTTTTGGTTCTATGCGGATAAAGGAATCCCCGCCCAAATCCTGAGTAAATTCCTTGCCGCCTTCCAAACTTACGGCGAAAATGCTTCGCTCCGGCTCAAATTTAAGCTGACTGCCGGAAGCTGAGTAGTGCGTCATATCCAGTTTGGTCCAAAAGTTTCTTGCCGCTAAATCCACAAACCATTTGTCGTCATTTACCAAAGTGGCGTATATACCGACGCTCGGCGATGTTCCTTTTCCGTCGCCGTAGACGGAGCCGTTTTCTTTTTCGGTTTTTATTGAACCCGCGTTTGCGTAGCCTATCATGACGCCGGCGTATAGTTTGGTGGGTTCATTGGGCGTAAAAAGCCAGTCATAACCCGCTTCAACGCCGAAAAGGCTCATATCCGTTTCAACGAGGTCTTTTACGCGCATATCCTTATAATAGGTTCTGGCCCATATTCCGTTTTGGTTGGAGCCTTCCGTCATATTTCGCAAATCGCCCATTCTTTTTTGCAGGGAGTTCATTCCGCTTCTGGCTATTACGCTGTTCATCAAAGGGATATTAAGCATACTCTTAAACACGTCGGTATATACCATGGAATTGCGCAGGTAATAATCCGAACCTTCCCCCGCCGCCGTGCCTTGGTGCAAAAGATACTCATAGCCGCCTTCGTCCCATTTGCCGCCCAACAATTCAAAATCTCCGTCAACTTGCGCGCCGAAAGCAAACTCCACCAGTTTTATGCCGTCGCCGGTTGTTTCTTTGGCGACATCTGCGGTATTGCTTAAGGCAAGTACCGTTTGGCCTTTATAATTTCCGTTTACGGTCAGCCTGTCGCTTTCCCCGGTTTCAAGGTTTACGTTCATTTTGATTAAGGCGTTATCGGCCTGGATATTATCTGCGCTTAAATTTGTAAATCCCGCGGAATCTTGCGCTATATTAACTGCCGCGCCGGCACTTAAAACCATATCGCCGGAAATATGATTATCCCCGTATACGTTCAGCAGTCCGCCTTGCGCGGAATAGCCCTGCAAAGAACCGCCTGAAAGCAGGTTGACGGTTCCGCTCTCCGCATATACGTTTTTGGCTGAAGCGGAAGCGTTGATGTTTTGGGTTCCGCCGGAAGCCGCAGTTACGTCCTCGGCATATCCGCCGGCTAAAATATTTTGTACGCCGCCTTGGGCTATTAAAGCTCCGCTGGCCAGGCCGGCTATATTCTGAACGCCGCCGCTTAGCGCAGCTGATACGGCCGTACCGCCCTCATATACGTTTTGAACCGCGCCGGAATTTACATAAGTGTGGCTTGTTACGCCGCCGGAAGATACGTTTTGGGCCGCGCCTTCGTTAAGATTTGTGTTTATGGCGATGCCCCTGATGACGTTCTGCACGGCCCCGGCGGCTTCCGTATTTCTTGCCGTACCGCCGGCGGTTATATTCTGCACCGCGCCGGAATTAAGCGAGGTGGAATTGGCTACGCCGCCCATAATGTTTTGCACGGCCGAATCATTGGCTTGAGTATCATTTACGGTTCCGCCGGAAGATACATTCTGCAGTCCGCCCGCGTTTATAACCGCGCTTACTGCGCTTCCGCCCGCGGCCACGGTCTGCGTGCCGAAGCCGCCTATAATCGTGCCTTCGGCAGTGCCGCCGGTAACGTCCTGTACGCCCATCATGCTTACGGAAGCGTTTTTAGCCAAACCGCCGGAAGAAACAAGCTGAAATCCGCCCGCCACTTCCGTATAATTGGCCGAGCCGCCCATGACCACCGTCTGTACGCCGCTTACAAGAGTGTTGTTGGCTATACCGCCGGAGTAGACGTTCTGTTTCCCGCCGGTATTTATTACAAAGTTTTCCGCTACGCCGTTTGAAAGGCTCATCGCGCCGCCGTTTTGGTTGGTTCCCGTTACGGCCGTATTGATATTGGCGGCGTCTTTGGCGACGTCAACGTCTATATACGCGCCGGAATTTTGTATTACGTTTACCGTGCTTCCGCCCTGCGTAACGCTTTGCCTGCCGCCTGATTCTACAACCGTGTCAAAAGCTATACCGCCCGAGTAGACGTTTTGCGCTCCGCCCGCGCTGACTATAAAATTGCTTGCGACTCCGCTTATAAGGCTTAAATCCGCTCCGCTTTGGTTTACGCCCTGTATATAGGTGGAAATATTGGCTTCGTCTTTGGCTACGTCCGCGGTTATATACGCGCCGGCGTTTTGCACCAAATTAACTGCGCTGCCTCCGGCTGAAACCTGCTGGACCCCGCCGGAAGATAATACCGTGCCGTCGGCCAAGCCGCCCACGTCTACTATTTGATATCCGCCCGAAGCCACCTGCGTCCCTATGGCCGAACCGCCGGCATATATAAACTGGCTTCCCGAATTTATTAAAGTGGTTTCTGCCGTACCGCCGGAAATCTTTTGTATGCCGCCGTTTATAGCCGTAGCGTCCGCCGAACCTCCGGCAGATATAATCTGCAATCCTTTAAGGTCGGTATTATTCGCATAACCGCCGGCGGATATTTGCTGTACGCCGCCTTCATTGATTTGAGCGTTATATGCGCTTCCGCCGTCGGATATCCATTGCTGGCCGTCCGCATTTACAATCGTATCGTAAGCTTCTCCGCCGGAAGATATTATTTGCTTGCCGAAGTAATTTACTATAAAATTGCTCGCCACGCCGCCGGAAAGAGTTAATTCCGCCCCCTCTTGGTTAATACCGCTGACGTAAGTATTGATATTGGCTTCGTCTTTTGCCACTACCGCATAGATGTTCCCGCCGGAATTAATGACGACGTCCAATGATTTTCCGCCTGATAATACCGTATGGGAACCGCCGGAGTTTACTATAAAATTGCTGGCGACGCCGCTTATTAGGCTTAAATCCGCACCGTCCTGATTTACACCGCTGACGTAAGTGCCTGCATTTGCGGAGTCTTGGCCGACTATTACGTCTATATTCCCGCCGGCGTTTTGTGTTACATTTAAGGAGCTTCCCCCGGCCGAGATATTCTGATATCCGTTGGAATTAATAACGGTATCAACAGCCGATCCGCCTAAGTCAACAAGCTGCATTCCGCCGGCATTGATTATAAATCCGCTCGCTACGGAACCGGAAAGCATAAAATCGTTGCCGTCTTCATTGGTGCCCGTAATATATGTGCCGGCATATTCGCTTCCCGCGCCTATACTTGCGTTAATGTTTGCGCCGGAGTTTTGTATTACGTTTAAGGAACTTCCGCCCGCAAAAACGTTTAATTTTGCGCCGGAAGCCAAAACGGTGTTTGTAGCCGTCGCGCCCGATTCTATCGCTTGGTTTGCGCGTTCGTTAACGTAGGAAGAATCTACGTATCCGCCTGTGGAAATGTATTGCACCCCGCCGGAATTAATCTGCGCGCCGTAAGCGTAACCGCCGAAGGAAATTACCTGGCTTGCGCCGGAGTTGATTTCCGCCCGGCTGGCATATCCACCCGAAAGGACGTATTGCATCGCGCCGGAGTTAAGTACCGATTCCTGAGCCTGGCCGCCCTCGGAAATTATTTGATATGCGGAAAATCCGCTTAAAACCGCTCCGTAAGCCGCCCCGCCGGAAGATATATGCTGTTCGGCCTCGCTGTGTACTGCGGTGGAACTTGCCGTTCCGCCCGGGCCGACGTATTGATATGAGGAATTATTTAACACGGTTGAAACGGTAATCCCGCCGGAAGAAACTCTCTGCGACCCTTTGTTGATTATAAAGTTTTCGGCTTCTCCGTTTGAAAGAGCCATGGCGATTCCGCTTTGGTTGACGCCGTTGATATAGGTGTTAATATTTGCGCCGTCTTTGGCGACGTCCGCGTTTATATATCCGCCGTTTTGCGTAAGATTTAAAGAACTTCCGCCCGCCGCCACATAGTGATATCCGCCGTCATTTAGTATAAAATTGTTTGCGACGCCGCCGGAAAGCGTAAAAACTTCCCCGTTCTGGTTCACGCCGCTTATATAAGCTCCGTCGCCGCCTATCGCCGCATTGACGTTCCCGCCGGCGTTTTGTGTTACGTTTAAGGAACTTCCCCCCGCCAGTACGCTTTGGGCCCCGCCGGAATTTACCTCAGTGTTAAAAGCCGCGCCGGTAGAATCTATCCGCTGAAGGCCGTCTTTTTCTATAACCGTATTTTCGGCCGAAGCTCCCGCGCCTATATTCTGTACGGCGTAGTCCGCCAGCAAAACGTTTTCGGCTTTTCCGCCGGAATAAATAGTTTGGTAAGCGCTTGTTCCGCTTACAACCGCACTCACGGCGGAGCCGCCTTCATATACGGCTTGGCTTCCGTAGGAGTTTATTACCGTATTTAAAGCCTTCCCGCCTAAAGACACCGCTTGTGAACCGTAACCGTTTATAACGGTATTGTTTACCAGTCCGCCGGAAAATATATTTTGCCAGCCGCCGGAATTGATAATAAAATTATTGGCGGATCCGTTTTCCAAAGTAAGGTTTTGACCGTTTTGGTTTACGCCGCTGATATATGTGGAAATACGGCTCTCGTCCGCGCCGATATCGGCGTTTATGTTGCCGCCGGCGTTCTGCACCAAATTGAGGGAACTCCCCCCGGCCGTTACGGTATGTGCGCCGCCGGAATTAACGACAAAGTTTTGCGCCGCGCCGCCGGAAAGCGTAAAAACTTCCCCGTTTTGGTTTACGCCGCTTATTACCGTTGTGATATTGGCGGAGTCTTTACCTGCGGACGCGTTTATGTTGCCGCCGGCGTTTTGGGTAATGTTTAAAGATTGACCGCCGGCCTCAACTCCGTGCGCGCCTTGGTAATTTACTATCGTGTTGTCAGCCCGTCCGTCGGAATTTACGTTTAGATATCCGCCGGAATTAATTATAAAATTGTTTGCCGAACCATTTTGAAGCGTAAAAACTTCCCCGTTTTGGTTTACGCCGCTGATATACGTGGCGGCGTTTTCGCCGCTTTGGCCCGCGGAGGCGTTTATCGTTCCGCCGTTTTGGCTGACGGCTAAAGAACTTCCGCCCGCGTAAACCGTTTGAAATGCACCGTAATTAACGTCGGTGCCGTCGGCCGTCGCTCCGCTTGAAATAATTTGCTCGCCGCCGTTGGTGATTGTGGTGTTTTCGGCCCTTCCGCCGCCGAAAATGATTTGGTATCCCGCGGAATTGACGGTAGTCTGCCCCGCCGCCCCGCCGGAATAAATATACTGGTAACCGTTATAATTAACTTCGGTATTTTGCGCGGAGCCGTAAACGTGCATGGCGTTCACCTCTTCATCGGTGCCCTGAACTATCACGCCGGAAGCCGTTTCCCCCGCGGGTACGACGACGCCTGCATATGCGTAAGGCGTAAAATTGTTGTTTAACATGGCTATTACCGCGGCCGTATAAACGGCTTTTTTGCCGCCGTTTATTATTCTGGCGCATCTTGTTTTGGCCGCGCCTGAACTTAAACCGCAGGCCGCCGCGCTCCTGCTGCGGCAGTAAGTGTATTCCAATTTTTCTATATACGCGCTTGTTTCGGGTATAGCCATAATAATCTCCAAATCTTATTTTTAATTCTTTTTTGAAGGAGCAGTTAAATTGTTCTCTTTCATCAGTCTGTCTATATGTCCTATAACCTGTTTGCCGGTTATAAGGCGGGTGCATTCGTACTGCCTTTCCGTATTTTTAAACCTAGGACACCATAGAAAATCGTAATGGTCAAAGTTAAGGTTTATATCATCCCAGCAGCCCATACATCCGTGGCTGCTGTAGACGCGGTAAGGAGTGTAAAACTCGCATATCGGCAATGTAAAGCCGCTTATCAGTATTACGGGGATATGCGTACACCATGCCAGCCAGCTTAAGCCGGAAGAAAGACCTATAAAAAAATCGGCGTGTTCAAGAAGGGCCACTCTTTCCTGCAGGGAAATATTGCCGGTGAAATCTTCCGCGCCGTGCGGCATACGGTTCCATACAAAGCCTTGCCCGACGACGGGCTCTTTATCAATGCAAAGCACGCGGTAGCCCATGTCTTTAAGATGTTTTACAACTTGCTCCCAGCCGCAGCCGTTGTTCCAAAATTTAGCCTGAGAGCTGGATTTTACGGCTATGCAAACGTATCTTTCTTTGATTTTTCTTTCATTGCCAAGGCGCACGCGGGGCGCTTCTTCCCTGGGGTCCACGCCCAAAATATAAGCGGCCGTTTTATGCAGGCCGACCATGCGGAAATCAACCGGCTGGTCAGTGTTATTCCCCTTAAAAAACAAACCCAGGCGGTAACTGGCGTAAGGCTTTTCGAATTTTACTTTCCCCGGAACAGCGGTAAAAAACATCTGGGGATACTGAGCGGAAAATAAATCAACCATATTCTGCGCCAGGGTAAGCTCCGCCGCGCAGTTGTGCTTCTTTTGGAATTTTTCCGCGTAAGGAAGCCACCCGATTATATCGCCCAAAGTGCCTACCGGGAATTTTATTTGGACTTCTTTTCCGCTTAAGTCCAAAGTGTGATTAAGGACGGGGTCCTTTTCCCCCTGTATCCAAACTTTTATTCTGAAAGGTATATAATATTTCTTCGCGCTTAAAACCCAGCCCGCGCCGCTGTCGCAGGCAAAAATGATATTGTCGCTTTCGGCGTCTTCTATCTGAACATGCCACTTGCCTTTCGGCAGAAGCACGCGCGCGCCGTCGTTAAAATCATAGCGTATGCCAAGAGGGCCTTCCTGCGTGGGTATCGCGGGGACAGGCACCACAAAAGGATTTTGCGCCAAATTGCCTTGGGCCGGTTTGCCGGAGTTGGCCGCGGCGGTAACGTCTGAAAGAGGCCGCGCTTTTGAATCCGCTCCGAAAGTTCCCTGAAGCTGCTGTTCGGAAGAAGCGTTTAGGTTTTCTCCGGTTGTCGTGTTTGCGGAGTTGGGCCCGGCGGGAATTTGTTTTTCGTTTTCCGCGGCGTTTTTTTGGCTTGGCATGGGGGTAACCTCTCAAAATATATAATCAACCATAATATTAGAAAATCATAAGATATTTTTCCATTGTTTTCTTTTGCGGAACTATTGAAGAGGTTTTTTCTATAATTTAATATATGGATAAAGAAATTCTGCGTTTGGCCGTGCCGAACATTATTACCAATATTACGGTTCCGCTTTTGGCTATGGCCGATACCGCCATAGCGGGGCATTTGCCTTCTTTCCTTTATATAGGGGCCGTAAGCGCGGCTGGCGTAATATTCAATTTTCTGTATTGGAACTTTTCTTTCCTGAGGATGGGCACCAGCGGCTTTACGGCGCAGGCCGTAGGCGCAAATAATGAACAAGAATGCGTAAACGTGCTTATGCGCGCGCTTTTTACGGCGGTTTCGGCCGGCGTAATTTTAATACTTTTGCAAAGTTTTATATTTAAGGCGGCTTTCTTCTTTTTGCAGGCTTCCCCGCAGACCCAAGCTTTAGCGGCGGAATACTTTTTCATATACATATGGTCCGCTCCTTTCGCTTTGGCAATGTTCGCGTTTACGGGCTGGTTTATCGGTATGCAAAACGCCAAAGTCCCAATGGTGATATCAATAAGCGCGAACGTCGTAAATATCATATGCAGTCTGCTTTTCGTGTTTGTCTTTCGCCTAAACATTAAGGGGATAGCTTTAGGTTCTTTGGCGGCGCAGATTTTCGCTTTTATTTTATCGGCTTTCATTTGGTTTAAATTTTACGGAAAACTAAAAAAATATATTTCCTTTGAGGTTTTAAAATCCCTCCGCGGTTTCGCCGCGTTTTTTAAAGTCAACAGCGACATATTTTTAAGAAGCTTCGCCCTTATAGCGGTTACGGTGTTTTTTACGTCGGTTTCCGCCAGAAGCGGCGATATATATCTTTCCGCAAACAATCTGCTGATGCAGTTTTTTATTTTGTTTTCTTACATTATGGACGGCTTCGCTTTTGCGGCGGAAGCTTTAAGCGGCAAGTGTTTCGGCGCGCGCGATTTCGGCAAACTTAAGTTTATTGTCCGCAGAATATTTACTTGGGGCATTGCGCTGAGCCTTATGTTTACGGCGGTTTACGCCGTTTTCGCCGGCGGGATATTGGGGCTTTTGACGGATAAGAGCGAAGTCGTTTCCGCCGCGCTTAAATATAAAGCTTGGGCCGTATTGGTACCGCTGGCCGGCTTTGCGGCTTTTTTATGGGACGGAATATTTGTAGGGATAACGGCTTCAAGGCAGATGCGCGACGCCATGCTCTCGGCGGCGGCGGGGTTCTTCGGGCTTTATTTCCTGCTGGCTTCACGTTTGGGCAATAACGCGCTGTGGCTTTCATTTTTGGTTTATTTGACGCTAAGAGGTTTGGCGGAGTGGATTCTTTACCGCAGAATTCAAAAAAAATTCTAAAACGCGCCGAGCGGAAAAATGATACTCTCCCACGGGAAAAAAGTTATAATATTATAAAGTTATAACTTTTATATAGGAGAATTATATCATGGCCACTAAAAAGTGCAATACGAAAGGCAAAACCCAGGCCTGCTCTCAGCTGCAGCGTCAAAGGGGTAAGTTCAAACCTGTACTTCCCAATATTTTAAAGAGCGGCCCGGCTTCCGTAAAAGTAAAAGCCGGCAAACCGACCAAAAGCGTAGCCGATCAGGCTAAAGTAAAAAAGATTTTCCCCCATACCTACGGCATGCCGGAAATATCTTTCGTAAAAGGCAATAATTCGACTGTATCAAAAAAACCGATTAACGCCGCGGTGGTGCTTTCCGGCGGGCAGGCGCCCGGCGGGCATAACGTCATAGCCGGCCTTTTGGACGGCTTTAAAAAGGCCAATTCCAAAAACAAACTTTACGGATTTTTGGGCGGCCCCAGCGGCGTAATAGAAGGCAAATTTATTGAAATTACCCCCGCCCTGATGGAAAAATACAGAAATACGGGCGGCTTTGACTTAATTCAATCCGGCAGAACCAAAATCGAAACGGACGAACAGCTCGGCCAAGCTAAGGAAAACCTGCTTAAACACAAAATTTCCGCTTTTGTGGTGGTCGGCGGCGACGATTCCAACACCAATGCCGGCGTAATAGCCGAATATCTTAAAAAAGAAGGCGTCGACGCAAGCGTTATCGGCGTACCGAAGACGATTGACGGCGATTTGAAAAACGAGCATATAGAAACCTCTTTCGGTTTTGATACCGCCACCAAGATTTATTCCGAAATGGTCGGCAATATCTGCCGCGACGTAAACTCCGCCAGGAAATATTGGCATTTTGTCCGCTTAATGGGCAGAAGCGCATCCCACATCACTTTGGAAGTGGCTTTGAAAACCCAGCCGAACGTAACTTTGGTGGGCGAGGAAGTGCTGTCCAAAAAAATGACTTTGGCGCAGGTGATAGACTACTTGGCCAAAATCGTCGTCGCCAGGGCTAAAGAAGGCAAGAACTTCGGCGTGGTTTTGGTGCCGGAAGGCTTAATCGAATTCATCCCGGAAATGAAAGAACTTATTTCCGCTTTGAACGACCTTTTGGCAGATAACGAAGCCGAACTTTCTAAGCTTAATTCCGTAGCGGAAAAGAAAGCTTTTGTAATTTCCAAACTGCCGGCGAAACTGGCCGATTTGATGAAATCCCTCCCCGAGGGCATCGCCGCCCAGCTTATGCTGGACAGAGATCCGCACGGCAATGTTCAGGTTTCTTTGATTGAAACCGAAAAACTTTTGATTGAAATGCTCCGCGCGAGATTGGCCCAGCTTAAGAAAGACGGCAAATATAGCGGTAAATTCTCCGCCATAACGCATTTCTTCGGTTATGAAGGCCGCTGCGGCGTACCTTCAAACTTTGACGCCAACTATACTTACGCTTTGGGCTATAACGCCGCCGTTTTGGCTTTAAATAAATGCAGCGGTTATCTTTCTTCAGTAAAGAAACTCGTCAAGAACCCTAAAGACTGGGCTTGCGGCGGTATTCCTTTGACGATGATGATGAACATCGAAAGAAGAAAAGGCAAAGAAAAACCGGTTATAAGAAAAGCTTTGGTAGACCTTAAAGGCGAACCGTTTAAACAGCTTGTCAAAAACAGAGAAGTTTGGGCGGCTACGGAAAGCTATCTGTTCCCCGGGCCTATGCAGTTCTTCGGGCCGGAAGACGTTACGGATATGACGACCGAAACCCTCAGGTACGAACAGAGCAAAAAGAAATAAAAATCAGTTTGACAGCCCCCGGCCTATAAAAGCCGGGGGTTTTTGTATGCCCCGCCAAGGCGGTTTGGGGCGTTTACGCTCCCGCAAATTCTGATTTAACATATTGTTTGCTATTTTGATAATATATATCTATGCAAATTACACTGATTATCATTTTGGCAGTCCTTTCCGTCTTTTTGGCGGCGTGGACGTTTCTTCTTAAGAAAGAAGCGGACACTAAAAATAAAAATATTTTGGAGATTTCTTCCAAATCAGCCGCTCTTGAAAATGAAAATAAAAACTTGGCCGCGTTGAACGCTCAGACCGAAGCTGAGCTAAAAGCCTGCCGCGCCGCAAATGACGGCCTTAAAGAAGAAATTTCCGCCTTTAAAGCCAAAGAGGCCGAGCTTAACGCGGTTAAAAACAACCTTGAGGAAAATATTTCCCGCCAGCAGGCCGCTTTTGACAGGCTTCAGGCTTCCGCCAAGGATAATTTCCGCCAATTGGCAGACGAAGTGTTTAAAGTTAAAATAGGCGAACTTAAAACCGAAAGCAAGGACATCGTCGCCCCTCTTAACGATAATCTGGAGAAACTGCAGGAAAAGCTTGCCCGTATGCAAAACCTTAACGAAGGTTTACAGAAAGAAGCCGGCAATTTGGCCAATGCCTTGCAGTTTAAAAACAAAACGCAGGGCAACTTCGGCGAAATGATTTTGGAAGACGTGCTTATAGCCAGCGGGCTTAAAAAGGGCGTTCATTATGAAACGCAAACGGCCATGCATTCCGAAGACGGCTCGGCCGTGCGCGCGGACAGGCAGCCCGACTGCCTTATAAATATGCCAGACGAAAGATACGTCGTAATTGATTCCAAAATGTCCTTAACGGCGTATACCAATTACGTTAATGAAAAAGATCCCGAAAAAAAGGCCGAATATCTAAACGCGCATATATCTTCCATAGAGCACCATATTGACGAACTTTCCAAGAAAAAGTATCAGGATTTGAAAGAAATTAAAGGCCGCACGCCGGATTTTGTTCTTTTGTTCATACCCGTTGAATACGCCTATATGGCCGCGCTTGAAGCCAAACCGGGCTTGGGCGTTTTCGCCGGCGGCAAAAAAATAGCTCTTGTAACGGCTTCTTCTTTGATACCGATACTTAAAACCGTGGAAAGCCTGTGGCGCATAAGCGTAAGCCAAAAAAATATAGACGAAATAGTCAAAATAGGCGGGCAGCTGCACGACAGAATAGCCAACTTCTATGAGAATATGCAGAAAATCAAAAAAGGCCTTACCGACGCCGATAAGGCTTTTGGCGGAGCGATGCTGAACCTTGAAGGCAATCAAGGGCTTTTAACCTCGGCCAGGAAGCTGAAGGAAATAGGCGTAAAGACGACGAAAAAGCTCCCGCAGAACGCAGCTTTGACTGCTGCGGAAACCCTGCCGGCTCAACCTAAACTTATAAAAGAGGAAGACGAGGAAGAAAGCCTTTTTCCCCCGCATTAAGCCGAGAGTTATTTATTTGGCGTAAGAATTACCGGCATATATTTGCTTTCTATTTTTGCGCCCGGAGTAAAACCGAAACCGGGCACCGCTTTGCCGCCGCCCTCTAAAAGGCTTTGTCTCCAAAAGCCTGCGTCAATCGTAAACATTTGCCTTAGGGAAGGCCTCGGTGCAAAAAGCCCGGCTCCGTAAAAAATATTATTGTCAAACTCAGGGTTGGAAAGACCGAGTTTTACCGTTTTCTTTAAAAAGCTTTTTACGGTTGAAGACGGTATAAAATGGCTGCTTACCTGGCTGGAACTTTGCATAATGCCGGCTGCGTAATCGCTGTTTTGGGTCCTCACCATTAAAGGCCCGCCGGAATTGCCGCCCGTCGCCGCGGGTACGGCGGTTAAAGCGGGGTAGCGGCCGGTATAATCCTGTTCTATAAAGAGCATGGCTTTTTTATTAAAAGCCCGCGCGTCGCCCGGGTATCCCATAAGATAAAGTTCGCTGCCAAACCCTTCAATAGGGCGTAAAGAAAGATTTAAAGGCGTGCGGCCCTCAAAAATACTTTGCTTGCGCGGAAGAAGAAGGGCCAAATCCAATGCGTCGCGCTCCGTGGTTCTGGCTATTACGTCGGCTTCAAATTCTTCCCCGTCCGAGTCCGTCAAAGTTACGCTTTTTGATTTGCCCACCACATGGCTGTTTGTAAGCAGTAAGCGCATTCCCAAATATTCCGTAAAGAATGCCGTACCCGTCATATAAGAAGGCGTAATGACGGAAAATGTACTGTTTTTATAAGCAGAAACGTCATATCCGCCAAGCTTATTGCGCCATGGCGCAAGATAATCTTCCCGTCCGAAAAGCCCCGCCAAATCCTTTTTTATTCCCGCGTAGAAAGCTTGTCGTTCCGGCGTTCTTGCCGGTACGTATGAGAGCCCCCTCATCGTCATATTGGGGATAAGGGCGTTTTGCCAACCTTTAAACTTGCCCGCGAAAGGAGCCACGCCGGACGAGGCCGGCTTTTCGGGATATGCGGAGAGATAAAGACCGCTGATAAAATCCGCATCGCCGCCGCCCGGGGCCTGCGGAATAAAATTGCTTCTAAACTGCCGGTCGAAATCGGTTTTGTCAATTAAAACTCCGCGCGACTTCATGGATTGGACCGGGGTTTCCAGCATATCACGCAGTACATCCGAAGGCAGCATATTTTGGTTGGACCAAGCGTATACGTAATTTAAAGGCCCCTGCCACGCGCCGTCAACGCCGTTTCTGTATTCTAGATGGAAATGGTAGTTTACCTTTCTTGAAAGCAGCAGTTCATGCCCGCCTATTCTTATGCGGCGGAGACCGTCATGGCTGTAAATAAAGAAGGTGCCTTGGGCGTTTTCAAATATAACGGCCGGGGTTTCGCGCGTTGCGCCGAGTACGGATACCAGCCAGTCTTTGTATCCGGAAAGAAAATGCTTATAATCGCCGCGTCCTTTTTTAATGGAAAGTTCCTTTATTAAATCTTTTTTAACCTCCTTGCCCAAAGCAAGTTCGACCAAGTCGTCTTTTGAAAAATCTTCCCATTCGTAAGCGTCCCCGCTGACGCCTATAAGATAAGATTTCTTAGGCGCGCCGGCGCTTCTCTTCTGCAAAGCGATGTCAATTAAATTGGAAAGAACTCTGTCCTGCGCTTCGCGCGGCAGCTGCAAAGCTCTGTTTAAAGCGGAAGCCACCATAAAATTACCGGAAGAGGATACATAGTTAAAAACATCTTCAAGGGGGGTATCTTCTATGATAAGCATATTCGCCACGGCGGAATCTTCCAAGGGGGCGGTTCTGGGCGAGGGTATTTTATCGGCCGCAAGCGCTATAATTTGGCCGGGCCGCAAATCTTCAAGCAGGTTTAAAACGGCTTCAAAGAAACTGTCGAAAGTCTGAGTGCCGTAAGGGTTTTGATCTATTATTTCTATAAGTTCCGCGCTGAGCCTGGGCGAGATATATTTCGCTATGCTCATAAGATTGGAATATCTTGCCCTGTTGGCCTTGTTATTGGAGCGTTTTTTCAGTATTTGGGCGGCGAAACGTTCACAAGCGGCAAAGCCTTTTTCCGCTTTTTTAACCGGCGCCGGAGCCTTTATATCAAACGGGGACTGAATCGGCGCGGTTAAATTCGTCCCCGCCGAAACTGTAAAGTAATTGCCTGCCGCAGGCGTAAATCCGCGGCCGCGGTAATTGTCGATCCTGCCGGAATTACCGCCGTGAAATTCATTTAAAACGCCTTCTATGCGCGGCAGAGAAAGTATGGATAAAACCCTATGCCCGGCATTCGCGCTTTGCCCCGCCGTTCCGGCCGTTTTAAGCGCGCCAGAAAAAGCTTCCACCGTGGTTAAAGAAGGCGTAACGCGGGTTATCGTCAAAGGTATATCCGCGCTTTCTTTAAGCAAATAAGCGGCGTTGGCTATTGCCTGCGGAGCGCGTTCGTACTGAACTATCGCCACGGAAGGCGTAAATAAATTTACGGCCGGCGCACCGCTTAAACTTAAGCCCGAAACGGCTTTGCCGGGATTTCTTATCGCCCCCGCCGCCGTTTGCGCTGTAATATCAAAAGAGGGCAAAACCCAAGCAAAATAATTATCAAAAGCAAAACGCTTCCAAGCCGGCAGTTCTTTATAAGGCTTATTAAAAAACCAACCGCCTTTAAACGGTTTTTGCGGGCCGAAAGGCTGGCTGAGTTCAATGGCTTCCTGCGCAAGGCGGAGTTTCTGTTCGGCTTCAATCTTTGCTCTGAGAAGCCTCTGTTCCCTTGTAAGCCGTGCCGATGCTCCGCCGTGTGTCCCCCCACCTGAGCCTTCCCCGATTGAAACTGTCAGATTCTCGGGGCGTGCAGACATATCCGTAATGTTTTGCCCTGCTTGTTCGGAAAGGTTGACTTGGCCCGTAACGGTTTGATTGGCGGGCTCTGCGCCTTTCTTGGGAGAGGCCGGGTTGACGGGTCTGTCGGCCGCTCTGCGCTTCTTGGCTACAGAAGAAAGAGTTTCGGCTTTTTTAGCTTTTGGCCCCTTTGCTGCCGCGGGAGATTTTTTTGGTGCGGGCGCTGCTGTGCGCGGTTTGGCTCCCGCAGGCTTTGCTGCGCCGGTTTTTACCGTGGAGGCCGCCGCGGGAACTCTTTTGCCGGAGCTTACCTTATGAAGCAAATTTCCTTTTCCGGCGGCTCTTATTTTTGCTATGCGCGCCGCCCTTAAAGATCTTGAAGCCGAAAAACTTTTTATAAAGGAAGAGGCCCCCCTCGCCAAAGACGGTATGCTGATTACGAAAGAAGTCATCAGCACCGCGCTTACAAGGATATCGCCCCAAACGGCGAGTTCGGATATTTTTTTGTTTCTTGCGGCGCGTGCGGCTTTCATGGCGTCTTTTGTTTTTTCCGCTTTATAGCCGGCTCCGTATACGCGTGAAACTTTCGCCGCCAAATTGTTTATGCGGCGTTGGGTGCCTTCGTTCAGGTCCCACCAGTCAAGAGAATAAAGCTTGTTTACCGTATAAGCGGCTTCGTATGATTTTACGCGTCCGCTTTTTATTGCGCCCGCGACAAAAGGGGTATGCGCGTAGGCGTAGCCGGCGTCGCCTTTCCTTAAAGCGTAGGCGTAATTGTTTACGGCCTTATTGGCGATTTTCAGCGCGCGTTTATCCGGCCACATGGCCACAAGTTCGCCCAAATCTTCAAGGATATTGCCGTAAGGCATATTATAGCCGCTTACGCCGTCTTTCGCCAAAGACACGCTGAAAGAAGAAAACCCGAATGAGCGGGCGGTGTCTTCGTCTATATACTGAAAGCGCAGGCCGACTTCGTTTAAATATCTGCCGCCGCGGCCTCTTAATTTGTTGTTTGCGTCTGTAAATTTATCCACCCACGCTTTTATTGAAATAATGTCAAAAGCTCTGCCCAAAATCTGCCAAACGCCGCCTACCCTCAGGCCGTCGGCAAGACTGTCTTTAAGCAAGAACTTTTCCAAGAGGGAAAAGGACGTATTTGTGCCCGTCATCAATAAAGCTGTTACATAATTGCCCAAAACCATTGCGCCGTAATCTTCACGGTAATTGTCTTTTAACTGCTTGTAAAGCAGGCGGGCGTTAAAATCAGAGTCCTGCGCGGATAAATTTTCCAGCAAGGCCAAAGACAGCGCGGCGTAGCCCATTTTCTCGCAATAATTTTTGCGGCGTTCTTTGCCGATTCTGGCGTCGGCTCGGCCTCCTCCTCCCGCCAGGCCGGGCATGATATCGGCCATATAAACGTCATTGTCGCACCAGTCGCCGGTCTTTTCTATTAAATAGCGAAGGTATTTTTGTGCAAAAGCGGTGTCGTTCGCGCTTGCGCCGTAGCCGTTGAGGAGAAAATAAATATTCTTGGCGTATTCAAGCATTATTTCGCGGTTCCAACGCCATTTTTTATTGCTCTTGTCAAGGCCCGCGCCGTACCTTAAAAAAGCCCTTAAAAGCGCACGGTTGTAAATGGTTTCGTCAAAGCATTTGCCGGAGTCGCAAATTTCGCCTTTTTGGTTTTTCCCTTTTTTTAAGACATTTAACGCGCTTTTGGGGCCGTATTTGTGCACTTTGTTTATATGGGCGTAAGCCGCGCTTACGGCTTCTTCTTCCGCAACGACGGATTTTTTGTAGTCAAAATATAAGGCTTTCATTGCGGCGTCGTCCGTCTTAGCGAAGATGTTTCCGCCGTTCATTGTGTATTTAAAAGCCGCAAAAGAAAGAGTATTGCCCAAAGAGGCGAATTTTGTGTTTATAAGCAGTTTGCCGGAATCTTGAGAGGAACTTTCAAAATCAGGAGCGAAAGAGTTCGGCTCGGCGCGGAGCGGAAGCCCGCCCTGAATCAACATAGACAGAGCCAAAATCGCGGCGGTAAACTTCTTTAAATACGCTCCCATATTCTTATATTAATTAATATGGCGCGCCGCTACAAGTGAAAAAGGCCCTAAATCCCCGTGGGTCCAAAGACCTATTAACTTGTAAAAAAATTATGTTATAATTTTGGTAGATATCTTAAATTTATGAAATATCATAAGCGAAGTTCAAAAATAACAAAACCAAGCAATTCAATCCCGCTTAACGGGGTATCAAATTTGTTGCGTATATAGAGCAGACTTTTGCGTCTGCTCTTTTTTTATAACGGATTTCAAATAAGGATAAAAAATAAAGGAGAAACACATATGTTATTTATGCCTAAAGAAGTAAAATTCTTCGACTTGTTCGATAAACAGGCCGAAAATCTGCTGGATGGCGCCCAGCTTTTTAACAAAATAATCAATACGCCCGATATCAGCCGCGACAATGTGGATAAAATGCACGCCATAGAACACCGCGGCGACGAAATCAACCATAATATCTTAAATATGCTAAACGAGAGCTTTATTACCCCGTTTGACCGGGAAGACATCTTTTCCCTGGCGCAGAATATGGATAATATCATCGACGGAATCTATATGATAACCAACCGCTTTTATCTTTACAAAATATTCACCCCGGCCGAAGAAAGCAAAAAATTGGCTTCAATAATTGAAAATTCCGCCAAAGCGGTATGCAAAGTGGTAAACTTTTTAAGAAGCAACAAAAATATGAAAGACACGCTTAAACAGTGCGTGGAAATCAACCGTTTGGAAAATATGGCCGACGAAATCCGCGACGAAGCCATATCCCGCATACTTAACGACGCGAACGCAAACCCGATACTCGTAATCAAACAAAAGGAACTTTTTGAAGAAGCCGAAAACGTCACCGATATGTGCGAACACGTGGCAAACGTAGTGGAATCTATAATAGTTAAGAACAATTAAGAGGCGATTATGGCGATTTGGATACTCTTCCTTATAGCTTTGGCTTTGTTTTTTGATTATTTAAACGGCTTTCACGATGCCGCAAATTCCGTTTCCACCGTGGTGGCCACGAGGGTGTTATCCCCGCGCTTGGCCGTATGGTGGGCCGCATTTTTTAACTTTGCGGCTTTGTTCGTCTTCCATACGGGCGTTGCAAAAACCATAGGCAGCGGCATAGTCGATATTTCCATAGTGGACGCAAATTTGGTCTTCGGCGCGCTTATGGGCGCGTGTATATGGAATTTGCTTACTTGGTGGTGGGGGCTGCCTTCAAGCTCCTCGCACGCTTTGATAGGCGGGCTTATCGGCGCGGCTTTGGTTAAAGCCGGCCCGGCCAGTTTGGTAACTTCCGGCATACTTAAAACCGTGGCTTTTATCGTTATAGCCCCGGTAATGGGCTTTGTAATGGGCATAGTTATAGCAAGTATAGTCTTTAGGATTTTCGCCCATTCCAATCCTTTTAAAGTGGACGGGATATTCCGCAAAGGACAGCTTTTTTCCGCTGCGGCTTACAGTTTGGGGCACGGCGGCAACGACGCTCAGAAAACCATGGGTATGATATCTATGATTTTATTTGGGGGCATAGCCTCCGGCTCGGGCGATATCAGCATGGTGAGGGACTTTTTTATGACTTCTTCCGAAGCAGCCCGCTACGCCGCAGGGGAAGATTTCTTTATCCCTATATCTGTGGCGGTACTCTGCCAGCTGGCCATCGCCTTGGGCACTTTAAGCGGCGGCTGGCGCATAGTAAAAACCATGGGCCAAAAAGTAACCCGCATAAAACCTATAGACGGCTTCTGCGCAGAATCGGGCGCGGCCATATCTTTGTTTGTGTCTTCCTGGCTGGGCATACCCGTAAGCACTACGCACACCATAACCGGCGGCATAGTCGGGATAGGTTCTTTCAAAAGATTTTCTGCGGTGCGCTGGGGCGTAGCCAGGAAAATCGTCTGGGCGTGGGTGGTAACGATACCGGCTTCCGCTTTGATAGCGGCCGCGGCTTATTGGGCTTCAACGCTGTTTTAAACTGAAGCAAACCGTAAATTTTAAAGCCGCCGTAAAATACGGCGGCTTAATTGTTTTTATTTAAATATAAAATGTTAAAATGTATTTAGATATATTTAGGAGATTTTATGGCCGGCAAATTAAGCTTTTCTTATTCAAAAATGGGCATGTATAAAGAATGTCCGCAAAAATACAAGTTTCGTTATGTTCTGAAACTGCCGGAAAAACCTAAATATTATTTCGCTTTCGGTTCGGCTTTGCATAAAACCATGGAATATCTTTATTCCTCTTTAAAGCCGCCTTTCCCCCCTTTGGAAAACGTTTTGGCTTTTTTTAAAAACGACTGGGAGTCCACTTCCTATTCCGATAAAGGATACGCTTCCAAATTAAAAGAGAGCGAAGGATACTTTGAAGGCGTAAGAATAATAAAAGCTTATTACGCCAAGCACGTTGCGGATACCCTTTCCCCCATTGCGACTGAATTTAGAACCACCGTCGATATAGACGGGCTTTCGGTAATCGGCATAGTGGACCGCATTGACTATTTGGGCGATGGAAAAGTTTCAATACTGGATTATAAAACCGGCAAAAAAATATCGCGCGAGCCGGACCAGCTTATGATGTACCAAAAACTCATGACGGGCAACAAAGAGCTGGAAGATATCGTAAAAGCGCGCCACCCCGAAGCGGAAAAAATAGAATTCGGCAATATGGCTTTTTACCATTTGCCCAGTTTGGATTCCCAGGTTTTTGAGCCGGCTTCCAAGGAAGAAATGGACGAGTTTTGGGCCCGCGTTTTGGGCGTAGCGGCCGATATAAAGGCCGGCAAATTCGCACCGGATCCGGGCGAAACGAAATGCCGCTTCTGCGATTATAAAGATATGTGCCCGGTTTGGCGTTTAAGCCCGGCGGAGGAACAGGGGTTCTCCGCGGAAGATTACGGGCAAGAGCCTTTGCCCCCGCAGGACCCGCTTGAGGCGCTTTCATCAAAGATAGACGCTTACGGCAAAGCTTTGGCCGAAGCGAAAAAACTGGAAAAGGAAATAACTTCCGCCATGAAAGACAACGGGCTTAACAGGCATTTCGGCAAGGAGTTTGAAGTTTCCCTTCAAAAAACCCGCAATATTGATTTTAAAGATAAAGAAAAGACCGTCCAAACCTTAAAAAGTTTAAATTTGCTCGGCAAAACTTTAGTGCCCACTTTGGGCAGTATTAAAGCTTTGCTTGAGAGCGGTTCGCTTACGCCCGAGCAGCATAAAATACTTTCGGACTTGGCGGAATTTACTGAAGAATATAAAATAATTTGTTCAAAAACGGAAGATTAAAAATGAGATACCGACACATAAAATTGGCCAGACGCGGCGCCACGCTTCAGCTTAGGTTTAAAGCCGCGCTGTTTTTTGTCTTTGCTTTCTTTGCGCTGTTCAGCTTTGAAAGATTTTTGCTTTTTTGTTTTAATTATTCTTTTTTCGAAAAGCTCTCTTTTTGGCAGACTTTTACGGCTTTTTTAAGCGGGCTCAGGTTTGATTTTTCCGCCATAGCTTTATTCGTCTTTCCTTTGATTTTTATGATGATTTTGCCCGTAAAATCGAGGAAATGGCTTAAGACGTGGACTTTCGCCCTCTGCGCTGAATTTGTTTTGTCGGGCGCGCTTCTTACCGCGGATTTGATATACTTCGGTTACGTAAAACGCCACATGGGCGAAGAGCTTTTAAGTTTGGGCAATGACTTTTCTTTTATAGTCGGCTACGCTTTCGGCCCCGGTTTATGGATTTTGCTGTTGTTGATTTTCGCTTTCGCGTTCTTTATTTGGCTGGTCAATACGATAATAAACATTTATTACGACAAGCCGAAATTTATGGGCCGGAAGGAAATTCTGTTTTATTTTATCTTCATACTTTTGGCGGCTTTCGGCATATACGGCAAAGCCGGCAAAACGCCTTTAAATATCCCCGACGCTTATAAAAACGCCGATACCAGCATGGCGGCCGATTTGGCTTTAAACGGCATTTTTACTTCTTACAGCGTTATCAGCCAGGGCAACTATATGGCCGAAAATGCGCGCGATATAAACCTAGCTACCGAAGAAACCGTAAAAATGCTTTCTTCCGAAAGGGAAGAATCCCCCATGCCTTATCAGTACCCGCTGATGCGTAAATTTAAAAACGCGAAGCCCTATAAAAAACCGCTTAACGTGGTGATAGTCGCGCTGGAATCATGGGTGCCCAATTACATAGATTCCGTCAACGGTACAGCTTACGGCGTTACGCCGAATTTCGACAAATTGGTAAAGTACGGCAGCTACTTTAATAATTTTTACGCTTTTGAATTAAGAAGCCTGCAGGGCATAACGGCTGTTTTAACCGGGATACCGGCTCTGCCGAAAATGCAAAAACTCGGCTACGGCCTTCAAAACACTTCCATGACGAAACTTCCTCAAATCTTGAAAAACAAGGGATACAGGACGATATTCGCGCAGACTTCCCAGCGTTCTTCCTTTAATTTGGATAAATCCGCCGAGCTGCTGGGCTTTGAAGAAATTTACGGCATGGAAGATATGCCAAAGCAATTTAATTACGCCAAAGCGGAGGGATACGGATATGATTATGATATGTATCACCTCTTGGCAGAAAAACTGCGCGGACGGGAGGAGCCCTTCTTTGTTTTCGCTTTCACGGGTATTACGCATACGCCCTATTTGGGCTATTTGGAAGGTTTTGACAAATATCCTAATACCACCGAGGAAAACAAATACTTAAATTCCCTCTTGTTTGCGGATTATTCCATAGGTTACTTTATTGAAGAGGCCCGCAAAGAACCTTGGTTCTACGATACCGTATTTATTTTTGTGGCGGATCACACTTTCAACCGAAACGGCAATATTAAGGAAAAATATCATATACCTTTCCTTATATATGCGCCGAAATACGTTAAAGCGCAAAAAAGCGATACGCTGGGATCTCAGCTGGATATTCTGCCTACGCTTTTTGACCTGCTCCGCCTGCAGGAGCCTTATTCCGCGGCCGGCAAAACGCTGTTTGCGGAAGACGGAGAAAGACGCGCTCTCTTTGCCGACGGCTATACGATAGGGCTTATCAAAAATGGCGGCGCGATAAGGCACACCAGGGAAAAGGCCTTGGAAGAAGAAACATACGAAGGAACTTTTGACAAAACAAAAGCGGAAGAAGAATTGCTTTCTTTGGATAAAACCGTATTTACTTTGATAAAGGAAGACCGCTGGTACCCTTCGGAGAAAGAAAATGACGCCAAAAACAGCGACTAAAATTAAAAACTTTTTTCAGCCTGATTATAAATTACGGCTGACTTTGGCCGTAATAGGCTTGTTTATCCTGCTTTTTGCGGCGGCCCGCTTGGCTTTGCTGTTATGTTATCCCTCCCGTTTTGAGGATATAGATTTATGGGTAAAAATATCTTCTTTCTTTTCCGGCCTGCGTTTTGATTTATCAATTACCGCCGTATTTTTAGCCGCGCCTTTGTTCTTCTTCAATATCCCGGTGAAGAACAAATATTATAACGCTTTTTGGCTGGCTTTGACTGGCTTTCTGTTTTTTGCTTTTGCCGTTTACTCTTACGCGGATTTGCTCTACTTCCCGGAGGTCAACCGCCATATTTCGGACGAACTCCTGCATTTAAACAACGACTGGGGCTTTTTGATTAATTACGTCCTGCAGGTGTGGAACTTTGTTTTTCTTTTGATTGCCGCGTCCGTTTCCGCTTTGATTGTTGTTTTGGTTTTAAAGTATTATAAAAGGCATTCTTCTTTTAAGCGTCCGCTTTGGAAGGATATCGTAAAACTTCTGCTTATCGCTGGTTTCGCCGTGCTTTTTATACGCGGTAAAATAGACGGAAAAGCCATAGGCATAGCCGATATTTACGATTACGCCAAAACCCCGGCGCAGGCTTCTTTGGTGGGTAATGCTCCTTTTATAGCTTTCCATATACTAAGGAAAGGTTCGGCTTCTTTGGATAAAAACAATTTTCCGGCGGAAAAAGCCGTGGAAAACGTCAAAGCGCTTCTTTTTAAATCCGGCGAAGAAAGCTTTGACCCGGCCTATCCGCTGATGCGCAGGCCGGCATCCGCGCCAAATCCCCAAAAAATAAACTTTGTAATAGTCCTTTTTGAAGGCTGGATTCCCGCCTATATAGACGCAATGAGCGGCGGAAAAACCGGGGCGACGCCCGTCTTTGACGATATTATCAAAAACGGCGTTTTGTTTACAAACGCCTACTCCGTAGGGGCAAGAAGCATTTTGGGGTTTGCGGGGGCCTTCGCTTCGGTGCCGCTTATCCCGGATTTGCCGGTTTTCGGCTACGGCTTGGAACTTACGGAATTTTCTCCCCTTTTCGAGGCTTTTAAAAAAGCCGGTTATTATACTTTTTACGCGCAGACTTCTTTAAGGCATTCTTTCAGGATGTGTTCTTTGGCTTCCTATTTGGGTGCCGAGGAAACATTCGGCTGGGAAGATATGCCTATGCTGCTTGACTATCTTGAAGAGCCTTTCTACGGATATGATTACGAGGCTTATATGCTTGCGGCCGACAAAATAAAAAAACGCGGTAAAAATAATTTCCTTGCCGCAGTGTTTACCGGGACGACTCATGAGCCTTTCGCCAAAACGCAGGAGCGGTTTTACAAGTTTACAAGCGGCTCTTGGAACGACGAATACAGAAACACTCTTTACTATGCTGACTGGGCTTTGGGCGAATTTTTAAATAAAGCTAAGGAAGACGGCTGGTTTGACGATACTGTGTTTGTTTTCGTTTCGGATCACAGCCTTAAAGAAAAGCGCGATTCCCTTTATGAAAAATTCAATATTCCCCTGGTCTTTTACGCGCCGAAACTCCTAAAACCCGCTAGGATAGATTATGTGGCTTCGCAGTTGGATATTGCGCCCACGCTCTACGCTTTGGCCGGTTTAAATTACCCTTATACGGCTTTCGGCCGCGACTTGTTTGACGCCTCACACCCGGAAAAACGCGCGGCTTTCGTTTCGGAAGGGATTAATATCGGGCTTATAACCAAAGACGGCGCGATAAGGCATAACCGCGGCAAAATACTTTCCGCGGAAGCCAAAAACGATAAATTTGATAAAGCCAAAGCGGAGGAAACTTTACTCTCTTTGGATAAAGCCGCTTTGACTTTAATATCTTCTAACAAATGGTTTAAAAATGGAAAATAGCATTATAATAGCCTTGGACCAAGGCAGTTCTTCTTCTAAAGCGGCGGCGATAACCGCGGGCGGCGTTATTTTGAAAGAAACGCAAAAGCCTGTTCCTTTCAGGGCGGAAGGCAATATTTACGAGTACAGCGCGGAAGATTTGCTTAACACCCAAATAGAAGCTTTGGAGCGGGTGCTTTCCTCCTTAAGAGCCGGCGACAAAATAGCCGCCATTGCCCTTTCCTGCCAGCGTTCGACGATAGTCTTATGGGATAAAAATACCGGCAAACCGCTTTGCCCCGCTTTAAGCTGGGCCGACGGCAGAGCCGCTGAAATAAGCGCGCGAAATCCGCTTTCCCAAGAAGTTGTACACTCCAAAACGGGGCTTTATAAGACGCCGTTTTTTTCTGCGCCAAAAATAGCTTGGTGCCTGCAAAACTATCCTGAGGTAAAGCAGGCTCTTAACAACGGGACGCTCTTGGCCGGGCCCGTCGGCAGTTATATAATTTGGCATATGACGGGCGGCAAGACCTTCGCCTGCGATTACGCCTGCGCCCAGCGCACTTTGCTTTTTAATATAAACACTCTTGATTGGGACGGGGAAATTTTAAAATCTTTCGGAATACCGGCCTCAATTTTGCCTACGCCTGTTCCTTCCGCCGGTAACTTCGGCGAATATAAAGGCATAAAAATAGCGGCTTTTACCGGCGATCAGCAAGCCGCCGCATTGGCCTGCGGGCTTGACAAACGCGCAAAAGCCTGTATAAATTACGGTACGGGCGCATTTTTCCTTTTGAATATAGGGGAGGAGCCCAAAGGCGTTAAAGGGATTTTAACTTCAATTTCCGCCGCTTCGGAAAAAGATAAGCCGCAGTTCCTTTTAGAAGGCCAGATAAACGCCGCCGGTTCTCTGTTTACCTGGCTTAAAGAAATAGGCGTTGATGCGGAACTTTCCAAGCTGGACGAATACGCTTTAAAAGCGAAAAATCCCGTTTATCTGCTGCCCGCTTTGGGCGGCCTAGGCGCTCCGTACTGGGATTTTTCGGCCGCGCCGGCAATGGCCGGTTTTAAAATAGAAACCAAGCGGGAGGATATCATATTCGGCGCTTTAAGGAGCCTTTGTTTCTTGATGGCGGATATAGTTTTTTATGTGGCTAAAGCGGGTTTTAACATAGAAGAAATACAATCCGGCGGCGGCTTAAGCCTTAACGATATTTTGCCTCAGACCCAAAGCGATGTGCTGGGAATGCCGATCAGGCAAAGCAAAAGGCTTAATACCACGCTAATAGGCTCGGCCCTGCTGGCGGCAAAGCATGAAGGCTTTGACGTATCGGATTGGCTGAAAGAGGAATACAAGGATTTTAAACCCGCTGTTACGCCTATTGAAAGTAAAGAGCTTTACGCCAAATGGCGGGCTTTTTTTGAATGGGCGGTAAAAGCGCCCCGCCTTTAAATAAAAAGGACGGATTATGAAAAAGCTTCACATAATAATAGTTATAGCAGTTTTAATTTCGGCTTTTGCTTTGGTTGGTTTCTTTGCTCTGCAAAACAGGGAGGAGCTTGAAGACGCGCCCGGCTTTGATTATATGCCGGCGGCGGCCGCAGCGGCGGACTGATAAAACTGTTTTTTACTAAAACCCCGGCCTTGGCCGGCGGATTTTAGCGGATATCAAAAAACCCCGGCTTAAAAACCGGGGCTTTTTTATTAAAACTTAATTAGTTCTGCGCGATTGCGCTTACCGGGCAGGTACCGGCGCAGGAACCGCAGTCAATGCATTTGCCGGCGTCGATAAATCTTTTATCGTTCTGCTCGGAAATAGCTCCGACGGGGCAGGCGGATTCGCAAGCGCCGCAGTTTACGCAAACGTCAGGATTTACTTTGTAAGCCATATTACTTCTCCTTATAAATTAATATTTTCCTCAATATTATTATACTATTTTAAAGGCGGCAAATGCACGGGGCGGTTTACCGATTCTCCAAGAGAGCCCGCGCCGTAGCCACTTTTGATTTTATCGGGGCTTTAAGCCCGCTTTCCCGCCCCAAATATGCGGCAAAAGCGTTAAAAGCCGATATTTGCCCCCCCTTAAATTCAAGTTCGGCTTCCAGCAGTTTTTTATGCGTTCCGGATTTGATAAGACAGTCGTCAAAAGAAAGTTCCGCTTTAAACTCCGGCGCGTTTATTAAAAAAGTTTTGCGCTTGTTTGCTATTGAAAATAATCTCCCCAGAGAAACCGCTTTTTTGTTTAATTTTGCGGCTTCCGCGCGGAATTTTGTTAAAGCTTCACGGCGGTTTTGCGCGTTCAGCGCAACGGTAATTTCCTTTCTGCGGGCCAGGCCGTTTATTACCTCGGACGCGCTTTTAAGCGTAAGTTCGTAAAAAGTTTTGCCGTCTAAAACGGTTTTTCTCAGACGAAGGGCTGATTTCTCCGCGCTCAGCGCTCCGCCCGGAGCGTCGAAATAAGAGTCAAGCAAAACCGGGGCGTAAAAAGCGCAGTCCCAGCCCTGCGCGGCCAAAATATTTTTAAGTTTTTTAAAATCTGAGCGTTTGTTTACGGCCCATTTATATTCCGTTTCAATGTGTTCCATTATTAAATGATAGCAAAATATAATATACTAAAAAAAAGGAGCTTTATTATGAATAAAAAACGTCAGCCCACCTCCTGCGGTTGTTTTTTATGCGGGAAGGATAATCCTTTGGGTCTTAAAATAGTTTGGTTTAACAATAACGAAAACAACACGGTGGAAGCCGAAGTTGCGGTTTCCGAAAATTACCGTTCCTATCCCGGCGTGGTGCACGGCGGAATAGTGGCCGCTTTGCTTGATGAAACCTCCGGCCGCGCGATAATGCTTAACGGCGATTTTGACAATCTTATGGTAACTTTAAAGTTGGAAGTTGTCTATAAAAAAGTTACCCCCACCAATACGCCTTTAAAACTTGTAGGAAGGATTTTAAGAGGCGGTACTTCCAAAGCGATGGTGGAAGCCGAAATTCTGCTGCCTTCGGGCGAAGTAAGCGCAAAGGGCACCGCTCTGCTTTACAAAATGCCGGCGGACGTAAAAGCCAACTGGGCCGAAGAAGCCGACGAATGGGAGCGCACCAAAAATCTTTAGCCCGGCATACCGTAAATCCGAAAAACAAAACCCCGCCGAAATTTACGACGGGGTTTTATATTTTAAATTTTATCAGGTTAATCTTTTTTATTGTTAACCGTTACGATTGTTTCTTCCTTGTCTTTGGCAATCGCGCTGATTTGGTATCCTTCGCGGTTTGTGCCTATGCTGAAGCCGCGCCTTCTTAAATTCTTTTGGATATCCCTTTGCAGCTGGACGGGATCGCCGCTGATAAGGGCAAGGCGCATCAAATCGGAAGTATAACGGCCGAAATGTTCTTTATGCACTTCTTCCAAATAGGCCAATTTGTTTAATTGCTCGCGGGCGTTATCCACCAGTTCGCGCTGATAAACGCTGGGCGTAATAAAAAATAAATAGTAAACGTAAAATATAACTCCGCCGATAAGCATGGTGCCCAAAGCGGAAAGCGCGATAAATTCGTTGGGGGATTTTTCCCTTACCGTAATAACTTCGCTGCCGGCGACTAAATCTTCCAGCGTAAGGCGTTTCTTATTGAGCAAAGCTATGCCGAAGCCTATAAACAGCGTAAACAGATTAACAAAGTAAGTAAGCCCCCTCAGCAAAGCTTTGACGAAAGTCAAACCCTCGCCGGTTTTGCGGTCTATAACTTTTATGCCCACCAGGAATTTGCCCAAAGTCTGCCTGCCGCCGCTTGTAAATACAGCGCAGTAAAGAGCAAAAAGAGCATAAAAGAAAATTAAAATTATCCAATAATTGTCTGAAGCTATAATCCCCGTTTTTCTTATCAGAATATAACCCGCAATATAAATAACCGCAAAAAGCCCTAAAATATCTATGGCGAACGCAACGGCCCTTTCAAATATGCCCGCTCTGGGAAACTCCTGTGCCTGAGGCTGATTTTCCTGTTCCGGCTGGGCGTAATATTGGGTCTGGTGAAACATAACGATATCCCCCTGCAAATAAATCTTTCCGTTTATTATTATATATATTTTTTATAAGAATTTTGCAACGAGAAAAGAGCTCATTTTTGCCCGTTTTGAGAAACAGTCAAATCAACTAGCCAAAAAAGATTATCAAATGAACCTGAAAAACTCTTTAAATTTAGAGTTTACTTTTTACTAAATATTTCTTAAAATTTCCCTAGATATGTATCAACTTTTGCAGAGACGGTACATATCTAGGTGTTATGTTTCAGCGGGGCTTTTTTGCGCCCGCCTAGAATTTTTTTTGCTTCTGCAAATTCTACTTATTAGTAAAAAATTAGCAAATAATGCTAATTTTGTCAAGCAGAATAGATGCGGGGCTAACTATGATAGAAAAAGAAAGGATTAAAGAAGCCGCAAGGGATGCGGGATTAACACATGCTGAACTTGCTGCTAAAATGGGAATAACACCTGCAACATTCAGTAGATTTGTTAATGGAAAACATCGACCTACGGTGAGAACATTAAAAAGAATAGCGGAAATAACCGGCAAAGATTTAAGTTTTTTTATGCCTGGTAACTCTGTAGAAAAAAATCTTGAAGTGGAAGTTATGTTCTTGCGCAATGAAATAGAGAAACTAAAAGACGAAATAACAAAGTTAAAAAATGAAAAAACTAATTAATAGGTTAAACATCTTACTAAGACAAAATCTTGTTACATATATGATTTGGTGGATATCTGTTTTATTAATATTGATAAGTGCGGCTATTTTTTCTTTTTGTAAAGGTTTAAACGAATTGGGCACAGGAATATTAACTCTTTCTGGAGGGGCGCTCTCTTTGCCGTTTTTCTCAATACCTTTTGAAATAGAAAAAGAAAAATCTTTAATTGTGAACAATAAACGCATTGAGGGGTATGAAAAAATATTCTTCTTACTGGTGCATATAGAAGACCACTTTAAATTTTTGGTTTACTTTGAAGATAAAGAAAAGCGAGCAAAATATAATTCTGATTATCATAAATTATTTGACCTAATGACTGAGTACGGAATTTATATTAACAAAGATATTTATAATCTTCTGCTTAACGTAAAAGATACTATTGAAACTTTAGATTTTTCTACGTTATGCAGAAGTGAAGAAAAAATAAACATAGAAAAGCAAAAGTTTATTTTAGGTATACAAATTGAACAGTTACGCAATAAATTGCAAAACGAATTGGGAATATTCTAATTTAATTATATTATTAAGGAGAAAATGAAATGAAGAAAATAGTAATAACGGTTGTTGCTTTGTTGTTCGCAATACCAGCTTTTTGCGCGCTTAATCCTTACTTGTCAATAAAGGGCGGTTATGAATACGGTTATCAAAAATATAAAGCTAATGAGTGGATATCATCTTCAAAAATGTATGACGCGGATAACGCCGTTTTCGGCTTGGCGGCCGGGCATTGGTTTACGGATAAGCTCCGCGCGGAAATAGCATACAATTACAAGTTTGACAATTCCCTCCGCAAGGGGCTTGACGTAAGAGATATATATGGACTGCCCATAAATCTAAGAGAATCTTTAAAACAGCACACCGTTTTAATAAACGCTTATTACCACCCGTTCAGCGATTGGATAGTTTCCCCCTATTTGGGCGCGGGTGCGGGCTGGGGCTGGAGTAAATATAAAGTAACGGACTTGGCTTTATTAAACATAAGCCAAAACAATTTCGCTTACGCTTTCTATTTGGGCGCGGATTATAAACTTTGCGAGCGTCTTACCTTGGACTTATCTTTTACATATAATTCAATTCTTTCGGACCATTCCCGCATGAAAGACGCCTATAACTACGGCGGGGCTTTGGCTTTACGCTATAAAATATAATTAAATTTAATTAAAATAATATAAAATAAAAGCAACGAGAAACGGGCTCACTTGATAAAAGTGGGCCCGTTTGCGTTTAATAAAGATACCGCGCGCATTTTTGCGCGGGAAGCGTCTTTATTTTCGCTTAGGCCCGCTTTTACTTGTGGGCATAAGGAGGAATTATGACGCGAAAAAAAGACGTTATTTTATACGAAGACTACAAAGCTTACTTCCAGAAGCATTTAAAAAAACACCGCAGGAAAGAAACTTTGCGCAACTACAATAATGCTCTTATGCAAATGGAAAAATACAAAAGGCCTTATTACCTGCGGGAAATAACCCCCTCTTTCCTGCTGGGGTTTAGGGCGCACTTGCAAAATAAAGCAAGAAAGAACAACAACAAACCAAACGCCGTAAGCCGCAACCATTATATAAACTTGATTTTAAAAATGATGCGTTATGCGGAAGAAAAGAAGTTTCTAAAAAAACGTGATTATACAAGCATTAAAGGCGAGCCTTCCAAAAAGTTCCGCAAGGAATACCATTCCCTGCCGATACTTTCGGAGATAAAAGCCCGTATAAAAAAGAAAGGTGATTTATACACCTGCTTTCTTTTGGGGACGCAGGCGGGCCTGCGCAAGGGCGAAATAACCTATTTGGAAAAAGCGGACTACCGCCCCGATCTGCACGCTGTAACTATCCGTCCCAAAAAATATTGGCAGCCGAAAACGGCCGCTTCGGAAAGGACTGTTCCTTTACAGCCGGAAAGCGAAGCCGCCGTTATCGCCAGCATAAAACGCGCGCCGGAGGAAAGCAAATATATAATAAACTTCGGCCGTCGGCGCAAAAAACGGGTGTCTTACGCATATATATACGGACGTTACAGGAGCTTTATTAAAAGCAATTTTCCCGGGCTTAAGTCCTTCCCGCATATATGGCGGCACACATTTGCCAGCCAATTACTGCAGCACGACGCTGAACTTAAAGCCGTAAGCGAAATGATGGGCCACAGCAGCATAGCCACAACCGCGCGCTACGCACATTTGGAATTTGACGACCACCGCCGCGCGGCGGCGCACATGCCCAAGTTTTAAAGGTTATAGGTAAAAATCAAAACCCCGGCGCTTTTTAAGTGCCGGGGTTTATATTCGTATTATGCCTTTACAACCCTTTTTTATATTCTTCTATTTCTATGCCTTGGGGCGAGCCGTCTTTGTTCAGCAAGGTTATATTTTCCCCCACCAAGGCGGCTTGGTACTCGCCGGGAGGCAAATTATTTTGCGTCCGCACCATTTGGCGGTACAGGTCGTTTACCACGTTTTGCGCGGCGGTTTTGCCCTTAAAAGAAGCCGACTTTAAATCCACGCCTTTTTGCCTTAAAGTGCGGTAAGCGGATTGATACAAAAGCCCCAAGTTTTTTGTACCCACGGCGTTTTCCCCGCCGGAAAGGGCGTTGAACATGCCCTTGTTTTGCGCTATATTTTTAAGTTCGGCTTTTAAATATTCCTCATTGCTGAAATCTCTGTAAATCATTCTTGGTATCAAGCCGGAATTATCGATATAAGGCTCTTCAACCTTTTGCTTGGCCGAGTTCCTGAAAAATATTTTATCCGCTTTGGATTTTGTCCTTTTATCGCCTTGCATTATAATTTGGCCAAGTTCAAAAGCCAACTTTCCGCGCATTTCCAAAAGTTCGTCGTTATGGCTTTGGGGAAAGAGTCCGTTTTCCAAGGCGGCGTCAATTTTTTCGATAAACGAAGTAACTCCGCTTAAAGAAGCCAAATCCTTATCAAGCGCGCGCCCGCTTTTTTTATCCCAATCAAAGGAATTAAAATCCGTCTTAAACTCCTGCCAAGACATTTCCTTGGCGATATTGTTTTGCCGCTCCAAATTATTTTTGGAAGCCGTATAAGATATATCCTTGCCCAAAACGCCTTCCATATAATCCAAAAAGGCGGAAGCCTCAAGCCTGGTAAGCCCGTCCCCCGCGGCCTGCTTTTGATTTAAGGTTTTGGCGTAAGCTTCATAATATTTAACGGCTTTTTCATAATCGGTGTTATAGAGTTCGTTCCAAGCCGATACGGAGGCCTTTACTTTCTCCTGCAAGGCGGTGCCTTCCACGGCTTTAAGGCGGGCCTGAGCCTGCTTTAAAAGCCTTTCCCTTTGCACCGCGCCAAGGCCGTCGTATTCTTTTTCGTTTTTAAGTTTGGATAAAGCCGCGCTTGGTTTTGTTTCGATATCCCTTAAAGCCTGTGCCAGGGCGTATTCGCCCTTAAAATTTTCTTTGATTTTCTGTTTGAGGGAAACATCCCCTACGCTTTCTTCTATATCGCCGAAGAAATCATTTATTATGCCTTGCGCTTCCTCCGGGCTGTTTACGGCCAAGACGGCCTTTTGCGCGCCTATTTCGTTTAATTTGGCGTAATTATATTTATCCTGCCGCCCGGCAATATCTTCGGCCAAAGAGAGCGAAGCGGTTTCTTTAAAGCCGTAGCCGCGCTCTTTGCTCCAGTTTTGATAGCCGTCTTTACCCAGCTTTTCTCCCCCCAAAGCGTCTATGCCTTTTTCATATTCTTTTATCAGGCTTTGCGCGTCCGTTTTGTCCCACTCGACGGAGGAAAGTTTGCTTTTAAATTCCTTATCGTATAAGGCAAGGTCCGTTTCAAACTGCATATTGCGCAGTTTTTCCTGTCTAAGGCGCAAAGCGTTAAAAGCCTGCCCAACGTTCGCCAAGCCCTGCCCGAAGGAGCTTAAAGCCTGTGCCTGCAACTTTTCGCCGGAAGAAACGTCGGCCTCGGCGATTTGCCCTGCCGCAAAGTTTTTCTGCTGTATAGTTTCAATGCTCATAAAACACCTCAAAAGAAGCTCATCATGCTTGCGCCGGTATTCAGCACGTCTCCGGCTATGCCCCAGCGGGCGGAATTTTTGGCGGCCCGGGCGTTATAGCGCGCCGCCTGCGCGCGCCGGCGGAAGTTAAACATTTGTGTAAGGCCTTTATTCCTTTCCGCCATAATGTCCTTTTCGGAATGAAGCGCGCTTTGCCCGTAGGAAAGCAAAGCCATGCCGCTGCCGCCCAGTCCGTTTTCGCTTTGCTGTCCGGCAATTTGCGCCAAGTTTTGCCTTTGCATTTGGCGCATAATATTTTCATTATAAGCGGTATTGTAAGCCGTTAAATCGGCGTTATAATCCGCTATGCGGGCTTCTTCCTCATATTGTTTGGCGGCGGATTTGCGCGCTTTATAATTGCCTACTCCGTTAAATATTCCGCTTAAAGCCGTCATGGCCAAAGGTATAGCTATTGGTAAAGCCATAATTATCCCTCCGATATAGAAATGTCATAAAATAAACCGCAAAGACAGAAGTCAAGGGGCCTATCCTGCAAGATAAAAAACCGCGCCCCCGTGCTGTTTACCGCCCCGCTGGGTGAAGCTGCCGGATAAGTTGTGCTTGAGCTTACATCCAGCACAATATCGCCGTTTTTGGCGGTGTCTTCTTCAAGCGCGGCGGCGGGCCAAAGTTCTTTTAAATCACATCCGAACTTAAACCTTTTGCTTTGCCATACGCGCGCCGTAACGCTTACTATTCTTTGCCCCGCGGACGTGGCTATCTGCGGGCTTTGGCCTCCGCCGGTAACCGGCATAAACTCAATTACCGCAGGGCTGAAAAATCCCAAATATGCTTTATAATCCTGCTGGTCCGCCGCAATATTAAACCCGCTCAGGTCTATACTCCCGCTTCCCCCTGGCTTAAGCGGGCCGTAAACTTTGCCCGCCGCAATCAAAAACAGCTCTCTGCCGCGCAAAACTTCCGGCGCGCAAACTGAAACGGCTTTGCCGCTTTCGTTAAACTCAAGCTGTGCTTTTACGCTCATTTCAAGCGGGGTTTGCCCGGCTTCTTCGTCAAGCCATTTCCCGCCGGCAAAGCTGATAAAGCCGGCTTTGTCTTTGTTTAAGGCGGGGTCAAAAAGGCTTACAACCTGCTTAAAACGCTTATCGGTTTTATGTTTTACAAGGCTGATAATATCCGCGGACAGAAGCCTTAAATCCAAAACTTCCCCCGCGCCGGTAACGGCTAAAATGTTTTTATCGGGCGTATATAAAAGGGCCCAGCTTATTATTTTCCCTTGCAAAAACCAGTCGTTATTTGCGCTGACTTCCGCCGGCGTAAAAGCTTGCAAATCATAGCTGTACTGAACGGAAAATATTTTTGTTTGCGAAGCTTCTATAAAAAGCAAAAGGGTTTCAAACACTATCGGCGGCAAAGGCGCGCAAGGTATAAAAGCGACTGGTTTATAAGTTACGTTATTGGGGCCCAAAACGTCGGAAGGGTTTAAAGGCTGTACGGCCAAAACCGCGCCGGAAGTCCCCACAAACAAAATATCGTTTACGGCTTTAAACCACAGAAGTTTGTTTAAACCAAGCTGCGGCGTAAAGCTTAAGGCGGAAGTGGAAAGCTGCTCTCCGTATTCCAAATCGTCAAAATTTTCATAATCGCCGGTATTACTGGCGGCGATTATCGGCCCGGAAGCGTCGTTAATGCCCAAAAACAGCCTGTCCTTATAAAATTCCACGCAAACGGGGTGCGTTTCTTTGCCGATATCCCATTGAAAAAGATAAGTCCCGTTAGTTTCTTTAAGGCCGACGGGCAGGCTTGCGCTCCAAACTTTCAGTTTAACGTGTGTAGGGTCTATATATTCTATAATTTGGCCCCACCCGCTGGAGCTGTTAAGATACTTCCAAACAATTTGCCCGTCCGAGCGGGAACCTTCCGTATGGACAGGCGGTATAAGCCCGGCTGTGCCGCCGGTTTGCGCCAAATATTCATTATTCCCGTAAGTGCATACGGTAGTGTTGGCTATAATATTTGTAAGCCCTGCGCGCCAAGCCGTAATTACATAATCGGGCGCTTCAAACAGGCGTATATATCTGCCCACGTCTTCGGGTTTAAAAATATCAGCCGAGGTTTCAACGGTGGAAAATTCCCCGTTATTGTATACCCAAGCAGAGAACCCTGCCCCGGAAACGGCTGTTTCAATGTAAATACTTATTTGTTTGCCGTTGTATTCCGATTGATTGGAAACCGCTTCCACCGTTAAAGTTGTTCTTGTAGGATTAGTCGCTTTAAATTGAGGAAAAGTATTTAAAATGTTTGCAACATACTCCGCCCATCTCCCCGTCAAACTGCTTGATGGAGCCATATCAATCTCATATATTTTTTCCCCGGCACCGTTATGCCCGCCGATATAAATCCTCAGCCTAAATGTTGTCCAACCTTGTACTGCCGAGGAAGATGTTATATGCCAATCCTTAATAATGGGGTTTTTGCCGGTGCGGGCTTTTAAATCCACAATGCCTTCGGTGCCGGAAGCGTTTATTAAAAGGTTCTTATCTTCGTTCATTTTGCCCCAAGGCCCGTTTTTAAATTCAACTTGCGCGATATCCCACTTTGTTTCGCTTTTGCGCATAATTTTATGTAAATTGTAATTTTCGTGAGCGAGATATAAAACATCGGCGGATTGCACGTATTTTATTCTAGAAACGCCGTTTTCGGTAAACAAATCTTCCGTTTTATAAGGGCTGAAAAGCGTTATCAAATTGCCGTCTTCGTCTTTTAAATATTCTCCGGCTTTTTTGACGTAAATTATTTTCCCGGCAAAAACAAGCGTATAGGCAAGTTCGTTTGAAACTTTAAATTCCACTTTGGCAAAAGGGCCGTTTTGTCCCGTCAAAGCGTTTAAGTCGGCTTTAAATTCCGTTCCGGGGGCGGAGGTTACGTTCCCGTTTTTATCAAGGCGGCAGTTGTCGGCTTGGCGCAGGGAAGCTTCCAATATAGCGTTGGATATTTTGCCTTCGGCCGCGGGGTTTAAAAGCCCGGCCGAAAAATTCGTCCTTGGGTATTTAAAAGCTCTTGGCATAATTACACTCCGTATCGGCCCAGTTCAAAATCAGTCGGCGGCAGAGAGTAGGAAGGGTTTTGCATGGCGTTAACCCTTTTTGCCTGCGCCACGGCCTGGGCAAAATCCTGAAAGAGCATTGCCCTGTCGGCTTTGCTTTGCTCTACGTTTGGGCAAAGCTCATAAGCCAGCTTGGCGCAAAAAGCGTTTACAAACAAAGGCGGCCATTTAATTTCGTTTATTTCCGAGCGGCAGTAGCGTATATGCAAAGGCCCGGCCGCGTCGGCCAATAAAAAACAGCCTTCTATTACGGGGTATTCTTCCGATCCGCACCAGGAATAATTCAGTTCGGCGCAGTCAAGAAGCCTTAAAAAATCTTTCGGCAGACGGTACTGGTATTTATAGCCGTAAGCCGGTTTTAAATAAATTTTACGTCCGCTTTCGTCTTCAACGGCGGCGGGGTAAATTTCGGCGCGCGCCGTGCAGAAATTCCAAGGGTAGCTTTCCATAAGCTCATCTCTTACTCCGTCAAAAAAAGTTAAAGCGGTTTTAAGGCGTTTTTCGGGCGCGTTTAAAGCGTTTACCGGGTCTTGGCCCAGCTTGGCCAAAGTTTTATTGATAATTTGAAGTCTGTTCATAAAAAGGGTCCTTTTAAGGCGGGGCGGTTTTTACGCCGCCCCGTCTTTTTACAGCGCGGCGGAGAAGAACAAATCCACCTGCAAAAGCCCGGAGGAAGGGAAAGCCGCGGTTCCGGCTTCCAAATAAACTTCTTCCGGCGCGTCTTTTTCCGCACCGGCCCCGGCCTTGCCGAAGAGCAAAGGCACCTGCGCCGTGGTAACAACGGCGGCGGCGCGGTATTTGCCGGAGTTTTTGACTTCCGCTTTCGTTGCGGGGTCGATATGCCTTGCGCTTACGGCCAAAGTGGACGTAGCCAAAGAAACGCTTGAAGTTATAAGCCCGTAAGCGAATCTGTAAGCCTGCGGCACGCGCGCTATAAGCACGGTGTCGCCGTCGGCTACGGCGGTTTTGCTTAAATCCAGCAAAGCCGTAAAGCGGCGCAATTTGGCGTCGTAAGCCGTCTGCGCCTGCATTTGTTTGGAAGAATCAATATTTTCCGTTTCGGTAAGTTCGATGCTTTTGTGTTCAGCCATAAATCTCTCCTTATTTTTCGGTCAGTTCCAAGCTAAGGACTTTGGCTTCTTCAAGCCTGGTCGCGCCGAGAGCGTAATCGACATACACCTGCCAGGCGTAAGATTTATCCGCGCGGCGGGTAATATCGGTGAACATATCCTGCCATTTGCCCAAAGCTACGCCGCTTTTGCAATAGACGGGATATTTGTGCACGTTCTTTGAAGAACCGTTTTTATAAACGGGGCAGCCTTCGTATTCCACAAAGTTTATGCCTGCATAAGGCGTAAGTCTGCTTCCGGTAAGGACTTTGTTGTCCATATAATCGGAATTTATATAAACGCCTTCCGAGCGCAGTTTTTTTGCTCCGTAGCTGTCCACCACGCAAAAAATCTGCTCTGCCGCGACGGTTACTTGGTTTTTCTTTAAGAGGGCCAAAGCGTCTTCAAGACCGTAAATCATTGCGTTGGTATCGGCGGCGCTTACCTCAAGGATATTGCTTTCCGGGAAAAGCTTTTTGCCTTCTCTGTATTCGCCGATTGTATTCGCGCCGAAAATTCCCCTTATAATTTCCGCGTCGATATCGCGGCAATATGTTGCCACGGCGGCCCTTACAAGCCCGTCGGTCGGGTCGTAAGAGGTGTTCATTTCATCCATTTTATCCACAGGCACCGCACCGCCGTACATTCTGTACTCCATCCAGCGGCGTTCTCTTAAAACGTCGTTAAGCGGAGTATCTTTCAAGCGGGAGGTTACCTGTTCCGTGGGGAATTTTCCCACGAAGTCCGCCGCCACGGCCGAGCGTCCTTTAAGTCCGCTTTTGACCATAACGGTATTTTCCAACACGGAAGTTTCCTGCTGGGCAAGCAGTTTTACGCTGTTGCCGAAGGAAACAGTCGCCAATTTGGCCACTTCTGCATAATCCATAGTTTCACTCTCCTTTTTTAATTTTTTAAAATCTTTGTTCCGCTCTCGGCGAAACGTTTATTTCGTCTTAAAAAAGCTTAAAAGTTTTTTGGTGTATTCTTTTAAACTTTTAAATTCTTCGCCTTCCGGGTTTTCGGCGGCGCGCTTTCTAAAAAGCGGGCTCTTCTTAAAAAGGGTTTCCCTTATTTCGGCTTTTGTGTCTTCGTTTATCAAAGAAGAGCCGTCAAATTCCGCCGCCACGGCGTCCATATAATCCGGGTCTTTTTCCATTTCGGCGATAATCTCTTTAAGGCGGAAGTAAATGCAGAACGTCCCTCGCTGTAAAAATTCCGGCCGCGTGATTTGCTTCAGCTTAAAGAGAATCAAGCTTAAATCCACGCTCCTCTTCATATTCCCGCCCCGGATGAACTCCTGTTAAGTTCGTCCCATTGTTTTTTTGCGGCCGGGTCGCCTTTAATCAATCTTTCGCGGAAGGCGGGGTCGTTGATGAGTTCGGAAAGTTTTTTAACAGCTTCCCCTTTGTCGGCGTAATTCGGCGCGGGTTGCCGCCCGCCTTTAAGGGCGGAATCTTTCATTTTAAGGCTTAAATCATAAAACCTGATCCAAGTTTCTTTAGGGCCGATAATTTGTTCTATCGCGCCCAAAACGTCTTTGTCAAAACCCAGCAAAGCCGCGGCTTTCAACGCTTCGGCTTTATTGTTTTCTTTTTGTTCTTTCCACTCGGCGGAAAGTTCTTTTTCGCTGTTTTCGTATTTTTGGGCTATTTCGGCCTTTTTGGCTTCTATTTCCCCCTGCCAGCCTTTAATAAGATTTTCGGCCTGTTTTTTTGGAACTCCGGCTTTTTGCAGTTCTTCCAGGTTCTTTTTAAACAGGGCGGCCTCGGCTTCGTCTTTAAACGTTATGCCGTAATCTTCCGGCTTATCGGGCACGCCCAAAGCTTTGTTAAAGGCGGCTATTTCCTCGGCTGAGGCGTTTTCCCCCGGCAAAGCAATCTTTGCCGCTGAGCTTTTTATAAACCCGCTTAAATCCGCGTCGGTTTTAAAAGCTTTAAAACTTTCCGCATTTTCCGGCGCGATGTTTAAAACCGCGCTTCCGTCTTCGTTAAAAGTTATTTCGTTCATTGTTCTTCTTCTCCTGCTCAATCATTTTGTTTATTTCTTCATCGCTTATATCCGCCATACGCTGTATGTAATCAAAAACCTGCCGGCGGCCTATGGCGATAAAAACCGTTTTTTCGTCTATCGGATAGCCGGCGCAGCGGCAAACGTTTCTGTCGCAGAATTTATCCAAATCGGCCATAACGTTTTGAACCGCTTCGGTCTCTTTTTTAAACACTTCTTTAAAAAAGAGCCTTTTCTTTATCCTGTTAAACACTCCGTCAAGAATATTTCTCATCCGGCAACCTCATTATTTTGCGCCGACAAAGCTTCGGCCTGCGCCAAATCTTTGGCCATGGCGGCTTCACCCTGCCCCGCCGCCAAAGAGTTTTGCTCCTGCGCGGTCAGCGCGGCCTTCTCGTTTAAAGCTTCCGCCTCTTCTTTTGTGCGGAAAACGTCGCTTTCCAAAACGCCTTTCACGCGGGCGTATTTTCTTAAAGCGGCTTCCGGGTTTATAAGGTTGCGGGCGGAAGGGTCCGCCTCGGAAAGCTGCAAAGCCAGGTTGATAACTTCCAAAAGCCCTTGCAGTTCTCCGCTTCTTTGCGCACGCCTTACGGGGCTTTCGTATTCTATTTTAAGCTCGGCTTCTTTGCTTAAAAAGGCCTTTGCCAGTTCCGGCGGCATCATTGGCAGTTCCCCGTCCAAAAAAGCCTGATAAAGTTCCAGTTCTATCATTGGGCCCAAAAATTCGCTTTCGCGTCTTTCGGCCACGGGGCCCATAACTATACCTTGCATTTGGGACTGCTGCAAAATTTCGGTGGCGGTCATATTCGGCTTTTGCATTAAAGCCTGGAATAAATCCAGCCCGTAAGCTTCGTTAATTCCGTTTTTATAGAGGTTTATCGTTTCCAAGGTGTAAGGCAAAGAGCCTTGATATTGCATAGGCATAATCAGCGGCTGGCCCTGCTCGCTTACTGCGCCGGGTATATATCTGCCGTCCCTTATATTGGCGGGGTTGATTATCTGTTCATTCACGCCCAGAAGCATAGGCCGCGCGGCCCTGTCGGAAGCTTCCGCAAGGGCCCGCGCCATTACGTTAAGCATGGCTTGGTCGGCAAGCACCATCATAACCGGGCTGTACGGGTAAGGGTCGTTTAAATCGGGGATAACGTCGTAACGCTGGTAGAATACGGGGGCGACTTCGCTTCCGCCTTCTTCTATAATTTCTTTGCTTTCTTCCAAAATATAGACTATGGCCCACTTTTTATATTTTGCGCGGTAAACCTCGGCGTCGTAATATTCATTGGGATATACGGCGCAGATTACGTTAAATTTTTTATCTTCACTAGCTTCGTTTATAATCCTTTTGCTTTCCTCGGGCAGGGTTTCCAAATCAAATTCCTGCAGAAAACGCCTTTTGGAAGTTTCGTATACGCGGTAAAAAGTGTCGACTTCCCCCTGAAAATTGACATCCACATACCATTCTTTAAGCGGCCAGGTTTTATAAAAATTGCCTTTGCTTTCCCCGGAAGGGCGCATAAGGCTCATGGCCGCGCCGCCGTAAAGGCCCAAGAGCATAAGGCTTTCGCGGTTGGCGGCTTCGAACTTGGCTTTTACGGCGTACCTGCGGGAAAACAGCGTTTCGTTCGCGGCGTCAAGCCAGGAGGAATACTTTTCGTTAAAATATTTTTCCGTTGTGGTAAGGGTATGCCACTTTTCGGTTTTAGGCGTAGTTATGGCTGAAACCACGCTCGCCCACTTGGGGACGACTTTTAAAATAGTGGAATCAAACCTTTGCCGCCCAAGATCAAAATACCCAGCGGCGCGCGCGCCCGGGTTTTGCGTAAGGCCGATGTATTTAGGGTCGGCCCTTTTGGCTATTTTGGCCCACATTCCTTCCCAGTTGGCACGGACGTTTTTCATTTTGGAAAGACGCCTCAAAACGGCGTCTCTTCTGTTTTTTTGTTCGGCGTTCATATCAGTTCCCGCTTACGCTTTGCGCCATACTTGCGCCTTTTGGCGCGTAAAAATAATCGCCGGCCAGCATATTGGAAAGAAAACCTTTCTTCTTTCTTTGCTTATTGATGTAATCCAGCGTATTTTGCCTGGCGTACATATTTGCCATGGAATACATATTGTCGTTCATAACATATCCTGAAATATCCATATCAAAACCACTCCTCCTCATCCATACCGAAATTTATTTGCTTTCCGCTTTCATAAAAATCGTTCAGCTTTTCCGTTCTAAGGCTTACGGGATAAGCGAAAGTCAAAGCCAAAGCGTCGGCCCGTCCCGGGCTTCTGCCTATTTTTTTACGTATAATATCTTTGCTGGCCAATTTGATAATCCCGCCGTCTGATTTGCGCGTATCTATTTCCACGGCGTTAAGCTCCTGCCTTAAAATCGGGTCGTCGGGCAGAGCACCGCCTTGATAAAGCCAGTCTTTAAGCGCGCCGTACATTTCCGCCCTTTTGTTGGCGTAAAGTTGTTTTTCGGCAGCCGCGCCGAATTTAACGCCAGTCAAATTAAAACCAAGCTGCCCTTTACAAACGGCTATAACGGCCTGCCCGTAACCCGCGTCGCAGAAAGCGGCCTGAGGGTTTTCCTCGCGCAAGTGTATGGCAAATTTATTTGCAAGCTCCAAAGGGTCTTTAATCCTGTAAGAATTAAACCCGAAGCATTTTAAGCCCTGCCTTTTGCAAACTTCTGCGGTGTCGCCGCCCTCGCTTGGGTCAAAGCCCAAAATTTTGGGGAAGCTTTCCCAGTCTTCCCGGCGCAAAGTCCTTTGGCAGGCGGCGTTTATCAAAGCCGGCTCAAAGAAAGATTTATAATCCCCCGTTTTCGCCGGATAGCCAAGCCAAAGGTGGTCGTAATCTTCCGGCTTTTCTTTAAGGCATTTTTGACGGCTTATTTCCAAAGCTTCGGGGAAGTACGGGTTATCTTCAAACGTGGAATAAATAAACAGGCTGTCTTGCGTTTCATGATATTTTTGCGCGTATATGTTTACGCCCTGCAGGGGCTTTTTACAGCCGTATTCCCAAACGGCGTCGTTTTCCGTTACGGGGTTGAAGGTAAAAATCAGCTCGCTGCCTTCGTTGCGGATTGTAGGGTCAAGCACGTTAAACACTTCTTTGCTTAAAAGCATTTGCGCTTCGTCAATCCATACGATGTCTATATCGTCGTAAGCTTTAAGCTTTTGGCTGGAAACAAGCTCGTTTCCGTTGACGTTCATCCCCTTAAAAATAAACTTGCTTCCCGTTTTAAGGCAAATAATTTCGTTATTGGTAAAATTGAAAAAGGCTTCAAGGCCGTATCTTCTTATGTTCTTTTCAATGACGGAATAAACGCTGTCGCCGATACTTTCCTGAACGCTCTTCGCGCCCCATATTTTAACGCGGTTAAAAAGAGCCCTTTCCACAAGGTAAGTCGCCACGCTTTCGCTGGCTCCGCGTCCGCGCCCGCCGAACCAATATTTATAGCGTTTGCGCTTTTCCACAAGCGCGCGGGCCGGCGGGACGTATTTAAAATTTACGCGCACTTCATTCATTTTCCGCCCCCTTATCGCCAAAACCTCTGTCAAAGACAAACTTCACGTTGGAAAAATTTACCTGCGCGCCGTCGTTGTAAAGGCCTTTTATTTTAGCCAGGACGTCGTTTGCTTTTATACGGTCGGAGTCCTTTTTCGCACCGCGCGCCAAAGCCGCCAGGTTGGCGATAATCTCCCCCGTTTGTATGTCGGCGGCCTGCGCAAAGGCTTTGCCTTTGACTTCAAGGTAATATTTGATTTTTGGCTTTTCTTTCAATTTGTAGGCGGAAGAATAAACCGTATTAAAATTATCCGTTTTGCAGTTAAAAGCGGCGCGGTATGCCTCGCAGGCGGGCCTGTTTTGAAGCAGCAAATCGCAAAAGGCTTTTTCCTTGGGGGTAAGACCGTAAACGTCTTTTGGGCGCGTTTGTTTAACCTGCTTATTATAGTTAAGCAGATCCTCAAGTTCTTTTTCTTCGAAAGGCAAAAACTGTTCAGACATAAAAGGCCCGGCTCCCTTAATGATAAGGGCTCCGGGCCTTTTATTTTCACTAATATTTTAGACTTTTATTTTAACCTTTTCAAGGCTTATTTATAAATTCCGGCGTTAAGGGATATCCCCAAATTGTCCGTTATATTAACAACAGTCTTGAAACTTGGATTACTGCGCGGGTTTAAAGCTTTGTAAACATTAGGACGCTTAATAGAAACCTTTTTGGCAAAAGCTGAAACGTTCCCGGCCATAACCAATATTTTAAGATTATTTAAAAACACTTCTAAATTATGAGTTTGATTAAAATCATCCACAATACGTTTTTTAAACGCGGCAAGGCGTTTAGGGTCTTTCTTTAAGATTTTTGCATAAGAGGTGTCAAAATCGTCTTTGGCAAGTTCAAAATCCGAGTATATGTTCTTTTTCATTTTAATCCCTCCAAATATCGCTTTATTTCTTTTGCCAATTTAATATCTTTCTCCTGGCTTTTTTTATCGCCGCCGCAAAGCAAAAGCAAGATTGCCTGCCTGTCAATAAAGGTAAAATATACTCTGTAACCTTTCTGATAATTTATTTTAATCTCGCTGACTCCTTCTCCTACAGGTTCGCAATTGGAAAAATTTTCTCCTAAAACTCTGTCGATATAAGCGGCTATTTTATCCTGTATGTTAGCGGATAACTTTTTAAACCATTTTTCAAAGATTTTAGTTTGCCTTTTTATTATCATTTGGCGTTTCCTTGTCTTTCTTTGTAAATAGTGTATATTAAAATATACATATTGTCAAGATTATTTCTTTGTAGGAAAAATCTATTACTTTATATTACTTTCCCTACATTTGTATAGATAAAAACGCCCCGCTTTTGCGGAGCGTTTAAGTTTTTTAAGTATTTATCCTCTTTTCTTACTGCGCGGCGGTTGTTTTTTCGGCGCGTTTTTCGCTCCAGCCGCCAAGGATAAGCGCCGTCTTGGTAAAATTGCCTTTTGCAAGTTCATAAGGCGTTTTAGCCGCGCCGGCAAAGTATTTTACGGGCAGGCCCGTCGCCGTCTGCGCCATGGGCGCGGCGGCGTTTACCCAGTCCTCAAAAGTCAAATCGTCTTTGCCTAAAGAGCGCACCGCGTCGTAAACGTCTTTTATCAAAGGGACTTCCGGGTTTCTAAGCGCGCCGGATTCCCCTCCCAAGGCCCAATTAGTCAAACGGTAAGAAGCTTGATTGACCGCGTCGTCCAAAATCGGCAAAAAGCCGAAGTTCTGCGCCGGCCAAACCATAAATTCCGCCAGCATTTCCCGGTTTTTGTCTTCGTCGTCAAAGCCGGCGTAAGCCGCGCCCAAAACTCCCAAAGAAGTCGCCGCGACGTACAAATATTGGTTTATTACGCCGTATATGGCTATGGTTTTAGCCAACTGTTTGCCGTCGATTTCCCCGCGTTTATACATAACAATCGCGTCGGCTATTTTCCTTACGTATTGATTGTTGGTGTTTTTAAACGCGAACAAAGCGCGCATAAGCCAGTTCATTTCCTTGGCCTGCAGGCGTGAAAGGCTGCTTCTTTGGCTGGCCTGCTGGCTTCTTAAAGTATCAAGGCGGAACTGCTTAAAAGCTTCTTCTTTGCTCATACCTTTGCTTTGCATAAGATAATCTATATAAGGCTTCCCGCCGAAGATTATCGCCCCTATATCGCCCAAACGCACATTTATGGCGAGTATATTCGTAAAAGAATTTAAAGCCTTTACGGTTTTGTTCTTGCCGAAGTCTTGCGCCAAAGCGCGCATTAAAGCTTCATTTTGGCTGCCGTTTTCCCAGCGGGTTTTTAAATAAGGGTCCTGCATCATAAAATCAATGGTATTTTTAAAATCGCCCAAAGCTTTTACAAAACCCTCGGCCTGCTGCCCGGCGGGCATATTCTCGGCGTAGTTTACCACGGATATAAGCTGTTTTAAAGCTATACTCGGCTTAGCGGCTATGGCGGCCTTTACGTAGTTGTTCGTAAGCCAGTTCATTACGCCGTCTTCATAATGTTTTACGCTGTTTTTGCCCACGCCCATGGTGGAATTATCCAAAAGCTCATAAAGCGTTTTCGCCGCGTCTTCGCCAAAGTGTTCTTCTATGGTCTTTTTGATTTTGCTGTCCCTCAAAACGCGCCTTAACCAGCTTACTTTTTCCGCCGTATGCACGTATTGCATGGCGCGCCCGTAATGCTTATAGAGCTTTTCCACCGGGTTCATCGGCTTCATTTCCACAAGCTGGCCGGAGGTGCGGGTCTTGGTGAGGCCGGGGCGGCGGGCTTCCGCGTAATTTTGGCCAAGCATATCCACTTCGCTCGTTATGCGCTCCACGCTGAAAGGCCAATATTTTGCCGGGCGGCCCATATCAAGGCCGTATTGTTTTATAAATACTTTGTTAATTTCGCCGTGCCCTTCTTCTACGGTTTTCTGCCAATGGTCGGCTATTTGCTTGTCTTCTTTGGATAACAGGCTGAACATTTCCGTAAGCTGATCGGAACCGTATTGGTTTTCCAATCTGGCGTAACCTACGGGGTTTTTGGCCATATTGTAAATATCGATAATCTGCCCCTTTGTAAGTTTCTGCGCCACGGGCTTATAAATACCGTCCATATAAGGGTTTAAAGCGTTCTGCGCGGCGTTAAGCGCGGCCTTTTTTATCTCAAAAGCCGTTTCTTTGCTATTGACATCCGCCTTTTTTTGTATTAAAGTATTATCGGAACTAACCGCAGGAGTGCTAATTGGGCTTGCACCACCCTTTTGGGTTTTAACGGATTGCCCCCCGTTGCGGTTAGTTCTGTTTATTTTATCCTTTAAACTTTCTTCGCTTATTTTATAAAAACTTACAATTTCATAATTATCTTTATTTTCCGCAAATTCTATTACTACATTATCATTATGCTTTGAGCTTTTTGCGACAAAATTAAAATAATTTGGTTTCTTTTCCGGGTCTGTTTGAAGAATTAAATCTGCATTATATAAACCGTTAGCCAAAATCTGATTATATTCTTCAAGTTTTAAATCCTTGTGATGAGATTTTGTTTTATCAATAATGCTGGTTTTCAGCAAAACGGGTTTTCTCCTTTTGCCCAAAATATTCAATATGTTATCAGGTATATCAGGCAAAACAAAATTTTTGCTTGGGTTCTCATATTCTTTATAATTCGGCATCAGCTTAATAATATCTTTGGAATTAGCCGCATTTTCTTGATTTACCCTTACGCCGTATCCTGCGCTTTGGCGGCCTTTTTCGTCAAAAAGCGCGTAATCAATAAGCGTATAAGTGCCTTTCCCGCCCGGATTGGAGTATTTCAACACGGCGGCAAAATCGTTCCTTACGCGTATAAATACGGTGTTTCCGTCGTTCTTCACTATCAAGCCTTTAAGCGCGGCGTGTACGGCTTTCATTACGCCCTCATAACCCTGCTCTTCAAATATGCTTTTAAGCCCGCCGTCTTTGCCGTCAAAAACTATTTTAAGGTTGTGGTTTTTCTTTTCGCCGTGTGCGTCGGTAAAACTCAAAAAGTCCTTTAAGATTATTTCCTCTTTGCCCGAAAGAAGCTTCCTAAACTCATCCACCGCTTCCATTTGCTGTCTTACCGCCGGCGCCGCTTCCTGCAAAGCCATGCGCTTGCTTTCCATGCGGTTTTGCCATACTCCGGCCTCTTCGTCCAATCCGTCAAACCATTTCTTTACCGCCTTTGCGTCTTTCGCGCCCAGCGTTTCGCTTACCTGCCTTACAATTTCTTTCATTTTCTCGCTCGTCTTAACTTCCGCCTGCGCTTCGGCTTCCAAAAGGCTGTATTTTTCTGATATTTCTTTATTGGCAAATGCGTTGTGTATGCTTTCCCAGTTGGCTACGTTGTTTATATACCCCTTTAGAGGAAGCCCGGCTTTCCCGTTTTCCCGCACCGCTTTGGCGTATGCTTCCCGCTCTTCCCGCACTTTAAAGGCCAGTTCCGCGCTTTGGCTTAAACGCCCTTCCAAAGCCGCTTGCCGCCTTTGCGTAAGCTCTTCATAAAAACGGCTTAAAAATTCCGGCGTTACATTGTGCCAGCGGTCCTCGCCGATATCGTCCGGCAGGCCCTGCTCCGCCAAACTTTCCTTGGCCATAACCATTTCCTTATCGCTCATTTTCCCCGCTTTAAAGGCCAGCCAGGCGTTTTCAAACTTCATGTTCTCTACAAAATCCGGGCTTATGTTTTCGGCTTCCCCATCTAACTCAAATATCTTTAACGCCGCTTCCGCATTTGACGGCGCGTTGTTAATTACCTTCAGCCTGCGCTCAAGCTCCGCCTTGGCCGCCGTTTTGTCCATATTTTTTATATGCGCCAAATCCTCAAAAAGCTTATTGGTTACATAATCGTATTTCCCCTTCTGCTTTTGACCGTCTTTTACTTTGTACCCCGCACTTATAATCTTTTCTATCTTCTCGCCCAAATATCTTTTATAGTTTTCCGCCTGACGCTTTTTCGCACGCTCTATAAGCTGTTCCAAAGGCCGCCCGATTATGTTTTCCCGCCCGGCGTATTCCCGCCCTATCGCGTTTGCCGCTTTATCAAGCCATACCCCGTCTATATGCGGCACTCCCGCAAATGCTTCTTTCAAAGCGCGCGCGTATTTTAAGGCGTACCCTTTTAGAACTTTACTGCGCGCATTATCCACCTGCGCCTGCGTCTTATCGTCAAGCCTTATCCCTTTAAGCCGCGCCGCGGATGCCTGCTTCTCAAGAGCCTGCGCCCGTTTTACGTCCGCACCGGCCTCTTTCAATGTCTTGCCGAAGTTACCCAAAGCCTTTACTTTTATCTGCGCCCAATTCGTCGCCGGCAAATCCGTCTTCCGCTTTTCCGCCTGCCCCTCTTGCGTTTCTCCAAAGCTTTTATGCAAGGCAGATATTAGCTTTACCGCCGCTGAGGTTATTTCTTCCGTGCCCTGCGCTTCCTTTAAAGCTTTTAACATCTCTTCCTTGCCCGAAAGCTCGCGCTTGCCAAGCTCCTCTATAAGCGCGTTTTTTACGCGCCGCGCATCCAATGCGTTCTTTTCCGCTTCTCGCTCCACCGCCAGTAAATCCTTTACCGTCTTCTTGTCCTGCGCGTCTTTTATCGCTTCTTTATACCCTTCTTCCCGCGCCATTGCCGCTCGGAGCGATATCTCCTTTAAACGCCGCTCGGCTATATTGCCAAGTTCCTCTTTATCCTCGGTCAAATTCGCGATCTGCTTCTTTAACTCCCTTTCCCGCTCGGCGTAACTTAAAAGCTTGCCCGTTTGCTCTTCGGCGTATTCTACGTCACTGTTGCCTATTACCCGGTAGCCTTTCGCTTCCAAATCCTCTATCGCGCGTAAAGTCTCTTCCGCTTCCTTGACGTTCCCGCCAAACACTTCCCTTATCGCTTCGATATTCGCGTCAAAGTTCTCAATTGCCGCTATCCGCTCCATATCCTCGGGCCTGTATACCTTTTCCCCGTCTAAAGCCTTTTCTATAAGCGCCCACGCCTGCTCTTCGGATATATCCACCGCAAAGCCCTCTTCTTTCAGCCATAAAGCCGCGTCGTCTTTTATACCGCCAGCTTTATCCTTTACCCCCGCATTGGCGTAAGCTTCCGCGTCTATCTTGGCCGCATTGGTGTAATCCGCACCTTTGCGCTTTAAAACAGTTAAAAGGTCTTCCTTTGGCATTGAAGGCCGCCTCTTCCCAAGCTGTTTTATCAATGCTTTTACTTCTTTTATTCCAAGCCCGTTTATACTCGCCGCTTCCCCTTTGCGCGCCCGCGCCGATACCGCCTTCACGTCCGCCGCGCGCCCTTTATATAATTTGCTGTCCGCACTTTCAATCTGCGTACCGGCCAATATCTTCCCAAACAACTCCTCCACTTCCGGCCGTAAATTCAGCCATTCGCGCGCTTCCGCGTACATAGCGCTTAACATATCCCTAAAATACTTAAATATCTTTTCCAAAGTGCCCGTTGGCGCTTTGCCCGCCGCAAACATCTTTTCCATTCCCTCGGCGAACATCTCCTGCTGCGCCCTGCTAAACCGGTATTTTACTTTACCGCCTTCTTCCACCCGCTCCGCAGGCCCAAGCCATTTTTCCAAATCTTCCCATATCTCGTTAAATTCTTCCCGCGCGCCCCCGTTTACCTCAGCAAAGCTTTTTATATCCTCAACGTTCCTTAAAAGCACGTGCCCGCATACCTCGTGAACCACTGTGCTCGGGTCCGCTTCTTCCAAAAGCCGCATAAACACGCCCTGCCCGGTAAACTCAACATAACCCCTTGCTCCCGCCGCCGGAGCCTGATTAAACCTGTTGTCTTTTTGGCCGTCCGTTGCTACAACGCCTTTTCGTTTTAAAACGTTTTCATATTTAGCAAACCTTGCTTTATCTTGTGCGCCGTTATAGCCAAAATCCTGCCACCGCGCATATCCCGTCTTTTCCGCACCCACGCTTTCTTTACCGTCCAAACTCCACTCGTTGGTAGATACTTTTCCCCAGTGGTCGGATTGTCTGTAAACTCCGCCTTTCTCAATCCAATATTTGCTTCCGCTTGCTGATACATAATCAGGTAACCTCTTTGGAGCCTGTGCATTTTTAAAATCATTTATTGTTTTTTTGTAGAAATTATGCTTATCATAAACCCTTTTTTGCTTATTTGTTATATTCTCGTTCAAACTGTTTATAATCTTTTCCAATTCGCTAACACTCTTTTGAGAAATGCTTTTTTCATATTCCATATTGACAGCGTCAATAACATCGTCTATACTATAAATATGTCCGGGAGACGCAGCGTTGTCGGTGAACGTGTGCATCCCGGCTCGATTTTGTATAGGCTCTTTGAAACTCGCTTCTTTAAACAATATCCTTTCACTTTCTGCAACTTCTATTAAAACCGCCAAATTTCCTTTTGCCGTTTTAATATTCAAGATTACACTTTTCCCGTTATAAGAACCTTTATCATCCAAAATAGAAAAACTTTTAATAGAAGGATTTTCTAAACTTTTTTCAATAACGTCTAAATCTTCGTTTGTTAAACCTTTATTTTTATCACTTATAATTGAGTCTTGCGCGATATCTATATTTGAACCTTTTATAGAATAAAACTGCTTTCTGTTACTTTTTCTGTTTTCTCTAGCGTTCTTCTTAAACTCAACAAGATTTTTAGCCCTGCTCTTATACATAGCCGCTTGGTAGAAAGTATCGCTTTCCTTACCGCCCGCGCGGTTTTGCATATCGTTTTGTATTTCAAGGCGGTATTGCTCCCACCAGTCTTTGGGCATTACGCCCGTATTTTCAAAAAACATATTGGCCGCGCTTTGATACGCCTGCGCCGCCGTTGCGGCCTGCTCCGGGCTTAAGCCGGCTTTTAAAGCTTCTTTTTCTACAGCGTCTTTTATGTTCCACGCTTCGCGCGCGGCGCGGGCTCTTTTTTCTGGGTCGGCAAAATCGCGCACCTGCTCGGCAAATTTCCGCGCGGCGGCGGCTTTGTCGGAATTTTCATAAGTAAGCGGGCTGTTTTCGCTTTCCGCCAATTTTATGGCTTCTTCTATGCTTTCTTTTTCATAAGCCTGTTCTATTATTTTACCTGCCACGTCGTTGGCTATATCTTTGGGCATACCGGCCTTTTCCAGTTTAGAAGCCGCCAACGCCGCCGCACGCCCGGCCCCGGCCATTCCGCCGCCGACCAGCGCGCCCAACATCGCACCGTAAAAGCTTTCGGCGATAATCTCGTCATAGCTGTCGTCGCGCACTCCCGACGCGTTCATTACGGCCGAACTGGCGATATTCTGCGTAAATTCCTCCGCGCTTTCCGTTAGCGCGCCGCGCGCGGCGGCTTCGGCTACGCCGTAAACGCCTTTTTGGCGGGCATAACGCATTATCGCCCTTATCGGCGTTTTAAAAGCCTTTGTTGAAGCCATAGCCTTAAAAAGCTGTTCCGCGCCATACCTTTCCAAAGCGCCTTCAAGCGCGCCCGCGCCGAAACCTACCGCCAGGGCTTTATCGCCTGTAAGCCCGGCTTCCAAAGCCTCGCCGTAATAATCCTGCCCGCTTACCGCGCCGAACATCGCGATTACGGCCCCGGGGCTTTTGGTTATCGCGCCGACGGCCAAAGCCGCCACGGCAGTTCCCCCGCCGGAAATTAAATCATAAACAAAACCGTCAAACTGCGTTTTATCCAGCCCGGCCTTTTGCATAAAATCCTGCAGATCGGCCCGCTGGCGCTTTGTCCAAGCTTCGCGCGCGGCCTCGGCGTAAGCGTATTTTTCTTTGTCTATTTTTACGGCCGCGTCCAGTTCCTCTTGGGTGGAAACTTCCGCCGCTTTATTGGCCCGCGCCCATTGGAAAGCCGCCGCGTTTACACCTTTCCAGCCCAAATTAACGGCCGCGCCGTAAAGGTTCCCGGCCATATTCACGGCGGCGGAACCCAGGCCTTTGGCCGCCTGCTTAAAAAAACCGTTGGTAAAATCCTTTTTGCTCTCGCCCATGCGCCCTAAAGCGAAGTACAAATCCCTGCTTTGCTTTAAAGCGGAAATCTCGGTGGAAAACATAATTTCCCGCCCGTCCGTAAGGGCGGTCTGCACGGTAATACCGTATTTTGGCAAATAAACCGAATACTTTTTTTGCTCCGGGGAAAATATATTTCTGTCGTTGATTTCTATCTGTTTTTTAAGCTGATTATCCATATTCCGTTATCCTTAATTAAAATTGTATGCGGCGGGGCGTTTACTTGCACCCGCAGGTAAAATGCTTTCTAAGTTTGTATTCTTCCCTTTTGCCTTTGTTCCAACACTGAACTGGGCGCAAATAACCAACAACGCGGCTGAAAACCTCGCACGGCGTGCCTTTGGCGTACCCTTTTAACATCTTAAGTTCCGCTATTTTAGCGGCTATTTCCGCTTTTTCCATTTCCTTTTTACTCCTTACAAGCTTTATTTTTAGGCTCGCACAAGCAGGCTATCCCTACCACCTTGCCCCAGTTGGAAGCGTTAAGCTCCGTAATGGCCGGGTCGGCAAAATCCCAAGGCGGGAAGCATACCGCCGCGCTACTTCTTGCCAAGGAACCGGCGCACCCACTCAGCGCGCTCATTACCAGACATAGTAGCACCCATTTTATAGCCGTTTTCATAATTTGTTTTATCCTTTATCTCTTCTTTCAAAGTTTTTCGCCTTTGGGCCTCTTTCCCGTTGGCCCGGCCGCTTAGGTATATCCAAGCGCACAAAACCCCAAGGGCGGCGATTGTGCCGCCCCAAAAGTACCCGTTAGTTAGAAGCGGGCTAATTAAGCTTATTAGTGCCGACATCAGCCGCCCCTAATTTCTCAATTTTTCCCTTGATAAGCTTGTCATAGCCAAGCTGCGCCGCCGCAACGGAGCAAAGCCATACAAGCCAGAAAGAAGTTTTTATAAACTCCTTCGCGCCGTCCTGAACAACTACAGCGCACCCGCCGGCAATAGCCAACATAATAATGAACTTTACGGACGCCGGCAGTTTATCAATGGCGGGGATTTGCTTAAGCCCTTCCATGATACCGTTTGTAAGCAAGGCGACCAATGCGCCTAAGAGTACAACGGATACAATGAACTGCAATATACTCATGTTTACCTCCTTAATTTATTTCAATTTCTAAAGCTTCGCCGCCGCGCTCGGCAACAAATAAAAGCCTTAAAAGCTTAGCGAAAGTTTCGCGGCTGTCTAAAACCTTACCTTTTACGCGGTTTTTGCCTACCAAAATACAGCCTTCCGTATCTTCAGCCGTATTGCCGCTGTGGATAAGAACGCCCGTAAAGCCCGGCACGTTTTCCAAGCGCGGCATTAATTTTTTAAAATGCAGGCTTTCCGCAAGCTTAATTTTATATTTGCCGGCGGGAATGGCCGTTTTGCCCGGGATTTTAACCCCGGGCGCGCGGACGGTATCTTCCAGCGTATCGCAAAAATATTTGCCGTCTATGTACATCCGCCCGATAGTATAATCCGGCCCTTTAAATATACGTTTAATGATGATAATCATGGATACGCTCCTCAACTTCGTTTAAACGCTTATGCGCGCTCTTTACGCTTTCTTCTGTGCGCGTCATACGCTCCTGCAAATGATTGTACCTATCCTGTTTCTTTTCCAGCCGGTCAAGGCGGAACTCCACCATTTTTTGAAACGTGTTCAGCTTGCCCACAAATATCCCGATAGTGATTAACTGCGCCGCAATACTCAAGCCAAGTTCTACGCTGATGTTCATTGTTACGCTCCTATCACCTGGTCTTCTTTTTCGGGCACAAATAAATATGGCGCTTGAAAAGCTTCCCTATTGCCTGTTATTGTTATTACATCTCCAGCAGAAACAGGTAAAGGCATTGATAAAGGAATATCTATATTAACCTGATTGCTGCTCAGAGTGTAGTTTTTAAAATATATTCCTATATTTATACCGTTTATTAGAATATTTCCACGGTATGAGTTAGTACCTGAGTTGTAGGTTTGAAATCCATATCCAAATATATACCCATTAGCCGGTACAGTGTAGGAAGTCTGGTCTTTTTCCTTTAAATAGAATTGAACCGCATTTGTATAATCTAATCTTTTCATACTCTGTCCTTTTAAGATTTGTAATTCATTTTGTAAAGCTGAAATGCTGGAATAAAGTTCCGCCATTTTAATGTCGTGCAAATCGCTTACCCCGCTGTCCGCCAATACAAAAGGCGCAGTCGCGGGCGTGTAATTCGTCAAATACTTTGCGGAGCGGCTTATCCTTAACTCGTCTATTACCATTCCGGCCTTGTCGCCGGCGGTTATACCGGACATATACCATCCGCGCAAATCCAAAGTTACGCCCTGCCAGCCAGTGCCGGACATTACCAACGAGCCGTTTTCATAGTAGTATAAAGTATCTCCGCTTCTTACTACGGCAACATTCTTTTTATTGGTGTTGATGTAATCAGCTACTGAGGATTTTAAAAACTTTCCGCCAAAGGCTATAGCCGCATAGCCGTGGCATTGTATCCCGTGCCTTGCGCTGGTGGCGGATAATGTTTCGTAAACGATTTTATCCGTAAAATCCATTGTATATTCGCTGTTATAACCGGCTTTTGGGTTTTTAACCGTAAATTCAATGGTAAAATCCCCGGGCAGGACAAGGCTTTCATGGGCGTCAAATTGGAACAAAGCACCTGCGGACGACATAGCGTTTTTCGCCGCTAAGCCAAAGCCGGGCGTCAACTCCTCCCACGTTACTTGGTTGGGGTTCGCAAGCTGATTTATAACGGCTCCGCCGGCTTCGCTTGAGCAGTTGCCGTCAAAATGGCAAAGAACCACAGTATCGCCTACGGCGGCTGTTTCTTTCAAAACCTCGGCAGACCATGCGGAAGATGTATTATTCCACAAAAGCCGTATTTGGTACTTGCCGGGCGTAAATTCCGCCAAGGCGGCGTTTACGTTTGCGCCCCAGTTGATAACGCTGTTTGCCAAAACATTAAGGCTTAAAGTGATTTTATTGGCGATTGTGCTATCAGCCGGCGTCGGCAAAGTAAAAGCGGCGGTTCCGCTGACGCTTGCCGCGTAATTTTTGTTGACTTCAAAGGAAGCCGATGTAACCTGCCCCAAACCCGTAACAGGCGTAGCGGCGGAAACATTCGGCAGCTGTTCCTGTGGAACCTTCCCATCCGTCCCCAAAGAAGCCACCCCGCCGGATACGCCTTTATCCGCCGACCATAAAACATTATCGCTATAACTTGTACCGTTATATCTTGATATTTGGTAATCAGGCGGAACGCCTAATGGTTTTGATAATTTTTGAATGTAATTCATATCGGAAGCGGCTAGCGAAAATGTAACAATGCCTTTACTGTTTACAAGCTGCAAAACGCTTTTTATTTTGGCTGTACCAGTGGCCGAGGGATTTTGTTTCGGCAAATAAGTGTTTTGCGCTTCAGTTTTCTTAAGATAATCCGTCAAATCGACGGAAGTCGTCAGCGCGCCGACCGCGGCCCACTCCGTCCCAGTCCAAATAAACAGAACCACTATAAGCTGCCCGTCCGTCGTCCTTTCATCCTGCGGCACGGCGTAAATGTATTTACTTTCGCCCTGCGCCGGCAAAACGTCAACAAGCTTCAAAAGCTGTAAAGTTTCCAAAGCCTGGCGGATATCCGCGTGCGCTTCAGGGCTTAAATTGTGTGCGGAAATCAGCCCGTCCGTCTCATTTTTGGTGTAGCGCTCGCTAAGCTCTTCCAAAACATCTTCGCGAAAATCCGTAAAAATTTGGGGCAAATAGCCAAGCTTTCCGACGGAAACCCAGCTGTTGGTATTTGCGTCCCAAACATAAATAAAATTAACTTCCCCCACCAAATAAGCCTCGCCCGCAGTGCCTGCGGGGTGCTGTGCGGCAAGGTCTTCATAACTATCATAGTGCGGAGAACGCAAACTTACGGACTCTCCGTCTTGCCCTTTGGGAATTTTAAAATCAAGAACGGCGTCTTTGGCCGTGCCGCTGTTTAATACCTGCGCGCTCTGCCCTGCCTGAACCGTCTCCACTTTACCGACGCTTACCGTCGCGCCCTGTCCCGCCGCCCCGGCCGGCCCCTGCGGCCCTTCCGATCCGAAACAGGCTTTTATAAAAAAATCTTCCCGCCCAAACGGCGCGTTTGAGTTACTGTTCATTATCAAAATCCTCCATAGGTCTGATTTCAAAAATAGTGTCGGCAATGCCTTTGAACTTGCGCCCCTGCGGGTCGGTAACGATAAATTCCACCGGCAAAAAGCCCAAAGGCAAAGAGGCGGTTTCTTCCGCCGTTAGATTAAAGCTCAACTTGCCGGAAGTTAAATCCTCAAAACTCTTGCAGACTCCGCCCACTTTAAATTCCGCCGTAAAACCGCTCAAATCCTTAAGATTCGTTTTTAACAGAATATAGAGGTTCCCCCCGCCGAAAGCGGTGTCCCCCCCCTGATATATTTTTTTGATTTTCATTTGCAAGACGGGCAAAGCAAAAGGCCCAACCTCCCTTAAAATTAAGGGCGTTGGGCCTTTTATTTTCAATAATATTTTAGCCTTTTAGCGGCAAATTATCAACCGAAACCGATTTTATAAAACATTTTATAAAGCTGCCCCCGCACGCTCCGGGCGGCCTTTTCGCGCCGACATTAAACCCTATGGTCAAACTAGGGGTCATTTGTAGCACTTCTTTTTTATTTAGATATTTTTTCAATGTAAGTCTTTTTCTTTGCCTTTCTCTTCATGACTTTCTTTTAAATGATTATCATAAAAAGAAGGTTGTCCTAATCTAGAATAATAATTAGAGAATTTAATAAGTATTTCTTTAGCGAAAGCAGGCTGTATCTGAATTACTTTATTATATTTACTTGCATCCTTTGCCTCCTCCCATTTTATAGAAAAAATTTCTCTAAAATTTAAAAAGGTACTGTATTTAATAACTCTATTGGCTGGAATATAGTAAATATATGGGAAACGATGATCATATTTACATAATATATCGGGATCAAATTTATCAAAAGAGTCTTGCAATTGGCATAATAAAACAAAAGGGCTTTTAGGCTTATTGTCATTTCTTAGATAAAGATCGCACTCCGGCGTTATAACAACATAATATAAATCATCTCTACTTTTTAATATTGTTCCTGTCTTTATATCATTATTAGCAGGCGGAATCATGAACATTTCTTCTTTAACATATTGACAAGAATCTTCTAAATATCCTTCCAAACAACTTGAAATGTACCTAGATAATATTTTTTCAGTTTCTTTATTTTTGTTACAATAGTTCATCCAAACTTCAATATCAGGTAAAATATTTTCTTTATAAATTTTGTTAGCTATTTGGAAAAGTATTCCTTTTCCACCAATGATTTTAATAAGACCAGTATTATGCAATGACAGAATATTATCCAATACTTGCCCGTAAACTTGGCCTTCCCCTTTTGTATAAGTTTTTACTACCAACTTTCCTGTATACTTAATATTACTAGGGGTTCCTGTAACAATATAAATTGGAATATTTTGAAAAGTTTTTTCTATCTTTTCAATAATATGATTACCAGCATCAATATCTAAATTTTCTTGGCCATTACTGCCCTTTAGTTTGATATCAATGACAATAGCATCATAATCATTATTTGGATAAAGTTCTTTGAACTCTTTAATAGAAGAAATATTCGTATAATCAATCGGCACGCATGGATTTTTAGTCTTAAAGAGTTCTAGGCTAGTAGCAAAAGCATCAATATCGCTTTTAGAATCTTCGATAAATAAAATCTTCATTTTATAACCTCTTATAAAAAGTTAATTTAAAATGAGCCCCTTTGTCACTATAATAAGCTTCTAGTTTCCCATTATTACGTTCTATAGCTTCGCCCGCTAGAGCTAATCCTAAGCCTGTACCATTCGGTTTAGTAGAATATTCAGGCTCAAAGATAATGCCAGATTCTATGTTTTCTTCCGATATCCCAGGGCCATTATCCATAAAATCAACGATGATTTTCCCTTCTTCTTCAGTAACAGACAGAGAGATCTGTCTATCAATATGTTTACCATGTTCCAACCAGTAAACGCTATTATCTATCAAATTCATAAATATAATGGCTATATCACCAGTTAAACAGTATAATTCCAAATCTTCAGGACATTCAAACTTTACGGTTATACCAACTTTCTTAATGGTTTCATTATAGACTTTGAAACAATTGCCAATCATATTTAAAAGCTTTTCCTTTCTTTTTTTGCCTCTATTACCCGCAGCTAAAGGATCTAAACGTTTAAAAAGAGCTGACAACAATTTTGAATTAGCAGAAATTTCATTCATAATCCTGACCACATTTTCCAAAATACTTTGCGAAAAATTATTTTTTATCAGCTCGGCATATTCAATAATATTTCCTGCTTGATTAGAAAAATAGTTTAACGGTTTTCTACCCTCATGTAAAACAACATTCATAATTTTTCCCAAAGTCGCTTGCCCTTGATAAATCGCTATTTTTTGAACCAAATTATCAAGAGCCCGGCGTTTCTTTTCTTGATCTTTATCTATAACCTCTTCAATTTGTTTTCTTAAATTATTATCGTTCACTAATTTAGAAACAGCTCTTTTTAAATCAGAAGTTTCATAAAGAGCATTTACATCTTGGGCAGTTTTGGTCTTTTTATCCAAAGACCTTCTTACTTTAAATCTTCTATCTTCAAGTTCCTTTAAAACATTGTGCGTTAAAATTATTAGTTCTTCATATGCTTTATTTTCTTTAAGGCCGTCTCGAGCGCTTTTTTCTTCCAAATTAGATTTTTCTTCACTTTCAATATGAATAGAGCCAATAATTTGATTAAACCCTACACATAAAGAAGGATTTTGTACACGTCTTTCGTCTAACTTTAACCAATCATATCCAGAATCGCCTAAAGGTCTAATTCTAAATGAATTCCTATATACACCAACCCCAACAAATAAATCTAAAAAACTTTTGATCTGATTGGCGGTAGAAAAAGCTTTTTTTTCATTTGAAGGGAAACGCCCAATTAAATATTCTAAAGAAACAGTATCCCGATCATATACTCTTAGGTCAAATGTCACCTTACCTATATCAAAAAAACTCTCTTGGAATTTTAGGGACTGAATATCTATATTTTCTTCAATTCCTTTTTTAAAACATTCATATTTTAATTTAACTATATCCCTATCGACCGTTCCTGATATTCTGTAATCAAAATAATCTAAAATATCAATAGGCTCTATTTTGATAGATAAAGGAAGCAAATCAAACCCTTTTTCCTTCAGAGAAATTTCGAATTTATCTTGCGAATTTAATAAAGGCGCAATTAATTTCCTAAGTTCCAAAATTAATTTTTCCCTGTATTTTCTATCAATCCAAGGTTTTAAATAAGTTTTATTTCCCTCAATTGTAAGCTTTGTATAAGGCGCAGAATCAGCATTATCCGTGCTAACAAAAATTTTTATATTTTCTATATATTCAGCTTTCTCAAAATCTTCCCAGTTTAATGAAACACGTGTTTTTTTCCCCGTCGCATCAACTGTTTCTAAATCCAAAAGGTTACCTAATACCGATACTGCGTAACGCCCTATTCCTTTCTTCCCTTGCATTATTCTGCCTTTCGGAGATAGTTTTCTGTTTTTTTTATCTTCTGTAGAAAGAACCATCCACTTATTTACAACAGTATCACGGGTCATACCATGGCCATTATCTTTAATTATAAACTTTATCTTTTCCGAATCTTCCACACTAATATCTATTGTTACAGAACTAGCATCGGCGTCATAGGCATTTTTTACTAATTCTACAATAGCGCCATAAGCATCTTTTATTAAATCACGCCCTATCGTAAGAAGATGTCTTCCTGCAGATTTGAATGTAAATTCATTATTTTCAGTTAAAATAGTATTCTTATTTGCACTCATGTAAAATATCCTTTTTTATATTATCCGCTATTTGCTTAGCTAAATAAACTGGAACGGCATTCCCTATTTGTCTAAAAATTGAGGATAAACACTCTTTCCCGGCAACTGCTGATTCAAAATAATAACTATCTGGAAAAGTTTGCAGTCTAGCAGCTTCTCTAGGGGTTAAAGAACGATTCTGTGTTATATCAGGATGAATATAATAATGCCCATCTTTTGATAAATGAGCGACCACTGTTTGACTATAAGGCAAGTCCCAAGCAACGACTTTAAACCTGTCTATAAAAGCATTTTTATTTTTATGAGTCTGCAAATTTAATGGTAAATCTCCATAATGCAACCGTTCTTTTGAGCGATTCCATTTTTCTACCACCAGTTTATATATTTCCAAATCTCTTTTATTATTTGGCCTAGCTTTATGTAAAGTAATAGGCAAATTATCTGCAATAGAAAGCTCTTCTAATAATTTATTAGGCTTTTTTAAAATGATATATTTATTACTCTTATTTCCAGATCTTACAGGAGGCAAATCTTCCAGAAGTCCTTTTATCGGAACCCTGACATTATTCGGAGAAAGTTTTAAATACAAACTGGAGCATTTTCCTTTTTTAGCTCCTATTATTATTACACGTTTACGATTTTGAGGAACACCATAACGCTCTGCAGATATAATATTGACAGAAACATCGTATCCAGCATCTTTAAATTCTCCTAAAATTATATCTATATATTTATTTCCAGAAGAATCCTTAGCTGAGAGAAGTCCCAAAACATTTTCGAAAATAAAACAAGTAGGAGTATATTTGTTAAGGAATTGAATATAGAACTTAAACAACCAATTCCTTTTATCATTTTTCATACCATCAACACTCCTAGCCCTTCCAACAAGCGAATAAGCTTGACACGGAGGCCCCCCTACTAAAACATCAACTTTCTTATGGGCAATTTGTTTATCTACAAGTAAGAATATATCTTGCAAAGTTTTTTGTGAAATAGTTTGATTTATAACAGAATTTAATAGTGCTTGTGGTATATAGGAATATAGTTCTTCTCTAGTAATTAATCCTAGCAAATAATCTTTATAGATATTAAGCTTATTGTTCTTTTTCAAATAATGAAAAGCCAATCTTGTTTTTATAGAAAAGCAAGCTGCTTTATCCATTTCGATATGCGCAAGAGGATTAAAACCTGCTTGTATAAACCCCTCAGAAAGCCCTCCACAACCAGAAAATAAATCTATAAAATATTTAGACATAAGCATTCTCTTATACAAATATACAAAATTTTTACTATTTTCTAAAAGCAACTATACCTCTTTTTTCCCTTTCATCCTCTTGGCTTTTTCGTAATAAAGCGGCAAATTGCGGCATACCGCGCCGTAACTGCCGCTGTAGCCCTTTGCTTCCAGCATTTCGGCGCAGGCCTGAATCGTCAAAAGGCCCATTTGTTCAGAACCGCCGTAAGCCAAAATATCACGCAGATTTTTATAATTGCGGTAAAACCAAACGTTTTTTTGGGCTTGATTTTCAAAGCTTTCAAACTTCAAAGCCACCTTGTCCGCGAAAGCGCGCAGTTTTTCTTTCTGCGGGGAAGATTTTTTCTCTTGCGCCGCTCCGCCGGCTTTAATATACACATGCTTTTCTTGCTGTTTATTTATATTAGTTTCATTTGTGGGGATAGGGGAGTATGAGGGGAAAGGGGCCGGCGTTGCGTTTTGCTCAACGGGCTGTTGAGCAAAGCGCAACGCCCGCGCGGAGTTTTCCCAAACGGGGTTTAACTCGCAAGCCGCCGGGTTTTCACGGCTAGCAAACTTCCGTATTTGGCCGTAATTGTGTTTTTGCGTCTGTCGGATATGCGGGGCTCCGCCATCTCCCGATATACCTTCTTCCTTAAAAACGCAATTCCGGCTCAAATCCGTAAGTTCACGCCGGTTGCACTCTCTCACGCCGGTTTGCCGAACGCCCCCGTCAAAGTAGGTCGGGCTTTGCCCGACGGGTTTTTCCATATCCCGGGCCCGCCCGTTTTCGGGCAGGCTCAGGAGTTTAATAAAAGTTCCCTTTGGCCCCTGCTCAAGGGCTATAATCCCAGCCCCGGCCAAAGCGTTTAGAACTCTTTTAACGGCCCTGAAGTCGGCAAGGCCAAATTCCCGCGCCAGTTCCCTTACGGAAGTTTTAATTTGCCCGCGGCCCGCCGTTTTCAGCCGCAAAACGGCCAAATAGCCCAAGGCCCACATCCCGCCGGAAGCTTTGAGTACTTCTTTTTCTTCTTCCAAAATTACGCACCATTTTTTCATAATCCACCTCTTACTCAAAATCAATTTTGTAAAACTTAACATCATTACACGGGCCGAAAAACTCCCCCTCCGCCCGCGGCAGCTGCCAGCCCTCCACGATGCTCACGCCGATAAGCCTGCGCGGCATAATAACATGGCTGTAACCGCGTCTAAAAATAATCTCGTCGCCCGGATTGGCCTCTTTAATCCGCGCCGTCCAAAAGGGCTTTACTTTGCGGTACTCGCTCTTTTTCTTGCCGTCGGCGATTAAATCAAACCACTTGCGCGCAAGGAAAATCTCTATTTTCTTCATTTTTTCACTCCGCAAAAATCGACATCGGCGCAAGGCCGGCCATAGAAAGAAGCCGGGCACTTTCTGCATTTTTTAAAATCGTTTTGCTTCATAAAAACCTCACTCAATATCGTCGGCTGTAATAGCCGTCGCAATCCGCCTCAAAATCGCTTTCTGCTTAGCATTTAAACCGGCGGCCCCGGCTAAGGGCCGGCCCTGCGCTTCTTTGGTAAAATCCTTATATTTTAAACGCCGCTTTGAGCCGGCCTTATCCGCCGCACTCCTTAAGCGCACCGCCTTTATTTTGGCTTTGTTTCTTTGGTAGTAAGCTTTGTTGTAAGCCCTTATCCTTTCGTGGTTTTTCTCATACCACCCCCGCATTCTGGCGTTTACCTCCTCGCGGTTTTTCTCTTTCCAAGCGGCGATGCGGGCCTTTACTTCTTCGCGGTGCCTTGCATAGTATCTTTTAACGGCCGCCCTCTGCGCCGCCGCGCGCTCTTCGTCGGTAAAGTATTTTCTTCGCTTTCCCATATTAATCCTTACAATTATTGACAATATCCTCGCAGTTAAAAATCAGCTTTGCGCCCTCTAAAGTCCTTAACACGGTCAAGGCGCGTCTGTAGCTTTTCTCGGCGTTCTCAAGAAGCCGCTCCGCTTCGCGCGCTTTATCCAAATTCCGTTTATAGAACTTAAAATCATAAAGACACCAGCCGATAATCACACCGTTAACCCAACATCCTAGGCAGCATAAAGCAAGAACAAACTCACTCATTTTTTTACCTCTAGCATACGACCCGGCAATTCTTGCTTAATTTCAATGTCCGGCTTACACGGGTATAACTCTCCGCTTACCCCACGGATGATATAATCACCCATACGTGCTTCCATAACACCTTCCAGCGTAGGAATTAATAGCGAGGTACCTTTTGGAATTACGCTCGCTTTTCCCAGCAAATGCTCCATATCGGGCGTTACAGTTCCCGACCATTGGACTGCTTCAATTATTACCGGCTTCTTTCTATATTTCATTTTTCGCTTCCTTACCAAGCAGCGCGTCCAGCGCGGCTTCGGCCGCGGGGGCTATACACCCTCTTTTTTCTTTGGGAACCTTGTGAAAGGGCTTCAAACACGATTCCAGTTCTCTAAAAATAATTTTCGCCATTCTCTCAATGGCCTCGGACCGGGAAATTCCCAATAGTACGGGGTCTTTGCATTTGGCGCAGTCTTACTCCGTAATACGGACATACCGCCCGTTTTTATCGCAGAACATCCCGTCTTCTTCGTCAAACGGGTCGCCGGCAAACTTCAAAGCTTTGCAATCCGGGTTCACTTCTAAAACCAAAATTCTCTTTTCGTTATTTTTCATTTAAAATTTTCCTTAAAAATATAATTGCTTTATCAACAAGTTCTGACCCTAGGTCGGCAGCAATACAACCTAATACTATTCCCCAAACTAATCCTATCCCCAATAATATTCCTGCATTTATTAAATCAAACGCTTCTACTATTGATAAAAGTACTTCTTCCATAACGCCCCCTTTTAACGCTTTTTCTTATCAGATTTGGCCCCAAAACGCTTCCATAACTCTAAATAAAAAACAGAAAAATGCTTTCTATTCCTCCACTTTTCATGCTTTCTTATCAGATTTGACCGTAAAATAATTCCACAACTAAAGCCTTAATCGCCAATGTCAAAAACGCTGCGGTCGTCAAACTCAAAAGCCGGATTGGGCTTTACCTCAGCCCCCACGCGGGCGGCAATGTCCTCAAACCTTACGCTTATGGCGGAACCAAAACTCTCTTCCCCGCCAACCAAACTGATAAGCTCCCAGGCAAATTTCTGCCGCCACGGCCAATCGCCCTGCCACCAATCGCGCGGGATATTAAAAAGCTTATAATCGGGCTTGTGTACAAAAGGCCCCACGGCTATGGGCCGGCCGTTCTCCGCGCGCTTAAACTTTCGGCATTTGGGGCAGAAGACGATCTCGCAAACAACGGTAGAGGCCCCGTCCTTTACCACGATAACCGGCAGCAGAGAGTAGGCCCCTCCGCAAGGTTTACTCCAACCGTTAGATTGGATAAATCCCGTACAAGTTGGAACTTTACTTTGTATCTTCATAATTTTATCTCGTGTTAAGTTTCGGCCTAACCGCGATTATCTCCACTCCGTTTTTACTTTTTGGTAACGGGGGATAAAACCCCAGAGTTTTTCTTTCTCCATGATACTTATCAAAGTTTCCCCGGCGCATTTAATTTTTTTGCCGGTAAATTTTTCTTTAAAGTGGCATATTTTAACCATAACTACCTCCACACCTCATAAAATTTCGGGTCGTATAAACTGCACCGCCCGCCCACAAGCGGATAGGGAAGCAAGCAATTCCCCTCCGCGTCCGCCAAACAACAACCGCTAGCTTTTGCGCACTTCATACATATCAACCAAAATGCGCAAAGCTTCCGCCAAAAACGAAAGCACAAGCCGCCTGTCCGTGCCGCGCGCCTCAAGCTTAAGGGCCGCCTCAGCCTGCCGCAAACCCTCTTTTACCGCCGCAAGATAAAAATTAAAAGCAGTATTTTCATAGCGGCTTACATCTCGGCGGGCGGCATAATAAACCAGCGCGGAAGCCTGCCCCAGCAAAAGTTTAATTTGCTTTTTCTCTGCAGGCGCAAAATAAAACGCCGCATTTCGCACCACCTGCAAACATTCCTTATGGGAATGATTTTTTACTTTTTGCATGTTTTATCCTTTGCTATAATAAAAATTAGCCACCCATACCTGTGCTATATGAGTGGCTAGAAAATAAAAGAGCCAAGCCCTTTTATAAAAACACAAAAAAATATGCACAGGTACTACGGAAGTTCTTTGACAATTTGTAGTTGATTTGAAGCGGATTTACAGTCAGGCAAAAAACGGAACTTTTCTTTATCGCAACCTTAAGCTCTATATTTTTTATAAAATATTCTCAAGTAAAAGTTAAAGGAAAAGATTATGAAAACACAAAAAAAGAAATTCAAAATACCGCTGCTTCTGGCCGTGGTGTTTGCTATTATCGCCGGTATAATCGGCGGGTTGTACTTGCCTGACGGGATTGTAAGGCTGTTTATTACCTTTAATTCCCTCTTCAGCGCATTTCTGGGCTTTATAGTGCCCTTAATTATCTTGGGCCTTATAGCCCCGGGTATTGCGGAACTGGGCTCCAAAGCCGGTAAGCTGTTATTAATAACAGTGGCTTTGGCTTACGCGTTTACGTTATTCTCCGGATTTTTCACTTATTTCGTCTGCAAGGCTTCTTTCCACTTCGTTTTAGGTTCCATAACCATGACCGAATTTGCCGAGGCCGCTTCGTTAAAGCCGTATTTCACTTTGGATTTACCCCCCATTATGGGCGTGATTTCGGCTTTGGTTTTCGCTTTCATACTGGGGTTGGGCATAGCTTCCTGCGAGGGCAACACCCTTAAAAAAATTATGGAAGAATTTAAGGATATTACCTATAAAACCATTGATAAAGTAATCATACCGCTTCTGCCTTTGTTTATCTGCGGCATTTTTATGGATATTACGGTATCGGGGCAGGTCATCGGGATATTGAGCGTGTTCGTTAAATTGGTGGCGGTTATATTCTTAATTACGATAGTCATGCTGCTGATACAGTTTATCATAGCTTGGATTGTTTCCGGCGCGAATCCTTTTATTTCTCTTAAAAACATGATGCCGGCTTACGCCACCGCACTGGGCACTCAGTCATCTGCGGCCACAATACCCGTAACTTTAAGGCAGACCTTAAAAAACGGCGTGGCGGAAAATGTGGCTTCTTTCGTGATTCCGCTGTGCGCTACGATACACCTTTCCGGCAGCACTATGAAAATCGTCGCCTGCTCTTTGGCTATCATGATGATATCCGGCATGCCTTTTGATTTATATATGTACGCCGGTTTTATCACTATGCTGGGCGTTTCAATGGTGGCCGCTCCGGGTGTTCCCGGCGGCGCGATTATGGCGGCTTTGGGCGTTCTGAGCGGTATTCTGGGCTTTGACGAAAAGGCCATAGCCTTAATGATAGCTTTGTATATCGCCATGGACAGCTTCGGCACGGCCTGCAACGTTACCGGCGACGGCGCGATAGCTTTGATAATCAACAAAATCTATAAACCGTAAGCGGTATAATTTACGCAGATATAAGCCCCCGGCAAATCCGGGGGTTTTGTTTTATAAATTATAAACCCCGGCCTTTATAGCCGGGGGCTTTTACATATTAAAATCAGCCGTTTGCTTAATTTAATGATGCGGCTTCCTCATTTACGCTTTGCTCCGAACCGCGCATGGCGTCAAGGGTATCCTGCATAAGCTTGTCCAAATCCCAGCCGAGCATTTCCGCGCCTTTTTTTATAATGTCGCGCGAACAGCCAGCCGCGAATTTTTTATCTTTAAACTTCTTTTTCAGGCTTGAAAGTTCCATATCCCGCACGCTTTTTGAAGGCCGCATTCTAGCCGCCGCGCCTATAAGGCCGGTAAGTTCGTCTGCGGCAAAGAGAACTTTTTCCATTTGGTGTTTTGGCTCGATATCACAGCAAAGGCCGTAACCGTGGCTGCAAATCGAATAAATCATATCTTCCCCCGCGCCCGCTTTTTTAAGCAGTTCCGGCGCTTTTTTGCAATGTTCGGAAGGGTACATTTCAAAATCAATATCATGCAAAAGGCCCGTTATTCCCCAATATTCTTCCTCTTCGGCGTAACCGAGATTTTTTGCAAAGCTGCGCATGACGGCTTCCACCGTCAAAGCGTGTAAAATGTGAAAAGGCTCCTTATTATATTCTTTAAGCAAGGCTAAAGCCTGTTCCCTGCCGATTTTACTTTCCATTGATATTCTCCTTTTAACATCTATTCCACCAGGCAGTGTTTTATGGTTAAATCTCTGTCGCAAATGCTCTTCCACCCGTTATGCCTTTTGTTGGGGTTGCGCGGCATTAAAATGCAGTCAAAAAGAAAAATTACTCCGTCAGCTTCGTCGCAGGTTACGTCCGGCGCGCCGGCGGCCATAAGGGAATCTTTTTTTATGGAAGACGTGCATAATTCCGGATTTGCGTTATGAAGCCCTGCCGGATACTGATCCGCCAAGCCGAAAGCGTGCCCCAATTCGTGAATAAGAGTTTTGTCTTTAAAATCTTCCGGCATATATATAAATCCGGCGTCGTAACAAGCCAAAGCGTTGGAACCGCAAATCTCTTTCAAAGTTTCCGTTTTAACTATTGTAACGGCTAAATCGGCCTTTAAATCTTTATCAAACGCGGAAGAAGCCAAAATGCTCTTTCCCAGCATTTCGCTTATTGAAGACATGTTTTTGCCGGTTTTGGATAGTAAATCCTCAGTATTGCCGGCCTTAGTTATTTTTGGGGAAACCAAATAAGGTTTTAAATCGAAGAATTCGCTTTTGCGCTCTTCCGGGATAATATTCCATACGCCGGAAAACCAGCTTTTAAATGCGCCGCTCAGTCTGGAAAAATAAGCTTCCGCTTTAGGCTCGGAACAGTCCAGGCCGTCTTCGCAATATAAAGCGCAGGCAATAGCTCCGTTTTTAATTGAAGCCGAATAAAGGCTGTTTTCCGGCCCTATGTTGTTTAAAGGGGCAAAAGGAGCCGCCGCGCCCAATGGCAATAAACATACGCAGAAGAGGAAAGAAATGGCAGTGCGTTTTAGCATGGCGTAAATTATATTCATACTTATATTTTAACAATAAAACGAACTTGGTAAAAGAGCAAAAAGCCCTATACGGATATAGGGCTTTTTACCTAAAAATAAAACCGGCTTAATCGGCTTTGACGGTTTTATCTTCCACGCGGAACATGAACAGCGCGGCAATCAGCATGGAAATGCCACCTACGCCCACCGCGGCTATCGCACTGCCGCCCAAAATGTGCTTCATAATCGGGCCGAAGAACAAGTTTACGCATATTTGCGGTATAACGATAAAGAAGTTAAACACGCCCATATAAAAGCCCATTTTTTCGGCCGGTATGGAATTGGACAAAAGTGCATAAGGCATAGCCAAAATACTGCTCCAGGCGACGCCGACGCAAACCATCGGGCCGAAAAGCATATACTTGTTAAAAGTAACGCCGAAAAGCGTCAGCCCCAAAGAGCCCAGCCCCAGCGCGCCTATCAACAGGCATACTATATGTATATATTTTGCGGAATACTTGGTGGTAAGCCAAATCAGCAGAAACGCCGTAAAGAAAGCCACTCCGTTATATACGCTGAAGCATGTCCCGGCCCAGTTTGAAGCCGCTTCATATTCCGGCGTACCGGGCACGGCGTTAAACACGGCTGAAGCTATACCGACGCTGAAATATACCCACATAATCATAAAAGCCGCCCAAGTGAAGAACTGCACCACCGCCAGGCGGCGCATTGTAGAGGGCATGGTAATGAAAGCGGAACCCATTTCTTTAAGAGCTTTTAAAGGATTAAAAGCCTGCTTTTTCATGGCTTTAAAGGCTTCCATATCGGCGGGAGGATATTCCGGCGTCGTTTTAATTGTAGCCAAAATTGCCGCAAAAAGTACAATCGCCCCTATATAAAAAGAATATCTTACGCTTGGCGGAATGGTGCCGGCGGGGGCCTCGGTGCTTACACCCAAGCTGGCAAGAATAAAAGGCAGGGAAGAAGCTATTACCGCACCCGCGCCTATCATAACGCTTTGCATGGCGTAGCCGGTTTTACGCTGTTTTTCCGGCAGGATATCGCCGACAAATGCGCGGAAAGGCTCCATACTGACGTTGACGGAAGTATCCAGCACCCATAAAGATATTACGGCCATCCATATCGCCGAAGCCTGAGGCATTAAAACGAGGGCCAAAGCCGAAAATAAGGCCCCGCCCAAAAAGTACGGACGTCTTCTGCCTAGGCGGCACCAGGTTCTGTCGCTGAAATACCCCACCAAAGGCTGAACCAAAAGGCCGGTTACGGGCGCGGCCAGCCATAAAAGAGGGATTTGATCCTCTTTTGCGCCGAGCCTTGCGTAAATGGTGCTCATATTGCTCATTTGCAAAGCCCAGCCGAATTGTATGCCGAAAAACCCCAGACACATATACATAATCTGGGAAAGACTTTTATTACCGTTGTTGACAGGCATTTATCCTCCCTTATATATAAGACGAAGTTTCACTTTTATACTAAAAAAATTATACGGCGATATCAACTTTTTTTGCGGGTTCTTCTTCGCGTTCGCGCGGCTGTCTTTCCCGCATAAAGAAAGCCAAACCGAATGTGATTACGCCTATTCTGCCGACAAACATCGCAAAAATAAGCACCAGTTTGCCGAAAGCCGACATCTGTTCAGTCAACCCCAGGCTTAACCCGGCGGTGCTTAAAGCGGCCAAAGAATCAAAAAGTATTTCAAGGAAAGAGGCGTTTTCGCTTATAGTAAGCAGCAAAATGACGGCATACAGCACTATCATATAAAAGATAAGTGCGGAAGACGCCACAAAAACCTTTTCCTGCGGGATATCCTTGCCGTTGAAACGGACGAAGTCCCTCCCTTTAAGCCTGCTTACGAGTAGGGCAAAAAGCGTTACCGCGGTTGTGGTTTTGATACCGCCGGAAGTACCCGCCGGCGCGCCGCCTATAAACATTAAAAGCATAAGAGCCCAAAGCGCGGGCGCGGAAGAAGCCGCCAAGTTTATATTATTATAGCCGGCGGTTGTCATTGCGTTAATGGCTTGGGCGAACGCGCCGTAAACGCGGGTTGAAAAATCATAGTTTTTTAAAGAAGGTTCAAAGATTATAAGCATTATTCCGCCGAAAGATATCAAAACCAAAAAGGAAAAGAATATCGAACGGGAAGTATAAGAAATCTTCTTCGGCCGGCCCATCATATTTTCCGCTATTTCGGTTATAGGTATAAAACCGAAAGCCCCCAGCAAAGCTAGAATGGAAGTAAGTTCCGTAACGAAAGGCACCTTTAAAAAGCCGGACATACTATCGGGATACAGCGTAAACCCGGCCGTACAGAAAGCCGAAACGGCGTGGAAAAGGCCGCTCCATAAAGAGGAAAAGAATCCCCCCCCGTTGAAGTAAAAAGTCAAAAACAAAAACAAAGTGCCGAAACCTTCCACGAACAAAGTAAAAAAGATAATGGACTTTATAAATAAGTTTAAATTAAAATCCTGCGGGACGGAAAATTCCGCTTTCATGATTTCTTTGGTTTCGCGCGGCAGTTTGGAATGGCCCTGAAGGAACAGGAAAGAGCTGAAACTCATGTATCCCAAAGCGCTGAACTGCATCATAAGCAAAATAACCAACTGCCCGAAGAAAGTGTAAGACGCGCCCGTTGGCACAGTAACAAGGCCGGTTGTGGAAACGGCCGAAGCGGAAGTAAACAAATTATCTATAAATCCTACGGAAGTTTTCTGCGCGAAAGGCAGGCTTAGCAGTACCAGCCCGACAAGCATATAAAGTAAAAATATAACTACCAGCTTTTGCTGCGGCAAAAGAATGCGGTAACGGCGCAAAAGCCTTTCAAATTTCATATTTCCCCCGGTAAGATTTTATCCCGGCGGATAAGGGTTTTAAAGACGAAAAATAAATATAAGCCATATATAACAATTATATTACGGTTAAAAGCGAAAGTAAAGAATTTTATGACGTGGAACAATGCTCCGGCCCCGCTAAAACGCCTGTTAAATACGCAGAAAACCCCGGGCCTGTTAAACCCGGGGCTTTTTATGAAAACCGCTTCTTCTTACCTTTTGATGCCTTCGTTGGAAGTTTGGCATCTTATGCAATATCTTGCGAAAGGCAAAGCCAAAATCCTCTTTTTCGGGATTTGGCAGCGGCAATATTCGCAAGTGCCGTAAATGCCTTTGCTTATGCGCCTTAATGCGGATTCTATCTGATCCAAAAGGGCTTGGGCGTTGCCGTTTAATTCAAAAAGCACCTCTTTATCCAAACTTTGGGAAGCCACGTCCGCCTCGTCGCCGACTTCGGTTTCCGGCATTTCGTGTTCTTTTTTGGTTCTTATTCTTTTTTGCACTTCCTCGCGCATTTCAAGGAGATGTTTTTCAATTTCTTTGATTTCCTGCGGGGTAAGCCTGTCCGAAGCCGAACCTTGCTCTTTGGCTTTTGCGGCTGATTGTTTTTTTAAATCCGTTACCGCTTTTTCAATTTTTACGACTTTGTTTTTTACTTTTTTTACGGTTTTTTTAGCCGCGGAAGCCGCGGTTTTAGCCGTTTTCTTTACGGCGGTTACGGCTTTCTTTTCAGCCTTTTTAACCGCAGCGGCTTTGTTTTTTAAAGCGGAAACCGCCTTTTTCTCCGTTTTTTTGACTTCTTTTATCTTGCTTTTAATCGTTTTGCCGGTTTTCATAAGTTCCTTCCATAAATGTGATATAACAAGAAAGAAACGGCCGCGCCGTTTCTCTCCATTGACTTAATTTAGCATATTTTAGCTTTTACTTCAATATCCGCGTTTTACCCTTTCTTCCGTCGGCGTTTTAAGCTTTGCGCGCGGAGGAATCCAAAATGTCCCTGAAAGCGTCGCCGAGCAAATTCCAAGCCAAAACAAACAGCAAAAGCGCGCCGCCTGGTATTACGATGGTGTACCAATAAGCAAAGGGATTTCCGTGGCCGCCCAAAATCCAGTTGCGGGAAAGCGCTACCAGCTGCCCCCAGTCCGCCGTACCTACGGGCGAGCCCAGCCCCAAAAAGCTTAAAGAGGCGGCGGTAAGCACTATATAGCCGATATCCAAACTGGCCATAATCACCACGGGATAAATGGCGTTGGGGATAATATGGCGGAAAAATATTCTAAATCTGCTTGCGCCCAAAGCGCGTGCGGCCGTAACAAAATCCCTTTCTTTAATGCTCAGAACTCCCCCTCGCACCAAACGCGCGTAAGAAGGCCAGGATACCACGGTTAAAGCTATCATCATATTGCTTAAGTCCCGCCCCAGCATTGCGGCTATGACCATGGCCAAAACCATGCTCGGCACGGCAAAAATTATATCCGTAAGGCGCATAAGAATTTCGTCCGTCCAGCCGCCGGCGTAACCCGCCGCGCCGCCTATAAGCACGCCTATAAGCAAAGCGAAGAAAACTACAGTTATCCCCACTTTAAAAGCCATGCGGGAACCCCATACTATGCCGTAATAAAGATCATACTGATTTTCCGTAGTGCCGAAATAATGTTCCGAACTCGGCTGCTGCGGCTGTACGCCGTATCCGCTTTGCGGCATTTGGTAAGCGTCGCGCCCGCTTGAAGGCGCCAAAACCGGGGCGAAAAGCGCAATAAGCGCAAAAAACAACACCAAGGCCAAACCCGCCAAAGCGTTTTTGTTCTTAAGAGCTTTTAAAAATACGGTTTTAATCGTCATTTTAATCTTATCCTCGGGTCTATAACCGTATAAAGTATGTCTGCCGCCAAATTGCCTAATACGAAAAGCGCGGCCACCAACAGCGAAAAGCCCATAACCCCTGCTATATCCAGCTGACGCGCGCATTCCACACCCCAGCGGCCTATGCCGGGGTAGTCAAACACCGTTTCCACTATTACCGTTCCGCCCAAAAGGCGGACAAATTGTATTCCGGCCAGCGTTACCACCGGTATCAAGGCGTTAAAGCCGGCGTGTTTGTAAATAACTTTAAATTCGCTCAGTCCTCTTGCCCGCGCGCTGCGGATATAGTCTTTATTGAGCTCTTCCAGCATTGAAGAACGCATTACCCTTACCATAAGCGCAAAAGAGCCGATACAAAGCGTAACGGCCGGCAGAATCAAATGTTTTAACACGTCAAAAAATACGTAAAACTTAAGGTTTAAAAGGCTGTCTATAAGGGAAAACCCCGTGTAAGCCTTAAAGGCCGGGCCGTGTACAATCATATCCGAAGCCAAAGAGTATTCACCCGGCGGGAACCAGCCCAGTTTTCCGTAAAACACCATAAGCAGAACAAGGCCCAAGACGAATATCGGCAGGGAAAACCCCGCCAAGACGAAAAATCTTACGGCGTTGTCAATAAAGCCGTCCTTATATTCGGCCGATATTATGCCGAGCCACACCCCGAAAAATACCACCAAAACCATAGCCGCCGCGGCAAGCTGCGCCGTAGCCGGCAAATAAGCCTTTATGGCGGCGGTTACGGGCATATTCGCGCTTTCGCTATATCCCAAATCGCCTTTTACCGCTCCTTTAAGCCAGCGCATATACTGTACGGGCATAGGGTCGTTAAGACCGTATTTTTCAATGACTTCCTCCAAAGATCCCATTTGTCTTGGGTCCTGTACGTAAAGCGACGCGCGCATTTCCGGCGATAATCTCTGCGTCAGGAAAAACAGGAAAAACGTAACGCCCAGCATAACCAAAGGCAGCATTAAAAGTCTTCTTAAAATATAAACGAACATATAAATTCTTTCCTTAATAATCCGGCCCTAAAGCAGCCGTAAAATTTTACAAAGGCAAAACGGCTTTAAGCAGTCTTTTCGCCGCCGCGCTCTTGGGAGAAAGCAAAACCTCTTCCGAAGGCCCGGCTTCCGCTATTTCGCCTTTATCCATTACCGCCGCTTTTGAACATAAAAATTTACACAAAGCCAAATCATGCGATATAAAAACCAAACTTAGGCCGTATTCTTCCTTAATATCGGCCAGCAAATTGAGTATCTGCGCTTGTACCGAAACATCCAGGGAAGAGAGCGGCTCATCTGCGATAATAAGTTTAGGCTTTAAAGCCAAAGCGCGCGCTATGGCTATGCGCTGACGCTGCCCTCCGGAAAATTCGCCCGGATATTTTGCCAAAGAGGATTCCGCCAGCCCCACCTGGCTTAAAAGCTTTTTTAAGGAAGCATGCGTATAATGCTCACCGTGCACCGAAAAAGGTTCGGCCAAAATTTCGGCGACGGTCATCCTCGGATTCAAAGAGGCGTAAGGATCTTGAAACACGGGCTGAACTTTGCGCCTGAAAGCTTTTAGCTCCCGCCCTTTTAAGGATGAAATATCCCGCCCGTCAACATAAATTTTACCGCCGTCGGGGCGCTCCAAAGCCAAAATCAGCCTCGCCAAAGTGCTTTTGCCGCAGCCGGAAGGCCCCAATAAACCGAAGCTTTCCCCCTCTTCTACGCAAAAACTTACGTCTTTAAGCGCGGTTATCTTTTCCCCGCCCCAAAACGATCCGCCGGAAATATAAGTTTTGATTACGTGTTCTATTTTAAGAAGTTCAGCCATTTTGAGCGCCCTCGTATTTCCAGCATTTCACAAGCCTGCCGCCACCCGCCTCAAACAAAGGCGGTTTGCGGGTTTTACATTTTTCCGAAGCATACGGACAGCGCGGCGCAAACTTACAGCCCTTAAATTCCTTCCCGGGCGCGGGCGGCGCGCCTTTAACGGCTTTAAGCCTTTTCTCTTTTGAGGAAAGTTTTACCACGGAATTTAAAAGCCCCTCGCTGTAAGGGTGCAAAGGTTTTCTAAACAAATCTTCTTTTGAGCATTCTTCCACTTTTTCGCCGGCGTAAAGCACCAAAACCCTATCCGCTATATTATTGACTATAGCCAAATTGTGAGTGATAAAAATTACCGAAGCGGCGTATTCCTTTTGAAGTTTTTTTATAAGTTCCAAAATCTGCAGCTGAACGGTTACGTCCAAGGCGGTGGTGGGTTCGTCGGCTATCAATATGCCCGGGTTAAGGCTGAGGGCAAGGGCTATCATTACGCGCTGACGCATTCCGCCGGAAAGCTGATGCGGATAAGAGTTTAAAAATTTTTCGTCTATGCCGACTTTCGCCAAAAGCTCCGCCGATTTTTTAAGAGCGTCTTTTTTGCTTATTTTAAGGTGCGCGCGCAGAGTTTCCGTCATTTGTGCGGCTACGGTAAACACCGGGTTGAGGGACATCATCGGATCCTGAAAAATCATTCCGATTTCAGCCCCCCTCAAAGCGCGCAAATCTTTCCCCTCGGTTTTAAGGATATTCTTCCCCTTGTAAAGCACTTCGCCCGAAGCCTTTGCGCCCGGCGGCAAAAGCCGCGTAAGGGCAAGGCTGTGTACGGTTTTACCGCAGCCGGATTCCCCCACGACGGCCAAAATATCGCCTTCGTTTAAGGTGTAGCAGAGTCCGTCAAGAGCTTTTACCATGCCTGATGGAGAATTGAAGCTTACGGAAAGATTAGTCACTTTAAGCACAGTTAAATTATATCAAAATGATAAAAGCCTCTTAAATTGCTAAAATTATAATAATGAAGAAATATCTGTTTATATTGGCCGCTTTCCTTTGCGGATGCGGGCCCAAAACCACGGACATTATCCTGCCGGACGGCTTTATCGTCAAGGCGGAACTTGCCGTTACTCCCGAGGAAACGGAAAAGGGCCTTATGTTCCGCACCGAACTGCCGGAAGGCTCGGGAATGCTGTTTGTTTTCGATTCGGACGAACCGCGCTACTTTTGGATGAAAAACACCCTCATAGATTTGGATATAATTTTTATAACCTCCGATTTAAAAGTGTTTTCCTATGCGGCAAACGTCCCGCATTCATACGTTTATACGCCGGATAATCAGGTGGCGACGGCAGGCGGATTCGGGCAGTATGTTTTGGAATTGCCCGCCGGAAGCGTAAAGAAGCACGACATCAAAGAAGGTTCCGCCCTGGAGTTCTATTTAAAATGAAACCGTTTTTATTAATACTGCCTGCCTTGTTTCTATCCTGCGCGCTTAACTGCGCGGAACTTGATTTTGACGCGCTTAACCAATCGGCTAAAGACAATCTTATAAATTTGATAAATATAGACACATCCCAGCCGGAGCCGCAGGAAACAAAAGCTTTAAGATACATATATAAAAAGCTGAACAAATATAAAATAGACTGGGACATCTACCGCACGGAAAAGCCGCGCGGCAATCTTATAGCAGTACTTAAAGCCGATAAGGAGCTGGCCAAACGGAACGAAAAGCCCCTTATCCTGATATCGCATTTGGATACCGCCGCCATACAAGACGGCTGGACTTTGCCCCCCGCCAAAGCAACCCTTAAGGATAACCGCATATACGGCCTGGGTTCCACCGACGCCAAAAATTACGCGGCCATAAACTTAACCATACTTACAAGGCTCTCAAAAGGCGATTTTAAACTTAACAGAGATATAATTTTCCTCTTTACGTCCGATGAAGAAAGCGGCAGCGAAAAAGGAATAAAATTCCTTTACGACAGATACCCGGAAAAGCTTAAAGCCGGCTACGCCCTTAACGAAGGCGGCGGCGTAATGAAAAACGAAGACGGCAAAATACCCGTTGATATTTTGTTCGTGGAAGCCGCAACCAAAATGTATATGGATATACTCGTAACGGCAAAAGGCGACGGCGGGAATGCATCCTCCGTCGGTGCAAATAACGCCATATATAAGCTTTCGCAGACGCTGGCCACCATAGAAAGCTATCAGCCTTTATATAAATTTTCACCGCTGGCCAAAACTTTTTTTGAAAGGATTTTCCCCTATCAGGACGACGACGCTCAAACGACTTTAAAACTCCTTGCGTCGGAAGATCCTCTTCAGGCCCAGCAAACGGCAAAAATCATCAGCGAAGACGAATTTTTTAAAACCCAAATAAGCGATACCATTACCCCCACCGTGCTGACTTCCGGCACCGAAGCCAATACGGCGTTTAATGAAGCTTCCGCCAATTTAAACTGCCGCCTGCTGCCGCAAAGCGACCCTATGGCTTTCGTAGATGAATTAAGCGCTTTGTTCGCCGAGGACGAAAACGTAACTCTTACCGTTATAGAAAGGCCGGAAATCCCTTTCCCCCAGCCGCCGGCCTCTTTTGACGACCCGCTTTTTAAAGCCATAGAAAAAGCCGCGGAACAAACTTTCCCCGGCATTTTGGTCCTGCCCGGCCTTACGCCCGCTTCAAGCGAGAGCGAATTCCTGCGCCGCCACGGCGTAATAACTTACGGCATAGGCCCCCTTCTGCAGAAGAACGGAAACGGCCCTCATCAGCCTAATGAAAGCATATCGGAAAAGGACTTCTTCGAACAGCTTAAATTAACATTTAACATTGTTCTGAATCTTGTTACCGACCCTCAGCCCAAAGCGGACGCGCCCGAGTCGGAAACAAATGAAGAAGACAAAGAAAGGGAGCCCGTACAGGATAACTTTCTGCCGATAATACAAGACGGAGCCGCAGCTATTTAAAAGCACCCGCGCGAAGGCAAATGATTTGCGGCCAACATACAAAAAAGATAAAATTATATATATTCTTAACTTAAAACTTACTTGGAAACCTTAGAAATAAAATGAAATTAAAACCCAAATTGTTAAGCCTTCTTCAACACAGGAAGAAGGAGTTCCCGCGTGAAAGAATTATCGCGGATTTGACGGCCGGGCTTGTTGTTGCCTGTATAGCTCTGCCGCTTTCCATAGCTTTGGCCATAGCCTCCGGCGTAACGCCGGATAAGGGCCTTATAACTGCCGTAGTGGCCGGTTTTACCATTTCCCTGCTAGGCGGAAGCCGCGTGCAGATAGCGGGCCCCACGGGCGCGTTTGTCGTTATAGTTTACGGAATCATCCAGCAATACGGTTTGCAAGGTTTGCTGGTTTCCACGCTTTTGGCCGGCATAATCCTGATAATCATGGGATTTTTAAAATTCGGCGCGTTCTTAAAGTTTATACCTTACCCAGTAACCACAGGCTTTACAAGCGGTATAGCGGTAGTGCTGTTTTCAACGCAGATTAACGACTTTTTCGGCCTCGGCCTTACCGATATTCCCTCGGCCTTCTTCGCCAAGTGGAATTTGTATTTCCAAAGTTTCGCCCAAACTTCCGTGCCCACTTTGCTTATAGGCGCGCTGGCTTTGGCCCTTATAGTGTTTTGGCCGAAAAAGCTTAAACTTTTCCCCGGTTCTTTGGCCGCATTGGTAATAACCACGATTATAGTAAAAGTTTGGGATTTGCCCGTCGCAACCATAGGAAGCACTTTCGGCGATATAAAAACCGGCCTTATAACCCCGCATTTGCCTGATATAAACTTGGATATAGTCCTTAAACTCTTAAGGCCGGCTTTTACGATAGCCTTTTTGGCCGGTATAGAAAGCTTGCTTTCGGCGGTAGTTGCGGACGGTATGATAGGTAAAAAACACCGCTCCAATATGGAACTTGTGGCCACAGGCTGCGGCAATATAGTTTCCGCGCTTTTCGGCGGGCTGCCCGCCACCGGCGCGATAGCCAGGACTGCCGCCAATATCGACAACGGCGGAAGAACCCCTTTGGCCGGTATAGCGCACAGCGTATTTCTGCTTATAATGATGTTATGCCTTATGAATTATATAAGCCTTATTCCGATGACCGCCCTTGCCGCCATTTTGTTTACCGTTTCTTACAGAATGAGCGATTGGCGCAGTTTCGTTTCGCTGTTTAAAGCGCCGGCGGGCGATATTTTGGTTTTGCTTGTAACTTTTGCGCTTACGGTGGTTATAGATTTGGTGGCGGCGATAGAGTTCGGACTGGTATTGGCGGCGGTGCTTTTTATGAAGCGTATGTCGGACGTTTATAACGTAACCAACGCCGACGACGATATTATGGACGAAGTTCACCATAAAGACGATATCGACGCCAAAAAAATAGCCAAGCACGTAACCGTATATGAAATTAACGGGCCGTTCTTTTTCGGCGCGGCGAATATTTTTATAGACACTTTAAGCAATATAAAAGACTGCAAAGTGCTTGTTTTAAGGATGAGGAGCGTACCGGCGATGGACGCAACCGCCTATCACGCGCTTTATAAAATATACAAACGCTGCGCGGCGAGCGGGGTTAGAATCATTCTCTCACATTTACAGCGTCAGCCGCATAAAATGCTGGATAAATACGGCTTTTTGGATATAATAGGCCGCGAGAATATCTGCAAAAACATAGACGAATCTTTAATGCGGGCCGAGGATATCATTTCTTCCGCCCAATAGAAGCCCCGGCGATATTTAAAAAGCCCTCCCAAAAGGAGGGCTTTTTTTGTGATGAGCGCGCCCCATTGATTTTTTTGCCTACGCCGCTATAACTATATAATGGCAAGGAGGAAGAGAAATGGATTTTTTTAACGCAGTAAGGAAAAGACGCAGTATCTACGCTTTGGAAAACAAAGCTACGCTTGAACAAAAGGAAATACTTGATTTTATTGATTTCGCGCTGTTAAACGCGCCTTCGGCGTTTAATTGCCAAAGCGCAAGGCTTATAGTCGCTTTCGGGGAAAGCCACGCAAAAGTTTGGAATATAGTAAAGCGGACTTTAAAAGCTTTAGTCCCGCCGGAAAAGTTCCCCACGACGGAAGCAAAAATAAAAGGATTTGCAAAAGCTTACGCCACTATACTGTTTTTTGAAGACGTAAAAATTACAGAGGAAATGCAAAGCAAATTCCCCTCTTACAGGGAGAATTTTCCACCGTGGGCGCAGCAGGGCAATGCGATTTTGCAGTATATAATTTGGACGGGCCTTGCCAATTTGGGCATGGGCGCGAATTTACAGCACTATAACCCTGTTATCGACGCGGAAATAGCAAAAGCTTTTAACGTGCCGCCTTCATGGAAGCTTATAGCGCAAATGCCTTTCGGCGTCGCCGGCGGCGAAGCGGGCGTAAAGGAGATGATTCCCCCCGCCCAAAGAATGAAAGTGTTTAAGTGATAAATTCGCCGGAGTATTTACGCCGCTGACGCTCTATATATATGAAAACCGGGCAAGCCTAAAAGGTTTGCCCGGTTATAAAGTTGTAAGCTTACCCGTTCATGATTTCTTCAAGCTGGGTGGATAGATCTTCCCATTGCTTTTCCGCGTCGGAAATTTCCTTGTTTATAAAGGCAAGTTCTATGCTCAGCCCCGATTCGTATCCGCGGATTAAGCGCGCTTCCAGGTTTTCCTTTTGAGAAGAAAGCGTTTCAAGGCGGCGTTCAATAGTTTTGATTTTGCTTCTCAAAGGAGCCGTTTCGGCCCGGAGTTTGGCCGCGTTTTTGCGTTTTTCCTTACGCCCGCCTTCAGAGGAAGAGTCTTCCTCCGAAGAAGATCGGGAAGAGTGCAAAACGTAATTTTTATAATCTTCCAAATCACCGTCAAAAGGCTTAACGGTGCCGTCGGCCACCAAAAGCAGGCGGTCGCATACGGATTCCAATATGTGAAAGTCGTGCGTAACCAATACTACTGCGCCGTCATATTCGTTTAAAGCTTCAATTAAAGCGCGGCGGCTGGTTATGTCCAAATGGTTTGTGGGTTCGTCCAAAATTAAAATATTGGGCTTGTTTATAGTGATGAGCGAAAGCAAAAGCCTGCTCTTTTCCCCGCCTGAAAGTTTGCCTATTTCCGTATCTGCTTTGCTTTTTTCCAGCCCGAAACGCGCCAAATGCGTATAAACTTCCGCCTCTTTGGCTTCCGGCATGGCGGCTTTGGCGGTGGCGTAAGGGGTGGACTCTACGTCAAACTCTTCCGTTTGGTGCTGGGCGAAATATGCGGTTTTCAGCTTTCTGGCATAAGTAAGCTTGCCGCTCATGGAGTGTATTCTCCCGGCCAAAAGCTTGGCTAAAGTTGATTTGCCGTTGCCGTTGGAGCCGAGCAAAGCTATTTTATCATCTTGGGTAATAGTCAAATTAAGTTTATCAAGGACGATTTTATCGTCGTATCCGCAGCTGACGTCTTCCAATGTAAAAAGGTAAGCGTCCAAATGCTGAGGCTGAGGGAAAGAAAAACTTATGCTCTTTTCCAAAGGGATTTTAGGCGCGTCTCCCATTTTCTCAATCATTTTAAGGCGGCTTTGAGCCTGCTTGGCCTTGCTGGCTTTATAGCGGAATCTGTCTACGAAAGCCTGTAAATGCTTTTTTGTTTCTTCATAGCGTTTGGCATCTTTTACCAGCTGTTCCGTTTGGAGGTGGCGGGTTCTTTCGTAGGTGTCGTAATCGCCGGTATAAGTCTTTAGTTTGCATTCGTCTACAAGTATGATTTTATCGCAGACTTTGTTTAAAATGTTTCTGTCGTGGCTGACTATGATAAGTGTTTTATCCAGTTTGGCAAGGCAGTTTTCAAGCCAGATGACCGTTTCCAAATCCAAATGGTTTGTAGGTTCGTCCAATAAAAGGCAGTCGCTTGGAGCAAACAAGGCCGCGGCCAATGCCGCGCGGACGCGCCACCCGCCGGAAAATTCTTTTAAAGGCCTTGATAAATCCGCATTGGAAAACCCCAATCCGCCGAGTATCGCGCCGGCTCTCGCGGCCGCGCCGTGCGCGCCCAAAGAATCAAGCTTATCGTATATTTCGGCAAGGCGTACGCCGGAAGGATTTTGCGCCAGTTCGTCGTAAAGCTTCTTTAAGCGCAAATCGGAGTATAAAACGTGATTTAGCGGCGTTTGGTTTATATCCGGTATTTCCTGTTCGACCGTAGCCAAAACCGTCCCGCTTGAAACGCTTATCTTTCCGCCGTCGGGATAAAGCCTGCCCAAAATAAGTTTAAAAAGGGTCGTTTTGCCGCAGCCGTTTAAACCGACGAGGCCGACTTTCTGCCCTTTGCCGATAAAGGCCGAGGCGTCTTCAAAAATAGTCCTTTTGCCTATATGGTAACTTAATTCGGAAATATCAATCATTCTGCTTTATCCTTCCGGCGAAACCAAAAACACACTCTTGTAAGGCTTATTCTTCGCCCGTGCCCTCTTCTTCTTTCTTATTGGCTCTTCTGCGTTCGTAAATATTAAGGATTTTCTTTCTGAGCCTGACGGAAGTGGGCGTAATTTCCACAAGTTCGTCCGGGGCAATGTATTCAATGGCCTGTTCAAGGCTCATAATCCTGGGAGGAGTCAGCAACAGCGCGTCGTCCGCGGCTTTTGAGCGCATATTTGAAAGCCTTTTGGTTTTATTGGGGTTGACCACCAAGTCATTATCCCTGGAGTTCTGCCCTACTATCATGCCCTCATAAACTTTAACGCCCGGGCCGACGAACAGCTGTCCGCCGTCCTGCAAGCTGTTTATGGCGTAAGCTGTGGTTTCCCCCGCTTCCTTGGCGATAAATACGCCGTTGCTTCTTAACGGCGGAACATCCACCTTGGGGTAATAACCGTAAAAACTGTGGTGCATAATACCCTTGCCGCGGGTGGAAGTTAAAAACTCGTTCTTAAATCCGATTAAAGCCCTTGAGGGTATGACGTATTCAAGCCTTAGTCTGTTTTCGCCTTCGCTGACCATATTTTCCAGCTTGGCTCCGCGCGTGCCGACAAGCTCAAAAACCGCGCCCTGCATATCGGAAGTAATATCCAAAATGAGGTATTCCATAGGTTCTAAGATTTTGCCGTTTTCTTCCTTATAAATAACTTCCGGGGAGGAAACCGCCAATTCAAACCCTTCGCGGCGCATATTTTCAATCAAAATCGTAAGGTGCAGCTCGCCGCGGCCGGAAACTTTAAATCTGCCTTCGCCTTCCAGCTGTTCCACTTTAAGGCCGACATTGGTCTGCGCTTCCTTTTCCAAGCGGGCTTTTAAATGCCTGCTGGTAAGGAATTTGCCCTCGCGCCCGGCAAACGGGGAATCGTTGACGAAAAAGTCCATAGATATAGTAGGCTCGTCGATGGCCAAAGGCGGCAAAGGTATAGGATTATCCGGGTGGCAGACGGTATCACCCACGTCTACGCCCTCAAGCCCGCTTATGGCGACGATATCGCCCGCTTTGGCGCTTTCGGTTTCGGTTTTGCTGAGGCCGAGGAATTTTTCAATCTTTACGGCTTTTGCGTTTACGCTTCCGCCTTTATTCTTTAAAAGCACTACATTATCGCCTTTATTGACGGAACCGTTCAATATCCTGCCTATGCCGATATGGCCGAGGAAGTTATTGTAATCCAGCATGGTAACCTGCATTTGCAAAGGTTTGGTTTCGTCCGCTTCCGGTTCCGGCACGTATTTGATTATGGCGTCAAAAAGCGGTTTAATGTCAGTGCCTCTTTCTTCCAGTTTGTCGGAAGCCCAGCCTTCGCGGCCCGAAGCGTAAAGTATAGGGAAATCAAGCTGCTTGTCATCCGCGCCGAGTTCCATAAAAAGTTCAAAAACTTCATCCACCACCGCAGACGGGCGGGAGTTTTCCCTGTCCATTTTATTGACGACGACTATCGGACGCAGACCCAAAGCCAAAGCTTTTCTTAATACGAATCTGGTTTGCGGCATGGGGCCTTCCACAGCGTCGACCATTAAAATCGCTCCGTCAACCATTTTAAGCACGCGCTCGACTTCGCTGCCGAAGTCCGCGTGTCCCGGAGTGTCTACGATGTTTACGGTATAGTCTTTATATTTTACCGAAGTGCACTTTGCCAAAATTGTTATTCCCCTTTCTCTTTCCAAGGGATTGGAATCCAAAACGGTTTCCTGGGCTTCGTCCTGCTTAACTTTAAACTGGCCCGCGTATTTGAGCAAAGAATCTACAACGGTAGTCTTGCCGTGGTCGACGTGGGCTATAATGGCCACGTTCCGAATGTCTTTTCTGGTGTTCATATTATTCCTTATAAGTAAATTAAAAAACCGCGCGCCAAAAAACGACGCCCGCAGGCAGAGCCGACGGGCAGCCGTATTTTTACGCCTTTATTATATTATAACTTATCTATAAATCGCAGGAAAGCCTCTTTGCCTTTGGCGTCATGCTTAAACACCCCGCATGAAGCCAAAACTTTGACGAAAGTACGGCCGATTTCCTCAAGCAGGATTTCGGGCACGTCTTCGGCTTTAAAGCCTTTGTAGTCTTTGATGAAGCTCTGTACCCAGTTATAATGCTGGGCCAAAGAAGATAAATCCTTCATTTTTTCCGTTTTGCCGGCGGCTATCAAAGACGCCGCTTGCGCCATTTCGTTTTTAAGTCTGCCCGGCAAAATAGCCATACCCAAAGCTTCTATCAGGCCGATGTTTTCCCTTTTGATATTATGAAATTCCGGCCTGGAATGGAAAACGCCCCAAGGAAATTCCTTAGTGGTGCGGTTGTTGCGCAAAACAAGGTCCATTTCATAGGAGCCGTCTTTAAAGCGGGCTATCGGCGTTACAGTATTATGCGGAGTTTTGCCGCTGGCGTGCAGAATGTCGACAGAAGGATCGTCATATTTTTGCCACACGTTAAGAACATGAGCCGCCGCTTTTGCAAGCTGGGCTTTGGGTCCGCGCAGCCTTAAAACGGAAAGAGGCCAGCAAATAATGTCAAAGCTGATTTTAGGGAATTTTTTTACTCTAAAGCGCTTTACGGACGGGGCCTTTTCCATAGGGAACACGTACCGCCCTGCCTGATAATGGTCATGGGATAAAATCGACCCGCCGACTATAGGCAAATCCGCGTTTGAACCTATAAAATAATGCGGAAACTGCTCCACAAAATCCAACAGGTTTTTAAACGTGTCGGGCGTAATTTTCATCGGGCGGTGATCTTCGCAAAAAACTATGCTGTGCTCGTTATAATAAACGTAAGGCGAATATTGGAAATACCATTTTTTCCCGTTAAGCTTAATGGGTATAACCCTTAAAGTCTGGCGGGCCGGATGGTTAAGACGCCCTTTATAGCCGACGTTTTCCTTGCACAAAAGGCATTTTGGATAAACCGAGGAAGAAGGCTGTATTTTGCCTTGCAGAGCTATTTCCTTAGGGTCCTTTTCCGGCTTGGAAAGATTTATGGTCATATCTATTTTGCCGTATTCCGTGGCGACTTTCCAAGTTATGTTTTTGGCGACTCTGTCCGTCTTGATATAGTAAATTTTGCGGCAGTATTTATAAAAAGCGTCCGTAGCTTTTTTTATGCCGTGCTCCCGCCATGTTTCATAGAAGAGTTTTGTTACGTCGCTTGGCCTTTGCGTGAAAACGGACATTACGGAAGTTTCAAAAATTTCCCTGTAGGTGGAGGTATCCGCTTCCAAAAGGCCGTTTTCCGCCGCATAGAAAGAAATATCGGCCAGTATCTCCCCCGGATTATCGGGCAGAGGGCCTTTATAAGGTGCGGCGTTGCTATTATCGGGCAGGTTTAAAAGTGCCAAAAGGCCGTTGCGCGCCCAAATTACGTCCTCTTTCTCTATAAGTTTGTTTTTAAGGGCGTAGGATATCAGTTCTTCTATATTGGAATAAATCATTGCAGGCTCCCGGCTTTAATATTTGCGTTTAAGCTCCCAATTCCAAGCCGTTTGTATAATTTTATCTAAATTATACAAAGTTTGCCAGCCCAGCACCTTTTTGGCTTTTGCGCTGTCTGCGACCAATACAGCCGGGTCGCCCGCTCGGCGCGGCGCGGCTTCCACTTTTATGGGTCGCCCGGTTACGCGCTTGGCGCATTCTATAACTTCTTTAACGCTGAAACCTTCCCCGCTGCCGAGGTTGAAATCATCGCTTTCGTTAGTCCTGAACATTTTTTCCAAAGCAAGTATATGCGCGGAAGATAAATCATTGACGTGTACGAAATCCCTTATACAGCTGCCGTCTTTGGTGGGGTAGTCCTCCCCGAATATTTTTATACTGTCGCGCTTGCCCGAAGCGGCCTGCAAAATTATCGGCAGAAGGTGCGTTTCCGGCGTATGGGATTCCCCTATTTTGCCGCCGTCGTCGGCCCCTGCGGCGTTAAAATACCTCAGCACGCTGCTTTTAAGGCCGTATGCCTTATCATAATCTTTAAGGACTTTTTCCACCATAAGTTTGGTTTGACCGTAAGGATTTATGGGGTTTTGGGGGTGACGTTCCGATATTTTCGCTTCCACCGGCTCGCCGAAAGTGGCCGCCGTGGATGAGAAAACGAAATATTTTACCCCGTTTTCAACCATGGCGTCCAGCAAAGATATAACCTTTACGATATTGTTGTTATAATACCGCGCCGGCTCCTTTACGCTTTCCCCTACTTCTATAAAAGCCGCAAAGTGCATTACGGCGTCTATATTGTATTTTTTGAAAACAGCGGCAATCTTTTTTTTGTCGCCCAAGTCGCCTTTTACGAACTCCGTACCGCGCACGGCCTGCCTGTGCCCTTTGGAAAGATTATCGTAAACAACCGCGTTATAGCCCTTTTCCTTAAGCATTTTAACGGCGTGGCTGCCTATATAACCGGCCCCGCCGACGACTAAAATATTCTTCATTTAGAACCTCTTAAAAATTATAATTTCCTTGCGCCGGCCCCTATCTGAGCGATATAAAACGCCGGTTTGATTTTCAAAGCCGCTTCATATTCCCTGCCGGCTTTTTGCTGGACTTCTTCCAAAAATTCGTTTTTGACCAAAGCTATGCAGCATCCGCCGAAGCCGCCGCCCATCATTCTTGCGCCCAATACGCCCTCGCAGCCCTGCAAGGCCTGAGCCATGGCGTCCAAAGCCGGGCCGGTAACTTCATAATCGTTTTTAAGGGAAGCGTGGGAAGCGTCCATAAGTTTGCCAAAGCCGTCTATATCCCCCTTTTTAAGCAGGGCGACGGCCTCAAGCGTGCGGGCGTTTTCCGTTACGGCGTGGCGCATACGTTTAATAAGCGTTTCGTCCTTAACCAAATCTTCCGCTTTAGGCAAATCGGAAGGTTGCAGCTGGCAAAGATAATTTACTTTAAACCGGCTTTGTACAAGTTTTAAAGCTTCCTCGCACTGACTGCGTCTTGTATTGTACTGACTGCCGGTAAGTTTGTGATTATAATTCGTATTGGCTATAAGTATTGAAATACCGTTTAAAGCTATCTGGGAGTAGGAATATTCAAGAGTGTTGCAATCCAAAAGAATGGCATTGTCTTTTTTGCCCATTGCGGAAGCGAATTGGTCCATAATACCGCAATTCATGCCGACAAAATTATTTTCCGCCCTCTGGCCTATTTTGGCAAGCTCTGTAAGGCTGCAGCCGAAGTTGTAAAAATCGTTTATCATTACGGCGGTTGCGACTTCTATCGAAGCCGAAGACGAAAGCCCCGCCCCGTTGGGAACGTCGCCGAAGTATAAAGCGTCAAACCCGGTATTTATTATATGGCCGGCTTGTTTAAAAGTTTCAAGAACGCCTTTAGGGTAATCGGCCCAGCGGTTCTCTTTTTTGATATCGTTTAAGTCGGCCGATATCACGCCTTCGTTTTCAAAGTTTACGGAATAAAAATTTACTTTTGAATCATGCCTTTTGGAAGCTATCAAATAAGTGCCGAAAGTCAGCGCGCACGGGAATACGTATCCGCCGTTATAGTCGGTATGTTCCCCTATCAGGTTGGCTCTGCCCGGCGCAAAAAAAACGGCCGCGCCGTCGCGCCCGAAAATCTTTTTAAATTTGGTTTTAAGTTCGTTGATATCCATAAACACCCCTTTCTTAAGATGGGGCCCCGCTTAAAGCAAGGCCCCGTTTAAAAATTAAGCCGCTATGCCGAGTTTTGAGAACAAAATATACAGACCGACTACGCAGCTGAATATCGCTATGCTGACAGGCACGGCCTTGCGCCAAGGCATAGTATCGACGATGTGTCTGTCCAAGGCGTCTTCGTACTCGTTTTTGGAAGGATAGAAATGCCCCATGGCAATCATAAACAGGGAGCATATCACAAACAATATCGCCAAGATATGCAGATAATGTATGCTTGAGAACGAGAACAAAGGCTGTACAAACCACGCCGGCAGATTGTTGTAGAAGAAAGCCGCCACGCCTTTTAAAGCCGCGGGATCGGCCATACCGCCCGCCATAAAATCTTTAAAACCGCCGGACATAGCCGTAAGCTGAGTGGTGCCGTAAACCAAGATGAATATGGCAAGAGTAATCTTGGCGGAAATCGCCGGGGCTTTTTTGTTAAGCATGCCGATAAGCATTAAAGTCAATATAGGCACATTGTAAAAGCCGTTTACGGTTTGCAGATAGTCAAACAAGCCGTTGGGAGCATTGGCTATCATCGGCGCGACTATCATTGAAAATATCGCCAGTACCGCGGCGGCGAGCTTGCCTTTTTTTACAAGTTCGCCCTGGCTGGCTTTAGGGTTGATGTATTCTTTATAAATATTAAGAGTAAACAAGGTAGAAGTAGAATTAAGGCCGGCGTTGAAAGAGCTTAATATCGCGCCGAAAAGCACCGCGGCAAAAAATCCCACCAAGAACCACGGCAATACTGCTTTTACGAGCATAGGATAGGCGAAATCGCTCATTTCCAGCCCGGGGCCGAATATTTTAAAAGCTATAATTCCCGGCAAAATAAGGAACAAAGGCCCGAAAAGCTTTAATATCGCCGCATACAAAATACCTTTTTGGCCTTCTTTTAAGTCTTTGGCGGCCAAAGCTCTTTGAATAATGGTTTGGTTTGTGCCCCAATAGAACAAGTTTACAAGGAACATACCCGTAAACATTGTGGCAAAAGGCACCGGGTCGGAACTTGAACCTATGGCGTTAAATTTTTCCGGCACGGCTTCCACCAATACGCTAAAGCCTTCAACGGGGTTGCCGCCGCCGATATACATAAGACCGAAAAGCGGTATCATCAAACCGCCTATTAAAAGGCCTATGCCGTTTATCGTATCGGCTATAGCCATAATTTTAAGGCCGCCGCTTAAAGTGTAAATTATGCCGAGTATGCCTATAGACCATACCACTACGTAAATACCCTGCATTTTGGTTATGCCGAAGGTGCCTTCCAAATCAAAAATGCCGCTTAGGCCTATCGCGCCGGAATATAAAACTATCGGTACGAATATCAATACGTACCCAAAGAGGAAAAACCAGTTTACCACCTGCTTGGTAACGGTATCGTACCTCTCGCCGATAAAATCCGGTATCGTGGCGTATCCCTTTTTAAGGTAACGGGGCAGAAAGAAAAACGCCACCACTATCAATGCCAGCGAGGCGCCCACTTCCCAGCCCATTACGGACATATTATCGGTATAGCCCTGTCCGTTAAGGCCTACCATCTGTTCGGTGGAAAGATTGGTAAGCATCAGCGAAGCCGCTATTACCCATCCCGTAAGCCCGCGCCCTGCAAGAAAATAGCCCGTTTCGGTATGGGTGTTTACATTTCTGGTTTTGTAATAAGAAATGCCGTATACGACTAATGTGAAGACAATGAAAGAAAAGACCGTAAGCAACATCACAACCTCCGCTAAAAGATGAAATGACTGCACCTACACCACAAATCTAACATTTCTATGGTGGGTTGTAAAGCATTTTCCCGTCCTATTTAAGAATAAGCCGAAAAACGCAAAAAACAACGGGGAACTTTTAAGTTCCCCGCCGTAAATGTTATTTGCTTAATTTATTTTGCCGGATTTTCCCCTTCCGAGGAAGAAGGCTTTTGCCCGCCGTCCTTATCGCCGCCTTTAATTTTATCTTTATAAAGGCCGACTACATAATCTGAAGCTTCTTTAAATTCCTGAACTACATATTTGTAGAGCGTGGAATTATCAAGCATTCCTTTGGTGCAGACCATGCTGGCCACGAGCATGGCCAAAGAAGCCATTACGCGGGCGTAAGGAAGGCCGGTCCAGTCGTTAAGGTAAGTTATCGGCATTGAAAGGCCTACCGCAATCGGCATGGTAAAACTTAACGCCTGTGAAATCTGGCTTTGAAGTTCCGGGTGCTTTCTTATGATATAGGCAAACATCTGCGAGAAGTAATTGCCTATACCTATGCTGGCTATTACGCCGCCGGCGATTATTGTAGAAGGCGAATCCGCCATAATGCCGCCCATTATGCCCGCCGTCCCCAAGCCCGAAAGCAAGGAATATGCAAAATATGAAGTGCCCGATGACATCCTGGTCGTAGTGATATTGCCGAGAAGCCTTCCGATCATCAAAGATCCGTAGAGAACACCTATAACCATAATCGTGGCCATGTCGCCGTCCGGGACGATTTGATAAAGCGTTGAGGAAAACGCGCTGCTGACGGAAAGTTCGTGCGCCGTAGCCAAAGACATACCCGAAACTATCCCCATAACGCCTTCTTTATGAAGCATTATGTTAAACACTTCTTTAATATCGTTCCAAAGGTTCTTTTCTTTTGCTTCCGCGGCCGTTTTTGCGCCTGCGCCTTCGGCGGAAATATCTTCCATTTGATAGACGTCATTTTTAATATGGTCTATTATTATATTGTCCCTTAAGTTGGTTTTGTGGACTTTGTATCCCGCATACGCGCTGTAAGCGGCGTACAAAGGCAAAGACACGTCCCAGCCGAAGTTGAAATCAAAGCCGAAAGGCTTGCCCGCATAGTTCAGCACGGAAGGGGCTATAAGGAAAGCCATCGTGCCCAAATTCTTATTTATGAAGCTGCGGTTATAGTACAAAATATCCTGCATCGAAAAATCGCTTCCCGAGGAGAAAAGGTTTTTAAACTTTTCCGCCAAAATATCGGTTGTGATTTTTACCGATTCGGCAAGGTTTTTATCTTCCTTTTTCTTGTCCTTGGATATCGGCATTCCGCCCCTGTTCATGTTTATAAGGGAGTTGCCGATTACGTTTCTTATATTGATTGAGAAAGCCAAAGCGAACAGGGCCAATCCCAAAGAAGCCGTCCTAAGTATGGTAGGCTCCATGGTGGAAGCATAGCCGTAAAAGCCGAATACGGAAGGCAGTATCGCCGCCAGCATTGATATGCCTATTGAAACTTTAAACATGGCGACTTCGCCGTATTTCTTTACCAGCGGGTTCAAAAGCGGAGATAAAATGCCCGGCAGATAGTTTACTATGTACATCAGGTTCGTGGCGAAAGCTTCGCTGACGCCCAATGATTCCGGCAGAACCGGGCCCAAAGTTTTGCCGAGGCTCGGGTTAATATAGAAGCCTTGTTTGATGATTACCGTCGCTTTATCATAGCTGGGCATAACTTCTATCGGCATTACGTCTTTTGAAGAAGCCAGCACTTTAAGCAAAACGCCTCTTTGGTTTTTAGGTATTCTGACCACCACCGAAGAAGTTATAATATCCGGCATTCCGCCTTTGGGCGATAAAACGCCTATCGCGCCGGAAGGCGTCAAAACAAGTTTGCGTCCGTCTTGCACGAATCTGGCGTCGGTAATAACTTTTATAGGCAGTTCTTCGGCTCCGTCGCCGTAGTATAAAGGCACGGTGGCAGTTTTATCCGGCTCTATGCCGTATTGCCATATTTTAAGGGTTATGCTTTCGCCCAAAGCTTTAAGCTGATTGGCGAATTTTAAAAGGCTCTTATATTCGGTTTTTAATCTTAAATAGAAGTTGGACATCACCCTTGGCTTCTTGCCGTATTCTCTGAGTTCGGCCACATTGTTGAAGAAAACCACATTTGTATAGCCTTTTGCGTCAAAATCTTTACTAAAGGTAAGTTTTACGGGCAGAACTTCGCCGCCTTCCGTGGTGGCTGCGCTCATGGTGAAGCTTCTGTCCTGCATATCTTCTGCGTAAGGCAGCAGGGCCGAAGCCGCAAGGACTTCATCTTCCGAAGCCACATTGCCGTTTTCGTCAAAAGAAAGCCCTGTTCTGCTTAAAGCTAAAGAGGATAACGGCGTTTTATAGGAACGCACGCCGGAATAGAAATGCGGTTCGGCGGGTATTTCGTATACGTAATTATTTCCGAACTTTGCTTTAAAATCATTCCATTCCGTCGGTGTAAATAAAGCAAATCCGCCGTTTTGTGCGCCTTTTTGAGCCAAAAAGCTTTGTCCGTCGGCGCCGTAAAGGTTAAAAGCGCCCAAATTATAGGGACTGGCGTATCTGCGCGTTTGCACGGGCGCGACGCCCATAATTTTGTTGTCTAAAATTTTATATAAATCTTTCCCGAGCATTAAAGGGAAGGCGACGCCCGCACCGGCCGCAAAGCCGGTTTTATAGACATTGCTCAAAAGCCCCCCGACGCTGAGATTGCTTACCAGATTGCCGCCCGGCAAGGGAACGGTTCCGTAAAACTGGAATATTTTAGGATCTATCACGCTTACCGGTTTTAACCCGGAAGAAGCAAAAGGCCTTAACGGCAGGCTTGCGGAGCGGCCGAAATCAACCGCGCCGGCCAATTTTGCGCCGTTGCCGGTATTTACGACAAGCTCCGTCCCGGTTGTTAAAAATCTGCCGGCGTTTAAGGCTTCGGGCGTTACCGTAGCTACGTTATAGTTTAGCAGCAATGACGTGCCCAATATCGTAGCCCTGTTATTTATGAATTTTAACGTTTTTGATACGGGCGTAAGCCTGTGATTTTCAAGGAAAGTATAAAATTTTGATACCGGGCTGAGATAATCGGGTTTATTGGAGAACAGCCTTAATCCCGACGTATAATCCGGGTTATACGGCCTGGTGTCGCCCAAAGCTTCGGCTATGGTTATGCCGGGTTCGGTTTCAAGCCGCCAAAGGCCTAATGTGCCGTCGCCGGAGGAGCCCAAATTCTTCCAAGGCTGTAAAATATTTCTGTTCCACCAGCCTGTCGCTTTATAAGCGGACTGAGCCTGCCTTAAAGAGGAAACGGAAGAGTTAAAAAGGGTGTTCGCTTCCAATAAAGAAGTTTCACCCGCGGTGAAAGCCGGCAAAGCGGGAGGAGTCTTTAAAGTTTCGGCCAAGGCGTTTACTTCCGCCTGTAAGGCTTCTATTACGGAAGCCGAAGCCCCTTCGGACTGATATCTTGAAAGCAAAGCCAGTTTGGAATTATAAAGTTCCGCGGCCGTATTATATTCTTTTACTTTGGCTAAGTAAGAGGCGTTTTTCGCTTCCGCGCCCGCGCCGTAAAGACGCGCTTTTGTCACTAAATCCATTTGGGCTTTTTTAGCTTCGTATTGAGCCGCAGCCAAATCCGCGCGCGCTTTCTGCCTGGGAGTAGGTTTGGAAGAATTCTGTACTTTTGCCTGGGTTCTGACGCGGCTTTCGTTAAGCCTTGCCAGCTGACGTCTGTCCGCCCAATTTTGCAGTTTTATATCCCTGGGAGCAGGCTTCGCCGCGGGAGCGGGCTTGCCGGTAAATAAAGCTTTTATTCTTAATCCGCCCGATTTTATGCGGCTGCCGAGCCTTAACATACTGTTGCGAGCCGATATATAACCGCCTAATTTGGCGTAATTGGCTTTTATATAAGCTATGCGTTTGGCGTTATCGGCTATTCTGCCGGCCCTTATAGCGGTATAGGTTGAACGGCTTAAACTTAAAGCTTTTCCGCCGAGCTTTGCCAAACCGACGGTGCCCCATACCATAAGCAGTATGTCCAAGGAAAAAGCGGCTCTGTCCAAATATCTTAAATTTTTGTTGCGGGTAAGCCTTGCATTATATTGAGCTTTGCTGATTACCGCGCCGGAATTAAGGCTGTTTTTTATACCGGGATATTTAGCCAAAAGGGCTCTGTCCAAATCGTATTCCTGGGTTGCGGGGATATCGCCCAAAGTCAAATTGGCCAGTTTCAAAGCGTAAGACTGCGCCGTCGCTGCGTCCGCGCCGGATTTACCGCTTAAAAGCGCGCCGGCCAAAAAGGGCCTTATGCCTTCAAAACCTTTATTGACGCCGTATTCTTTAAGCAAAGCAAGAGAAGCCTGGCTTCCGTCTTCCGCCAAGAGCTTGGCCAAATCCATAAAAGTGTTTGCGTAAACATAGCGGGTGCTGTACTGGGTATTTACGGAAGCGCGGCCCAAAAATCTTCCGCCGGCGGTTTTTGCCTTGCCGGCATAATAAGTAAGGCTTATATATTCCCCGAAAGAGGCCGAAGAGTTTTCTTTAACGGTATAACGGTTTAAAATCCTTTTAAGCGCAGCGTAATCTTTGACCGCCAGCAGAGATGCAAACCCCGCCGACAGTATATTGGCCGAGCCCATTCCGTTTTCGCCGGCGTATATTACCCTTTCCACGGCTTTGGAATATCTGCCGTTGTCTTTGCCGACTACATATCCGCCCAACACCATCGCGTCTATTATATCCTGAAGCAGATTCGCGGCCACTTTTTTATCGCTTTTCCCGCTCGTTAAGCCAAGCTGCAAAGCGTTAAGGTTCTGTTTTTCCAAACGGGTTACGGCATAATTGTATACGGCGAGGCGGTCTTGCGTCGTCAAAACCGGTTTGCCGTTTAATTTTAAATTTACGAGATAAGAAAAAGTAGGCACGGAAAGATTCGCCGCGCCTATAGCCTCTATATATTTTCTGGCGACTTTATATGCCGCGTCATTTACTTTTTGGCTGTTGGCTTTGCGCCACGCTATTTCCCCGGCGGCGTCCTTTTTATAATCTGCGTATGCGTTTTTAAGCGGATAAATGGAATGAATTTCGCTGATAATAGCGTCTTGCGGCGTACGGAAAGGAGCAACCGTCTTCCCGCCGCTTAATTTGGCGTATTCCTTTGCGGCTTTTTTGACTTCGTCATTATAAAGCTTTTCATATTCTTTATAAGGCATTACGGTTCTGGGGGAAAGCTGAGCGGCCAAATACGCGCCCAAATCGGCCTCAAGCGCATTTGTTGATTTATAACCTTTAATTTTAACGTACATCGGCGCAAGAAGCCCGTACTTTTCTTTTCCCTCTCTTGACAAAGCCGCAACTTTAGTTTTGTGTCCGCCGTTTACAAGCTTACGCAAAGCCACGGATGTTTCCCCGTTAAGTGCGGCTTCATAGATATTGTCCTCATTTCCCTTTAAATAGAGATCTTCCAAGGCGGAACTAAACGCGCCCTCTTCCGCGTTAAAGAGATTAAACGAACCTTCAAAAGAAGGCAAAGCGGAAAAATCAGCGCCGCCGATACCCGTAAAGGCCGCGGCGTTGCATTCAAAAAGAATGACGAAAGACAATACCGCGGAAATAATTTTTACGCCTATGGAAGATAATTTTCTTTTCATTTAATTAAGCACCGTTTTAATTTTCATACGCCACTGCGTTTTACTTTTAACTTTTCTTTATACGCTCAGGACATAAAAAAAGGCGTCTAAAAATTTTTTAGACACCTTTTCCAAAATCTGATTTTGCACTTATATTGAGGCAGCATTCCCTGCGGCCGCCGGCAACACTCCCGGGACGGGAATGTATGCCGAATACCGAATGCTTAAAGCGAGCAAAGCTTAAGGAAGCTTTGTCCACTCCTATACTCGTATTTATAACGGAATTTATAAGCATCTCGGTATCCTTTTACTAAGATTTACAAATTTCTTATATACTAATTTTATCTGTTTTTGAGCGGGCTAACAAGCGGATTTCAGACCTATTTTAACTTGGGACTTAAGGCCTATAAAAAGTTTTCACGCCAAGTGAAAACCGCAGGGGTCATAAATCTTTCCTTACTTATATGAATAATTATATAAAAACCGCGTTTAAAAGTTAATCTTCCCCAATAAACATGACGAGAAAAAAGGTAAACGCAGGTCAGGCTCCGACTGACGCAACTAAGTAAATTCCCGTCAGGTAGAACCTGACCTACATTAAATGAGTACACTATAAACTTTCAGCGTGAGAGAACTTAACCGGCGTGGTTTGTTGATTTTGGAGCGGATTTCAATTTTTGACGAAGAAGGTGTACTAAGTATGATGCCGCCAAAGGCGGCGCAGTACCCGACTGAGGAGAAAATTTAAAGCCGCCCAAAAGCGGCAAAGTGCTAGCTACGAGAACTCAACTTAACACAAGTAAAAACACATGAGAAGATACAAGACGCAGGGAATGTTATATAATCTCCTTATGAAATGGAACCCTTGGCACGGCTGTAAAAAATATTCCGAAGGCTGCCTTAACTGCTATGTCTACCGCATAGATGCGCGGCACGGCAAAGACAGTTCCCTAATAATAAAGAATAAAGACTTCAACCTGCCGCTGAGAAAAAACCGCAAAGGCGGCTTTAAAGTTCCGCCAGGCGAAACGCTTTACACCTGTTTCAGTTCGGATTTCTTTTTAGAAGAAGCAGACCCCTGGCGCGCCGACGCTTGGCAAATAATAAAATACAGAAGCGACGTCAACTTTTTTATAATAACCAAAAGGATTTTAAGGGTGCGGGCTTTGCTTCCGGCGGACTGGGGCGAGGGCTACCCTAACGTAACCATCGCCTGCACGGCCGAAAACCAAAAACGCGCAGACGAACGCCTGCCTGAGTATTTGGATTTGCCGATAAAAAACAAAATTATTATCTGCGAGCCTCTTTTGGGCCCGATAAATTTAAAAGGTTATCTTTCGGGCGGGATATCCGGCGTGATCGCCGGAGGCGAATCCGGGGAAGAAGCCAGAACATCAAATTACGATTGGTTCCTGGCCCTAAGGGCGCAGTGCGTTGAAGCCGGAGTGCCTTTCACTTTCAAGCAAACCGGCGCGCATTTTATCAAAGACGGCAAACTCTACAATATTCCGCGCGCGCTCCAGCACAAACAAGCGGCAAAAGCCGGCATAAATACGGACTGATTATTCCATAAATTCGGCTTTATCGGTTTTGGCGATAAACGCGTCGGCCTCTTCAAGCTGTTTTATTTTGTAGCAAAGCGGTATAACCGCAAAAGTTACAAGCCCCGCTATGCTTACGGCGAGGAAAAATTCTTTATACCCCAACATAACCTGCAATTTGCCGCTAAGCATATTGGGTATCATCATGCCGAAGGCCATTATCCCCGTGGAAATGGCGTAAAAAGAAGTTTTATACTTCCCCTGCGATACAAACATTATAAAAACCGTAAAAGCCATCATGGCAAGGCCGTTGCCGAAGTTTTCCAGCACCAACAAAGCTCCTATCACTTTAAGCGACGGGTGGAACCAAGCCATATAAGCGTAGAAAAAGTTAGGAAGAACCAAAATTACGGCAAAATACCAAATACAGCGGCGGAAACCGTATTTCGAAAGTAAAAAACCGCCGAAAATATTACCGGCTATTACTGCCAAAAGGCCCAAAGTTCCTTTTATATATCCGAACGCTTCCGTACTGACGGCCAAAGCGCCTTCGCTTTCCGGCTTTAAAAGAAAAGGAACCACAACCTTTTCCAGGCAGGCATCGCCGAAACGGTAAAGCAAAATAAAAAGCAAAATGTATACTATATTTTCCTGCTTGAAATAAGCTTTAAACACCTCGGCGAAAAGCGGCAGTTCCCCCTTTGACGGGGCGGGTTTATCTTCCGCCGGGCGCGGAAAAATAAATTTATGATACGTTGTTACGATAACCGTCAGCAAAGAAACGGCGCAAAACACCACCGCCCAAGCGGAAGTTTCGCTCCCGGTAAGTTTTTGAAGTTTTGCCGCCAGCACCACCAAAGGGCCGCTGACCGCTATCATCGCAAAACGGTAAAAAACAGTGCGCCAGCCGACGAATGCGCTTTGTTTTTTCTCGTCTAAGGCTATCATATAATAACCGTCAAGCGCAATATCATGCGTGGCCGAAATAAAAGCCCCTATAAAAAAGCCCAGCACCGAAAAAGTAAAAAAGGCCGAACAGTTTAAACTTAAAGCAATAAACAAAAAAATCCACGCCAAAGCGTACTGCGTTGATAAAATCCACAGGCGTTTTGTGGCGTTTCCTTCAACAAAAGGGGACCAAAACATTTTTAAAACCCAAGGAAGATAGAGCCAGCTGGTCCAGAAGATAAAAACGTCGTTCGCCACGCCCAGCTTGGAATACATTACGGCGGAAAGTATGTTAATTACGGCATAAGGCACGCCCTCCATAAAATAGGCGGTGGGCACATAAGCCCAAGGGCTTAAATTTTTTAAGTTCATGGCAGGCTCCTTTGCGCCGATAAAATCAGTATACAAAAAATAAGAATACAATTAAAACGCTTACCTATCAAAAGATCTCTAATAAATATTTGCAGGAATGAAGCCAAAAATTAGTTCTTCATTAATCTCGTTTATATTTTATATAATATAAGCTACTTGGGCGCGAAAATTTTGACCCGCGCTTAAAAGATTTTGGAGAGGTGTGTGAGTGGTTGAAACAGCAGGTCTCGAAAACCTGTGTACCGCAAGGTATCGAGGGTTCGAATCCCTCCCTCTCCGCCAGTTTTCTTACTAAAAAGCCCTACTTCTTTGTTCTTTGCTCAGTCGGATACCTCCGCCTTCGGCGCGTTTTCCCGGTATTCCTTCCTCGCAAACGCCTTGAATTAGGGCTTTTTATTTTGAAAACTCCTGGCATTTAGCTATCTCATTTTTAATGAAAGTACCAGCTCGAATACGGCGGAACATTTTCGGGCCCGGGCGAATTTTCCGTCAGGGAAATTACGCGGGGCGAATCTCTCCCTCTCCGCCAGTTTTCTTACTAAAAAGCCCTACTTCTTTGTTCTTTACTCAGAAAATCCCCGCCGATTTTACACCCCGCATTGTTTTTAAATATAATTTAGTTATGCGTAAATATAAGACAAAAGGCTATCTCAACGGGATTTTAGCCTCCGTAAGTTACGGCACAAATCCACTGTTTGCTTTGCCTATGTTGAAATTGGGGATGTCGGTAAATTCCATACTTTTTTACAGATATCTTTTTGCCGTAATTATTTACGGACTATACTTAAAAATCTTCAATAAAACAGATTTCAAAATATCTGTTAAGGAGTTTTATTCCCTGTTTTTTATTGCCGTTTTATTTGCTTTATCCTCTACTACGCTTTTTGCGTCTTTTAAATATATGGATTCCGGCATCGCCTGCACGCTGTTGTTTATCTACCCGATGTTGGTTGCGTTAATTTCAACAATATTTTTTAAGGAAAACCTGCCGAAAAGCTCCGTCGCCGCCATGATTATAACCTTAAGCGGAATTTTCGCCTTAAACGGGGGAGTCGGCGGCAAACTGAGTTTTATCGGCGTCGGGCTTGTTTTACTTTCCGCGCTTGTTTATGCGGTTTATATCGTTTTGGTTAAAAATTTAAAAACTATAAAACATATTAAACACGATAAATTAAGCTTTTACGTCATGCTGATTGGGCTGAGCGTATTTATAGTTAATCTTAAGTTTTGCACCGAACTGCAAGCCATAAATGATTGGCGGGTATTTTTCTGCGCCGTCGCTCTTGCGATTTTCCCGACGATAATTTCCCTGGAAACCATTAATATAGCCATTCGTCTGATAGGGCCGACAACCACCGCTATTTTAGGCGCGCTGGAGCCGTTAACAGCTATTTTCTTCGGTTTGTTGTTATTCGGGGAACGGTTGACCTCATATAATACCGCCGGAATATTTTTAATTCTGACGGGCGTTATGCTGATTATATTAAAAGAAAAGCTGAAAAAGTTATTTCACTGACTTTTCCCCATATTGCTTCGTTTTTACGGATAATTTTTAGGGCTTTAGGCCCATATGAGGATAGGCCTTTTGGCAGTTGTAAAAATACGCCCGCCTGTTATACAATATGATAAAGAAGTAAAACAGGAGAATACATGAAAAAAATTATAATAACAGCCTTAACTTTGTGCATTTTAACCGCTGCCGCAAGCGCACAGCTGCTTGACAGAAATAAAACAAAAAAAGATGTTTCCTTCTCACAATGGAAAACCGGCGCCGAAAGCACATTTTTCTCTAACTGGCAAAAACAATATGAAGAAGCAAAAGCCAAACAAGCCAGAGAAAAAGCCGCCGTCGACAAAGCTTACGCCGCTATTCCCGAAAAAGCAAAAACCAAAGCGGAAATAAAATGGCATGAGTTTTACACAAGCCAATACGGTGAAGAAGGAAGCCTGTGGGGAAAATATACTTGCAGCGTTATTTTACTTGATTATAACGAAAAGAATGGCTTGGGCACCGTAAACGCGGCTTTTAAAAACGACTGCTTTAAATTGGCTAAGGAAAAATCTGAACAGCATTGGTTTACGTTCTCTATTTTTCTCTATAAGTTTAACAGTGAATATCAGGAAGAAAGCTTTATCTATGAGTACGACTCTTCCGTCGATACCAATAATTTAAAACCCTTCAGCCGCGTTAAAATCAACGGATATGACTATTATCAATTCTATATGCCTGTTCGCACTCCGGCTTTGCAGGAAGGTTTAAGAAAGCTGTTCCCTAATAAAAAGAATTTTATCACAGCGGAAAAAGCCGCTTTAGCCTTAAAAAAGATGCCTGCCCACTCAAAACTGACGTTTTACAGCTATAATTATTAAAAGTTCTGTTTACGATAAAAAATCCCCGGTTCTCCCGGGGATTTTTATTGTCTTATAAACATACCGTCTTAAGATAACGCTGTTTCTTTAAGCTTTACGTAATCGACTTTGCCGCTGCCCATAAGAGGTATTTCCTCCGTAATGCGGATATCCTTTGGGACGGCAAGCTCGCTTAAGCCCTTTTCCTTAAAATACGCCAGCAAAGCCGTACGCTCCGCATCTTTTTGCGTAGTAAACAGTACAAGCTGCTCGCCCTTCTTATCATCGGGGATATTGACTACAGCGTGCGTTTTGCCCGGCCATAAAGCGTTAATTTGCGTTTCAACAGCGGTTAAGGAAATCATTTCCCCCGCTATTTTGGCAAAGCGTTTGACGCGGCCCAAAATAAACACAAAGCCGTCTTCGTCAACGCGAACCATATCGCCGGTGTCATACCAGCCGCCCTGAGGAGCTTCTAATACGCCGGGGGCGGATTCCCTCAAATACCCGGCCATAATATTGCCGCCTTTTACATATAATCTGCCTCCGTCTTCCACCCCGGGAACTTGCTCCAGCTTATATTCAATCCCTGGCAAGAAACGGCCTACACTTCCGCGTTTAAAATACATAGGCGTATTTACGGCCAAAACTGGCGAGGTTTCCGTCGCGCCGTAGCCCTCCATAATACGCAGGCCGAAAAGGTCGTAATATTTGCGGATTGTTTCCTCCTTAAGTTTTTCCGCGCCTACCACTGCCAAACGCACCGAATAAAAATCATAAGGGTGAGCCATTTTCGCATAACCGTTAAAGAACGTATCCGTACCGAAAATAATTGTTGCATTGCTGTCGTAAATCAATTCCGGGACGATACGGTAATGCAAAGGCGACGGATAGAAAAACACCGGCACCCCGCAAAGAAGAGGAAGCAAAGTGCCAACCGTCAGCCCGAAAGAGTGGAACATCGGCATGGCGTTAAATACTTTGTCTTTCAAGCCGAAGTCCAATACGCTTTGAAGCTGCAAACGATTTGTCTGTATATTTTCATGCGTAAGAACAACGCCTTTAGGCGTACCCTCGCTGCCGGAAGTAAACAGCACGACTGCGCTATCCTTTGAATTTGCTTTCCCGCGTATGCGTTTATAATAAAAGCGCGGGAAATATGAAGCCGCCCAGCCGACGGCTTTATCCCAAAGGGTTATTTGATTTTTTAAATCCTCCAGATAAACAAGCTCCACCCCGGCTTTTTCAAACGCGGAAGCGGCTTCTGAAAGTCCGCCTTGTTCCAAGAACACTTTTGAGGTATATACGACTGAAATTTCCGCCGCTTTACAGCAGGAGAGCATATTTTTTACGCCCGAAGAAAAATTGAGCATACAAGGCGTAATGTTAAAAGCGCGCATGGCAAAAAAAGTTACCGCGCCGGCGGTCGTATTGGGCAGCATAAAGCCGGCCATTGCTCCCTTACGGCGTTTGGAAATTTGTTTTCCCAGCACAAATACGGACGTTAAAAATTGGCCGAAGGAAAGCCAGCGGCGGCTTATGTCCGTAACTATCTTTTTGCCGCGTCCCACCAAATCGCAGGCGTCGAGCAGGGCGTCAAACAAAGTTTCCTCCGCGTCGCCGGCTTCATATCTCATATTAACCATAATGTCATATAGAGCGCGGGCCGAGGCCAAACGGCGTTCTTTGCCTTTAAGAGTATCCGACAACCGCAAAGTTTTAGGTTCCTGCACGGTAACGGTTATATTGCTTTGCGGACGCGTTTTAAGCTGCATGCCGAAACGCGAAAACAACGAATATTGGCTGCCTTCCAGGCACACCGGCAGAATCTGAGCTTTGCTTTTATCGGCTATCATTGCGGGGCCGGGGTAGATCTTCATTAGGCCGCCTGTCGTCGTAATACGCCCCTCAGGGAAAATCACGACGCGCTTGCCGGCTTTTACTTCCTCTATTATCGATTTAACGGCCATGGGATTGGTCGGGTCGATAGGGAAGAATTTTATTAAATGCAGGAACGACTTGATATACCATTTTTGGCTTACATAGGTATCCACGGCAAAATATAAATCACCCGGCAGATATACCCATAAAAGCACGGCGTCCAAAAAGGAAGTGTGGTTTGCCACCAAAACGGCGTTGCCCCGCAAGTTCTTCCAATGTTCAATACCCTTCACTTTTACGCCGTAAACCAGGTTAAGTATACGCTTCATTATCATGCGGATAATATGATGCGGAAGTAAACCGCAAATATAAACGGCGGCCAAAGCGTTGGCGGCGGCGACCGCGCCGAAAACGGCCGGTATTGTAAAATTCACGGCAAGCAGTAAAGCGCAGGCACCGCTGCCGGCAACCATAAATAAAGAATTTATGATATTGTTGGCCGCTATAACGCGCGAGCGGGTCGCTTCCGTCGCCAAATGCTGAAGCATGGCGTTAAGCGGAACAATATAAAGGCCGCCGCAAACGGCGAAAGCCAGTAAATCAAAAGTGATGCGCTTGCCTGCAAAATCAGCCAAAAATATTTTATAATCGGCCGGAGATGCCGAGGGTACATAACCGGCGCAAGCAAAAGCCAAATCCGCCAGAAAGACCGTCATAAGCAATGCGCTGAGCGGCACGTATTTGCTTGTGATTTCCCCTTTAAGCAGAAACTGGCAAAGCAAAGAACCAAGCCCTATACCGCAGGAAAACAATGTAAGCAGAAAAGTAAACAGCCCCGGCGTCCCGTTGAAAATATCATGCGCCAAAGAAGGCATTTGCGCAATTAAAGCCGTACCAAGCATCCAGAACCAGGAAATACCCAAAATGCACAAAAATATATTGTGATTTTGCTTGGCGAAGGCCATATTCTTCCAAGTGCTTCTAAGAAAATTTTTATCAATTTTCAAATCCGCGTTGGCGGGTTTCTGTCTGGGGATAAACAAAGAAACGGCCAGCCCCGAAACAGCCACTGCCAAAATCACGCCGGGCAAAAGCATTTTATCTGCGGCGATGACAATCCCGCCGAAAATGGTGCCCTGCAAAATGGAGCCGTAAGTACCGGCTTCAATAATACCGTTGCCTGCGATAAGCTGCTTTTCATTTAAAATATCGGGCAGAATGCTGTACTTGACGGGGCCGAAAAAAGCCGACTGCGTCCCCATAAGAAAAAGCACCGCAAGAAGCAAAGGGACGTTTACCGTCAAAAAACCGACACCGGCCAGCAAAACTATCACAACTTCCAAAGCCTTTGTAAGTTTAATCAATAAATCTTTGCGGATTTTATCGGCTATTTCCCCCGCCATTGCGGAAAAAAGGAAAAACGGAAGCATGAACAAAGCCACGGCCAAACTTACCACCACGGATTTATCCGAAGCCGACATATCGCTTACTTTGTAAGTTATAAACGTGGCCATAGCGGTACGGAAAAAGTTATCGTTGAACGCACCTAAATACTGCGTAAAAAACAAACTTAAAAAAGAACGGTTAAAGAAAGTTTTTAAGAGAGAAAACATATTATTTATCCTCCTGCAAAGCGTTGAACCAGTCATTTAAAATGCGTTCCGCATGCAAGCGGTCCGCCGGCGGTATTTTTTCCGTCATGCCGCTTACAAGCTTATCGTAACCGGGCCATATTTCGTCAATGAGATTCCGCCCTTTTTGAGCAATGCAAATTATATTTTCCCGACGGCTTTGAGGATTTGTTTTGCGGACGATAAAACCGGCTTTAACCGCTTTATCCGTCAGCTTGGTTATATTGCTGGCGGAAACTATTAAGCGTTTGGAAAGTTCAACTTGGCTTAAGCCCAAGCCTTCGTTTTGGTAGGCGGCCAGCATCAAAAGGTTAAATTCGGAAGAAGATACCCCGTATGAGGCCAAGTAAGCGTCTATGCGTGCTTTCATAAGATTATACGCCAAGGCCAGCACATAAGTGATGTTCTCATAACGCCGGCCCTTGGCGGGATTTATGCCGTATCGGCGAAGATTGTTTTTAACGGTTTTCATATAAACAGTTTACTAGTAAATTATTTATTTGTCAACTGTTTTTATTTTTTCAGGCCGATTTTAAATATATTTCGACGAATGTTTTTTCTATAATACTATTTTAGATGTTTGCGCGGGAAGCTAAATCCGCAATATCATAATTCAGAGGGAGTACAATGGTTTACTTGACGCATTATAAATCCCCAATCGGGAAAATAACTTTAGCCTCTGACGGCAAAAATATAATCGGGCTTTGGCTGGAAGGGCAAAAATATTTTTTGGCTTCCGTAAAGCAGAAACCCCTCCTTGATGACGGCTTGAGCGTTTTTAAAGCGGCAAAGACCTGGCTTGACAAATACTTCGCCGGGAAAAATCCCTCGCCCGCCATACTCCCCCTGGCCCCGGAAGGAACCGTTTTCAGGAAGAAAGTATGGGAAGTACTCCTGCAAATACCTTACGGCACAACAATTTCCTACGGGGAAATAGCAAAACGCTTATCTTTGGGAAACGGCGGCGGAAAAACCTCCGCACGCGCAGTCGGCGGGGCCGTGGGGCATAATCCTATATCTATAATAATTCCCTGCCACAGGGTAATCGGGGCTGACGGCGGCCTTACGGGATACGCCGGAGGAACGCAGAAAAAAATCCGCCTGCTTAAGCTTGAGGGCGCGGTTTTACCGGGCTTAAAATAAAAATTTAAATTATTTCAATAGATTCCAAATCTTCCGGAATATAAAGCCCGCCGCCGTAACAGACCGAGCCTTCCTTTAAGTAAAGTTCTTTTCTATTATCGCCGGAACGGTCTTCCGTATGATATAAGACCAAATTCTTTACGTTTAGTTTATCCGCCGTTTCGCAGGCGTCTTTTACCGTGGAATGGTTCTTTTCGTACGGCTTAAAAATATCCGCCTGAGAAAACAGACAAAAAGCTTCGTGCAAAAGCCAGTCGGCGTTTAAAACATGCGGAGCGCAAAAAGCGTTGCAAGGTTCATCCCCGCAGCAAACAAGCTTTTTGCCCGGAGCGTACTCCAAAGAAAATCCAAACTGCTTGGCTTTGGAAGAGTGAATGTCAAAAAAAGTAATTTTACGCCCCAGAACAGTTTTGTTATCCCCGTCGGATACGGGTATCAGGTAAAGTCCGTTCCCGATAAACCGGCTTTCCTTCTCCTGAAGAAGCGCACAGGCGATATTTTTTATCAGCGCGCAAAGTTCTTCATGCGCGTAAATCCTGGCTTCGCCTCTATAAGTCCCCTTTTTAAGGGCGTTGCATATCAAGCGGATAAGCCATATTATCCCAAGCATATGGTCTATATGCTTATGCGTTACAAAAATATTCTTTATATCAGCCCAGTCGGCCCCGGCGGATTTTAAGCGTTTAAGCAGTTCATTGCCGCCACCGCCGTCAACAAGCAAATAACGCCCGCCATCTTCCAGCAAAAAGCAGGTATTATAATATTTTAAAGCCAAGGCCGCGCCCGTGCCAAGCATTGTAAGTTTCATAATAAGCCTAAATGCGCGGGCCTTTTATGCGCCCGCGGCAAAATTCCATAAGTTTTTTACAGCAATATTTTACCTTTTCCGGCGGATAAGAAGGAATTTCTTTCCGCGCGGAATATATTTGCAAAACTTCTTTTTCCTCTCCTTCAAGCTTTGAAATAAGTTCGCTTTTCTTTAATATATATTCCCCGGAACGGAGATAATATTCCGCCTGCAATATAAAAAATACGCCTTTATAGAATTCCTGAAGAACAAAAGGCAAATCCCGCGCATATAAAAAAGAGTGCACCGCTCCGTGATAAAGAGCCTGAGCCCCGCTTTTTACGGCGGCTTCAGCGTCTTTTGCGCCTAAAGGCGGAATTAAATCCACTAAATCCCCATATACGGCTTTAGTGTCATGATAAAGCTGGAAAAGCTCATGCCCGGCCCAATATTTTATTTCAACCGCGCCGCTTATGAAGCCGCAGGCTTTTTCCCCCTCCGGCATGGACGACACGGCCGTTTTATACTTTTCCAAATCTTCAAAACCGATTTTGTCTAAAATGACTACGGCGTCTATATCACTGTTTTCGTCCGCTTCGCCGCGGCGATAGCTGCCCTGACAGCCGACGAACAGCAGCCGCCCTCCGAAAGCCGCTTTAAGCTTTTCTGTAAAAACGGCGAACCAATGTTCGGGATTTATCATAATTTCTCCAAGGTATTGAAATTTATCGGTTTTGGCGTATTATTATAAATGCAGGTCTCTTAAGGGTATAAAGTTCGGGGTTATGCGAAAGCATAAACATTTTTCCTTAAGTCCCGCCTGACGGGCTTTGACCGCGTTTCAAAACCAACAGAACCCTTACGCGGGCAATATCAAAAACCTCCGCTTATGCGGGGGTTTACCCGTTATATCTTGTTATAAATAAAATCGGGAATTATTTTTAAAAGCCAAGCTATCAAACGCCAGCGGCGCGTTATATATGCGATATTCTTCCCGCGCCTCAACGCCGAAGCTATTTGAGCGGCGGCTTTATCTGCCGGCGCAATCCAAAACAGGCCGTCATTACCGCCGACGCCCTGCGCCAAAGCCGTATCCACAAAGCCCGGGATAACCGTACAGACATTAAGCTTAAGTTTATTTTTGACGGCCTTTTTGCGAAGCCCCTCAAGATAATTGCTTACATAAGCCTTGCTTGCGTAATAAGAGGGTGCCAAATCCGAGCCCCTGAACGAGGCAATACTCGATATCCCGGCAAGCGTTCCACTTTCGCCCGAATGCGCAAGAGCATTTGCAAAATAATTATAAGCCGCAGCGGCAAAATCCGTAAAGCCAAGCACATTTGTTTTGACGGTTTCAATTTCCGGCCCGGCGGAAAGTTCCGCGTTTATATGGCCGACGCCGCTGCATATTATTATAGTTCCGATACCGCCCATATCCTGCGCGGCTTGTTCTATGACTGAGGCTGATTTTAAAGAAGTTATATCCGAAACATACGTAAAAACTCTTTCGGGCGACAAGGATTTAAGCTCTTCAAGCAAAGCTTTTCTGCGCCCGGTAACGGCCACTTTGCGGCCCTCTTTAAGATAAAGCAAGCATAAAGCCCTGCCTATGCCGGAAGTCGCCCCGGCTATAAGAACATTACCGTTATTTTTCATATTTTAAATTATATAAAAGATTTTTAAAGCAGGCTGTACAAGGCCGCCGATATCGGTATAATATATAAGGGGGCGATAACAATATGAAATATAACGAAAACGCAAAAGAAAACCTTAATATTCTGGCAAAAGGGGCTTTTATAACAAGCCAATACGCCGGGCAGACAAACGTAATGACGATAGGCTGGGGCGCAATAGGAAATATTTGGGCCAAGCCCGTATTTATAGCAATGGTGCGCAAAAGCAGGTTTACGCATGACTTGCTGGATAAATCCAATGAATTTACAATCACAATCCCGCATGAGGATATGGGCGAAGCGCTTGCCCTTTGCGGAAGCAAATCCGGCAGGACTATCGACAAAATAGACGCTTTGGGGTTAAAAACGGCCGAGAGCGAAAAAATAAACACTCCCAGGCTAGATTGCAAAGGCACGCATTATGAGTGCATGGTTCTTTACAAAACGGACATGAAACCCGCCGCTTTGGACGAAATCACCAAAGAACGCTGGTACTCCGACGACGACTATCACACCATATACTTTGCCGAGATAGTAAACACCGTGGAAAAGTAACCCTTCAAAGCCGTTTGCGCTTTGGTTTTAATTATTAATGACACAAAAAAAGGCCCCTTAAAAGGGGCCTTATAAATTTTATTTTCTGCCTCAGCCCGGCTATATGCCAAGCGGTTTGGCATTGCTGAATATATATTTGAGAGAAGCTTTTTTAACTCTTTGTTTAAGGATTTTCAAAAGTTCGTCCATCGCGCCGTAGAACACGGGCATATCTTCCACTTCCAAGGCTGCTTCCGCAATGCTGAGCATATTGTCCGCGCGGCCGGAAACTACGTAAGAGCAAGTATCCAAATCCAAAGAACGGTAAACGCATTGATTGGCGTAACGGTAATAAACTCTTAAAGTTTTGGAAGAATAATCCTCGTCGGCATAAATGCCTCTGTATCTTATAGGCAAATCGGCGGTGGGATAAACAAGTTTTAATCTGGAGGCTCTATCCCATAATTTATTCCTTAAAACCATTAAATGTTTAACGAAGTCTTCCGCCTGAGGGATTGTATTGTAAGAGGTAACTTCAAGCTTTTTATACGGCATAGGCTTCTTTTTCAAAGCCGTCAGTTTGGACTGATAAGCTTTATTCCCGGCCGCGGCTTTAATTTTGGAATCATAATGTATTAAAAAGTTCTTTACTTTATTGGCATTGGCCGTTCTTAAAGATTTTTCGGCCTGCTTGTTTTGAATTTCGGCATACTTGGCTTTCAGCAAAGCGCTTATGCGCAAAGAAACCCCGGGGTTCATCAAATCTTCCGAACTGAAAGAAAAATTATCAAAAAGGAAAGCCGAAGAGTACCGGCCGAAATCAACGGGCTGAGCATTTAGCGGAACAAAAAATAAAACTGCCAAAAAAGTTAAAAAATATTTCATACCAATCACCTTATTAATAATAATTTTATTTCTCTGCGAAATAAACGGCGGCGTTTTCCGTCAGTAAAACGAACTCTCCTTTCAATTTCTTATAAAATTTATCGGATTTTTTGTTAAGGGCAAACGTCATTGCGTTTATCAGCTCGCCGGCCCTGCGCAAATAAGTTACGTCGTAGGAGTCGGCCCCGTTATCCTGAACTTCTTTCAAGAATGAGGAAACGTAATTCATATCTTCCCAATATTCTTTAGAAATCTTGGCAAACTCAAATGCATTCCTGGCGGCGGAAGGATTATCGGCGGAACCGGCTTTGTTATATTTATCGGCTTTGGCTTTATATTCGTTTGAAGCTACAAACAAAGCATAATGGAGATCTTCCGCATCTTCCTTAAGCTGGGCTTCAAGGGCTTCTCCTTGCAAATCCGCATATTTTTTACTTGAGCCAGCCGCGTTCAGCAGCTGTTTATCTTCGGCGTTTTTGCGGAAGTTTTCTTCAAGGGAGTTTGAAATGTTCTTTCCTTTCCCGGAAGATTCCAAAACCTTTACCCATTTTGCAAAAGCCGCAACATCTGCGGAATCTTTAAAGGAAAAAGTCTGCGCGCTTAAGCCGCAGGATAATAAAAGGAAAAGCGAAAAAAAGACATACTTTGGCATATGTAACACTCCTTATTTTTAGAAATTTATAGAGATATTCTATAAGTTATACTTTTTCAGCGCAAGAGCATTTGGACCTATGCCCTTCTGGGCCAAAATACCTATATATAATGCGCTCTAAAATGTTAAAATACTTATATGTTAAAAACCGTATTTTTCGGCACGCCTTCCGTAGCCGTACCTTTTTTGGAACTTTTAAACGAACTGACCCAAGTGGTTTTGGCGGTAACCCAGCCTGACAGGCCCTTCGGCAGAGGCCTAAAACTTAAGCCGTGCCCGGTAAGGGAAAAGGCTCTTGAACTGGGGCTTAAAGTAATTTCACCGGAAAAACTTAAGGATAACGTTGAAGCAATCAAAGCAGAAAACGCCGATTTGGGCGTTGTTGTCGCTTACGGAAAGATTTTCCGCAAGCCCGCGCTTGAATCCACGCACCTGGGCCTTTTAAACATTCATTTTTCAAAGCTGCCCGCTTACAGAGGGGCCGCCCCGGTGCAGTATGCCCTATTCAACGGGGAAGAAGAAACCGGCGTCAGCGCATTTTGGATTAACGAGGGTTTGGACGACGGCCCGCTTGCCGCGCTCCTGCCCTGCCCTATCTTGCCGCAAGACGATGCAAAAACGCTTTTCCCCAAGCTTATCAATTTGGGCAAAACGGCGTTGCGCAAAGTAATATCCGATATTGAAGAAGGCAAAATAATAAAAAACGAGCAAAAAGGCGAGGTTACTTTGGCACCCTCAATAAGCAAGGAACAAACATTGCTTAGTTTTAAAGAAATGTCCGCCCGTCAAATACACAATACGGTGCGGGGCTTGGCCGCGGCCATGCCGGCCTATGCCAAAGCCAATACGAAAGAAGGCCAGAGTATGCAGCTTATAGAAACGGAACTTTCGGACATTAAATCCGATATGCGGCCCGGGCAAATAGTTATGATTGAAAGGAATAAAGGCTTTTTTGTACAATGTAAAGAGGGCGTTTTATTTATCAAGACGCTGCGCCCTGCGGGCAAGAATATTATGACGGCAGGGGCATATTTAAACGGCAGGAAGATTGCTGCCGGAGATTTCTTTTTTGAATAATTTATGAGAAACGACAAAAAATTGGAAGAGGATTTTTTAGACGATAAACCGATAGTCTTCGCTTCGGTTTTTAAAGCTTTGGCCGTTTTGTGCATAATAGGCGCGTTTTTGGCGGTGGTGGCGTTCTTTTCTTTCGACTGGGCCTTTTCGGCCATAGTCCACAGCCGCGCCGAAACCACCGTCCCGGATTTAACAAAGAAGTCAGCCGACGTCGCCATAGACGTTTTGGCAAACGCCAATTTATCTTTAAGAAAAGCAGGGGAAGAATACCAGCCGGAGATACCTTCCGGCCATATTATAAGGCAAGTCCCCCCCGCCGGCACCATTGTGCGCGAAGGCAAAGTCGTCCGCATTTGGATAAGCCAGGGCAATGAAAACATTGAAGTACCCGACGTAACCGGCATATTGCAGAGAAACGCCGAACTGCTTTTGCGTCAAAGCCACCTTATTGCGGGCAGCAAGCTGACGTCTTCTTCTTTGACGGTTGAAAAGGGATACGTAATAAGCCAAAAACCGGCCGCCGGGGAATTGGCCGCAAAAGGGCAGACCGTAGATCTTGTAATATCAAGCGGGAAACCGCTCTCCTCTCAGATTTTAATGCCCGACTTCAGGCAGAAACAACTGCGCGAGGCAAACCGCTGGGCTTCCGAGCATAATATCGAAATCAATTTGACCGAAGACAAACATTCAATGTTCCCCAACAGCACCATAATAAGGCAATACCCGGAACCGGACAGCGAAATCGCGCCGAAGTCTTCCATAGACATAACGGTAAGCGCGAGGCCCGTTTCTGAAAACGAAAAGACTCACCGCATTTATTATGAATTGCCGCAGGGGAAGAATCAGAACAGAGTCAAAATAGTTTTGATTGACGCCATAGGCGAAAGAGAAGTTTTAAACGAGCTTAAACAGCCCGGCTCAAAGATAGATATAATGGTGCCTTACGGCGGCGAAGCCAAATTCAGGATTTACGTGGACGGCGTTTTGGTCCGCGAAAAAGAGATGAAATGATAAATTTACCTGTTCCGGCAAAATATCCGTCCGGCAAAACGGCGATTGCGCCCTCGATATTATCGGCGGATTTGCTGAATTTGGGCGAAAAGATAAAACAGGCGCAGGAAGCCGGTGCGGACTGGCTCCACATTGATATTATGGACGGGCATTTCGTGCCGAATTTGAGCTTCGGCCCGGCAACGGTAAAAGCGATAGACGGTTTTGCTGGTTTGGCTCAGGACGTACATTTAATGGTGGAAAATCCGGCGGATTTTATTGAACCTTTTATAAAAGCCGGGGCAAGTTCTTTGACTTTGCATATAGAAAGCAAAGGCAATTTAAAAAAGCTTTTAGAAGACGTTAAGGCGCGCGGTTTAAAATGCGGCGTGTCAATAAAGCCCGATACCCCGGTTAAAGAGCTTATGCCTTTTGCGGATTTAATTGATTTGATTTTGGTTATGAGCGTTTATCCCGGCTTCGGCGGGCAAAAGTTTTTGCCTTCAAGCCCCGCTCAGATATCGGCCGTAAGGAATATAATAACCCAAACGGGCAGGCCTGTTTGGCTTGAAGTTGACGGCGGCATTAACGCAGAAACGGCCTCGGCAGCCGTAAAAGCTGGCGCGGACGCCTTAGTGGCGGGGAACGCCGTATTCGGGCAAAGCGATATAAAAAAAGCGTTATCTGATATACGCGCCGCGGCCGAAACATCGATTTAAACAAAATAAGATTTGCCGTCTTCTGTTTAAAACGGCAAATAAAAGGAGATAAAAATGGCAGTAGTAATCAGACTCCAGAGAACCGGCAAACGCACCCAACCCCAATACAGGGTAGTGGCTGCGGAAAAAAGAAGCGCGGTTGGTTCTCAGGCTAAAGAAGTACTTGGGACGTTCAATCCCTGCGTAAAAGAAAGCGAGCAGATTAAGCTCGACCTTGAAAGAGTAAACCATTGGGTAAAAGTCGGCGCGATACCGTCAAAGACCGTGGCCTCTTTAATCAAAAAAGCAAGCAAATAATTGCCTGCCTTTAATATAAAGGTGTTCTTATGAAAGAAATGGCAATATTCCTGCTTACTTCCCTGGCAACGAAGAAAGACAGCGTGCTGGTGGAAGCGAAAGAAGAACAAAACAATGTTTATCTTACGGCCAAAGTCGATCCTTCCGATAAAGGCAAGGTTATAGGCAAAGACGGCTGTATTATAAAAGCGGTAAGGACGGTGCTCAGCGCCGCGGCCGCAAAAGCGAATAAAAAGGTTTCCCTTAAACTGGAAGACTAATGAAAGTTGACATTATTACCCTTTTTCCGGAAGTTATGGAACCTTATCTTTCAAGCAGCATACTTGGCAGGACAAGGCGCAAAGGCGTAATAGAAATAGGGTATTTAAACCCGAGAATATTTGCTAAAGATAAACATAAGACTGTCGATGACAGGCCATACGGCGGCGGGGCCGGAATGCTAATGAAAGCCGAACCGCTATATAAGGCCATAAAACAATTAAAGAAGCAAGCCCCGGAAGGGACGAATCCTTTGGTTGTTATGACAAGCCCGCGCGGCAAAACGTTTAACCAAAAGCTGGCTAAAGAACTGGCTAAGGAAAAACACATTATTTTTGTTTGCGGGCATTACGAAGGCGTAGACGCGAGAATCTACCCTGAAATTGACTTGGAAGTCTCTTTAGGCGACTTTATCCTTACCGGCGGCGAACTTGCCGCTTGCGTCATGATAGACGCCGTAACCAGGCTCCAGCCGGGCACTTTCGCAAAAGACGACGTAACCGCGAAAGAAAGTTTTGAGGATAACCTCCTTGAAGCGCCGCAGTACACAAGGCCGGAAGTTTGGAGGAGAAGAAAAGTCCCCGCCGTGCTCTTAAGCGGGAATCATAAAGAAATTGAAGAGTGGAAGTTAAAAGAGGCTTTAAAAATTACAAAAAAATTAAGGCCGGACTTGCTTGATAATAGACCTCTCAAAACAAGCGAAACCAAGAAAAAAAGACTCAAGAGGAGAAAACAGCAGTATGAACATGAATGAAATTGCCGCAGCGCAATTAAAGAAAGACCTGCCGACCTTCAAAGCGGGCGATACCGTAAGAGTATCCGTAAAAGTAGTTGAAGGCGACAATGAAAGGATCCAGCTTTTTGACGGCGTAGTAATCGCCAGAAGAGGCAAAGGCGTAAGCGAAAGCTTTACCGTAAGGAAAGTTTCCTTCGGCGTAGGCGTAGAACGCATTTTCCCCCTTCATTCCCCCAGGATTGAAAAAATCGAAGTATTGAAAATCGGTAAAGTAAGAAGAGCCAAACTCAATTACTTAAAAGCCTTGTCCGGCAAAGCGGCCAGACTGCAGGAAAAAGCCAAAGTAGTACCCGGCGCGCAGACCGCTAAAGAAACCGTAACGGAGGAGAACGCAGCCCCCGCCAAAACGGAAGAAAAAGCCGCCTAGGTTAAAAAACTTTAATAAAAGACCCCGGTTATAAAAGCCGGGGTTTTTTATTTATGCCCTAAAACCCTTGTTAGCAGAAAGCAAACAAGGATATTATTATTCTAATTATTCAAGTTGATGAGGCTCCAAAAGCCTTACACATGACGTCAACACTGAGACCGCTCTGCCCATATGTACAGAACTGATTAAATTTATTATTGAAGTCATTGCTATTAAGTGGATCCACCTCTCCTGCCTGATATGAGCTAACGCAATAATCCCCCTCTCTGCTTTTTTTGTATCCACTATAACATTTTGTCGCGGAATTAAACCAAGACGCAACCTCATTGGCGCAAATACTGTTATAAGTTGAATACCAACCGCCGCATAGGGATTTATCATTTAAATTAAATGTTATTTTTTTTACATCATAAGTAATAGTACTACTGCCACAGGATAAATCAGAACAGCTGAAACTATCGTTTTTATAAACTTGCTTTGTGGAGCCGTCACTTTTACATGCACAATAATATAAATAGCCTTTTCCTTGTACACAGTTGGAATAAACCATATTGGCTTGATCACCGCATTTACTGCTTATCTGTGCTTCACAGGTCGAGCCGTTCCAACAAATGCCTGAAGTGCAACAACCGGCTCCAGTGCAACATTCTTTATCCCAGTCAGACCAAGTTTTGTTTAAACAGCAAGTCCTTGTCGACGTACTGTAGCTGCACCCGCTTGCTGTATATTTATACTGCGTTGCTCCGGCTGTCGAACAGCTTTCCGCATAAGCATATACGCCCATACTAAGCGCAATTATTACTCCAAATATTATTCTCTCTATTTTCATTTTCCTCTCCTCTAACCTTTTGTACCTCAGGCCTTTGCTTGGAGCAAATACATCAAAGCTAACCGGGCTTCAATGTTTGGAGCCTGAAATATATAGGGAATTTATCAAAAAAAAAACAAGTCAACTGTTTTTTATTTTTCGCCTTACATAAAGCGCATCAATAATAGGAATTTCTCTTTATAAATATACACTTACGCGCCTTGTGCGCGCCCTGCTTTTTACATCGCTTAAAAAGCAGGCAAAAAGCTAGGCTCATAGCAAGTAAAATTTGATTTTTGTTTTTTGCGGGCAACTCACAAAAAAATAGCAACTGCTATATTGTTACGCTTATATTTTTTTGTTCGGACAAAGCTCGCAAAATAAAACAAAAATCTCCAAATTTTAACTACCTTGCAAATCGCCGAAAGAACAAACAAATTAACGTAGGTCAGGCTTTGCCTGACGTTAAAAATGGGTTTATCTTTGTCAGGTAGAACCTGACCTACATTAATTGATAAAAAAGTTATGGAAGCATTTTACGACCGAATATGTATAAAAATAGAAATGTAAAGAAAAAAATTTTAAAAAAAAGCAAATATATTAGGGAAGTCAGGGATAAGTCAATAAGACTGAAAGAGTAAAAAGTTTCAGCGTGAGAGAATTTAGCCGGCGTGGGATTTCAGCGCGAGAGAACTTAACTGGCGTGGTTTTTCAGATTTGAGCGGGATTTGTGTTTTTGAGGATGAAGGTATACTAAGCATGATGCCGCTGAAGGCGGCGCAGTATGCGAAACGGCAAAAAAATAAAAATTTACCCAAATATGGAAAATTGCTAGCCATGGGAATAGAACTTAGTTCAACGTAGGTCAGGCTTTGCCTGACGTTAAAAAGGTGTTTCCTTATTTACGTCAGGTAGAACCTGACCTACATTAATTGATAAAAAAGTTATGGAAGCATTTTGCGACCGGATAAGTTTATATATTGGAGTATAAAGAAGAACTTATTTGTTAAGTAACTTATGCAATAATGATAAGTTTTTAAGATTTGGGAGAAATACTGACCGTAAATATAGATCTTAGCACAAGCAAACAGCGTGAGAGAATGTTAGCGGCGTGATTTTTCAGATTTGAGGGAAATTTAAGTTTTGTTCTGATTGAGGTATACTTGCCGCTATGCGAACAAAGTGAGCGAGGGTATCCGAACGAGGAAAAAACACAAATCCGGCCAAATATGGAAAATTGCTAGCCGTGAGAGCGCAACTTAACACGAGTAAAATACACAAAAACTCAACTTTGACCGAGAAAATACAAAAACCCCCGGCTCTCGCCGGGGGCTAAATCCTACTCCTTTCCCTAATTCTTAAAATCCTAACTCCCAGTTCCAGCCGCCGCTGTTCAACGTATCCGTTATGCTGCTGTTCAATTCGTCCGTATATTCTGAGCTTTCTACAGCCTCATAATATTCTTCCGCCGCTTGGATATTTGCTGCGCTGAACGCTTCTTCTATCTGTTTCTTTACCACGTTAAATAGAGCCGGATTCTCTGATAATATCCCATACGCAACTTGTTGTTGGTCCTCAGGCAAATTATATATGAATAACGCTATTGAGTCCACATCCTCTTTCATTACTTTCCTGATTTCTCTCTCAAGCTGCATTCTGTTATTGCTTATGGCCGTTTCTTCTTTGTTGTTATCTCCAAAAACTACATACGCCGTCAATCCTATAAATAAACCCCATTTCCCGAGTTTCTTCGCTTTTAACCACATCTTACCTGTCTTGGAATACGAACCTATCGGCCTCTTTAACATCGCATGACCTCTTTTATACTTCGCTAAATACGCGTTCGCTCTCCCCCATTCTCCGGCTTGTATCGCTTTCACCGACTTCCAATAGTTCGCCCTGTTTATCTGTTTTATCTTCCCGGAGTGTCGCTGGATTGAGTTCCACCTCTGCATCGCCGCTTTTTCCACCCCCATTTCCGCTCGTACCGCATTCTTCGCCGCAGCTCCTACAGCTTTCTTCTCCGCATGCTTCATCATTATCGCATACGCCCTTGGATCCTGCGACATTACGTAATATGTCCCTAATTTCGGGTTCTTTGCTATCTTCTTTACAGCATACGCAAATGTCAATACCGCCGCCGCTCCGCCTACTACTTTCACAGCCGTAGGAAGCCCTTTCTCCTTCTTCTCTACGCTTGACATATACATTTCCACTTCTTCGGGGCTTAACTCATCCACCGGCTGGTATTGTGCATACGCCAAACTTGAAAAACATATATTTAATGATATTAATCCCACTAAAAGTTTCTTTAACATGGTTTCCTCTTCCCTCCAAATATTTTCTTCCTTCATTCTTATTTTAAAAAACTATTCCGCCTTCTTCAAGGTTCTTTGGCCCTATCTCCTAATAGGCCTTTAGGCCTATTTTTAACAAGATATCCATTAAAAAGCCCCGCCGGAGCGGGGCTTAAATGTTATTTGCCTTCAGGCGCCGATGCAGGCGCGCTTACAGGTATTTGCACGCTGTCTACTACGGAGGTCATCCCGCGTTTGGAAACATTTACCGTCAAGAATATTGAGGTAATCATTATCACCAAAGCTACCGCCGCCGTCAGTTTCGTTATAAACGTGGTAGCAGTGGGGCCGGCAAATACACTGTCGCTGTTGGAGCTGCCGAATATCCCGGCCGCAGAACCTTTGCCGCTTTGCATCAGTATCAGCATAATAAGCAATATGCAGGCTATCCACTGCAAGACTAAAGCTAATGTATACATTATGTTTTATTCTCCTGAGTTATTTTTTAAGTAACGCCGTAAGGCCGGGCAATTCTTTGCCTTCTACAAATTCCATGCTGGCGCCGCCGCCGGTGGAAGCATGGGATACTTTTGAGGACGAAATTTTTGCTTTCTTAAGTACGTTCAAGCTGTCGCCGCCGCCGATAATCGTAATCGCGCCCTTTTCCGTAAGTTTTACCAAAGTTTCCGCAATGGCGAAGCTGCCTTTGGCGTAAGTCGGCATTTCAAAAACGCCTACCGGGCCGTTCCAGAAAATCGTTTTGCATTCGCTTAAAGCCTCTTCAAACAATTTGATTGTTTTGGGGCCAATGTCCAAGCCCATGTAGCCTTCGGGGATATTGGGGCTGTCGGTCGTAACGGTCGGCACTCCCTCGGCAAATTCTTTCGCGGCGATATTGTCAACCGGCAGAAGCAGTTTAACGCCTTTTTCTTTGGCTTTTGCCATAATGGCTTTGGCTTCTTCTTCTTTATTTTCTTCCAACAAAGAGTTGGATACGTTGTAGCCCAAGGCCGCGTTAAAAGTGTAGGCCATGCCGCCGCCTACGATAAGCACGTCGACTTTATCCAAAAGGTTGTTAAGAACCATAATTTTATCGGAAACTTTCGCTCCGCCGATAATGGCCGCAAAAGGGCGGGCGGGGTTTTCAAGCGCGCCGCCTAAGAATTCAACTTCTTTCTGAATTAAGAAACCGGCCGCGCTGGGTAAAAATTCGGTTATTGCGCTGGTTGAAGCGTGCGCTCTGTGTACGGTTCCGAAAGCTTCCTGAACAAAAAACTCGCCGAGTTTGGCAAGCTGAGCCGCAAAAGCTTTGTCGTTTTTCTCTTCTTCGGGGTGGAAGCGGAGGTTTTCCAAGAGGACGATTTCCCCGTTTTTGGCGTTTTTGACGGCTTCTTCCGCGACCGCGCCTACGCAGTCGGAAGCGAAGTGCACTTTAACGCCCATAATTTTTTCAACTTCCGGGGCGACGGGAGCCAAGGAAAATTCCGGCGCGACTTTGCCCTTAGGTCTGCCCAAGTGAGCTATCAATACTACTTTGCAGCCTTTCCCTAAAAGATATTTAACGGTTTTTTCCGTAGCGGTAATGCGTTTAGGGTTATCCACTTTGCCGTCTTTCAAAGGCACGTTATAATCCACTCTGACCAATACGGTTTTATTGTCTAAGTTTACATCCTGTATTTTTACAATATCATTAAGGTTCATTTTATTTTCCCCGGAATCAATCTTTAAAATTTATAAAATCTGACGGGCGGAGCCGCATTTGGCCCCGCCCTTGTTTTGCTTCAAACTTATTTGTTTACGACCGCCATGTGAGCGATTAAATCAAGCACTTTGTTGGAGTAGCCGATTTCGTTATCGTACCAGGAAACCACTTTTACGAAAGTATCCGTTAAAGCGATGCCGGCTTTGGCGTCGAAGATGGAAGTGCGTTTGTCGCCCAAGAAATCGGAGGAAACGACTGCATCTTCCGTATAACCTAAAATGCCTTTAAGTTCGCCTTCGGAAGCTTCTTTCATGGCTTTGCAGATTTCCGCATAGGTGGCCGGTTTGGCCAAGTTTACGGTCAAGTCCACGACGGAAACGTCCAAGGTGGGAACGCGCATTGACATACCGGTAAGTTTACCGTTAAGCTCGGGGATGACTTTACCCACGGCTTTGGCCGCGCCGGTGGAAGAAGGAATAATGTTGCCGGAAGCGGCTCTGCCGCCTCTCCAATCCTTCATGGAAGGACCGTCAACCGTTTTCTGGGTGGCGGTGGTGGAGTGTACGGTGGTCATTAAACCGTCTTTGATACCGAATTTATCGTGTAAAACTTTGGCGATAGGGGCCAAGCAGTTGGTGGTGCAGGAAGCGTTGGAAACGAACTGCGTACCTTTTACGTAAGTTTTTTCGTTCACGCCGACTACGAACATCGGGGTGGCGTCCTTGGAAGGAGCAGACATTACCACATATTTGGCGCCGGCTTTAATGTGAGCCTGGGCCTTTTCCTGCGTAAGGAATAAACCGGTGGATTCGACGACGTATTCCGCGCCGACTTCGTCCCATTTAAGATTGGCGGGATCTTTTTCCGCGGTTACGCGGATTTTTTTGCCGTTTACGATTAAGAGGTTGTGCTCTACATCGGCTTCAACGGTACCGTTGAACTGACCGTGCATCGTATCGTATTTAAGCATATAAGCCAAATAGTCGACGGGGCACAAATCGTTAATGCCGACGATTTCAATATCATTGCGTTCTTGGGCCGCGCGGAATACAAAGCGACCGATGCGGCCAAAACCGTTAATACCAACTTTTATTGACATAACTTTAAATATCCTCCAATTGGATTTTTTATTTCACATATATAATACTATTTTTTTACTTCTTTTTAAATACGCCCGGAACAAGCTTTTACCTGTTTAATTATCTTGCGCCAGACTGCATAAGCCGCCGCTTGGGGTAGTTACGCTTTCATAGGCGGAATCACTGCAATCACAGCCCCCCCACGAGCCGGTTGTCCATGTCCCGGTTGATGTGTTACACGTTACGGTTCTTCTTTTCTTCCGCTTGCACCGCAGCTGCTGTCATCACAGCTCCATGTATCATATAATGTTCCGTTGTCTTCACAGCAGGATTTAGCCCCGTTTACACAGCATTTAGTTTCGCCGATTAAGCATGGAGGCCAGCTGACAGCCACAGGCAAAGCCGCAAGACTTTGTGTTGGCCCCCAAGGGATAAGAGAGAAGCGAGCAAGAAAAAATACTTATAACGCTTAAATATCTTCATTAAACTAACCATATTTTTACCTACGCTTTTGATTACTTCAAACCGAAAAAAACTTAATAAACACAAATTAAAAGCAAACAAACATATCACAGATTTTCCGGTCTGAAATATAGAGGAAATTTATCAAAAAAGTCAACTGTTTTATCTTTTTAAGTAAACACCCCGACGTACGACACGGCAGAAAAGGAAACAAAAAAAGAAGTATTGCAAGAAGAATAAATGGAGAAATAAAAGCAGGTCAGGCTACGCCTGACGTAAAAAAGGGTTCCTCTGTAGGGCAAAGCCCGACCTACATTAAACAGTAAAAAAGTTATGGAAGCATTTTGCGACCGGATAAGTTTATATATTGGAATATAAAGAAGAACTTATTTGTTAAGTAAGTTATGCGATAATGATAAGTTTTTAAGATTTTGGAGAAATACTGACCGTAAATATAGAACTTAACACGAGTTAAAACCGTGTGAGTATATAACCGGCGTGGACTTTAAGATTTAGAGAAAATTTTGATTTTTAATGAGGAAGGTATACCTAGAGTGGGCGGAGCCCCGTGTATCCGACCGAAGCAAAAATCAAAATTTGCCTAAATATTAAAGTTTGCTAGCCGAGGACACGTAAGATAGACCGAGTTAAAACCGTGCGAATATTTAGCTGGCGTGATTTTTTAGTTTTGAGATAGATTTTGATTTTCTTCCGCGCGTGGTGTACTAAGTATGATGCGCACATTGTGCGCGCAGTACCCAAGCAAGGAAAAAATCAAAATTTGCCTAAATATTAAAGTTTGCTAGCCGAAACTGCGTAACTCAGACCGAGTTAAAAAGGTGAGAACCTAACTTAACACCAACAAAAAAACCCGGGGCCTTATAGCCCCGGGCCTAAAACCTCTCCGCCAAACTACATCATCCTGGCAGGTTCGTCGTCATATCCGACGTACGGCCATTTTTCCCTTTCAAAAATCTTAAGCCGCGCAGGAAGTTCATTTATTGGGAAATGGATATAAACAGGGTCATTTATCAAGTTTTTTACGTTGCGCCCCGCTATACCTATATCATTTAAATGGGCGTTTGCGCCGAAGACGACGTTAAACCCGTCTTGCTTCTGAACTTCCTTAATGTTAACGTCATTGAAAGGCACTTTAAGGTAAATATCGCCCGATTCCGTATTCTTGATATAATCGGAATTAAACGTATGTCTGAGCTGAGCCAAATAAATGCCTTTCGCGCCGATAACGTTTACCAAGCCGCCTTCTTCATTGACGTCAACCACGACAGGCAAGTCCGCTTCCCCTACGGTTCCTTTATTGGAATGGAGCGTTATGTTATCAGCCGTAATATTGGCCGCGCCGCCCAAGTCATTCACTTTGATATCCTCATCGGTAATGACGGAAACATCACCCGCATTTACGGTTAAAGAATCAATCTTAAGGCCGTTGGCGAAGCCGGTAAGATAAATCCCTTTTTCCGCCTTGGCGGTTAAAGAAGAAGATTCCCATAAGGAAGAGCCTTCAACCTTAAGCGGATTTTCTTCCGTGCCGATTGAGCCGCTTTGCGCGGTAAGGTTTATATCATGCGCCGCGACGTATCCGCCCGCGCCGGAGAATATATTAGACGCGCTTTCCAATACGGCCGAACCGTTCTCGGCTGAAACGACATTGTTCAAAACCAAGTCCGATACGGAGGCAAGAACATTAACGTCTTTTTCCGCGACGACTTTGCCCAAAACGCTTGCGGAACCTTTTGAATTTATGTAGATGGCATCGCCGAAAGCGTTTATCAAGCCGGACGCGTCAAGATTAAGATAGGAAGATTCCTCGCCTATATTGCAATTTTCGCAGGCGAAAGTCATGTCCCCCCCGGCTTTTATCAGGCTTTGAGCGGAAGCGTTTAATATATCGCTTTTTGAGGCGATCTTAATATCTCCGCCGGAAGTAAAACCGGCAATATAAAGGGGCTCTTTCCCCGCGCCTTCAATATAGGCGGAGCCGGAAGTTTTTACGTTTAAAGCGTTAATGCCGCCCCCCCCCTGTTCAAGGGCTACTCCCAAAGCCTGCTCTTCACTGCCGGCTTCGGCGGCTTCAATATTAATTCCGTATGCCCTTATATTCGGCAAATCGTCGCCGCGCGCGTCGGTAACGGCGCCGGCGGTTTTAATATCGGCCAAACCTTCGGTAAAGATATAATCCACCGCCAAATTACCCGGTGAGGAAAGCCAAACGCCGTCTAAAGCTCTGGCGTTTAATTTTCCGGAAATATCCGCGCTTAAAGCTTTTTCTCCCGAGCCTATCGCGCCTTTGGAAGCTTCCAAAGTAAGATTGCCGCCTTTGATGTTTACGCCTTCTTCCTCAAGCACGTTATAAATGCCGCCCGCGCCTATAATAGTGATATTATTGCCGGCGGAATCTATTGAACCGACGTTGATATCCTGCTCCGCGCCCAAGTAAATAAAACCGGAAGCGTTTAAATCGATTCTGTCGGCGTGGATATCGACGTCTTCCCTCTTAAGAACGGTAAGGGTTTGCCCGTCTTCGGAGAAGACTATATTATCCCTTTCGGCGGAAGATATAAGCAGTTTCTTTTCGTCGCTTAAGTTTTTAAAGTCCGCAATATTAAAAGTTTCCCCGCCGTTGTCCTGGCCTATCGCTCCGCCGGCTTTTACCCTGACGTTCGCGCCTTTTATATTCGGGTCTTCAACCATATATTGCGTGTTGACTTTATTATCAAGGCTGGCCGCATCTATCTTATAGGTAAGCTGATCTTCGGTCCAGCCCGCGCCGTCCTCGTCCATAAGGCCGAGTGCGTTCCAATCGTTAAGCAGTTCCGCTTTGCTGCGCTGATCTATGACTTCGTTTTTGTTTTCATCATATATCCCGCCGGCGGTTTCCAAATCGACATCGCCGGATTTGGATTCTATCAGATTAATACCCAAATCGCCGGAAGAAGCGTTCTTTATGGCAACGCTTTCCTGCGCTGAAGCCGAAAGATGATTCGTATCCAAATTAACGGCTAAGCCGTCTTTGCCGATTGAGCCCATGGCGGCCTGCAAAGTTACGCCATCGCCTTTAATTAAGGAGGAAGCGTCCTTACCGTAAACGGAACGTTCGGATTTAATATTAACGCCGCCCGCGCCGCTGATATTGCCGAAGACGAAATCGCTCGCCATTACGGAAGCCAAATTAATATCGCCCGTTTCGGAAGAAACGTTTACCGCTCCGCCGGTAAGTTCCACATTGACGGCGTTTTGCCCGCCGACTCCGTTCTTGGCGGTGATATTGACGTTCTGCGCTTTAATATAAGCGTCCGCGCTGTTGGACTTAACCGCCCCGCCCGAAGCCGTAATGTTGACGTCGCCGGAAGCATTGTTAAGCAAACCGTTTAAAATAATATTCGACTTGGACGAATTAATATCCAAAGAAGAAGAATCATAACCGTCAAAAGTTATCTTAACGGGATAATCCGCCTTAACGCTGTGGGTGTTGATTTCTTTATGGCCTTCTTCGTATTTTACTTCGTGATGATTGGTTTTAGTGGAGAATATCCACCAGCCGCTGCTCGTCGTCCAGCGTTTGTCATAAGTTTTGTAAGGTACGGGATTGCCGTTTGCATCCACTACGGGATTGCCCTCGTTATCAAGCAGAACGACGTCCTTATCTTCAAAAGTATATGTATAAGCTTTTGAAGAGTCTTCCCCGGTCTTTACAAACTCCCCTTCGTACAAAGAGTTATCCTGCAAGTATCTGGTGTTTGTAAGGTCATAGCTGTCATCGGGCACTAAAAAGTCCATACCCCAGAAGCTGTTATTTTCTTTTTTATAAGTGGTTTCTTTTATTTTTTCTTTGCCGGTGTTCCAATAATATCTCTGCCCGGAAAGCGGATTATAAGAAGTTTCCCTGCCGCCCTTGATTCTGCTTACTATATTATTGGCATTGCCGTCCGCGTCCCTGGTATTGCTGTTTACGGTCAGCAAAGTATCGCCGGAGCGGTAATATACCGTTTCCAAGAATCCGCCGGTGGCGTCTCTTTGGGCGGTATCGGTAATTTTTATGGTTCCTTCCACTTTACTGCTTGCGTCCAAGGAATTTAAAAACAAATCGTAGGAAGAATTATTCGCCACGTTTATGCGCCCGAAGCCGTCAAGAACTTTAAGTTCGCCGTAATTGCCGCCGGTATTAAGAATATGGCCGAAAAGCTCCAGCCTGCCGCCGTCAACTTTGACGTCTTTAAGTTCTATTCTGTTTTCAAGGACGTTAAAATACGCTTGGATATTGCCCGAATCGTTTATGGCGTAAAGTTCGCTTACGTTTGCCTCGTGCCTGTTTTTGCGCGCATAATAATCTGCGGCGGCCGCTTCAATGCTGTTAAAAGTGCGTCCGTCCGCGGAAAGCGTAAAGTTATCGCCGATATTAAGCGTCAAATCCTTGGAACCGCTTTGGACAAGCCCGTTAATATCAAGATAAGCCGCGCTCAAAAATACGTTATTGCCCAATATTGAAGTTCCGCCGCCGCGGGCAGAGCCCTCAAGCGAGGTGTTGGTTTTGCCGCTTTCTGAAGAGGAAGCGACGTCCCCCCAATAACCGTAAGGATTGCCCGCCACGTGCAGGAAGCTGTCAGAAACGTAAGACTGCATAATCTTATCCGCCGCTTCCATAGAAATGTTTTTGGCGCGCATATTCCCTTTTGCCTGGATACTGCCTGAGGAATATACGTTAATATCGCCGTTATCGTTAAGGATATCGCCAAGGAACTCCAAATTAGGCGCACGGTTTTGATAAGAGTAAGAGGATTTTATCTTTATTGAAGGCCTGCCGTTTTCAAGCCCGCCGGAAGAAACGACTTCGCTCAAAGAAGCCGTTTTATAGTCGGCGTTGGCGGAAGCTATATCCTGCGCGCTCTTTACCAAAGCTCCGTTATAATAAATACTGCCGGTGGAAGAAGAATCTATGGCAACGTCATTAAAGCGCATAAACAAATCGCTGTTATTGTTAATTTCCACTTCCGCCGAACCCGGAGCCGAAAGTTTGCCCGCGCCGGTGATATTATCCGCGTTGATGCTGATATCGCCCATATTGGCGCGGATATCGTCAAAAACTATGAAATCCACGGGGACTTCCGTCATAAGCCCGTTTTCGTCTATTTGGCCCAAAGCCGCAAGTTCGCTTTCAAGCCTGTTTATTTCCGCCTGATAAGCGGCGGCGGAAACTTCGGAAACGGAATACTGCGCTTTTAAAATACGGAATTTTTCTATTTCGTTTAAAATATTCTCGGAAAGGCGCTCCGAGGTAATTGTATAGCCCGGCAATTCCCCGCCGTTAACCGTAATATTTCTGTTGCCGTCGATGGTCAGCTTTACGCTATTGTTGACGCCGGCCAAAAGTTCCCCGTCTATTTTTACGTTAGTCTTTTGTTCGGTTTTCACGCTTGTGGATTTGGAACTTGCCGCCAAATCGCCCAAGGGAGAAGTCAAATCCAACAAACCGGTTGCGGCTGTAAGAGCTTTAACACCGTTGATATTAATGTTTCTGCCGCTGCGCACCGACGCGCCGGAATCCACGTTTACATTATTGTTTACGTAGATATCGCCCTTGGCCGCGGAATCGGCGTTAAAGGCCAAAGCCGTGGCGTTCCAAACATTCGTAACGCCGGAAGCTTTTATATAAGATCTGCCGGTATTGTCAAATGCGCTGCCGCTTGCCGTTTTGGGCTGGGAAAGAGTAAAATATACGTCCCCGCCGGAAGAAAGCTTTGCGCCCTGACGCAAATTAATCTCGTTAAAAACATTGGTTTTGGCCAAGCTTTTGCCTGCCGCAACGGAAACGCCGCCGTAAATGTTAAGGTCGGAACCAGCCGATATGTCTACGTCCGCTTTTGCGTTGAAGACGATGTCATTTGCGGAGCTGAGTTCCGCGGACTTCACGCTAATTGCGGCTTTATTGTTATCGTTGGTTATTTCGGAAGTAACCACAGGCACGGTTACAAGCCCGCCGCTCTTTAAAAGCACTTTGTCGTCGCCTTTAATATTGTTTATCGCGTTGACCAAGAAAGAGCTGTTGCCTTCCGAATCTGCCCTTACGTCTACTTTTGTATTATCGTCGAAAATTACGTCCGTATAATTGTTTATCTTAGTAATGCTTTCGGTTATCGGCACGGTAATCGCGCCGCCGCTGCCGCTGTAAACATTTTGCCCGTCGACCAAGTTTTTGGCGTAATTGTTTAAAGCCTCGGCTTTAAAATCGGAAGCGTTTACGTAAGTTTTGCCTGAGGTTCTGTCTTTAAAATCAACCGCGACGGTCATATCGGAATTATTCTGCGCGGAAGCACCGCCCGCGTGTATAATACCGCCGTTTCTGGAGTCGACTTCGCTGTCTTGCGACGTGGAGTTCACCGCTTTAAATAGTACCGTATCCGCATTGATATTATTGTTTAAAACCGCTCCCGCGTCTTCTTTTTCCGTTTGGCCGATTTCAACTTTTGAAACGGAATTGTTATCGGAACGGACCAAAGCCGCCGAAGCCGAAAGCGCGCCGCCGCTGCCGGAAACAGCTTTTGCGTAAAGTTTATCGGCCCCGTCTGAGGAAGCCTCTAAACTGCCTGCGTTAATATTCAACCCGTCGTTTAAAACGGTTTTAACTTCAACCTCTGCATCGACGTCGGCTTCGTTTACGCCCGCCGATATTACCGCGCCGCCGTAATAGGTAGATTTAGAAGTTTGATCGGTGTAAGATTTGGATTTAAACGTTACTCCGCCGGCGGAAGTTATATCGCTTTTTGAACGTATGTTCGCCAATACGGATCCGTTTACCCTGCTGGAAGACGTCGCGCCCGCGCCGCCTATCAAAGCGCCGCTGGCGGCAAAAGCATCGGCCAAAGTTTCGGCCTTTTTTTGTTCCGCCACAAGTTTAACGTCCCCTGCGCCGATTATATTTTCGCGCCCGATTTCGGCTTTATTATCAAGGTTGATTACGCTGTCGGCCAAGGATACGCCGACTGTAAGCGCGCCCGCGTCAACGCCGTAAGTTTTGCTTACGGCTTTTGCGGAGCCTTCCGTAATGACGGAAGTTTCCCCGGAGGTTCTTATAACTGCTTTATCCCCGGTTGCGGCTAAAATTTTGTCATTAATTACAGCGTCCGCGTCAGTGCCTGTGCCCGCCGCAACGCCGCCGCTGCCGGCTTCCGCTTCCGCCGAAATATCGCTTTCGGTCGAAGCTTTAATCTTAAAAGATTCCGCATTATCCACGGTTACACTATCGCCTGTAAAAGCCGAAGTGGAGCCTTTCTTCTCAATACCCGCGACGGAAGCCCCGGCCGCGGCAGTTCCGCCTAAAACGACCCCGACGGTCTGCACGTTGATATCGGCTTTGCCTGCGGCGTTAACGTTTACCGCGCCGGAATTATTAACTCTTACATAGTCGGAAAGATACGCCAAAGTATTATTGTTGGAATTTACCTTCGCCACAGCCGCGCCCAAGGCATAACTTACGGAGCCGGAACCCAAAATGGCTTTAACGTCGGATTCAAGCACCTCGGAAGAAGCTTTAACGTCCAATCCGCCGGAAGAAGTTACTTCCGCATTGTCGCCTATAAAAGCTTTGGTTGAGGAAGAGCTGTTCGCCACGGCGACGGACGCGCCGACGCTGGCCATACCCGCCAAGCTTGCGCCGCCGGCCGTAAGATCGGTTTTTATATAGTCATTGGCCGAAATATCCGTCTTGCCGCCGGCGTTGATTTTCGCGTTTGCGCCGACGAAGGCCGAAGTGCCTTTGTCATCCAAAACTTTATCGGTGAAAGCCTCGTTTACGTCCGCTGTAAAGGCTTGCATTTGCTCTGCGGTGGAATCTAAAAGCCCGCCGCGTCCGAAAGTTTCCTTTGTGATATTGGAATTGGCGGCCAGCTGTTCGTTTACCGCACCCCGCACGCCCTCGGTTGCTTCTTTGGAATCAGCATCCAAGTTTGAACCTATATTGCTGACCAATATTGACCCGTTTGCCGCGCCTATACCGCCTGCCGCGGCGGATACGGCCAAATCGTCAGTTTTCCTGGTGTTTACGCTTTCAATCTTGATATTGCGCCCGGCGTTTACTTCGCTTCCCGCGCCGATGGCGGCGGAGGTTTTGCCGTTAATTGTGGAAACGCCTATACCCGCGCCTACTCCGGCGCCGCCCGTTGCCGAGCCGGCGGCTATTGTAGTATGTATGCGGGAATCGGACTCAGCCGAAACTTCAACATCCTGCAAAGCGGAAGCCTTGGATGAATCCCCGTTAATTACGGTTTGTCCGTTTTCGCTTTCATAGATGTACGCTTCAGCGGAAGAATCTATCGTATTTACCCCTACCGAGGCCGAAATCCCGCCGGAAGCGGTCAAAGCCGCCGTAGGCAGATAAGAAACTATATCCTGTTTGCCCGTCGCTCTTACTTTTAAAGTCCTTGCGGCGTCTACCGTCGAATCCGCGATAAAAGCCTTGGTATTGTTTTTAACATTGCTTACAAGCACGGAACCGCCTATGCCTGTGCTTCCGCCGGCAAGCGCGCCGACGGCTACGGCGAAATCTGCCCCGTCTTTGCGGCCCAGTTCGACAATGTCGGAAGCGACGGCTTCCACATTATCTTCGCTCAAGATTTGTCCTTTTTTGATATAAGCTTCATTTAAATTATTTAAAGACGCAACGGCCACGTTCCCGGCCAAACCAAATCCGCCCACGCCGCCGCTGACCAAAATGGCGTTATATCTTTCAAGCGAATCCGTAAGGGCTTTAATATAGCCTTTTGCGGAAAGATTAGAATTTTCTATACCGGCTTTGGTTATATTGTTAAAGAGAATAGTATCAGATACCGCCCCTACCCCCGCGCCGCCGCCGGCCAAAGAACCGCCGTAAGATTCCGCGTCCGCCTTATTTACCGCTTTAACTAATATGTTTTGCCCGCTTAAATCGGTTCCCTGCGGCGCGGCGTTTTGATTGATGTAAGAATTTAAAATTTCCGCTTGGGAGTAATTTTTTATATTGGCTACGTCAACATTTGCCGCAAAGCCGAACCCTCCGCCGGAAAGATTGAACATCCAAGAATTTAAATCGTCATTTACGGAAGAGGTTACGAAAAGCCCTTTGCCGAGTTCGCCGCTTAAAGCGTTTTTGCCGTAAACATCAAGGCGGCTGCCCCCTCTAACGCCTGCATAAGCTTTGTCGGAAACATTATTTACGACAACCGTTCCGCCGATGCCCGCGCCGGCTGCTCCGTCCAAAGTGCCGCCGTAGAAGTTAATTTCGTTTTCGGATGCAGCCCTAAAACCCGCGCTTCCGCCTGCAGTCATAGTGCTTGCGGTAATATAAGCCTGCGTATCGGTGTCAATATTATTGACGGCTACGCTGCCCGTTACGGAAGCATATTCCGATCCGGCCCCGCCGGCCGCCGCAGTTTTAAGAGTGTAGCCTAAATCGGATTTAAAATCCGCATTTCCGCCCACTTCAATCAAGGCTCCGTCTGCGTATGAATAAACTTTATTTTTTATATTGCTTACCGCGGTGGAAGCCCCTACAGCCGCTTTGCCCGCGCCGCTTATTTCCCCGGCGACGGCCGTCATGTTGGACGTATCTTTTGCAAGGACGGAGAGAGAACCGTCAGAAACGGTCGTCGTTCCGCCTTTTATATATGAAGACGTAGTATTGCCGATTTCATTTACGGCTACGCTTGCCGCAACGGCCATGCCGTCTTTAGCCGCGCCGACTGTACCCTCGACATTTGTAAGCGTTGAAGAGTTTTGCGCGTCAAGGGAAACGTCTTTTTGCGCCGTAAGGGAAGAATCCTCAAGATAAGCTTTAACCGTATTTGAAATTTTATTAACGCCGGTTGACGAGCCTATGCCGACGGTGCCGGCCACGCCCAAAGCCCCGGCGACGGAAACTATTTTGGAAAAATCGGAAGCGGAAAGATTTACCGCCTTGGTTAAACTTGAAGCGTAAGAGTTAATATTCGAAGCTTTAACGAAGGAGGATACTTCGTTCCCGATATCGTTTACTGTAACGGAGCCGGCCAAAGAACCGCCTTTTGAAGCCGGATTTGCCAAAGAACCGCTTGCGGCGACCGCTATAATTTCCGCCTCGCTGACGGAAGAAATATCCAATTTGCCGCCGCCGGTAACAATCGGTTTTGAAGAAGAATCTTTTGCGACCGCTGTTTGCGTAAGCATGGAAACATCGCCGTTATTAATAAAAGCGGAAGCGTCGTTCCTTACAAAATTGGTGCTGGCCGAACCGGCAAAACCGACGGACGTGCCTTTCCCCAAAACAAGGCTGACGGCCCCGGCCACGCTGTTTATCCAGCTGCTTTCTTTTGCGGCTATGTTCAAATTTTTGGCGGCTTCTACTTTGGCGGCATTTATATACGCCTTGGCCGCGCCTTCTATATTGTTATAGCTTACGTCGCCGGAAATACCGACGCCGAATTTACCGCCGCCCCCTGCGGCTTGGCTTCCGCCGGAGGTCGCCGCCGCGCCTTTTCCCGATGAAGCTTCTTTTTTATCGTTTTGCAGAACGCCTGCAAGGGAATACGCGTAAATATCGCCGCCGTTTTCCGCCGAAATCTCTATATTTTTATCGGATTTAAAGTATCCGCTTTCCGTGCGGGCGGTGGGTTGGGAAGCGTCATAAATATCGCCGATAAAAGCTTGGGTGTTTCTTGTAATATCGCTTATGGACACGGACGTGCCTATGCCGACGTTTTGCGTTTTAACTACGCCGCCGGCTATATTAAACATATCCATATTGTCTTTGGCGGAAATCAAAGCTTTGTCTTTATCCCCGCCGGTTCCTTCCACCTTAACCTTTGCGTCTTTCGCGACAAACGCTTTAGAAGACGTATCCGATTTAAGCCAGTCAAAAGCTCCGTCAAAACCGAAAGTTTCGGATTTGCCGCCGGCCTCTGCTATGGATATATTGCGCTGGTCCACATCAGAAGTTACGCTTAAATTGTTGGTTTCAACATCCGCGCCGGAAAGTATTTCCGCAGAAGAATTGCTCTTGTAACCTATCTGCTGGTAAGAACCGCCCAGCCCGACTTTGGATTTCGTGCCCGCGCCGGTAACACCCCAAATACCGGCCATATTTAAAGTGGAAACATCAACGCCGGAAGTTACGTTTACGCTTTGCGCGCCGTTTTTATAATCGGCGTTCTTATTTATTTGGGCATTATTCCCTATATACGCCCTGGAGGAAGAATTGAAATCCGCTATATTTACCGCACCGGCCAAGCCGAATTTGCCGACTTCTTCACCGTCGTTTGTGGAAAGATTGCTCTTGGCCCAAGTCGTAAAAAATCCGTTTTGAAGCCCGCCGTTTGAGTTTATCTTATTTACTACGTCGCCGACGCCCTCTATTTTATGCCAAGTAATTTCAAAAGGCACGGAAACCGAAGAGGCCACCGTAAGCGGGCCCCTTGCATCAACTGCGGCGCCTTCCGCTATATAAGCCGTGGACGTATTGTTATAGGAAGCTATGCCGACGGAGCCGGCTACGGCGTTTTCCTTCTCGTGCGCGCCGGCCTTGGAATCTACCGACCCGCTGGCCGACTGCCTTATAATCGCGTCGGTTACCGTTGACTTAACATCCAAATCCGCCCCGGATTTTATGGTTCCGCCGGCCTTGGCCGTGGAAGTATTGTTTTGATCGCTGTAAGAAAGGGCGGCAGAAAGCCCGATTTTTACATTGCTTTGATTATTTGTCTGAACATTTTTCTTTTTAAGCCAGCTTGCTATTTTATCATGAGCAAAATGCAAACCTTTTAAAATGGGCGTCGTCACAGTAGAACTGCCCGTGCCCGCGCTTGCGGAAGTTTTGTTGCCGGTACTGTTTATCTGGGAATTGATTAAAGTCTTCCCGGAGGAAGTTATATCCCCGCCCGCGTCAACGCCGTTATGTACGTCCGACTTTGAGTAAGTTACGGAAAGGGCGGCGTAGCCGTCGTCAAAAGCCATGGAGGATGCGGTTACCGACATTTCCTTATCCGTAACGGCTTGTACGGAAACTTCGCTTCCGCTGACCTTGGACCCGGCGTCCAAAACGACGTTATTGTTTACCGTCATTTTGCCGATCGAAAGCGCGCCGTCGCCCGGTACGGGGGTATTGGCCGTGGAAATAGCATAGGAAGCAACATTCAAAGAAGAATCCGTTTTAGCCGATAAGTTTACTTTACCGCCGGCGTTAATTTCCGCACCTTCACGCACATTCAGGTTGGAATAAACGTCGCTTTCACCGTATACTACGGCTACGGCGGTGCCTATGGCCTTCATGGCTCCGTTGGCCTTGCCCAGAGTTTCAATATTAACGTCGCCGGAAGCTTCAATTTTGGAATTTTTGCCGATAATAATTTCAGAATCCACGTCGCTTACTATCGCCCCGCCTAAAAGCGTCGTGTCGCCAAGCTCTCCTATGGTGCGTTCGCCCACCGTCGCGGCGGTGGAATCATCGTCAAAAAGGCGCGTATTATCCGCCGTGGAAGTAACGGTTATATTCTTGCCTTTTAAGCTTACGCCCTCGCCCAAAGTTACGGACGCGGAATTGTTCTTTACCATATACCCGTCGGAAAAATCTTTGGCAGTCAAAGTAATGTCGCCGGCGGTTTGGCCCGCCGCAGCGGAAGCGTCTATGGAAGAATTATTTTCCAAAAGAATGTCTTTTGCCGTTAAAGAAACATTGCCGGAAGCCGCCCCCGCTTTTGAGGTTGAAATCTTTTTTCCCTCTTTAAGGGTTATGGAGTTATCCGCCGTCAAATTGTAATCCGCGCCGGAAGAAAGGAAATCTTCGGAGATTACGATATCTTTGGGATCAATAAAAACAGAGCCGCGTTTGCCGAAGTAAGAAGAAGCGTCAAATAGGCCGCCTGCCAAATCAACCAATTTGCCCGCGCTGAACTCTATAAATCCGCCGTCGCCGCTCTTGCCGCCCTTGGCCAAAAGGGACGCGCCTTTGTTAAAGAAGCTTTTTCCGTCCGCCCATAAAAGCAACTTCCCGCCGGAGGAATTTTCCCCTTCGCCCGAAGCCGAAATCACGCCGGAATTAAGCGCGATATCCCCGCCGGCTTTTATGTTGACTTCGGAAGCGTTTTTGCCGTTGCTTCCGTCGGCGCGGATTGAACCTTCGTTGACGAAATTATTTTTGGACACTATTAATACGCGTCCGTCTTTTACCAAAACTTCGCTTTCAAGATTTTTATCTTCCAAATTTACTATATCGGAAACTTCAAAATTGGTTCTTATATTGCCGCGGTTGACTATATCGCCGCCCATAAGGCCGACGCCGCCGGCCGCGTTAATTTTACCCTTGATTGCAATCAAACCGAGCGGATTTAATGGCATATCCCCGGCCAAAATGGCTTTGGTAAGCTGGGATGATACGGCCCTGTCGGAGGATATCACATTATCCATAAATTCTTTGGTAGGGGTAGCCAGCGTAAGCGCGCCGACGTTTATTACGCCGCTTGCGCCCACCGCTATGCCGTTAGGGTTAAGGAAAAATACGTTCCCGCCTATTTTACCATCCTTAAAAGCGTTCAAAACGCCGTCTATATTGCTGATTTTGTCATGCACCAGGTTAATAAGGTTTTTGGTACCCTCGGGCAAATAGAGGTTCGCGGTATGGCCTTGGTATACGTCAAATGTAGAAAAAGAGTTAAACCCCGTCTGGCCGGAAACGGTGCCGGTGTGCACGTCGGAAACGTTACCGTTCACGCTGACCGTAGTATTTGTCTTTCCGTCGGGCGTTATCATCGCGCCGAATACGGAAGAGGTCATTAAAACATAACTTAAAACTACCGCCGATATCTTTTTGAACATTTATTCCTCCTAAAAAATCCTGGCCTGGACGTAAAACAGAACTTTAGTTTCATTCTCCCCGAAGGAAGGATGTTCGTTTAAAGTCCTGGCTACGGTAAGGCTGCCGTCCAATCTGTTAAAAAATCCCATACGCAAGCCGCCGCCCGCGCTGTAAATATCTTTATCGTATCCTTCCGGCGTAATAGTGCCTTTGGAAGGATAAATGCGTCCGTAATCAAAAAATCCGAATAGTTTTGCATAAGTTACAAAACGCGGAAGCGGGGCAGTAAAATCAAATTGAAGTTCACTCATAACGTCAAAGCCTTTATCGCCTATAAGCATACCTTCCGTATAACCGCGCACAGTGTTGACTCCGCCGAGCTGGAATTGCTCGGAAGAAGGCAAATCATGCCCGCCAGCCTTAAGCTGGGCTTTGCCTTTAAGATTAAAAGCCAAAGGCCCCCAAACCGCCGTTTGAAATTCGCCCGAGTAATTAAATTTTGTAAATTCGTTTTTGCCTTCCAAGGCTTTTACGCCCTGCCCGGCAGAAACCAAATTAAAAAGATATCCGCCGTTAAAAATCCAAATATTATCAAAAGCAAGGGTTATAAGATCCGTCTTGGTGGTTTGCGTACGGTAGCTGTCTACGTAGTTTGCGCCGTTCTTGGCGGAAAAATTTAAATTGAAACTGCTTATCATGGTTTCCGTAACCCAAAAAGGCTTTTTGACGTAAATATAATAATCATAAAAATGGCCGTCCACGTTTAAAGGGTGCAGCGGGCCGCTGATAATTTCCGTAGTGGAATAATCAAAGCCGACGCCGATTCTGGTTTTAAGCAAAGGTTCGGGTATTTCGTAAGAGGCGAAATAGCTTTCGCTTCCTTTTGAAAGCATACCTCCGAAAGTTAAAATATCCCTGTACCCGGTAAGGCTCCTTAAAACAGCGTAAGCGCCGTAACGCTCAAGGCCGGTGTCTTTCTGACCGGAATTGTCGCTGAAAGCCACCAATGATAGGCGGGAAGGCTCGGTCATTACCAAATTTATATCTGTAGTGCCGTAGACTGGGCCCGGCTCTAAAGCGGCGCGGGCTTTGATGTCGTTTGAAGCGTTAAAATAGAGGATATCGCTCTCAATATCGTTTACGTTTACCATATCACATCCGATAAGCCGTATTCGCGAATTTATAAAGTTTGCGCTTGTAGTATCGTTGCCGGTTATTCTGCTTTCGTTGATTTTAGCTTCCATAAGGCTGACGAACATAACGCCGGAAGTTATATCCTGCTCGGGCAGATAGGCTTTTGCCGCGATATAGCCCAAAAGCAAATATTTATTGTTGATTTTGGTTAAGATATTATCAATATCTTCCGCGCTCAGGGGCCTGTTTGTGTATTCTTTGCGGATTTCGTCTAAGAAATTTTGCGGAAGTATTTGCGAGGGCGAGAATTTAATTTCTTTTAAAGCAACTATTTTGGGGGAATCGGCGTTTTCTTTAATCTGCTGTGAAACTTCTTTTTTGGCGGCGGCGATTTCCCTCTCCTGCCTGCCGGCGTCTTTTACCGCTTGTTCCGCTCTTTCGATTTCGGCCTTTTTCTTTGATTCCGCGATATCGCTTTGAAGCTTGTTAAGCTGCGCGTTTAACGGTAAAACGGATAATAAAATAAAAACAACAGCCCCGCAAATGTTTAAATTGATTTTCATAAATATTCCGCCAAAATGGATTTTTACTCCGAAACGCCCTCAAAAACAACCACAACGCACCTGTTAAGCGCGTCAACTTCCGGGCCGGAGCCTTGCACCAAAGGCTTTTCCTTGCCGTAAGTTATCGTTTTTATTCTGGAAGGCTCTATGCCTAAACTTATAATGAAGTCCTCCACCGCTTTTGAGCGGCGCAGACCCAGTTTTTTGTTAAAGTCCGCACTGCCGACGGCGTCGGTATATCCCTCAAGGCGGATATTACCTTTATAGCAGGATAAATCCTGCGCCAAGTTCTTTACGGATTCTTTGGCCGCTACGTCCAAAGCGGAAGAACCGTATTGGAAATAGAAAACTCTGCTTGCTTCTTCCCGGCGGCAGTTATCGCACTTTTTAGGCGCAGAAGAGCACGCCCCGGCAAAAAAACATCCGATTAAACAAAAAATTATCGCTTTGGCGATATGTCTTTTAGTATAATTACACATATTAGAACTGTAATAAATATGCAAATGCCATGTCAAGTAAAAAAAAGGCCTACTTTTAAGAGGCCTAAAGTCCTATTTTTTAAATATAAGCATTGCCGATAAGACGAGCAGAACAAAGCCGGCGTAATGATTCCAGCGGAGATTTTCTTTAAGATAAAATATGCTGAACAGCGCAAAAACTACTAAGGTTATGACTTCCTGCATTCCTTTAAGCTGCGCGGCGGAAAAATAAGCGTGGCCTATTCTGTTCGCCGGAACCTGAAAGCAATATTCCACAAAAGCTATCAGCCAGCTTACCAAAATAACCAGCCATAAGGCTTTGTCTTTAAACTTAAGATGCCCGTACCAGGCGAAAGTCATAAATATATTTGATATTATCAAAAGTATCAGCGGTTTATACATAATTATATTTTATCTTTTTTGAAAGCCGCCTGCCCAAAGCTTGCAAATCGGCCCAATAACCTTATAATAAACTAAGGGGTAAAGGCCCGCTTGTTAAAGCGGAGGGTATTATGAAATATCTCGTTTCGGCAATAATAATATTGTCGTTGATTTTTATGTTCGGCCTGAAAGCCAAATTTAAACAAAGCGACGGGGACGCCCATTTTATGCAAAATATCAATAAAGAAAGAAACTTAAAAACAATATACTTGGCCGGCGGCTGTTTTTGGGGAATGCAAAAACTTATGGACAGCCTTAAAGGCGTCGTAAGCACCCAAGTGGGCTACGCCAACGGAAACAAAGAAATTATCCCGGATTACAAACTGGTATGCGCCGGAAATACGGGTTACAAAGAAACGGTAAAAATAGATTATGACCCGCAAATCATCCCGCTTGGAAATATACTTAAAGCTTATTTTTATGTTATTGACCCCACCGTGGAAAACAAACAGGGCAATGACAGCGGCACCCAGTATCAGACCGGCGTCTACTATATAGACGAAGCCGACCTGCCCGCCATAAACGCCGCGGCGGAAGAAGTTCGTCAAAACCAAAGCGTATTTAAAGTGGAAATAAAACCGCTTGAAGTTTTCTATCCGGCGGAAGAATACCACCAAAAATACTTGCAGAAAAACCCCGGAGGATACTGCCATATATCCGGCGGGGAAATATCAGCCTGCGCGGCCAAATTCGGCGGGAAGGAAGAAGTAAAAGCGGAGTATTCAAAACCATCACAGGCGCATATAAAAAAGAAACTTTCCCCCGAAGAATACGCCGTAACGCAGGATGCCGCCACCGAGCCGCCTTTTAAAAACAAATATTGGAACTTTGAGGGAAAAGGCCTCTACGTGGACGTAGTTACCGGCGAACCGCTTTTTACTTCCATGCAGAAGTACAAGAGCCCTTCCGGCTGGCCCAGCTTCAGCGCGCCGATAAACGCAAACGCCGTCGTTTTTAAGCAGGATAATTCCCACGGAATGCAAAGAACGGAAGTCCGCAGTAAAATAGGCGGTTCGCACTTGGGCCATGTGTTTGAGGGCGATAGTCACTCCCCCACCGGCACCAGATACTGCATGAACAGCGCGGCCCTGCGGTTTATACCGTATGAAGAGCTTGACTCCGCCGGCTACGGAGAGTTTAAAGAGGAATTTAAGAAATAAAAGCAGCCGTACGGCTCTATGCAACCGTTTAATAAACGGAGGAATTTTCCCCCGCAATAAATGGAACAGACTTTTATTTGCTATATGCTATAATATATCAATAAGTCGTCATAACGGCTTATTTACAATTTAATCTGTTTTTGGAACCGTATGCGGAATACGGTGCGCTATGAGGATACTCATGGCATAGTTAGGATCCAAAAGCAGCTCGTTATCAAGCACAAGATAAAGGGAAGTCATGAGCCCTCTGTCTTGTGCTGAGTGTTTCCTGCCATATGTTATATGGTAGGAAACCACGGCTGTTATTATTTGGGTTATCCTAACTAGCTCAGGTATAACAGCCGTTTTTATTTTCTCGTTTTTTGCTCCTTGATATACGTCTGAGCTCGGTCAACTTATGTAAAAATATAATCCATATTAAGGAGGAAGTGTTTTATGACAGCACTTATCATAGGATTAATAGCCGCGCTTGGAATCGGCGGAGGCATCGCCGTAGCTAACAACAGCGGCGGCGGTGGAGGCGGAAGTGATTCCGGTTATACCGAACCTATTCAACCAGTGGAAAGGCCTGATATAATCAGTTTGTTAGCGGCTGCGGATAAATATCAGAATGTACAAAGCGTTGTGGAATCTGGACAATCCCTTCCCGTCGGAAATGGCATTTTTACCGTAACAGGATACAAACCTGTTGTAGAAGATGGAAAATTTAAAACAGATAGCGCTGGATATTTTATAGAAGAGCCTTATACCACTACTATCGGTTTAGATAATTATTCCCATTCGGACGCCTACGCCCATTATTACAAAAAAGACAGTGTTGTAACAAAAGGCCTGTTGAACGTAAAAGAATATCCCGGGGCCCCTGATAACTGGGTGGATATGGAAGTAGCAATCAAGGATATGTTAGCGTTAGGAGGACAAGTCTTAGGTTTAAAAAACAGCGAGTTTGGATATCATAATAATATTATATCTTCCTCATATGGAGAATTGCCGGATTATAAGACTTTTTATATGTATGATGATACAAAACTTGCCTCTACGGTACGCACCGATACGGCAACATACAATGGTAATGTATTGGGAAGTGTAGAAGCCGTGGGAAAAGATACTGGCAACGCTGAAGGATATAATAACCAAGCTCTCAGCGGAAAAATTAACTTGAATGTTGATTTTGCCAACAACGTATTAAATGGAAATCTACAAACCCAAGTTGAGAATAAAAATTGGTACGGCTTCAATGTTACTGGCAAATTAAACTCTGTCAGTGATTTTTCCATTGACTCTATTACTATTGATGAAAGTCAGTCGCCTGATTCTTCTTTATCCCAATATAATATGTCCAATATACGTGGCTTTGACGGCAAGGGTAAGTTATTAGAAGACGAAACACAAAAAGAATTAGTTGGAGGAATAGGTTTTTATGGAGAGAACAGGGAATATGATGTATCTGCAGGTATGTCGTTTGGTGCCAAAGAAGTAAAATAAATTATGTGGGGCCCGGTTTTCGGGCCCCTTTTTCTATTTATGAGAATCTTTTTATCTCTCGTATTATTATTTTTGGCAGTCGGCATTTCAGCCTTGGATTTGACCCGTGCCGAAACGCTCTTGGCGGGCCAAAACCCGGAGGGGGCCAAGCGCGTTCTGGCGGAGCAATATGCCCAAACGGCCGACAAGTCCGAAAAGGAACAAATCCAATTCATTTTAGCCCAAATCGCACTTAAGCAGGGCAAGCAGGACGAAGCCGCCGCCATTTACCGCCGTATGCTTACCAGTAATCCGTCCCTATCTCGCGTGCGCTTGGAACTGGGGTACCTCTATTTCCTCCAAAAGAAAGACGACCAAGCCCGCTATCATTTGCGTTTGGTGCTGGCCGAAAAAGAACTGCCCTCTTCCGTCCGTCAAAACGTCCAACAGATGTTGGAAGCAATCCGCAGACGTCGTGCGTGGCAGCTGTACGTTAGTATCGGTATGGCGCCGGACTCCAACGTCAACACCATGTCAGGCAGGCGGTTGGAATGTTTTACCGTTATGGGCTTCCCGTTTTGCCGGGAACTGGACAGTATAGAGTCGGACGTCGGCTTTCAAGGGTATGTGTCGCTGTCCTATAAGCATAAATTAACGGATAATTGGAGCGTTAAAGGCCGCCTGATGATAGACGCCATTGATTACAGCGATGACCGTTACTCTTTCTGGGGCATAGGCGGGGAGCTGGGCCCGAACTATGTATCCGGCAAGTCCGAATACGGATTCGGCGTATCCTACCGCCAGCAATGGAACGATGAGCACCGCTACAGCCACAGCAAAGGTCTGTTTGGGGAGTTTTCGGCCGATTTATCCAATAGGTTCTATTTGTATAGCCGCCTAAGTGCGGATAAAGTGGATTATAACGACAAATTATATCAAGGTTATAACTCCCATAATTACGGGATGTTTAACCGTTTGACGTATGCGCTAAGCAACCGCAGTTACGCCGCTCTGTCCGCCTCGTTTATTTACGAGGACAGCGAAACGGACTGGAACAGCAATATCCGTCAGCGGTACGGTTTGGGGTACGGACGGGAACTGCCGTGGGGATTTAATATCTATGCGGAACCCAATATTACTATATCCAATTATCAAGAGTTCCGCTATTTTATCGGGCCGAACAGAAACTTGGAAAAAGTAAAACGCCACGATACAACGTACGGGGTGTATATGTCGCTAAGCAATAAACATTTGAAGTTATTAGACATTATGCCGACGGTAAACTTTATTTATAACAAGTGCAGTTCCAACGTATATAATTACGATTATGAGCGTACTCGATGGGAAATTGGGCTCAGTAAAAGCTTTTAACGGATATAAGAAGTCTCCCAGAGGCTTTGTCGCCGCGCTATCTGAAGCTTTATTTCCCCAAATATGGAAGACTGCTAACCGTTAAGATTTAACTTAGACCGAGTAAAAGCTGTGCGAGAGTGAAAGTAACGTGGTTTGTTGATTTTGGAGCGGATTTTAATTTTTGCCGAAGAAGGTATACCTAGAGTGGGCGGAGCCCCGCGTATCCGACTGAGAAGAAAATTTAAAGCCGCCCAAAAGCGGCAAAGTGCTAGCCACAAGCAAGAAACATAGACCTAGATAAGTCAGTTGCCGCGCAGAACCCTTACCCTCTCCTCTATCGGCGGATGCGTTGAAAACAACCCGGAAAGAAACTTGCCCGGCTTTACCGCTTTTTCTATACAGGCCGCCGAAACAAGGGTATTATCTTTTAAAGCTTCAACCTCGCTGCGGCCGCTGATCTTCTCAAGAGCGGAAGCTAGGGCGAGAGGGTTTCTGGTAAGATAGGCAGAGGTGGCGTCCGCCTGAAATTCCCGCCTTCTTGAAAGCGCAAACATTATTATCGGCGCAAGGAAAGCCCCGTAAAACAAAAAGACCAATCCCGCTATATTCATAACCAAAGCGGCCTGCCCGTTTTTGCCGCGCGCGCGTACTCTTATCAAAATCTGCCCCAAAAGCGTAAGCACGCCTATCCCCGTGCTGACAAGCATAGTCAGCCTTATGTCGCGGTTGACGATATGGCCCATTTCATGCGCTATGACGGCTTCAAGCTCAGGCCTGTTAAGTTTGTTTATTATGCCGACAGTCAGTGCCACGGCGGAATGTTCGGGATCACGCCCGGTTGCAAAAGCGTTTAAGGTTTGGGTATTCATGATAAAAACCCTCGGCGTGGGCACGCCGGCCGTGGCGGCGACGTTTTGCACAAGGCTGTAAATCTCCGGGGAGTCTTTGCGTTTTATTTCCACCGCGCCCGCCGCGCGCATCATCATGTCCCCGCCTTTATAGTAGCTTATCATCATCCATAAAATTGATATTACGGCGACTATCGGCAAAACCAGCGAAGCCCAGTGATTTACATGATAATATACGGGGATTTGGGAATTAGGCTGCTGCGCGAAGGAAAACAAAGCCCATAACGAAGCGTAAAACAAAACGCCCAAAACCAACGGGAAAAGCAAAATAATCAAAAAAGTTTTGATTTTATTGGCCTTAAGTTCTTTATGGATATTCATTAAAATTTTATCTCCGCAGGTTTGTTCGCGGCGGCGGCTTCCTTATGGGGAAGCTCAAAAAAATCCGCCTGCTTAAAACTAAAATGTTTGGCTATTATATTGCAGGGAAACTGCTCCATGCGCGTATTGAAATCCATTACATTCGTATTATAGAACCGCCGGGAAGCTTTTATTCTGTCTTCTATATCCGTAAATTCAAACTGGAGTTTTAAAAAGTTTTCGCTGGCTTTAAGTTCGGGATATTTTTCCGACACGGCGATAAGGCTTTTTAAAGCCGTGCTTAAATTTTTCTCCGCAGAATAGCGCTCGTCCGCTCCGCCTTGGGCGGACATTGCGGCAGTGCGGGCTTTTACCGCATTTTCAATGGCCGAAGATTCATGTTCCGCATAAGCTTTTACCGCGCTTACCAAGTTCGGCACCAAATCATATCTGCGTTTTATCTGGACTTCGACATCGCTCCAGGCGGCGTTTACGGTGTTTTTGGCGGACACCAAAAGGTTGTAAGCCACTGCCGCATATACGGAAGCCGCAACTATCAAGGCCCCCAAAATATATAAAATTATCATTAAAAATGCCTCCCTTAACTGTTGTATATGGCGTATTTTTCTATGCCGGCTTTGGTGCAGAAATCCTGCAAGTCTTCCTCTTTGGAACCTATTAAAAGCAATTTATCGCCGTTTTCCAAAGCGGTGTTGCTGTTCGGAATAAAAAATTTGCCGCCGCGTTTTATCATCATAACCATAACGCCGTCAGTAAGGTCCATATCCCCCACGGTTTTATGCTCGCCCAAAAAAGCTTCGTCAGGCTTAAATTCCGCCGTTACGGCAATGTCTTCCGGCATTTCCACGGCAAAATCCTTAGTATGTTCAGGCTCGCTTATCAAACCCAAAAGGCGCGCGGAATAAGGCACAGTCGTCCCTTGCAGCACCAAAGAAATTATGGTTATAAAAAACACTATGTTAAAAATTTCTCTTGAATGCGGAACCCCCGCGACAAAAGGATATGTCGCAAAAATTATAGGCACCGCCCCGCGCAGGCCCACCCATGATATAAACCACTTGCCTTTGCGCGTCATCTTTTTAAACGGCCACAAGCATAAAAACACGCTTATAGGCCTTGCCGCCACAATCATAAACACGCTTATCCCGATAGCCGGAGCCCATACTTTTAAAAGTTCGCTCGGGTTAACCAAAAGCCCCAATATAAGGAACATTATTATCTGGAAAAGCCAGGTAAGCCCGTCAAAAAAAGTTATTACGCTTTTTTTGTAAATCATCTTATTGTTGCCGACCACCAAGCCCGCTATGTACACCGCAAGATAACCGTTTCCGCCCAATAAATCCGTAAAAGAAAATATGAAAAACACAAACGCCAATAAAAGTATTGCGTAAAGGGCGGAATAATCAAGATTGATGACGTTCATTATAAATACGGATAACCGCCCCAAAAGATAACCAAACACTATGCCGAGCACAAACTGTATAACCAAAGTCCACAGCATTACGTCCATGCTTACGCTGCTGGAAAGCACCACCTGTATAAGCATAATCGTAAGCATATAAGCCATAGGGTCGTTGGAACCGCTTTCAAGCTCCAAAAGAGGGCGCATATTTTGGGTAAGATAAAGATTCTTGGATCTTAAAATGGAAAAGACCGAAGCCGAATCAGTAGAGGACATTACCGCCGCCAAAAGCATACACCCGGCAAAACTAAGCGATAAATATCCCGGCAGCAGTTTAGCCATACCGTAAATAAAACCGCCGGTTATAAGCGCGGTCAGCAGTACGCCCAACGTGGAAAGAACAACGCCTTCCACGGCTATGGGTTTTATGTCGGAAGCTTTCGTATCCATACCGCCGGAAAATAAAATTACGCTTAAAGCGGCCATGCCGACAAACTGCGCCTGCTTAAAACTGGAAAACTGCAAGCCGAGGCCCTCGCTGCCGAACAGCATTCCCACAACCAAAAACAAAAGCAAAGCCGGCACGCCGAAGCGGTACCCGGTTTTGCCCGCAAGAATGCTGACAAAAAGCAGTATTGAAGCGATTAAAAGGAAATTTTCCCCGCTGATTATCATCAGTCCTCCGATTAATAATTTCTCAAACGGCTTTATTTATTATGGAACGTTATGTATTTAGCCGTTTCGTAAAGGCCTTGGGCGAGGGTTTTCATCCTCTCGCACTTTTTGGGATATTCGCCGCAGTAATCTTTGTCGTCATCTTTGGAGCGGTACTTGAACATTCCCTCTTTTGAAGGCCAAATTACGTAATAAAAACCGTCTTCTATAAAACCTATCCTTAAAGGCGCGCCGGAAGAAGCCAATATAAAAGCCCCGCGGCTTATCGAATCGTCAAACAAATTGCGGCCTAAAGCCGTTTCCCTGTAAGGTTTGCCCAACAAGCCCGAAAACGTGGCCGTTATATCAGCCTGGCTGGCCGGTTTGTCGTCTACGGAAGGCTCTATGCCGGGCCCCAGCACTATCAAAGGCGTATTGTTGGTGGTAAGCTCCAAATCTATTATGCCCTTGGGCGTATTTTTGGAACTGCTTACCGTAAGGCCGTGATCGCCGTAAATAAGGAAATACGTATCTTTATAAAATGGCTGATTTTCTATAAGTTTAAAAAACTCGCCCATGGAATAATCCTGAAAACGCATAGAATTATATTCCGCGTTGCCGCTGAAACCGTATTCCTTAAGCAAATCTTCGTCATGCTTGATTTCTTTAAAATCGCCGTGCTCTTCCGGTATGGTATAAGGGCGATGGAAGCCGGAAGTCTGTATAAAAGCGAAGAAAGGCTCTTTTGTTTGGGAAAGTTCCTTTGCGGCGTAGCGGAACATATCCAAATCCGAAAGGCCCCAAACGTCGTTGCGTTCCACATTTTCGTATGTGCCTTCTTCAAAAATCTTAAGGCCTTCTATGTTGTAAGACAAAAGCCCGCGAATATTGCCCCAGTTGGTGCTCCCTCCGATAAAATAAAACTTTTTATAGTCTTTAAGGTCGTTTATCAAAGTATGCTGGCTTACTATCATGGGGTTGCGAGAGGAAGTCTTTACCGTTGACGTATCCGGCAGCCCGGTTACTGAAGTAAACACGCCTTTGGCGGTGCCCGCAGTCGGAGTAAAAAAATTGGTAAACAAGCGGCCCTTTTCAGCCAAAGCGGCCATCATAGGCGTGGTTTGGAGTTCCGGGTTGTTGAAAGAGGATTTATCATAAGCGAAGGACTCCGTCAGAATGACCACAACATTATAAGCTTTGTCTTTTGCCGGCGGGGTTATTATACGCTTGAAATTAAGCTTTTGGGCGTCCTTTTCCTTAACGCCGAGGTAATCAGCCACGGCGTCATAATATAGCCTGGTTTTGGCTTCGTCGAAAGAAACGCCGCTTTTAGCGAATTTATAAGTGTCAAAAAGGTTTTGCATGGGGTTTAAAGCCAATGCGGAAACAAAGGCGTTCTTGCTGAAATAAGCGTTGCTCCACCTTAACGGATATTGGGAAAACCTGCCGTGTATAAAAGCCGCGGCGATTATAAGGCCTATAAGCGCGAACCAATAATCCCGCTTCTTTCCCTGTTTTAAGTAAGCGAAGTTTAGCAAAGCCTTCAAAGCGAAGTAAAACGCCGCAGAAAGCACGATAAGAGCCAAAGCCAAAGTTACTACGGGATAACTCTGCCACACCATTTCGGCGGAAGTAACGGTATTGGCGGCAAGTTCAAAAATATAGGCGTTAAGCCTTTCCGTAAGATAAGCGTAATAGCCGAAGTCTACAAAATAAATCAGCATAATAGCGGCAAAAGCCAAAGTGTAAAGCCAAAGCGTAAACTTTTTAAGCCATTTCTTGTACGGAAAAAGGAAAATAATTCCAAGAGGCAAAGCAAAAATAAAAGCCTCCCTTAAATCAAAACGGGATCCTATAAAGAAGGCCTTTGCAACGGGGGCCGAGCCCAAAATTTCAGCAGGTTTGTTCGCAAAATAGAAAACAACCCTCAGCAAGCTGAAAAATGCGGCATTGCAGAAAGAAAAAATTAAAAAAGCGCCGAACCGGCGCGGTACGGTAAAATTTCTCATGATTATATTTTACATTATTTGACTTCGAAATATTATCAAACGGCCTGCATTAAAATATTAACGGAAAAACGCATATTTTTCCAGCCCGTTTTTTAAAGACTTGCAAGAGAGTAAAAAAACGGCTATGCTATAAAATGTGCCAGATTTTTAAGGAGGTTACATGAAAAAAACCGCCAATTTACTTGCCGCAGTCGCGGTCTGTTTGATGTTGGGGTGTTCAAAAGCTTCAGTTCCCGGGGAATATCAGGGAACTCTGCCCGCGGCCGATGCGCCGGGCATATTAACCACGCTCACCTTAAACCCGGATAATACGTTTATTCTTACAAGCGTTTATTTGGGAAAAGACGAAAACGCCTTCACGGAAACCGGCAGTTATGCCGTCAATTCCCAAGGCATTATAGAGTTGGGCGGAGAAGGCTTAAGATATCTTAAGCAGGAAGACGACGGGAGCCTGAGCGTACTGACTGTGGATAAAGAAGAACCCGAAGGCCCGTTAAGAAGTTATTATAAACTTGAAAAAACAAAAAATTTATAAATAAACACACGACGACAAGCGGCGGCCTAAAACCGCCGCTTTACTTTGCAATTAAAAACTATAAAAAGAAATCCCTTTTAATTTTATAGAATTTAAAAAATACATATTTTAAGGATTAAAGCGTGAGGACAATCAAAAAAGCGTTTATATCGGCAACAGCCGTAATACTGCAAGCCGCTTTATGCGGGTGTTCAAACGGCAATTTGCCTGGGGAATATTCCGGGGTTTTGCCTATGCCGGACGGGGGCATGGAAATTGAACTAACCTTAAGCCCGGATTATACCTTCCAAATGCAAACCATATACCAAAGCGATCTTGCTTCTTCCTCCAAAGAGGACGGCTCTTACAGAATAAGCTCCGATAAAATAATAACCCTGAGATATTACGGCGACGGTATAAAATATCTAAAGCAGCAAAAAGACGGCTCTTTAAAAGTGCTTACCCTTAACAGAACTGAAGTCAAAGGGCCTGCAAAAAATAAGTATATTCTTACAAAAAAGTCCAATCTGTATTTTTAGTCTTCCGCTTTTTCTATAGATTGCAAACCCCCGCCTTAACCTAAGCCAAAGCGGGGCGGTTAGTTGAGATACCGTTTTTAATACGGCAAAATTACTCGCAAGTTACGATACTGACGGTATGTTTCTACATACTGTATTCTTTTGGATTTATATAGTCGCATGAGCCTGAAGAAACACCTGGCGTAAAATCATCGCGCCTTTCATAAAACTTACAAGTATAATGCTTATAGTAATAACGTTCCGTATTTAAATATTTGGCTATACATTGAAACCCGCTTCCCCACTTTGCACAGACTTTGGCGTAGTCGGAAGATTCACAGTCGCGGACGTCGCGTCCGTCCTCATTGCAAGTGCAGTCTTTCCCCCACTCGCTCCATTGATAGTTAGCGCAGCAAGTCCTTGTCTGAGTGGTATAACTGCAGCCGCTTGCCGTGTATTTATTCTGCGTTGCTCCGCTTTTTGAAGAGCTCTCGGCATAAGCCGAAGTTACGCAGATGACAAAACAACACAGTATTAAAAATATGTTTCTAACCGTTTTATTTTTTGACATCTTTTTCTCTCCTTATAGAGTTAAACGGCCCGCCCAAACTAACCTTAGCCAAAACAAAGATATCTCACACTTAGCGGGCCGATTTATGAGGAAAATTTATCAAAAAAAAAAAGCAGTCAACTGTTTTATGTTTTTTCAAAACGCTCCGACGTACGACACGACACAAACAATGGGAAAAAATATTAAAAAGCAGATAGATAAAATGTAGGTCAGGCTCCGCCTGACGTTAAAAAGGAGTCTTTGTCAGGTAGAACCTGACCTACATTAAATGAGTATTAGAGAATGAAATAGACGCGGAATTTCAGCGTGAGAGCATGTAACCGGCGTGATTTTTTAGTTTTGAGATAGATTTTGATTTTATTACGAACGCGGTATACTTGCAGCTACGCGAACGAAGTGAGCGAGGTATCCAAGTGAGTAAAAAATCAAAATATACTCAAAAATAGAAAATTGTTAGCCGTGAGAGTGTAACTGAACACGAGTAAAAATACACGAAGACTTAATTTAGAGTAAAAAAACAAATAACAAAAAAGGCCGGCGCTTTGGCGCCGGCCCATTCGGAACAAAAATTACATCATACCGCCCATTCCGCCCATGCCCATCGGAGGCATAGCCGGGCCTTTCTCCTTTTCGGGGAGATCGGCCACCAAAGCTTCCGTCAAAAGTACGGTAGCTGCGATGGAAGCGGCGTTTTCAAGCGCGGTCCTAACCACTTTTGCGGGGTCGACTACGCCGGCTTTAAGCAAGTCTTCATAAGTGTCGGTATCGGCGTTGAAACCTTCCGTGCCGCTCATGCTTCTTACTTTTTCGACAACAACGGAACCGTCAAGGCCGGAGTTTTCGGCAATTTGTCTTAAAGGAGCCGTAAGGGCTTTCTTGACGATATTGATGCCGGTTTGTTCGTCTTCGTTGGAGGCTTTCAGGGCTTCCAAGGCCTTTTCGCATCTGACTAAAGCGGTGCCGCCGCCGGGGACCAAACCTTCTTCAACGCCGGCTTTCGTGGCGTTTTTGGCGTCTTCGACTTTTGCTTTTTTGGCTTTAAGTTCGGTTTCGGTGGCCGCGCCTACATTGATTACGGCTACGCCGCCGCTGAGTTTGGCCAAGCGTTCATGAAGCTTCTCTTTATCGTAGTCGGAGGTTGAAAGTTCAATCTGTTTTCTGATTTGGGCGGCTCTGTCGGCTACGGCTTTTTTATCACCCAAGCCGTTGACTATCGTCGTGCTTTCTTTGTCGACGATTATCCTCTTGGCGGAGCCGAGCATTTCCGGCGTGGCGTTTTCAAGTTTAAAGCCGCGCTCTTCGCTGATTACCGTACCGCCGGTAAGAACGGCGATGTCTTCCAGCATTTCCTTGCGTCTGTCGCCAAAGCCCGGGGCTTTTACGGCGCAGCCTTTAAGGGTGCCGCGTAAGCGGTTTACTACGAGCGTAGCCAATGCTTCGCCGTCAACGTCTTCCGCAACGATAAGGAAGTTCCTTCCGCTTTGTACGATTTTCTCGAGCAAAGGCAAAAGTTCGTTCATAGTGGAAATCTTTTTATCGGTAATGATTACGGCGCAGTTTTCAAGCACGCATTCCATTCTTTCGGAATCGGTAATGAAATAAGGGGAGATATACCCTCTGTCAAACTGCATACCTTCCACGACGTCCAAAGTCGTATCGGCGGTTTTGCCTTCTTCCACCGTGATTACGCCTTCAAAACCAACTTTATCCATAGCTTCGGCAATTAAATCGCCTATTACTTTATCATTGGCGGAAATCGTCGCAATCTGCGCTTTTTCCTGTTTGGTTTTGACGGGTTTCTGCATTTTTTTGAGTTCGGCTTTTACCGCTTCTACGGCCTTTTCGATACCTTTTTTTACCAAGGTAGGATTGGCGCCGGCGGTAATGTTTTTGATGCCTTCGCTTAAAAGAGCATTGGCCAAAACCGTGGCGGTGGTGGTGCCGTCGCCGGCTACGTCATTGGTCTTGGAGGCGACTTCCCTTATAAGCTGCGCGCCCATATTTTCAAATTTATCTTCAAGTTCGATATCTTTGGCGATAGTTACGCCGTCGTCGATAATCAACGGTGATCCGAACTTCTTTTCCAACACAACGCTTCTGCCCTTGGGGCCTAAGGTTACTTTTACCGCATCGGCGACTTTGCCGATACCGGCTCTCATTTTGCTTCTTGCGTCTTCAGAAAATATAATCTGTTTAGCCATATTGATTGAATTTCCCCCTTAAATTAGTCTAAAATGCCGAGGATTTCTTCCTGGTGCATAATAATGTATTTTTCGTCGTCCAATTTTATTTCGGTGCCGGAATATTTGCCGTAAAGAACGGTATCGCCGGGTTTAACATCCATGGGGAGCCTGGCCCCTTCTTTGTTTAATGCGCCCGGGCCGGCCGCCACTACTTTACCCTGCATGGGTTTTTCTTTTGCGCTGTCAGGAATTATAATCCCGCCTTTTATTACTTCTTTGGGCTCAATGGGGCTGATGATTACTCTGTCCCCGAGCGGTTTAATCTTTGTTGCCATTGCTTAGATTCCTCCTGATAAACTTTATAAAATCTTTATTTGGGCGAAGGCTTTTTTGGCATTCTCCGCCTTACATTGCTAATTTAGCATTATTTTTTATTTTTGTCAATCCCCAAAGCTGACTGCTAATTATTTTTAAGGAAAGAAACGACTTTATCCAAAAAGGATTTTTCCTGTTTGGGCAGCATTTTAAATACCACGCAGGAAACATTATCCTTGCCGTCGTTGCGGGCCGAGAATTTTACTATCTCTTGGCAGAGCCTGCCCGCACTTAAAGGCTTTTTAAGGATTTCCGCGATTTCTTCGTCCTTAATGCCTTTATTGACGCCGTCGGAGCAAAGCATATATACGTCCCCGGGCTGAGGATTAAGTTTTATTATATCGCAGCGCATATCTTTCCTTAAGCCCAAAGCTTTGGTAAGAATGTTTTGTATTCTTGATTTTTCGGCCTGTTCTTTGCTGATAAGCCCGCGGGCCACCTGTTCCTGAACGTAAGAATGGTCTTTGGAAATCTGTTTAAGCGCGCCGTCGCGCAGACGGTAAATTCTGCTGTCGCCGATATGCACGGCCGCGCTTGCGCCGGGTTCTATGTAAATCGCGCTTAATGTGGTTCCCATTCCGCGCCTTTTATAATTTTCCGAAGAAAGCGTATAAATGCGAAGATTCGCCAAACCAGAAGCGTATAAAAGTTTGCGAGGCATAGGGTCAAGCGAAGGTTCAAAATCCTGAGGAATTGAAATCTTTTTTGCTTTCAAATCCGCCAAAGTCTGCCTTAAAATCGACACCGCCAAATTACTGGCGACTTCCCCTGCGTTATGGCCGCCCATGCCGTCGGCAACCGCGCCAAGGCAAAGCTCCGGCGCGATGAGGACGCTGTCCTCGTTTTTTTCCCTTATTTTACCTATATCGGTATAAGAGGCCAGTTCTATATCAAATTCCATCGGTCTTCCCCCGCGGCAAGTATGTCAATCACAAAAGCCGCCGTCGCGTAAACGGCGATAATATACAGTATAAACAGCGGGACATTATCCTCATGCCAAGAATATTTGATTTTCTCGTAAGGCGCTTTAAGCGCGAATACCCAAGTATACTGCTCCACCGCTTCCTGATTGGCGGTAGTGTTAAGCGTTGAAAGAGCTTCTATAAAATCGCTCCTAAGCTGTTCGGGCGACTTTCCGCGGGTTCTTTCCGCACCGCCGTTGCCGGCGTCCTCACCGGCTTCATAAGCGGTATAGCTGTGGGATAATTCTTTTGAGGCCGGAGCTTCGTTCTTGGCTTTTGAAGCCGCAACAACCTCATCATGCAAAGCGTAGTAATCGCCGGAAGACTGATAAACCCATATTCCGCCCAAAGAAGCCGCGAAAAGCAAAACGCAAAGCGTTCTTAAAATGAAGCCGCCTCTTAAGAAAGTCAACAGGCAAACCGCGGCGCAGGCACCGTAAGCGCCGTACTTTAAGGGTTCTGTAAGCTCGCCGGAAGCGAAAACATCCGGCTTGACGAACTGAACAAAGAAGTAAAACGCCGCGCCGAATATCGCCGCGCTTATAAAGCGGTATATAAAGGAAAAGTCCTCAAAATCGTCAATTTTAAGTGCCAAACCGCCCGCAAGCAAAGCGTAAAACAAAGAATACGGATAGGAAGAAAGCGGCGCGATAACGGAATCGGGCTGAACCCAGCCGTAAAAACCGAACAGGTACGAGAGCAAAGCCAAAATAAATACGGCCGGCACAATCTTCTTAATAAGATCAAAGAAGAATAAAGCGCAAGCCACGGTCAAAAAGACGAAGCACACCGCACCCAAAGCCATTTGACCTTCCGCAAAAGAGCCGCTAGTCCACGGTTTTATGAAAGCCGCCAGCAAAGAAGTGTTTCCCGCCCCTGCCGCGGAAGCGCACAAAAAGCCCAGTTTCAGGAACAAAGCTATTGCCGCAAAAACGCCGAAGGCGCTCAAGACCGTATACATAATCCCTTTTAAAAGGAACTTCCTTTTAGCCGCGGAGAAAGTCGAAAAAGGATTTTTTGAAGAAGTCAAAGCCCTTTTGCGTTCTTCCATTATCTTCTGCGTTTTCAAAACTTCTTTAGTCGGCGCGTCAAGGCTGTCCATGCGGAATTTGTTTTCCGGCGCGGAAGGAGCCTGTGCGGACATATCGTCCCCGCCCAAAGCTATAACAGGTATATCGGCGGCGCGGAAAGAATATTTGTTTTCCGCCGGCATACTCTGCCTTATTTGGCTGCCGAGCGTTGCCGTGTGCCGTTCATTTGCGCCGGCCACCGGCGAAGCGTTCATATCGGAATTCCTTACCTTGAGGCCGACCTCATCGGTAATATTAAGCCCTTGATTTAATTTAAGCTGATCGTCGGCGCGCTGTTTTTGGAAGAACATTAAAGTATCCGTTGCGCTTTGGAAGCGGTCATCGGGCTTTTTGCTCATCAATTTGCTTACGGCCAGGGAAAGCCAAGGCGGAATGCCCTTTCTGTATTTGGAAACATCCGGAACCGGCTCATTAATGTGCTTTTGGATGATATCCATGGAATTTTTGCCGGTAAACGGATATTTGCCGGTAAGTACGTAGAATAAGCTTGCGCCGACGGAATACAAGTCCGCGCGGACGTCTATTGGGCGGCCCAAGGCCTGCTCCGGCGAAAGGAAATACGCCGTCCCGGCAAGCTCCGTGGTTTTAGTGCAGCCTTTTTCTTTATCCACTTTTTTGGCTATACCGAAGTCCACGATTTTGGCTTCCAGCTTTTTGTTTATAAGAATGTTTGAAGGTTTGATATCACGGTGTATTATGCCTTTTTGATGAGCGGCTTCAAGGCCTTTGAGTATGCCGATAAAAGTATCAATAATAAAAGATATCGGCAGATTGGGGCGTTTTCTTACGATTGAAGACAAACTTTCCCCTTCGATAAAAGTCATCACGATAAAATAAAAACCCTTTTCTTTGCCTACGTTATATACAAAAACAATGTTCGGATGATCTATTTCCGCTATGGCGCGCGCTTCGGTAAGGAAGAGGCCTACGGCTTTTTTATCATTGGCCAAAGCCGGGCTCAATATCTTTACGCAGACTATTCTGTCCAAAGCTTTATGTTTTGCTTTGAAGACGGTTCCCATGCCGCCTTCGCTTACTTTTTCAAGTATTACGCAGCCGGAGATTTCCTGCCCGATAAGGGCCATTTCCGGCCTTTGGCGGGGCTGATTTTTGGGTTGCACCGAAGAAGGAAGCTGCGCGGCTTTTGCGGCCGGCGGAACCTCCTCCTGTCTTAAAGGGTTTTTATTATTTTCTTCTGACATAATAATATACCGTGTTTTTAATTTGTTTATTTGTTTTCTTCAAAATACTTGGCCGTTTTGGCGAACAATTCTTTTACTTCTTTAAGTTTTTCTATCGGCAGCCTTATGCCTTTTTTAGTCCAGCCGGTATAGCTTTCGTCTTCCTGCCACTGGCGCAGATCTATGCCTTTGCTGCCCATATAGGAACTTACCCTAAGCACTATGGAAAGGCCTTGTTTTTTTGCGTATTTGCCGAGTTCGCCTTCCTGCACCGCTTTATAATCTTCCGGCAAGGCCGCCAAAGCCGTATTGATTTTTCCGACTATTTCCGGCGAGAGCGTTATCCCCGCTTTCGTAGGACCGCTGTAAGTTTCCGATTTTAAATATTTCCTTATCGACACATATTTATAGCCTTTATAAGAGTCTATGGAAAATTTAATTTCGCTGCCGTCCTCGGAAGCCAGGGCCCCGATTAGGTTTAGTACCGAAAAAGTTGATTCTGCCATAATAAAAGACCTCCGCTGTTATTTCTTTTTAAATAAATTTTTTATTCCGCCGGTTATGTCTTTAACCGTGTTTTTTACATCCTGCACCGTTTGGGACGCCGCGGAATCTTTGCCGCCGCCCAAAAGGGAACTTACCGTCGAAGCGACGTCGAGTTTGAAAGAGGGATCATTAACTGTTCCGCCTACTTTTATCGCCGCCGAACCCGACGCGTTCTTGCCGAGCCCGACATTTATCTTCATATCCAGTTTTTCCGTAACGAAATTAACCGTACCCGTCGTGGTTATTGTGGCCAAGTCGGAATTTAAGTCGGACTTGTTTATCTTGGCGATACCGCCGCCCAAAGTATAATCCCCGACTATTGATTTATAGCTTACGCTGTCGGTGTTTATGTTGCCGCCGGATATCACCTGCGTCGCTTTAAGGGCTTTCTGCGCTATTTTGACCGTGGTAAATATAACTTTCAGGAAAACGGAACTGTTGATAATTTTATCCAAATCCCGTATTTCTCCGTCTGAAGCGGAAAAGGACATCGTCCCGGAAGCTTTGGACATTGTCAAATCAAGATTTTTTATATTCGCCTTAAAAGTAAGATTATCCGTTGAAAACACATTGTTTTCCACCCTTTTGATAATCACGTCGGCTTTTACGTCCATAGGGTCCATTTTCAAATCGGAAGAAGAAGTTTGCGCTTCGGCTTTATCGGCGGAAGGCTGAGGCTTTTCCTCTTCGGAGGAAGCCATAAGCTTGTTAAAATCTATATCGTCAAGGGTGAATTTATCCATATTGAACATAAAATCCACGGCCATTTTATTTTTATTGGAATAAGCCAATGACGTTTTAAAATCGGAACTATCAAAAACGCCCGTAATGACATTGGTTTTTACGTCGTTTATTGAATTTATTGTAACCGTGCCGTTGAGAGCGGAAAGTATTTTGCCCATTACGGACGCACCCAAATCCTTAAAAACTATTGAGCCTTTTACCGAAGGCGCGGGAGAAGCCGACGCCGTCTTTATATTGCCGCTAATAAGGCCTCTTAATTTAAATTCCGCAAGCATATCCTTGGCGATATCAGAAACGTCTGAAAGATTTACGTTTATTTTCGTATCCGCGGAGAAGCTCAGCTCCGGCTTGGAAAAATCCGCCGAAGCCGAAGTGTTTACATATGATTTGCCCAACCCCACGTTAAATTTTGAAACTTCCGCTTTTGAAGCGTTTAAATCAGCCGCGGCTTCAGCCTCTATGTTGATTACGGGCAGTGAAAACGCCGGCATTTCCGCCGAAACGAACTCCGCCGCCAATTTGGAGTCCACGCCTTTTATCGTGCCTTTAAGGGAAGCTTTCGGCTGTTCAAAATTTTCCACTCCGCCGGCCATATCTACTTTAAAATGTTTATAAGCCACAGCAAAAGTTTTTACCTCGGCGGAAGCCTTGTCCAAATCCATGCCGGCTATATTTGCCGTCCCTTCGGAAGCAATGGTTACCGGGGAAAGTTTTATGTCGCCCGTATCTATTGAGGTGCTCAAAGAAAGCATAAAAGAGAACGGATTATTATAATCGAAATCTTTTATGGAAAAGTTTACGTCTTTTACGGAAAATTCCGTTCCGTTTTGCAAATCCTTATAAGTAACGTCGGAATTCTTTATATAAATGTCTTTGGCGGTAAGATCCATAGCCAAAGGCGCGGAAGAAATCTCTTCTTCCTGCGGTTCGGGCGAAACTTCTTCTGCGGAAGCCGGGATTAAAGAATCAAAGTTGAATTTGCCGTCTTTAAGTTTAACGACGTTGATTTTTACCCCGTCAAAACCTATCGTCTTGATTTTAATCTGTTTTTTAAAAAGAGGAGCGAACTCCACCTTAACCACGGCCGTTTCCGCGGAAACAAAATCCCCTTCTTTAAAACCGCCCTCTTCGGAGAATTTAAAATCCTCCACCGTAACGCCTATAAGATTGAACGAAACGTCCTTAAAATCTATTTCGCGGTTATAATTCTGCGCCACGTACTCCTGTGCCATTGTTTTCAATTTGGAAAACGGAAACATTATCTTAAGCGTAATTAAAGCCCCCGCAACCAAAACAACAAACACAGCCGCCAAAGCGGCCAATATTTTAATAAGTTTCTTCATTATTTATTTTCCCCCTGTTACTATCCCTGAAAGCGCGGAACCTTTCTATGTCCGGCCTCATTTTATTTATCACAAAAACCAAAAAGAGCAAATCGTCGCTGAAGCCCAAAAAAGCGAAAAAAGCTTCCGGTATCATATCCAGCGGAATAACAAAATACGCCAAGAAAAGCGCACTCCAAATCAAACTGCGCCACGGTATGGGATAACGCCGCCTCAGCACTGCCCAGAACATCGCGGCCGCGTCTTTTATATCCCTAAACAAAACTGCGGGGTTTACGGTAAAATCATTTCTTTTATCGGTCATAACAAATTCCGGGATTAATGTTTCCTGCCACCGTCTTTGGCGGGAACGGAAGCCTTAAAGTTCTTATCCCCGTTTTTATACATTTTTTCCCTTATGCCGGTAGTCGTTTCCACTACGTTAAGGGCGTAATCGCCGATTTTTTCAAAGCTGGTAAGTATATCCGTATAAAGCGTAACCGCAACCGGCGAAAGCTGCTGCTGAGTAAAATCGCGGGACGTCTTATCCTCCCTGAAAGCGTGGCGCATCTCGTTGAGTTCTCTTTCGCGTTCCAAGGCCTGCTGCATGACGCGTTCTTTATCCATATTGTAATTTAATATGGTAACGCGGGTATCTTTAATAATCTTTTTCACTTTCAGTCCGATTGTTTCAAGCTTTTCGTAATCCTGATCCTCAAAAGCTTTAAGCTGGCGGGCTTTTTTCAGCAGGATGGCTATTTTATCGCCGTGATCGGCCATTTTTTCAAGATAGTTCGTAAGATCAAACATCATCATGGCGTCGGCTATCATATCGCGTGAAAGCTGGTCATGCGTAAGATTTTTAAGGAAATCGTTTATCTTATATTCCAAAACGTCGCTGGCCTTTTCCTTCGCGTGAACATCCTCAACAGATCTTTCAAAAAGTTTTTCGGAATCGGTTTTTATCGCATGCAAAGTTTTACTTATTATAGTTTCCACCAATCCGGCCATTCTGTCAACCTCGCGGCGGGCGGCTTCCAGGAAAAGTTCCGGTGTGGCGGCTATACCGGCTTTAAGATACACCAAATCGGTTTGGTCTTCCTCGCTGCGTTTTAAAGGCATAATGGCCATTATAAGCTTTTCAAACTGTTTGATGAAAATCAACATCACGCAGGTGTTTATGATATTGAAAGTGGTATGGAAAGCCGACAAGTGATAAGGTATGCTTACCAAAAGGACTTCTTGGCTTGTGCCCTCGGTGGAACCCGGGATAATCCAGCCCACCAAATCCAAAAGCGGGCGGAATAAAATTACGGCCCAAATTACGCCTAAGATATTGAACATCATATGGCCCAAAGCGGCGCGTTTGGCTGCGCGCGGCGCACCTATCGCGGCGATATTGGCGGTAATGGTGGTGCCGATATTTTCCCCCAAGACCAAGGCGCACGCCGTAGGATAATCTATCAGGCCTTTGGCCGCACAGGTAAGCGTTACGGCCATTACCGCGCTGGAAGACTGGAATATAACCGTAAGGACTGTTCCCACACCGATTACGCCCAGCAGGGACCAAATGGTATCGGGGCGGAATTTTGTAATCCACTCCATAACCGCGGATGAAGTTTGCACATCGGGTATGCCTGATTTAATAAGCGAAAGCCCCAAAAACAAAAGGCCGAAGCCGAGCATAGCCTCGCCCATGCGGCGGATTATAGGCCATTTGTTTACGAACTGGGAGAAGAACCCCGCGCCTATCATTGGCATGGCAAAAAGGGATATATCCACTTTAAAACCAAGCAAGCTGATAATCCAAGCCGTAGTGGTGGTGCCGATATTCGCGCCGAAGATTACACCCAAGGACTGCGTCAAAGTCAAAAGCCCGGCGCTTGCAAAGCCCACAACCATTACCGTAGTAGCGGAAGAGGATTGTATAATCGAAGTTACCAAAAGGCCGGAAAAAGTGGCCGTAAATCTGTTGCCGGTCGCCCCGGAAATTATCTTTCTAAGACGGTTGCCGGCGGCCTTCTGCAAGCCGTCGCTCATCATTTTTATACCGAGAAGAAAAACCCCTAAACCGCCAAGTAAATTAAAAAACAGCAATATGCCTTCCATCCAGTCCTCCGCTTTATATAAATGTTCTTAATATCATTATATAATATAATTATACATTTAGATAAAGCCGTTTCAGGAGAAGCGCAAATGGATTTTATAAACAATATATTAAAAAACGCTTACGCAAAAGGATTTAGAACATTAAACGAAGCCGACTGCTATCAAATTTTAAAACGCATAGGGATAAAAACCCCGCAAATCAAAATCGCGGCGGCAAATGATGATATCGGCAAAACGCTTAAAGATTTCCCCGGAGAGAAAATAGTAATAAAAATTCTCTCGGAAAAGACTCTGCACAAAACCGATAAAGGCGGCGTAAAGATATGCACTAAAGACAAAGCCGAACAAACCTTTAAAGCCATGGCCGCCGCATTCCCGGAGGCGAATTCTTTTATGCTTACGGAATTTATCGACTGCCCCCCCTTCACGCTCGGGCGGGAAATACTGCTCGGCGCACGCTTGGACGAAGCTTTCGGCCCGGTAATAACTTTGGGATTTGGCGGGACGGACTCCGAATATTTTGCAAAAAATCTTAAAGAGGAAGTACGCACCGCTCTGACCGCCGCTTTAAACGCGGATTTTGATTCTTTTATAGAAAATTCTCTGCTTTGGCGTTACGCCGGCGGCAAAGCGAGAGGAGGTAAGCCTCAGATAAGCAAAGCCGCTTTAAGCGAAACTCTGAAAAAACTTGCCGGGCTTATGCTGCATTTCAGCCCTTTAAACAAAAATGCGGAATTTTTTATAGAAGAATTTGAAATAAACCCCCTCTGCGCCGGCGGAGGAAAGTTAACCGCCCTGGACGGCGTTCTGCGCTTTAAAAAAGCCGAATTTGCCAAATCCGGCCATGCCGTAACTGAAAGAGGCCTTCAAAGCCTTTTAAACCCTAAAAGCGCGGCCGTAATCGGGGTTAGCGGCAAAAAGATGAATATGGGGCGCATAATATTAAACAATATTATAAAGGCCGGTTTTAACAAAGAAAATCTATTCGTGATAAAAGCGGGCGAGCAGGAAATAGACGGCGTAAAATGCGTGCCCGATTTCAACTCTTTGCCGCAAAAAATTGACGCGCTGATTTTATCCGTTCCGGCCGGTTCCGCCGTGCGGACTTTGCGGGACTGCGCCCAAAGCGGCAAAGTAAACGGCGTGGTTTTAATCAGCGGCGGAATCGGCGAAAAAGAAGGCTCCGCCGGGTTGGATTTGGAACTCAAAGAAATAATAAAAGAAGGCAAAAAAACAAACCCTGATTTTACGCTCAACGGCAGCAATTCCCTGGGGCTGGTGTCAAACCCGTCAAACTTCAACAGCCTTTTTATACCGACGGAAAAGTTCACGCCGCCGCTGGGTTTTAATCCTTCGCTTGCGCCATCGGCCTTTATCAGCCAAAGCGGAGCATTTATGCTGGCTTCTCTGGGCAAAACGGAACACGTAAAACCGCTTTACGCCGTTATGACGGGCAATCAGCAGGACGCAACCGTTACCGATTACGCCAAATATCTCATCAAAGAAAATAAAATAAAACTTTTAATGCTTTACATAGAAGGCCTTAAGCAAAACGAAGGAGAAGCCTTGAGGCAAGCCATTTCTCAGGCGAAGAAACAGGGAATAAAAACTCTTATTTATATGGCCGGGCGCACACCCAGCGGGCAAAAAGCCGTCATGGGGCATACGGCTTCAATAGCGGGCAATTACTTTACCGCCAAGAAAATTCTATCCCAGGCGGGCGCGTTTATGGCCGAAAATCTTGAAGAATTTGAAGACCTTTGCCAATCTTTAAGCTTCTGCGCCGGGAAAGAATTTAAGAACAATAAAGTTTTTATGCTCAGCAATGCCGGCTTTGAAACCAGCGCCATGGCCGATTCCGTAAAAGCAGACTCGCAATTAAACCCGGCCGCGCCGGAAGGCGAACTTAAAAATGAAATCACGTCAATACTTGCAAGATACGGTTTAAGTTCTTTGGCGGACGTAAGAAACCCTCTTGACGTAACCCCGATGTGCCCCGACGACGCCGCATTGGAAGTTATGCGCGCCGCCGTTAAAAGCGGGCAATACGGCGCGGTTTTATTCTGCACCGTGCCGGTAAGCCCGGCGATAAAAACGCTTGAGGCGGAAGAGCCCTCTTTTCTTAAAGAGTTCGCCGCCGCAGCCGGGGAATATAATATCCCGGCTTTTGCCAGCGTATCGGCCGGGGCGAGATATGATTATTACCGCAAAACAGGGCAGGAAAACGGCCTGCCGGTTTTTGACCACGCCGACAAAGCCGTCAAAATTATAGAAAAATTATTAAAGAACAATTAGCCGCGCCATGTAAAAACCCCGGTTCGCTTTATGCAAACCGGGGCGGTTAGTTGAGAGGGCAAGCCTCTAAATAGCTGCTTTACATTTAAGTACGGTGGCAGTGGTTTCATAATAACCGCCGGTTCCCGAAGTATCCCAGCCTAATCTTGCAAAATCTATTACACAGTGATAGCTTTCGCCTTTTTCTTCACATAAAGACTTATACTGCGATGAGCTTACATTGCATAATCTATTTTTAAGATCGTTTACCGCCGACGAAGAATTTGAATACCTTGATGAGCCAAAACTGTAATCATTACCGGCGCCACAAGAATAAGTGATCATATAGTTTCCCTGAGGATATGTAGGAACTTGAGTTTTATTCAGGGTATCGCATACAAAAGCCCACATACTGTACATACCGCCGCTAACCGTTGACTGTACGGCGGCATTTTTTGTTACAACCTCAAAGTCAACGGCTTTTTTATCACAATAAGTACCGGTATATCCCTCATCACATTTGCAAGGCGTTGAACTTACAAGAAAGGTCTTACACCCAGAGCTTGGACCAGTCCCGCACCCAACCCTATATGTGCCGTGATAATTGCACTTGCTGGATTTAGCTTCCGTATATCCTTCCGTGCAGCGTTCAACACATTGTTTACTATAAGTGATATAGCATTCATTCTTGCCGCATGTACAATCCTCTCCCCAATTAGACCATTTCCCGGAACTTGAACAGCATGTTCTTTGTTTTGTTCCGCAAGAACCGTCCGGTTTATATTGCAACATGTCATAGTAACTGCTGCTGCAAGATTCGGAACTGTCTGCCGAAAAGGCATAATTCCCTGCAAGCACAAATAAAAAGAAAACAAAGAACAGCTTTATAAGGCTTTTCTTTTTTGACATAATTTTTCTCTCCTTTAGCATTAAACGGCCAGCTAAAACTAACCTTGACTAAAACAAAGATATCTCATAATCAGCGGGCCGATTTATGAGGAAAATTTATCAAAAAAAAAAAACAAGTCAACTGTTTTCGTTTTTTAACAAAACGCCCCGACGTACTACACGGCGCAAAAAATGGAAAAAGGAATATTAAAAGGCAGCTAAGTAAAAAGTAGGTCAGGCTTGGCCTGACGTTAAAAAGGTGTTCCTCTGTCAGGTAAAACCTGACCTACATTAACAAAAAAGTTATGGAACCATTTTGCGACCGAATAAGTTTATATATTTATATATTGGAGTATAAAGAAGAATTTATTTGTTAAGGAAGTTATGCGATAATGATAAGTTTTTAAGATTTTGGAGAAATACTAGCCATGAAGACACAACTTAACACGAGTTAAAATCGTGCGAGTATATAACCGGCGTGGACTTTAAGATTTAGAGAAAATTTTGATTTTTAATGAGGAAGGTATACCTAGAGTGGGCGGAGCCCCGCGTATCCGACCGAAGCAAAAATCAAAATTTGCCTAAATATTAAAGTTTGCTAGCCGAGGACACGTAAGATAGACCGAGTAAAAGCAGTGCGAGAATGCAACCAGCGTGCTTTGTTGATTTTGGAGCGGATTTCAATTTTTGACGAAGAAGGTGTACTAAGTATGATGCCGCCAAAGGCGGCGCAGTACCCGACTGAGAAGAAAATTTAAAGCTGCCCAAAAGCGGCAAAGTGCTAGCCGTGAGAATAGCATTTCACGCGAGTTGAAAAATACATGAGGACTTAACATAGACCGAGTAAAAAAGCCAAATACGGAAGTTTGCTAGCCGCGAACAAGAATTATAGACCGAATAAAAAATAAGGGCGGGGATATAAAATCCCCGCCCTAATCAAAACTCAAGAACTATATCCAAATATTTAATTTGGTTACTTTATCCTGCTTCCTCACTTTCGGTTCGCCGACGAGTTCCTGTATATAAACTTCCGCCACAAAAACTTTGGTACCGGCCGTAAGCTGTCCGCCGTCCATATTGCCTTCGGCGTCAACCAAAACCACATCCGCGCGGACATTGGCCCTATTATCCATAATGCTGACATTGCCCATAAGGCTTACCATTTCCATAGGTTTGGCGACTACGCGTTTATCATATTTCTTTTTCGCCTGGTCATAACTGGAAAGGGTGGCGTTTTCCAATGCACCGGTCCCGTTGATAATACCGCATTTTATTTGGTTGTCATGACAAAAATCCGTCAAAGCTTCCATCAGGTCTTTGCCTTTCTGTATTCTGAAGATATACGTTCTTCCGGTAAGATAAGGTTTTTGTTCTGCCATTTTGCACTCTCCTTAATGAATTAAATCTATTGCCATTTCCCGGCTTTTATAGTTTCAAGATAGGCTTCTATCTTTTCAAGCTGGCCTTTTGCGTCCATATGCGCTTCTTTATATACGTCTTTGGCTTTTCCGCTGGACATATATTTGCCCTGCATAAACGGATAAATGGAATATTCCGCACCCATTTTTGACTTCAGCCAGCAATACATGGTCGGCAGGGTGAAATCAGTCAAAGCTATCGCTTTTTGCATATCCGCATACGGGAACAAGGATTCACGCTCTTGCTCGGGCAAAGCCGTAAAAAGTTCGCGGGACGTTACATAATACGCGTTGATTTCAACGCCTCTTTTTTTAAGTTCCGGCAATACTTCCGCGCAAAACACTTCCCCCGCTCCCGGGCCCTGCACGACTATTACTCCGTCAGGGTTTGCTTTGGAGGACTTGCAAAGCCTGTACACGCCCTTAGCCGCGGCAGCGGGTGCGTCTGCGCCCAAAGCGGCTCTGTCAATAACTTTCACGTTGGGGCGCGATACCACCGGATAAAGCACCGCCGGCCTTTTGACGAGGGCCGCACTCAAAACGGGCCAAACGTCATTGCCGTCTAAAGGCGTAAGAGTTATCGCCGCGCCTTTGGGGAAATCTTCCATAATAAGCTGTAAAGCCTGAGGATCTGCATGGGTGGGGCCGTCTTCCCCGGTTTGCATACCGGCGTGGCCCGTAAAGATGATAAAAGTTCTTTCCGCTTCGCCTGTGGCTTCCTTCCAGCACTGCTGGCCTATCGCGTGCAAACGGGCCTGCGTGTGCATCATGGCGGAAGTAAAAGCCGCGTAAGAAGCCGCAAGGCCTACATGCGTACCGTACGCGGAAACGCCGCTCATCACGGAAGACATGCCGTCTTCGCAAATTCCGCCGGAAGCTATATATTTGCTTTCCGGGTTGGAATATTTATTATAAAAACCTTTGGCAAAAGGCTTTGCAACCGCGCCAGCCCCGGTGGAGCCGGATAAATCCGCCGTGCTTACCAAAATACTGCCGCCGGTTTCTTGGGAAATATAAGCCAAAGCCGAGCCCATAACCGTCCTTAAAGCGTGGGCTTCCCCGGCGGGAAAACTAAACCCTTCCGGCGTTTTTTCAGGCGTAAAAGCCGTATAGACTTTTTGGACTTCCGGCGCGGAAATCTCCCGCTTTAAAGCCGAAAGCCGCCCGCGCGCGGAAACAAGCATTTCCGCCAAATGCTCAAAAACTTCTTTATGCTCCGCTACGGCCCGCCTTACGCAGAGCAGGCAGTCCCAAAAACTGCGTTCTATATTATCGGGCGTTTGCTCCCCTTCAAAGCGCGGAATCTTTACGCCGAAAGCGTTTTCAAATTCTTCCATGGCTTTATAAAAACCTTCGGAGGCGAATTTGTGCCCGCTGCCGTGGCTGGCTTTGCCTTCAATTCCGTAATGCCAGCCTTTAACGGTTCTGTAAATTATCGCCGTCGGGCAGCCGTTGTTTAAATCATAGGCGAATTTCTGCGCCGCGTATACTTGTTCAAAATCAAAACCGTCGGCCACTTCTATTACGTTAAAACCGTTTATATAGCAAAGCTCCGCCGGCGTCCAGGCGGTATAATCGCCGCGGCTTTCTTTGTCTGCGGTTACTTTGTCGGAATCTATTGAGGCTTGGTTCCAATCCAAATGCAAAATTACGTTATCAAGCCCCGCGGCGGAAGCTATCGCCAAAGCTTCCGCGCTTCTGCCGGCGGTAAGGCCGCCTTCGCCTTCGATAATGTTTACTTTTGGGGTATTTTCCTTATAGGAACAGGCGGCGGCAAGCCCCAAACCTATGCTTGAGCCCAAACCTATGCCCGAAGCGCCGGTGGAAAGCCTTACGAAAGGAACCAGCGGCACGGGATGTCCGTCCAAAGCTTTGGAAGAAAATTGTTTGACAAGCTTCGTTCCGGCCGCGGGCGATTTCCTAAAACCGAGCAAATCTTCCAGGCGGAGCTGGCGCGTTTCCGGCGCAAGCAAAGCCGGGCGGAAAGCTTTTGCGATTTCGTTTCTTAAAGCCGACATGGCGTAGAGCCCCAAAGCTTTATGGCCCGCCGCGTAAGAAAGGATATCCGCTTCCTGCAAGTCCGGATCTTTAAAATCATAGTCCATCACTTTATAAGCCAAAGAAGCCGCAATTCTGCCGGAAGATATACTGCCGCCCGGATGCCCGGAAAGCGGCGCATAGTTGTAAAGCATGGCGCAAAGCGCTCTGTAAATTATATCGGCCCCGGTAAGGGCTTTTTTGTCTTCTTCGGGCAAAACATAAGAACGGTCTTTAAGTATGTCTTCGGCTTTAAAATAAGAATTTTTTTTGCTGCCAAGTTTAAAATCAGACGGATTTACCATATACTCGCTCCTTACCCCTCAAAACCTTCCGAGAGGAAGTTCAAAACAAGATTATAAGCGGCGTCAATATCGTGTTTGCTCGCCGTTTCCACATTGGAATGGATATAGCGCACGGGCACACTTAAAGCGGCGGCTTTTACCGGCCCCGATTCGCGCTGCATAGCTTTTGCGTCGTTGGAGCCGCGCGCCGCTACGCGCAACTGATACGCTATACCTTTATTTTTACAAATCTTTATAAGGCTTTTGCACAAAGCCCTGTCGGCAATAGTCGTGCCGTCGGTTAAAGTTATCCCCACGCCCTTGCCGAGAGAAACCACATAATCCTGAGGGCGCATTCCCGGCGTATCCAGCGCGCCGGTGGTGTCTACGGCCAAAGCGACGTCCGGGCGGATTGCCATAACCGCGCCGTGTGCTCCGATAAGTCCGTATTCTTCCTGAACGGTAAAGACGAAGTAAATATCGTCCTTATGCTCTTTGGGCATATTTTTGATAACCTGAACAAGAACGTAAACGCCCGCGCGGTCGTCAATGGCTTTTGCCGTAAAAAGCCCCCCGCCCAGTTCCGCAGGAGTTCTGTCCAAAACGACCGGGTCCCCGATTGAAACAATTTTTGAAATTTCTTCAAAATTAAAACCGCAGTCTATATAAAGGGATAACGCGTCCAGGGGCTGAGTTTTTTCCGCCGCAGTCAAATAATGCGCGGCTTTAGCCCCTATTACGCCGGGTATAAGGCCGTTTTCTTCGGTCTGGACCAAAACTCTTTGGGAAAGAAGCGTCCTTGGGTCTATACCGCCGGTAAGAGTAAAATACAAAAAGCCCTTTTCGTCTATATAACGTATTTTTAAGGCAACCTCGTCCATATGCGCGGCAACCATGATTTTCTTGCCGCCGGAGCCTTTCTTAAAAGCAATTACATTGCCCATGGCGTCGACGCTCACTCCGTCGCAATAGGGTTTTATCATGCGGGCGATTTCCCCGCCCAAAAGCTCTTCCCGCCCGGAAGCGGCCGGTATAAGCGACAATTTGGAAAACAAATCAAAATCCACGGTTTTTCCTCCTGCGCGCGAAATATCGTCGGTCTGCGGTAATTGTATCATATTATTAATTTATTTGCTAAGACGGGCGAAGCGTAAAAAACTCAGGCCGGGCGCACCGTTTAAACTTAAACAAAACCCTTGTAATGAGCGGTTCTTTTTAATAATATGTTAATTAGCATTCTGTTACAGGAGATATATATGTTAAAGAAAACATTTGTCTTTTTTACTTTTTGCGCTCTGGCTTTAACGCTCTGCGCACAGGGGCAGAAGAAAGGCGCTTACAACGAAATCTTGGGCGGCGACGCCGAGAAAGCCAAGCAAAAGCCTCAGTATTCTTACCTTTATAACACTACATTAATAAAAGCGATAGGCGATAATGACGTCGACAGAATAAACATTCTGCTTTACGCCGGCGTTGATCCCAACGAGAAAAACGACGAAGGCACCGCTCCGCTGGTAGCCGCGGCCGCGCCCGAAACCGACGCAGCGATTACCGAAATGCTTTTAAAACATGAAGCAAAAGTAAACGAACCTTCCAAAGATTCCACCACGCCTTTAATGGCGGCAGCCCAAAACGGAAGGCTGGATATCGTAAGCCTTCTGCTTGAATACGGCGCAAACCCTAATATTGAAGACAAAAACGGCAAAACCGCTTTAAATTACGCATCGGAAAATAAACATCACGCGGTTGTTCTTAAATTATTGGATACGCAAGTCATCAAAATAAATGACAAAGAAACGGCTTTGGCTTCTTCAATAACCTCGGCCGCCGGCGCGAAAGACCTTGAAACGGTAAAAAGGCTTATGGCCAGAGGCGCGGGCATAAACTCAAAAAACAAATTCGGTTATACTCCGCTTATGGCCGCGGTCGACACGGGCGACTTCAAATTTGTAAAAGATATACTTACGCTGAATCCCAGCATTGAGGCCAAAGACAATACCGGCAGAACCGCCCTTATGCACGCCGTGCAAAACGGCGACAACGCCATAGTAAGACTGCTTTTGACGGAAGGCGCAAATCCGCATACGCAGGATATGCTGGCCGTTACTCCGCTTATTTTGGCGGCAAAAAACAGCAATAACACCTTGGTAAAAGAAATGCTGAAAGCGGGTGTAAGCGTCAACAGGCAGGACAAGCTTGGCAGAAGCGCGCTTTCCTGGACGGTTGAAAACGGTGATTACCCCGTATTCAACACCGTGATAAACACCGCCGGGGCGGACACCAACCTTTCCTACGGATCGGAAAATTCCACCCCCCTCATCGCCGCGGCTAAAAGAGGCGATTACAAAATGACTTACGATTTGCTTAAAAAAGGCGCAGAGCCCAACGCTTGGGATAATGACGACAACACCGCCCTCTATTACGCCGTAAACGGCAATTACACCAAAGTGGCGTCCTTGCTCGTAAGCTACGGCGCAAATCCGCTTATCAAAAACGAAGAAGCCCCGAGCTTGACTTCAATCGCAAGAGCCAACGACAATACGAAACTCGCGGCCATTCTTGATACGGAAGAAAAACGCTACGCACAGGAAAACGGCCTCCAGAAAGCTTATAAAGAGCAAGTGTTAATGCGCAGACAAAGCCAAGAACAAGCGTTCTGGGACAATATAGAAGATATAGACGAATATATAGCTTTCCTTGAAAACCAAATGGCCAAAGCAAAAATAGTTAAAGCCGAAAGGGAAGCGAAAGCGGCTAACCAAGCAAAATAAACGCCGCCTGCTAAATTTAAAAAGCCCTCGTTAAGCGGGGGCTTTTTTATTTTTATAAACTCCGTTTGGCAAAAGCGCAAATTTGTATAAAAGCTCCGTTTATTATATAATTTTGTTAGTTAAGACTTACTTTTAAAGCCTTATCAATTATAAACGATACAGGAACTTACATTAATATGGCACAGCCATTCACTACGATAAAAAAACTAAGCGAACTTAAAAAGAACGGATACGGCACGGTTACGGCCATAGCCCACTCTGACAAAAAAGTTAAGCACCGCTTAAACGCAATGGGCCTTCACAAAGGCTGCGAAGTAAAACGCAAGAATTCATCTTTCCCCATACTTATAGACGCCGACGGCGTTGAAATAGCGGTAGGCAAGGAATTTGCCGAACATATTTTAATAGAAACCACCCAAAAAGTGATATTTTTAATGGGCAACCCCAATGTGGGCAAAAGCACGGTGTTTTCCCGCCTGACGGGCGTAAAGACTGACGCTTCCAACTACCCGGGGACGACCGTTTCCTTATTAAACGGAGAAACGGTAATAAACAAGCATTTTTATACGGTGTATGATATGCCGGGCATTTACAGTCTGCAAGAGGAATCCCGCACGGACGAAGAATCCTGCCTGCTTATCAAAAACACCCCTTATGACGTAGCCGTATACGTATTGGACGCTCAGCACTTAGAACGCAATTTATATTTTGCCTTGGATATTATAGCTTTGGGCAAACCTACCGTTCTGCTTTTAAATAAATTCGACGTCGCCAAGAAAAAAGGCATAGACGTGGATACGGAAAAACTTTCCGAGTTTTTGGGCGTACCCGTAATAGCCAGCAACGGCCTTAACGGAACAGGTTTTAAAGAGCTTTCAAACGAAATAGACAAACTTGCCACAGGAAAAACTCCGTATCACCCCGTTCAAATCCCTTCCGACCAAGACGAAAAATGGAAACTTATCGGCAAAATAAGCGCGCAAGCCCAAAAAATAACGCACAGGCACCCTTCTGTAATAGAAAAACTGGAAGAGGCCGCATCCTCCAGCTGGTTCGGCCTGCCTTTGGCGTTTTTGGTGATGATAGTTTCGTTCTTCATAATACGCTTTATCGGCGAAAGCTGTATAGATTTGCTTACGCCGCTTTATGAAAACTATTACCTGCCGCTGATGCAGCATATTTTCAGCTTTACGGAAGGAACTTTCATTTATACGATACTCTTCGGCAGCGTGTCGGAAGCGGCAGGAGGTTTGGGCATACTTTCCGAAGGCGTAAAAATAGCTTTCGTGGATGTTTTGCCTTATGTCGTTTCTTTCTACGCGGTGCTGGATTTCCTTTCCATGCTGGGCTATTTGCCGCGCCTTGCGATACTGCTTGATTCCCTTCTGCACAGAATAGGGCTGCACGGCTACAGCGCAATACCTATAATGCTCGGCTTCGGCTGCAAAGTGCCTGCCATTATGGCGGTGCGCTCTTTGGAAACGAAAAGGCAGAAAATAATCGCTCTCGTGCTGATTTTGATGATGGTGCCGTGTATTTCACAGACGGCGATGATGTTCTCGGTAGTTGCGCCTTACGGCATAGGTTATTTGCTGGGGGTTTTCGCTATAATGCTGATTACGGGTTTGCTTGCGGGCTTGGCTTTAAATAAGATTCTACCGGGGGATACCTCCGACATTTTCATGGAAGTGCCCAGCTGGCAGCTGCCTAAATTTGTTCCTTTTATAAAACAGCTCGGCAGAAGAGCCAAGGATTTTATAGTGGAAGCCATACCGTTAATCATAGCGGGTATGTTCATAATAACGCTAGCCGACATGACCGGCTTATTAAACTTTATTGACAACGCCATGCAAGGTTTGGTTTCTTACGTATTGGGGCTGCCTAAAGAATCCTCTTCCGTAATACTCCTGGGATTTTTAAGGAAAGATATTTCAATCGCGCTTCTTACGCCTTTTGCGTTAACCGGCAAGCAAATGCTCGTGGCCTGCGTGTTCATGGCGATGTATATGCCGTGTACGGCTTCGTTCTTCGTGCTTTTAAGGGAAGGAGGGCTGAAAGACGGACTTAAAATAATGATCATTACCTTAAGCGTATCCGTCCTTATAGGGGGCCTGTTAAACTTTATATTATAAAAATATTTAAGTTTCACGGAATCGGCCCCGGCGTTTTTAAAGCCGGGGCCTTTTTTACGTCAGAGGCGGACTATGCCGATTAATCGGCTTTGGCTTGTTTTTGAGGGCTTGCCTTTCCGCCGAAAGCGAAACGCAGTCCGAATATACCCAAGCCCTCAATTAAACGGGCGGTAAAATCATTTGAGGCCAATCCTCCGCACCAATTTATAAAATCCGCAGCGGAAGCCAAATCAAGCAGTTCCCCGGCATAGCCGAGCAAAGCCTGCAAAATAAGCACCGCCGCCGCGATATAAATTTTTTTACCTTTCAGAAAATTTTTGATTTTCAGCGATAAGCCGATTATTTTTGAAAACATATTTTCTCCTTTTATTTTTTGTTTAAAGAATGTTTTAAGAAGCGCAAATCTTCCAGGGCAAGCTCAAGCCTGCCTTCAATCCTGCTTTGGGCAGAGTTTATTAAACCCATGCGGGTTTCAAGCTCTTCCAGCCGTTTGGGCGTATGGACCGTGGAAGCGAACCATAAAGAAAAAGAAAGCGCGGCCGCCGCAATATACAAAATATTCCTTGCGGCGCAAAGCAAAGCCAGCCAGTATTTCGCCGCGCCGGAGGGATAAAAAACGGTTTCGTTTTGCATAGTTAAGACTCCCACGAACACAAGTCAAGCCTTAAAGTCCAATCGTTTAAATTGAACTCCAATCCTTCAACCGTCATATTGCCGCTTAAATGCGGAGCGAAGTCAACTTCTATGACGTCGCCCAATTCTATCTGAGGCAGAAAACGACATATCAGCACGGCGCGTTTTTTTAACCTTCCGGCTTCTTTATAGATACTCGGCGCGCAGGCCCGCGCCAAATTGGCGTTCTGCGCCGGCAAAAGCGCGCCGGAAGCGACGGAAAGTTCTTTAAGCCCGTATTTGTCAATCAAATTGGGACGAGGCAAACCGAGCGTAAAATCATCCACTATACAAGAATAATTGCCGAAGTTCACGCTTACCCGGTTGTAAAGTTTGTCCGCGCCGCCGCTTACGCTTTCAACGCTTATAATATCGTTTTCGGTAAGTTTCAAAGAAGCTTCGCTTAAAACGGGCCTTTGCTTAAAAAAGAAAGTCCCCTCCGAATCAAAGCCTATCTGATATCCGCTTAAACGGGCAAGCTCCTGCACAACGTCAAGGCAGCTCATGGAAGAAGTGTTTATCATGGCGATATTTACGCCGGTTCCTTCCCATTCCGCGCGCCAGCCCGTAAGTTTGGGAACGGAAGTTTGGGCCGCGTCGCTTTGGCCCGCCCATTTAAGTTGTAAGTAACGGCCGCTTTCGTTTATAACGGAACCGGGCTCTATAAGATTCCAGCCGCCCCAAGGCAAATCCTGAGCGTTTTTGCTTCTTGTGTAGTAACGGCAACTTCCGCCGCCGGCTTCGCCGGAGGCCGTAAAATTCTTCCAGGAGGAAAGCCTGCTTCCGCCGTCTATTACAGGGCTGTAATAATTGGCGTAAGGGGCGGCGTCGCCGCTGCCGGTGGCCGCCTGCGGGCTTAATTTTATCGAATAAAAATGGTTATTGCCGTAAGTCGTCATTATAATGCGGTGATATTCGCTGGTTTTATATTCATTGTCGGTGCAAACTATTCCAAAATCATTCCAAGGGCCTTCGACCGGGGTAAGCGGTTTTACCATAAAACGGACGGAGCCGTCTTCGTAACGGCAAATTCTGTAACGCACGCGGTAAGTTTGATTATCCCTGTCCATCCATACCATGCCGAGCTGTTCATAATTGCCGCCCGTAACTTTAAAGAAAGCGAAAAACAAACGGTAACTGTCATACTTGGTGTGCTGAAAACAATATCCGCTGCCGTTTACGTGGTCACCCTGCCAAACATAGTAAAAATATTGGGCGATGGTTTCGTTCCAAAGCATGGTGCATTCAACTTCCCAAGTTCCGTAAGCCTGCGTACACGGTGCGGCGACCAAGCCCGGCACCGTAAGCTGGCCGTCGTCTATGCCTACGCTGTTTGGCGTAAGCTGAAAAGGAAGATTCGTCTGCACGATAACTTCCCAATCATAAGAAGCGTCCTTAAGAAAAGACGACGGCAGCGTAACTTTATCTGAGGAAACTTCCGCAAAATCATGCGTACCCTGAAAGAAATCGGCGTCGGAAGGCTGTGCGAAAAAAGATTCTATTTTGCCTTCGTAATTTACGTTTTCTATGTACTTTTCGGGATCGCCGCAAAGTTTAAGACTATTTTCCAAAATCCATTCAATGCTTTTATCGGTATGCCACACCCTGTACGAAGCCCACAATGCAAAGCCGGGTTTTAAAGCCGAAAGCAATGTAATTTTGCCCGGATATTTATAAGAGTTAAGCGAGCTTGCCTCATACTCGTTGACGGCTTTAAGCGGGGAGGACGCCTCAAAACCGTTTTCAAGCGGGCCGCAGCGCAAATCCAGAATTTCGCCGACGGCTTTATCCGGCAAAGTAAAATCAATATAGCCGCCGTCTTCCGAAGCCGGAGAATCCCCGGAGCGCGAGGAAAGCAAAACTTCCTTTTTTACTATTGAAAGTTCCGCCGCGCCGTAAGAGCCCAAGCGCGACAGCTCCCCGCTTAAATAAATTATCCACGAGCGTTCCTCAAAATTGAAAGAAGGTTCCCTCATGATAAATCCGCGGAAGATTTTGGCGTAATTTTCCCCTTCCGAGCTAAAAACGCCGGCGTATACGTCTATCCTGGCGCCGTATACGGATGAAGCTTCCCCGGAAGGGAAAAGCCCCGCATCCAGCGTAACGGAAAGCCCGGCGGCATTCCATACGCCGTAGCCCTCATTATCAAGTTTCCACTTAATGCAGCCCGTTTCCGTTACGTATTTTGTTATGTCTTCCGCCGCGCCGAAAACGTATTTACCGGCGGTTTCATTCCAAATGCGGCGGTGAAGAAGAAACTTCCTTACATAACCCGGAGAGGGAGAATTTAAAGCTTCAGTCATTAAAGAGGAAAGCTGTTTCATATTATTTCTCCGTTATTTCAAGGCGCAGAGTCCAAAGGCCGCCGCTGCGGCTGAGTTCCGCTTTTAAAGGCGAGGTAAGAGCGTATTCCCCGCTTTGCGATAAATCATAAGAACCGTAAAAAATAAAAGTGAGGAAGACGTTTTCATCGCATAAAGATTCAAGTTTTTGCTTCAGCGCGGCGGGCAAATTTTCAAGAACCAGCGAGCCCGAATTTTTGCTAAACTCTTTCCAAGTTATAAGAGTTCCCCCCGCCGTATAATGATATCCCCCGCGCAAATAGCCCGACGGAGTAAAAGAGCTTAAAGCTTTATCCAGCAAAAGAATAGAATCCGTAAGAATAAAGTTATAAAAAAATACGTTTTCGGAAGATTCTGCGCCGGTAAAAGAAAACTCAAAAGCGCAGGCTTCCGCCGGAGCGGAAAAAGAAAGCAGAATATCGCGCCCGCTTTTTACCAAATCAAAATCGGCAAAAGGAGTAAAATCTGCAGCTTCGGCGGAAGTTTTAACGCCTATTTGGATATTTGAGATATCCGTATTTTTTATAAGCATTCTGCTTACTTTTACCGGGGCTTCAAATACTGCCCTGAAACCGCCGGATACGGTGTTTTTACGTCCTTGATTTAAAGAGATGCCTTCCCCCTGCAAATCAAAAAGCAGGGCGTCTTCAAGGATATTCGGTTTTAAAATTTCTATCGGTTTAATCATAATGAACTTTCAGAGCTCCTTTCGCGGCCTATTTTATAGCTTATTTTGGCCTGTTCCACGGCCCAGCTGACGCCGCGGCGCGCCGCGCGGGAAATTTCCTCGCAGAGTTTTTGCGCGTCGTTTCTTTCGGACGAACCGTTTACCGTAAGCGGCGTATTTACCGTTATATTTACAATTCCGGCGGAGGAAGAAGAATTTTGCCCGGCATTCTGACTAGGGGTGTAAGAACCGCCTTTTATCGCGCCGACGACTTCCGACGGAAGGACGAATTCCCCCGCGTGCAGATAATAAGGGCCCGTTTTATCTATCGGCCCGCCGCTTCTGCGGCTGCCCAAAAGCCCGCCGAAAACGCCGCCAAGCAAACCGCCCCCGCCGAATACGGAAGCGATAATATTGTTCGCCGCCATTTTTGCAAGAGAGTTTATAAAACTTGAGGCCATGTTTTCCCAAACGTTTTTAATTAAAACGTCAAGGCGGCCGAAAGATTCCGAAGCCGCATTGCAGAAATCTTCCAAATTGTTTTGCAAAGAAGAGAAGCCCGAAAAAGCCGTCGCGGCGATAATGTCCCCGCCGGATTGGGCTTCCCGCCGAAGATCCTCAAACATTGCGGAAACTTCCTTGCCGGCGTCGGTGAAATCTTTATACATTTCTTTGAGCCCGCCGCCGTTGAAAACGGCTTCAAGCTCTACGCAGAATTTTGCTATATTATCCATTTTTGCCTATTCCTATTTTTGCCAAATCGGCTTCGCAAAGAACGCGCGGCGACGCCGCTTTATACCCGCGGGCGGCCTTGCGGCAGGCCCATAAAAGCCATTCAACGCCGTGGGAAAGTATATATTCCGTGCGATAGCCGTAAGCGGACGCGCAGAAAGCTACGGCGTCTGAAAGCGCGTCCGCCCCGCGGCTGCCTTCAGAGCCTGAGTAAAATTTAAAAACAAGGTTTTAAAATCGTTTACCTCGCTTAAAGCCTCGGCCAAAAAACTCAGTTCCAAGAGGCTGATTTTTTCCTGCGGGTTTGATACGTCTTTAAGAGCGCCGCCCGTAAGAATGTTTAAAATATCTTTGCTTTTGCTGCTGCCGGCCATATCAAGAATTTTAGCCAGTCTTAAGCCTTCAGGGCCCTCTTTTACGGCGTCGGCTTCTATTTTAAAGCTGTTGATTATGCGCCATAAATCCACGGCCTGCTTTATGCTTAAAGGTTTTATTTCAATTTCCCGCCCGCAAAGCTTTACTCGTTTTGTTTTAGGGCAGAGAACTTCCAAATCCGTCATATTAATCTCCTTTCTTATAAAAGGCCCGGGGTCGCCGCCGGGCCCGGCGTTTGCTTAAACGCATTTTAAGCGCGGGTTAAACGTCTTCTATCATGCCGAATCTTTTGCCGCGTTCTTTGGATATATCGGCCAAAACGTCAAATTCGGCTTCAATTAGAGTTTCGCCGTCGCGTTTGTAAGTCTGCCCGGTTTTACCGGTAGGGCGGCATTTCCAAAAAGTGTATTTCCTTGCAGTGCCGTCCGCACCCTTGACGTTTATAAAAAGAGTCTTTGTAAAAGAGCCCGTTTTGTCGCCGAACTCAACTTTACCCTCGCCGCAGTTTACGCCCAAAGCCAGGGCGATGTTTTGCAGAGTGGCTTCCGAAAGAGAAAATTTTATTTTTAGGCTTTCTTCCGTGGTGACTTTTTCTATCGGGGCGAGAACTTGGTCCACCTTGACGTCATAGGCGGTTTCTTCGTGTTCTATGCTGACGCCGCCTTTTATAAATCCCAAATCTCTGGCGGCGCTTTCGGCCGCGCCGTATTCGCCGGCTTTTACGGTTCCGTTCGCGCTTACGCCGACGACTATATTCGTTGTTGATGACATATAATAAATCTCCTATTTAAATTTGAAAATGAAATTAACCGCACGGCAATGGCGTCCCAATTCGTCCATAAAATCGCTGCCGCCGATTTTTTTGCAGTAATAAATTTTATAATCGGAAGAGGCGATTTCGCCGCAGTTTAAATCAAGAAGGGAAGTTAAAATCCCGCTTATGCGCGCGGTTTGAGCGAACTCATCGGAAGTTATAACAAATGTTATTTGCTCTTCCGAAAGGACTTCGTCGTAAGAGCCGCCCGGATTCGCCGAACGGTAAACTATATACGGCACGCGGGAGGTTATCGCCGCGTAATTTGGATATATTTTACCGTCCTTTGGGTCCGCGCCCAAGGCCGAGGCCAAAGCCTTATCTTTGGTTAAGTAAGAATAAACGGCTTCAAGTATCACAGTTCCCCCTTTAATTCTCTCATTGCCGCGCATATGCGGTTAAAATAAGCCGCTCCGCAGGAAAGAAGATAAGGGCGGGGCTTCATTCTTGCGGTGCCGTATTCCAAATACGGCGCGTAAGGCGCGCGGGAAATATCGGTGCCCGCCCTTATAAGCGCGCCGTTTGCGTTTTCTTTATAAGTTACGCCCGTGGCGGAAAGCAAATTGCCGCTTACTTTATAAGGCGCGCCGTAGGCGGGGCTGCTCATCCTTTTGCCGCCAACAACCGCACCCGTTTGCGAAAGCGAGTTTTTTAGCGACGCGTCCATTTCCCGGGCGGTGCGGCGCATGACGGAGAAGAACGCCTCTTTAAGGGACCTTTCAAAAGAACCCAGCTTAAGGGAAAATTCGGCTTCCGGTTTAGTTAAGCGCATGCGGTTTTCCTCTCCAAATAAAGGCAAAGATATTTTTGCGCGCCGCCAAGTTCTATTCTGCCGCAAACCTCATAATAAAGCCCGCCCGTTTTTACGCGAAGACGCCCCTTAGGCAGTTTTACGTATTCCAAATAAAGCGAGTGCGTGGCGTATTGATATTCCGGGGAACTGTAACGCTTTTCACCGGAGTTTCTGGTCCTTAAACGGCACGGAAGAGCAGTGAAAAGAGTTTGCTTTTCCTCCGTACGCCCGCCAAAACCATCGCAAACGCCAAAAGAAACAAGCTCTATATCGCAGGTTCTGTTAAGAAGGGATTTAAAACTCATAAATTAACCTTCCTGTAACTTTCCAAGAGCAAGGCGGAAGCCGGCGGTATTTGACGCTCGTCGTAATAGCTGACGGAATAATCGCCCAAAGTTTCGCTTTTAAGGCCGCCGGATTCTTGTTCGGACAAAATGGACTCTATCCAACGCCACAAAGCAAGCTGAATATTTTTGGGAACGTCTTCCAGGCCTGCGGCTATGCCGGCTTTGTAACTGACCAGCACAACTCCGCGCCAGGGCGAACTTTTTTTAACAAGACCGTTGTACATATCCGCCTTGAGAGATGCGACGTCTAAACTTTCCCCGTTTTGCATTATGGAATTTATCTTGCAGACCGGGTACTGATCAAGCTGAAGATATCGGCTTTTTACGCCGTCAAAATCATGAGGTTCTTCGATTATGTCGCGGGCTATTATATAGCGCCCGATATAAACCTCCGCCGCTTGCGTGCAGGATTCCAAAAGCAGGTTCAAAAGCGCGTCTTTGGAAGAATCCGAAGAAGATATGCGGAGATAAGTTTTTAAATTGTCCAAACTGCCGGCGGGCAGGATTGTATCGCTCATAAAAGCTCCTTATAAAGGCGGCGTTTTTAGCGCGCCGCCTTAAAATTGTTTTTTATTTAAAAATCAGGTAGCTGAACGCGCTGCCGAAAGTTACGTCGATAGATAAAGCCTGGGTAAAACGCAGCCAGGTTTGATCCATCATAAAGGCGCTGTCCAAGCCGGAACTTTCGCTGTTCCAAGAGGCGGCGTCCTGCGATACTTTTACCGTCATTTCTTCCCTGGGGGAGATTAAAAGATTTTTGTTGAAACGCCCGAAAAACGCTATAGTAGCGTCCCCGCCGCTGAGCGCGCCGGCCTGGGTAACGGTGTTAGGTATTTGGGAACTTACGACGTAAGGCGTATTCCAAATGGTGGCGGGGCTGCCCATGGAAGGCGGAGCCCAGATATAATTGCCGTTGCTGTCTTTAAGCTTCATAAGTTTGTTTAGGCCGGCCCTTGAAAGCACTATCACGCCGTCTTTGGAGTTGGCTTCGCTGAGGCTGAAAATCAAATTTGCGATATCGTCAAAGCTGACATTATCGCCGGACATTCCCACCTTGTTCGCGCCGCTTGCGTGTAAAACGCCGGTAAAAGGATCAGACGATCCGCCCAAAAGCGCTACGCGTTCAATTTCCAAAGCCATGGCTTCGGCTACGAGTTCCGAAAGGAACTGCGTAAGATTTATCGCGCTGTCGCGGATAAGTTCGTCAGTACATTTAATGACTGTAGCCAGCACTTTGGCCGTTTGTTCCAACTGGCCGAAAGTGGGATTTGATATACCTTTTACTCCGTTTTCCGCCACCCAGCCGACTTGAAGATTTGTCATCTGTTTGGGGATTTGCCTTTTCCAGGAAGACATAGGCAAAATATTGGCTATTTGCATTATGGGGCTGGATTCGTTCATCATGCGGATTACCTGTGCGGAAAATTCCGTCGGAACCAAATATCCGCCGCCCGTCGCGCCTGAGGTGCCTTCGCTTAAGACCGATTTAAAATCGTTAAGTACGGAATTGCGGTTCTTGGCGGCCAAAAGAAAGTTCTTCATATTGCCGAATTTGGAACCGTATTCGCTTGTCCATTTTTCTTCACCAGCGACGGAAGATTTGCGTTTAAAGGCGGAGTATCTTTCCAAAACGTCGCTTTCGCTTGAGGGAAGTACGGCCTTGCTGGCGGAAGGATGAAGGCGGTTGATTACGTCTTCCACCAATTTTTCGGCTTTTTCTTTGGTAATGCAGGATTCTATTTTGCCGTCGAGGGTCTTCCTGAGTTCTTTAATGGATGTCATTATGTCGTCCATTCGTTTCTCCTGTAAATTGCTTTGAGCTTTTGCAGGGTTCAGGCTTTTTTACGTAAAAAGAGCCATCAAACCCTTGCGAGGGTTGACGGCTCTTCCCATTGACTGATACAAATGTATCAAATTCTTATCTAAATGTCAAACAAAGAAAGTTGAAACCGTTAAGAAAAACGTAAAAAAACCGCCGTATGAAAAGCGGCGGTTTTTAAAGGTTAAACTGATTTATTATAAAGCTTTGCCGGAATTGGAAATGCTCTTTTGCACCTTTTCGGCCTCTTTATAAGCCCAAGATTTAAATTTGTCAGTCGTGTTCATTATGGACATAGCTACCCTTAAACTCCGACGGAGGCAAGGCTTTTGCCGTTGACTTTTACCGCAGTCTGAAGGATATAATATCTGTCGGCGTCATAATTAAATTTGGGGTTTCCGGAGAGGGCGAACCATTTTATTTTGTCTTCAACAGCCCGCCAATTCTTAGAGTTTACCAAAGCGTCATATTCGGCTTTTTGATCCGCCGGAATTTTGGCGGCTTTTCCGTCGTCTTCCTCATAGCCCAAAATACGGGAGTTTTTTCCAGCGGTAAATATTCTATATCGCAGCCCGCCGCGGAAAGACAAGCCATATTGGTATTATTAAAGCCTTGTAAAACCTTTGTGCCATCCCTGGTCATTAGAATCAAAGAAGGCAGTTTTATTTTACAGACATCGCCGGTGCTGCGGAATTCTTCAATATCTTCGGACTGCATTTCCATAAGAAATTCCGATGCGAAATGCGTCAAACCCGGCTTGCCGTTTTTGCCCATTTCCCCGCAGTTGCGCGCCAAATCAATGCAAAAATCAATATTGCCGGGATTGCCGCAATATTCCCGCACCTGTGAAACAAATCCGTCAAAAGTATACGGGCAAGAGTTTTCCGCAAAAGGAAAAACTGGCAAAGCTAAAATAGAAATGAAATAAAATATTTTTTCATATTAAAATAATTATATATTATCAATATAAATGCAAACCCCGCGCTTGCTTAAGGCAAACGCGGGGCGGTTAGTTGAGAGCCGGGGGTGTCCCAGCCAAGTTTCTAAAAAACTATCAGTAAGAAGTCCCCCCTAAGCGAGCTGTACAATCCAAAAGCGCACACCCGGAACAAAAACTTTCCACACTAAATTCTTTTGATTGCGCCCCCCTTGACCCGGCAGGAAATTCCAAAATAGTATTCCCCTTGAAATTTCCCTCTTCAAAAGTTAGTGTATACCTTACATCAGCATATAAGTTCGCCACGGGAGTTGAATCAGGTGCGCCGCCTATCCAAATAAAATTTCCGTCTTTGTTAGGCACCACTTGGCATTGATATATTGTTATATTCGGTGTTGTGGGGCAGGCTTTATCCCAGTCTGACCAAGTTCCGCCTGAACAGCAGGTCCTTTCGCTTGTTCCGCAGTCACCCTTCGGCTTATATTCCTTTAGGCCAACAATACATTCAAGTGCCGGGGGTATATCATTACCGCAAGAATACCACTCCCCGCAGCTGGGCGTTTCATCAACTATTTGCGATATTGTGCCGCACCCTTTTATTACTCCGGGAACCGTACAGTCAAGGCACTGCTGCCCGGTTTTCGAACTATACCTTGTTTCCGTATAACTATATGCCGGAAGACTGCACCCGCCTTGATACATTCCTCTTACGCATTTACACCAACCGGAACCAGATTGCTTAGTACCGTCGGGCAAATCCCTTGTGCAACTTACCTTGCTTTCACTGTAACCGCTGCATTCTGTTATGGGCTTATCAAGCGTTTGCGCGTAGATGCAAGCACAAAACAGGAAGCAATAACATATCACAGTACAAAAAACTTTCACAGACCTCTTTAAACTAACCATACTTTTTACCTCCGTTTTTTAATTATCTTGAGCCGAAAAACCTTAGCTGAAGCATTCTCACTAAAATAAAGAGAGCTCTGGTTTTAGCGGCCCCAAATTTGTGTAAAATTTATCAAAAAAAAAAAAACAAGTCAACTGTTTTCTCGTTTTCCGGGCATAATAAACCCGAAACACGGCCTTAAAGACAGCTGTGTCCTTTTCCTGAAATTAAGATTTATTTTGGAGATTGGTTACGACAGATGAATTCTTTCATAAGACACCTCACAGTAAGATGTACACCAAGATAACAAGCCTATACTGATATTGTAAAAATATTTTGATATTTTGGCAATATACAGTTTAAATTAAATTATTCGGCAGGGATAAAAATAGTTTTATATGAATACTTTATCTAAGGTCGGGCTTTGCCCGACAAATGTAAACTTCTTTTTAACGTCAGGTAAAACCTGACCTACATTAATCAGCAAAAAAGTTATGGAAGCATTTTGCGACCGAATAAGTTTATATATTGGAGTATAAAGAAGAATCTATTTCTAAAAGGATGTTATACTGTGATATGTTTTTAAGATTTTTGGAGAAATACTAGCCATGAAGACACAACTTAACACGAGTTAAAACCGTGCGAATATATAACCGGCGTGGACTTTAAGATTTAGAGAAAATTTTGATTTTTAATGAGGAAGGTATACCTAGAGTGGGCGGAGCCCCGTGTATCCGACCGAAGCAAAAATCAAAATTTGCCTAAATATTAAAGTTTGTTAGCCGAGGACACGTAAGATAGACCAAGTAAAAGCAGTGCGAGAATGCAACCAGCGTGATTTTTCAGATTTGAGGGAAATTTAAGTTTTATTCTGATTGAGGTATACTTGCCTCTATGCGAGCGGAGCGAGCGAGGTATCCGAATGAAGAAAAAACTTAAATTTACCCAAATATGGAAAATTGCTAGCTGTGAGCGTAAAGCTTAGCACGAGTCAAAAGAAATCAAGCCAAATATGTAAGCTTGCTAGCTGAGATAGCGCAATATCACGCGAGGAAAAAATACAAGGGCGAAACCTAGCCCAAGCCAATACACTAACAACTGGTCTTACTGCGCCCTAAGCCTAACCACCCCAAGCCCAGCCATGCCTAACACCATCAACCCAATAAGCACCCAATATCCGCCGGTAACTTTCCAAGCGTCCATAATGAAACCGATTATATAAGAAAGCAAAGCCTGCACCGCCATGGACAGGGCCATTAAAAGCGACAGACTTCTGCCAAGATATTCGCCTTTTACGGCTTCCATAAAGCCGGTATTCAAAAGCACTCTAAGCCCGGCAATGGCAACGCCCGTTATAAAAATATTTATAAGGAAAAAATATATATTTTTATTGGTTACAAATAAAAACAGGCTGAACGCACCGACGGCAAATAAAATATTCTGCCAAAGCGGACGGCGGGAAGCGGATATAAATCTGTGCGCCAAAAAGCCGGCCAGCATAGCCCCGACGGCAAAAATCATATCGCCCAAGCCGTAAATCATTGCGCCGCCGCCCAAATACTGCTCCACATAGCCCGGTATAACCGTGTTGGAAGCGGAAATAACCACCGTCGGCACAAATACCACCAAACCGTAAAAGAAAATATCTTTCCTGCCGCGCAAATAGGCGATACCGCGCTTTATATTAAGCAAAAAGCCTTCCTTCGCGGGCAATTCATAATCAAATGAATATTTGGATTTTCCCAAAAGAAGATAGGCGGCGAAAGTCAAAACCGCGCCAACGAATATCAGCAAGCTGAAACCGAACGCATGATATAAAAAACCCGTCAGCAAAGCGGCGAACATCGCGCCGGCCTGAATTGTTATTTCTATTATGGAATTGCCTTTGGAAAGTTCGCTTTTATCCCACACAGCCGGTATGGCCCCGCGCGAAACGGTTATAAAAATAACCATGCAGGGCATATTAAGCAGAGCAAGCGCGTAAATTATATAAATGGCCGGCACGCCTAAAACGCAGCAAGCGGCCGTAAGGAAAAAGAGCAAAGCCTGGCCCAAACAGCAATACTTCATTATCGCCACTTTATTGTACTTATCGGTAAAGCTGCCGGCCAAAACCAAAGTAATAAACGACACCGCCAGCGAAAGCGCACCGTAAATACCCAGCACCTCGTTTTGGCCCGTACTGCTGATTATAAACCAATTTACGCCCACTACGCCGATATTCAGCCCTATGCTGGCCAAAGCGTTTACCGTAAAGAAAAGCCCCGCTTTGCCTTTAAAAAGTTCCGTTATTTTCATTTTTTCTTTTTACTTTTTCCCGTTATCTCCGAAGCGATAACTTCCAAAGCGTTACCGCGCATAAGATAATTATGCACGGCGTTTATTCGGACGGTTTTAAGGCGTTTTACATATTTGCCGAAGCCGTTATCGGGCTTATCTCTGTGCATAATCTGGAATTTGCGCAAAGCCAAAGCCAAAGCTTTGTCAACGTCGCCGGGGACGGCCTCAAGCCTGACGGCTTTAAAAAGCGTAACCTTGCCGCCGTATTTGCCCGGCTTATAGGCAAACATATCCTCCAAAACGTTTTTATTGTTTTCTATCAGCTTATCCATAAAACCCAGCTTTTTAAAGCGTCCGAAAAGAGGGTCATTGTTCAAATAAGCCTGGAAGAAAGAAGTTTCCATAAGCTTGCGCGTAAGTTCTTTTTCCTTTTCGGGGTGCTCGATTATAGGGTCGAGAAGATAAAGATTTTCCACCTTTTCGCCGGCTTTTTCCAGCAAAACGGCCATTTCGTAAGCGACGACCGCACCGAAGCTCCACCCGCCCAGTATATAAGGGCCGGAAGGCTTAACTTTCTTTATATATTTTATATAGCGGCGCGCAAGGTTCTTTACGCCTCTGACGGGTTCTTCCTCGCTGAAGATATTATGCGGCTCCACCGCGTAAAACGGCTGCTCTTTAGGGAGCTTCGCGGCCAAAGGCACATAAGCTTCCGCCCCGGTATTGGCAGTGTGGACGAAGAACATCGGCGTTTTTTTGCCGTTCTCATTAAAGGCGTACACCATGGAAAACCTGTTTTTACTGTTAAGATAAGCCGCCTGATCCTTAAGTTTAGGGAATTTGAATATCGTAGCCGGCGGCATATTTTCCTTAAAATTATCCCTTACCCGGAGAGAAAGCTCCGTAGCCCTTAAAGAGGTTCCGCCCAAGTCAAAAAAGCCGTCGTCGCGCCCTATGGTTTTGACGTCCATATTCAATATATCGGCCCAAATTAGGGCCAGCTCACGCTCAGTACGTCCTTTTGGCGCGGCGTATTCTTCCGTTTTAACGACGTTTTCCAAAGGATCGGGCAGAGAAGCTTTATCCACTTTCCCGTTGGGGTTAAGCGGAATCGACTCAATCTGCATAATAAAATCGGGTATCATATACGGCGGCAGAGCGTCTTCCATAAAACGCTTAAGCGCGTTTACGTCAATTTTCTTGTCCGAAGTTATATAGGCCGCAACATACGCCCCGCCGGATTTATCCGTTTTGGCTATTACGGTGGTGTCGCGTACGGAATGATATTTCCTTATTACCGTTTCAATTTCGCCCAATTCTATGCGGAATCCGCGCACTTTAACTTGTGAATCTTTCCTTCCCAAGAAGTCAATCCAGCCGTGCGGAGTAAAACGGGCCACGTCCCCGGTTTTGTACATAAGTTCAAAGCCGGGCTCGTCGGAAAACGGATTTTTTACGAAACGCTCCCGCGTAAGTTCCGGCAGGTTCAAATAGCCTTTAGCCAAATTCGCGCCGGAAATGCAAAGTTCGCCGAAGGTACCCACCGGGGCCAAAGTTCCGTCTTTGCTTACGATATAAACAGAACAGTTGTTGACGGGCTTGCCCAGAGGCACGCGTTCATAGTATTTTTTGACGAACCAATAGGAACTGTAAACCGTCGCTTCGGTCGGGCCGTAAGCGTTATAAAGTTTATAGCCGCGCGGAGGATGAACCGGCGTAAGCGTTTCCCCGCCGACGAGCAAGCACCTTAAAGAATGATTCTTTATGCCAGTTACGAACTGCCTGCCGAGCTGAGTCGTAAGCAGCGCCAAAGTTATTTTATTGGCTTCAAAATAGTCGTTAAGGGCGGGCAGGTCTATCCTCATATCTTCGGGGATAACGTGCACGCAGCCGCCGGCCGATAAAGTAGGGTAAACGTCCGAAAGGCAGGCGTCAAAACCAAATCCGGCGCAAGTGGCGGCGTTGTCCTTTTCGGAAAGATTAAAATATTCCTTTGCACCCTCGCACAAACCTAAAATATTTTTATGCGTTAGCATTACGCCCTTAGGCCGCCCGGTGGTGCCGGAAGTATATAAAATAACAAATAAATCTTCCGCAGACGGCTTAAACGCGCTTAAATCGGCCTTGCATTCCTTTTTGCTTAAAGAGCGTATTTCCGCCGTCGTGGTTACAACGGCTTTATTGCCCGGCACCATTTTAAGCAGTTCTTCATCGGCTATAATCGCTTTTGCGCCGGTGTCTTTAAGTATATATTCCAGCCTTTCCGCCGGGTGGGAAGCATCCAGCGGAACATAAGCGCAGCCGGCTTTTAAGACGGCCAAAGCGCATACGGGCATAAGCTCGCCGCGTTTAATCAAAACGGCGGCTCTTTCTCCTTTTTTAAGGCCTTTTTTAATAAGCAAATCCGCCAAATTGCCGGAAAGAGCGTCAAGTTCCTTATAAGATAATTTATTTTCAAGGAATTTAACGGCGGGATGAGAAGGATGTTTCTTTGCGTTTGAGGCGAAATAGTCCAAAAAAGTCTTGGAAAAATCATAAGCCGCGCGTTTGCCGGCAAAGCCCTTTAAAACGGCTTCGCGCTGACGGCGCGTCAAAAGAGTGATTGAGGAAACTTTCTCCAAAGCCGCGCCCTCTTTGGTCATGCGCTCTATAATCTTCTCCATAAGTTCCAGCATACCTTCTATAACATCATCGTGATACAACTCTTTGGAGTAAGATATGGATATGTTTATGTTGGATATGCTTCTGACGATTTCAAACTGCAAATCTATTTGCGTGGCCTGACGCATCTGCACGGAACTTATCTTAAGGCCGTCCGTTTCAAAGGGGCGTATTTCCCCGCGGTAATTGATAATAACGTCAAAAACAGGCTTTCTGGAGAGATTCCTCTGCGGGGCCAAAATAGGGGCCAAAAGCTCAAAAGGGCAGGTTTGGTTTATAACCGCTCCGCGGAACATTTTTGAACTTTCTTTCATATAATCGCCGAGCGTCATATCGCTTTTTGGCTTGAACCTTAAAGGCACGGCGTTGACGAACATTCCGAAAAGTTCCTTAGTCTGAGGGTGCGAACGCCCGTTCATAATGGAGCCTACGGCGATATCCTCGCTTCCGCAGTATTTGGCTAAAGTTAAGGATGAAGCCGTCATCATAAAAAGCGCGGTTGAAACGCCCATTCTTTTGGCGGCGGCGTCTATTTTGGCGACGTCCAAAAGGGCTTCCCTGCTGACGTCGGCTGCGTGGGGCAGTATCTCCGGGCGGGAAGTACGCGTAGGCATTTCGTTTTCCGGCACGCCGTCTTTAAATAAATCAAGGAAAAAAGCTTTTTTTGTTTCAGCGTCTTCGTTTTTGCTTTGCCAAACGGCGTAATCAAGGAAGTCTTCCTTTTCCAAGCGGAACTTTTTGGCTCTTTTGTTTTTATAAAGCTTCCAAAGTTCTTCTATTATGCTGATTAAGCTGGTGCCGTCGGCTATAATATGGTGCATATTTATGTGGAAGAGATGTTCCCCCGCGCCGGTTTTAAACAAAGTAAACCTGTAAAGCGGGCCCTGGGTTATGTCATAAGGTTTGTTAAGCTCTTCTATAAGCTGCAAAGCTTCATTGAAAGTGCAAACGTATTTGTTAATTTCCACAGGGAAGCTTTTTGCCAGTTTGTGCACGAACTTCCCGTTTACCGCAGGGTAATAAGAACGGAATATACGGTAGCGGCTTATCCATATTTTTAAAGCTTCTTCAAGGCGGCGTTCGTCAAGTTTGCCTTTCAGGCGGAAAGTAAACTTTGCGTTATAAGCGTTGGAATCGGGCGCCATTTGCTGTTCGGCCACCATTTGCCTTTCCGTATAGGTAAGGGGCCATGTTTCCCTTGCGCAGGCCGGCCCGAAAGAAGACGTAAGCGCACCGGTCTTTTTATCGATAAAAAACAAAACGCCGTCTTCCCCGGCTTTTGCCTCTTCGCCGGTTTTGTAAAGGAAAGGATAAATAAATTCCCTGTCGGAAACCGTCGTGTAGAACGGATTTGTAAGGAAGTTCTCTTTCTTTACGCACGGCATATCATAAGGTTTTTTGGCCAAATAGGCCCCAGCCACGTAAATTACGCCCGTTTCGCCGGGCATGCACGGCGTAAGATCGTCCTTAAGTACGTACAGGACGGAGTTCTTAAAGTTCTTATAGGCCATATTATAGCCGTATAAAAGCCGTTCTATTTTCTCTTCCGGGTAAATTTTGTTTTTAAGACTGTCTAAAACGAGTTTTTCTTCAGCCGGATTTGCCGGTTTGTCGGCCCTGCGCCACAAAAGCGAATCGTGGCAGATTTCAAGATAACGGCAAATATTATAATCGCGGATAAGGGCGCGCTCACTGTCGGACGTTAAGAAGCATTCCCCCGGTTTGGACGGAATATCCACCGTCTTCTTAAGCCTTTTGGTTATTTTAAGAGTGTTGAAATTGGCCCCGGCGAAAGATTCCAGCAAGGGCAAAGTTTTTTCCGCCGAAACTTCCGTAATATCGGCTTCCTGCGAGGAAATAAAAAACTTAGCCATAAAATGCTTTTTAGGGGAGTACTTCTTCGCCGCGTTCTTTTTGTGGGCGGCGTCGGAAAGATAAGCGTCCAAGGAAAGATCTATAAGGCTGTAGCCCAAAGCGTCATAATAAATTTTGGGAGTACTGCCCATTACCCTCGCGCCAGTTTCTATAAGGACGGGGCCCCTCTCCGTAAGCTTAACTTCGCTGTGGGAAGAACCGTAACTTATACCCAAAGCGTCCAAAACTTTAAAAATATAATTCACCGCATCCAGTACCGGGCCTTCCAATTTGTTTATCAGTTTGCTGGCTTCGTATATCGGCACGCCGTAAGAGGTAAGAATTTTATTATAAACCAAAACGTCCGTCAGTACGTGCTTGCCCGCGCGGGAAACGCAGTTTACCACCATTTCATCGCCGTAAATATATTCCTGAAGCAAAAGCTCCCCGTTAAAGTTGCCGGCTTTGTCGGTTTTATTTAGGTATTCTTCAAAATATTTTCTTATTTCTTCTTCATTGTCGCAGGCGCGCACTCCGTCGGTGCCCGCACTCTTGGGCGGTTTAATTATTATCTTTTTAAGGCCGGATTTTTTATACCAGTCCAAGGCTTCGTTTATGTCGCCGGTAAGAAGGGAATATATATGATTGAGCCCCGCCGCTTTTAAGGCGTTTTGCATAAGGTATTTATCGCGCCTGGCGTGCAGAAGGGCGGGATCGTTGACAGGCAGGCCGAAATATCCCGCCAAAGTTTCCGCCGCTATAACACCGGTTTCCGTGCCTGGTATTACGGCGCGGAAATTATATTTTTTAAGTTCCCGGGCAGTTTCTTCTATTTCTTCCGCCATGCGGAAGCACTTTTCATACGGGCACCCGCCGATTTGGGATTCTATGTACTTTTCCATAAAATCCGCCGGGAAGGAAGAATTCCTCTCTGTGCCGGAAGTTACGTGATAAGGCACCATGCCGCGCGCGCGTATTCTTTCCGCATACTGCGCGCCGGTGGCGAAACCGTCCACTACTAAAACATTAAAAGGTTTAGATGCAGCCACTTTTCTTAATCTCCCATAAATCGTAGTTGGATTCTTTCCAGCCGACTTTTTTATAAATAGGCACTACGGAAGTATTGCCTTTGTCAACATAGAAACGCAATCCTAATACGGAGGGATTCTCTTCATAAAGGCGCATTACGTGCTGATAAATTATTTTAAATAAACCGCGCTTGCGGTGTTCTGGTTTTATATATAAATCCGTAAGCCACATATAATTGGCGTTGCGCCAGGTGCTCCATTCATATACGTAGGCGATTTGCCCCAAAGCTTCTTCGCTTTCAAAAAGTATAAGGTACACGCCTTTGCGCTCGTCTTCCAAAATGGCGTTCATGCTTTTAGTGAGAGTTTCAAGATTAAGAGGCCTGTTTTCGGTTTCAATGGCGAGTTTCATGTTGAAATCAACCAAAATATCAAGATGTTCTTTTCCGGCTCTTTTGATTTGGAATTTGCTTTCGCAGTCGGATTCTGTCATAGGGTTATCCCCCTTCGTCGGGATTTTAGCGGAAAAAATATAAAACCCGCCAATTACTACAAACAATAATATTATTATATATTTTTGGGCGGGTCAAGAAATATTCTTTAAAACTATACGGCTTAATTATAAGCGGAATATGTCAAAACCCCGCGTCCTGAAAAGAACGCGGGGCGGTTAGTTGAGAGAAGCGAACATATTTTCGCTTAAAATTTATTCACAAGTGCAGGAAGCCATTTCGCATTGACCTCCGCCGATATCTTCATAAGCGGTGCCGGTTGCTCCAATATTTGAACAGGAATAGCCCCTTAACGGATTATTGGTAGGGCATCCGTCCCAACTTATTATTGAACCGTGATCACATACCCAATAACCATTGTGATTTGATTTGCAATATCCCGATGTGCCGCTGCCCGTCCAAGTGCTGCCGCTGGGGCAAGTGCAAGTACCTTTCCAGCTGCCGTAACTCCAGCCGGAGCCGGAATAACAAGTGGCGGTTCTGGTTAAAGTCCCCCCTGTTGTTTCTTGCACTCTACCTACGCAAGATGTACTGGTTTCACCTTTAGCTTCGCACTTTGAACCGTTCCAGCACTGGTTGGTACCGCAGGAACTTGAGCCGCCGCATTCGCCGTCCCAGTCGCTCCATGTGCCGTCTGAACAGCAGGTCCTTTCAGATGTTCCGCAGGAACCGCTTGCCTTATACTGCACTTGCCCGGATGTGCACTCTTTCACTATCGGGGGTATTACAATAGGGCCGCCCGGATTTATCGGGGCTACCTCCATACACTCGCTGAGGTCGTAAGAAAGCTCCTTGCCGTCCTTATACCCAGGATGCGGACAGCAAGATAAGGTCTTCCCTTTACAACACGGTGCCTGACCGCTTGAACAGTTTACCGCGTAAGCTGCACAGCATAATCCCATAAAACTCACAAAAACTAAGCTTCTTATAAAAAATAAGCCTAGATTTCTCTTTATACTAACCATATTTTTTACCTCCGTTTTTGATTGCTTCAAGCCGAAAAACCTCAACTAACGCAAATAAAGAAGAACGACGAACGGCACAGATTTTCCGGCCTGAAATATAGAGGAAATTTATCAAAAAAAAAAAAACAGTCAACTGTTTTCTCGTTTTCCGGGCATAATAAACCCGAAACACGGCCTTAAAGACAGCTGTGTCCTTTTCCTGAAATTAAGATTTATTTTGGCGATTGGTTACGACAGATGAATTCTTTCATAAGACACCTCACAGTAAGATTTACACCAAGATAACAAGCCTATACTGATATTGTAAAAATATTTTTATTTTTTGGCAATATACACTTTAAATTAGATTATTCGGCAGGGATAAAAATAGTTTTATATGAATACTTTATCTAAGGAAAATCCGGGCTGACTTTTGCGTCGGCCCGGATAAATTAAAGCAATAAGATTTTACTATTTTATGACGACTACGGAACGTCCGTCATCCTGCAAGGCGTTCGGATCCGGCGTTTCTTTACCGTCGACGACAAACATATATCTGTATTCGCCGGGATAAATAACCAAAGTCGTAGACCAAACCCCGCCGACTTTTTTAAGAGCGACGGGTTTGCGCATGGTAAAGCCGGAAATTATGGAAACTTTTTTTGCGTTGCCGTAGTACTTAAAAGTAACCTTCCTGGTTTTGCCGGTGCCGGAAACAAATACGCTTTGCTTTTTAGGTTCGGCTTTTACGGCAGGTTTTTCGGCCGTGGCTTCCGCCGGTTTGGCGTTTTTTGCTTCGGCCTCGTCTTGGGCAGGTTTAGGTTCTTCGGGTTTGACGGAAGGAGCTTCTTCCTGAGGGAGTTTTTCCTCCTCAACCAAAATATTTTCCTGCACGTCGGTTTTCACCGACAGTTCTTCTTCCGCCGCGGTTTGAGGTATTAAAGAGGCGAAATCAAAATCGTTAAAAAATGATTTATAAATGAAAAACCCGAAAACGCACAAAGCCACTATATCTACAAAAATTAAAAAAAGCCAAATTTCTTTGGAAGTTTTTTTGGAATTGTCTTGAAGTTCTTCCGGCATATAGACCTCATTAAAAGCGGGCGAAGGGAATCGAACCCTCGTCTAAAGCTTGGGAAGCTTCCGTTCTACCATTGAACCACGCCCGCACAAATTGGATATACTTATTCTACTAAAATAAAAAGCTTTAGGGCAAATTAATTGTTGTCAAACCTTAAAAAAGCCGATTTGTTTTTTTCAAGCAGGGCGAGGGCTTGTTCTTTATTTTTGATTTTGCCTTCAACCTGAGCCAGCGTAACGGCTTGCAAAATACGGCCTACCCGCGGCCCGGGCGGCACGTTTAAAACGGACATAATATCCCGCCCGTCTATAATTTTAGGCGGAGCTACAAAACGTTTGCTTTCATTGAAATACTTGCCGAAAAGGAAATTCAGCATTTGCATATGCCTTAAAGTTTTGCCGATATTATCCTTCTTTTTGGCTTCTTCCATAGTCATTACGGGCAGTACGGATTTACGCATGAGGGAAAACACCTGCATAGGCCTTACGTAACTGGTATAATCGGCCCAGCACAAAAGCAGCATAGGAAGCCCGGCGGGGCCGAGTTCCTTAAAAAATTTATAAATGCCTTTATCCGTAACTATTTCGTTGCTGGCCAAATTGCTGGGACGCAAATGATAATAAATCATCTTGCAGATAAGCTTTTGGGCGTCGCAGGAATATTTAAGTTTTTTTAGGAATTTTTCCGCCATTTCGCTGCCGCGTTCTTCATGGTGGAAAAAGCGAAGCCGCCCGTTAATCATTTTGGCCGTCGCGGGCTTGGCGATATCATGCAAAAGCGCCGTCATTTTATAAAGGGCGGTATCCTGCGCGTAAGGCTTGATTTTTTTATGGAATTTGGGGAAGGCCTTTTCAAGATTATTAAGCAAAAATTCAATACGCTCGACGACTTTCATCGTATGCGTAAAAACGCCGCCTTCTCCGTAATAGCAAATCGCGCAGGTTTTTTGGTCTTCAAGCTGAGGGATTAAAGCCGATAAAAGGCCGGCCCCGTCCATGGCGCGCAAAATATTGGCGGTATTCGCGGCGGCAAATATTCTTTTAAACTCTTCCTGTATTCTTTCCCCCGCCGGATTTAAAGCCGCAGAAACGGATTTTTTTATCAAGGAAAGGGTCTTATCTTCAATTTTAAATTTAAGTTCGGCGCAAACCCTAAAAGCCCTTAAAAGCCTTAAAGGATCTTCCGTAAACACCTTGGAGTTATTGGCGCGGACCGTTTTATTTTTTATATCGTCGATTCCGCCGTTTAAGTCGATAATATCTTCCTTTTTTAAGGAAGTCAGCAAGAGGGAAAGTTTTTTGCCGGCGGGTTTGGTTTTGATTTTAAAAGCGGAACTTACGGGATAAGCCAATGCGTTAACCGTAAAATCCCGGCGTTTTAAATCGGCCTTAATATCTTTGCCGACGAAAGCGCACAAATCAATTTGGAGCCCGCTTTTGGCCGTTACGCGCCAAACGCAGAAATCGGGGTCCATTTCAAAAGCGGAAGCCTTAAGCTTGGCGGCGAGCTTAACCGCACACGGTTTGACCAGCTCCCTAGGCATGGCCAAATCAATGTCGCCGCAGTAACGCTTCATCAAGGCGTCGCGCACCGCTCCGCCGACGAAATACGCATCCGGCGCGCAGTTTTTTATTAAGGACGCCAAAGCTTCGGGCTTAATCATTCTCGGCCTTCGGCTTTTTTGGCGGAGGCTTCAGCTTCCTGCTTTTTAAGTTTTTCCACCGCCGCTTTACGCAAATCTTTCTTAAGGATTTTCCTTAAGGAGTTTTTTGGCAAAGCTTCCATAAATTCAATATCTCTGGGGCGTTTGTAATTGTCAAGATTGTTTTTAAGGAATTTTCTAAAATCGGCTTCGTTGAAGTCTTCGCCTTTTTTCTTGACGGCGTAAAGCTTGATAAATTCCCCGCCGTGGCCGTCCGGCACGCCGATTACGGCGCATTCTTCTATGCCGGGATATTCGTTAATGACGTGCTCCACCTGCGCGGAGAAAACTTTAAGCCCCTTTATAATAATCATGTCTTTTTTTCTGTCGCGGATAAAAAGGAAGCCCTCGTTATCAATCACGCCGACGTCGCCGGTTCTAAACCAGCCGTCTTTGTCAAAAGCATCGGCGGAGGCCTGCGGATTATTGTAATAACCATGGAAGACGTTATCGCCCTTAACACATATTTCACCTTCAATGTTACGGGGCAGTTCATTGCCGTCGTCATCGGTAATTCTTATTTTTACATAAGGCAGGTTAATGCCTACGGAGCCGCTTTTTTTGTTGGCTTCCGTATTTACGCTGACGATAGGGCTTGTTTCCGTAAGGCCGTAGCCTTCAAGAATAGGCAAATCAAGCTGTTTTTCAAAATGGGCTTGGGTTTCTTTGTTAAGCGGGGCCGCGCCGGAAATACAAAAGCGCACTTTCCTGAAAGCCCAATACTGCAAATAAAGTTTCTTAAGGCCTTTGGCTTCTTTGGCTAATACGCCGTAGAGCTGCGGAACGGCTATCATAACGGTAACCCTTTCCTTACCCATAAGGTGCAGCCAGGCTGAAGCGGGCGTGATATTGGCCATTACAACTATTTTAAGCCCCAAGCTCAACGGCAAAACGATATTTGCCGTCCAAGCCAAAGTATGGAAAAGCGGCAAAATGCACAAAAATACGTCATCTTCCGTAATTTTGAAAGAAAGCACCGTGGAGTGTACATCCGCCATAATATTTTTATGCGTAAGCATAACGCCTTTGGGCAGGCCGGTAGTGCCGGAAGTGTAAAGAATCATTGCCAAATCTTCATAAGAAGGACGGACTGAAAGAGTCTGAGGGTTAAAACTGCTGTTTTCCACCGCGGGCCAAAACAGTTTTATGTCCTTATCTTCCAGCTTGGCTACGCTGGATTGAATTTCGTCAACGGAAAATATATATTTAAGCTCCGGGATATCCTTTTTTATCGGCGCGTAATGACGCAGAAATTCCGCCTGAGTAACAACGGCTTTTGCGCGGGAATCCGAAAGTATAAACTTAAGTTCTTCCGGCTTGGAAACCATAAAATTGACCGGCACGCTTACCGCGCCCAGTTTAAAAAGAGCGTAATTTGTTATTACGACCTCTATGGAGTTCCTCATAGCCACGGCTACTTTGTCATTCTTTCTTATGCCGTGTTCCCAGAACATATCGGCCGTACGGTCAACCTTCATAAGAAGCTCGTGGTAAGACCAATGTTTTCCGCCGTAAACTATGGCCGTCGCTTCCGGCCTTTTATAAGCGCTGGCGGTCAGCGCGGTATACAAATCCGTTGAGTTGATATTCATATTAATATTTTACTATTTAAGCCAAAATCTGACAAATTTTCCCCCTAAAAACCCCGCCTTTGCTTACGCTCGGGCGGGGCGGTTAGTTGAGAGGCTTTTCAGCCTTGAAATATTAATTTATGTATTCCACCGCGCCGTTATCCGACCAATCCTGCCGTCCATAATTTGTATTTGGATAAAGATTTTCGGCTTTAAGGCAACAATCGCTATCCGTACATTTTGATGTATCCACAAACGAAGTACCGGAGCTAAACCCGCAACACTTCAAGGATTCAATCCATATATAAGGACCGCACCAAACATTATGTCCGCCGGTAGTGCAATATGCGTCATGATTAGATGCGGCAGGACCAAGCATATTCGGTATGGTTGCGCACGCGCTCCAACGTCCGTTTACACAAGTCTTTTGTCCGCACTTTCCGCTTCCGCACTCTTTTGTTTCTCCGTTCTTACACTCGGCCACGGGGCACGGCTTATTCCATGCGCTCCAAGAACCGTTTGAACAGCAGGTTCTTGTCTGAGTAGTATAGCTGCAGCCGCTTGCGGTATATTTATATTGAACCTGACCTTTTGAAGAACAGCTTTCTGCGTATCCTAAACTTACGCAAGCGAAAAAACAAAATATTGCAAAAAATATATTTCTAACCGTTTTATTTTTTGACATCTTTTTCCTCTCCTTTATAGTTAATCGGCCCGTTTAAACCAACCTGAGCGGGAACAAAGATGTCTTATATTTAGCGGGCCGATTTATGAGGAAAATTTATCAAAAAAAAAACAAGTCAACTGTTTCATGATTTTAAGTAAACGCTCCGACGTACGACACGGCGCAAAGAATGGGAAAAAGAATATTAAAAAGAGAATTAATACATATATGTAGGTCGGGCTATGCCCGACAAATGTAAACTTCTTTTTAACGTCAGGTAAAACCTGACCTACATTAATTGATAAAAAAGTTATGGAGCCATTTTACGACCAAATATGTATAGATATAGAAATATATAGAAGAAAGTTTTAAAAAAAGAGTAAATATATTGGAAAAGTCAGGGATAAATCAACAAGACTGAAAGAGTAAAATTTTTCAGCGTGGGAGAATTTAAGCGGCGTGGTTTTTCAGATTTGAGCGGGATTTGTGTTTTTGAGGATGAAGGTATACTAAGCATGATGCCGCTGAAGGCGGCACAGTATCCGACTGACGAAAAAACGCAAAGACGGCCAAATATGGAAAAGTGTTAGCCGTGAGCGTGAAACTTGACACGAGTCAAAAGAAATCAAGCCAAATACGTAAGCTTGCTAGCCGTGAGAACGCAATATCACGCGAGTAAAAGTATACGAGTGCACAACTTAGACCGAGTAAAACTATGCGAGTATATCAGTAGCATGCTTTGTTGATTTTAGGGCGGATTTTAATTTTATTACGAGCGCGGTATTAAGGTTAAACAAAGCCTTATACTGCACCTTGCGCCGCTCTGATTTTTTTAAGAATATTTATAGTTCTTTTCGTGAACGGCTGTTATACACAGCCGGAGCGAAAAAAATATAAATACTCTCAAAAAGCGGCGCGGCCCGCAGGGTTGGGCTTAAAAACGCCTCTGCTTCGTTAAAAAAACTTGTAAGGCCCTTGCCTTACTGCATTTTTTGTGCCTTGCATTGTCAGTTTTTAAGACCAACGCAAGGCGTATTATAAGGCTTTGCTTAACCTATATAATGCGTCCAAAGGGCGCGCAGTACCCAAGCAAGGAAAAAATTAAAAGCCGCCCAAAAGCGGCAAAGTGCTAGCCGCGAGAATTTATCAACACGCGAGTTAAAATATCCACAAAACGTCTAAATACTACAAAACAAAAACCCCCGGCTCTCGCCGGGGGCTAAATCCTACTCTTTTCCCTAATTCTTAAAATCCTAACTCCCAGTTCCAGCCGCCGCTGTTCAACGTATCAGTTATGCTGCTATTCAATTCGTCCGTATATTCTGAGCTTTCTACCGCCTCATAATATTCTTTCGTAGCTTGAATATTGTCAACGCTGTACGCTTCTTCTATCTGTTTCTTTACCACGTTAAATAGAGCCGGATTCTCTGATAATATCCCATACGCAACTTGTTGTTGGTCCTCGGGCAAATTAATTATGAACATCGCTATTTCATCCACATCTTCTCTCATTACTTTCCTGATTTCTCTCTCAAGCTGCATTCTGTTATTGCTTATGGCCGTTTCTTCCTTGTTATTATCTCCAAAGAAAATATTATATGCGCAATAGACGACCAAAGCTGCCCAGCCAATTCTTTTTGCTTTTGTCCAATTTAATTGCCCCAAAACTTTGCCTCTCTTTGATAATACTAACATCGTTTGCCCTTTCTTAAACGGCGTGTTCAAAGCTTTTATCAAATCTTGCGCACGTCCATACTTTTTCATATATTTTTGAGCAAGACTCCAATTACCTACATACATCGATTTGGTGGCTTTCCAATAATTTGCCTTGGAAATTTTTTTAAGTTTACCAATACGTTTTTGCTTAGCTAAATATTCCTTCATAGCAGCGCTTTCGGATAACATTTCCCCTTTAATTGCTTTTTTTGCTGCGGAACTCGTCGCTTTTTTCTCAGCATGACGCATCACAACCTCATATGCCTTAGGATCCATAGTCCCTACTACATAACTGCTAATTTTAATATCATAATGCTTGATTATTTTCCTAGTCATATAAGCCGTACCCAGTAATGCAGCCGTTCCGCCGGCCCATTTCACAGCCGTAGGAAGCCCTTTCTCCTTCTTCTCTACGCTTGACATATACATTTCCACTTCTTCGGGGCTTAACTCATCCACCGGCTGGTATTGTGCATACGCCAAACTTGAAAAACATATATTTAATGATATTAATCCCACTAAAAGTTTCTTTAACATGGTTTCCTCTTCCCTCCAAATATTTTCTTCCTTCATTCTTATTTTAAAAAACTATTCCGCCTTCTTCAAGGTTCTTTGGCCCTATCTCTTAATAGGCCTTTAGGCCTATTTTCAGCAAGACGGAATAAAATAAAAAAGGCCGGCTTTCGCCGGCCTAAATTTATCTGCCCCTCGCCGAAATAGGTCTTGGGGAGCCGCCTCTCTGTTGGGCCGCAGGGGCCTGAACAGGAACCGCCTGCGCGGCCGGGACGGTGTAAGCCATTATATTATTTGATTCCGAAGTCGTCGGCGTCAAAGCTCCGTCTGAGGTATTATAGTTGAAACGATACGTAAGGCTGTATCCCTCATTATTTGGCGGAAGTTTTACAGCTATAGAGTAATAAGCCGGATCAACCGCCGGTTCCGCGCTCCATTGGATAAGGTCCGCATTATTTCTGTGTGCGGCCCTAATCTTATCTTCAAGAGTGGAGGCATCGGCAAAAGTATAATTCTTTACCGTACGGATTATATTATCAGCCATTAATTTGGCAGGGTCTTCTTCGGGCTCAGTTGCTTCTTCGCCGGCGGCGGGAGCCTGTAAATCCGGGGTTTCTTCAACGCCGGGGCCGGAAACTTTATCAATTATATAATGTATCGGGCTGACGTCTTTGGACAAAATGCCCATAGTCGCCAATACAGCCACGAAGCCGAGTACGGCGCACAGCAAAACCATCATAAGTGCAAATGATTTAAGCCCTTTCACCAAAGAAGACTGAGTGCGCAGTTCCGTTACGGCTTCCTCAATATTGGGGGTATTGTAGTCCGCACCGATAGGATCGCCGGCGGCAACCATAGGAACAGTCTTAATAGCCGCAGGCTTAATGCGTTTTACCTGGCGGACGTCATCAGCCGGATGAGCGGTTAAATCAGCCATGCCGGCCTGAGCCTCCTGCTGAGGTTGAGCCGCAGGCATTTGGGGAGCGTCATTTTCGTCATACAAAGGATTATCCGCGCTTATAGTAGGCGGAACGTAGTCGGAAATAATTGAAGTGGGCTGATCCAAAAAGACCTCTTCAATACTGCTGGTAAAAGTTTTAAGGAACTTGTCATCCACGCTTTCAACCTGGGCGGTGCCCTGCTGTTCCTGCGCGGCCTGCCCTGAAGGCGGCATCGTGAGAGCGTCAAGCGCGCTCATCTCGCCTTGGGCCGGGGCTTCTTCTTGCACCGGGGCCGGCTGTTCGGCAGGCTGCTGCTCCGCCGAGGGTTCTTCGGGTTCAATTGCCGGGGCAGGTTCTTCGGGCTCGGCGACAGGGGCCGGCTCTTCAACGGGTAAAGCCGGCTCTAAGGCTGGCTCTTCCATTTCATAGGCCGGTTCTTGCACGTTTGAAGCCGCCTCTTGCGGAACTTTCTCAAAAACGGGTTCCGACGCGGGCTCTTCCACGGGTTCGGCTATTTCGTTGATGTCCTTTTGCAAATCGTTTTCAATTTTCTGAAATTCTCTGTCGGCGGCTTCGTTCTTTTTTTCTTCTTCTTTCTTTTCTTCCGCGAAAGTTTTTAAAATCGCTTCTTCTTCCTTATTTCCGACGGCGGAGACTTCCAATATTTCAGATTCGGAAGATTCTTCCTTGGGGGCTTCGACTTTTTCCTCAGGTTCTTCTTCGGCAAGTTTCAAAGCGGGGAGTTCTTCTTCCACAGGTTTTTCTTCCTCTTTGGGCTCTTCTTTCTTTTCTTCTTCTTTTGAGGCTATTTCAATGGTTTTCTTGGCGGCCAAATCAAAAGCAACCTGCCTGGCGGCATTTTCCGGGACGGTTTTCATTCTTATGGTATTCTCTATGGCCGATTCCAATATATCATCGTTATTGGAGACGTCTTTGGGCAAGTTATCGTCGGCGGAAGCCTTTATAACAACCGGTTCCCCGTTTTTTTCCCCGGAAGAAGAGTCCTTTTCCTCAATAGGTTCTTCGGGGATATCGCCTTCGTTCATGGGAATAAGAGGGGCCGCCTGAAAAGCTTTTAAAGCCTCGGCGTCTTTAACTATCGGGCCGTCTTTTTTTGCCGGCTCGGAAGCGGCAGGCGCGGCGGAGTACATAGTCATTGCGGCGGCCTGCTGTTCGTGAATGACGGCTATGTCTTTTTTAAGGCCGGCGACTTCATTAATAAGGTATTCTAATTTATCAAGTAAAATTTGCTCTCTGGAAGAGCTCTGCTCGACGGGAGCGGCTTCCTCCCTGCCGTAAGAATCCGGCAAAGGCTCGGGAGTATATTCCGCGGAAGCGTCATAAACATCCTGCGGCTCGGCGGAGTCGGCCGGAACGGAATAATCAGCCTCTTCCGGCGCGGCAGGCTGAGGAGCGGAGTAATTAATCAGTTCCCCCGCGGCAGACCATTGCTGTTCTTCGCCGGCAGGAGCAACTTCGGGGCAGATTAACGTCTGTTCGTTAAACCCCGGAATAGATGACAATTCCGCCGCTTCGTAAGGCTGCGGCAACACTTGCTCGTTAAGATATACCCAATATTTCATTTTTCCCTCTGATATATTAAAATTCCCTCTAAAAAACAGTTTAGCAAATTATCAATAAAATGTGTCTATATACAATCCGCCGGACGCAAAACGCCGATAAAATTACTGGAGCATATTTGATACGCGTTTGGCGGCGTCTTCGTGATCCGATGAAACCAAATAGAACTTTTCATAAGCGGATAGTATGCTTTGCTTAGTAAAATTAGTATGGGCCGGCAAAGCTTTTAAAACAAGGTCTATGCTCGCTTCAGGCCAATTCTTTTGGAGCATATCCAGCCCCAAAGAAGCCGCAAAGGGCGTTATATTGCCGTTAAGTTCGCCGACAAGCAAACTCAGCGCAAAGCCGTATTTTGCATCGTCGGACTTCCAAAACTCATAAGCGGAAAGACGCTCCCTTAAAAAACGCAGAACTTCGGCGCGGTCTTTGGTGCCCAAGTAGCTTTCAACCGCTTCGCTTTCAAGACTGCCGGCACTGTAAAGAACTTTATTTTCCTTCCTGAAAAGGGCTTGCGTTTCGGCGTCGGCCTCGGGCAGTTTGCCCAAAAGAACTTTTACAGCTATATCGGCGTTTTCGTAAATATCTTTATTGTGCGGCAAATTTCTAAGAACGGAAATAAATCTTTCCTCAACGCCGTCCTTATCGGTTTTGCCGTAGAAAGCGGATGTAAGCAAATCTTCATATCCGTTAAAATGTTTGTTGGAAGCCACACTGCGCAAAAATAATTTTTTGCCGCGGTTGTACGAAGCTTCCCTTTCCGCCTTAAGCAAAGTATCCCCGCAGGCGTCCGTCATTACTTTAAACGCCAAAGAGAGGTTCTCCTCCTGAAAGTCCGCATAAGGAAGCCTTTTTAAAACTGCTTCCAAAGTGTCCGCGATTTCCTTGGGTGTTTTTAGTTTAAGATATTTAAGAGCAAGGAACTGCAAGTCCTCGGGAAGGACATTATATTTTATTTCCTTTGACAAAACCGCGGCCGAAGCGGCTTCTTCCGCGGTAAGATTAAGCAGTAAAACGCGTGCGGCAAAATCATAAGCCAAAGCAAAAGAAGCTTCCGCCGCCTGAATTTCTTTTAAAATGTTTTCAAAAGCAGGCTTTAACGCTTTTGCACAAGGTTTTACGTAATAATCCGCAAGGCGCGCCGCCATAGACTGAGAAAGCTTTTTATTTTTTGAAAGTTCTTCGATAAAAGCTTCGTTTTCCTCAATTATCTTAGGGGAAAGCTCTTCCAGCTTTGAAGCCTCTTCCAGCAAAGCGTCAACTATTTTTGAAGCTTCCTTGGAATTAAAATCGACTTCGCCTTCAAAAGAGGCCGAAAGTTCCCCCCACCGTTTGATAAAAGTTTTTTCGGAAGCGGGCGAGGCGTAAGCGTTAAGCAAAAGTTTAAAATATTTACCGTCTAAAACAAGCTTTGAGCAAAGCTCCGCCGCCGCGCGGGCGGAAAGCAGAATTTCCACCCGGATTTGGGCCGCTCTAAGTGAAATTTCATTAAGTAAAACTTTGGCTATAATATAATCGCCGTCTATGCCTTCAGGCAAAAGAATATCGCGGCGGATTTCCTCCGCGGATTTTGCCATGGCGGAAACTTCTTCTTCCGTTTTAAATCTAAGCGCAAGAAAGCCGGCTTCCGGCTGCCCCGCCTTGGGCAAAATATTCAAGACGGCCTCTTCGGCGTTGAAAGGTTTGACGGTGATTTCTTCTTTCATATATATATTATATACCAGAACCGGCCTTTTTTTATAAGGCCGGATTACAAAAAGTTTGCAGGAAACGGATATTTTCCTCCAGTTCCTTTATCAGAGCTTCGTCCTTTATAAAAGGCAAATTGGCTTTTATGTTTTCCACGCTGCAGGCTATCGCCGCTTTAAGCATTATGCGGGCGCAGATTACGTCCGATTTTATTACAGGCGAAATTCTGGGTTCGACTTCGTCGGTCATCTGCAAAGTTTTTACGGCTTTTAAAGCCGTATCCAAAGGAACTTTGGCGCAAGCCGCGAGGGCCTCTTTAAGATATTCCGCGCGCTCTTTGCTGGCCGCCGGCAGTTTTTTTGCGCTGAGATATTCCTCGTAAGCTTTGGCGTCGTTTATGTAGCATTCTTTTAGCTCGTCGCGCAGAATAATAAATTCGTCCAAAACTTCATTCATAATTTTTTTGGTTTCCGCATCCGTTGATTTCATTTTCATGGTAACGGAAACGGACATCATCGCCAAAGCGCAGCCGTTAGCCGCCGCAAAAGCGCCCACGGCCCCGCCGCCCGGCGTAGCGCTGCCGGAAGAAACGGCGTCGATAAAACTTTCAGCCCCATTTTGCCAATTTACCATATTTTGCCAGACTCCAAATCGGAATATTTTTTTATTCTGAACATTTTTAATCTTTGTTCGTCAATGCCGGTGCGGCTGAAGAATACGTGTTCTATTGCGCTGGCGGGCATTATGTAAGAACCTTTTTCGACGCCTTTAGGATCCTGGCGCAAATCAAGCCACACCAAAAGCAGTTCTTCGTCTTTAAAAGTATCGACTTCCGCTTCGGCCGCGGCCCTTAAAAGACGCTCTTTATCGGCCAAGCCGGCCTCTTTTACCACCGCGCTGTGATAGCCGTTTTCTTTGGCGGCGACGACGTCCAAATGAGTATCGCCTATAACGTAGACTTCATCGGGAGTAAATTTATGCTTAAAAGTTTTTGAAGCGCGCTTTACCGCCGCTTTTAAAAGTTCCGTCCTTTCCGCGCCGTCCCAGCCGAAACCGCCCGTAACAAAATACTTATCAAGCCCCGCCGGAGCCAATTTTATTTTGGCCGCTTCTTCCACATTGCCGGTGGCCAAAGCCAATTTAACATCCGGGAAGGACAACAAGGTTTTTATAAATTTTTCAACGCCGGAAGCGGCTTTGTATTTTTTGTTTTTCTTAAGAGCGGCAAGTTCCGACGGCAGAAGGGAAAGATATTCCTCTTTGACGGCTTCCAGCTGTTTGGCCGAAGGTGCTTTGCCGGCTGCGCAGGAATACATATAAGCGAAGTTATGTTTATCAGACATACCTATAAATTTAGCTAAATCGTATTTAGGCTTCTTGCCGGTAATATTTTCTGCGGCTTTCTCCAAAGATTTGACGCCGAACGCGCCGGTGTTTAAAAGGGTACCGTCTATATCAAAGAGTACAAGTTTCATTTTTAGTTTTCCTTCCTGATAGTATTTGTTACCATATAGGCCCCGCCCATAGCAAGCGCAAGGCCGAAAATCTGCATCAAACTGAATTTGTCAAAACCGGCGCAAACGGAAATAATATAAGTAAACACCGGGTACGCCAGCATTACCGCCGTGGCTTTGGCCAGCGGCATATTCCTTATGGCTTTATACCAAAATATATTGCCTATAAGATTATTGAAAACCGCTATAAAAAGCAATATAAGCGCGCTTCTTAAAGAGGCTTTGCAATAAAAAGAAACCCCGAAAAAAGCCATAGCCGCGGCCAGGGGCAAAGTCCACAAAAAACCGAATAAAGCCCTTGCACAAACTATAAGGCTGTCGGGCGTATCGCGCGGAAGCTTCTTTGCCGCTATATGCGACAGCTGAAACATCCACACCGTCGCCAAAATTATCAAATCGCCTTTAAGCCTTACGCTGAAGCCTTCCCCCAGCAAAAGCATTACGACGCCGCAAACAACCAAAGCCGTACCGGTCAGCTGCCTGCGGGAAGGATATTCCTTCAAAAACAAAGCCGACAGGAACAAGGAATAAATCACTTCCGTCTGATTTAATATCGCCGAATTTGCCGGGGTGGTGTAATTTAAGGCTATAAAAATCAGCAAAAACGGCAAAGCCGTGCCGAATAAGCCCACCGCGGCGAATTTTATAATCAAATCTCTGCGGAAAAGCTCCCCCCACAAATTATTTTTAAACAGCCACGGCAAATATAAAAGAACTGTTCCCAAAGTGCCGAGTACGAGTATCGCCGGGGCCGACACGTAACCTACGGCGAATTTGCCCGCCACCGGGTATACCGCCGTTATAAAAACGGACGCCCACAAAGCCTGTAAAGGCGAAACAAAAGACATAATATTAAATTATAACATTTTATGCCGAAGCTTCCCCATAAAAACAGGCGGCGGCAAAAATACGGAAAAGCATTAATCCGGGACGGTGTTCTCAAAAGCCAAAAAGATTTCGGCCACTTCGGCTGGGCTGGAAGCTTTTAAGATATGCTCTTTCATTACTTTATTGGAAGATATCGCCGCCAGCTCGGCCAAAATCTTAAGCTGGGCCGCAGGCTCTTTAAAAGGGGTTAAAACAAGAAAAATTATTTTGACGTTGTTGCCCGGCTCAAACTCTATGCCTTTTCTTGAAGTTCCCACGCAGACCATAGGCTCGCTTAAAGAGGCCACCCTGGCGTGCGGAATGGCTATGCCTTTTGCAAACACGCAGGACATAAGCTTTTCCCTGTTGACGATAAACTCCCCCGCCTGCTGTTTGGAAAATATCGGCCGCTGGGCGTACATAGCGTTTAAAAGACGGTCGAAAGCTTCAAATTTATCGGCCGCTTTTATGTTTATTATGGAAGCCGCCGGCATAAAGAAATTGCTTAAGCGGTAAGTATTGGGCTTTTCGTATTCGTCGCGGATTTCGCCGACGAGTTCTTCCAGTACGTCTTCCAAAGTAACCAAACCGACTACTTCCCCCTTGGCGTTCTTTACCAAAGCCTGATGCTTTCTTTTTGTTTGGAACTCCCTCAGCGCGGCTTCAACCGGGGTATTTTCGTCCAAAGTTAAAAGGGGATAAGTATATTTTTCCTCAATAGGCTGATCGGAATGTTCGCTTAAAGCGTCCAAAGACATTTCCTTTATAAGAACATAATCCTTGGCGTCGTCTATAGAGGCTTCGTAAAGAGGATAGCGCGAATATTTGCGCTTTTTGATAATCGCCAAATTTTCCGGCCAGGAATTGGACTTCTTTAAAGCGGAAATTTTATCTTTGGACGTCATTATTTCTTTAACGAGAACCTGCTCGAAATCAAAAAGATTTTCAAACATCATAAGCCTTCTTAAAGAAAACTTGCCGCCCTCCTGCGATTTTGAGAACATCATTCTAAGCTCTTCTTGGCTTAAAGGGGATTCTTCCACGTGTGGATTAATCCCCGCGATTTGCAAGCTTTTATAAGCGACGACGACGAGAATCTTCCTGAAAACTTTTGTTATTACATAAAAATAATGCAGCGGAACTATACACCAAAGAAGAGTCTTTTCCGGATATTTTATGGAAAAGAGTTTAGGAACCTGCTCCCCGTAAACAACATGCAAAGACGTGATTATCAGGAAGGAAAGCACGAAAGAAACCGTATACAAAGCGGCATCAGGCAGAAACGGAACAAGCCAAGGCAAGGCCCAGCCTAAAAGTTTGCCGACGGAAGGTTCGCCCACCCAGCCTAAAGCCAAGCTGGTCATGGTGATGGCTATTTGTATGGAAGATAGATAATTATCTATCTGTTCATGGGCCTGAAGAGCCAGTTTTTCCTTATAGCCGCCGTTGCGGGCAAGCTCCGCCAAACGGGTGCCGCGCACTTTAACCAAAGAAAATTCGCCCAAAACGAAAAAACCGTTAAGGACTATGATTATAATAGCAACAAATATAAACAGTATGGTGCTTAACATTGTCTATATTATACAAAAAGGCGGAGTACCGCTAAAACACAAATCCCCGAACGCCGCCGCGAAGCGGAAAATTAAAAATTATTAAGACGGGCCCCGGCCAAAGCTTCCGCCATATCGGCAATGCGCCCCGCCGCTTTTAAAGGGCTGGGCAAAACCAAATTGCTGAAGTTGGCTGACATTTCCTTAAGCGTTTTGGGCGAAGCCAAAAGCTCTCTAAGAGCATGGTCAAGATCCTCCGCAAGATTGGGGCCTTCTTTAATAAGTTTTATACAGCCCTTATCGGCGAATATTTTTGCGTTGCAATATTGGTGATCGTCGCTGGCGTAAGGGAAAGGAACCACTATCGCGGGCTTAGCCATGGAATAAATTTCCGCCAGAGAACTGGCCCCCGCGCGCGATATAACTATATGCGCGGCTTTCATCAGGGCGTGAATATCTTCCGCGTAAGGAATAAGTTCTACGTGTTCGATATCGCCGTATATGTTTTTAATTTCTTCATAATCCCTTGTGCCCGTAATATGCAGGAAGTGAAGCCTTTTGGTTTTGCCGAGCATATCTTTTGCGGTCTTGGCCGCGGCGATACTTAAAGCGCGCGCGCCGCCGCTGCCGCCGAATATAAGAACGTTTATCGAGAAATCCGTAACGAAAGTCCAATAATTTTGCTCTTCGACGGAAGCTTTCAGGCGGAACTCCTCCCTTATCGGAGTGCCTACCAAATAGGAATTTTTTATTTTTTTATCCACGGGCAGCCCCAAAAGGAACATATCCGTAAACTTTGAACAAACTTTATTCGCCAAACCTATTTTAGAGTTGGAATCGTGCACGGCAGTCTTAACGCCCATAAAATGAGCGGTAAATATCAGCGGGAATGAAATATATCCCCCCATGCCTATGCAAACCGCAGGCTTGTAGCTTTCTATAAAGCGGCGCATTTCCAAAATGCTCAAAATAAGCTTCCAAATAAAATCCAGCCATTTAAAAGGATTTTTGCCGCGCGGCATGGAAACGAAGTCAATCTCCTGATAAAGCAGTTCGTTCTCTTCCAGCAATTTGGCGTTGGGGCTTCCGCGTTTGATGATAAACACAACGTCCCGCCCGCGCGAAGCAAGCTCCTTTCCCAGAGCAAAACCCGGGTAAAAATGCCCGCCGGTACCGCCGGCGGCTATCATAAATACATTTTCCACTAACTTCTCCCCGCTTGTTTAGAAGCGTTTTTACTCTCAACTGCGGCCAAGTTCATCAATATGCCCATCATAGCCAGCGTAACCACCACCGAAGATCCGCCGTAAGAAAAGAAAGGCAGCGGCAAACCTTTTGTAGGAGCTATGCCCGTAGCCACGCACATATTGACGAAAGCCTGCAATGTTATGCAAAGCGTTATCCCGGCCATTAAATAAGAATTAAAAGTGTCCTTGGCGTTGACGGCAAGGCGTATACCGTGAATCAAAAGCCATAAAAACGCGGCCAAAATCATAAATACGCCTATCATGCCGACTTCCTCGCACATAATGGCGAAGATGAAATCCGTATGAGCCGCGGGCAGATATTCCAGTTTTAAATCCGATCCGCCGAAGCCTTTGCCGAACCACCCGCCTGAACCTATGGCGTAAAAAGAGTGCACCAGCTGATATCCTATGGAGCCGGCGGCTTCTTCCGGGTTTAAGAAAGAGGCTATCCTTTTAAGCCTGTAAGGGTGGCGGTAAATTTCTATAATCACAATCGGCACCGCCGCTATAAAAACGTAAATCAACTTGGAAACCGGCGCGCCCGCTATAAAAAACATCGCAAAAGCTATGGCCGTCATAAGGGCGGGGATGCCCAAGTCCTTGCCGGCTACGATAAGTGCAAGCGTTATAAGCGTATAGACAAGCGGCGTTATAAGCAGCATATTATCCCGGCGTTTTTCAGGCAGTTTGGCCAAATACGCCGCCAAATAAATTATCAGCACCATTTTTGCGATTTCCGAAGGCTGTATGTTAAACACGCCCAAATTTATCCACCTGTGCACGTTAGCGGCGGCCGGCTGAAGCAAAGCCCAAATCAAAAGAATCCAGGCCGCAAACAGCATCCAAACGGAACTGAATCTTTTTTGCAAAGCGGAATAATACTGCGACAAAAACAACATCGCGCAAACGCCGAAAACGTCAAAAACAATCTGCCTTTTGAAGTACGACATCGAATCAAACGCGCTGGAAGAATACGTAAATATCAGCCCGGCGATAATCATTATCGCCGTAAAAGAAAGCAGCTGCTTATCAAGCGGCAGAAAAACGCCTTTCTTTTTTACGGGTCCGCGCCGCCTGGCGAGATTTGTTTTTTCCAAAAATATTCCCGGCATAAATTACCTTATCTTAAGCGAGGCCAAAGCCATCAGCATAAGCACTATACCAACTATCCAAAACCTGACTATAACCTTAGGTTCCGCCACGCCTTTCAGTTCAAAATGATGATGCAAAGGCGCCATTTTAAAAAATCTTTTGCCGCCGGTAAGGCGGAAATATCCCATTTGTATGATTACCGAAAGCGTTTCCATTACAAATATACCTCCGGCGATAGGCAAAACGAGTTCCTGTTTTATACAAATAGCCGCCGTGGCTATAACGCCGCCCAGGAAAAGCGAACTCGTATCGCCCATAAACACCTGCGCCGGATAGGCGTTATACCACAAAAAGCCCATACACGCGCCGATAAGCGCGGAAAGAAACACCGCTATTTCCCCGCTGCCGGCGACGTAAATTATCTTAAGATAAGAAGCAAACCCGGTATTGCCGGCCAAATAAGCGAAGACGGCGTAAGCGCACGCGCAGAATATGACGCTGCCGGCCGCCAAACCGTCCAAACCGTCCGTAAGATTGGTGGCGTTGGAAGAGCCTATTATCATAAGCATGGCAAAAACCAAATAAAAACCGCCCAAAGACAGCATAAAAGCGCCGTTGAAATAAGGAACCGTCAGCACGTCCGGGTAAAGAGGATTGGGCGGATATGCGCCCAAATAGCCCACAACAGCTACGGCGGTTATAATCTGAACGACCAATTTAACCCAGCTCGGCGCGCCGTTGGGGTTCTTTTTGACCAGTTTGGTGTAATCGTCCAAAATCCCGACAAAAGAAAGCAGCACCGATACGACCAAAAGCAGCCATACGAAGCGGTTATCCAAGCGCGCCCACAAAAGCACGGATGAAAGCAAACTTATTATTATTATTATTCCGCCCATTGTCGGCGTACCGTTTTTGGAAAGATGGCTTTGCGGGCCGTCTTTCCTTTGCACCTGACCGATTTTATAAGAACGAAGCTTCCTTATAACCGCAGGGGATATCAGCAAACTGATAAGAAGCCCCGTCAGCACCGCCGCGCCGCAGCGGAAAGTGATGTAATTGAAAACGTTAAATACGCTTAGACTTTCCTTTAAATGCGATAAATAGTAAAACATTGATTCTCCTTATATTTGCTCGAACAATTCTTCAAAATTTAAAGCGCGGGAGGCTTTCATCAAGATAAGCCCGCCCTTTTCGGCGCGTTTTTTTAATGAGGGCAGCAAGGCGTTTTTGTCCTCCGCATACTCGGCCTCTACGCCGGAATTTTTTAAAGCTTCATAGGCGGCTTTCATTTCCGGCCCGGCCAAATAAATATCGCTAAAACCGAGTTCTTTTATTTTTTCCGCTATCAGCTTATGATAAAACGCCGACTGCGCGCCGAGCTCCCGCATATCGCCCAGCACAACCGCCGCAGGGCCTTCCGTTTTGGAGCGTTCGGCCAGAATCTCCAAAGCATTGCTTACGGAAGCGGGATTGGCGTTGTAGCAGTCCAAAATAAAAGTGGACGCGCCTTTTTTATGAACTTCCAATCTTAAAGGCATAGGCGTATAAAGAGCCAAGCCTTGCTCTATTTGATCTTTAAAAAGGCCTAAAGCTATCGCGCCGGCGCTGGCTGCCGCCGCGTTTAACTGATTGTGCTTTTCAAGAGCTATGTCGGATTTAAAAATCGCGCCTTTATAGCCGAAAGAGAATTTCTCCCCCGGGATTATTCTTAAATCGGCGTCGGCCGAAAAACCGAAACTGAGGCTTCTTCCGTCATACCGGGTTTTTAAGCGGCGGAGCATGGAATCGTCATTATTATATATAAGCGTGCCGTAAGAGTTTATGGAATTTATAATTTCAGTCTTTGTCTGATAGACCGTTTCCATATCTCCGAAAAATTCCAAATGCGCCGGCGAAACGTTTGTTATTATCGCGACATCGGGGCGCACTATTGAGGCTATTTCGTCGATATCGCCTTTATGCGACGCGCCGAGTTCAAAAACGCCGTATTTGTCTTCCTCGGTAATTTCCAAAATGGAAAGCGGCACGCCTATTTGATTGTTGAAATTGCCTTTGGTGTTGCAGGTCTTTCCGGCGCGCTGGCAAATCGCCAAAAGCATTTGTTTCGTGGTGCTTTTGCCGTTGGAGCCGGTTACGGCCGCTATCTTTATATTATGTTTAAGCCTGTGATGCAAAGCCAAGCCCTGCAAAGCTTTTAAAGTGTCTTTGACTTCCAAAAGAGCAACGCCTGCGGCTTTGGCTTCTTCGCCGCGGCCCTCTTCGGCTATGATTAAAGAGGCGCCCTTTTCTATGGCGGCTTTTATAAATTTATGGCCGTCGTGTTTTTGGCCTTTTATAACGAGGTAAGCCTCCCCTTTTTGCAAAGTTCGGCTGTCTATGCTTAGTTTTTCCAATACGGAAAAGGGCTTTTCGGCGGTAAGTTTACCGTCAAGAATCTTAGACAAAGATTCATAAGTTATATTAAGTTTCATCGTGCCTCCTCATCAGGCTCAACGGCGTATAAAGTAAGGAATTTAGCCGCTATTTCAGAAAATATTTTTGCGGACGCCGTGCCGAACAAAGCGCGTTCGGGCTCGTCCAAAACCACAAGTATGGTAAATCTGGGTTTATAAGCTGGCACAAAACCGCAGAAAGAAGCTATATGCGCGCTTCTTTGGTATTTGCCGTCTTGCGCCATTTTTTCCGTGGTGCCGGTTTTGCCGGCGACGCTGTATCCTTTTACCTTTGCGCCTTTGCCAGTGCCGTTTTCCACCACGCCGACCAGCAAGTCCTTAAGCTGATCGGACGTCTTTTTGCTTATGGCCTGCCTTACCTTGGACGGCTTTGATAAAACTTCTTCCGTCCCGTTCGCGAATTTGATTTTATCTATCAAATGCGCCTGCATTAAAGTTCCGCCGTTGGCTATGGCGGAATAAGCCGTAACCAACTGTACGCCGGTAACCGCCACCGTGTATCCGTAACCGGCTTTTGCGGTGTCAATCGGCTTCCAGCGGGTATGCTCCCTCAAAATGCCGGAAGGCTCGCCCAAAAAAGATATATTGCTTTTTACGCCGAAGCCGAATTTTTTTATGTAAGAATACATCGTCCTCGCGCCGAGTCCGTGCGATATTTTCGCCGCGCCGATATTGGAAGAAACTTCCAATATTTCTTTTACGTCCAAACTGGGCTTTTTTTGGTGATCGCGTATGGTTATGCCGTCGACTTTCCATTTATTGTCTTCCATGGAAAATCTGTCCGTCGGCTTTACCGCGCCGCTGTCCAAGGCTGCCGCCACGGCTATCGTTTTAAAAGTGGAGCCGGGCTCGTAAACAAACTGCAAAGGCAGGCTTCGGCCGTCTAAAGCCGGGTAAGAGGCCGCCGCCAAGATATGCCCCGTTTCCGGGTCCTGCACTATCGCGAAAGCGCTTTTTACTTTATACTCTTCCGCATATTTTTTAAGAGTGCTTTCCGCGTAATACTGCCCGAGGGAATCTATCGTCAGATAGACGTCGGCTATATCCAAAAATTCCGTTTGCTCTTTATCGTAAATTATTCCGCCGCGGCGCGCTTTTTTGACACGTTTGGATTTTGTGCGCCGCGCGAGCTCGTCTTCATACATAAGCTCTATGCCGGAAAGCCCGCTGTTGCGGGAGTTCGTCGCCCCCAAAATATCCTGCGCTATGCCGTCATAAGGATAGATGCGCGTATAATGCGGTTCTATTTCTATGCCGCGCACCCTTTCTTTATTGATAAGCTCTTCCAGCTTTTCGTATTCCAACGGGGTAACTTCCTTCTTGACGTAAAAGAAATTCCCTTTTGAATTCCAAAGTTTGTTTAACTGAGCTTTGCTTACGGAAAGGGCTTGGCCCAGCACGTCAAAAAGAGCGTCTTTTTTATTTACGTTCTTTTTGCTGACCGCCACGAAATAAGTGCGAAGGCTCTCCGCCAGAACCACGCCTTTATTATCCAATATTTTTCCGCGGACGGTATCCGGGACGGTTTGGGTATAGACGCGCTTTTCGGCTTTGGTAAGCAGTTCTTCATGCCTGAAAGTCTGCAAATAAAACAGCCGGCCGGCGATAAAAACCGCAGGCAAAAAACAGGCTATGGCGCAAATTTTAATTCTTGATTTCAGCGTTTTCATCTTTGTCCTTCAAAACTATAACTTCCGACGGAGCGGCTATACGCATACCCTCACGTTCGGCCTCCGCCATGATTTTATGCGGCGATTTATACACGCCTATTTTATAGCGCAGGTACTGGTTGCGGGCTTCTTTAAAGGTTATATCTTCCATAACCGTGGCCACCTGATAGCCGGTCTTCTCCTTTTGCACGCGCTCCATTGCTATAAGAAGCAAAAATAAGCCGCAAAGCAAAATAACGTAAAAAATCTTCATTTAATCCTCTCAATTACGCGGAGTTTTGCGCTCCTGGCGCGGGGATTGGCTTTTATTTCCGCCCAAGAGGGCTCTATAACCTTTTTGTTTACAAGTTTAAAATCCCCGCCGGAGGCAAGCTCTTTAAAAGCGAATTTTATTATTCTGTCTTCGGTGGAGTGGAAAGTAAGGAAAGCGGCGCGCCCGCCCAGCAGTAAAATATCCTTAAGCAAAGCCGGTGCGGATTTGACGCAGTCAAGCTCCCCGTTGACTTCTATTCTCAAAGCCTGAAAAACTTTAGTGGCCGGGTGAGTTTTGCCAAAGCGCGGGACCGCCATTTCTATTGTTTTGGCAAGCGCGGAGGTTGTTTCCAGCGGGGCTTCCCTGCGTGCGGCGCAAATCGCCAAAGATATCTTTTCGGCGTTGCGCTCCTCCCCGTAAAGCGCAAATATTTTGCTTAATTTATCCGCCGCGTAGGAATTTACTATTTCCTTTGCGCTAATGCCTTTGCTTTGGTCAAAACGCATATCCAAAGGACCGTCGTTTAAAAAACTGAACCCGCGGGAAGCGTCGTCAAGCTGATAAGAGCTCAGCCCCAAATCAAACAAAGCCCCGTTTACACCTTTAAGGCCTTCCGCTTTAAGGGCGCAAGGCGCTTCGGTATAGCTTAAATTAAAAGTTTTAAGGCGGGCGTCGTTTACGTTTTCTTCCGCCATTTTCAAGGCTTGCGCGTCTTTATCCAAACCGAGTACGCGCCCTTTGGGCGAAAGCCTTTTTATAAAACAGCCGCTGTGCCCGCCGAGGCCCAAAGTTCCGTCAAGGTAAACGCCGTTTTCATCGGTTATCAAAAGGTCGGTTATTTCCGCGGCGAGTATCGGTATATGTTTAAAAACGCTCATCATTTTCCTCTGTTTAGTTGTTTTCTTAAATTGCTTTGCCAGGCCGATTCCAAGGCGGCGGCGCTGTTTAAAGGCATACCGTAAGAGCGGAACATCGCCCGCCCCAAAGGCATACCGTCTTTCAAATTCTTGCTGAATTGATAGAAATCGTCTTTGCCGTAACGTTCAAAAAGAAATTTTACAACGCTGTATGCCTGGGCATACCACATGGCGACGTCGTCCTTTTCATAGCCGGATAAAGACGGCACATTGGTAAATTCTTCAAAATCTATGTACTCTTCCCGCGCGAATTTAAGACCGAAAACGTTAAGCCATTCGTTTTCCGCCGGGCTTTGGTAGAGCGATTGAACGTAAACGGCAAAGCCCTCGCTCAGCCAGCGAGGCGCGGAAGAAGGCTCAAAAAATCCGTCAAAATAAATATGGGTAAGCTCATGCATAAAATTGCTTTTGAAATTGCGGTTTTCCATTAAATATATATACTGGGCCGATATATTCGCCGCGCCGCCGCTCCAATCGGGGCGGCCCGAGTATGAAGTATAACTGGATTTGGTTCTGAACACCATTAAAAGTATGCGCTTTACTTCCGTCAATACGGAAAAAGGCGTAACATTCTTTAAAAGGCTGGAGTGCATTTTAAGCACCAAAGTTTTAAAATCGTCAGTAAGCGGAGTGTACTCCCTATACATGACATAAGGCCGCGCCGTCGCCGAAAAGAAACCCTCCGGCAGAGGCGGCAATGATTCCTCATGAAGTTTTGAAAGCGTCTGCTGGACGTTTTTTATCCTTTCGTTACGCGCCTGAAGTTCGCTTTCAGCGTCTTCTTTCCCCAAATCCACATTTATTTTTTGAGCGTCCTTGCGGCGTTTTACGTTAAACTTTTTTTCTTCCTCTTTGGCGGCGCGGTACTTATCGGTTACGCGCATATCCGGCACCTGATTAAAAAAGGAATTGGGCTTTTCTTCTTCCCGCCCGCTTATTACGCGCTTCACCGCTTGGTTTATGCGCGCGGCGCGGAGTTCGTCGTCATCGGGCGAAACAAGCGCATCGGGCTGATTATAAACGAATACGCCCAAAGCGGTTAAAAGAATAAATGCCAAAAGGTAAAGTTTCTTTGTGATATCCATATTTAAATCTTTTTGAAAACCGACATCCTTCTTGTTTTGTCTTCCCCGAACAGTTTATATTCCCGGCTTAAATTACGTTCATAAGAGCAGGAACATGCTTTTAAAACTTCGTCGGACCATTCTCTGTCTTCCGTCTGAAAAGCCGTAAAAAATCCGCCGCTCTTCAAATCCGCGCAGCATAAAGGCAAAATGTCGTTGATTTTACCCATGGCTCTTTCCAGCGTAAAATCAAAAGGGCCGGCTTTTCCGCCCGTCGCGCCGGCACGCACGTTAAGAGTACGCGCGCCTTTAAGGCCGAGCTTCATTATACACCATTCCATAAAAAGACATCTCTTGCCCAAAGTTTCCACGAGCGTTAAATCGCAGGCTTCGCCCAAAGCGATTTTCGCGCTGAGCCCTATATAACCGCAGCCCGCGCCGTAATCGGCCAAAGAGTAAGTTTTTTTGCCAGCGGACAAAGCTTTTATCAAAGAAGCGGCAAAAAGCCCGTCGGTAATGTGCCTGTCCCAAATTTCCTGTTCGCTTTCAACGCTGGTTAAATTCAAATCGTCCTTTTTAAGCCAAACCAAAGCCGCATAGGAACGCAAAGCCTCCAGCTGCGAAGCCGAAAGAGAAAGGTTTAAAGCCTCCAAAAAATCAGTTCTTAACTTCATTTTTAGCCCTTCTGAATTTTTCTATATGTATGGCGATAAGCTGCAAATCCGCCGGAGTAATGCCCGGGATTCTGCCGGCCTGGCCCAATGTTGAGGGCCTGATTTTGGCCAGCTTTTGGCTGGACTCTATCAATATTCCTTTTACGCCGGCGACGTCAAAGCCTTCCGGGATAACTATTTTATCGGCGTTGGCCAAAGCTTTTGCGTCTTTTAAGTTGCGTTCCAAGTAGCCGGCGTATTTGCGCTGAACAGCCGCCGTATTTTTTGCCGCGCTTAAAGACCACGGACTTAAATCCGCTTCCTCTATGCCGGCTTCCGGGTTTTTAAGCAATTTCTCCACCGCCGCTTTATAGGCAGCACAAGGCTTTGCGTAATCCGCAGGAAGAGAACCCAATTCTATCGCAAACCTGCTAAGGCGCAAATCGGCGTTGTCCGTCCTGAGAATTATCCTGTATTCCGCACGGCTTGTAAACATACGGTAAGGCTCGTTTACGCCTTTGGTGATTAAATCGTCTATCAATACGCCGATATAAGCCTGATCGCGCCTTAAAACGAAAGGGGCTTTCCCCTGCGCTTTCAATGCGGCGTTAAGCCCCGCCATAAGGCCCTGCCCGCCGGCTTCTTCATAACCGGTCGTTCCGTTAATCTGCCCGGCAAAAAACAAGCCGGGGACGGTTTTAACTTCCAAAGCCGCGTTAAGGCAGGTAGGATCAGCATAATCATATTCTATTGCATAACCCGCGCGGACGATTTGGGCGTTTTCAAGGCCGGGAACGGATTTTAAAAGTTCGTACTGCACGTATTCCGGCAGACTGGTGGAAAAACCTTGTATATAATACTCCTCCGTGTTAAGGCCTTCGGGCTCAAGGAAAAGAGGATGATGTTTATTCTCCGGAAATTTTACGGCTTTATCCTCTATAGAAGGACAATAGCGCGGACCTATCGAGTGAATATTGCCGGAATATAAAGCCGATTCCAGCATATGTTCTTTAAGCACTTCCGCCGTTTTATCCGTGGTGCGCGCTATATAGCATTGCAGAAATTTTTTGTCTTCCGGCCTATTGAATACCGACATGGGCGTATAAGGATTATCGGAAGGTTGAGGCGTAAATTTGGAAAAATCAACCGTCCTGCCGTTAATGCGCATGGGAGTGCCGGTTTTCATACGGCCTATCTTTATGCCGCATTCGGCCAAACTTTGGCTTAAGTAATTGCTGGCGACGTCGTTATAGCGACCGCCTTCAAGCATAAGCTTGCCGATATGGACCGTGCCTTTCATAAAAGTGCCCGGCGTAACAACTACGGTTTTGGTTTTGTAGCGAGTTTGCCTTAAAGTATCCACCGCGGTTACGGCATTATCCGTCAAAACGATATTTTTGGCTTCGTCCTGGATTATATGCAAATTGGGCTGAAGTTCCAGAAAATGCTTATATGTGTATTGGTATATTTTTTTATCGCACTGTACGCGCGGGGACCATACCGCTTCCCCTTTGCCAGTGTTAAGCATATGATAATGCACGGCCGCGGAGTCGGTAACTTTGCCCATGGCGCCGCCGAGAGCGTCTATTTCCCTTACTATCTGCCCTTTGGCTATACCGCCTATAGACGGATTGCAGGACATCTGCGCAACCGTATCAAGATTTTGGGTTATCAAAAGCGTAGACGCGCCCAGCCTGGCCGAAGCCAAAGCGGCTTCGCATCCGGCGTGCCCGCCGCCTATTACTATAACGTCGAAAGTTTTATCGTAAACGAACATAAATTTATTTACCTACGCAAAATTTAGAAAATATTTCGCCAAGTACGTCGTCGGGGGTAACTTCCCCTATCAAACGGCGCAGGCTTAAAAGAGCGCGGCGGATATGCTCCGCCATAAGTTCCAATTCCTCAAAACGCTCTTTGGCAAATTGCAGTTCGGCGGAAGCTTCCTTTAAAGCTTTATAATGCGCGGCGGAAGTGATAAGAATATCGTCTTCCTGCAAAGCGCTTAAGCCTATCGCCGAAGTTATTTTGTTTTTAAGCTCCTCAAGCCCCGCGCCGGTTTTGCAGGAAATAAAACAATCATACTCCCCCTCTTTTCCTTCCGCGGGGAGCGGCAAATCCGTTTTATTTAACACTTTTAAAACCTTTTTGCCGGTTGAAAGAGCTTCCTTTAAAATTTCTTCCTGCGCTTTGGCGTCCGCGTGCAAATCCGCCAAAAATATTATTATATCGGCAGAATGCATGGCTTTGCGACTTCTTTCTATGCCCTCGGCTTCCGCCGCGTCGGAATGGTCGGCGCGTATGCCGGCGGTGTCCGTCAAAACCAAGGAAAAATCATTTATTTTTAAAACCGCGTCAACGGTATCGCGAGTGGTTCCGCTTACCGGGGAAACTATCGCCCTGTCAAAACCCAAAAGAGCGTTTAAAAGGCTGCTCTTGCCGCTGTTGGGAACGCCGACTATCGCAGTTTTTATCCCCTCTTTAACCAAACGACCCGCGCTGAAAGTTGAGGCCAAAACTTCAATTTGGTTTATAACTCCGTCTAAAAAAGGGAATATTTCATCTTCGCTTAAGGCTTGCATTTCGTCGTCCGCGTCATCTATGCGGACTTCCGTTTTCGCCAAAAGTTCCGTCAAAGCGGCGCGGATATTTTTAAACTTTTCGGATAATCTGCCGTCTAAAATATTTAAAGCCGCGCGGTGGGCCGATTTGTTTTTCGCCGCGATAATATCGGCTACGCCCTGTGCCTGAGCCAAATCCATTTTCCCGTTAAGATAAGCGCGCATGGTAAATTCGCCGGGTTCGGCAAGGCGCGCACCCAAGGAAAAAACAATTTCCAGCAGTCTGGCTTTTATGTATTCCCCGGCGTGGACGGTAAGCTCAAAAGAATCTTCCCCCGTATAACTTTTGTGGCCCTGATAATATACGGCAACGGCCGTATCCAAAACCGATTTGCCGTCATGCACTCTGACGAAATACGCGCGGCGCGGCTCGAAATCGCTTTTGCCCGTAAGCGTTTTAAGCACGCTTAAGGAAGCCGGCCCGCTGACGCGCAGTAAAGCCACGGCCCCGCTTGAGGCCGCGGTTGCGTAAGCCGCAACGGTATCTTTGGCAAAAATATCCATATATATATTTTACATTTTTATTTATGCGCGTAATATAGCTAATTTGGTTAATGGGAATATCAGGCGGGAAATACGGCCCGGCGGCATTGCGTCTGCCTAAAAAAACGGGGCCGGCTTTGGCAGCCGGCCCATATTAAAACTGAAATATATTCCACGGCAATCACGCCGGAGGGTTTACAAAAAAATCAATAAACCGTTTCCCAGTGCCTGGTGGTAAGAGTAAATTCAACCCTTCTGTTGCACGCTCTGGCTTCGGGGGAATCATCGGCTTTAACCAGCGGGCGGCGTTTGCCGTGGCCGTAGGTCTTAATGGAATCCGGGTAAACCCCGCGGGAGGATAAATAACTCTTTATCGCGTTGGAACGCGCGCTGGAAAGCCAGTCGTTATATTCATCCGTGCCGACTTCGTCCGTATGGCCTTCCACTATCAGCTTCATTGAGCGGTTGGCAACCATAATCGCGGCGACTTTATCAAGCACTTCATAAGAGCTGGGCACAAGAACTATGCCGTCAAATTCAAAATCAACGCTGGGGATTTTGCGGCTTTCGCGCATTTGGTCCACGCTCTGCTTGCGCCATTTGTCTTCATTGGCGCGTTCCGGGCACAGAGCGCTTAAGGTAAATTTATCGCTGTCTTTTTTAACTTCTCGGTCCGCTTTGCGTTCGGCGGAATAGCATCCGGTCAAAAAGACCGCGCAGATGGACAATAACAAAATAAATCTCATAATAAAACCTCCGTTTTAACAAAAATATTATATCAAATAGGCTTATAAATTCAATAAATTTTTTACCGGCCGGTTTTATCCACATTTATCCACACTTTGTGGATAAAAAGGCTTTTTCGGGCTTTTGTTTATTAAAAAAGGGGCTTTTTTCGCAAAAATCAAAAGCTTTTGTTTTTCCAAAGGGCGCGAGGCTGTGGATAAGTGCGCTTTTCTGTGGATAACTTTTGCCGTCCGCACAATACAGACAGCGGCAAGCGAATCGTTTTTCACGCCCGGCTCCGACGTGAAATTTACGTTTTTTATCCAAAATAACGCTTCAAGCAAAAAAGTGTAAAAAAAGCAAGCTTTTTGTGGATAAATTTATAAAAAAGGGTCGTTTATACATATAAAAAATCGTAAAAACGGCCCTAAAAAACACAAATTTTACTTGGTTATTTTAAAAGAAACTTCAAAAGGCAAAACATCACCCGCAAAGCCGGAAATTTTAACTTTGCCGGGCTGGGCTCCGTAAATTACGCCGAAAGAAGCGGTGTCGTAATCCCAAGAAAGAAAAGGCGGCGCGATTTTAAGCGAAGCCGGTATATAATTAAGCTTCAAACCTTTTTTGCCGGTAATGTCCAGCCAAAAATTAAAGCGTTCTTCGCTGACAGCGGAAGCACTTTTTACCGAAAACGCACCCTTGGCTTTTAAAGGTTTTAAAGAATCCTTTTCAAGCAGATAAGTCAAGTTAAGAATATCTTTTAAACCGGGCGGATTGACGCCGGCGTTATCAACTATTTTATAGCCGAAATTATCAAAAAACTTAAGGCCGGACGCTTCCAAGGCGCTTTGCAAACGGGCCATATTCCCCATGGAGCCCACGGCCCAAACGCGAACCGATTTAGAAGCCCCCTCAAACCCCGCAGGCATGGCCGTATTCACGTAAAAAGATAAAGCAAATCCGCCTATATATCCGCTTAAAGAAGGCAAAGCGTTTATAACCGGCGCGGAATAGCCTTCCCCCGCCAAAATAATTTTAGCGTTTTCGGAAGCGTCAATTTTGTAATTTACTTCCATATAAGGCAGCAATTCCCTGCCGAGAAAACCATCCAAAGCTTTTGCGGAAGGAATATTGTTAAAACGAATATTGACAAAAATACATTTGCCCGCATATTCTTTAGGGAAGGAGGAGTATAAAGCTGCCTTTGACAGTTCTTCCTTATTGATAACGTAAACCGAGCAAAAACGGGCTTCATCCGCTGCATAGCCGTCAGGGAAAACCACGTTTATTTTGGGAGCGTAACCCAAATATTCGGAAGGGAAAAAGACTATAGTATCCTCCCCCTCTTTGCTAAATATCCGCATATCCTGCTGCATTGAGGCCGGCGTTATGCGTATCTGCGCGGAAGCCAAAACCGCTAAAACCATAAATGATAATGCAAGTTTAAGTGTTTTCATAAAAACATTTTACAAAAAATAACGGGAAAGACCTATGCGGATATAGGTATTTAATTATCAAAAAAATAGGACTTATGGCCCTAGGCAAAAGCAAAAAAGAAGCATATAATTATAAAATACCGAGTATGGATATTAAATTATGAAACAAACCTTAAAGTTTATGCTTGTTTTGGGCAACGCCAAGCTTGTGGCCACCAGCGAAAACGGACGCGACGCCTTTTACGGAAAGAGTGCGGTTTCCCACGGAAGAAGACGGGCTGATTTGGAAAAGCTGGCCGCTTGCCTAAGCGCAAGAATATAAAAATTTTGAAGTCTACAAACGCCGCGGTTAAATACCGCGGTTTTTTTACGCCGAATAAAGCAAAACCGTAAAAGCGCGGGCGGGAAAAGCGCAAAGCTTAAGCGAATCTTTAGCATATATTATGCTAGAATTATCTTATGAAAAAATATCTATATATCTTATCGGCCTTGGCCCTTGTAACGCGGCTTAACGCCGCCGTCAAAACGCCGGAAGGTTGTTTTGCTTCCGACAATCAAAGATTCACTTATGAAAAGTCCCTCTCCCCCGCTGAAGAAAACGAGCAAATCACAAACTGTCTTAAAACTTTCTTGGGCACGGAAAATTTCGCATACGCGCAGGAAGCTCTGCCTATATTAAAAAAATCCAATAATCTCTCAACGGCAATGCCGGAAACGATGCTGATATTCAAAAACGCCAAAGACGCACCAACCGCTTTCGCCTCGGCTTCGGCTTTGATTTCCGTGCCGGAATACCTCGGCCCTTATAAAAAAGCCGTTTACAATGTGCTCTCTTCCGCCAATCAGGAAGATTACAAAAAAACTTTGGCCGTTATAATTTTGGCTTCGGCCGGGGCCGTCGACGGCGGCTATACTCCGTTTTTGACACCGGCTTTGAGCGCGGAAGACCCCGTGCTTCAGGCTTACGCTTCCGCCGCTTACGCATTGATTATCCCTGAAACGAAAAGCAGATTCATAAACGGTATAATAACCGTGTACGGTTTTGACAAAACTTTTGCTTTAAGAGCTTTTGAAAACACCGGCCTTAAAAGCAGGGAGTTAAATTCCGCTTTAAAATCAGCCGTAAAAAGCGAAAAGAAAATAACGCGCGTTTCCGCCGCGGAGTGGATAGGCGACGTACAAGATAAAAAATTGCTGGAAGCTTTGCTAACATTGCCATATAACGACGCTCAGACGATTTCCGCCGCCGCTACGGCTTTGGCCGCCAATTACGACATGGTTTCCGCCGCACTTAAAAAAGCTTTGCGCGCCAACCCGGAAACGCCCGGTGCGGCAGCCGCCGTTATGACTTACGCACTTTTAGGAAGCGAGCACTTTGACGAAATAGAAAAATCCCTGCAAAGCTCCAACGCAAACGAACAGGCCAACGCCGCGAGGGTTGCCCTTTCCGCCGCGGAAATCCTGCAAAGTAAAACGCCTTATTACCAAAACCCGTCTTTGGAAGAACAGCGCATAAAAAAATTAATTGCGCCGCTGGGGAAAATATCAAACCGCGCCAAAGACGAAAACGCCAAATATTATTCCGACGCGGCGATTAAGGCTATTTATAATTTAATAAACAAATAATAGGTTATTCCCAAGTATTCATTACCCCGGCCCTTGCAAGCCGGGTTTTTTTATATATTTTTTAAGCTCTTATTTAATCAAATCCCAAAGCAATTATTTAAAGAAAACCCCGCCTTCTTAACTGAAGCCGGGGCGGTTAGTTGAGAGGCCGTATTATCGGCTTAAAATTTTATTTCGGACAGATATAATATCCCTCTACTACACAAGTTGAACTGTAACAAGCTACACTTGCGTGCGTCGAATATCCGCCGGTAGGTGGTTTACTCGTACTCCATGATTCGTTGCTGTGTAACTGTTTATAACATCCACTTGTTTTAGTGGCAGTACAAGCCTCGTTGTAGGCTATGGTCCTAGCAATCATCTGGGCGCTGGTAAAAACAGCTGTCGCACAAGCAACGCCGTCGCCCGTGCGGCAATCCCTTTGTACTGTTTGTATAACTTTATAAGTTCATATATTGGAATCTAAGGAAGAAAGTATTTTTTAAGTAAATTGTTTTGGTGTTAGAAGTTTATTCTCTAATAGAATTTAACTTCATACAATAAACAGCGTGATAGGGCTTAATGAACTTTCAGCGTGAGGGTATTCAACCAGCGTGGTTTTTCAGATTTGGAGAAAATTTAAGTTTTGTTCTGATTGAGGTATACTTGCCGCTATGCCGACGAAGTCGGCGAGGTATCCGAATGAAGAAAAAACTTAAATTTACCCAAATATGGAAAATTGCTAGCAATGAGGACATAACATAGACCGAGTAAAAAAAGCCAAATACGAAAGTTTGCTAGCCATGAGTGCGCAACATAGACCGAGTTAAAACCGTGCGAGCGCGCAATATCACGCGGGTAAAAAATGGGAGCGTACAACTTAAACCGAGTGAAAACTATACGGCCCGACCGCCGCCTAAAACCTAACGCCCAAAGAAGCTTCCCCGCCAAAACCATAATTGGCATAGTTCGCCGCCAAGCTCAAATCCATATAAGACGGCAATTTAAAGTTAAGGCCCGCACTGGCTCTTGGGGTTGTGGTATATTCCCTCTTGCCGATTAAAGAAGTGTCATCGGCGCCTTCAACGGTAAGCTTGGTATAATCTACGCCGCCGCCGATATAAGGCGTAACCACCGGCATTTTAAAGGAAATAACCAAATTTGCGTTATAATGAGTAAGCGAAAAATCCCTGTGTACGCCCGACTGAGCCATAACCGTTATCATAGTTTGGAAGCTGTAAAGGCTGTCAACCGGCCTTGTTATACCCCATTTAAGACCGCCGCCGGCTACTGTAAGGCCATCCCAGGAAGTGGCGCGGATAAAACCGTCTATACGGAAAGGAAGGCCGATTTCGCCCTGTATCCAAGGCATATACATAACTTCGCTGTCTTTGCCGAGGGCCGTATTTTCGTCGCTGGGTTTAGGCATTACCGCCCCGCGCGCAGAAAGCAAAAATCCGCCCCAGCCCAATATTCTGCCGGTGCTGTACGTGCCGGACCCCAAAAGCCCGCCCATATCTTTGGTAAAAGCTTCCAAATTTTCGGCCGACACATTCGCGGCGAAATTATCAAATTTATAATCCGACGCCCAAACCGGCGCCGCCGATAAAGCGGCAAACAATGCCGCAAAAAGAAGTTTCCTCATCGTTAAATCTCCCAAATTAATTTTCCAGAGCAAGCTGCTGCCCCGGCTTAACGCCGCCTTTAAGATAACCGCCTTTAACTTCCAGCGTATAGCGGGCGTTCAGGTAAAGCGGGCTCATGCGCCAAGGCGGCATATTCTCCCTGACGGCCACAACTTTAAAATCCTTGGATATAAAAACAACGTCTATATCAAACCTCATAAAAAAAGTATGTATCTGCGTGCAGGGATTAAGGATTATCCCCTCCCCGTCTTTAAGACCTTTGCGGTTCAGCAGGCCTACAAGCCGGCCGAAGAAGCTGTCCTTCATTACAAGTTTATCGGCAATCACTTTATTGCCGTCCGATACATTAACGCATTTCATAAAATATCTTTGGCTTTCTTTACGACAAAATCTCTTAAGTTCTTGCGGTAAGCTTTATCCGTGAATTTTAAATCCGCGGGCGCGCTTAACCTATAAGTTTCAACGCCTGAACGCTGATACTTGTTCAGGAAGAAAACCGCCGTAAGCTGAGAATCAAAACTGATTTTGATTATTGCGGAATTCTCCGATATTTTCTTGGAAAATATAATTTTCCACTCGGGTGAGCAGTCCGTCTGTTTTGTCATACAATTCCCCCGGAAACATTTTTTTACTTCAACTTCCAAACCGGACGAAGTAAAAAATAAGTTTTTATATCCGCCCAGATCTAAAGGCATCTCAACTTCCCAGCCCCGCCGCCCAGCGGACATTGATACGTTTTCTACTTTAAATTTACTGCAAAAACCGATTTCGGCGTCACCGTTTTCGTCAACTTTAAAACTTGAAATTTCCAAGGCGCACGCCGCGGAACAGGCAAACATAAACGCCGCCGCGGCGCGCCAAGGAAAAAACATTTTAGTCGTTCACCCTTTCAACGTAGGTGTCCGTCCTGGTGTCAATGCGGATTTTATCGCCTTCGTTTATAAAAAGCGGCACTTTAATTTCCAGCCCGGATTCCAGCGTGGCCGGTTTAGTCAGGTTGGAAACGGTATCGCCTTTCACGCCCGGCACGGTGGAAGCCACGCGCATATCAACCTTTATCGGCAGTTCCATGGTGAAAAGCTGCCCGTTGATAAACAAGCCGGTGGCGGACATATTATCCGTAAGATAATGCCTCTGATGGCCCATTTTATCGGCCGGAACGGCGATTTGCTCGTAAGTTTCCGCATCCATAAAATAAATCATGTCCCCTTCGGTGTAAAGATAATTATGGGGGCGTTTTTCTATATCGACTTCCTTAAATTTATCTTCGGGCCTGTAAGCCGTTTCTATCACAGAGCCGGTGTTTAAATTTCTGAGTTTAACGCGAACCACGGCCCTGGCTTGGGATTTACGGTGGTGCTGATATTCGATAATTTCGACGAGTTCGCCGTTTTCGTTTTCAAATATCAAACCTTCTTTAAAGTCTGGTGTTCCTATCATAAATGCTCCTTTTACTTAGTTAAAATTTTTGCGGATTTTTCCGTAACAAGCACGGTATTTTCATACCTGATGCCGAATTTGCCTTCAAAATAAACGCCCGGCTCAACGGTTACTATATTGCCGGTTTTCAAAACCTCCACGCTGCGCGGGTTCAGGTAAGGCCTTTCATGTATCGCGGTACCCAGGCTGTGGCCCAACCCGTGTATAAAATACTTCGCCAATTTGCCGTTGGCGTCAAAAAAATCACAAACGGCGTTATGCACGGACGAAGCTTTTACTCCGGCTTTTACAAGCTTAACGCCCAAATCATGCGCCGCCTTTACCGCGTCAAAAGCTTTTGCAAACTCCGCAGAGGGATTTTTGCCGAACCAAAAAGTTCTTGTTATATCAGAACAATACCCCTGATATTTACAACCGTAATCCATTAGAACCGGTTCTTCGGATTTAAGTTTCCTTGAGGAATTTATATGGTGCGGATTTGCGCCGTTGGGGCCGAAAGCCATTATCGTGGAAAAGGCCAGGCCTTCCCCTCCGAGCGTTTTCATGATGTTTTCAAGCAAAGCGGCGGCTTCAAGTTCCGTCATGCCGGCTTTAAGTTTTTTGCGGAAAAGCTCATAAGCTTTCGCCGATATGGAGCATGCTTTTTTAATGCGGGCCAGTTCCGACGAGGTTTTTACTTCTTTTACCGCGGATATAAACCCCTCCGCCTCTTTAAAACCGTTTTTGCAGAACAAAACGCCCGGGATATAGCCTGTGGCTTCCGGGGCGAAAACGCAATTTTTAAGTTTTAAAGTTTTAGCTTTTTTTACAATATCCTCAAAAGAAAGGCTGTCCACCAAAGAAAGGTAAGGCGTTTTCTTTTTAAGATCGGCCGCGTACATTTGCTTGGTAAAACAATAAGCCTTTTTCAAAGTTATAAGCAAATAAGCGTCTCCCTGCCCGGCGAAAGCAAAATCCGAAAAGAAATTTACCCCGTCCAAGTCGGTAACGGCGCAGCCGTCAAAACCAGACCTCTTTAAAAAGGCTTGTAAATTCTTTATTTTTTCGTCGGTACACTTCATTTTATTTGCTTGATTCCTTTTTTAGTCATATAAAAACAGTCTTCATACCTGACGCCGAATTTGCCCGTCAGATAAATGCCCGGCTCGACGCTGAAGCAGTAATTTTCCAAAATGGGATTATCATTATCTTGGCTGATACAGGCTTCTTCGTGTACTTGCATACCTATTCCGTGCCCGGTGCGGTGCGTAAAATACTTGCCGTAACCGGCGGCTTCGATATAGCTTCTGGAAATAGCGTCAATTTCCGCGCCGCTTTGGCCGAAAACGGCTTTTTCAACAACTTCGTCGTGGGCGGATTTAACTATATTGTAAATCTCCAAAAATTCCGCAGAAGGCTTGTCGCCGAACCAAAAAGTCCTTGTTATATCTGAACAATAACCTTTGTAAACACAGCCGAAATCCATTAATACCGGCATATTCTTTTTAAGCTTTACCCCGCCCGTGTAGTAATGCGGATTGCCGGTATTGGGGCCGAACGCGATTATTGTATCAAAAGAACAGCCTTCCGCGCCGTTTTTCTTCATGAAAGAATCCAATTCCTCGGCGGCTTGTTTTTCGGTAACGCCGGGCTCAATCCAAGCGGCCATATGTTCATAAGTTTTATAAGCTATTTTTGCCGCCGCTTTCATTTTTTTAAGTTCGTCTTCGGTCTTTGCGCAGCGTATGGGGCTCATAAAATCTTCCTGCGGAACAAAGCCAGCTTCAACGTAGATTTTGCCGGAATGATAGCTTTCTTTTTTTGCGTCAAAGCCGACTTTTTTAAGTTTAAGCTTTTTTACCGCGGCGACGGTTTTAACGTCGCGGTCTTTATCGCAGCCTTCGATTTTTATTTCCGGAAAGTCCGCCGCAACGGGGGCCTCATACAAAGCCCTTGCCGTAACGTATACGCCTTTTGGGTGGATAATCATAACGGCTTCTTCGGGCTGGAAGACCGGCCCCATGATATACTTTATATCGTTATAATCCGTCAAAATAAAAGCCTCAAGGCCTTTGCTTTTGATGACTTTTCTTATCGCGGACATTTTATCCGCATCCAATTTAGGCATATTCAGCTCCTTAAATGTTTAATTATTTATATTATACAATTATGCGGCGGGATAATAAAAGCGGAAGTCGCAGAAAAACAGGCATCTTGCCGCTATGAGAGCGGAGCGAGCGAGGTATCCGAGCGAGTAAAAAACACAAATCCGGCCAAATATGAAAGTCTGCCAGCCGTGAACACAGAATTTAGACCGAGTTAAAATAAACGCAAGGCAGGCTATGCCTGACGCAAAAAAACAGAAAGCAATTTAAGATAAATGCTAAAAAAGGAAAAATCTTTTCTATACTATATTTAATATGTACGACGTGATTATATTGGGCGCCGGAGCAAGCGGCCTTTTCTGCGCTTCACGCCTGAAAAACAAAAAAGTTCTCATTTTGGAAGGCAATACGAAACCCGGCCTTAAACTTTTGGCCAGCGGCGGAGGGCTTTGCAATTTTTACAACGCCGATTTAAGCTATAAAGACTATCAAAGCCGAAACCCGCGCTTTTGCATTTCCGCTTTAAGCTCGCACCGATTGGAAGATTTCAAAATTTTTCTTAAGGAGCATAAAGTAAATTTTACGCAAAGGCCAGACGGCAAATTGTTTGCGTCCTCTTCCAAAGCCGTCTTGGACGCTTTGCTTGACTCCCTGCCCTCAATCGCGGAAATGCGCCTTGCCTGCAAATTTGAAAAAGCATTAAAAAAAGAAAACATATTTGAAGTTTCCGCCGGCGGAGCCGTTTTCAAAGCCGCAAATCTTGTTTGCGCATTAGGCGGGCCAAGTTATCCCGCTTTGGGGGCGAGTGCGGCGGCTTACGCTTTGGCGGAAAGCTTCGGCCACGCAATAATTCCGCCTTATCCCGCGCTTTGCGGAATTGTTTTTACCGGCCCGCTTAAAGAACGTTTTGCCGATACGGCAGGCATATCATTGGAAGCGGAGCTGGCCTGTGATAAAAACAAATTCGGCGGCGGCCTGCTTTTTACCCATGACGGCCTCAGCGGGCCGGCTCTCTTTCAGCTTTCCCTGTACGGGATTAAGGGAAAAGAAATAAAAATAAACTTCGCTCCTAAAACCGATATCGCCGCATTTATAAGGGAAAATAAAAACGGAGCCAAAAATATTTCCTCAATTTTGGAGGAACTGCTGCCGGCAAGGCTCGTAAAAGCTCTTTTAAACGGATTTGACAAAAAATCAGCCGATTTAAACAAAAAAGAAATACAGCTTTTGGCGTCGCTTTTCAATTCTTTCGGTTTTACCGTGCAAAAACTTACCGGGTACCCAAAAGCGGAAATTACCGCCGGAGGAATTTCCGTTGAGGAAATTTCTTCCAAAACAATGGAGTCTAAAAAGACGCAAGGCCTTTATTTTACGGGCGAATGCCTTGACGTAAGCGGCAAACTGGGCGGATATAACTTGGCCTGGGCTTGGGCGAGCGCGGCCGCCGCGGCGAAAGACATATCTTCAAAATAGGCCTTTAGGGTAAAATTTATTAGGACCATTGACCCTTGTTATCCGACGCAAATATATGCCATTATTTAATTAAATACATTTTTATTCTGAGGCGGCTTTGTTTATGCGCAAAATTAATACTCCGTACGCTAAAAAATTTATTTCAATTATTCTTTCAGCCGTTCTTTTAATTCAGGCGAATATTCCGGCTTTTTCCGCCGGCAGTTCCATGTCTTTAATGTCTTCGGCGGAAGCTCTCGACGCAGCCAATAAAATAGACGAAGCCTTTCTCAAAGGGGAAGAGGGCACCCCTTACGAAAGCGCGCTGAACGCCAAAAAGAACGCCGCTATAAAAAAGATAAATACGTCCCAAGAAAAAGCGAAGCTCGCTTCCTTAAAAAATATCGGCAAAAGCAAAAAAGGCAATTTGTGGCCCATGTACGTGGAAGCCGCCGGGCAAAAACAACTACAAGCCTTGGAAGAAAAAGTAAAGCAGGGCCTCGGGGAAATATTGGCCGAGCCCGCCGCCATGCCTTATAAAGCTTTCCAAAAAGAATATTTAAAACAGCTGCGCGCATACGCACGGGAACATGTCCGCAAAAACGGTTACACGGCCGCACCTCCTTTTAAAACGCCTCTTGATAAAGCCTGCGCGGATTTGAAAGCGGCTTTCCCGGCAAAGAAAGCTTATCAGGATTACGTAAAAGACGCTCAGGCGGAAATAGCTTGGCGCAAGCGAAATAAAGCCAAAGTGGAAGAAGCGGCCTATCAAGTTGCCCGCGCGGGCGTACAGGCTATAGGCGCGGAAAATCTTTCTTTCAACTTCGCCGCGATTTTGATGGGCATTACTTTAAACGGCAAAAAGCCCTTAACCAAAAATGAAACCACGGCGATGTACAATTATCACGTAACCCGCCTGGAAAAGCAGCAATTCGACGTCTTTGACTTCGGCCTTTTAAGCGGAGAAAAACAAAAGAAAGTCGCCGCGGCTTTGCTGGTTAATATCATAAGAAGCATCAGCATTCCCGCGCAACTTCCCCCCCCTGCGTCCGCGGAGGCGCGCTACCCGAAAGCCGTGGAAAACTTGATTTACCGCAGTCAGGACGGAGCCGCTTTCAGCCAGGTGCTCGGCTCCGGCTTTGCCGCGCTTTTGGCAAACGGACACTATACCGCTTTAGACAGAATCTTAAACCGCTACACAAAGATGGAACAAGACGGAGGCTCCTGGGGAGATTGGCTGACTTTGGTTCATTACGTCAATTTGTTCAACGGGGACAAATACTTAGGCCCGGCTTCGGTGCGAACTCAATATAATACAAACTACATATACGCCAACACTTTTACCGATATAGCGGCTTTACTTGCGGAAAACGGATCCGCTCAATCCAAGAACCTTTTAAACAAATATGCCTTCAACCCGGATATTAACAAAGTTATAAAACCGTTCTTAAAAGGCGCGCTTACCGCAAAAAAATCTTCCGCCGCACAAACGGCCGAAGCAAAAGCCGCCGCGCTTGCGAATATGGACTTCGGCGACATAACCGCCACCTATGAATATGATATAGATTTTCAGCTTCTTTCAAAGCACCCCAAAATCGCCGGCAAATTAAACAAACACGCCGTAACGACAAAAGACCGCCGTCAGGCTAAAAGTTCTCATCAAAAAAGCTTCGGCTATCTTCAAAGGGCGGCCCAGGCCGGCGATATTTATTTAATAGTATACGGCTTTATCGGCTTGGCGAAACTCGGCAAAGGCGCGATAAGCTTAAGCAAAAGCACTTACACGGCAATAAGAGCCTCCAGAATACAAAATGCGGGCCGGCGTATAGCTTATATACGCGCAAATTACGGGCAGATGTCAAAATATATTTCCGCAAAAAGAAGCTTAATGCGCATGGGCACAAAAGTAAAAATGTTTTTCAATAAGCCTGTAGACATTCATACGGTTTATAAATTGGAGAACGCCAAGAACGCCAAAAAACTGGCCGATATGGAAAAGAGCGTCGCTCAAGCAAAAACCACGGCTCAGGAAAGCGGCAAAGCCAAAGATATCGCCAAAGCCGATTATTTGCAGGCGCAATATAATATGGAGCAGGCCCGCGTTAACGTAGGATTGGAATTAAGGAAAGAAGGCGCACGCAGTTTCTTTAAAAAATATTATGCTTATATGGACGGAGAAACTACCGGCCTGGCGCCTTGGACCCAGGAGGAAAAAGGATTTTTAACCTCGCTGGACATATTCCGCGGAACTATGAAAAACGCAAGCCAAGCGGCCGCCGATTATTATCCGCACCTAAATATTTTTGAAAGAGGCTTTGCATACACTTACGGCAAGTTCAGTTATTGGTTACAGAAATACAATCCTTTTAACCGCTCCAGCCGGGCGAACTGGCGCTTTTATACGGGGCCGGATAACGCTTCCGCCGCAGTAAACCAAACACCCGTTCCCGCAGCCCCGGCCAATTCAACTCTGTCGCTGACGCCGAAAAATCCGTTTACGCCGGAACCTATGACTTTGCCCAATCCCGGCACACCCGGAATAATAAAACCGTTTTTTAATTTAAAATTAAACCCGGATATGTTTTCCTTAAAGCCGAAAATATCCGTATTGGTCGGCAGCGCCATAATCTTAAATCCTTTCCACGGCGCGGCGGAAATGAAATTTTTTGATCCGTATCTTTCCGCATTAAAAATAGAAAGCTCCGACTATCCGCTTTTATCAAACGTTTACGGTACCTATGACGGGCAGGTAACGCCGCTGTTCAAACACCAGATTGAAGCAAGCAGAAATATGTCATTTGACATCAGCGGCCAACAAATGACCGTGCCTCAAATGATTGAACTTATACAAGCGCGCCACCCCGAAAGCGGCATAACTTTGGAACGCTACAATAAAGACATGGCCCGCCTTGAAGAAATAGCCCCGCAGCTTACGCCGACGGTCTTTGACAGGATGTTAAAATCCCTTTCCAACGGGGAAGTTTTAAGGAAAATAGCAAATTCAAAAAGCAAAAAAGCGGAAAAGAAACTGCCGGAATTATTTGCCAAATATAATAATTCCCTCAATTATTTTGAAGCTTATCACCGCGCTTTTGTATTTCCTTTCTCCGCGGAGCCGAACTTCACGAGGGCGTTTTTCCACGTGCAGGAATTCCCCGCCGCGGAAGGATTTACCGAGGCCGCGGTTGAACAAAGCGTTGAGCGTTTGGGCGAAATTGAATTTTCCAAACGCGTGGTAAAGAGTTTATTTTCCTCAAGGAATTTAATCAACTCTTTAAACGACGTCCTTTCCACCGCAAAACCATCTCAAGCGTTGGAAGTATCTTCAAAAATCACGTCTTTGCATTACGAAATGGAATCCCTGCTGGAAAAGGGCATAGCCAAAAAGAGCATAAAAGGCTGCATAATCGACCAAGGCAACGTTTGGGACAGAAGTTTAGACATGAACTCTTTTAATACGGAAAGATTGGGGCTTTCGGTAGAGTTTCAATTTGACGCGGGGCAGGAAATCGTCGACTGGATACATAAAAACAATATTCCTCTTGGTTACAAAGACTATGTCTCATCCAAGAAAAAAGGATATCTTCCTGAGACCGTTCTTGAAAATATCACATCTTGGGCAAAAGCTAAAATCGGCATAAGCGAAGAACACCCCGCGCATTACGTAGAATTCCTTACCGAAGACGGCACAAAGGAAGTTCACATATACAACAGCGACTATACCGCCAGAATACGTTTAGGAAAGCATGAACTTTCCCCCGGAAACCCGCACTTGCATTTTGAATATCTTGAACACGGCGACTGGAACGGAATAAGGAATCACTCCTACGGCTTTACCGTCAGCGATCCTTACCTGCCGCAAATAAACGCCGTACTGCAAAACCTTCAAACATACTTTAAACCCTCCGAAGGGATGGATCTTAACGCCATACTCGGGCGTACCCCGCCGGATAAACAGAAAGTTCTCTATATTTTAGGCGGCCCGAACGCCAGCGGAAAGACAAGGCTTTTTAACGCGCTTTTTTCCGACCAGAAACTCCCTTTCCTGAACCAAGATATTATCGCCGCGGAAAATCATATAAGCGATTTGGACGCGGGAAAAATTCTGCTAAGCCAAATGGACGAAATGCTCCGCAACGGGAAGTCTTTCATTTATGAAAGCACATTATCAGGCAGATCCGTAACATCTTATATAAAAAAAGCAAAAGAAAACGACTATAAAGTGATGATTCTTTATATTTTCGTAAAAGACCTAGGCACTTCCATCGCCAGAGCCCAAAGCAGAGTTTTGGAAGGAGGCCACGGCGTACCTTACGGCGACCTTACACAAAGATATGTAAAAAGCCGCAACAACTTTTGGAATCTTTACAAGGACATGGCCGACGACTGGATTATGTTCTTTAACGGGGACAGAGACATCGTGCCGATAGCTTCCCAAAAAGAAGGCGCCGCCATGCAAATATTGGATAATGACATTTTCTCCGCAAATCAACCGCTTGATCCGCTGACAGGCAAGAGCATAGTCTCAGATCCGCTTAAGTAAGCGCCCTTTATATTTTGTAAAATATCTATATGAAAAATAATAATACGGGCAGATACGTTTTTGACAAAAAAACGGGTAAAGTGGTAAAAATTTCAGACGAAGTTCCCTCTTTATCAAAAAAAGAACACACCTGCGGCCCCTGCTGCGGATGCTGTCATAACCATGACTGAGCAAAAGAGGGATATTATGACAGAAAAACAAAATAAACCCGCGGAAATCAAAACGCATATTTTGGAACCGGTTGAAAGACCTTCCGACAAACGCAAAAGCAGGCCTCACGTACAGCCTAAAAAGAACGGACGCAGGCAGGAGTATCCTTTGCAAAAAGCGAAACACGCTCCAATCAAGCGCTTTAATCCCAGGCAGCATAAGCAAAGCCTGGCGGAAAAACTGGTAAAGACTTTTACCTCTTTGATATCAAAAGGCGTAAAAACCATACTGCCGTGGACTTTTTTAAGTCTGTTGGTTTTTACCATAGGGGCTTACTATGTATTCTCCCTTTGTTTCACGGGGAGGGATTACCCTTTTTGGTATCTTTTAACTTCCGCTTTTATACTGTTTGTTTTTTACGGATTTTTCGGACTTTTCTACGGAATGGCTATGGGCCTTTTGTATACCGTTAAGTCCTTTTCAGAAGCGTTCGGCTCTCTTATAAGGGAGAGTATCAACCGCATTAAAAATTCAATAGAAAGCAAAATAGATAATGTCGCCGATACGCTTTCCCGCAACCAAGCGGCACACGTGGTAAAACAGACTTTTGACGATTTGGCAAAAAATATCCGCAAGTACGCCGCAAGAACCGCCGCCGGCATTACGGCTTTGGCCGTTTTGGGCGGGATATTGTTCCTCTGCAGGAAAATACTGATAAAGAGCCTTTCCAAAATCAAAAACAAAGCGGACTTTTTTACGGTTATGTCGGCGCGCGCGACTTTAGTCGCGGCGATAATACTTAATCTTACTTTCTTTGCAAAGCTGGCCATAGCCGCAGGCCTTATGTTCGGCGCGCTGATGCTCGGCAGCCAGGCTCTTATAATACTTTTGTTAAGATGAAGAAGATTATCTGCCTTTTTACCCTCTGCTTTGCGCTTTGCGGTACGCTTTACGCGTATACCGCAAGGCAGTATTATGAGCAGGGCTTAAAAGCGGAAGACGCCAACGAAAAAATAAAATTATTCTCAAAAGCGATAGATAAATCGCCAAAATTCATAAGCGCTTATCATAACCGCGCCGACGCTTATAAAGAAAAAGGCTTCTTTAAAAAAGCTTTGGCCGATTACAACAAAATAATAACGCTCTCCCCCAAAGATCCTTTTAAGTATTACGCCCGCGCTTTGGCCTATAAAGAACGCGGGGACTGCGCTTCCGCCATAAGGGATTTTTCCGAAGCGATAAAACTTAAAAATAATTACGACGATTTTTATTATAACCGCGCGGCGTGTTATATGTCTTTGGAAAAATACGCCCCCGCCCTTAAAGACCTGGGCAAAATAAAAAACAGAAAGCCCCGCCGCCACGACATAGAACTTATGGAGGGCAAAGCGAACTTCTTTCTGTACAGATACGCCAAAGCGAGGGAAGTTTTTAACGGTTTGCTGGGACAGAACCCCGACGACGCGGAAGCTTTGTTTTATATAGGGCGCATACATTTCAACAATGAAATGTACGACGAGGCCATTTCCTACTTCAGCAAAGTTTTAAACCGCGATCCTTATTTTGATACCGCCTGGCTTTTAAGAGCTTCCGCTTTTAAAGAAATAGACGACTACGCCCAAGCCGCGCAGGATTACACAAACCTTATCGCGCTTAAGCCCGAATACACTTATTATAACCGCCGCGGGCTTATCTATGAGGAAATGGACGACTGGCGCGCCGCGGCCGACGATTATTCCTACGCAATAGCTTTAAACCCGAAATGGGCCATACCGTACAACAACCGCGGTTATGCTTATATGAAGCTTAAAGATTACAAAAAAGCCAAAAACGATTTTGACGCTTCCTTAAAGCTTTCTTCTTACCTTCCCACGACGCACATCAATATGGCCGGATATTATTGGACGGTAAAGAAAGACAAGCGCAATATGTACAAATATTTGGACCAAGCTTTAAAGCATAATTTTAAAGATTTCGACTCTCTCTACGAAAACGGCAAAAAAGCATGGCTGTTCAAAAACATCAACAATACGGTGGAGTTTAGAAGTTTTATTTCCGGCTACAACAAATAATTTCGGCGGGCGAAGCCGCCGCCAAAAGCCATATTTTTTAAAATGCCCCGGGTTTAAGCCCGGGGTTTTTCATAGCATTGATAAAACTAAAAGTTATTTGTAAATATAGGAATAATCCGGCTTAATGCCGTAAACGTCAGAAGATACTTCCGTAACGTCTTTTAGTTCTACGATATATTTTTCGGTAAGGGTAAAGGATACTACGGCAAGGCCTTTTGCACCCTGTGCGGAGGAATCTTCATAAACGCTTATGCGTATCGGCAGGCCGGCCCCCTCCCGTTTATCCATAAGTTTTTGTATTTCATCGGCAAGGGGCAAATCCGCGTAATTATAAAGTTTGCGTATTTTATTTTTGGAAGAAAGAACTTTCTTATATATTCCCTTTTCGGAAAAGGATTTTACCGCAGCCGGTTTTTTTCCTTTAATGTTGAAATCACCGCGGTTGCTGCGTATCGGATCGGCTTGGCGTATTTGCAAGGCGTAAACCTCCCCCAAATCTTTAAGGGCGGCCTGAACGGCAAGGCCTTTTCCCGCTGAGCCGGAACCCGCGTGATAAACGCCGCAGCGTTCCCTCAACCCGTGATCCACCGTGGTATATTTATCTGGCAAAGTTACGCCGTTTTGCTCTTCATAATCAAGAACACCTTGGGGCTTAACGTTTTTTACGCTTATATCGGTTACTTCAAAACCGCAAATTACGTAGCGGATAACTTCTTTTATAGGGCGGCCGGGAAGCATCTCGTCATCAACATCAGCCGTCAGGGACGGCGCAGTCTGCACAGGCGTTTTGTTCAACGGAGCGGGTAGAAACTCCCCGGTCTGCATTATAAAAACCTCGCCGAAAGCCGGAAAAGCGCAAAATAAAAGCAATATAAAAAGTTTTATTTTCATTTATTTATACGGCATAAAATAAATAAGACCGTTATCCTTGACAATCCTGCCCCAAACGGGAACACCGTCGATATTCAGCAAAGCCGAAACGATTTTGATATCCTCAAAAGGTATATCGCGGGTAAAAGGTATCCCGTTCCCGCCGAAATCTGCGCCGAACATATTCGGGGTTCTCTTCATCACTACAACCGGCACGCCTCTTGTTTTGCTTAAATTAAGTTTGGCGTAAAAGAACGCTTCGGAAGGTTCTTTGGAAAAGAATATCGCTCTTTGGGCGGTACGCATATAAATAGTGGCTACGGTATTGCTTGCGATGCGCGTATCTTCAAGCAAAAGGCCTTTATCAAAAATTTTGTTTATTCCCCCGTTATTTAAAGCCATGCCTCTGTATACGTTATGTCTGCCGTAAAAATACGGGAACGGAACGCTTTCCGCAGCAGCTTTGGATACGGCGTAATTATCAAAATTTTCTATAAGATAGCGTTCTCCGTTTAATTTGGGCATCACGGCATACTGCGGAGCCGCACCAAGTCTGTACATTGTCGAAAGCGCTTTTCTGGGCGTAAAACCAAACATCTTCAGCAATGAAAACCCGAAAGCTTTTGTCTCATAACTGAGTTTAGGAGTTTCAGTGATTTGCATGGCTTCAGATAACGTTAAAGAGATTTCCGCGCCCGGCCCGGCGGAAGCTTCCAATGGGCCGTAACCGTTAAACCCGGCTCCTTTGCCCATAAGTCCGCCGTAGCGGCCTATAAGGTTTGAATACCTTAAAGCCAGCCCCGGATTTGCCGATAAGAAAGCCCCTTGGTTAAAATAAGGGCTAATAAACAAATCTTTAAACGCCCGCCCTATAAAATTCCTTATTACCGGCAGTCTTACGTAGTAGGTGTATTTTGTCAAATCGGAACGGGAAGCTAGGCCTATAACGCCGTTTTCGCTTATTAAAGGCCCTCCGCTAAATCCCTTTTCCAGAGCCGGATTGGCCATATAATAGCCCATTTTTTCGTTAACATTGGCAAGCTCGGCCTGCTGCGGAGTAAGGAACATGGCGCGGTAATTGCCCATAAGCTCCTGCGGGCTTAGTTTAAAACCGAAATTCCCGGGGAAACCGGCCGTAAGCGCGCCTTCCGAGAGGGCGGGTTCCCTTAAAGCCAGTTTCAGCGGTTCAACGCCGGCCACCAAATCCGCGGACGGAACCAAAAGGGCCAAATCTTCGCCCAAAGGCCCGCTTTTATAAACTGCGGAAGCGTAACCGCTTTTCCCGTAAGCGTTCGACAGGAAATAATCGCCCTGTATTCCTGCGGCGTGGCCTGCGGTAATCATAAAATTCGCTCCGCGGTGAGTAACGTAAAAAGCCGTAGCGTGCCCGCCGGAAGGAGTATCAATCTTAAAGACAGCCTGATTGACTTTATCAAGCGCGCGGTTTGCAAAAATAAAGGAAGGCAAGGTATGCTCAATAGGCTTAAGCGGAAAACCAAGATTAATCCCGGAAGCCGGATTAAAAGATATATATTGCAAAGAAGGCCTTAAAAAAGCCGGAGCCGCAAAAGAAGCTAATTTTTCCGCACTTGGAATAGCCGGGAGATATCCCCTTGCCATTGACAAAGCGGAACTAAGCGGCGAATATGAAGCCAAGGCGGCCGTATTTGCGCTTTCAGCCGCGGAGTAAGCCGCGCCGCTTTCCGGGAGATAACTTACCCCCAGCAATCCTTTGGAAACAAATTCCCCCTCCCTGTGGAAACGCAAAGCCGAAGGAAGAACGTTTCCCGTTTCGGTGTTAAAAAACACAAAACCTTTGCCGCGCGCAAAGTTGTAAATGCCGTTTCTGAGCAAATAATCGTTTGCATAGGCGTAATCCTGTACAAAAGGCAGATACTGCGCCCGCGAAGAATAAAGATAACTTCTGGGCAAAATATGTTCGGCGGATTCAATACCAACCTCGGGAGCGGCCTTAGGCGCGGCTTTTGCCACACTGCTCCCGCCTTTATACTTGGAAGCCACGCTCCTTAAATTGCTTCCTCTGAGTAAATCTTCAGTATAAGCGACAATATCGCCAAAGTTCTTTTCCGGCACAAAAGAGGGAACGGAACCGCCTTTGCCGAGGACCGTTATACCTAAAGAGGAAGCTTTATTAACGTCGGAAGCGACGCGCGAGATATTACCGTGCACAGAGGGACTATAGTGCGACGAAGCGAAAAACGTTCCCGCGGCTTTCCCCTCCACAGTCTTTATGCCCGATCGCGCAGCCGTTTTTGCGGCGTTTCTGTAAACCATATTTTTATAAGCGTAAGAAAGAACCGGCGTGGAATTTTTTGCCGCCAGATATTTTACCGCTCTGTACTGAGCCTGAGTACGCGCGACTATTGCGGGAACGCTTTTTATATACCCCGCGCCTCTGCTTAAGAGCGATCCCAAAGAACCCAGCTTGGCGGCTTGTTTTATTCCGCCTTTGGATATCAGCGCGATAATATTGATATTCATTAAAGATTCCGCCGGACGTTTTGAAAAATTAAACAGAGAGCCCCAAAAACCTTCTATATCCTTTTCATTGCCGGAATATTTTATCTGATATTCAAAACCTTCCGCACTTTTAAGTTTTATCTGGGAAGACCCTTTATACCCGGTAATCTTGGCGTAAGCAAAGCCTATCTCGTTTTTAAGTTCGGCTTTTACCGCGGCGTCGACGTCTTCGGCATGGTCCAAATAAAAATAAGCATTGTTAAGACGCGCGGCGAAATAAGCTTTCATCGGTGCTTTACCGCCGAATTTCGCCGGGGTTCTTTCCGCCAGAGAAGCCAAAGCCAATTCCTTCGCCGCGGAAACGGCCGCGTCGTAAGAGGCGACTTCGTTTATTAAAAAGGAAGCGCCCTTGTCCCAGTTGCCTGCGTTTATAAAAAGAGAGGCGTATATTCTAAGCGCGGAAGCGTGCAAATAAGGGACCCTACTCTTACCGGACGAACAAACGATGTAAGCCTTTTGGGGATTAGTCAGTTTTTTTATAACGGCGGGGACGGCGGCCTCTTTATATTGCAAAAACGGTTTTAAGCGGGCCTTAAATCTTGCGCATACGCCGGAGAAGAAACCGCCCGAATGAGTGCAGGTTTCTTTAATCCACGAATAGGCGCCGTCAAAAGCGTGCACTACGGCAAAAGGATCAAAAGCGCAGTAGGAAGCTTTAAATGCGCCTTCTTTCCCCAAAGAGGAAAGCACATTTTCAAAACCGGCTCTGCACCCGCGTACGGCCATTATGGGCGCGGCGTACTGCATAAATTCTATACGGTTCTTTTCCGAAACGCTTTTATCGGATAATATTTGCGCTATTTGCCCGCAATCACGGCTGTTCTTATCCGAAGGATTAAACAGCACCTGAAGCGCAAACCCGGCTTTTTTATAATTGCATTTTTTACTTTTTTCCAGGCAGGCTTCAAATTCCGGGCGGTAAACCCGAAGGATTTTTAGATAATAGGACGTATCTTCAAGATAAGCGTTATTCCAAACCGCCGGCAAAACCGCGAAATACAGTTTGTCTTTCAAGCTTTCGTCTTTAGAAAAGTAATAGGCGGAAAGAAGATTTTTTATATTTTTGCCGGCAAGTTTGTTGAAAGCATCCCTGTATGCGGGCCCGGAAGCCGCCGCTTTAATTATTTGGGCGGAAGCCGTTTCCGCAGAGGCGGAATTAAAACGGTTCTGCAAAGTTTTGCCGGCGGGCAAGTTTAAGTCAAACTCCGGCAGAGCGTCGTTAAAATCAAAAGCGAAAGAAGCCGCGCCGAGATTTAAAAACAATCCCGCGCAAAAAATAAAAGAGAAAAATCTTGCAAAAGTCTTTCCGTATAAATTATCCATTTTTAAATTTTATAAATTTTATACTGCTCTAACAAGAAACTTTAGGCCTATACCGGCATACCCCAAAGACCTATAAAAAATATTATCCCCGGCAATCGGGGATAATATTCGTCAAAAATAAATTCGCTGCGCTTATTTAAGCAAGGCGTCAATATCTATTGATTTAAAAGCCGCGGAAGAAAAAATCTTGTTTCTGAAGACCTTTGCCATAGGGTTCTTCCTTAAAATGCACAGCATCATAAAAACGGCCGGCGCGGTAAGCGCAAAAGGCAGCCTTTTTGCGTATCTTAGGCGTTCGGAATGAGTGAAGCAATAATTTTTTACCAAATCACGCTGTTCTTCGTAAGTCAGCTGGAAGTAGCTTTCCTGCGGGAAAAAATCCTTGGAACGGCGGAACATCGAAGTAAAAACTTTACATTGCATATTTAAAGCTTCGGCTAAGTCCGCGTCGGTTATAACTTTTTGGTTTCTTATTATACGGAATTTCATAAAAAATCATACTCCTTTGGCCGGGATGAATTTGTTGATTTCGGCCAATGTCTGCTGTAAATTGTAAGGTTTGGCTATAAAATGCGTCGCGCCGGCTTCCCGCGCTCTTTCCATGTCTTGAGCCCCGGTTAAGGTGGACATGATAACTACAGGCGTTTTATAGAGGGCGGAGTCGCTTTTAACGGCTTTGCATATCTCAAAACCGCTGACGTGCGGAAGCATTAAATCCAGTAAAATTACGTCCGGCTTGTTCTTTTTGACGGCAGGCAAAGCAAGCCTTCCGTCGTTTACCCAAACGACTTCATGGCCTTTTATCTCCAAAGCGCCTTTTAAAGCGTTGCCGAGGATTTTGGAATCCTCTATCATAACAATCTTAGCCAATTAAATCTCCCTGCAGTCTTTTTGATATACGCCGGCAAGTTTTGCGTAGACTTCGGCGTTTTCTTTTATTTTTGCGATTTCTTCCGGCGTAAGTTTCCTGACGGCCCTGGCCGGTACGCCCATCACCATGCTGCCGCTTTCTATAACTTTGCCGGCGGGCAACACGCTGCCTGCGGCTATAAGGCAATTATCGCCGACGACGCTTTCCATAACGGTCGCGCCCATGCCGATAAGGCAGTTGTCGCCGATTTTCGCCCCATGCACTACGGCATTGTGGCCCACGGTTACGTTACGGCCCAAAACGGCCGGTTTGTCAAAATCCACGTGAATACAGGCATTATCCTGCACATTGCTGCCCTCGCCTATTATAATGGGCGCAATATCGGCCCTTAAAACGGCGTTGGGCCATATAGATGAATTTTCCTTCAAAACCACTTTGCCGATAATTACGGCCCTTTCGTGCACGTAAACGCCCGGCGCGGTCTGCGGCTCGGATTTATCTATTTTCTGCTTCATTATCCATATACTCCTTGGCTCTGTTCTTCGTCATGGCCATAGGCTCGGAAAGCTTAAGCCCCCAATATACAAATACGCTTATTATGCCCGGTATCACATAATAAACCGCGCGGTAAATAAGGCTGGCCATAAGCGCGGAATCCCAATCTATCCCCATTTGGGAAAAGACGGACGTCATCGCTATTTCCATGGCGCCCAAACCGCCTGGCAATATAGGTATAAGCGTCGTAGCCATGCCGACGGCAAACCCGGCCAGCAGAACCCCTATTGATATTTTAATCCCCACCGCCAAAAAAGCCAAATATAAAATTAAAATCGTAAAAATCCAATCCCCGCAGATATAAGCTATTGCGCGGGTAAGTTTAACTTTATTGTTGTGTATTGTATTTATGCCGTTATCAAGCTGCTTGGCAAAAGCCGAATAATTGTTTTTGGGTATCAGCGCGCCGAAAAGATTATAAATGATTTTGTTGATAAGCATAAAAATCTTTCTTATGCCTTTATAGCGGAATTCGTTGTTAAACATAAAAGCCGTAACCAGCGCGCCTATGCCGGCTATCAAAACGACCAATATGAAATTCCTAAGCATCTGCCCCGGGTCGGCGTTATGGGATAGGAGCAGCAAAAGAGAGCCTTGCAAAATTATTATTATCAGCACAAAATAGAGCAGTACGCTTATGACTATGCTGGACATCACGCTTACCCCAAGCGGTACATTGCGCTTGCCAAGCAAGTGCGCCCTAAGCGCAAAACCGCTTACGCCCATTGTGGAAACCAAATAGTTTACCGTGGTGGAAACGAAAGCTATGCTTATCGCCGCGCCGAGGTTGATTTTTTCCCCAAGGAGTTTAAGTGTTTCCCAAAGGGACATCCCCATGCAAACGTAAATAGCGGCGGAAGAAACGCAGGCCAAAAACAAATACCAGGTGTTGACTTCGTTCCATATTCGGACGAAATTATCTTTTGCGTCGTAAATAAGCCACCCTACTATCGAAACCGAAAGCAGGCAGCTTATTATCACTATAAGGTTCTTCTTGCTGAATATGTTCATAACACGTAAAATCCCCGAAAGTGCGGAAATATTTTAATTCCAACGCTTCTGAGAAAACGCCCTCTTTTTATAAATTATATAATTTTAATATGAAATATATCACTATTACAGGCGCAAAGACGCACAATCTTAAAAATATAAGCCTTAAAATACCAAGGGGCAAAATGATTGTCGTAACCGGGCTTTCCGGTTCGGGCAAGAGTTCCTTGGCGTTTGACACCATTTATGCGGAAGGACAGCGGCGTTACGTTGAAAGTATGTCCGCCTACGCAAGACAATTTTTGGAACTTATGGAAAAGCCGGACGTGGAATTAATAGACGGCCTTTCCCCCGCCATTTCGATAGAACAGAGAAATCCCTCCCGCAACCCGCGCTCCACGGTGGCTACGGTAACGGAAATTTACGATTATTTCCGTTTGCTTTTCGCGCGCATAGGCCGCAGACATTGCCCCAACTGCGGCAAACCGGTTGAACAATGGTCAATAGCGGCTATAGTCAAAGACATTTTAAATAAATTCGACCAACAAACCGTAATAATTTCGGCCCCGGTAATACAAGGTAAAAAGGGCACTTACGAAGAACTTTTCAACCGTCTTAAAAAAGAGGGCTTTGTAAAAATCATTTACAACGGCGAAATTTTTGATTTGGCCAATCCGCCCAAGCTTGAACGTTACAAAAAGCACGATTTGGATTTGCTCATAGACGAAATTTACATAGACGAATCCGACAAAGAACGCATTACGGACGCTTTGGAACTTGCCGTAAAATATTCCAAAGGCCTGGTAAAAGTAAAAAAAGGCAAAGAGGAATTTACTTACAGCGAAAACAACGCCTGCCCCTCATGCGGAATCGGCTTTGGGGATTTAGAGCCGAGGCTCTTTTCCTTCAACGCCCCGCAGGGCGCCTGCCCCGAGTGCAACGGTTTGGGTATCAAAATAGAAATTGACGAAAATTTGGTCGTCCCCGATACGTCCCTGACTATAAACGAAGGCGCAATCGCCGCCTGGGATTCGCCGGTAACGAACAGAACGAACCGCTGGAAAAATTCCTGGGCGGGGTACTATTATGAGATTTTGCAATACGTCTGCAAAGCGCACAATATACCCATGAATAAGCCTTGGAAAGACCTTTCCCGCGCTCAGCAGGAAATCCTGCTTTACGGAGGCGAAGACGTATTTTACCAAAGCGCGTTCAGCTCAAAAGAAGTTCCGTTTGAAGGCGTAATCGGAAATTTAAAACGCCGCCATCAGGAAAGCGAAAGCGAATTTGTAAAAGAAGAAGTCTACAACCGCTTTATGAGGGAAGTAACCTGCCCCGTATGCCGCGGAGCCAGGCTTAAGCCGGAAGCCCTTTCCGTCTATATCAACGGTAAAAACATAGCGCAGATAGCGGCCATGCAAATAAGCGCGGCCTTGGATTTTGTAAATAATTTAAAGCTTACCCCGAAAGAAGAAATTATTTCCAAGCAAGTGCTTAAAGAAATCAAAGCCCGCCTGGGATTTTTAAACAGCGTAGGGCTTAATTATCTTACGCTTGAAAGAAAGTCCCAGACGCTTTCCGGCGGGGAAGCCCAGCGCATACACTTGGCTACGCAAATAGGCAGCGGGCTTACCGGCGTACTTTACGTGCTTGACGAACCGACAATCGGTCTGCACAGCCGCGATAACGACAGGCTTATCGAAACGCTGAAAAAACTGCGCGATTTGGATAATACGCTGATAATAGTCGAACACGACAAAGACACCATTTTGGCGGCCGATCACCTTATAGAAATAGGCCCCGGCGCGGGCGAACACGGCGGCACGGTTACGGCCCAGGGCGCAAGGGCGGAATTTCTTAAAAATTCCGATTCGATTACCGCCCAGTATCTAAACGGCACAAAAAAAATCCTGCCGAATTTAAATCCGCAGAAACCCGGCAAAAAATGGATAGAAATAAAAGGCGCAAAGCAGTTTAACCTTAAGAATATAGACGTTAAAATACCTTTGGGCCTTTTTGTGGCGATAACGGGCGTTTCGGGTTCGGGAAAATCGACTCTAATTCATAATATTTTATACCGCGCTTTGGCAAAAAAATTCTACGGAGCAAAAGAAGACCCCGGCCTGCACGACGGCATAAAAGGTTTGGAACACATAAACAAAGTAATCATAGTGGACCAAAGCCCGATAGGCAAAACTCCGCGTTCCAACCCGGCCACTTACACCGGCGCGTATACGCACATAAGGGAACTTTTCGCCCAAATGCCGGAAGCTAAAAGGCGCGGTTATAAACCGGGGAGATTTTCCTTCAACGTCAAAGGCGGACGCTGTGAAGAATGCCAAGGCGACGGAATTTTAAAAATACAAATGCAGTTCCTGCCCGATATTTACGTTAAATGCGAAGCCTGCGGAGGCAAACGCTTCAATGAAGATACTTTGCAGGTAAAATTCAAAGGCAAAAACATTGCCGAAGTGCTGGATATGAGCGTCGACGAAGCCGTGGACTTTTTTGATTCCATGCCAAAAATCAAAAATATTCTTAAGACTTTGCAGGACGTCGGCCTTGGTTATATAAAACTGGGGCAAAGTTCCACGACGCTTTCCGGCGGGGAAGCGCAAAGGGTTAAGCTTGCAGACGAACTTTCCCGCCGCGACACGGGCAATACGCTTTATATTCTTGACGAACCTACTACAGGCCTGCATTTTGCGGATATAGACAAACTGCTGAAAGTTATGCACCGCTTAAGCGAGCAAGGCAATACCATGATAGTAATCGAGCATAATCTTGACATAATAAAAACGGCCGATTACATTATCGACCTTGGCCCCGAAGGCGGCGACAAAGGCGGCCAAATAGTGGCGCAGGGTTCGGTGCGGGATATTATAGCCTGCCCTCAGTCCTATACGGGCAAATATCTTAAAAAAGAAATAGAAAGCCTTTAACTTCTTTTAAGTAAAAGCTGACAAAAACAACTCCCCGGGATTAACGCCCGGGGAGTTATCTATATTATATCGGTAAAACCTTTATTTATGAGGCCAAATATTGCCGTCAAAGCCTTTACGCGGGTGATGCCTGATGTTTCTGCTGCCGTAGCCGGCAGGTTTAGATTCCGGCAAATCCTGTATGGCTTTTAGCGCTTTGTTAAACTCGGGATTGTCGCGCCACATAAGTCTGCCGTCAAATTTATCACTGTTTGGTCCTCCTAAAACGGTGATTATATCTAAAAGGGCCCTATCATATTTTTCTTTATCTCTGCCGTATTTAAGTTCGTTTTTTATTACAACAAGGGCATGCAGGCGAATAATGGTTTGTATTCTTTCGTCTTCGGAATTCCAATCTGTACCAAGTGTTACTTTTTTACTTGTATCCAAAGCCATGCCGTTTGCCAAGCCTTTGCCTTTTTTTGCTGTTTCAACAAGAGATTGGGCAAATTCATTATTTGACAAATACGCATACCTTATAAGACGAGAAGTAAGGTCGTCATACAAATTGATAAACAAGTCAAATACCAATTCGGAGGCGATTTCAAGCAGGGCTACGACCGTTATCATTTTTGTTACGCTTACGGTAGTTGCCGCAGCTAAAGTTCCGCCCGCCGCCGACACTCCGAACCAAGAAGCAACCGCCGGAGTCAAACAGCCGGAGGCCCCGCAAGTATATGCGGAAGCCACAAATAATAAACCGATTAAAACACCCTCGGCAGTAGCTTTGGCATATTCTTTTGTTTTGGCTTTGCGAAGCTCGCTGTGATAGCGCGGATTTTCCTTCAGTAAAACAGATATAGCCCTGCTTTCGGCTTTCATGGCTTCCTGAGCAGAGTAAGGAGTGCGATACTTTCTGTAATATTCGCTTCTTCTATAACCGGGCTCACGCACTTGATTTCCATTTTTATCTTGACCGGATGATCTGGCGTCAGTATACTTCTTCCATTCCGGGGTAATATAAACGTCTTTATAAAATTGAGGGTTTCCAAGAGCTATCTTTTTAGGATTATGTTTTTGCCACAGATACATTGCGTCGGCTTCGCTCAGGCCGTCATAGTAATTCATGGGGAGGTTTTCAATTCCATTTCTATCACGGGTATAAAACAATACTCTTTTTGTTCTGTCCAACTCTTTATGCCTGGCCTCTACGCGGGCCCTTTCCAAATCCATTTTTTTCTTCCAAGATTCGGCGTCAGTCCACCAACCTAAGTTTCCTCCGTTCCAAGCATTCCAATTGGGTTTTGTGCCCCAAGCTGATTGCGCGCTAAGCGGAAGCGAAGAGAAAAGCAACACCAAACAAAGCGTTACAGATACTGCTTTTTTTAACAGCATACAAGCTCCTTTTGACCATATATGAGATTTCTATTTATATTTTAAACAACTGCAGTAATTTATTAAAAGAGTCTTTGTTCCTATGATACTTTAGGACTTTGGGCCTATATCCGCCCAATAGAAAACTATACTTTTTAAAGGGAAAAACAAATAAAGCGATTTCAGTTTGATTTTGTTTTTGAAAGAATTGATTTTATAAGGAAGTCGGCATCCTTACGCGATAATGCCGCCGGACGGAAGCAAAAAGCCGTAAGGCCGAGGGAAATATTTTCCTTTTGCAAATCGGTGAGATTGAATTTACTCTCGTCTGTTTTCAGGCAGACATACAGTTGATTTGAAGCCCCGATATTGACGCGCTTTTGGCCGACGGCTTCTATTGCTTTAAACGAAAGCGGCGGGCAGCCGTCTATAAGGATTTCCTTTTCTTTAAGTTCCACAAGCGGTTTTTTGTTGAAAAACAGTTCATATACGTTAACGCCGCTTTTATAGAGGAAAAACAATAAGGCGGCCAAAGCAAGCCATTTAAATTCCGTCATTTCTATTATTACGTAAACGGCAAAGGCCGAGCAGGCCAAACAAAGCGCAAGGCCAAAGATATATCTGCTCTTGTTGCAATAAAACAGTGTAGATCCGCCGAGTTTTTCCATATATTAATTTTACAAGATTATTAAGACAAAATCCCGCCGGGTTAAAGCCCGGCGGGAAGCTTAAAGCAAATTACTGTGCTACACATTCATACTTTGTATAAGTATATTTATATCCGTAAGTATTATTACCTTTTTGATATGAAGTGCATGCGGAATAATTATAATACTTGGCTGGACTCGGGCAATCCGCAGCGGAAAGAGTTCCATACGTCCCCGCACCTTGTCTGCCGGTAATCTCTTGATTTTTAGGCCCTGTTGACCCTTCGCAAACATTATAAGCAAGAGCTCTTGAGCTGTAAGAACCTTCTTGTACAACTATGGTACTGGAACTTACGGTATAAGTAGTTGCGTTCTTCTTACAAGTTTGTGAAGACCGATCCCAAGTATAGCCGCTCTTGCACACGCAATGATCTAAACCCGTCCCCGGATCCGTGCGCCAGCCGCTTTCGTCAAGGCAAAGCACTTTAAACTGGCACATCTGCGCATTTGCTTTATACTGCTCGGCGGTGGGGCTCGTAGTACTGTTATATTGAAACGGCGTGCCGTTATTAGGCGGAATGCCGCAGGCAACGCACGCACATTTTGCACTTGACCAATAATAATTACTGTTACAAGTTTCTTTAACGCATTCGTTGCAAGTTGTCCCGGATGTCCAAGCCCCGCGGCAGCATATCTCCGTAGTATAACTGCAGCCGGATGGGGAATAACGCAAATTTCCCGCTTTGCTGCAGCTTTCCGCATATGCGCTTAACGCACACAATACCGCAAAGACAAAAAAGCATAAAGCTTTTTTGCCCCAATTATATGACATTATCATAAATAACCTCTCAAGCAACTATTTTTTTCCGCGCCGATAAAAATATACGGCGGGAATATCCGCGGCTTTAAAACCGCACTTATCTAAGCGGCAAACATACCCTTAAAACAAAAGGGCATACGCCTGCCATGCAAAGATAAGTTTTATTCGGAATTGTTAGGAAAGAAGTTCCCCTCCGGGATTTCGCGGCAAACAAGAACCGCCCGCTAAAAGAGCTGAACCCGAAAAGAATTTTTGAAAGCAACGCCAAACAAGCAAAAAAGGTAAAACTTCCTCTTGCTTATTTTGTATAAGCGCATTGTTTATTCTCTAAACTAACCATTTCGACTGCACATAAAGGGTAAGCAGTCCTTTATATGTATATACTTCTATATTAAGACTATAAAAAAACTTTCATACCGTCAAGAGTTTTATTAAAAACCCCGCCTTGGCCTAAGCCAAAGCGGGGCGGTTAGTTGAGAATACGCCTAATCAGCGGCGTCTAATATTTTAATTCTCACAAGAATATTCCGTATCAAGACACAAGCCGTCCCTGCCGATATCTATACATAATGTCTTTGTACTCCCTACAGGCGAACACGACGTTCCGCTTATATCAGTCGCGCTGTAATTATCCACACTATCGGAAAAGTACAATGCGTTTTTAGACGAAATACCCCAAGTACCGCTACTGCTCCCGGAGCTTGCGCCGGAACTTGAACATTCCTCGCCCCAATCGCTCCATTTGCCGTCGCTGCAGCATTTCCTTTCAGATGTTTCGCAGGGTTCAATTGGCATATACTCCACTTGCCCGGATGTGCACTCTTTCACTATCGGGGTCCCACCGCAAGAATACCACTCCCCGCAGCTGGGCGTTTCGTCAACTATTTGCGACATTGTCCCGCACCCTTTTATTACTCCGGGAACCGTACAGTCAAGGCACTGCTGCCCGGTTAGCGAACTATACCTTGTTTTCGTATAACTATATGCCGGAAGACTGCACCCGCCTTGATACATTCCTCTTACGCATTTACACCAACCGGAGCCAGATTGCTTAGTACCGTCGGGCAAATCCCTTGTGCAACTTATCTTGCTTTCACTGTAACCGCTGCATTCTGTTATGGGCTTATCAAGCGTTTGCGCAGAAAGCCAAGCGGAAAACAAAAAGAAAGAAGATATCATAGTGCAAAAAAACTTCATATATCTCTTTAAACTAACCATATTTTTTACCTCCGTTTTTGATTGCTTCAAGCCGAAAAACTTTAACAAACGCGAATTAAAAGCAAACAGACATATCACAGATTTTCCGGCCTGAAATATAGAGGAAATTTATCAAAAAAAAAAAACAAGTCAACTGTTTTCGTTTTTTAACAAAACGCTCCGACGTACCACACGGCGCAAACAATGGCAAAAAAGTTATGGAACCATTTAATATGACCGGATAAGTTTATATATTGGAGTATAAAGAAGAATCTATTTCTAAAAGGATGTTATACTGTGATATGTTTTTAAGAGTTGGGAGAAATACTGACCGAAAATATAGAATTTAACACAAACAAACAACGTGAGAGAATTTAAGAAGCGTGATTTTTTAGTTTTGAGATGTATTTTGATTTTATTTACCGTAAGCTATACTAAGCATGATGCACCCAAAGGGTGCGCAGTATGCGAAACGGTAAAAAAATCAAAAGACGCTCAAAAATAGAAAATTGTTAGCCGTGAGAATTTAACTTAACACGAGTTAAAAGCGTGAGAATATAACCTGCGTGGACTTACGAATTTGAGCCGGATTTGTATTTTTGAGGAAGAAGGTATACTAAGTACGATGCCGCCAAAGGCGGCGCAGTATCCGACTAACGAAAAAACACAAAGGCGGGCAAATACGGAAGTTTGCTAGCAGAGAGAACTCAACTTAGACCGAACAAAAAGGCGGGGATATTCTAAATCCCCGCCCCTAAACTAAAACCCAAACCAACCGCCCTATTCGGCGGAACTTTCTTCCTGCCAGCCGCCGCCCAAAGCTTGGGCGATAGCCACCAAAGCGCTAAGCTGATTGCAGCGCGCCGCAGCAAGGCTTGTTTCGGCATTAAGGAGATTTCTTTCAACGTCGAGCAGATTTAAAATATCTATCAAGCCCGCGTCCTGCTGTTTCTGCGCCAGTTTCAAGCTGCGCGCCAAAGCTTCCGTTTGGGCTTTGTTGGCGAGAACGACCTTCCTGTAATACTGGTTATTGTTCAATGCGTCGTAAACATCGCGGTAGGCGTTTTGGGCGGATTTTTCGTAAGAGGCAAGCATTTGCTTATAAACCGCTTCTGCCTGCTTGTTTTGGCTCTTTATTTTGCCGCCTTGGAATATAGGCAGTATCAACCCCGCGCCGCCGCTCCAGAAAGAAGTTGAAGGAGCAACCAAAGTGCCGAGCTGGTCGCTGGCGTATCCGCCTGAAGCCGTCAAAACGATATTCGGGAAATAAGCCGCTCTTGCCGCGCCGATATTGGCGTTTGCCGCGATTAAAAGGCCTTCCGCCGCGCGAACGTCCGGGCGTCGGGCCAGCAAGCCTGCGGGTATGCCGGAAGGAACCTCAGGCAAAACCTTTATCTTCTGCAAAGGCGTGCCCTGAAGCTTGCTTTCTATAATTTCGCGCGGAGTTCTGCCCAACAAGACGGATAAAGCCGTCTGTGAAAGAGCAAAGCGGCGTTCATATTCCGCAAGGGAAGCTTCCACCGCGGCCATTTCCGCTTCAACCCTTTTAAGATCCAGTTCCGTGGAATAGCCGTTTTTGTAGCGGACTTTATAAATTCTTACGCTTTCACGTCTGGAATCTAAAGTCTTGCGGGAGATATCCACTTGCTCTTTTAATGTTATGAAAGAGAAGTAATAATTTGCAACGTCGGCCGTCAAAGCCAAGCGGACGGTATCTTTTTGCGATTCCGTGCTTAAAAGCTCAGCTCTGGCGGCTTCGCTCAAGCGGCGGTAGCGGCCCCAAAAGTCAAATTGATAAGCCGCCGTAAGGCCTATATTATACTGCGCGAAAGAAGAATGTTCGGCAAAACCTATCCTTTGGGCGTAGCCGGTGGCGTCCAAAGTGGGAAGCTGATCCCCGTAAGCTATCCCCAGTTTGGCGCGGGCTTCTTCAACCTTCGCCACGGCCGAAACCAAATCCTTATTATTAAGGAGGGCTTCCTCTTCAAGAGCGTTCAATACGGGATCTTCAAACATCTCCCACCATTTTTCTTTGGTGAAGACGCTGTAATCTTCCTCCTGAGCTTTGGGTAAATCAAGTTCAGGCTTTTTATAATTCGGCCCCATAAGACAGCCGCTTAACAAGACCGCAAAGCTCAGCAGAGCGGCTAATTCTTTACGCATTTTCTCCCCCTTTCCCTTCTTGGGCTTTTTCGTTTTTGGACTTACCGGAAGTAAGCACAAAGAAAAACGGCACAAACAAAGGCGCAAGCAATGTCGCGCCCAACATCCCGGCCACTACGGCCGTACCGATTGAGTGCCTGCTGGCCGCACCCGCGCCGCCGGCCAAAGCCAAAGGCATACAGCCCAAGATAAAGGCCAAAGAAGTCATTACTATCGGCCTGAACCTCAGCTTGGCGGCTTCCACCGCGGCCTGCGCCGCAGTTTTGCCCTGCTCTTTTATCATTACGGCAAATTCCACAATCAAAATGGCGTTTTTGGCGGCAAGGCCGACCAATGTAACCAAAGCTATTTGGAAGTATATGTCATTATTCAAAGTGGAAATAAACACGCCGGAAGACATATAAGCGATTTTCTGCGCCAGCGCGCTGGGCAGGAAGTGCAGCCCCCTTATAAATACGCCGGATAAAGCGCCGAATATGGCAAAAGGAACGGCCATCATTACCGATATCGGCAAGGACCACTTTTCATACTGGGCCGAAAGAATTAAAAATACCACCAAAAGGCCCAAAAGCAAAGCCATGGCCGACGCGCTGCCCGTAAGCTTTTCCTGATAGGCGGAGCCGGTCCAAGCCAAAGTATAGTCCGTGCCTAAAATATCCTTGGCGGCCTTTTCCATGGCGGACATAGCCTGCCCGGTGGAATAACCGCTGGCCGGAGTTATAAGCACTTTGGCCGACTTAAACAAATTGAAACGCTCTACCGTATCCGCACCTTTGATATCGTTAAAGTAAACCAAGGCCGAAAGGGGCACCATATCGCCGCTGTCCGAACGCACATACACGCCGTTGATTTGCTCTTTGTGGGCGCGGTAATCGCCGCGGGCTTGCATCATAACTTTAAAACTTCTGCCGAACTTGGTAAAGTCGTTAACGTAATAAGTGCCGAAAGTGGCCTGGAGCGTTGTAAAAAGATTGTTTAAAGATACGCCCATGGACTTAGCCTTTATCGTATCGACCATAAGTTTAAGCTGAGGCACGCTCGCGCTGAACGTAGTTGTTACGGACTGCACGGAAGGATCCTTTTGGGCTTCGGCTATGAACTTGTTTATTTTCTGTTCCAAATCTACGCTGGTGGCATTGCTGCCGCGGCTTTGTATGTAGCCTTCCAATCCGCCGGTGGTGCTCATGCCGGAAATAGGCGGCATATTAAAAGGCAGGACTAAAGCGTTGGGAATATTCTTCATCCCGGCCGCGTAAATGGAACGGATAAGCGAAGTTACCGAAAGTTCTTTGCTTTCGCGCTGTTTCCAATCCTTAAGCGTTATAAAAAATGCGCCGTAATTGTTCTTCATGGAGCTGGAAATAAGGTCAAACCCGCTGAAGGCCAAAGTGTTTTCCACCTGCGGTTCTTGGCGAATGATATTTTCCATTTTGTCCATGACGCTTTCCGTTTTATCCAAAGAAGAACCCGGGTCAAGCATGACGGAAGTCATCATAATGCCCTGGTCTTCGTCGGGGACGAGTGATGTCGGCGTAATTTTGAAAAGCGCGGCCAAACAAATAACCGCCGCGGCGAAAACACATAAAGAAACCGCCGTATGTTTTATAAAGAAAGACGCGCCCGATACGTATTTATCGGTAAGCGCGGCGAATTTTCTGTCAAACCAGGCGAAAAAACCCGTATCTTTATGTTCCGGTTTTTTAAATATCAATACCGTCAGAGCCGGGGTTAAAGTCAAAGCCACAAGGCCCGATATTACCACGGATACGGCTATAGTAATGGCAAACTGCTGGTACATCGCGCCGGTCATGCCGCCCATAAAAGAAACCGGCACGAATACGGCCGAAAGCACCAAGACTATCGCCACCAGCGGGCCGGAAACTTCGTTCATGGCTTCAATGGTTGCGTCTTTGACGCCGACGCCCTTCTCATGCATAATACGTTCTACGTTTTCAATAACGATAATGGCGTCGTCAACCACGATACCGATTGCAAGAACCAAACCGAAAAGCGTCAGGGTGTTGATTGAAAAACCGAATAAGAGCATACCCGCAAAAGCGCCCACGATTGAAACAGGGACCGCCAAGCACGGAATCAAAGTTGCGCGCCAGTCCTTCAAGAACAGGAACACAACCGCGAACACCAATATCATGGCTTCAATAAGGGTATGTATAACTTCTTCTATGGAAACTTTTACGAAAGATGTCGTATCATAAGGAACATTATAAGCCATATCCGGCGGGAAGTTAGAGGCAAGCTCCGCCATTTTGGCGTCCACGGCTTCGGCCGTGGCAACCGCGTTTGCGCCCGGGGAAAGGTATACCCCGATAGGCACGGCCGGTTTGCCGTTTTGATTTGCCACGAACTCATAAGTCTGCGAGCCCAACTCTATATCGGCCACGTCTTTAAGCTTTAAAGAAGTGCCGTCTGAATTGGCCCTTAAAATTATATTTCCGAACTCCTGCGGGGTTTTAAGGCGGCCTTCAACTTCAATGGAATAAACTCTGTCCACTTTTATGCTTAAAGGAGGCTGCCCCACTTTGCCGGCGGCTCTTTGTGCGTTTTGCTCCTGCACCGCCGCGGCTATATCGGCCGGCGTAACGCCGAGCTTGGCCATAACGTCGGGTTTGAGCCAAATCCTCATGGAATAATCGTTTGCGGTCATAACCTGCGCGTCGCCCACGCCGGAAATACGTTTTAAATCGTCCACGATATTGACCAAAGCGTAGTTGCCCATATAAGTGGTGTCATAAGTGGAATTGGGCGAAGTTATGGAAATAATCTGCAAAATCGAACTGGATTTTTTATCCACCGTAACGCCGTATTTGCGGACGTCTTCCGGCAGGGAAGACTGCGCCGACTGCACACGGTTATTGACGTTAATCATGGCTTGGTCGGCGTCGGTGCCGATGTCAAAATAGACGGTAAGGTTCATATCCCCGTTTGAAGAGGAAACGGAGTTCATATAAATCATATTGTCCACGCCGTTGATTTTCTGCTCAAGCGGGGCGGCCACAGATTCCGCAATGACTTCCGCCGACGCGCCCGGATACTGGGCTTTTACGGCTATGGAAGGCGGCGTAAGTTCGGGATACTGGGCTATCGGCAAGTTAAGTATGGAAACTATGCCGGCCAGCAAAATAAACAAAGATATTACCGTCGCGAAAATGGGACGTTCTATAAAAAATTTGGAAAACATTTTTACGCCCCTCTTATTTATTTTCCAAAATGGAGTTGGGAACTAAATTTACCCTTACCTTTTGGCCGGGTTTTACTTTTACCAAACCCTCGGTTACAACAACTTCGCCGGGTTTTAAACCTTCGTTGATAAAAGCCCTTGAGCCGGAAATTGACGCTTTTACGGGTACGCTTTCCACAACGCCGTTGCGCACAACGTAGGCGGAGTAGCCGTTATCGCCCTGAAGCAAAGCCGCCACCGGCACCAAAATGGCGTTTTTATAGGATATGTTCGTCAGCCTTACTTTGACGAATTTGCCCGGCATCAGCACGGGCGACCTTTCCGGATTTGGAATTTGCGCCTTTATGGCAACGGAAGAGGTTTTTACGTCTTCGGAACTGTCCACAAAGAAAATCCTGCCCTGTTCGGGGTAAACGGAACCGTCGTTTAAAATCACTTCCACGCCAACGTCTTGCACTTCAAGGTTGATTTCCCCGGCTTTTCTGAGTTTCGGGGCGTTGTCCCATTCCCTGCTGGGAACGGAGAAGTTAACGTAAAGAGGATTTGTCTGAACCATAGTCGTCAAAAGGCTGGAAGCAGGGCTTGTAGGCGAAATCAAACTGCCTACAGACTGAGCTTCCTTGCCCGTTATGCCCGATATCGGGGCTTTTACGGTGGTGTAGCCGAGGTTTATTTCCGCTTCTTCCAAACCGGCTTTGGCAACCTGTTCATTGGCCTGAGCGCGTTCATAGGCGGAAAGAGCGTCATCGTATTCTTTTGCGCTTATGGCGTTTTCCTTAATTAATTTGGCCATTCTGTCATAATCGCGTTTTGTACGTTTTATCTCGCTTTGCGCCTGGGCCAAAGAACCTTTGGCTTTTTCCAGCGCAACCTGATAGGGCTGCGGATCAATTATAAAAAGGGGTGTATCCTTTTCGACGTAAGAACCTTCGACGTACAAACGTTCTTTAAGTATTCCGCCTACTTGGGCGCGGACGTCAATGTTCAAAGAACCGTCAATCTGCGCGGGATATTCTATATTCAGCGGCGCGTCTTGTTGGGTTACGGTTATACCGTTAACCAGCGTTTCTTGCTCGGCAGCGGTTTGCTGTTCGCCGCAGCCGCATAACAAAAGGGCCAAAGCGAAGAAAGAAATACCGCTTAAAAATACTTGTTTTTTCATTATACTCCTCTTCAGTAATAAATTAAATTCCGTCACGGCAAACGCCTAAACAATATTATACCATTAAACGGATGTTTTAAAAGAGTTATAATAACTTTATGAACAACAGCTATTTTAAACAGATTTCGGATTTGCTGGAAGATATAGAAAGCACCCAAACCCCGGCAATGCAAAAAGCCGCCGCTTTTGCGGCGCAAACAATGCAGCGCGACGGAATAATTTACACTTTCGGCGCGGGCCACAGCCACGGCGCGGCTGTGGAAAACTTCCACAGGAGCGGCTGCCCGGCCTGCGTCAGCGCGGTGCTTGACCCGGCTTTCTCGTTCATGCCGTCTGCGCACGCGGCGACGGATTTGGAAAGGCTGGAAGGTTTTGCCCCCGCAATACTTAAAAGGCACGATATGAGGCCCGGCGATTTGATGATAATAATTTCCAATTCCGGCAGGAACCCCGCCGGCATAGACGCGGCTTTATACGCCAAACAAAAGGGTTTAAAAGTTATCGCCGTAACCGCGCTTGCCGCACATAAAGAAAGCAAAAGCCGCCATTCATGCGGCAAAACTTTGAAGGATTTGGCCGACGTAGTTATAGACGACAGATGCTCAAAGCAGGAAACGGCTTTGGCTTGTGAAAATCCCGGCCGGGCCCCCGTTTCCACTATAGCATGCGCCGCCATAATCAATTCCGTCATAAGTCAAGCGGTAAAAACGCTTGAAGAAAAAGGCTTTAAAACGCCGCTCTATTCAAGCAGTAACGCCGAAGGCGGAGATGCAAACAATTCCAAACTGGCTGAAAAGTACAAACGCAGAATTTTGCATCTTTGCTGAAACGGCCCGCAAAACAAGCGTATTTTCCAAAGCTGTTTTCAACCGAAAGAAAAGCCCGGCTCTTTATTTAGGAGCCGGGCTTTAGCAACTTGGTAAACTTTTATTTCTTTATTATAAAGGACTGCGAAGTATGAGCCGTTTTCGCTTTGACTCTGGCCCAGCCGGAAGGGTCTTTTGCGCTTATAACCTTTTCCAAAGCTTTATAATCTTCTTTGGAAAGTTCTTTAAAATAACGGCTGCGTTTTTGATCTTCGTCCTGTTTATAATCGCCGGTGTTAAAAGCTATTATAAATTCCATTTTATTGGGCGCGACCGCAAAAAGAGGATCACCCGCCATAGCTTCCGCATGGAAGAAACCGAACTCAAGCTTAATGCACTTGGTGCCGTTGCAATATTCGCCTATTTCACGTTCCTGCTTTTCCCTTACGCCCCAGACGACGCTTTTCCTGCTGACGTAAAACTTAAGGCCTTTAAGTTCGGCGGCGCTGTCCTGCGCTTTTAAAGGAATATAAAGGTTTGATTTCGGCAAAGAAGCGTATTTCTTTTTAAGTTTAGCGTTTGAACCGACGTAAAGCAAAATCAAATCCCCTTTTTGATACATCGGGAGAGCGGCGCGGCCTTTCTTTTCGTTCTTATATATTACGGAAGAATCTTTTATTATGGAGGTTATCCTTTCCCCGTCTATTCTTAAATCTTTGATTTCTTTTGTTGTGGAGCCGTCGAAAGTCCAGGAATGTTCTTCTTCGTAAGTTCTGAAGTTGAAACAATAGGAAGAACCCACAAGCCAGTTGTCGTCGATTTTTATCATTGAGCATTTGCGCGTGGTGTTAAAAAAGTGAACGATTTCCGTCAAGTGGCCCGTATCGCCTATGCCGAGCGTAGTTTTTTTGATTTCGAACTTCAAAGTCATTACGCCGTCTTCGCTGGCGCCTTCGGAAGCGTATTTTTGTTTTTCCACGGCGGCGGAAATTTTTTCTGCCGCGGCGGAAGATTCCGCCATTGAGTAAGAGGACATATCAGCCGCAGCGGCAAAAACGCCGGCGCAGGCTAAAACGGCTGACAAAGCGATTTTTTTGAACATTCGGTTATCTCCTGAATATAGAACTTTATTTTATTGTAAGTTTTATTAAAAGGACTTTCAAGAGAAAAAGGTCCCCCTCCGCGATGGGCACAAAGGCCCATTTATAAATGCTAAAATATCAGTGCGGGGATTGATTTGATTACAGCCGCCCGCTTATAAAACTTAACGACAAAAGCTAAAGTTACCCGCCATTAGGGAACAAAAGCAAGGAGATATATGATACTTACCATTGATATCGGCAATACGCAGATATTCGCGGGGGTCTTCGACGGGGACGAAATTAAAGCCCGCTTCCGCAAGACTTCCACCGGCTCAATAACTTCAGACGAACTCGGCATATTCCTTACCGCCATTTTAAGAGAACACGACATAAACCCCAAAGAAATTAAGGATATTTCCATCTCTTCCGTGGTGCCTTCCCTTTTAAGGACTGTTCAAAACTGCTGCGCAAAGTACTTCGGCATAAAACCTTTCGTGGTGGAAACAGGCATTAAAACAGGCATTAAGATACCGGCATCTTACGATAAACTCGGCGCGGACCGCGTGGCGGACTGTATGGCGGCCGTAAAGCGCTTCCCGGGGCAGAATCTTATAGTGGTGGATTTCGGCACGGCAAACACGTTTGACGCCATTTCCAAAAACAAAGAATACAAAGGCGGCGCTATTACCGTCGGCGTGGGAACTTCCTTAAAAGCTTTAACGCAAAACACCGCGCTGCTTTCAAACGTGGAAATAGTAAAACCCAGAAAAGCCGCCGGCTGCACAACGGAACATCAGCTTCAGTCCGGCTTATACTACGGGCATTTGGGCATAATAAAGGAATATATATTCCGCCTGCGCAAGGAATGTTTTAACGACGAAGAAGCCGTAGTGGTGGCCACCGGCGGATTTGCGAGAATGTTTGAAAAAAGCGGCGTCTTCGACCGATATGCCCCGGATTTACTGCTTGAAGGCATAAAATACGCCCTCGAAATGAACAGAGAAGAAAACAAGAGAAAAAAGAGAACCTTGAAATGAAAGGGAAGAAGATACTTTTTATCCTAAGCGGTTCCATAGCTTGCTTTAAAGCCTGCGAAGTTGTTTCGGCCCTGATAAAGAACGGGGCCGAAGTTCAAACCTGCGCCACCAAAAACGCGCTTAATTTTATAGGCGAAGCCACATTGGAAGGCCTTACACACAAAAAAGTTTATCACGAGATGTTTGAATCAGGCTCATATCTTAAGCATATAGAACTTAATTCCTGGGCCGAGCTGACATTGCTCTGCCCCGCCACGGCAAACATCATCAATAAAACCGCCGCCGGCATAGCCGATGACTTCGCTTCCACGCTTTTGGCCGCAAACGATTACAAAAAACCTTTTTTAATCGCTCCGGCCATGAACGTCAACCTTTATCTTAACCCGGCCACGGCTGAGAGCATAGAAAAGCTTAAAAAAAGAGGTGTTGTTTTTATAGGCCCGGAAACCGGGCTTTTGGCCTGCGGAGTAAAAGCCATAGGCAAAATGAGCGAACCCGCCGAAATACTGAAAGCCGTTAAGGAAGTTTTATGAAAATTCTCATTACCTTAGGCGGCACCGCGGAAGCTTTGGACGGGGTAAGGTTTATAACGAATTTTTCTTCCGGCGCGACGGGCAGTTTTATCGCGGACGAACTAAGCAAAAGCGGGCATAAAGTGAAAGCCTTGTGCTCAAAAAACGCAAAAGTTCTGCCCGGCCTTTGCGAAAAACTTTTATATTCCGATTTTAAATCCTTAGACGAACTTATCCGGCGGACTTTAAAAGAGGAGAACTTTCACCTTATAATACACCTTGCCGCGGTAAGCGATTTTTCCCCCGTGAGCATCACTTGCGCCGGGCGGGAAATACGCCCCGGGGAAGAAAAGAAAATCCCCTCCGACGCGGAAGAAATGACCGTTAAACTAAAAAGGAATTTTAAGATAGTAAGCCGCCTGAAGGATTACGCTTCAAACAAGCCGGCCGTGGCGGCTTTCAAACTTACAAACGGCTCAACCCAAGAAGAAGCCCGCAAAGCCGCCTTAAAAGTTGAGGGAGCGGATTTTGTCGTACACAATGATTTAAGCGAGCATACCTCAAAAGAAAGAAAATTCACCTTTTATAAGCAAGGCTTTAAACAAAAAATCTGCCCCTTGCGCAAGTTGCCGGAGCAGATTTTAAAATCGGCTTTGGAAGTTCTTAACGCTTAGCCAAAGTAACCATATAAGCGCCGCCGAGCGCAAGCGCAAGGCCCGCCGCCTGATAGAGCTGTATTTTGTCAAAGCCTGTCGCTACGGAAAGTATATACGTAAAAACAGGGTATGAAAGTATCACGGCAGTGGCTTTTGCCAAAGGCATATTTCTTATGGCCTGATACCAAAATTTATTACGCAAAGTATATACGAAAACCGCTATATAAAATAAAGCCGCCACGGAAACCGCGGAAGGCTTAAAGCTTATTTCCATACCCAGCGGCAAAGCGGCCAAAGCGAGGACCGCGCTCCACAAAAAGCCGTAAAAACCGCGCGCGGCGGTTATAAAATCAACGCTGATATCCGCCGGAAGTTTCTTGGCCGCTATATGCGAAACCTGAAACATCCACACCGTGCCTATTACAATCAAATCCCCCTTCCACATGGGAGTATAGCCGTTGACGGCCAAAATCAGCACCGCGCCCGCCACCACCATTACCGTGCCCGCTATTTGTTTTAAGCTTGGTCTTTCCCTAAGGAACAAAAAAGCGAAAATAAGGGAATACACGCTTTCGGCCTGATTTAAAATGGCGGAGTTGGAAGGCGTAGTCCAGCGTAAAGCCAAAAGCAAAAGCATAAAAGGCAAAGCCGTGCCGAAAAGCCCCATAACCGAAAGACGAAAACGAATGTCCTTATCAAGCAAACGCCCCCACATTTTATGCTTGGTAAGCCAAGGCGCATACAGCGCAAGCGTAGTTAAAGTGCCGGCCAGCAAAATGAAAGACGGCGACATATAGCCCACGGAAAATTTGCCGGCTATCGGCGAACCCGCAGTAATAAAAAGCGCAAGCCAAAGGGCTTGTACAGGTGAAAGTTTCATATTTTTTACCGTTTTTTTATAAATTTAATCTTCTTTAAATATTTCGGTAACGCGCGGCAAAATGCCGGTGCAGCAGGCTATCATAACGCCGTAATTGCTGACGGGAACGCCCGCTTCCGCCAAGGCAGCCACGCGCTGTTTAAGCTGATTTTTCGTCACCATGCATCCGCCGCATTGAACGGCTAAAGCGTAAGAAGACAAATCATCGGGCAAAGGCTCAAGGCCGGGGACAATTTTAAACTCAAGCTTCCTGCCGCTTTTTTTGCTTATCAGCGCGGGCAGTTTGACGCGGCCGATATCCTCGCAAGTTATCGCGCTGTGATTGCAGGATTCCAAAATCAGCACTTTGTCGCCGTCCTTTAAATCGGCCAAAGCTTCGGTTCCTTTTAAATACATCGGCAGATTGCCTTTAAGCCTGGCAAATAAAATGCTGAAACTGGTTAAAGGAATTTCCGGCGGGACAATCGCGCTGACTTCCTTAAAAGCCTGGGAATCGGTAACCACAAGTTTTACTTTTATCGGCAGTTTTAAAAAGGAGGCAAGTTCCCCGGGCTGTAAAACAACGCTTACGGCTTTATTATCCAAAATGTTCCTTACAGCTTTTACCTGCGGCAAAATAAGCCGGCCGGCCGGGGCGGCGGAATCTATCGGGCAGACCAAAACGACTATATCGCCGGAGGAAATTTTATCGTCAAGCAGAATTTGTTTTTCCGTATGAGGTTTCAATTCCTTAAGAGCTTGCAAAACCGGCTTTACGTCCGGCGCGTTTTGCGCGCTGAACTCCACAACGGTTTCGGCTAAGCCTTCAAGTTTTTTAAAATCGGCTCTGTCGCTTTTATTGTTGACTATAAGAAAAGGAATATTTCTTTTTTTAAAAACGGAAATTAATTTTTTGTCCCCCTCGCCCATAACTCCGCCGCTTACCACCAAAACGGCCATGTCGATAATATCCAAAGTTTGAAGCGTTTTGGCTACGCGGCTTGAAGCGAGGGCGGTATCGTCATCAACGCCGGCGGTGTCGATAAGAACCGCGGGGCCGATTCCGTCAAGCTCCATAAGTTTTTTAACGGGGTCCGTAGTGGTGCCCCTTTCCGGCGAAACTATCGCGGTGTTTTGCCCGCTCAGCCTGTTGATTAAAGAGCTTTTACCGCTGTTGACTCCGCCGTATATACCGATATAAATTTTGTCCATGATTATATTGTATAATTTTAGCGGAGGATATAAAAATGAAAAAACTTTTACTTTTTACTTTGGCTTTTTTAATCGCGCTTCCCGCTTTCGCGCAGGAAAAAAAGCATAATCTTTCGCTGGCGTTTGAAACTTCAAATTACAGTTACAGAGAACCCAGCCTGCAATATCCGCCCGACTGGAGCGGAACAATGTACGGCGTTTCCGCCCAATATACGGGCAGGAGCCTGTTTTCCGACGGAACGGAAATATCCGCGGAAGACCGCAGCTTTTTAAACCTCGAACTGCGCTATATGCAGGGCGACGTCGATTATGACGGTTATTTACAAGACGGCACAGCCTTTAAAGCAAAAGATATAGGCGATTATTATTTTGAAGGCGCGCTGACCGCCGGCGCGGTTTACGATATCGGGCAGAGCGGATTTTCACTCCGGCCTTATTTGGGTTTGGGTGCAAGATACCTCGTCGACCGTTTAAACGAAACCGGAAGCAGCGGATACAGAAGGACCTCAACCTACATCTATATGCCGATAGGCTTAAAAGCAAAGCAGGAACTTTCAAACGGGTGGAGCTTAAGCGCAAACGGACAGTTTGATTTATTGCTTTCGGGAAGGCAGTCTTCAAAAGACATCGGCGGGGAACTCAGCATACGCAATAAACAAGACGAAGGCTACGGCTTAAGAGGCAGCGTTAAACTTCAGAAAGATTTTAAAAACTTCGGGATTTTCGCAGAGCCTTTCATAAGATACTGGCACATTCAAAACTCTGACGGAGTGCTGGCAACGGACGGGATATATATTTACGAATTCGTCGAACCTAAAAACGAAACAAGAGAATACGGGCTTAAAATCGGTTTGGCTTTTTAAAATTTTACTCAGTCAAAATCAATTACGCGGCGTTTAAAACGCGCCGCGTTTTTTTATTTAGTCCCGGCAAATTTTAAAAGTTCGCGCCCGCCGCAGAGGGCCGCCTCTATTTTCCCTCTATATTGCGGCAACTTTCTGATATAATATATTTATGATATATCATAGGAGCCAGCAATGAAACAATTTAAGAAGTATCTAGCAGACAGGGCCGGGCTCGCCGAACGCGGCCTTAAAAAACATCTTAAACAAATCAAGAACGCGCCGCAGATTATCGTCGACGCCATGGCTTATTCGCTAAACGCAGGCGGCAAACGCGTCAGGCCTATTCTTGTAATGGCCGCGGCGGAAGCTTTCGGTTTAAAACCGGCGGACGCGATACCGGCGGCAAGCGCGGTGGAAATGCTCCACACCTATTCTCTTATCCATGACGATTTGCCCTCCATGGATAATGACGATTTAAGAAGAGGCAAACCCACCAATCATAAAGTTTTCGGGGAAGATTTGGCTTTGCTGGCGGGCGATGCTCTTTTAACTTACGCTTTTCAGACCGTCCTTAAAAACGGCGAAGTTAAAACCGTCGGTTATGAAAAAGCGGCAAAAGCGGCTTACGCCTTGGCTTATTACGGCGGAGTAAGCGGCATGATAGGCGGACAGGTGGCCGACGTATACGCAGAAGGCATACTGGAAGGCAAAAGCAAACGCGCCAGCCTGCTGACCGCTTCGAAATATTTTAAAGGCAAAAGCCCCAAATACTTTTTATTGCCCGGCGAGGCTAAGGAAGTTTCCGCCCCGGCTTTGCTGACTTATATCCATAAAAACAAAACCGGCGCTTTGATAACCGCCGCGGTTGAAATGGGCGCGCTTTTGGCCGGCGCGGAAGCGGCCGATCTTAAAAATATGCGCAAATACGCCGGCGCGATAGGCTTCGCTTTCCAGGTGGTTGACGATATTTTGGACGTAACCGCCACAAAGAAGCAGCTCGGCAAATCCAACAGCGACGCGCAAAATAAAAAACTTACTTACGTAACCCTTTACGGTTTGGAAGAAAGCAAAAAAGCCGCGCTTAAAGCTTTGAAAGACGCTCAAAACGCCCTTAACGCGCTTAAGACCGCCAAGAAAGACAAACTTAAACCCTTATACGATATGGCTGAATTTATCGTCGGCAGGTCCTACTAGGAGAATTACCAATGAAAATCCTTGATTCTATAAAATCACCGGAACAGCTCCGCCTTATGGACGCGGCGCTTTTGCCTCAGCTGTGCGATGAGATCCGCCATACGATAATCAGCACGATAAGCAAAACCGGCGGGCACTTAGGTTCAAGCTTGGGCGCGGTGGAACTTATTACGGCTTTGCACTATGTTTTCAATACGCCGGAAGACAAAATCGTTTTTGACACCGGACACCAAGCTTACGCCCATAAAATTCTTACGGGCAGGCTCTCCAAATTTAACACGATACGCAAAAAAGGCGGGCTGAGCGGATTTTTGAAGATTTACGAATCCCCTTACGACACTTTCGGCGCGGGGCACGCTTCAACCGCGCTTTCCGCCGCTTTGGGCATGGCCATGGCGCGCGACCAAAAAAAGGAGAATCATAAAGTCGTGGCAGTAGTTTCCGACGGTTGTATGACGGGCGGATTGGCTTATGAAGCCCTGCAGAACGCGGGCCAGCTTAAGCCTAATATGCTTGTGGTTTTAAACGACAACCAAATGTTCATTTCCAAAAGAGTAGGCGCGCTGGGAAGCTTCCTGACAAAGCTTCTTACGGCAAAATACGTCGCTGCGGCGGAAACGGAAGCCACAAAATTCATGAGCAATTTTGAAATAGGCAACAATGCGCTTAAACTGGCTTACAGGGCCAGATCCATTTTATTTTCCGGCGCATTGTTCGCGGAACTTGGTTTTAGGTACTACGGCCCGGTAAACGGCAATGACATCGCCGAAATGACGGACGTCCTTTCCAAAATAAAAGACATACCCGGCCCCGTGATTTTGCATGTAGTAACCAAAAAGGGCAAGGGTTACCCCCCCGCAGAAGAAAAACCCACCAAATATCACGGCTTGGGTATTTTTGACGCGGAAACAGGAGAAACTATCGGCAAATCGGATAAAATCACTTACACAAAAGCATTTTCCGACACACTGCTGAAACTTGCCAAGGAAGATAAAAACATAACGGCCATTACCGCCGCCATGCCGGAAGGAACGGGCCTAAACGCTTTCCGCGACGCCCACCCCGACAGATATTATGACGTCGGCATAGCCGAAGAGCACGCGGCCACTTTCGCCGCCGGTTTGGCCACGCAGGGCATTAAGCCGATTGTAGCTTTATATTCATCTTTCTCGCAAAGATGCTATGACCAAATACAGCAGGATATCTGCCTGCAAAATCTGCCGGTCGTTTTCGCGCTGGACAGAGCCGGGCTCGTCGGCGAAGACGGCCCGACGCACCACGGCGTTTTTGATTTGAGTTTGTTCAGAAACATACCTAACCTTATCATAGCCGCGCCTGCCGACGAAAACGAACTTCAGCATTTGCTTAAAACCGCTTTTGACGCAAACAAACCCTTTATCCTGCGCTACCCCAGAGGGAGCGCGGAAGGCGTCGCCATGGATAAAGAGATGAAGGTTCTCCCCATCGGCAAAGGCCACTGGATGAAAAAGGGCAAAGATTTAACCATACTTGCAATAGGCAACCGCGTATATCCGGCGCTTAAAGCCGCGGAAATCTTAAAAGAACAGGGTATAAACGCAGGCGTTATAAATATGCGCTTTGCCAAGCCTCTGGACGTAAAAATAATAAAAGAAGCAGTAAAAATATCGCCTAATTTGGTATCGGTGGAAGATAATGTTTTGGCGGGCGGATTCGGATCCGCTATAGCCGAAGCCTTGGCGGACAACGGCCTTAAGGCGGATTTGCTGCGCCTCGGCGTCAAAGACAATTTTGTAGAGCACGGCAAGCAGGCCGAACTTTATGAAGATATCGGCCTCTCGGCGGAAGAAATAGCTAAAGCTGCCGCAAAAAAGTTTAAATAAGCGGCGAGCGTATATGGAGAAATTATGACCAAAGAAAAAAAACAGCCGTTTAATTCCTATATAAAAGCTTATGAAGACACAGCGTTTTTAAAAAGCGATGCTGCGCGTTCCGTCAGGCTGCAGCTTGAGCTTTTAAAACCGGAAGTAATATTACATCAGGCCGGCATAAAAGAAGGCGTGGTTTGCTTCGGCAGTGCAAGGATACGCCCCGAAAAAGAATCTTTAAAACGCATAGCGGACATAAAAAAACAAATTAAGCAAAGCCCTTCCAAACCGGCTTTGAAACATCGCCTTAAAGAAGCGGAAGGTTTGCTTAAGCTGGCTAAATATTACGACTACGCAAGGAAGTTCGGCGAATTGGTAATTAAAAAAGGCAAAAACAGATTTGCCGTAGTTACCGGCGGCGGCCCCGGCATTATGGAGGCGGCCAACCGCGGCGCTTATGAAAGCGGCGGCAAAAGTATAGGCTTTAACATAACCCTGCCAATGGAACAGTTCCCCAACAAATATATTACCAAGGGGCTGGCGTTCCTGTTCCATTATTTCGCCATACGCAAAATGCATCTCGTAATGCGCTCCAGAGCGGTGATAGCCTTCCCCGGAGGATACGGCACTTTTGACGAAATGTTTGAAATACTGACGCTCGTTCAAACCGGCAAAAAGAGCAAAATCCCCGTAATACTTGTGGGCAAAGAATTTTGGAACGGAGTATTTAATATCCACAAAGTTGCGGAATACGGCGTTATCTCCAAGGAAGATCAATTCCATGTGGTTGAAACGGCCGAAGAAGCTTGGGATATTATAGCCAAACACTATAAAATAAAATAGAGTATTTAAATTTGCTCGGGGCCGGCCTTAAAAAACCGGCCCTTTTCTTTGTAAGAAACCCCGCCTCGGCTTAAACCGGGCGGGGCGGTTAGTTGAGTATCGCCCAAACGGAGATTCTTAAACAAATTTTAATCTATCACTGCACCGCTTACGTCGGCGCAACATGGTGTTGCGTTGAAATCAGGAGGGAAGCTGTATCTTTGACAAGAGGTCGGTTGGCAGCAGGTTCTTGTCTGAGTAGTATAAGAACATCCGCCGGCGATATCTTTATATTGAACCGCACCAGCCGTTGAACAGCATTCTGCATAGCCTAAACTTACGCAGGCGAAAAAACAAAATATTGTAAAAAATACATTTCTAACCGTTTTATTTTTTGACATCTTTTCCTCTCCTTTATAGTCAATCGGCCCGTTTAAACCAACCTGAGCGGGAACAAAGATGCCTTATATTTGGCGGACCGATTTATGAGGAAAATTTATCAAAAAAAAAAAAACAGTCAACTGTTTTATGTTTTTTCAAAACGCCTCGACGTACAACACGACACAAATAATAATCCGTCGGGCAAAGCCCGACCTACATTGAAGGGGTGTTCAGGAGGAGTTAAAACGGTACATGAGTAACCAGCGTGAGAGATTTTAACAGGCGTGGTTTTTAACGCGAGAAAATGTAAGCGACCTGGGCTTTCGGATTTGAGGAAAATTGCTAGACGTGAGAATGCAACTTAGACCGATTGAAAAACGTACGAGTATTTTAGAAGCGTGCTTTGTTGATTTTGGAGCAGATTTTAATTTTTGACGAAGAAGGTATACCTAGAGTGGGCGGAGCCCCGCGTATCCGACTGAGAAGAAAATTAAAATTCGCCCAAAAGCGGCAAAGTGCTAGCTGTGAGAGTGCAAGTTTACATGAAGAAACATTTACCTAAATATTAAAGTTTACTAGCAGAGATAACTCAACTTAGTCCAACTTACATGAATAAAAGCAACCTCGCAAAACAAAAAAATCCCCGGCTTAGCCGGGGACCCTGTTAAAAAGCTATTTTCTAGAAGTCTTTTTAACTGTTTTCTTTACAGTCTTTTTAACGGCAGCTTTCTTTACGGCTACTTTTTTTGCAGTCGGCTTTTTTACAGCGGCTTTTTTTACCGCAGTCTTCTTTACTGCGGTTTTCTTTGCGGCGGTTTTCTTGGCGCAGGCTTTCTTTGCACAGCAAGCTTTTTTAGCGCAAGCTTTCTTGGCAGCGGGTTTCTTAGGAGCCGCTTTCTTCACGGCAACTTTTTTTGCCGCCGGCTTTTTTACAGCGGCTTTTTTTACCGCAGTTTTCTTAGCCGCAACTTTTTTCTTTACAGGCATATTGTTTCTCCTAAATACAAGGATATAACTTCAAACAAATAATACTACAAAAGAAAAATATTTTCAATGAATTTGTAAAAAATAGATAAAATTTATAAAAAAAATCAAGTACCGTTTTTCCTATACGTTTTTAAATTTACACGTCTGAAGAAGCAATATTTTTTAAAATATTTGCCATATTTACGCCTATTTTGCCAAGCTGTTTAGCGATATAAAAAACGCTTGCAAAAGATTTTTTTCTTGTTCAACAAAAAGCACTTAAAAACCCCACCTTGGCTTGAGCTAAGGCAGGGCGGTTAGTTGAGAGGCTAAGCCTCACGTAAAAACTTATTTACAAATACAGCTCGAATATGTACACATTCCCCCACTGTACTCTTCGGGGCTTTCATAACCAGTAGCCGTCTCCCCATAATTATAACAGTCTTCATTTGGGCTTACTGTATTCGCTCCGTTACAATAATAGCTTTCTTGATGGTTAGTACAACTCCAACTGTAATTACCTCTGCAATATCCTGATAGACCGCTGCCCGTCCAAGTGCTGCCGCTGGGGCAAGTGCAAGTAGCTTTCCAGCTGCCGTAACTCCAGCCGGAGCCGGAATAACAAGTGGCGGTTCTGGTTAAAGTCCCCCCTGTTGTTTCTTGCACTCTACCTACGCAAGATATACTGGTTTCATCTTTAGCTTCGCACTTTGAACCGTTCCAGCACTGGTTGGTCCCGCAGGAAGGCTTATTGTTTTTAACGCATTCGTGGTCCCCCTCAACATATCCATTTGCCGTATCACATTCGCAAGTGCCGTTTACTTCTTTTGCACCAGTCGGACATATACATTTGCAATTGGCTTCATCAAAATCGGCATATATTTGTCTTGCGTCGCATGTATCTGCGGATTTATTGCAAGTAGGGCACGATCCCCCCCAAGCGGACCATTGCTTATTTGAACAGCAAGTCCTGCGTTGGGTAGTATAAGAGCAACCGCTTGCCATATATTTATTCTGCGTTGCTCCGGCTGTTGAACAGCTTTCGGCATATCCTAAACTTACGCAGGCGAAAAGACAAAATATTGTAAAAAATGCATTTCTAACCGTTTTATTTTTTGACATCTTTTTTCCCTCCTTTATAGTTAAACAGCCCGCTTAAACTAACATAAGCGCAAATAAGGATATCTCTCTTTTAGCAGGCCGATTTGTAAGAAAAGTTTATCAAAAAAAAAAAACAAGTAAACTGTTTCATGATTTTTCAAAACGCTCCGACGTACGACACGACGCAAATAATGGAAAAAGGAATATTAAACGGCAGATAGGTAAAATGTAGGTCAGGCTATGCTTGACGTTAAAAAGGAATTCCTCTGTCATGTAAAACCTGACCAACATTAAACAGTAAAAAAGTTATGGAACCATTTTGCGACCGGATATGTATAGGTATAGAAATGTAAAGAAGAAACTTTTAAAAAAAAGCACAAATATATTAGGAAAGTTAGGGATAAATCAACAAGACTGAAATAGTAAAAATTTCAGCGTGAGATAATTTAGCCGGCGTGGACTTCTGGATTTGAGCCTGATTTGTGTTTTCTTATGAGTGAGGCATACTTGCCGCTATGCGAACGAAGTGAGCGAGGTATCCGAACGAGGAAAAAACACAAATCAGGCCAAATACGGAAGTTTGTTAGCCGAGGACACGTAAGATAGACCGAGTAAAAATTAACCAAACTATTGCGCCCGCCGGTACAGCTCCGCAGCCCTGTACGAACTCCTCACTAATGGCCCGCCCATAACCCCCTTAAAACCTATAGAAAGGCAATAAGAAGTCATATCCTCATACCAAGCCGGTTCGGGATATGACTGCACAGGATAATGCAGAGCACTTGGCGCAAGATACTGGCCTAAGGTTAAAAGCTCAACTCCGCATAAACGCAAATCTTTAAAGGTTTGTTTGAGCTCGGCGTCGCTTTCCCCCAAGCCAACCATAACGCCGCTTTTTGTTATAAGAGAGGGTTTTATTTCCTTGGCTTTCTTAAGCAAATCAAGAGAACGCCCGTAAGAAGCTCCGGGGCGCACAGCTTTAAAAAGCGAAGGCACCGTTTCTATATTATGGCCCAGAACGTCGCAGCCGCTTTCAATTATCAAAGGCAAGTGCTCAAACTTTCCGCCCAAATCGGAAATAAGCGGCTCCACCAGACAAAGCGGATTTTTTTCTTTTACAGCCTTAACCACATTATGGATATGGTGCGCACCGCCGTCGGGCAGGTCATCGCGGGTGGGCATGGTAAGCACCAAATATTTTATACTTTGAGCTTGAACCAACTGCGCCGCGCGGGCGGGTTCGTCCCCGGCGGGAGGCAAGGGCTTTGCCTTGCTGACGGCGCAATATTTGCAGGCGCGCGTACACAAACTGCCGAGTATCATTATAGTGGCTTCCCCGTGGCAGAAGCATTCCCCTCTATTGGGGCAGCGGGCTTCCTGGCAAACGGTGGGAAGGAGTTTCAAATCCAAATTTTCCTGCGTTTTTTTGGCGGCGGAGGTATGGTAAGCCGCTTTATTTTTGGCGACCATATCTTTTAGCCATTTAGGTATCTCTCTCATAATAGTATAATTATAATAAATGCGAAGATTTATTACACTCCTGCTTATATTGTTTTTGGCTTTGCCGCTCAGAGCTTCCGAGGAAGCCATAAAAGAAGCGGCGGATTTGTATTTCAATTTTAAACAGCAGGAAGCTTTGGAAAAGTTTATAGAACTTTCCAAAGAAACCGGCGAGAGGGACGCTTTTTTGAACGCTGTTTACATCGCGCTTGAACTTGGACAGACGAGGCTTGCCGTCGATACCGTCAGCATGGCCTTAAAAAAGTTTCCTCTTGATACGGAAGTGCTGGAATTTGCCGGGGAAGCTTACCTCGCCGCGGGATATTACTTAAACGCCGAAAACGTATTCGCCAGGCTTAACGAAAATAACAATAAAACCGCTTTTTACTATATCAGTTTGGCCCGCGCGCAAATGGGTATGGGCCAGTACGATTTGGCAGAAATAAACCTTAAGCAGGCCGCCGCGGGGGATCAGCACACCGCGCTGGCAAACTTTATGCTTGGCGAGCTTTACTCCAAAAAGAAGCAATACCGCAAAGCCGCGGCTCATTACAAGAAAGTTTTTGCTTTTGATTCCCAATTTATAGAAGCAAAAGAACGATACGGCGACATGATGGTTAAGCTTAAACGCTTTAAAGAAGCTTACACCAACTATTCCAGCGTGCAGGCGGCGGATTCCACCGACGATAAAGTTAAAGAATCATTGGAAAAACTTAAAGAATTTGCGCCTAAAGAAGAAGTCAATATCCTAAGCATACCGGAAGTCCCAAAGGCGCACACCATAGTCAGGAAGCCGATATCTTTTTACGGGCCTTTGCCGGAAATACGCGTAGGGCTGGGAGCTAAAATCAACGGCGCGCCGGCCCCGGTGCGGAAAGTGCAGTTTTCCACTTCGCACAAGTTCCGCGCGGAAAATAAGAACGGTAAAGTAATCAAAAAAGGTACAGCCAACAAATTTTGGGCTGCGGAAGTGATAAACGGCAAACCTTACTTGGTAGCCCCGAACGGCAAAAAAACGGCGTTTCAGGGCGAAAGACTCAAAATAATGCAGGATTCCACGGATGAGGCCGGGCACACCACAATATTAAAAAATATGCTGGTGGGGCACGGCACCACTTGGGCCGGGCGCGAAACAAAAGAATACCGCGGCTACATAGAATTTGTCTACAACAAAAACATAGGCGGTTTTATAATAATCAACCATGTAAATATGGAAGAATATGTTTTCGGCGTAATCGCTTCCGAAATGCCGAGCGTATTCCCCATAGAAGCTTTAAAAGTGCAGGCCGTAATAGCCCGCACTTACGCCATAAAAGCTTTGGGCAAACATAAAAAATGGGGATATGACGTATGCGACACGCAAAACTGCCAAGTATACGGCGGAGTTAAGGCCGAGCGCGAACGCACAAACGCCGCGGTTGAAGCGACTATGGGATCGGTAATAACCTACGGCGGAAAACCGATAGAGGCGGTGTTCTCCTCAAACTGCGGAGGATATACGCAAAGCAGCAAGGAAGCGGGCTGGTTCGCCCACCCGTATTTAAAGCCGGTATCGGATTATAAAGATTTCAGCGAAGATAACCTTCAGCCCTATCATTTTAAGGAGCTTCTGCAACAGCCTCAGCAGGCTTACAGCAAATATTTTAATAATGTCAGCCCGGCGGCTTTCCGCTGGACAAGATATGTAGACGAATCCCGCCTGAGGACGGTTATCAACCGCAAGAAGAAAATAGGCGAAATAAGGGCGATAGTGCCTTTAAACAGAGGGCGCTCGGGCTATGTAAACGGCGTTAAAATTATAGGCGCAAAAGGAAGCCTGACGCTTACAAAAGAACACGAAATTAAAAAATATCTTGCATTGGGCCTGTTAAGAAGCACATATTTTACCGTACAGCCAAATTATGAAAACGGCAAGGTAAAATCCTTCATATTTTACGGCGGCGGCTGGGGCCACGGCGTAGGGCTTTGCCAAACGGGCAGCGGCGGAAGGGCCGAAGCCGGACAGAATTTTGAGGAAATTTTAAAACATTACTACACCGGCACAGAATTAAAAGACATCCGTAAAAAGTAATCCCCCCATAAAAAATTACAGTATAAGCTACACACAGCCACTAATAAAATTTAGTAAACATAAATAAGATAATTTGTTTTTGTAGGTCAGGCTTTGCCTGACGTTTAAAAGGTGTTTCCATTTTCGTCAGGTAGAACCTGACCTACATGTATACATGGTTTCTAAGCATGACGACTGAAGAGAAAAAAGGGAAGCATTCAGGCAGCCAATGACCTGCATTTAATAATATATCCTTTACAACCGTTAAATGAAAGACGGGCGGGATTTTTAAAATCCCGCCCGTCTTTAATTTCTTGTAAACAATATTATTTAGCAGTTTCCGTCTGAACGCCCGTCCGTTCCACCGCAGGATATTTCGCTCCAATCCTTAAAGCCATAGCTCTTACAATAGTACCTTGTCTTATAGGATGTACCACAGTTATCAGTATTCTGTTGCTTGTCACCTATTGAGCATATACAAGGGAAACAACTGCCGATAGACCAACTGCTATAATTGCCAGTCGTGCCGTTGTAATAGAGTCTGTAAGTTCTGCTAGCCCCATTTCCACCGCACTTACTTAATTTATCATAACAGTTACCATTCTCAGTTTTATTGCCATAGCAAGCGCTGTAATCATAGGAGGTTGTCGCAGCCTTACAACCGGAAGAAGCATAAGTATAAGCGGAACTACCGTAATACTGCCTCATCGTCGGGTATACCGTGGTCGTCTTCTTGGCGACACTACCGCCGGCAGTATAACCGCTGGGGCAAGCTTGGCCCGTCGCCGTTGAGGGTGATCCGCTGCCGCAATATTGATTATAGCAAGAGCCATAGCTATAGCTTACATCAACGGTTTTACTTGAACCGCAGGAGTTGGATGTAGAGCTCGTGCAAGTTAAGTTAGTTCTGTAATTCTTGACACCCAAGTTACCGCCGTAAGTATAACCGCTCGGGCAGGCCTGACCAGTTGCGGAACCGTTCTTATAACAATATGAATGGTTATAATACGTGGTACCGGTGGTCGTGCTGGTGCTGCAGGAGCCGGTGCTCGCGGCCGCAGTATCCGTACACTTTACAGTATCCGTGCGGGACGTTTGTACACAGCCTGAATCAGAGGGGTTATTATTGTAATAATAACCGCTGTAACTCGTCCAACCGTTGTCGACTCTTGTCTTAGAACATCCTGTCAGGTTATATGTTACGTCAACCGTCTCGCTGGAGCTGCAGGAGTTCGATGTTGAGCTCGTGCAGGTTAAGTGCGTTCTGTAATTCCTGGTGCTGGAACCGCTGTACCCGCTGGGGCAGCCATATCCCGTGCCAGAACCGTTCTTATAACAAGATGAATGGTTATAATACGTGGTGCCGGTGGTCGTGCTGGTGCTGCAGGAGCCGGTGCTCGCGGCCGCAGTATCCGTACACTTTATAGTATCCGTGCGGGACGTTCTCACACAGCCTGAATCAGAGGGGTTAGTATTGTAATAATAACCGCTGTAACTCGTCCAACTGCTTACGGGATTCGGCTTAGAACATCCTGTCAGATTATATGTTACGTCAATCGTCTCGCTGGAGCTGCAGGAGTTCGATGTTGAGCTCGTGCAGGTTAAGTGCGTTCTGTAATTCTTGGTGCTGGAACCGCTGTAACCGATGGGGCAGGCCTGACCAGTTGCGGAACCGTTCTTATAACAAGATGAATGGTTATAATACGTGGTGCCGGTGGTCGTGCTGGTGCTGCAGGAGCTGGTGCTCGCGGCCGCAGTATCCGTACACTTTATAGTATCCGTGCGGGACGTTCTCACACATTGTGAATCAGAGGGGTTACTATTGTAATAATAACCGCTGTAAGTCGTCCAACCGCTGTTGGAGCTTGTCTTAGAACATCCTGTCAGGTTATATGTTACGTTTTTCTCAGAAACCGTACCGCATGCTCCCTGAGTTGACGTAGCCGTATTACCGCAGTAGTTTCTGTAATTCTTGATGCTGGAACCGCTGTAACCGCTGGGGCATGATTGACCGCCTGTGGAACCGGATGCATAGCAGCTGCTGTAATTATAAGTTACATTGCTCTGCCTAGTTGTACCGCATGCGCCCTGAGTTGACGTAGCAGTATTGCCGCAGTAGGTTCTGTAATTCTTCACGCCTACATTGCCGCCGGCAGTATAGCCGCTCGGGCAGGTTTGGCTTGAAGCTGAACCGTTAGCGTAACAATTATAGTAATTATAAGTTACATTGCTCTGCCTGGTTGTACCGCATGCGCCCTGAGTTGACGTAGCAGTATTGCCGCAGTAGGTTCTGTAATTCTTCACGCCTACATTGCCGCCGGCAGTATAGCCGCTCGGGCAGGTTTGGCTTGAAGCTGAACCGTTAGCGTAACAATTATAGTAATTGTATGTCGTGCTGGAGCTGTTAACGCTGAGAGTGCTTCTATATGTGCTGTCGGTAGAAGTTACCCTCTTAACGCCTACGCTTCCGCCCGAAGTATAACCGCTGGGGCACGCTTGGCCTGAAGTATCGCCGTAGCAACCGTTAGTCTTATACGTCGTACTTGCGCTTGAGCAGGTGTTGCTGGAGTTCCACACACTGCCGCAGGTTACCTTCTTGACGGCTAAATTACCGCCCGCCTGATAGCCCGCAGGACACGCATTATAAGCTGTGTAGTAACATCCGCCGGCATTATACGTCGTGGTGGAGCTGTTAACGCTCAGAGTGCTTCTATATATGCTGTCTGTAGAGGTTACTCTCTTCTTAGCCAAATTGCCGCCGTCAGTATATCCGCTGGGGCAGGCTTGGCCTGAAGAATCGCCGTAGCAGCCGTTAGTCTTATACGTCGGACTTGCGCTTGAGCAGGTGTTGCTGGAGTTCCACACACTGCCGCAGGTTACCTTCTTGACGGCTAAATTACCGCCAGTTTGATAGCCCGCAGGGCACGCATTAGAAGCCGTAGTGTAACATCCGCCGGCATTATATTGTTTGGTGCCGCCAGCATAGTTACGTATGACCGCAACGCTGCCGCTTGCAACATAGCCGCTGGGGCAGGCCTGGCCGGATTGGTCATAGTAGCACTGAGTCGCTACTGAGGGCCATTCGGTCTTTCTAGTGCCGTTGCCGGCTGCGTTAGAATAAATAGTCTTAGAGCTTGAGCCCCGGTTAAACGTTGATGAGTATTCAGAGCAAGACGTATTGCTGTATGTGCCGTAGCAAGCTGAATAGTCAACAGAGGTTGAAGCCGCAGCTCCGTTGATACCGTAAGTAATAGTTCTTACGCCCAATTTACCGCCGGTTTGATAGCCCGAAGGGCAGGCGATATATTCTTTGGATACGCAGGCGGAAGAGGACTTAGTCCACTGCAAGCCCGAGCCGCCCACACTGCCGTTCCAAGTATTGGCAGGGCAGGACCAAGAACAGCCGGAAGCTGAAGTACCGCCGTGGGACGTGTAAGAAGCTACCGTAGGCTTATTGGTACAGGAAGCCTGCGAACAGGTGGAAGACGTACCCGCATTTGCACCCGAGCCGGCATTAGTCCAATAGTAACCGGTATTTTTGGCGCAGTCCGCGACGCCGCAGCTGGAAGCGGAGTTCAAATAACCGCTGCCGGTGCCGGACTTGGCGAAGGAGGTATAATACTGCCCCGCCGCGGCATTGGTACATTTAGCCGTAGCGCAAGAGTTCGCCGTGCCGCCGTGGCCGCTGTAATAGTAGCCCGCGCTTTGGCCGTTGGTGCAGTTGCTGTTTGTACAGCCGCTTGCACTGTTCGTCCAGTTGGCCGCGCTCCAATATTTACCGGCATAGGTATTTGTACAATTGCCTTTAGCGCAGCCGGTGGCGGAAGTGCCGCCGTGGCCCGTAAAGTATTTGCCTTTTTCGGTATTGGTGCACTGGGCATTGGAACAACCGCCGGCGGAGGTGCCGCCATGGCTCGTCCAATAGTAGCCGGAGGTCTTATTGGTACACGTTGATTCCGCACAGCCCGTGGAAGAGGTGCCGCCGTGGCCCGTCCAATATTTACCCGTGGTTTTATTGGTGCAGGTCGCTTCAGAGCAGCCGGTGGCGGAGATACCGCCGTGACCAGTCCAGTATTTACCGATCGCCTTGTTCGTACAGGCAGATTCCGCGCAGCCCGTAGCGGAGGTGCCGCCGTGGGTTGTCCAGTATTTACCGGTCGTCTTGTTCGTACAGGTAGATTCAGAGCAGCCGGTTGCACTGTTGGTCCAATTGGCTACCCAGTATTTACCTACAGTTTTATTGGTACAATTGCCGGTCGCGCAGCTGGCGGCGTCGTTTAAGTAACCGCTGCCGCTGCTTGACTTGGCAAATGACGTAAAGTATTTGCCTGCCACAATATTGGTACATTTAGTAGTTGCGCAGGAATTGGCCGAGCCGCCGTGACCGCTGTAATAATAACCAGCAGTCTGATTATTGGAACAATTGCTGTTGTTACAGCCCGTCGCACTGGTCGTCCAGTTGGCGGCGCTCCAATATTTGCCGGCGTAAGTGTTGGTACAATTCCCCGTCGCACAGCTGGTGGCGTCGTTTAAGTAGCCGTTGCCGCTGTTTGACTTGGCGAAAGACGTAAAGTATTTGCCGATTACGGGTGTACAATTGCCCGTAGCGCAAGCCGTGGCGGAAGTGCCGCCGTGACCCGTATAGTATTTACCGGCGGTCTGACCGTTGGTGCAGTTACCTAAGGAACAGCCCGTCGCGCTGGTAGTCCAGTTTGCGGCGTTCCAGTATTTGCCGGCATAAGTATTGGTACAAGTGCCAAGTTCGCAGCTTACGGGATCATTCAAATATCCGTTATTGATGCTGTTCTTAGCGAAAGAAGTATAGTATTTGCCCGCCGTGGCATTTGTACAATTGCCCGTAGCACAGCCGGCGGCGGAAGCTTTACCGTGGCCCGTATAATATTTACCGGCGGTCTGACCGTTGGTGCAGTTGCCCAAGGAACAGCCCGTCGCGCTGGTAGTCCAGTTGGCGGAATTCCAGTATTTGCCGGTATAAGTGTTGGTACAAGCCGCTACGGAACAGCCGACAGGCGAAGTGCCGGTTTCCCAGCCGCTTGTCTTGGCAAGATTGCTGAAGCTTGTATAATATTGCCCCGCTACGGAGTTGGTGCATCTGTTCGTGGCACAGGTGGAAGCGGTGCCGCCGTGGCCCGTCCAATAGTACCCTACAGGTTTATTGGTGCAGGAAGCATCCGGGCAGGTGGACGACGTGATACCGTTGCCGGTCCAATATCTTCCGACAGGGCTGTTGGTACACATTTCACAGCTGCCGGTATTCCAATATTTACCAGGCAAGGAACATTCTATGGAGCAAGTTCCGCCGTAGAAATAAGTATGGCAGGCGCAAGTGCCTGTATTTTCAAAGTCTACGATATAATTAGGTTTGCTCCCGTATGTGGTGAAATCTTTATTTACGCACTGCTCGGGGCTGTTCTTGGTGCCGTGATAAGAGCAGTACTGAGAGTTGGCCTGGCTTGTAGGCGGAACTGCAACTTCCGCACAGGCGGACCATTCTATACACGTACCCAAACCGTCGCAGGTTTTTTGGCAGGTTCTATCCTGACTGCCGCAAGTTCCGCAGAACTGAGCGGTGGGCGGTACGACACGATACAGCGGCGCGGTGCAGGTTCCGCTCCATGCGCCGGTAACGTATTCGCCTTTGGAAAGATCGCAGTCAACGCTGCGGGTTTGAATGCCGCAAGTTCTTACGCTGTCCCCGCTCTCGGAGCATTCTCTTTGAGAATCGGGTTCTTTGCCGGTGCAGAATTTATAATTGCATTCGCCCCATTGGCCGTTCGCCTGACAGGTTTTACTTACGCCCCACAGACAGCCGTTCTTGGAAACTTCGCCGGGGCAGCAGGAAAGCTCAGCTGCGCATTCGCCCGTGCTGGAAATAAACCATTCGCCGGTAGCCCTGTTGCAGGTTACCGTTCTGGTTTGAATACCCATATACTGACCGTTGCCGCATCTCGTTCCGCAGCCGACGCTGGTGGCCGGACGCGCGGAAGCGGAGCACTCGCAAGAGTTGGTTTCGGTGCAGCTGGTTTCTTCGCAGGTATTTTCGTTGACGCAAGTGGACCAAGAACCCGTTATCCACTGCCCGGAGGAAGTGTCGCAGGTTACGCTTCTGGTTCTTACGCCTTTAAAAGAGGTTCCGTTTTTACAATATCCACAGCCGGCTCTGTCTATTGCGGCGGGGCGTTCGGATTCTTTACAGGTTTGGTTGATACAGTCGCTCCAGTCGCTCCAACGGTTGGGGCAGCCTTCCAAACATTTCTTCATTTGGACGCCGCCGTTTCCGCAGGCTTGGGTTATCACGCGGCCCTGAATACAGGTGCCGTTAGTCGGGATACAGGTGCCCGCAGGACCCAAACATTTATCAAAAGAGCAACTGATTACGGAAGGAGGGGTAATATCTGACTCGGATTCGTCTTCCGAAGCGAACTCGTCGCAGCCTATAGGTATGGCGGGAACGACGCCGTCAATCAGTTTACAGCCGTCGCCCACGCAACCGGTTTCGTCGGTATTGAAGTTGCGGTAAATTGTAACCGCGTCTTCAGGCCTGGAAGCCACTACGCAGGTGTTTTGCAGGGAATAAGTAAAGTTCCCCGCCTTAACGCCCGTTAAACTGGTTGATATGTTGCCCGTCAGCCCCTGTACCGGGATAGACAAATCGTCAAAGCTTGACGCATACCCCTCCCCGGCGACATAGTTGGCCTGCTGTTTGGAGGCAGCTATGTCTAAGACGTTCAGAGCATCGCTCATTCTGCTTTTTTGGACGGAACGATTGTAGGCCGGTAAGGCTATCGCGGCAAGTATGCCGATAACCAAAACCACTACAAGCAGTTCAACCAACGTGAATCCGCGCCCAAAAGCGCGTACGGGCGCATAGGCCCATACGGATTTCTCTTTTCCGGACGCGGCAGAAACCGCAGCGGAAAAGGACTTCCAGATGCTAGCTAAGAAGTTTCGTAATTTTTGTGAATATTTATTCATAAAAACTCTCTTTCAAACTAAAATAAATTATAAATACGCAAGGCCCTTGTACGACGTAAAAGCAGCCGTAAAAAGGCATGAAGATACAAGAACCCTACTATTAGTATACAAGAAATCCCCCCGTTTTTCAACATTATTTTTTAACTTTTTTATCAATAGAAAATCACTTAAAAATATTAGAATGTTTTACCGCCGTTTTAAACAGCCTTTAAGAGCAAAAAACATTAAAATTACGCCGCGTAAAATTATTAAAAATAAAAGCCGCTTAAAAAACTTATATCGCCAGCCGATACGCCGGAGTTTTGCCGCCTTTATCGCCCCTTATAAAAATTGCCTGCCTGTATAAAAGAGCCGTATGTAAAAAAGAACCCGCCTTTTGCGGCGGGCCCTTTCAAAATTAAAGAGAATGCGTTTCAAGTTTGTTTATTATCGTTTTAGTTTGCTTTTTGGACGTTCTCTTAGGTTTGAATTTGGACCTTGAAGAAGAACCCTGCCCTTGAGGTGCCGAAGAAGCCGCCCCTCCGTTTTGCGCCTGCTGCATAGCTTGTATTGCGGCGGGATCCGCCCCTTGCTGCTGCATCATCTTAGTTATTGCGTCCATGTCAAAACCTTGAGGAACAGTGCCGGGAACCGGAGCCGGCTGCTGAGCCTGCGCAGCTTTTTTCTGCGAGGAAGCGTTATTAGCTGACGCCTTTTTCTGTGCGGCGGCTTTTTTGGCGTCGTCGGCTTCTATTTTGCTTCTCAAATCCTGGGCTATGGCGTTTTTGTCAATTATCACTTTGCCGGATTTGTCGCGCGGCATATTCTTATATTTAATGAAGTCTTCTATCACGCGGACGACTTTAGTTCTGTTATTTAATTTGGCTATTTGCAAAGCGGTTTGATTGTTGTTGGTCTTCTTATTATAATCCGCGCCCAAGGTGAGCAAAGCGTTGACCACAATATCATCGCCGATATAAGCCGCCCAATATAACGGGCTTTGCCCCAGCACATTGGAAATGTTTACGTCCGTATCGTTCAGGGTTAATATTTCTTTGACCAAATCGCGGTTATTGGCGCGCAAAGCGTATAAAAGCGCCGTCATACCCTGTTTGTTTTGAGCGTTAATATCCGCACCGTAAGCCATAAGATCTTTGAAACTCTGCAAATCGCCCTGGGAAGCCGATATCATTAAAGCCGTGTTGGCGTTAACATCTTTCTGCTTCGGATCGACTCCGACCCTCAGCATTGCGCTTACGCCGACATTGTTTTTTGCATAGGCATAACGCATTAAATTATCAAAAGTCGCCCCGGTGCGAGCACCGTTGGCCGTAAGAAATTCCATTATGTCTTTATTCTGATTTTTAATGCTTTCGCCCAGCGCGCTTACGCCGCGGCGGCTTTGCGCGTTGATGTCTGCCCCTGCGGCTAAAAGCATTCTCATCATATCGGCATTGTTGTTTTTTGCGGCTTTTATTATTGCGGTTTCATTGGTGCGCTCATCACGCATATTTACGTCCGCGCCAAGGCCGGCTATAAGAGCGGCGGTATCGTAATTGTTCTTTTCCGCCGCAATAACTATAAGAGGAACGCCCTTGGAGGTCGGGACGTCGGGATCGCGCAAATCTTCTTCTATGCGGATAATTGCGGTTTCATAATCGCCTTCTTCCAAATATGAGGCGATTTCGTCCGGCAGCTCCTGAGGAGATGAAAGCTTCAAACTGGATATGTTTATTTTGTTTTTCTTGCTGTCGGAGCCAGAAGTAAATGTATAAATGGTAAGCAACAATAAAGGAAGTATAAGCAATCCGCTCAAAACCAGTTTAAAATCAGGCTTCTTCATTAAACAGTTCCCCCTAATCCCCGAAAAAGTCTTAAAATCTTTCAGTTTACTACTTTTTGCCTAAAGCATTATAATAGGCCAAAGCTTCTTTTGCGGCCGCTTGCTGCGCGGCTTTTTTGTTGTGCCCCTTTCCGCGGCCGAGCTCCCTGCCCAGCAGCGTAACCCTTACGGTAAAAGTTTTATCATGTTCGGGCCCGACTGTGGAAACCACATCGTATTCGGGCGCGCCTTTACCGCGCTTCTGCAGATATTCCTGCAAAACGCTTTTATAATCGCCGCCGTCGGCCTCTATCTTTTGCGTTTCAAGCCATTTAAGAATAAGGTCCTTGGCGGCGTCAAAACCTCCGTCAAGGTAAACGGCACCTACAACCGCTTCCATCGCGTTTGAAAGTATACTTTGGCGCTGTCTGCCCCCGCTGGCGATCTCGCCTTGGCCTAAAAACATATATTCGCCCAGTTTAAGGTTTTGACCCCAAAAGTATAAATTGCGTCTGGAAACCAAGTTGGCTTTTATTTTGGAAAGCACTCCCTCTTCTTTGGCGTCAAGCAGCTTGTACAAATAAGCCGCGACGACCAAGCCAAGTACGCTGTCGCCTAAGAATTCAAGCCTTTCATTGTCTTTGTTATGCCTGAACTCCGCCGCATAGGACTTGTGAGTGAGCGCTTCCCTTAAAATATTTTTATCTCGGAAAGTATAATTTAATACTTTCTCTAAATCAGAAAACACTTATTTGGCGGCTTTGGCTTTGATGTGTTCCAAGGCTTCGCCTACGGTTTTGATTTTTTCAGCCTGCTCATCGGGGATTTCGATGTCGAATTCCTCTTCAAGGGCCATAATAAGTTCAACCGTATCCAAAGAATCGGCGCCCAAATCATTGACGAACTGGGCTTCCGGTTTTACTTGATCCGGCTCAACCCTGAGCTGCTCAACAATGATATTTTTTACTCTTTCTTCTATATTTTTTGCGTCCATTTTTTCCTCCGTTTAAACAGAAAACGTTTATTTTATTATATGTATAATCCGCCGTTAACCGCCAAAACCTGGCCGGTTATGTAGCCTGCATTGTCTGAGGCCAGAAATACCGCCGCGTTGGCGATATCAGATACTTCAGCAAATCTTTTAAGAGGAATACTCTCAAGAACTGTTTTCTTGATGTCCTCTTTTAAAACCTCGGTCATTTCAGTCTTTACAAACCCCGGCGCAATGGCGTTCGCCCTTATATTTCTTGAAGCAAACTCTTTCGCCAGAGATTTAGTAAGCCCTATTATACCGGCTTTAGACGCGCTGTAATTGGCCTGCGCGGCATTGCCGCTCTGCCCCACGACCGAAGACATATTTATAATACAGCCGCTTCTTTGCTTTACCATAAGCTTTACGGCCGCTTTCGACATTAAAAACGCACCTTTCAAATTTACGTTTAAGACGGCGTCCCAGTCTTCCTCGCTCATACGCATTACCAAGGTATCCCTTGTAATGCCGGCGTTATTTACCAATATATCTATTTTACCAAAATGTTCAGCCGCTCCGTTTATAAACCTTTCGCAGTCTTCCCGTTTGGAAACGTCGGCCGCGGCCGTAAAGATATCCGCCCCGGGATATTTGGAGAGTAAAAGCTCCTTAGCTTTATTTACCCCCGCCTCGCCCGAAGAACATATTGCGATTTTAGCGCCGTTGGCCAAAAAAGCTTCGGCTATGGCAAAACCTATACCCCTGCTGGCGCCTGTTATGACGGCGACTTTACATTGTAAATCCATCAGTCTTCCTTAACCTTTTCAAATACGGGGCCTAAAGAAGCCATGGCCTCGCTTATGGCTTTTACCGCATTGGAATGAACCAATCTGCCGGCCACTCTTATTGAATTGTAAATGGCCTTTTCGCTTGATTTGCCGTGGCATATTATCACGGGCCCGTTTACGCCGAGCAACGGCGCACCGCCGTAAGTGTCGGGATCGGTATCGGTTTTTACGGCTTTAAAAGCCGGTTTGGCAATCAAAGCGCCAAGCATAGCCAAAGGACGTTTTTTAAGCTGCTTTTTTATCATCTCAAAAAGAGATTTGGCCAAACCTTCGGAAAGTTTTAAAACTATATTTCCGACGAAGCCGTCGCACACCACGACATCTATCATGCCGGTGTGAACGTCCCGCCCTTCAATATTGCCGTAATAGTTTACGCCGAGCTTCTTTATATGTTTGGTAACCTCTTTTATAAGCAGGTTGCCTTTGCCTTCTTCTTCACCGATGGAAAGAAGCCCCACCAGCGGGCTCGGCACGCCGTAGGCTATATGGCTGTATATGCTGCCCATAACCGCAAACTGCAGCAAATTTAAAGCTTTGCAATCGGCGTTGGCGCCGGCGTCGACGATAAGGGCGACGCCTCTTTGCGTAGGCATAGGCGAAGCTATCGCCGGACGGTCTACGCCTTTTATCCTGCCAAGACCAAATAAGCCGGCGACCATCGTCGCGCCGGAGTTCCCGGCCGATATCATGGCGTCGGCTTTGCCTGATTTAACCAAATCGGCGCATACCACTATGCTGGCGTTCTTTTTACTGCGGCATTCCCGCGCGGGGGAAGCCGCCATATCTATAAATTCGGGCGCATGAATAATCGAAATTTTGCTTTCGTCATAATCACCCGCGCCGTCAAGCTCCTGCTTAATGACATTGCTGTCACCCACAAGAATGACGTCAAAGCCAAAATCCTTAACCGCTTTTAAAGCACCAAGGACGTTTGGCTTCGCGCCGAAATCACCGCCTAAAGCATCAAGTGCTATACGCATAATAATTATTTAGCCGTATCGGCCGCTTCTTTTTTCGCTTTTACTTCCACTACGGGTTTACCGTCATAAAAACCGCACTTCGGGCAGATGTTATGAGGCAATCTCATTTCGCCGCAGTTGGAGCAGGCCACTACGTTTACCGCTTCCAATTTGGAATTGGCGGATCTCCTCAAATCTCTTCTGGATCTTGTGTGCTTTCTCTTTGGATTAGGCATTTGTTCTTCCTCACTTAATCAGCAAAATCGCTTTTGCTTTATTACTTTTTTGAAAATTTTTCTTTTAAACAGGCAAATTGCGAAAACGACGGTTCTTTGCAATCGCATTCGACGTCATTCTTATTGCACCCGCAATACGGGCACAAGCCTTTGCAGTCCTCGGAACATAAATTCCGTACGCCGCCAAGCAGCGCAAGCGTTTGCCTGATTAAATACATTATATCAATTATTTCCAACTTAGTGGAATATAATTGAGTAAATTCCTCGTTAAACTTCTTGTCAAAGGGCTTAAGGCAGCGGGCGCATTCCACTTCGCTGAGGCCGCTGACGCTGCCGTTTACCAAAATCTCTTTGGACAATAAAGAAAAACTTAATTTTACTTCTATTCTTTTTATATTGCCGGCGCAGTCTTTGCAGTCTTCAAAATCGGCGGGATTAAGCAGAGCGGAACATTTAAGCCCGCCCATATCTATTATATCCTTGGTTTTGAACAGCAAATCAGCCGGTATTTCGTAATCGGTGTATTTCATATAACTAGATAACTTTATCTATTTTTGAAGCATCGGGCAAGCCCAAACCCTGCCATTGAGGCAGAAGATTAGGCTGAGCCGAACTTATTTTAGCCAAAACTTCATAAACTCTTTGCGGGGTGGGCAGAGAGCCGTATTTCTTTTTATGCGCTTCCATTATCAAAGCCGCCATGCCGCTTATATAAGGAGCGGCGAAAGACGTCCCCCTCACCCAAGAGTAAGAATTGCCCAAGGCCGGCGCGTAAATGGCCGAAGCCGGCGCGACGAAAGAAAGCCCCGCGCCGTAATTTGACATATCAAATATTTGGCGGGTCGGCCTGAGGCCGCCTACGGCTATCACAAAATCATATGCCGCCGGATAGGCCAGTTTATCCGCGTGATCGTTGCCCGAAGGCGCAACTATAACTATTCCGGAATCATAAGCCGCCTTTAGAGCTCTTTTTACGATTTCGTCATCCGTGGAAAGCCCGTAGCTTACGTTAATTATGCTTATGGGCGCGGAAGGATGAGTTCTGTTATAGTCCAAAATCCGCTGTACGGCTTTACCTATATTTATATTATTGGTGGAGCCTTGGTCGTCGGTAATTTTATAAACCTTCATTTTTACGCGCGGAGCTACGCCTGAAAACCCGCTCCCCTCCGGCCCGCATCCGCCCAAAATACCGGCTATTGCTGTGCCGTGGCCGTAAGCGTCAAAATCATTATTAGCGCCCGATATATTAAGAATGTCTACCGCGCCCTCGCAAAATTGCTCATGCTGGCTTACCCCGGAGTCCAAAACGGCCGCGACTATGCCCGCGCCGGTATAAGGGGTGTTATCCAAGCCCATTGCGCTTATGGCCCAGTTTTTAAACTGAGGATTGGCTTGGTCCGCAAAAGAAGGATTATATCCCCCGCCGCTCACGGTTACCTGATGATAAACGGGGATATTGGATGAAGTCGGCCTGTCATATATGTATACGGTATTGCCGTTTACAGTAGTTTGCCTTACACCCGGGGCGTTGATTATATTTACGGGACGGGCCTTTTCCCTAAGTTCCTCTTCAGATGTGTTTCTGTTTTGACGCGGGAAAGTGCCGCGGTTCATATCTTTAAGGCTCCTTTGGGCAAAACAGAAAGAAGAACATAATAATGAAAGTGAAAGAAAAGCAAATATTTTTCTTCTCATATATATAACCTCTTGCAGGTAAAAATCTATTTAATTTTGCCGGAATATTACCTATAATATGATTATAAATTATTTAAGGAGGCAGTACAAACACATGAAGAAATTATTAGCTGTATTCGCATTAGTTGCCGTACTGGGTTTAAACGCCTCCGCGCAAAGCCCGGTAAAACTGTCTTTATATGACGATATCGCTTGGCCGCAGACCTCAAAAGCAAATGTAGTTCTCGGTTTAGTCGACAACAATACACCCACCGTACACGGCCTTGACTGGAACTTTATTTCCGCCAGAGCCGACGAAATGCACGGTCTTCAGGGCGCTTTCGCTTATGCAAGAGCCTATGAAATGCGCGGCGTACAAGGCGCAATTTATACGGCCTCCAAAGACGCCGTCGGCGTACAATGGGGCCTTTTAAACGTAGCTGACACCGTAACCGGCGTTCAGTTGGGTTTAGTCAACGTCAGCGACAGAGAAGTAACCGGCGTCCAGCTGGGTGCTGTAAACTTCGCTCAGTCCATGACCGGTTTTCAGTGGGGTCTTTACAACCAAGCCCAGAACTTTAAAGGTTTGCAGCTCGGTTTCGTAAACAACATCACTTCAATCGACAGAGGCTTGCAGATCGGTTTGGTCAACATCATTAAAAACGGCGGCTGGTTCCCCGGTATGGTGTTGGTAAACGGCAGATTCTAAGTTTTTAAGCTTTTGCAAAAGCCCCGCTTAAAAGGCGGGGTTTTTTTATGCTATAATATTGATAAGCCGGATAAACGAGGCGAAACAAATCAGTAAATCAAATGCCGCGTTTACGAAGCTTTGGCAGCGCATCGCCGTGGGCATCCCCTGCCCAAATTTTGGTGCGCGCCGACACAAGGAGAATAAATAATGAGCAATATATCAATGAAGGCTATGTTGGAAGCCGGTGTGCACTTTGGCCACCAAACCTCAAGATGGAACCCTAAAATGAGCCGCTATATCTTCGGTGAAAGAAACGGCGTACACATACTTGACTTGCAGAAAACCGCCAAAGAATTAAAAAAAGCCTGCGCTTATATTAAAGAAGAATCCAAAAAAGGTTCAAAATTTTTATTTGTAGGCACAAAAAAACAAGCCCAGGAAGCAATTAAAGCCGAAGCTTTAAGAGCCGGCTGCCCCTGCATCCATGAAAAATGGCTCGGCGGAACTTTAACCAATTTCCAGACCGTAAGAAAATCAGTCGAAAGAATGGCCGAACTTGAAAAATGGGAAGAGGAAGGCGTACTTAAAGCCATTTCCAAAAAAGAAGCTTCAAGATTAACCAAAGAGATGAACCGCCTCAGAAAATTACTCGGCGGCATCAAAGACATGAAAACCCTGCCGGATATACTTTTTATCATTGACCCGGTTGACACTCAGGGTGCGGTAAAAGAAGCCAAAATCTTAGGCATACCCGTAGTAGCCGTCTGCGATACGAACGCCGATCCCGACAATATCACCGTACCGGTACCCGGCAACGACGACGCCGCCAGATCAATAAAACTCTTCTGCATGGCCGTAGCCGACGCCATTATTGAAGGCAGAAACGAAGCCAACGGCGCAAACGCCGAACAGAAAGCGGAAGCCGAAGCCGTAAAAGAAGAAGTTAAAGAAGAAAAACCGGTTGAAAACCCAGTAATGGCGGAAGCCCTCGCAGCCGCGGTTGAAGAAACCAAAAAAGAAGTAAAAGCCGAAGCGGAAACGATTGTAGCGGAAAAAGCCGACGAAGCCAAAGAAGAAAAAAAGGCTAAAAAACCCGCCGCCAAAAAAACGACCGCCAAGAAAACCGCGGCCAAAAAAACCGTAAAGGCGAAAGAGGAAGTTAAAGAAGAGGCCAAAGAAGCTTCCGAAGAAGCCGCCGCTTAACTTTTAATCCGTCCGTCCGCACAAAAAGCGGACGGGCAAAAATTGCAGAATGGAGAATTTATGTCAAGTTTAGAAAATATTAAACTTTTAAGAGAAAAAACAGGAGCCGGCCTCGGCGCTTGCAAACAGGCTTTGGCCGAATGCAACAACGACGTTGAAGCCGCGGTAACCTTCCTGCGCAAGAAAGGTTTGGCCGATATGGCAAAACGCGCCGGCAGAGAAACCAAAGAAGGAAGAGTGGCAATTAAAGTTTCCGAAGACGGAAATACCGTAGCCATGGCCTATTTGGGCTGCGAAACGGACTTCGTCGCCAAAACCGCCGATTTTATCGGACTTGTGGACAAAATAGCGGAATATATGCTCGCCAACCCGGACGTAGCCGATTATACCGCCGATCAGAAAATCAAAGATATGATTACCGAACTGGCCCCGAAATTCGGCGAGAACGTTTCTTTCAACAAAGCTGTATGCTGGAAGAAAGGCGAAGGCTGCGGAGTAATCAATTACTATCTGCACTCCGACAATAAAAAAGCCGCTTTGGTTGAAATGATGTGCGACAAAACCGACGGCTGCTGCGGCAAAAAAGAAGAAATTAAAGAGTTTGCACGCGCAATCGCCATGCAAGGCGTAGGCATGGTCGCCCAATACTTAACCGAAAGCGAAGTTCCCGCTGACGTAATTGAAAAAGAAAAAGATATCGCAATTACCCAAGCCAAAAACGAAGGCAAACCCGAAGCCGCTATCGAAAAGATGATTCCCGGCAGGATTAAAAAATTCTTTAAAGACGTCTGCCTGCTTGATCAGCCGTCAATTAAAGACAATAAAAAATCTGTACAGGAAGTTATCGACGAAGAAAGCAAAAAGCTCGGCGTAAACCTTAAGGTAACCAGATTCGTAAGATTCTAAACCTTATAAAAAACTTAAAAGCCTCTTCCTTCGGGAAGGGGCTTTTTGTTTGTATGAAGCGCGGCGTAAAGCATATTCTTATAAAACAAGAAACAATCGGCGGATTATTTTAGAATCGTAAAAAACATTTCCATAAAGCATTATTTATCTTATAATTTAATCTATGAAAAAATTTATATTCTCTTTTTTGTTTATTCTTTTCCCCCTTCTTTCTTTTGCTTCCGAAAGGATATTAGATTTTAACGTTACGCTTTTCATCAGAGATGATCTGCGCGCCGATGTTATGGAAGAAATTACCGTGGTAGTAGAACATAAAAATATAAGAAGGGGTATTATCAGGGAAATTCCCTCGCAGTCCGGGCATGGAATATGGGTAAAGTCCCTTTTAATGGACGGGCGTACGCACCCTTACTTTACTGAAAATAACGGCGGCGATATTGAAGTAAACTTCGGAAACGACGACTTTATAAGCCCCGGCATACATAAATACGTTTTATCTTACACTATGAAGAATGCGGTAATTTTCTCCAAGGATTTTAATGAAGTTTACTGGAACGTTACAGGCAATAATTGGGCTTTCCCAATAGATAACGCCAGTTTCCGCCTTATATTGCCGGAAGGTTCCGAGGTAATAAATGAAGGCATTTCTCTTTATACCGGCGGATACCGCTCAAAACAAAGCGACGCCAAACAAAGCGGCCATCTGTTTTTTAAGACGACGAAGCCGCTTTATCCCGGGCAAGGCTTTACCGTGGCGGTTCCTTTTAAAAACCCCAACATAAAACAGCCTTTGAGCGATAAAATAAAGGCTTTTATCATGAAATATGTCCCCCCGGTACTTTGCGTAATATTGATGATTTACTATTTAATAACCTGGCTCCGTTTCGGCAAAGATCCAAAGCCCGACGGTACCGTGCTTTACGCCCCGCCAAATAATATTTCCCCGGCTTTGGCGGGATATATCCTTAAGAGAAAATTCTCTTTAAGTCTCCTTTCCGCGGCTTTCGTCAGCCTTGCCGTAAAAGAAAAAATCAAAATAAGCAAAAAAGGCAGCAGCGTTGAAATAAGACAAATCGGCGACGCCGAACCGGAAAAAGCCAAGGAAGAAAACGCCGTTATTAATTGCATAGGCCGCTCAAAAGTATTGAATCTGAACGGAAAGTATCAGTCAAAAGTTAAAACCTGCGCCGATACAGTAAAAACTTCTTTGCATAAACAAGGCCGCATATATATAGAAAAAAATTATAAGTTTATCATATTCCCGATATGTATAATGCTGCTCATGCAAATATTTATATTCATAAATACATCAGCCGGGCCCGGTGTAATGGGGATAAATATATTTGCCATGCTGCTGTCTTTCAGCCTTGCTTTATCAGCCGCTGAAATAAACTGGCAGCTAAAAGCTTATATGGCCGTAATGATTTTGTCTTTCTGGCCGATAATATTTTCAAGCTCTGCCGAAATATACTTCCTGATATCTATTGCATTGGGAATACCTTACGCCGTTTATATGGATAATGCCAGCCCCAAAGGCAGAGAAATTTATTTACGTTTGCTTGCCTTCAAAAAATATATGGAAAAAGCCGAAAAACACCGCACGGAACTTTCCAATCCGGAAGACAAACTTAAAATTTTTGCGGATTATCTGCCTTATGCTTATGCCTTCGGCATACAAAGCAAATGGATACAAAACTTCACAAAAGTGCTTTCGGAAGAAATCATTGAAGAAAAACTAACCTCGCTGGGCGGAAGAAGTTTTATAGCTTCCGCGGCGTTTTCCTCCGCTTTGGCAAGTTCCGCCGGGCAGCCTTCCTCTTCAAGCGGAAGCGGCGGCTTCGGAGGAGGATTTTCCGGCGGCGGCTTCGGAGGAGGCGGCGGCAGTGGAAGATAGCCAAGTATATATGGTGTATGCCAAGGCTTATTTATATAATTAATGAAAGGCATGCAATCGGACAGCGGCGCGATTTACACCACAAAAGATCTTACAATTTCCGCAGATGACGGATTTGTAAGCGAATTTAAAGGGAACTACACAAATCAAAACGGTACTGTAGACGACAACGCCATCTATTTGAGTTCCGCCTCTTCAGTGCTGACTTTAAAAGCGGATAATGAAGCCTCCGTCCTTCTTTGGGATAATGTAAAAGGCGCGGACGGATACACTGTAGCCATGACAGGCGACGACACCGGCACAATAGGCATATACAATCAGCTTAACGGCGCATAATTTGGGATCTTATAAAATAAACGTAAACAAAATAAATCTGCTTTCGGACGCGGCGGATGATATTACTTCGATAAATTTCGCCAACTCCGACCTTAAAGACAATATTACGGCCTCGATCCCGGAAACGGCGTTTTCCTCAATTTGGAAATACGGCGTTGATTACGATGCCGAAAACGGATGCGGAAACTTCTTCCGGCAAGGAAGTCTTTTCCGTCCTTACCGCCGGTGCGGCTTTAAGAGGCGGATATAGTTTTGAACTTCTCGGCGGAACATTGGTATTACAGCCTAATTACTCGGCCTCATATTCAATGGTAAACGTGTCTGACTACACCAACGCCGACGGAGTCAAAATAAAAGCCGACCCGTTAAGCGCGGTTCAGCTTGAACCGGGCGTAAAAATAATCGGCAATTTCGACAAAGCTTTCCGGCCTTTTGCAAGCTCAAGCTTTGTATTTAATATGCTGGGTGAAACAAAATTCAAGGCGGAGCAAACCGCTCTGCCGGAACTCAGCGTAAAAGACTTTGCGAGAGCTTCAATCGGCGTAAGAAAAACTTGGAAAAACAATATAACCGCCGCTTTGCAGGCCTACGAAACCGCCGGCGGCCTTGAGAGCATAGCCGGCAAAGCCGATTTAAGATTTAATTTCTAAAAAACGAACTCCCCGCAAGGGGGAGTTTTTTTATCAGCCGGAAAATTATAATTACAGCCGGTATAAAATTTTGTATTATAAGAAAAACTCTTTAATAATTTTGAGAGGTGCATTATGCCCAAAAGGATTTTACTTAAACTTTCAGGAGAAGCCCTTACGCAGACCGGGGAACGCGGCGTTGATCCCAAAGCTTTAAAAGACATCGCGCAGGAAATCAAATCCGCCGTAAAAACAAAATGCCAGCTGGCCATTGTGATAGGCGGCGGCAATATTTGGCGCGGAGTGCGCGACGGCGGCGGGATAATAAACAGGGTCAACTCCGACAATATGGGTATGATGGCTACAATCATAAACGCTTTGGCCCTGCAATCCGCACTGGAAGACGCAGGCGTTCCCACCCGCGTATTGACTTCAATCAACGTCTATCAGCTTGCGGAGCCTTTTATCCGCCGCAAAGCCATAAGGCACTTGGAAAAAGGCCGCGTAGTTATTTTTGCCGGCGGCACGGGCAACCCATTCTTTACCACCGATTCCGCCGCGGCTTTAAGAGCTTCCGAAATTAAGGCCGATTTGGTCTTAAAGGCAACCCAAGTCGACGGAGTTTATGACAGCGACCCCAAAAAGAACCCCAAAGCCAAATTAATCAAAAAAATCACTTACGAAGACGCAATCAAACAAGGCCTTAAGTTTATGGATACCGCAGCTTTGGCCCTTTGTCTGGAAAATAAATTCCCCCTTTGCGTATTCAATTTACATAAAAAAGGAAATATCAAATTGGCGGTGTCAGGCAAAAAAATAGGCACCACCATTTATTAATTTAACCTCAGGGAGTTTATATGAAGGAACTATTTTCGCCGTATCATTTCGCTTGGATTATACCGTTGGCTTGTTTCGCCATATTTATAATAGCGATGACTTGTTATTTTTTAAGGAGGGAAATTTCCGCATTTTTCCAAAAAATGTTCTTCCCGGATACAAATCGTTATATAATGCCGGCGGGGATAATTTCAAACGTAAATACGGATAAAGTGCAGGGCCCGCTCACCCCGGAAAGAATCGCGGAATTGATTGAACTTGAAGAAAATCCTTCAAAAGCCGCCGAGGCCGCTAAACCCGCGGAAACGAAAAAAGAACCCGCGCCGAAACTTCCTAAAGAGAAAAAGGGCTTCTTAAGAAGATTTGAAACCAATTTCCGCTGGCGTTTCAGAAAGTTAAAACAGGGCATAAAAGCTTGGTTCGCCGATTTCGCCGGAACGGAAGACGCCCCCGCCAACGCTTCCGCCCCTAAAGAAACCGTAAAGATTATGACGGAAAGCGTATCGCCCGCGCCTTTACTTTTATCACAGGAAAAACCTGAAACGGAAGAGCCCTCAAAACAGACGGAAAAGCCGGCTGAAAATTGGCTGCCGGAAGAAGCCGCCGAAGAGGAACATGAAGATAGTTTAACTGAGGAAGCCCCGGCTTTGGTTATTCCCGCGCCGGAGGAACCGGCAGAGGAACCCATAAAAGCGGCAGAGGCGGCCCCCGCCGCGGAAGAAGCCCCCGCGCCTGTGCTTTTGCCCGAAATACAGCCCTTAGAACAGACTAAACAAGAAGAAACCGAAAAAACGGAAAAGGAACCCGCGGCTCCGCTTAAGGAAGACAAACCGGAAAATCCCCCGCAAAAAAAGGCAAAAAAAGAAGAAAAACATTTTATAAGCGACAGAACCGCCGCCATAGCGGCCATACTGATACTCGCCTGTTTTGTGATATTTTTATCCGCCAGAGTAAAACTTTTGGGCAGCTTGGTAATGCGTCATCATATTGAAATGCGCAATATGCAAAAGCAAATTGAAATGATGAGATACGAACAGCAAGGTTTTAAAATAATCATACACGAAAGGACAATATCGCCCCAAAAAAGATATAATAAATAAAAATAAATCATGAGGTAAAATTTATGGAAGGCATAAGCGAACTTTTAACCAAAACAAAAAACAATATGACGGCCGTCGCGGAAAAATTCAAACAGGATTTGGGCACTTTGAGAACCGGCAGAGCCAACCCGCAAATGATTGAAAACGTACGCGTGGAATATTACGGCGTTCCCACTCCGCTTAAACAAATGGCGATGCTGAATGTTTCCGACGCCAGAACCCTGGAAATTCAGCCTTGGGACGCAACCGCCATAAAGGAAATCGAAAAAGCCCTCCAGCAGGCGGATTTGGGCGTAACCCCCATGAATGACGGAAAACTTATCAGGATAACCTTCCCCCCCATGACGGAAGACAGAAGGAAAATGCTTACCAAAACCATCGCCAAAATGAGTGAAGATTATAAAGTAAGCGTCCGCAATGAACGCCGCGACGCGATAGAAAAAGTAAAGAAAGCGCAGAAAGCCGGCGAAGTTACGGAAGACGATCTTAAACGCCACGAAGTTGACATACAAAAAGCAACCGACGCGGCCATATCCCTGATAGAAAAATTCACGGCCGAAAAAGAAAAAGAAATAATGACGATATAACCGGCCTTTATCCTTTCAAAAGCCCGCTTTAAGGCGGGCTTTTTTATTTTGGCGGCCCGTAAAGCGGGAGGCCGGAATTCCCCAACAAAAAAATCTCCACGGATAAGACGATTAATCTTCCTTTCCGTCGCATGCAAAATATCAAACACATATTGGACTTTTACAAGTAATTTAGTTATAATTTTGCTAAGTAACATTCTATTTGAAAGCAAAACAAGCAAATAAAAAACAGTTAAACAGTTCCTTTGTTTTGCGCATATTACGTTCGCCGTTAAAAAGTTTTTACGGACTTATCTTTGTTTTTGGCAATATGAAAATCGATATTAAGTACTCAGGAGGGTGTTTATGAAGATATCCCGAAGGGGTTTTACCTTAACAGAACTGCTTATAGTGGTTTTGGTAATAGGCGTATTGGCGGCAATAGCTTTGCCGACTTACACCAAATCCGTCAAGAAAAGCCGCGCTTCCGACGCTTTAAAAAACCTAAACATAGTATCTCTGAAACAACAGGATTATATGTTGAATAATGAGAAATATGCGGATAATTTTAAAGCTCTCAATGTGCCGATAGCCGGCCTTAGTCAAAATCAAGCCAGCGCAACTATCGGCTCTTTTGAATACACTCTTGACGAAGCCTGCATTAAAGCAAGAAATACAAGAGACGGCGAAACTTACACTTTCAGCAAAAACATTGAAACACAGCAAGTCGGCTGCAGCGGAGAAGTTTGCGCCATGTTCGCCGACTTGGTGCAGCAAGGCGACGTAGGCTGCGGCTATGAAGCAGGCGGCGACGGCGACGGCCCCGGTATTAATCCCGACGTAAAATCCTGCGGAGATTGCACCAAGCAATGCTGGGACGGCAGTACCGTTACGGGAAAATGCAATACGATTACCGGCCAATGCTACGACTTCCCTTCCTGTCCGCAAAGACCGGGAGTAAAAGAATGTCTTGGCCAAAAACCGGCGGAAAGCGAATCATGCGGGAATAAATGCGGTTCTCACACGCGCAGCGTAACTTGCGACACCACCACCGGAGAATGGCAGACCGGCCAATGGGGCGCGTGTTCCAATGAAGGCGTGTGTACGCCGGACAGCACGGACACTTCCGAATGTTCCGACGGAAAAACCGGGACTATGGTAAGATTTTGCAATAAGTCATGCCAATGGGGAACTTGGAATGATTCCGCCTGCAAAGAAGCAAACAAATGCGATGACGCGGAGTATGCGAAACAAAACGCTTGTGAATGCAACCCCGGCGATTCCACATGCTGTGCAGGAAATCCCAAATCCAAGTGGGATGCGCCCAAAGGCCAATGCGTCTGCCCCAACGGCAAATATGAAAGCAACGGAATCTGCTGCCCAACCGGGCAAGTATCCCTCGACGGCAAAAAATGCGTTTATGAATATCTGCCGGAAAGAGTAAAGGTAGGCATATTGGCGGACTGCCATAATACTTACAGTTTTATAGACAAAAAAACATGCAGAAGGAATGGCAAAAAATATTTCGTCGGCGGCAAATTGCCATATACGAAAGCGGGAGACCGCTGTGGCTGGCACCATGCTTACTATAACGGAGGCATGTGGTGGGAAGGCGGAGAGTACCAAGGCGATAATGTAAGTACTTGCAACAACTCTAAAACAGATGCCGAACTTTGCACGCAAAATTGCACCGCCGCTACATGCAGTTTTAAATGCATGAGAAGCGAAAGCGTACCCACGACATGCGGCGTTTACTCATGCAGCAACGGCAGACACTGCGACAATTCCCAAGGAAGCGGCGTAATGCTGAGATGTAAACGTAAAAATTAAACAAAGAACTTATTAAACATTTCGCCCCCGGCTTAAAACCGGGGGCTTTTATCTCTGCTTGGGCGGCGGGCTCAAATAAGGTAAAATATAATTATGGCGGAAGAAACCAAAATCCCAAAGCATATAGCGTTTATAATGGACGGCAACGGACGCTGGGCCGAAGCAAAGGGGCTTTCAAAAACGAAAGGCCACGAAGAAGGCGCCCGCTCGGTCGAAGCGGTTACAAACGCCGCCTTAAAAGCCGGAGTAAAATATATAACGCTGTATGCCTTTTCCACGGAAAACTGGGCCCGCCCCAAATTGGAAGTTTCAGCTTTAATGAAGCTCCTTTCAAAAACCTTGGACAAATTTTTAAAGGAAAACAATCCCGACGTAAAAATCATTTTCAGCGGCCGGCGCGATCCTTTGCCGGCGGATATACTTCGCAAAATGGATAAAGCCGACGCCGAGGCAAAGCCCAATCACAAACTTGTTTTAAATTTGGCTTTAAATTACGGTTCCCGCCAAGAAATAGCCGACGCCGCGACAAAGCTTTTATCCTCCGGCAAAAAGGAAATAAAACCGGAAGATATTTCCGCCGCGCTTTACAACAATCTTCCCGAGCCCGATTTAATAGTAAGAACTTCCGGGGAGCAGAGGCTTTCCAACTTCCTTTTATGGCAGGCGGCTTACAGCGAGTTCTATTTTACCCCCGTCCTTTGGCCGGATTTCAAAGAAGAAGAATTTAATAAAGCTTTAGAGGAGTATTCCAAAAGGAACCGCCGCTTCGGCGGAAGATAAAGCGCGCGCTGTATTAACCAGACTAAATCTTAAAACCGCTCCAAAACCTAAAAGCCCCCTTTTATTTAACGCACAGCCATAAACAATTTGCTAAAATGTTTTTATGTTATTACCCAGAATTTTAACCGCAATCGTGGGCATTCCCCTCGTGCTCGCCGCGATTTACTTCGGCGGCGTATTCTATATGGCGTTTGTTTCCGCCATAATACTGCTCTGCTTGTATGAGTATGGTTTGATTTTGCTTACGGCAAAAAAAACCGTTAACCGCGTTTCGCTGATAGTCTTCGGCATATTGATGATAATCGGCGCGGTGGCCGGCAGGGCCGACGTTCAAATGGGCGTTCCCAGCAATATCCCTTCTTTCTTTATGGCTTTGTCTTTGGCGGGAATATTTTTTGTTGAAGTTATCACCCCGCGCCGCTCCGCAGAACGCGCCGCAAATACTTTGCTCGGAGTAATTTTAATACCGTGGTCCTTGGCGCATCTTATCAATATACGCCTTATTGAACCTTACGGCGAATATTTTACTTATATTTTGTTTTTCACTATCTGGGCCACCGATACCGGTGCATATTTTACCGGGAGATTTTTAGGCAAACATAAACTTAATAAGGAAGTCAGCCCCAAGAAAACATGGGAAGGCGCAATAGGCGGAACTGTTATCGGCACCGCCGTAGCTTTATTCTGTTGGGATTTGTTCTTCCCTTGGTACATAACGGCCGTGCAGGCCGCTTGTTTGGGATTGATGATTTCCGTATTAGGGCAAATTTCCGATTTGGCCCAGTCTATACTTAAAAGGAGTTCAGGCGTAAAAGACTCTTCAAACATTCTGCCCGGGCACGGCGGTTTCTTTGACAGATTCGACGCTTTCCTGCTGACTGCGCCGGTGCTTTATTACGTCTTATTATATATCCTGCCATGAAAAGAATAGTAATTTTAGGCTCGACAGGCTCTATAGGCGTTTCTTCCTTAAGCGTAATTTCCGCTTTGGGCCCGGATTATCAGGTTTTGGCGATAACCGGCAACAACAATACGGATTTATTCTTAAAGCAAATAGCGGAGTTTAAACCTAAATACGCCGCCGTATACAGCGAGGAATCTTACAAAAAAATAAAGGATATGGTCCCCGCGCACACCAAACTTTTGGGGCCGGGTATAGAATCTTTGGTGTTTTTGGCCATTATGCCGGAAGCCGATTTGATAATAGACGGCCTTGCCGGTTCAATAGGTTTTATACCGCTTATAGCGGCCATAAAAGCAAGCAAAACCATTGCTTTGGCCAACAAAGAACCGATAGTTATGGCAGGGCGCGCGCTTATGGACGAGTGCAGACGCTGGAACGCAACCATTATCCCCGTGGACTCGGAACCTTCGGCCGTTTTTCAATCACTTGAGAACGTTGACTGCCATTCCTACTATAAAGCAGAACCGCAGATAGCCGCAATTCTGCTGACGGCTTCAGGCGGGCCGTTCTTTAAATATGACGGGGATTTAAGCAAAGTTACATCCGCTCAGGCCTTGGCGCATCCCAGATGGAAAATGGGCAAAAAAATCACTATAGATTCTTCTACGTTGATGAATAAAGGCTTTGAAACAATAGAAATTATGCACCTTTTTTCCCTGCCTTTGGAAAAAATCAAAATAGTGATACATCCGCAGTCCATAGTACATTCGGCGGTGGAATATGTAGACGGCAGTATTATCGCCGAGCTTTCCAATCCCGATATGCGTCTGCCGATACAATACGCCGTAACTTATCCCAAAAGGCTGCCCAGCCCGGTAAAAAGGCTTTCCGTTACGGAAATGGCGAAATTGGAATTTTCCGAGCCGGACTTAAACAAATTCCCCTGCCTCTGCCTTGCTCTGGAAGCGGCCAAAAAAGGCGGCAGCTTCCCCGCCGCACTTAACGCCGCGGACGAAACGGCCGTAAACGCTTTCCTTGAAGGCAAAATATTGTTTACCGATATTCCCAAAATCGTCGCCGGCGTGCTTGAAAAGCACACCTCGGACAATAAACCGCTCACTTTAAGCGGAGCGGCTTTGGTTGACGAATGGGCAAGAGAGGAAGCACAAACCCTTCTTGAAACCAAGCGTTATCAAAAAGTTAAGATATAAACAAATATCCCCGGCAATTAAACCGGGGATATTTTTTATGAGATCAAAAACCCCGCCTTAGCCTAAGCCAAAGCGGGGCGGTTAGTTGAGAGTAATAAACCCTCTTGTTAAAGTTAATTTTAACTGCACAAGTAGTTTTTAGCCGAGCATGTGCACATATTCGCCGATTTTTGAGAAACTGTACCGGAAATAGACTCACCGAAAATACAGCCTTTTGTCTTATCGCAAGAACAAACGGAACCGTCGGCATCACTTTCGGTTATACCATAAAAAGAACATTGAGCGGATTTAGTTCCCCCTCCTGTAAGCCAATTAAAGCAAGTTTCCTGGCATGTATATGAAGGTCTTTTTTCAGTTTCAAGAAACAAGCTGTCTATTTTCTTGGTTTCTTTTTTCACACATTTACCCGAACATAGTATTTCTCCGTTAGGGCAATTACACGATATTTTAGAAAAGGACCACCCATTCCCGCTTGGAACGCAATGTCCATAATATGCACATAATAAACCGTTTTCAGTTCTTGTATATATTGCTTCCGCCTACATAAGTGTATCCTTCAGGAAGAGTGCAGTCTGCGCAAGCCTTGCCGTATTCAGAATATTGCTTATCGGAACAACAAGTCCTGGTTTGCGTAGTGTAGGGGCCCCCGCTTGCCGTGTACCTATACTGAACTTGACCGACGGAGTTACAGCTTTCGGCATATGCAGCTATAATACAGACAAAAACGCAAAATACACTAAAAAATATATTTCTAACCGTTTTATTTTTTGACATCTTTTTCCTCTCCTTTATAGTTAATCAGCCCGTTTCAACTGTTTTATCTTTTTAACAAAACGCCCCGACGTATGACACGGCAAAAAAGAAGGAAAAAGGAATATTAAAAAGCAGATAGGTAAAATGTAGGTCAGGCTATGCCTGACGTTAAAAAGGAGTTCCTCTGTCGGGCAAAGCCCGACCTACATTAATGAAAAAGTTATGGAACCATTTTGCGACCGGATAAGTTTATATATTGGAGTATAAAGAGAATAAAACTTAACACGAGTTAAAACCGTGCGAGTATAAAAGCAGCTTGAACTTTAAAAATCAGCATGAAAGCGTGAAACCGGCGTGATTTTTAGTTTTGAGATAAATTTTGATTTTATTACGAACGCGGTATACTTACCGCTATGCGAACAAAGTGAGCGAGGTATCCAAGTGAGTAAAAAATCAAAATATGCTCAAAAATAGAAAATTGCTAGCCGCGAAGACGCAACTTAGACCGAGTAAAAAATAAATTCGGCCAAATACGAAAGTTTGCTAGCTATAAGCGCGCAACTTAGACCGAGTAAAAGTATGCGAGTATATCAGTAGCGTGGTTTGTTGATTTTGGGGCGGATTTCAATTTTTGACGAAGAAGGTGTACTAAGTATGATGCCGCCGAAGGCGGCGCAGT